>NZ_VSEY01000074.1 GCF_008086045.1 Nonomuraea sp. PA05 | reverse complement strand
TCACCCCTGCGGGCAAGGCCATGCTCGCCCATCTGCAGCAGCAGGCACAACGGCTCGACGCGACCGGTTCGCCGGACAGGGGCTGACCGTGATCACACTGGACCGTCTGGTGAACGTGCTCGGCGGGTACGGCGTGCGGCTGTGCAACCGGCCCCAGGCACGCACCGCGTGGCTGCGCAGCGTGGCCGTCGCCGATGCCGCCGACCGCCACGTCTCCGGCGACCTGCTCCTGGCCGTCGGGGCCTCATCGCTCGCCGAGGCGATGGAGTGGGCGACCGCCGCCAAGGCCACAGCCGTCCTGGTCAAGGCACCCACGACCGGCCCCGGCGACCAGGGCGGCGCCGACGCGACCGGTCCCGGCGGCGGCGCGGACGCGGACGTGGAGGCCGCCGCCCTGAGCGACCGGGGCGGCGCGGGCGTGGAGCGGCAGGCCGCCGCCTTGGGCGACCGGCACCACCTGGCGGTGCTGCTGGCCGAGCCCGCCGTGTCGTGGAGCCAGCTGGCCGGCGTGGTGTACGGGCTGGTGCTGGAGAGCCGCGAGACCGCCTCCGGGCGCGGCCCGACCGACCTGTTCGCGCTGGCCGACAGCCTGGCCGACGTCATCGGCGGCGCGGTGACCATCGAGGACCGGCACTGGCGGGTGCTGGCCTACTCCCGTTCGCAGGAGGCGGGCGATCCGGCCCGGCTGGAGACCATCCTGGCCCGCCGCGTCCCCGACCGGCTGCGTGAGCTGTTCCAGCAGCAGGGCGTGCTCACCCGGCTGGCGGCGGACGAGCCGGTGTTCGTCCCGGCCGACCCCGGCAACGGGCTGACCGGGCGGATGGCGGTCGCGGTGCGGGCCGGCCGCGAGCTGCTCGGCTCGGTGTGGGTGACCTGCGAACGTCCGCTGACGGGCGCACACCGGCACGCGCTGGCCGACGGCGCCCGTACGGTGGCGCTGCACCTGCTGCGCTCGCGGGCCAGCGCCGACCTGGAGCGGCAGGTGGAGTCGGACCTGGTCATCCGGCTGCTGGACGGCAGCGCCGACGCGGTCACGGCGATCAGCCGGCTGGGCCTGGCGGCGCGGCCGTGGCGGGTGGTCGCGGTGCGCGCCCATACCGGCGGCGAGCGCCAAGCCGCGCTGCTGCTGGCCTTCGAGCAGGCCACCACCGGTTTCGGCTGGTCACGCCCCGGGCGCAGCGCGCTGCTCGGCGACACGCTCTACACGATCCTGCCCGCGGAGCAGGCGGAGTCGGCCCGCCGATGGATCACCGCGCTGCGCGCCGAGCTGCCCGGCCAGGTCCACGTCGCGGCCGGGATCGGCGCCCCCGCCGAGGTGGCGGAGCTGCCCGCGAGCCGCCAGGAGGCCGACGAGTGCCTGGCGCTGCACGAGGACGGCCCGCCCGGCGCGGTCCCGCCCGCCTACGACGAGTCGTGGGGCGACATCCTGCTGCGACGGTTGCGCGCGGCCGCGCGCACCGGCCGGGTCCCGGCCCGCGGACCGGTCTCCACGCTGCTGCGGCACGACAGCCGCCACGGCACCCACTTCGCCGCCACGCTGCGCGCCTGGCTGGAGAGCCAGGGCGACCTCGCCTCGGCCGCCGAGCGGCTCGGCGTCCACCCCAACACCGTCCGCAACCGGCTGCGCAAGATGGGCGAGCTGGCCCCGCTGGACCTGGACGACGCCCGCCAGCGCCTCGCCATGACCATCATGCTGGCGGCCTCCTCGGACGAGGTGGAACAGCTCTAGCAGCGACCCCGGGCTGGAGCGTTGTGCATGATCCACAACCGCGCCGCCTCGATTGTCGCCCGCCCACAACGCCCCATGTGACCGCCCGGGCCATGCTGGCTGCGACATCGGCATTCGTACCTCTGGGAGGTTGCACATGGCAGGCAACTGGCCGCGCTCGGTGGTCGTGGTGGGCGCGGGCGTCGTGGGCCTGTCGACCGCGTGGTACCTGCAGGAACGCGGCGTCCAGGTGGACGTGGTCGACCGTGGCGGCGTGGCGGCGGGCGCGTCCTGGGGCAACGCCGGCTGGGTCGCGCCGGGCCTGGCCATCCCGCTGAACGAGCCCTCCGTGCTGCGCCACGGCCTGCGCTCGCTGCTGGACCCGGCCGCGCCGCTGCACGTGCCCGCCAGTCTCGACCCCGGGCTGTGGGGGTTCCTGCTGCGCTTCGCCGCCAACAGCCGCTGGCGGTCCTGGGCCCGCGCCGCGCGCGCCAACCTGCCGCTCAACGACGAGTGCGTCGAGGCGTACGAGGTGCTGGCGGCCAACGGCGTGTCCGCCCCGGTCGTCGCCGCGCCGATCACCGCCGCGTTCCGCACCCGCCGCCAGGCCGAAGGCCTGCTGCGCGAGCTGCGCAGACTCCAGGCGGTCGGGCAGCACATCGAGCACACCGTGCTGGATCGCGAGCGGCTCGCCGAGCAGGTCCCGCTCGCCGGCGGTGAGCTGGGCGCGGGGGTACGCATCGACGGGCAGCGCTACGTCGACCCGGGCGGCTTCGTGCACGCCCTCGGCAGGGCCGTCATGAGCCGGGGCGCGACCGTCTACGCCTTCGACGTCGACAGCGTGCGCACCGACGGCCGGAAGGCGATCGTGTCCTCGGCCAAGGGCACCGTCCTGTCGGCCGACGCGGTGGTGCTGGCCACCGGCGCCTGGCTGCCCCGGCTGGCCCGGCAGTGGGGCGTGCGCGTCCCGGTACGCGCGGGCCGCGGCTACTCCTTCACCGTGCCGGTCGAGCATCCCGTGCCCGGCCCCGTCTACCTGCCGGACGTGCGGGTCGCCTGCACCCCCTACCAGGGCGGGCTGCGGGTGGCGGGCACCATGGAGTTCCGCGACCCGGACGCCCCGCAGGCGCCCGCCCGGGTGAAGGCCATCATCGACTCCGCCCGTCCCCTGCTACGGGGGGTGCGGTGGGACGAGCGCACCGACGTCTGGGTGGGGCCGCGCCCGGTCACCTCGGACGGACGGCCGCTCATCGGCGCGACCACGTCGCCGACCGTCTACGTGGCGGGCGGCCACGGCATGTGGGGCCTGGCCCACGGCCCGATCACCGGGCGGCTGCTGGCCGAGTGGGTCACCACCGGCAAGCGGCCCGAGGCCCTGGCCGACTTCGACCCCCTGCGCTGAACGCCGGCAGGCTCTGCGCGCGGTTCGTGTCAGGGTGGCGGCATGTCGTCGAAGGGCAGCGGCCGTGCCGGAAGGCTCATGACCGAGCGCGTCGAGGCTCGGATCGAGCGCAGGGGTTCGCCCCACCCCTGCAGGGATGGGGCGAACGTTTCCGGCGAGAGCTAGATGTACCCGCCGAGGAGTGCGTGGTCGCTCCAGTCGAGAACCCAGCCGACGGTAGCATCGCGGCCGCACTCGACGGGTTTCGTCCTGAAGACGTAGTCGACCTTCCGTTCGAGACCGTCATCGCGCCTGTGTGTCGCTCGGTGCGCGCCGAAACAGATATCCCCCTCAGGGTTGTCGGCGAAGAAGCCGGCGCCGAAGTTGTTGGTGATGCCCGATGGCGTCAAGTAGAAGTCGCCGCCCCAGTAGACCGAATCTCCGGTTGCGGCATGTATCCACGCGACAACGTCCCGCATCTCTTGGAACTGCTTCTTCTGGTACACCCCTCCCCTGCCGTCCAGTTGCTGCCACGGCGTCATGTGCGCGGAACATGCCTGGTATTTGTAGACGGATCGAATGCAGGCGAATCCGCGCTGCTCGTCCCCGGGAAACTGATTCGCCTTGGCGAAGGCCCCGTGGGCCTCGCTGAGCTTTCCGATCGCGAAGACGGCCACGCCGAAGTCCTGCCCGTTGGCGCATCCACCCGGGTTCTGATTGTGGAAGGAGACCTGGTAGTTCGGGTTCTTGGCCTCTCTGAGCCAGGCGGTCATGAGCAGAACCTGGCCGAGGCAGGCTTCCTGCATCCCGATGGAGAGCGGGAGGTTGGGCTGTGAGGCGATCGCCCACTTGAGCGGATCCAGGGCCTTCGCATCCCCTCCGTGTTTGATGCTGCCGGAGATGTTGTGGGTCCATGTGGTGGGTCCAGGCGCGGCTGAGACCCATAAATTCGCCCGTTCGAGGGGTACGCCCGCCGAGAATTGGCGGAAGTTGTGCGCCATGGCCTGCTGCCACGAGACGCCGTGCTGCGCCTGAGGCCGCACCGCCCCCGCGGGCGTGGCGCCGACCGCGCACAGCAGCATCACTACGGTCACCAGAATCACCGATCTTGTGGTCAACTCCCTCTCCTTTCGTGGGGGGTGATCCGCACTGCAAGCTGGCCACATTCGGTGGGCCTTGTCACCGCTTCTGGACTGCGAATCAATAGCAGCAACAAAGGCAACAACCGGGAGCGGGGCCATGGCGCGAGGCGGACGCAAGGACCAGCCCATCGACCGGGGGTCGGGGCCTGTGGCGGAGTTCGTCGACGATCTACGGCAGTTGCGGGGTGAACTGTCGTTACAGGAGATCGGGCGGCGAATGCGCTATCACCCCAGCACGCTCTCCCGTCGCCTCAATCCTGGAGAGATGCCACCGCTGGACTTCGTGCGATCGTACGTTGCGGCTTGTGGCGGGAACCCCGCCGGCTGGGAGATACGGTGGCGCCAGATTGCGGGCGAACCGCCTGTCGAGGAGCCGACGCGGCGTACGCCCTGGAGGCTTCTGGTGGCCATCGGGCTCGCCGTCGTGGTCGTCGTCGGGGGCGCCGGTTATCTCTGGCTCTCAGGCGGGCGACCGGGCCCCGCGACCGCGGCGCGCGCCTCGGCTTCGCCCCCGGTCTCCCCCGACAGCGGCTTCGCCTGGCATGTCAAGAACATGTACAAGCAGGTGACCTCCCGCGAGTGGACTCAGCAGACCGATGGAGACCTTGAGGTCTGGGCGAAGTTGTCGTGTCCCAGCGGGATGACCGAGTACTGGATCGCGTTACGTCCGGGCGGCACGTCCGCCCGGTTCGAGTGCAACGCCTGGCAGGTCCATACCTGGTCCGGACTGGCCGCTGGCCGCTACAACTTCGAGCTTTGGAAGGAGAACGATGGGCGGGCCGTGTCCGGCGTCGGCGTCGTCCGGTCCACCTCCCCCATCGTCCAGCACACCAAAGCCCCGCCCCTTTGAGCCTCGCGCTCCCGCGCGACGCGCGCTGACGCGTTCTCTCGCGCGCGCAGTCCCGGGATGGCTCACCCCCCGCCACTGCTTCGCGATGCGGTTCAGGACGATCACGCCGATCGCCGGCAGGGTGGGCGGCAGAGCCAGCCCGGTGACCACGGTCGCGGCGAGGCCCACGCGCGGGTCGACGAACTCGATCAGCGCCATGCGGACAGCCAGGGTCACGCCGACTGGATGACGGCGGCGGCGGCGGGCGCACGATCCTCAACGCGGGCCTGCCTCAGCAGGAGACGGACCGGCACACTGACGATTCCGGGCATCGACGCGCAGACGCGAGCTGATGCAGACCGTCGGCACCCGCCTGGTGCTTACTCCCCTTCGGCGCCGCAGGGGTTCTCCAGGGACGCCGAGCGGCCAGCACGAGCAGACGGCCTCGCTGCCGCCATCTCGCACAAGCCGCCCGCCCTCACAGGCGTGTGGATGGCCTCAACGAGTCAGTAGACCCACGCGAGCTCGGGGCCCGTGCACAGCTGCGCGTCGATCTTGGCGATGCACACCTTGTACCTCACGCCGTCCTTGGCCTCGAACGCCGTGGTGTAGCTGGTGCCGCTGATGTTCTTGTGGAGGTACGTCCCCTGGGCGGCGACTGTGATCTCGTACTTGTCGTTGGCCAGCTTCGTCGGGTTCTCGATGCGGGCCCAGATCCACGTCTTGTTCTTGTACTTGCCGTAGCGCATCTGCAGCGTTCCCAGACCGCTCCTGTTGCTGTGCGCCTTGGTCTTGACGTTGCTGGCGTTGGTCGGCGCACTCGACGAGGTGGCCAGCGCTGCGGCTGCGGTAGCCGGGGCTGCCCCGGTGGCGACGATCGCAGCGGTGGCAGCGATCCCGGCCAAGGTCCAGATCTTGCGCATTTCAGGTCCTCTCCATGGGTGTCGAACGAGGAGCAACGCTAGAACGAACCCGGTATAGGGGCGGTATGTCGGCCCGTGCCGATCCAGCACCACCTCGACCCCCGTCTCACAGCCCGACCATCCGGCTGGCCGGGCGATGATTCGCGGGCCGTGCGGCGCTGATGCCGTACCTCGACCTGGACACCGCGACGGCCGCCCCCGCCGCCCAGGCTCGGCGCGACCGCCAGGCGCCCCGTGCCCTGCGATACCAGTGCGGGTGGGTGCGGACGAAGGTCACGATGAGCAGGAGCCGGAGGCCGGCGTCCAGCGCCATGAGGAAGCACCGCCCGCGCCCGCGGAACGAGGCTGGGATGAGGCGAGGCTGTTAGCGTAGACCCGTTCAGGAACCTGGAGCGCTTCGCCATGAAGTACACCGTTTCAATGGAAATCGCCCTGCCGCGGGAGAAGGCGGTCCAGTTGCTCGCCGACCCGGCACACATGCCGAAGTGGCTGCGGGGTCTGGTCCGGCACGAGCCGCTGAACGGGGTGCATGGGCAGGTCGGCACCAAGTCGCGGGTCGTGTTGCGGATGGGGCAGCAGGAGTTCGAGGCCATCGAGACCATCACGCGCCGGGAACCGGCAGACCTGCACGGCATCCCGAAGGAGAGCGTCGTTCACTTCGACCGCGAGATCGTCGGCGGGGGCATGTGGAACGCCGTGCGTGAGCGACTGACCGAAGCCGGTCCTGAGACGACGCTCTGGGTGAGCGAGAGCGAATACCGGTTCAGCGGCTTGCTGATGCGGCTGGTGGGGCTGTTGATGCCCGGCACCTTCCGCAAGCAGTCGCGACAGCACATGCTGGACTTCAAGGCGTTCGCCGAGGAGGGAAAGGACGTCCGCGAGGCGAAGGACTGATGCGCTCGCGGGAACGTCACGACCGGCAGCAGCGCGAGGAGGCCGAGACCGCGGCCGAGGTGGCGCCGGCCGCTGACGTCGCCTCAACGAGCTCCGTGCGTGAGCGAGGCGTGCGGGATGACCATGGGCGTGGCCGTACGCGGGTCCGGCATGACGTCGCAGGCCAGGCCGAACACCTCGCCGACCAGCTCGGGCGTCAGCACCTGCGGCGGTGGCCCCTGGTCGACCACCCGGCCGTCCTTCATCACGATCAGGTGCGAGGCGAAGCGGGCGGCCTGGTTGAGGTCGTGCAGCACGGCGACGATCGTCTTGCCCTCGCGGTGCAGCTCGCGGCAGAGCTCCAGCAGGTCGTACTGGTGGGCGATGTCGAGGAAGGTCGTCGGCTCGTCCAGCAGCAGCAGGTCGGTCTGCTGGGCGAGCACCATCGCGATCCAGGCGCGCTGGCGCTGGCCGCCGGACAGCTCGCCCGCCTGCGCCTCGGCCAGGTCGTGCAGCCCGGTGCGCTCCAGGGCGAAGCCGATCGCGGTGTCGTCGTCCGGCGACCACTGGCGCAGCAGCGTGTGATGCGGGAAGCGGCCGCGCCGCACCAGGCCGCGTACGGTGATGCCGTCCGGCGCGACCGGGTTCTGCGGCAGCAGGGCGACGTGCCTGGCGGCCTGCCTGCCCCGGTAGGACCAGATGTCGCGGCCGTGCAGCAGCACCTGGCCCCGCTCCGGTTTCATGATCCGGGCCAGCGTCTTGATCAGCGTGGACTTGCCGCACCCGTTCGGGCCGATGATCATGGTCAGTTCGCCCTGCGGGATGTCGAGGCTGACGTCGCGCACGACCGGGTCGCCGCCGTAGGAAACGGTCACGTCCCGTACTGCCAGGCCGGTCATGCTCATAGCGTGCCCTTCTTCCATTCGCGGATCAGCAGGTAGCCGAGGTAGAGGCCGCCCAGGCCCAGCGTGTAGATGCCGACGGGCAGGCTGACCGGCAGCGGGAGCTGCTGGGCGGCCAGGTCGGCCAGCACCAGCAGCAGCGCGCCCGTCAGCGCCGAGAGCAGCAGGTGCGGGCCGGTCCCGCGGGTCAGGCGGCGGGCGATCTGCGGCGCGGTCAGGGCGATGAACGCGATCGGCCCGGCGACCGCGACGGCCCCCGCCGACAGCAGGATCGACAGCGCCACGGCCGCCGTCCTGGTGCGGCCGGGCTCGGCGCCGAGCATGCCGGCCGTCTCGTCGCCCATCTCGGCCAGGCCGAGCCGGCCGGCGATCGCCGCCGCGAACGGGGCCACGACCAGCAGGACGATCCAGATGGTGGCGGCGTGCTCCCAGGAGCGGGCCGACAGGCTGCCGTTGACGTACGCGGTCAGCACGGTGGCCTTGTCGCGCTCGACGGCGTACACGACGTACTGGATGAAGGCCACCGCGATCGCCGAGACGCCGATGCCCGCCACGATGAGACGGCCGGGGTTGCGGAAGCCGGTGCCGGTGGAGAGGTAGACCAGCGCGATGGCCAGCACCGCGCCGGCCAGCGCGCCGAGCGGGACCGGCACCACGCCGGGCAGCAGCAGCGCGACGGCCGCCGCGCCCGCGCCCGCCCCAGCGGCCAGGCCGATCACGTCGGGGCTGCCCAGCGGGTTGCGGGTGACGGTCTGGAACAGCGCCCCCGACAGGCCCAGCGCCGTGCCGGCACCGAGGCCGACGACCAGGCGGGGGCCGCGCAGGCGTCCCAGCACGAAGGCGGCCTTGCCGCCCGCGCCCCCGGTCAGGGCGTCCGGAAGGTCGGCGAGCGGGATGCCGAGGCGGCCGAGTGAGAGCGTGGCCGCGCAGGCGGCGAGCACGAGCGTGAGCAGGACGAGGCCGGTGACGACGGAGACGCGCGAGACGGGCACGGCCATCGCCCGTCCCAGCACCAGGAACCCCTTGGGCCTGCTCACGTCCCGCTCCTCATTCTGCGTACGGCGACCAGCAGCGCCGGCGCGCCGATGAACGCCGTCACGATCCCGACCATCAGCTCCTGCGGGCGCAGCACCAGTCGGCCCGCCACGTCGGCGAGCAGCAGCAGCGCCGGCCCCAGGACGGCCGACAGGACGATCTGGGCCCGGACGTCCGCGCCCACGACGGCTTTGACGATGTGCGGCACGGCCAGGCCGATGAAGGCGATGGGGCCGACGGCCGCGGTCGCCGCCGCGCTGAGCAGGGTGGCCGCGACCAGCCCGAGCGCGCGGGTGAGGCCGGGGCTGGCGCCGAGCGCGGAGGCGGACTCGTCGCCGAGCGCGAGCGTGTTGAGCGCGGGCGCCAGCAGCAGCGCCATGACCAGGCCGAGCCCGGCCGCCGGCAGCACCGACAGCAGCACGTCGAAGTCCCGCCCGCCGAGCGCGCCGACCACCCAGTAGCGGTAGCTGTCGAAGACCTTCGGCATGCCCAGGGTCACGGCCTGCACGTACGCGGTCAGCACCGCGGACACGACCGCGCCCGCCAGCACGAGCCTGACCAGCCCGGCGCCGGACCCGGCCGAGCCGATCACGTGCACGAGGACGCCGGCCAGCAGCGCGCCGGGCAGCGCCCACCACACGGTGTTCCACTGGCCGGACACGCCCAGGAAGGCCGTGGCGCTGACGACCCCGGCCGAGGCTCCTGAGGTGATGCCGAGCAGGCCGGGGTCGGCCAGCGGGTTGCGGGTGACGCCCTGCATGATGGTGCCCGCGACGGCCAGGCCGAGCCCGGCCAGCAGGCCGAGCGCGGTACGCGGGTAGCGGCTCTCCACCACCGCCGCGATGTCGGCGTCAGCGGTGCCGCGCAGCACGTCCACCGCGTCGCCCACGGAGGTCGGCAGGCTGCCGAAGGTGATGCTGGCCAGCATCGCCAGCGCCAGCACGGCCAGCGCGGCGATCAGGAACCACACCAGCCGGGAGGCGCGGGCGCGAGGGGCGCCCGCGCCTCCCGGCGCGGTGCGTACGACGGTGGGGGTCACGGTCAGCGGTCGAGCTTCGCGACCGCCTCGTCGATGAGCGGCAGGTAGCGCTCGATCACCCACGGCACGGTCAGCGGGTTGATGATCGAGGACGCGGTGACGAAAGGCTGGTCGTCGCTCGCCACCACCGAGCCGCGCTTGATCGCGGGGATGCCCGCGTACAGCTTCTGGGCCTCGACCTCCTTGCGGGTCTTCGCGTCGCTGTAGAACGTGAAGATCAGGTCGCTCTTGGCCAGCTTCTGCCCGTTCTCCAGGCCGATCACGGCGGAGTCGGTGCCCTCGGTCTCCTTGAACGTGTCGACGACCGGGTCCACGGTCAGGCCGAGCGAGGAGACCATCTTGACCCGCTGCTCCTCCGGCTTGAACACGCCGAGGGTGCCGGGGCCGGTGGTGTAGATGTAGGAGAAGGTCACGTCCTTGTACTGCGGCCGGGTCGCGGCGGCGTCGGCGAGCTGCTTCTCGATGCCGGTGATCAGCGTCGCGGCCTGCTCGGGCTTGCCCAGCGCCTTGGCGATGATCTCGATCTGCTGGTCCCAGTTCGTGCTCCACGCCAGGTCCGGGTAGGCGACAGTGGGCGCGATGTCGGACAGGATCTTGAACTGGTCGGCCGTGATGCCCGACCACGGGGCCAGGATCACGTCGGGCTCGAGTTCGACGATGGCCTCGATGTCGATCTCCTCGCCGCCGGTGAACTGCTTGGGCAGCGTGCCGCCGGCCTTGGTGACCGCCTCGTGGATCCACGGCAGGTAGCCGGTCTTGTCGCTGCCCCACGCGTAGCTCTCGATGCCGACGGGCGTCTGGCCGAGCGCGATCGCGGTCTCCGCGGAGCCCTGGCCCAGGGTGACGATCCGCTCCGGCTGCTTGGTGATCGTCGCCTTGCCGAGGGCGCTGTCGATCGTCACCGGAAAGGCGCCGGCCGGGCTGCCGCTCGCCGTGGGGGCGGCGGAGGCCGCGGGCTCGGCGGGCTTGGGGTCGGACGTGCCGCAACCGGTGAGGACCAGCAAGGCGGAGGCGGCGACGGCCGAGAGGGCGCGGCGGCGGGTGAACCTGAACGGCATGGATGTTCCCTGTACGTTGTCACACTTGGGGGCCCGCGCGGGCGTACCACTACCGTCAGGTTGCGGGTGCCGCACAGGCCACAACCTGAACTCGAAGCACTTAGGCAAGGCTAACCTACAGTACTTTCGGATCAAGTCCAGCTTGAGTGGGACAAATAGCCCTCGGGTCGGGAGCCCCGCCGTGTGAAAAGACTCACCCGCCGGAACGGACCAGCCCGTCCAGCGGGACCGCGGGATCGGCCAGCGCGCCCCGGTCCACCCGGGAGCCGACGAGGGCCTTGAGCTGGTCGCCCTGGTCCCAGATGTTGACGTTCATCGCCGCGGCCACCGTGTCGTCGTCCCGCAGCCAGAAGGCGAGAAACTCACGCCCAGCCACATCGCCACGGATGACGACATCATGGGAAACGCCGGGCGGGACGTGGCCGAGGTACTCCATGCCCAGGTCGTACTGGTCGGTGTAGAAGTAGGGCAGCTCGTCGTAGACGGCTTCCCGGCCGAGCATGACGCGGGCGGCGACGGCGGGCTGGTTGAGCGCGTTGGCCCAGTGCTCGACGCGGACGTGCCTGCCCAGGCGGGGGTGGTAGGCGTTGGCGACGTCGCCGGCGGCGAAGATGTCGGGGTCGCTGGTGCGCAGGTCGGCGGTGGTCTTGACGCCGTTGTCGATCGTCAGGCCCGCGGAGGCGGCCAGCTCGGTGTCGGGGACGGCGCCGATGCCGGCCACCACGGCGTCCGCGTCGATGTGGGTGCCGTCGGCCAGGCGTACGCCGGTCTCGGTGATCTCGGCGAGGCGGGCGCCGAGTCGCAGGTCGACCCCGTGGTCGCGGTGCAGGGCCGCGAAGACGGCGCCGATCTCGGGGCCGAGGGCGCCGAGCAGCGGCTGCCGCTCCTGCTCGATCACGGTGACTTCGACGCCGGCGGCGCGGGCCGCGGCGGCGGTCTCCAGGCCGATCCAGCCCGCGCCGATGACGGCGATGCGGCCGGCGGCGGACAGTGCGGCGGATCGGGGAGCGGACAGCGTGGTGCGCAAGCGGTCGCAGTCGTCCACGGTACGCAGGTACAGCACGTTGCCGCGGTCGTGGCCGGGGACGGTCAGGCGGCGCGGGGTGGCGCCGGTGGCCAGCAGCAGCTTGTCGTAGCGGAGGTACCCGCCGTCGGAGAGCGTCACCTGGTGCGCGGCGGGGTCGAGGCCGGTGACCGTCACTCCGGTGCGCAGGTCCACGGCGTGGTCGCGGTACCAGTCCGCGTCGTGCACGAAGATTTTCTGCCGTTCGTCGCCGCCCTGTAGATAGCCCTTCGACAGCGGAGGCCGCTCGTAGGGCAGGTGCGGCTCGCGTCCCACGAGGACGATCGCGCCGTCGAACCCCTCCGCGCGCAGGCCCTCGGCGGTCTTGGCCGCGGCCAATCCGCCTCCAGCGATCACAAAAGTGGCCGGCATCATCGATCTCCTGTCTGTTCGTTCGGCCAACGCGTCAAGGTGAGAAGGCTGGACGTACCCGCCTCAGTGGACCCCGGACAGCGCGAAGAACTCCTGCCGGGAGCGGGCGTCCTCGCGCAGCCGCCCCTGCATGGCGGAGGTGACCGTGCGGGACCCGCGCACGCGTACGCCGCGCATCGACATGCACAGGTGCTCGGCCTCGATCACCACACCGACCCCCTTGGGCGCCAGATGCTGCTGCAACCAGTCGGCCACCTGCTTGGTCAGCCGCTCCTGCACCTGAAGGTCGCGGGCGAACAGCTCGACGACACGGGCCAGCTTCGACAGCCCCAGGATGCGGTCGCCGGGCAGGTAGCCCACGTGCGCCACGCCCTGGAACGGCAACAGGTGGTGCTCGCACAGCGACTGCACCGGGATGTCGCGGGCGAGCACGAGCTCGTCGTACCCCTCCTCGTTGGGGAAGCTCGTCAGGTTGAACTCGCGCGGCGCGAGCAGCTCGGCGTACGCGTGCGCGACCCGCCTGGGCGTGTCGGCCAGGTGCTCGGACTCCGCGTCCCGGCCCAGCGCGGTCAGCAGGTCGGCCACCGCCCGCTGCGCGGCCTCGACGTCCACGCCGCCGCCGCGAACCACCCGCAGGCGCCGCTGCTGCTGGTCGGGAGCGGCGGACGGAGCCGCGACGGTCTCGCTCATGCCGCCCGCCCGCGATCGTCGGATGCGTCCCGCATCACGTCACCCCTTCTTCTATCAACGAGTTTCGTTAACATTAGAAGGTGACCGGCAATTTAGTCAACAGGAGTGGGTTTTAGAATGGGCGAAGTCAACGGCGCATGGCCGGCCCGCATCTCCGCCATCGCGGCGCTCGACGAGCCGACCCGGCGCCGCCTGTACGAGTTCGTGGTGCGGCAACCCGCCCCGGTGAGCCGCGACCAGGCCGCGGACGCCGTGCAGACGCCGCGCAACACCGTCTCCTTCCACCTCGACAAACTGGTGGCCGAGGGGCTGCTCGAAGCCGTCTACCAGCGCCGCACCGGCCGCACCGGCCCCGGCGCCGGCCGTCCCGCCAAGCTCTACCGCCGCGCGCCCGGGCAGATCGCGGTCTCCCTGCCGGACCGGCACTACGAGATGGCCGCCCACCTGCTCGCCGACGCCCTCCAGGAGGCCCAGACCTCGGGCGAACCGCCGCGCGACGTGCTCGAGCGCCGCGCCCGCGAGCTGGGCCGCGACCTCGGCCGCGACGCTTCCGAACGCGGCACCCCTGCCGCGGTCGTGCAGGCCCTGGAGTCCCTCGGCTTCGAGCCGCGCGCGAACGGCGACACCATCGCCCTGGTCAACTGCCCCTTCCACGACCTGGCCCGGCGGCACACCGCGATGGTCTGCGGCATGAACCTGTGCCTCCTGACCGGCCTGCTCGAAGGGCTGGCCGCGACGGACGTCACCGCACGCCTGGAACCCGCCCCCGGGCACTGCTGCGTCCGCCTCCACCCGAGCGGCTGAACCCGCTCACCGCACGCGACGTTCAACCGGCGGCGGGGGCCGGCGGGTGGAGATCATGGCGGAAATCCCCACTAAGCTCACCAACGCCCGTGTCATTGCAGCCCATCCCCAGCCGGCTTTACCGCAGCGGCGCGCGCAGCACTGTTCGATGCAAGACGGAGGCGTGACGTGTCGACACCGTTGTGGCCGGAAGAACTTGTCAGTACCGGCACCGAACGCGAGGTTCTGGAGGCGTTCCTCGACTGCCAGCGCCGGCAGATCAAGGCAAAGATCGCCGGGGTCTCCGAAGCGGACGCGCGACGACGGATCGTGCCGTCCATGACGACCCTGGCAGGGCTGATCAAGCATCTGACCGCAGTGGAAAGGAACTGGTTCCAACGTCAGCTTGCGCAGCGCGACCCGGCCGACATCCCCGGCAACTCCCGCGGAGATGATCAGAGCTGGGAATTGAGCCCCGACGACACCCTCGCCGGCCTCATCGCGGAGTACGACACGGTGTGTGAGGAGAATCGGCGTATCGCAGCCGGCTTCACACCCGACGACGCGGTGCCGTCAGAGAGGCTCGGTGAGGTGTCGCTGAGGTGGATCTACGCCCACATGATTGAGGAGACCGCCCAGCACGCCGGACATGCTGACATTCTGCGTGAACTCATCGACGGTGCCACCGGCCTGTGAACGCGGCCTGTCCGCGCATTCGCTCAGCTCACTCAACTCAAGAACTCTCACACGTCAGGCATTCAGCGATCTTCGCACTGCGGCCTCCACCAGCTCACGGATCTCCCGCTCGGTGAAGAGGTCGGGCAGTGGTAGCCGTTCCACGATGAGCCGGTTCAGCGCGAGGTAGAGGAGCGCCACCGAGGTCGAGTCGCCAGGCAGCCCCGAGGCGGCGTGGTAGCCGATGTTGGCGTCGATGTCCTCCCGGATGCGCCTGGTCAGCACCGCCCGCAGCTCAGGGCGGCGAGTGGACTCCAGCCGAAGCTCGAGCAGGGCCAGGTAGCCGGAGTTGAAGGCGCAGACCCGATCTACCAGTTCGTGCATGAGCTCGGCGTAGCGAGTCCGGTCCTGCACGCCTTCCTGGTTGCGGGCGATCGCGGCCTCGTCGGGCGGCAGCCGCTCATAGATGCGTCCACCGACTTGGGTGAACAGGTCGTCGCGGTTGGCGAAGTAGTTGGAGGCCGTGCCCGAGGGCACGGCCGCCTCCGCATCCACGGCCCGGAAGGTCAGCCCGCGCGCTCCTTCCCTGGCCAGCACCTCGATGGCCGCGTCGATCAGCGCCTGCCGTCGTTCGGGATTTCTCCGCAACTTGACACCACTCCGTTTGTAGTACTACGTTTTGACCACTCCAAACAGAGTACTACGTCAGGAGTTATCAGATGCGAAAGCTTGTCTACTACATCGGCGTCTCGCTCGACGGCTACATCGCCGGCCCCAACGCCGAGGTCGACTTCTACCCCGTGTCGAACCAGATGGCCGCCTGGGTCAACCAGCGCTTCCCCGAGACCGTCCCCACCCACATCCAGAAGCTCGTCGGCCTTGAGGGCGTGCCCAACCAGGTCTTCGACACCCTGGTGATGGGCCGCGGCACCTACGAGGCCGCGGGCGCCTCCATCACCAGCCCGTACTCCCATCTGCGCCAGTACGTCGTCTCCAGCAAGCTGACGGCCGACGACCCCACGGTCACGGTGGAGACGGGCGATCCGATCGAGCTCGCCCGGCGGCTGAAGGCCGAGGACACCGGCATGGACATCTACCTCTGCGGCGGCGGCAAGCTCGCCGCTGCCCTGCTCCCGGAGATCGACGAGATCATCCTCAAGAGCTATCCCGTGGTGGCGGGAACGGGCGTCCCCGTGTTCTCCGGACACTTCCGCCCCACCCTGTTCACCCCCACCCGGCGCGAGTCCTTCGACAACGGCGCCCAGATCACCTGGCTCACCAAGGCCTAGAAACCCCCGAGGGAACACGCATGCACATCAAACTCCCCACCGCGATCACCCAGGCCAAGGCCGAGCACCAAACCCGCTTGCCGCACCGGCACGACCATCCGGCGCGCGACCTCAAGCCCACCGGACAGGCCAACCTCTCCCGTCGCCCGACCGCCGCCCCTCGCCGCGGCGGGTACTGAGCGAGGCGGCGCTCCATCCGCCGTGGCGATCCGCTGGAGGAACTCAGCCTCCGAGGGCCGAAACGGCGATGGACCCGGCGCATGGCCCCCGGCTGCGCCGCGACTGCTGGACCACCCTCTACCAGGCATCGACTGACACCGGGCGGCTCGGCAGTCCAGCTTCTCCACCCGATGCCTGGTCTCGATCTTGATCGCCCGGCCGTGACTTCGACCTGCGAACTGTCCGGCCTCTTCACCCCCTTCGACACAGCAGAAAGACACCATGACCCCTGCCCTCAAGATCGCCGGCCTCGCGAAGACGTTCGGCGAGAAGATCGCCGTCGACCACGTCGATCTCACCGTCCCCCAGGGATCGTTCTACGGCCTGGTCGGGCCGAACGGAGCGGGCAAGACGACCGCTCTGTCCATGGCCGTCGGGCTGCTCAGACCGGACGCGGGACGCGCGCTGGTCCACGGCATCGACGTGTGGAAGGAGCCGCTGCTGGCGCGCCGCCTGATGGGAGTCCTGCCGGACGGGCTGGCCATGCCGGAGCGGCTCACCGGCCGCGAGCTCCTCACCTACCTCGGACAGCTGCACGACCTGAGCGCCGGGGAGGCCGCCCGGCGGGCGGAGGAACTGCTCGCCGTCATGGAGCTCGACGGCTCAGCCGAACGCACGCTGGTGGTGGACTACTCCACCGGGATGCGCAAGAAGATCGGCCTGGCGACCGCGCTGCTGCACGCCCCCAGAGTCCTGGTGCTCGACGAACCCCTGGAGGCCGTCGACCCGGTCTCCGCCGCCACCATCAAGAGGATTCTCAAGAGGTTCGTGGGCCATGGCGGCTCGGTGCTGCTGTCCAGCCATGTCATGGCGCTCGTCGAGGAGCTCTGCGACACCGTCGCCGTGATGGCCCGGGGACGCGTGGTCGCAGAGGGCCCCCTGGATGAGATTCGCGGCGGCCGTACGTTGGAGGAGACCTTCGTCGACCTGGTCGGCGTCACGGTCGGCGGCGGGGAGGGGCTGTCGTGGTTGGCGTCCTGATCCGGATGAAGCTGGCCGTGCTGCGGCACAGCACGACCGACGCCCAGAGGGCACTCAACGGCCTGGGCTACAGCGCCGGCATCTGCCTCGCCGTCGTCACCCTGGTGCTGGCCTTCCTTGACTTCTCCCACCCGCGGCTGCTGATGGACCTGCTCGCGGTGACGTTCGCGCTGTGGGCGCTGGGCTGGATGGCCGGCCCGATCTTCGCCGGCGAACCGCCGCTCAACGGGGAGCACTTCCACCGCCAGCCCGTGGCGCGTCGCACGCTGGCCATGGGCCTGCTCGCCGCCGCCCTGGTCGCCGGCACCACCGCCATCACGCTGCTGGCGTTCTGCGCGCTGATCGTCTTCGCCGCCCGGCTGAGCTGGGTGGCCGTCGTGGTGGCGGTCCCCGGGGCAGTGCTGCTACTGCTCCTGGTGGTGCTGCTGTCCCGGGTGGTCACGCTGCTGTTCCGCCTGCTGGCCAAGTCCCGGCTCGGCGGGGTCGTCACCGCGACCGTCACCGCCGCGATGGTCTCGCTGTCCTCCTTCTCCTGGATCCTCGTCATCGGGGTCTCTCTGCTGCTGGAGTACGGTTTCCCGCCCGCCTTCTCCACGGTGGTGCGCTCGCTGCCGTCCAGTTGGAGCCTGATCGCCGTCGAGGCGGCCGGCCGCGGCGACTGGCTGTGGACGGTGGGACCGCTGCTGGCCCTGGCCGTGGTCGTGGCCGCGTTGTTCCTGGCCTGGAGCGCCCTGCTCGGGCCGAAGCGGATCGCCCGCCCGGTGGTCCGCGGCTCCTCCGCGCGGCGGGGCCCCTTGATCCGAGCCCTGTTCCGGGGCGACCTGGGGGCCATCTACCTCAAGGAACTGCGTACCTGGTGGCGCGACCCGATACGCACCCAGAACATCGTGATGGGCCCCGCCTTCTCGATCATCACCGCGCTGTTCCCGCTGATCTTCGGCTTCACCGCCGCCTTCCCGTTCGTCGGCGCGGCCGCCGCCTTGATGGCCGCCGCGACCTGCGCCAACTCCTACGGCCAGGACGGCACGGCGCTCTGGCTGACCCTGACGGTGCCGGGCAAGGAGAAGGCCGACGTCCGTGCCCGGCAGCTGGCGTGGCTGACCGTCTTCGGGCCGCTGACGCTGGCGCTGACGCTCGCCGGCTGCCTGCTGCACGGCGATGCCGCCCTGGTGCCGTGGGCGCTGGCCGCCACCCTCGCCGCGCTCGGCGGCGGCTCGGGCCTGCTGGCCTGGGTCTCCGTCGTCGCCCTGGTGCCCGGTCCGGACCCGCACAAGAGCAAGAACTCGCCGATGGACCACGGTGACGTCACCGGCCAGTCCTTCCTGATGGTCTTCCTGGTCGCCCTCGCGTTGTGCCCCGCGCTCGGGGCCGCCTGGGCGGGCCACGCCCTGGACCTGCCCGCCTTGCTGTGGGCGAGCGTCCCGGTCGGGCTGCTCACCGGGGTGCTCTGTCATGTACTGTTCGGCTCGGCGGCGGCCAGGGCACTGCGGGACAAGGGACCCGAACTGCTGCACCTGATGCGATCGGGCAAACCGGACGCCCCCGCCGGGAAGACTGAAGAGTCCCCGTTCGCGACGATGCCGGGCAGACGTCAGACCCTCATGTGGTCCGCCATGGCCGTGGGCGTCCTCGGACTGTTCCCGCAGGGCCTGGCCCCCTTGGGCATCAAGCTCAGCGGCTCGCAGAGCAAGGTCTGGTTCCTCGCCCTGCACGTACCAGAGCCGTGGCAGTGGCCGGTGATCGCCGTCATGGTCGCGATCGGACTCGCCGGCTTCTGGGCCGCCTACCAGGTGTACCAGGCCGAGAAGAGGCGACTCCAGGCCGGATCCGTACCTTCGCCTTCGCAGAACACCGCAGGCGCCTCAGGACGAACAGGCAGCCCCGAACATCCATGACGAGGACCATGTCGTGCTCCGCCAGCAGGACGGCGAGCGTTCCGGGCCGAACTCACGCCCCAGAGATCGGCCGCTTGTCGTTGACCTGTGGGGAGGCTGACCGCCCAAGACAACCATCGCAGCTCTTGCCGGCGGGGTGGTGGAAGGACGTGCCGGTCGCCGGGATCAACGCGGCACGCGCGTACACCACCGACCGGCCCACGCCGGTCCTGCTCCGGCGAACCGATCCGAGCCGACACCCACGCCGCTCATGGTGACCAACCAACACCGCAGGTTCGACGAGTTCGCCGTGGCCGTCCGCCGCAAGCGCGCATGGGCGTCCTTCGTTCACGGGCATGCCGGATGGGGGCTGCCGGATCGGGGTGTGAGATATGGAACGGGATCCGGCGTTAGCGGGGTTCTCCCAGGTCAGCGAACCCCTGCCGTGGCGTGCTTCCAACCGTCGTTAACGCCGGAGTCCGTTCGATCTCACAGCGCAACTTTGATCTACGTCGTGTCACGGTAGGTGACGTTCGGTAACAGATGTGTCGCTTTGATGACGCTGCAAGCCTCGCCGGAAACCTACCAGCATCATGATCGCGGTGGAACTGCAGCTCTAAGTCGACCTACAGTTGAGTGCAGGAATGGGCGGGGTACGGCTTGGACCCTTGGCCTCGTCTGGTCAGCGTCGGTGTCGCTGGGCAGCGGGGTCGTGCTCGGCGGTGACGCGGGCACTTGTTTCCTCGCCCAGGCGGACGTAGCGGCCGAGGCTGCCCAGGTCCTGGTGGCGACTTTTGCCTGGAGTTCGGGGGCGGTGCGGCCGGGGGCGGCCAGGTGGGTCAGAGCGCTGTGCCGGAGCTGGTGCAAGGTCCAGCCGTCGCCGTGCGGGTCGAGCTCGGCGGAGGTGTTCTTGAACAGGTACTCGGCGCGCGGGTAGGACAGGCGGCCTCGCCCGGTGACCGGGCATGTGTCACGCGTGGGAACGTAGGCAGGCGCCCGGCGGTCGGTGAGGAACACGGGCCCGCGCGTGCGGCCTTGGAGCAGCCGGGGCAGGAGCTGGGCGGTGCCCGATTGCCAGTGCACCCATTCGATGGTGCCGCCCTACGCCGACAGCCGCCACCGGCGGGACCGGAGCCGACAGGCGCACGCAAGGTCAGCGCGCGGCTATGAGGTCGGCCTCGACGGCCACCTCGGGCACGCCGGTGTTGGTGACGATCATCAGCTCGCTGTGATCTCGCCGTTCCCGCTGCCACTGGCCGCCGGCCAGCGGCATCGGCGCCACGTTGGGGGTCGGTCCCGTGGTCCAGTCGAGCGTGCCGGCGATGGTGTCCAGCCGGGTACGGCCGATGGTCGTGGCCACCGAGCGGCGGCAGGTGGGATCGTCGGCGGTGGCCAGGGCGTGGGCGGCCACCTCCACCAGCGCGTGGGCCAGGCCCAGCGGCTGCAGCCATCGGTTGCCGGTGCGCTGTTCGTAGGCGTCGGCGAGTTGCGCGGGCGTCGTGCCGTCCAGGCTGGAGCGGTAGGGGTGGCGCGGAGACCAGTAGACCAAGGTGGCCACGCCCGCGTGGGCGAGCACGCTGTCCTCGGCCGTGCAGGGGTAGGCCAGCCAGCGTGAGGAGGTGATCAGGCCAGGCCGTAGCCTCTGCTCGATGGCCTGCCGGCAGAAGAGGGTGAGGTCGGCCTCTGTGGCGGCGCTGGTGACGACCTCGATGTCCTGGTCCAGGAAAGGGCGGATGTGTCCGGTGAAACTGTCGGCGGGCTCGTGATAGCCGCCGGGGTCGGTGACGATGTGGCCTCGTGCTCGCGCGCGGGGCAGGAAGCCGTAGCTGGGATGACGCAGCAGGCGCCCCTGCAGGTCGTCGTTCCACAAGCAGCCCACGCGCGGTTGCGGCCTGTAGCGCTGCCACAGCTCGGTGAAGACGTCGGCGATGTCGTCCAGGCCCCAGGCGAAGTGGTGGGTCCAGAGGAAGGGCCGCGAGGGGTCGCCGCCGCGCCCGTACACGAAGCCCTGCCAGGGGAACGTCGTGGACAGGCACGGCAGGCCGAGCTCCTCACACGCGTCGGCCACCGCGGGCAGCACCTGGCTGCCCGCCATGGTCACCACGATCTGAGCCTTGTCCAGCTGGGCGAGATCCCGCACCGCCTGGCGGGCGGTGACCGGATCGGAGCGGCTGTCGCGCCAGGCGAGCCGGAGGGGATGGCGGCGCCCGGCGTTGACCACGTGACGCAGGGAGGGCCGCACGAACTCCATGGCGAAGGAGAGCGGATCCCCCAGCCGCGCCAGCCTGCCGGTACGCGGAACGACCGCTCCCACGCACAGCTCCCCGTTCTGCCCGGCTGCCAACCCGCCCATCATGCACTCAGAGTATCTAGGTCATTCCACTGTGTATTCAATGGGGTGGGGTGATAGCGGATGCGGGGCGCGCTGCGCGCGGGGCCCATTAAGAGCTATTTGTGGATAACCCGCGACCGCATCAGCGGTCAGTGCTCCGGCCGGCAACGCGGCGGCGAGTCCGGCGACGACGTGCTCGCCGTCCATGTGCCGGTGCAGCAGCAGGACCTCCAGCAGGGTGCGGGCGCAGCCCTTGGGCGCGGAGGAACTGCGCGGTGATGTCCTGGAAGCTGAGCAGGTCGCCGAGGGATTCCTCGCGGGCGAGGTCGTCGCCGCCGGTGTCGCGGATGACCAGGGCCGGCCGGATGACGTGCCGGAGTCGCGCAGGGGCCTGGCGCTGGTGAATCCGTTCTTGTGCGCCACAGGTCAGAGCTCCGGGTCGCCCCAAGAGCGAATCACCACTTCATCGCCAATGGTGACCTTTCCCGGGCAGATGACGGAGAACTTGGCACCGAACGCGACGCCGTCTTGTGCTGCTCTCCGATAGCCGGCCAGGGTGCGTAGTGGTTCAGGGCCTGCCTTGGTGCCGCTGAGTTGATCGACCATCGTGACGGCGCACCGGATGGCGAGTTTGGTGTAACCCAATTCGGCGCTGCCCAGTGTGAGATGGCGCATCCGATCCTCCAGGTGGGGCATCTCCCACCCGTCGATCACGATGTTCGGCCGGAACCTGGACATGGGCAGGGGCGGCCCGGGGGTGCTCCGGTGGCACTCGCACCAGCCTGCTGGGCACGCCCAGCACATCTGACAACCAATCGGCAGCGTTCTCTCCTTGATCGATTCCCATGTAACGCGTGCCGAACAGGTTCACCTCCCGGCGGGTCGAGCGCTGATCGACATCCAGGCGCAAGATGTCGGCGCCGGGAGCGCGCAGGATGAGCCAGTCGCCGTCACCGTCGATGGCGGGATGGATGACCGCCAGCCGGGGATCCCGTCTTTGACTACGGAACACCCCGTCCGTGTCGATCACCATGAAGCTGCGGTCATGCGCAAGACCCGCCCTGGTCACCATCGCCTCATCCAGTGAGACTCCAGCACAACCCTTGACCGGATAGGTGATCAGCCTGCTGATATTTGTTGTTGCCGGTCTCGATGGTGTTCCCATGCGGGAAAACTTTAGGATCATCGATCTGCCGTCAACCACACAAATCGGTTCAATATGACAATAATCGGTCATATTCCGCCGACCGCCCCGTCCTGTCCCCTGACCACGACCATGAGTGAAATGGTGCCACCCTGGAGGTGGTGGTCATGAGCCGGAGACCATCGTCCGGGAATACGAAGCGTCGCGGCGGCATCGAGGGACAGCGGAAACGCGCGGCGACCAGCAGAACCCCCTTGGCGGGGCTGTGTGCGACTCCCGCACGTTATCCGGTACATCGAGCCGCTCGATGGCCGAGGCACGATGGGTATTGGGGTTGGTGGTGCGCGAGGTGGCCAGGAAGGCGTCGGCGGCCGCGGCGAGCGTGACGTGCCCGCCGCGAAGAGCGGTGATCTTCGGCGTGGCACCCATGTCGGCCCGCCGCACGACGTCTGCGGTAGCAGCTCATCACGGGCAAGACTCGGCACAAGAACCCCCGCACCGCCCTGCGCTACGTCAAACCCGGCGCTGAGGCCATCGCCAAGATCCCCGAGTCCTGGCGCTCCGCCGCCGTACCCACTGACCCTTGTTAGAAAGGTCGGATGCCGCTGGTGACGGCTCAACATCGCCAAGACCACGACTGCGCCTGTGCGCTGCGATCCCTCGGCAGTGGCGTCAGCCTGCCGCTGGGGAAGTACACCCGGACGGGGCAACCGGCTGACGCTCCCCGCGATTCAAGCTCCGGCCACACCTCGCCTTGACCGGCACCTCAAGACGAACGATCGACCGACACCGGGTGCCGGTTGACGGAATACGTCCCGACCTGGCAAGATCCCGATCCGTTAATCATCCAGAGGACTTGAGGGACCTGGCCCTGCGACGGTCCGGCAACCTCCCCGGCGAAAGCCGGGAAAGGTGCCAATGCCAGGAACGATGAGGAGTCTCGATGAGCACGCGGTTTGATGTTCCTTCGTTGACCGGTGATCTGGTGCGGCTGGAGCCGCTGGCGATGCGGCACGTGACGGACCTGGCGGAGGCCGCCGAGGAGGATCGCTCGTCCTACGGCTTCACCCTGGTGCCCAGCGCGTACGGGATGAAGGACTATGTGGCGGCGCAGCTCACGCGCGAGGGAGCTACCCCGTTCGGGCAGGTCCGGGTCGCCGACGGCAGGACGGTGGGTTGTACCGCGCTGTGGGATCCCCGCACCTGGCCGGACCGCCCGGGTGTACGGGCGATCGAGATCGGTTTCACCTGGCTCGCCGCCTCGGCGCAGGGCACCGGGATCAACGCCGAGGCCAAGCTGCTGCTGATGACGTATGCGTTCGAGACGCTCGGCGTCGCCCGCGTCGACCTGAAGACCGACGCCCGCAACCTGCGGTGCCGTCACGCGCTCCAGCGGCTCGGCATCCCGTTCGAGGGCGTCCTGCGCTCCTGGTCCATGTCTTGGGCGCCCGGCGAGGAAGGGCGGCTCCGCGATTCGGCCATGTTCGCCGTGACCACCGCCGAATGGCCGACGGTGCGAGCGGTGTTGCGCGCCCGTCTCAGCGCCGCCGGCTGCCGGTAAGCGATCATGCGGTCCTCCCTTGAACACTGGGGCAACGTGGGGCGCGAGCTGCGAGCGAGCCCGGGCGTGCACCGGCCGTCGACCTTCTCCGCCTTCCTCGCCTCCACCATGGACGACACCCGGGACCAGGTCGTCGTGGACGCGGGATGCGGGGCCGGCCTGGTTACTCTCGCCGCCCTGACCGCCGGAGCCCGGCACGTGATCGCTCAGGACCAGGATGGGGCCGCACTCGCCGACACCGCCCGCAACGTCGTCAAGCTCCTCGGTCACGAGGCTCGCGAGCGGCTCACCCTCTGGGAGGCCGACTGGCGTCTGCTCGCCCCGATGAACGCGCAGCTGCTGGCCGTCAATCCGCCGCAACGTCCCGCCGCGCTGCTGCCCGACGTCCCGCCGGATCAGCGTCATCTACACAACGGCGGCGGCCTGGACGGCCTGGACGCCATTCGGCTGATCCTCGCTCACTCCAGCGCCGGAAGGGTACGGACCACCGCGGCGGCCGTTCTCGATTCAACCGCGTTGCGCGACCCGAGCTGGACCGAGCCCCACCTCCTCGCCCACCTCGACTTGCTCTTCGACCCGGCCTGGCGCAGCGTCCTGCCCAGCCTGCGTGGACGCGTCAACATATGGGAGTTCACCCGGACGCGTCTGCCCTCCGGGCATCTGGTGGCCCCCTGACCTTCCGGACGGCTTTCTGACGATCGCTTCACAAGCGGCCACCAGGACATCGACGCGGTCAAGCGGTGTGGCCGGAGTGGTCATCTTGGGTTTTTGAGAGTTCAGGCTGCTCAGCGGCTAATGCTGCGTCAATGGCGAACAGGCTTCGCAGCGTTCGACGTCCCCGCCGGACGCCTCCGCCCAGCCCTCCAACGCACCCGCGAGGACCGATGACGCCCCTTGCCACCGTCGGCCGGCCAGGGCGTAGTGCTCGGCGTAGGAGCCGTTCAGGAGGTGGGCCGTCGCCGGGAACAGCGGCGACGGCAGGTCGTTTGTGGCGAACCACCGCCACGACCGGAACACGTGCGGCTCCGTCACCGAGGGCTGTGCCGCTCCGCGCCGCATGGTCACGGCCGCCGTCACTCGCACCACGCCGACGTGGTGGTCCAGGGCGACGGCGGTGACGCGGGGCGGGCTCGCGTCGCCGATGCCGGTCTCCTCGCGCAGTTCCCGCGTGGCGGCCGCCTCGAAGCTCTCATCCGGCTCCACCGCTCCGCCGGGCAGGCACCACGACGGCGGCTCGCCGGCCTTCACTCGTTCACCCAGCAGGATCCGCCCATCCCACCCGGTGAGGATCACTCCCACACCGATCATCCGTCCACTGATCGCCATGAAGCTCATGGTAGGCGTGGGGATGTCAGGGCCGAGCCTGACCACCCCTCCGGCCGCCCATTTGGCCGAGGACGCCCCCGAAGCGCCGAACGATGTTCACGCTCGGCGGTGCGGCCGCCCTTCGTCCGGTCATTCGTTCACCGGCTTGCCTGCTGAGGCGCACATGTGACCTACGATTCCGGCTGTCCCGGCTTCCGGCCGGACATCGTGGTGTTCATGCCAGCCGACGGTGGTCGGACAGGAGGTCGGTGATGATGCGCCGGCACTCGGCAGCCGTCTTCTGATCGGATACGGATGCGGAGCCGAGGGTCCAGGTCAGCACGAGCAGGGACTTCCACAACAGCCATCCCCGGGCCCGCGCCCACATGCCGCGGTCGCCCCCGAACGCCGCGCGGAAGGCATCCCGGGCCTCGCCGGTGAACATCCCCCAGGCGATCACCAGGTCACAGGCCGGGTCCCCGACCCCGCAGGTGCCGAAGTCGATCACGGCGGTGAGCCTGCCATCGGCGACCAGCATGTTTCCCTCGGCCAGGTCGCCGTGGAACCACACCGGGGTCCCCGTCCAGTCCGAGTCGAGGGCCGCCTGCCACACCTCGGCGGCCGCCCCGGTGTCGAGGTGGTCCTCCAGCGCGATCAGGCACCGGCGGGTCTCCGCGTCGTAGTGGGCCAGCGGGGCGCCGCGGTGGAAGCTGTGCGCGCCCCCCGGTGGTCCGCCGGTCGCCTCGCATCGCTGCAACGCCAGGAGGAACTCCGCCACCTGTACGGCGAACGCCGGCATGTCGTCGATGCGCGACGGATGGGCGGTCTCGCCCTCCAGCCAGCCGCGCACCGACCAGGGGTAGGGGTAGCCCTCGCCGGGCTCGCCGGTGGCCAGGATCGGCGGGACGGCGACCGGCAGGTGCGGCGCCAGCCGCGGTAACCACCGGCTCTCCTTCTCCACCGCGGGCACGTAGCCCTCGGCCGTCGGCAGGCGGACCGTCATGCTCGTCCCCAGCCGGTAGGTCCGGTTGTCGTGGCCGTCCACGGGTACCGGGGCGATCGGCAGGTCCTCCCATTGGGGAAACTGGGCCGCGATCAGCTGGCGTACCAGGTCCGCGGTGATACCTGCGCGCCCATCGGGAGGAGCGGAGACGACAGGCGCATTCGCTTGCTGCATGGAGATTCCGTTCTTGGTTCCGAAACGCGTCCGTCAGAAGGCAGGGAAGGCCCAGCCCGAGGGGTGGAAGGGCTCGCGCTCGCCGCGGAAGGCGAGCGAGGCGGCGCGGACGGCCCCGGGGCGCAGTTCCTCGACCCGGCCCACGGCCGCCAGGGACGCCAGGGTGGTGCCGCCCAGGTAGGCCGCGCCCAGTTCGGTGGAGGTCAGCCGCAGGTCGGGCCGGGCCTGGGTGCGTTCGCAGGTGACGGAGTCGCCGTCGGCCCGCAGGCGGTGGCGTCCGGCGTTCCACGGGCAGAAGGTGTCCTGCACCTCCAGGACCAGATCCAGGGGAGCTGAGTAGCGGCGGGCCGCCAGCGCTCGGCCGAGGTCGACCAGGCGTACCCAGAGGTTGTCGAGCACGGTGGTGCGGGCCGCGCGCGGGTCGGTCAGCAGGTGCTTGAGCGGTTCGTCGACGGCGCCGTCGTAGGCGAGTTCGGCGTGGGCGTCGAGGTCGATGAGGTAGCGCCACAGGGCGGCGTACGACTGCCTGGTGGTGGCCGCGACCTCGATGACCTGCACCAGCCGCGGCATGGAGCGGTAGAGGGCGTAGCCGGTGACCTCGCCGCCGGGCTCTGTGTGGACGGCGAAGCGCAGTGCCGTCCCGCCGTCGCGCACGCGCTCACCGTCGGCCAGCCTGGCCTCCCAGAACTTGTCGGTACGGTCGACCCAGCCGACCCCGCTGCGTCGGGCGGTGTCGTAGACCTTCTCCAGCAGCGGCCGGGCCTCCTCGCGGCCGAGCAGGCGGATCGTGCCGTCGCCGAGATCGGTGCCGGGCCGCAGGACCATGAACCTCTTGTCCGCCTGGATCTCGGCGACGTGGCTGGCGACGCCGTACCCGAAGCGGCTGTAGATCGTGGCCTCGGCGGCGTTGAGCGCGGCGATCGGCTCGCCGCCTGACTCGTACAGGTCGGTGAGCTGCTTGCGCATCATCGCGGTGAGGATGCCGCGGCGCCGGTGGGTGGGCAGGACCGCGACGAGTGTGATGCCGGCGACGGGGACGGCCGCGCCGGGGATCGTCATGACGCGGCCGTAGATCGAGGCGCCGCCGACGATGCCGGCGCCGTCGTAGGCGGCGAGCGTGCGTCCGGGCTCGATGGAGACGGCGGCGTTTCTCAGACCGCCCTCATGCCACTCCTGTCCGTAGGTCGTGGTGATCATGTGAACCCACGCGTCGAGTTCGTCGGCGCGGATGGTCCGCAGGGGGTGGGTCGCTGTCATGCTTCGAGACTGGCCGGGTAAACAGGGCGCGCACATCGGGTGATCTGTGTATTTATATGCTGGCGCGGTGGTGGCGGAGCGCGTGGTGAGCCCGGTGTTCATCGGCCGGGACGAGGAGTTGGCGGCGCTGGCGGCGGCGATGGACGCGGCTGTCGAGCAGGGGCCCGCGGTGGTGCTGGTGGCCGGGGAGGCCGGGATCGGCAAGTCGCGGCTGCTGGCCGAGTTCGCGCGGTCTCTTGGTCCTGGTGTGCGGGTGGTGGAGGGCGGCTGCGCGGAGCTGGGCGGTGACGGCCTGCCGTACGCGCCGTTCGTGGCGGTGCTGCGCAGGCTGATTCGTGTCGAAGGAGTGCTGCCTGGGCCCTACCGCCAGCTGGGCCGCTGGTTTCCCGAGCTGGGCGAGGCGAGTGACGCGGAGGGCGGCAAGCACCGGCTGTATGAGGAGGTCCTGACGCTGGTCGAGCGGGTGGCCGCGGACCGGCCGCTGGTCGTCTCGATAGAGGATCTGCACTGGGCCGATGCCGCCACCCGTGAGCTGCTCGGCTTCCTGGCCAGGAACTTGACCCAGCCCGGCGTGCTCCTGGCGATCACCTATCGGCCGCAGGAGACGAGCGACGGGCCGCTGCTGTCCGAGCTCGCCCGCCGCTCGCGTACCATCACGCTGCGGCTGGAGCGCCTGGATCGGCAGGGCGTGGGCCGTCAGCTGGCCGCGATCCTCGGCGCCGAGCCGGACGTGGCCGCCGTACGCCGTGTTCATGAGCGCAGCGACGGCAACCCGCTGTTCGTCGAGGCGCTGGCCCGCGCAGGCGAGCGGACCCCGGACAGCTTGCGCGACCTGCTGCTGTACGGCCCACGGTCGCTTACGGGCCCGGCCGCTCGCGAGCTGCTGAATCTCACGTCGGTGGCAGGCGGCCGGGTCGGCCACCGGCTGCTGGCGCAGGTGGCCGGGCAGGACGGACCCGCGCTGGACGCCCTGCTGCGCGAGCTCGTCGACCGCAGCCTGCTCGTCACGGCAGGAGACGGCTACGACTTTCGCCATGCGCTGATCCGGCAGGCGGTGTATGAGGATTTGCTGCCCGGAGAGCGGTCGCGTCTGCACGCGCGTTACGCGGAGGCCTTGCGCGATCGCGGCTCGCCTGCGGAGCTGGCCGCGCACGCCTACGCCGCGGGGAATCGCGGCCTGGCCCTGCCGGCCGCGTACCTGGCCGCGGGCCAGGCGCGCAGGTCCTATGCCTACGGGGAGCAGGTACGCCTGCTCGACCAGGTCCTGGAGCTGTGGGATCCGCGCGCGGAGCTGGGCGCCGACAGGATCGACGTCCTGACCGACGCGGCCGAGGCCTGCATGCTCAGCGGCGAGTACGCTCGCGGGATCGAGTACGCCAGTGCGGGGCTGGCTGAGGTGGACGAGCGGCGCGAGCCCGAGCGGGCCGCCCAACTGCTGGAGCACCGGGGCCGGTTGCAGCACCGGCTGAACGGGACCGGCGTCTGTGACTGGGAGCGGGCGCTGGACCTGCTGCCCGCCGGCCTCGACGGCAACCGGCGGGGGCGGCTGCTCGGCGTGCTGGCCATGGGCCTGCTGCCCGAGGTGGACAGGGCTCGTGAGTCGTTCGAGGAGGCGCTGGCCATCGGCAGGCGCACCGGCGATGCCACGGTCACCGTCCGTGGGCTGCTGGGCGTCGGGTCCCTGACGCGTGACCTCGGCATGCTGGCGCAGGCCCGCGCGCTGGCCGAGCGGCTCGACGGCCACGACCTGCTGATGACCGTGCCCATGTACGAGGCCACCCTGCACACCAAGGCCGGTGACCATCACCGCGCCGTCGAGGCGGCCATGAGCGGCATTCGCCATGCCCGCCGGTACGGGCTGGGCCGCAGCCGGGGCGCTGACCTCGCGCGTTTCGCCGGGCACAGCCTGATCCTGGCGGGGCGGTGGGACGAGGCGTCCGCCGTCCTGCGCGAGAGCCTGCAGGAGGACCCGCCGCCCCTGCCGCGCCAGGCGCTGCGCGCGCTCGCCGGATACCTGGCGTTGCTGCGCGGGGATCTGGCCGGGGCGGCAGAGGCCGCGGCGGAGGTGGAGCACCCCGCCCATGGAGTCATGTTCTTCCGTTATCGGCTGCTCTGCCTGCTCGCGGTCGCCCAGGGCGACCACGACAGGGCCGACCTGCTGGTGGAGCGGGCGCTGGCCGATCCGGCGCTCACCCGGATCTACAGCAGCGACGCCCGGCCTGTCCTGGTCGCCGGCGCGCTGGCGCAGCGGGCCAGGCTCGCGCACGGCGACGGCGAGGACCTGCGCGAACGGGTGGAGCAACGACAGGCAGAGCTGTCCGCGGCCGACGCCGCGCTCGGCGTGGACGGACCGCTCGACCGGGCCTGGCAGGTCATGCTGGGCGCGCTGATCAAGGATGACGGCTGGGAGGACGCCGCGGCGGCCTGGCGGGAGTTGCGACAGCCGTACGAGCTGGCGTTGACCCTGCTCCACGGCGCGCGGGCCGCGCTGGCCGCAGGCGACCGCCCCGCAGCGTCCGTACGCTTGAGGGAAGCCGCACGGCTGGCCGAAGAGCTGGGCGCCGCACCGCTGGCCCGCGAGATCGCCCTGCTCGGACGGCCCCGGCCGGGGCACGATGGGCTCACCGAGCGTGAGCGTGAAGTGCTCAGGTTGATCGCCGAGGGCCTGAGCAATCGGCAGATCGCCGCCCGGCTGCACATCTCACCGAGTACGGCGGGCGTGCACGTCTCCCACATCCTGACGAAACTGGGCGCGGCGACCCGCACCGAGGCGACGGCCATCGCCTTCCGCGAAGGGCTGGCCGGGGCCTCCCCCCTTTAGCTCGATGGTTAGCCCCCAGTTCGAGGCCGCGCTCGCGCTGGCCCGGCAGATCAGGCGCACGCCCCGCACTGCCGGGTCGTCCTGACCGTCTATGAGATGAAGCGGCTGGGCCGCGACGCCGCCGAACTCACCGCCCTGGCCGACCACCTGACCGCCCACGGCCTAGTGTTGGAGATGCTCGCCGGACCGCTGGCCGGCATCTACGACCCGGCCGGGCCGGGCCGGATGCTGTTCGCGTTCTTCGCCGCCATGGCCGAAACCGAACGCGAAGCCATCCGCGAAGCCACCCTGGAGGGCTTGGACGCCGCCGCCCGCAAGGGCAAGCACGGCGGCCGCCCGCCTGTGATCACCGACGACATGCTGCACACCGTGCTGCGACGTAAAGCCGCCGGAGAACGCGTCGAAGACATCCGCACGGACCTGATCATCCCCACCGGCAGGCGCAAGGGCGAGAACCCGTCCCTGACCTCCGTTATCCGTTGCCACGACCCGCTGGGCGATGGAACGGAATCCGGCGTTTGCCAACCTCGCTCGGCAGGCGAGTCGGTGCCCCTGCTGACCAGCGGGAACCCCGCTAACGCCGGATCCCGTTCCAAATCTCTCTGACCCCCGAGGCCACACTCCGAGCGATCATAGGTGTTCTCGCCTCAGCCGCAAGCCCCCGCAGGACCGGCCTGTGCCGTAGGTGAGCGCACACCCATGCCTTGACGTCGGCTTCCGCTCCTCCTATTGTTCCGACTCAATTAATAAATGACGCTGAAAAAACGTCGTCCCCCCAAGGACTCCCATGAAGAATCTGCTTCGGCTGGCCACGGCGGCGCTCACCGTCCTGCCCCTCGCCGCGTGCGCCGCCGAGAGCGACGGCCCTGCCACCCTCACCTGGTGGCAAGGCCCGAACGCCGAGACGCCCACGCAGGCCGCCGTCGCCGCCTGCACGGGCGACGGCAAGTACACGATCAAGGTCGAGACCCTGCCCGACGGCTCGGACAAGCAGCGCGAGCAGCTCGTCCGGCGGCTGTCGGCCAAGGACAGGTCGGTCAACCTCATCACCATGGACGTGGTCTGGACGGCCGAGTTCGCCGAGGCCGGCTGGATCCTGCCGCTTCCCGCCCCCACCGCGGCGACGGTCAAGGACGGCACGCTGAGCGGCGCGCTGAAGTCGGCGACATGGCAGGACAAGCTGTACGCCGCGCCCCTGCTGTCCGGCTCGCAACTGCTCTGGTACCGCAAGTCGCGTGCCGCCGAGGCGGGGATCGACCCGGCCAAGGGCGAGCTGACCTGGGAGCAGCTCCTGACCGCGGCCGGCGGCCTGCCCGAGGGCGAACGCGGGGTCGCCGCCCCCGGCAACCGGTACGAGGGCTACACGGTCTTCATCAACGCGCTCGTGGCCTCGGCCGGCGGCCAGATCGTCGACGCCACGGGCAAGCCGGGCCTCGACAGCGACGCCGGCCGGGCCGCGGCCACGGTGATCGGCTCGCTGGCGTCGGGACCGGCGGCGCTGAAGGCCATGAGCACGCTCGACGAGGAGACCATGCGCGCGGCCTTCGAGCAGGGCGAGGCCTCGTTCATGACGAACTGGGGCTACGTCTACGCCGCGGCAGCCGAACGCGCCGGGAAGGAGCCCGCGTTCAAGAAGGTCTTCGACGACTACGGCTGGGCCCGTTACCCGAGGGTGACGGCCGATCTGCCCAGCGCCCCTCCGCTCGGCGGCTCCAACGTCGCCGTGGGCGCCGGCACCCCCGAGGCTCAGCGCGAGGCCGCCTTCGCCGCGGTCGCCTGCCTGACCTCGGCGAAGGCGCAGAAGGGCTTCATGATGGGGGCCGGCATCCCGGCCGCCCGCGCCGCCGTCTACGACGACGCCGAGGTGCGCGCGAAGTTCCCGTTCGCCGACGTCATGCGGGACTCGATCGCCGAGGCGGCGCCGCGGCCGATGGTGCGCAAGTACAACGCCCTGTCCACCGCGATCCAGACGGCCTTCCACCCGCCCGCGTCCGTGTCGCCCGGCACCGCGGCCAAGGCGCAGGCCGCGGTCGCCGAGGCAGTGGGGCAGTGAAGCGAGCGGTCGGGGCGGTGAGCCGGGCCCGCGCGGAGCAGCGGCTGGGCTGGCTCATGGCCGGCCCGGCCCTGCTGCTCATGATGGCGGTGACCCTGGTGCCGGTCCTGCGGACCGCGGGGCTGTCACTGGAGCGGTACTCGCTCAGCGCGCCGGACGAGCGCGCGTTCGCGGGGCTGGACAACTACGGTGCGGTCCTGTCCGGCCAGGACTGGTGGCGGGATCTCGCCGCGACGGCCGTCCTGACCGTGACCAGCGTGGGCCTGGAGTTCACGCTGGGGTTCGCGCTCGCGCTGGCCATGCACAAGGTCATGTGGGGGCGGCACCTGCTGCGCACGGTCGTGCTCGTGCCGTACGCGGTGCTGACGGTGGTCTCGGCGTTCGCCTTCCGCTTCGCCTTCCAGCCGTCGGTGGGGTTCGTCGGCGGCGACTTCAACTGGCTGGGTGAGACCTGGTCGGCGTACACGGTGATCGTGCTGACCGAGGTCTGGAAGACGACCCCGTTCATGGCGCTGATGCTGCTGGCCGGGCTGGTCACCGTCCCCGGCGAGGTGTACGAGGCGGCCAAGGTGGACGGCGCCGGCGCCTGGCAGCGCTTCTGGCGGATCACGGTCCCGTGCGTGCGCCCGGCCATCATGGTCGCCCTGCTCTTCCGCACCCTGGACGCCTTCCGCATCTTCGACACCGTCTACATCCAGACGCAGGGCGCGGTCGGGACGGAGACGCTGTCGTTCCTGAGTTACCGCTTCCTGATCCGGGACCTGGAGGTCGGTCTCGGCTCGGCCGTCTCGGTGCTGCTGTTCGGCTGCGTCGCGCTGATCGCGTCCTGCTTCGTCAGGGCGTTCAGGTCCGAGCTGGGAGGCCCCCGATGAGGCGCAGGATCTTCGACGTCCTGGTCACCGCCCTGGTCGCGGTCTGGACGCTGGTGCCGCTCGTGTGGGTGGTGAGCCTGTCGCTGAAGCCGGCGACGCTCCAGAACGACGGCCGGTTCCTGCCCGACTCCCCCACGCTGGACAACTACACCGGGCTGTTCACCAAGCCGATGTTCACCAGCGCGCTGGCCAACTCGGTGGGCATCTCCCTCATCGCCACGACCGCCTCGGTCGCCGTCGGCGCCGTCGCGGCGTACGCGATCGCCCGCCTGCGCTTCCGCGGCAGCCGGGCGGTGCTCGCGGTGGCGCTGAGCCTGACCATGTTCCCCGCGATCGCGCTGGTGGGCCCGCTGTTCACGCTGTGGACGGAGCTCGGCCTGTTCGACACCTGGCTCGGCCTCATCATCCCGTACGTCTCCTTCTCGCTGCCGCTGGCGATCTGGTTGCTGACCGCCTTCTTCCGTACGATCCCGGCGGATCTGGAGGAGTCCGCGCAGGTGGACGGGGCGACCCGGCTCCAGGCGCTGCTCCGGGTGATCCTGCCCGTCGCGGCGCCCGGGGTGGTCACCACGTTCCTGCTCACGTTCATCGCCTGCTGGGGCGAGTTCCTGTTCGCGATCTCGCTCACCTCGACCGAATCCTCCCGCACGGTGCCCGCAGCGCTGGCCTTCTTCACCGGCGACTCGGAGTTCCAGCAGCCGTACGGCGCCATCGCCGCGGCCGCCCTCCTGGTCACCGTGCCCGTCGTGGTCCTGGTCCTGCTCGCCCAACGCCGCATCGTCGCCGGGCTCACCTCCGGCGCCGTGAAGGGGTGACACCATGCGACACGCCGGTTCCTTCGTCATCTTAGCGAGGACAGCCCCATGACCTCTTCCGCCACCGCTCCCCTGCTTCGCCGCCTGAACGCCGAGACGGTGCTCAACGTGCTGCGGGACGTCGACGCGATCCGGCTCGGCGAACTGGCCGAGGCGGCACGCCTGTCCCGTCCGACGGTGGACGCGGTGATCGAGGACCTGCGGCGGATCGGGCTCATCGCCGAGACGGAGGACGACACGCCCGGACGGCGGGGCCGGCCGGCCAGGCTCGTCCGGTTCAGGGCGGAACGGGGCCACGTCGTCGGCATCGACATCGGGGTGCACAAGTGCAATGTCGCGGTGGCCGACCTGCGGGGCACCGTGCTGAGCACCGAGGTGCGGCCGCTCGGCCAGGAGCTCGGCCGCAAGGCGCGGCTGGACGGAGTGCGGCGGACCGTCACGGCCGCGCTGAGGAAGGCCGGCGTCGAGCGGGCCGCCGTGCTGGCCGCGAGCGCGGCCACGCCCGGCGTCGTGGACCCCCGCACAGGGGTGGTGCTGGTCTGCGACGTGCTGCCCGAGTGGACGGGACTCAACCTCAGGACCGAGCTGGGACGCTCCTTCGACGCGCCCGTCCTGGCCGACAACGACGCCAACCTCGCCGTGGTCGGCGAGCGGTGGCGCGGCATCGCCACCGCGAGCGCGGACGTGATCTACGTGCTGGCCGGCGAACGGCTCGGCGCCGGGATCGTCTCGGGCGGCCAGGTCTTCCGCGGGCACGACGGTGGCGCCGGCGAAATGGCGTTCCTCAGCCTGCTGGAGCACACCCCGGGCGCGGAGGGCATCGGCGCGCTGGCCGGCAGCGTCGGCAAGGAGGTCGTGGCCAGGCTCCGCGAGCACACCGGCCAGCCCGGCTTCTCCGGCGACCTGACCGGCGACGCCGCGCTCCTGATGGCCGCCGCCCGCGACGGCGACGCGGAGGCTCAGCAGGTCCTCGAACAGATCCTCGGCCGCATCGCCAGGGCCGTCGGCACGCTGGCCCTGCTGCTGAACCCCGAACTGATCGTCATCGGCGGCGGCGTGGCCGCGGCGGGCGAGCAGATCGCCGAGCCGATCCGGCGCAGGCTGCCGCAGATGACCTCGCTGCCGCCGCAACTGAAGGTGTCGGCGCTGGGCGACCGCGCCGTCACCGTGGGAGCGCTCAGAACCGCGCTGGACAGCGTCGAGAGCTCCCTGCTGAACAACCTCAACACCTGAGCGGAGAAGCATGACACCCGTGTCGTTGGCCATCGTCGGGGCCGGAGACCGCGGCACCGCGTACGCCCGGTGGGCGCTGGCGCATCCCGGACAGGTGCGGATCGTGGCCGTCGCCGACCCGTCGCGGGAGCGGGCGCTGCCGCTGGCCCGCCAGAGCGGCGCCCGGATCTTCCCCGGCTGGAGGCAGCTCGCGGACGCGGGGAGGATCGCCGACGCCGTCGTGATCGCGACCCAGGACGCCGAGCACGCCGAGCCCGCCACGGCCTTCGCGGACCTCGGCTGCCACCTGCTGGTGGAGAAGCCGCTGGCGCCGACCGAGGCCGAGTGCCGGGACATCGTGGCCGCCGTGGAGAAGGCCGGAGTGATCTTCGCCGTCTGTCACGTCCTGCGGTACGCGCCCTACACCGATGCCGTCAGAGCCGTCGTCGAATCCGGGCAGATCGGGGAGATCGTCTCCGTCCAGCACCTCGAACCCGTCGGCTTCTGGCATCAGGCGCACTCCTACGTGCGGGGCAACTGGCGCCGCACCGACCAGTCCACGTTCATGCTGCTGGCCAAGTCCAGCCACGACCTCGACTGGCTGCAGTACGTCGTGGGCCGGCCCATCCGCAAGGTCACCGGCTTCGGCGGGCTCAAGCACTTCCGGCCGGAGAACCGGCCCGAGGGGGCGGCCACGCGCTGCCTCGACTGCGCCGTCGAGCCGCGGTGCCCGTACTCCGCCAGAAGGCTCTACTTCGACCGGCTCCACCAGGGCCGGCACGGCTGGCCGCTGAGCGTGGTCACCTCCACGTTCACCGAAGAGGCGCTCACCGGCGCGCTGCGGCACGGCCCGTACGGCAGGTGCGTCTACGACTGCGACAACGACGTCGTCGATCACCAGGTCGTCGCCATGGAGTTCGAAGGAGGAGCCACCGGCACGTTCACGATGACCGCCTTCACCACCGGCGGGCACCGCACCACCCGGATCTTCGGCACCCATGGCGAGCTGAGCTGCGACGGCGAGCACGTCGAGGTCAAGGACTTCCGCACGGGCGAGTCCTCGACCATCGCGGTGGCCGCGGGCGGCGACCCCACGGCGGGCGGCGGCCACGCGGGCGGCGACGAGCGGCTCATGGCCGCCTTCGTCCGCGCGGTCGCCACCGGCGACCGCTCCCAGGTCCGCTCAGGGCCGGCCGAATCCCTCTCCTCACACCTCGCGGTCTTCGCCGCCGAACGGGCCAGGCTCACCGGCCAGGTCATCACCGTGGAATAGACACCCCTCATGAAAGGACCCCGCCGATGCGAGCGACCCTCAGGGCGCTGCTCTCGACGCTCTTCGCCTTACCCCTGCTCCTCGGGCCGGTGCCCGCGCACGCGGACACCGCCGACCCCGCCGGCTGGCCGCGGCCCAGGTTCCTCAGCTACAACGTGTGCGGCGCCGCGAGCCACTGCCCGCCGATCTACGGCAAGTCACCGGCGGCCTGGCGGGACATGGTCGTCAGAGCCATGGACTACTGGGACGCCGACCTCGTGATGCTGCAGGAGGTCTGCTACCTGCAGTGGACCACGCTGCGCAACCACCTGCAGAGCCGTACGAACGGGCCGAAGTACGACTCGATCTGGGCGGCGACCCGCACCGCGCCGGGGTGCGGCCGATGGGACCCCGACAACCCGGACGCCGACCTCCGCTTCGGCCTGGTGATCTTCGCCAAGGGAGCCGCGCAGACGATCAACAACGGCAGCCGCGTCGTCTACCCCCTCCCGGAGACCGACCCCTCCGGCACGATCGAGAACCGCATCATGTTGTGCGCGCGGGCTCCGATCACCGGCCGCCTGGTCCGCGCGTGCAACACCCACATCGCCCCGGGCGCTCTCGGCAGCCGCCAGATCGCCCACGTAGCGACCCTCACCAGGGAGTTCGCCGCCATGGGGGACCCGGTGGTGCTGGCCGGCGACTTCAACGTGCTGCCCCACGAGGCCGCCCTCGACCCGCTCTACAACCATTCGGGCGGCCGGGGGGTGTTCCAGGAGGTCGACGAGAACGACAAGAGCTTCTTCGTGAACGGCTGCGCCCCGAGCCAGGACCGGTGCCGGTCCGGCGAGGCGACGGCCAAGAAGCCGTGCTCGCCCAACGTCACCCACCCCGGGAAGATCGACTACATCTTCCTGAGCTACTACTGGTTCACGACCGTGCGTGGCGACGCGGCGGCCTGCGCGGGCGACCTGTCTGACCATCACCTCCTGCGGGGCGCCGCCGCCTGGGAACACTGAGCGGCACTTCCTGACAAGCAGGGGGACGAGACGCGGCCCGTCCCCCTGCGGCGGGAACTCGACCGGGATCGTGATGCGCGCCTCAGACGGGCTGGCCGATCGGCCGGATGGTCAGCGTGTTGAGGTCGGCACCGGCCGGCTGGCCGAGGGCGAAGCAGATGGCCTCGGCGACGGGCTCGGGGGACATGGCGAAGGGCGGGACGCCGCCTTGCCAGAAGGCGGTGTCGGTCATGCCGGGGTTGACGAGGGTGACGCCGACGCCGCGGCTGGTGGCGTACATCCGCAGGTTCTCGGCCATGCCGGTGACGGCCCACTTGGTGGCGGAGTACAGGTTGGCCGCGCTGTTCTTCAGCCCGGCGACACTGCCGATGAGCACCAGCCGCCCGCCCGTCGCCTCCAGGTGAGGCAGGACGGCGTTGGCCAGCAGGGCAGGGCCGAGAACGTTGGTCAGGACCATGGGCGCCCACAGTCGCGGGTCGCCGTCGGCGATGGTGCGCGGGTGGTCGGCGGGGACGAACCCGGCGTTGGCCACCGCGGCGTGCAGGGCGCCGAAGTGTTCCGCGGTGCGGGTCACGGCGGCCTGGGTGGCCGGCCAGTCGGCGGCGTCGGCGATGATGCCGAGCAGCCGGTCGGGGTGGCCGGTCTCGTCGAGGAAGGACTTGAGCCTGCTCTCGTCGCGGCCGGTGACGGCCACGCGGTGGCCGCGGCCGAGGAGCAGCCGCGCGGTGTGGGCGCCGATGCCGCTGGTCGCGCCGGTGATCAGTACGGTCTTGCCGGTCATGCTCATACTCCTGGATGTCGGAGGTGCTGCTGTTGGCGATCCCAGGAAACCCGCCCGGCCGCGCACGAGGCAGAGCGCGTTCATAGGGGGGACAAGCTCAACCCCTCTGCCACCGCCACCTGCGCGAACCTGGCCGCTACCGTGGAAGGCATGGACGACCGGCCCGACAACCGTGCCCAGATCCGGGACTTCCTCGCCACCCGGCGCGCCAAGCTCACCCCGGAGCAGGTCGGGCTGCCCGCCGGCGGCCGGCGCCGGGTCCCCGGGCTGCGCCGCGAGGAGGTCGCGGTGCTGGCCGGGGTGAGCACCGAGTGGTACACGCGGCTGGAGAAGGGCCACATCAGCGGCGTCTCACCAGAGGTGCTCGACGCGGTGGCCCAGGCCCTGCGCCTGGACCAGGACGAACGCACCTACCTGTTCGACCTGGCCCACGCCGCCCGCCGCGCGCCTTCGCGCCGCAGGGACGTCCAGGTCCCGCCGCGGGTGCAGTGGCTGCTGGACTCCATGACGATGTCGGCGGCGTGGGTGCGCAACGGCCGCACCGACATCGTCACCTGCAACGCGCTGGCCCGGGCCGTGCTCGCGCCGGTCTTCGACAGCCCGGTCACCGCTCGGCACGGCCGCGCCAACCTCGCCCGCTACGTCTTCCTCGACCCGGACTCCCAGCGGTTCTTCGTCGACTGGGACGAGGCCGCCGCCGTCAGCGCCGCGCTGCTGCGCGCCGAGGCCGGGCGCGAGCCCCACGACCGGGCCCTGCGCGACCTCGTCGGCGAGCTGTCCACGCTCAGCACCGAGTTCCGCACCCAGTGGGCCGCCCACGACGTGCGGATCCGCCATGACGGCGACAAGCGGCTGTGGCATCCGCAGGCCGGCGACCTGGAGCTGGCCTACCAGTCGCTCGACCTGCCCGTGTCCAGCCGGACGGTGTACGGCCTGACCATCTACACCGCAGAACCGGGCAGCACCTCAGAAGAGCGGCTCAAGCTCCTGGCCAGCCTGGCCGCCACCCAGCCGGCCGCGTCGCAGCGCCGCACCTGACGTCAGGCCTTCCTGCGGCGCACGGCCATCGCCTGATAGCGGCATACCCGCCCAAGGCGGGAGCGGGTGATAGCCCTCCAGCAGCGACGGGCCGACGTCCACATGCGAGAACGCGGGGACACTCTGCGTGATCGCGAACCCCGCGCCTGTCCCGACGGAGCGAGGCCGGCGGGCCGACGGCGCGGGGTCATCGGTTCGTCGGCTGGTCCGCGGTCAAGGGCGCGGCGGACTTGCGGTGGTGAGAGGCGCGAGCTTTGGCGCGGTTGCCGCAGATGTCCATGGAGCACCAGGTCCGGCGCCGGTTGCGGGAGTGGTCGTAGTAGGCCCATCGGCAGCTTGGCTCCCGGCAGGCCTTCAGCCGTGTCCACGTGCCTTCCGCCACGGCCTCGGCCACGACGACGAGGAGCCCGGCCAGCGCCGCCTCCACCGGCATCCGGGCGCGGGCGACCAGCCGGGGCGGGGAAACGGTCACGTCGAGCATCAGCGGGAAGTCGCGGGTGAGGTCGGCGAGTTCGGCGCGGGCGGCGGGGTTGAGGCCGTCCGGGCGCGGGCTGGAGACCGGCTCGGTGTTGTTCTCGGCGATCAGTGCGCGAAGTCCCTCGCGGATGCGTTCGGCACGGTCGCGCTGCTCGGCGTTCACCACCGTGCCGGCCGGCATGAGGCCGCGGGCGTGCAACCAGGTCGCAAGCTGCTGCGGGGTTGCGATCTCGTCGCCGTCGCGGCGGCGGGTGTTGACGAACTCCTCGATCACGCGCAGCGGCATCGGCGCTGTCCCGGCCTCGAGGTTGTCCGGCACGGGATCGGTGGCACGCTCATCCATCACGTCTCGCAGCCTATCCGGCTATCGGCGATGGTAGGTTACCTAACTGGCGTAACCGCTACGTCAGTTAGATCAGGAAGGGTCGCTGATGAGCATCAGCATCGGCAACATCTGCATCGACACGAACGACCTGGCCGGCAGCACCGCCTTCTGGCAGGCGGTCACCGGATACCAGGTCGCGTCCTCGGACGAAGGCGCCACCTACCTGGAGGACACGAACAAGAGCGGCGTGGGCCTGTCCCTGCAGGCCGTGCCCGAGGGCCGGGAGGGCAAGAACCGGCTGCACCTGGACCTGTCCACTGATGACCTGGCAGGCGAGGTCGGCCGGATCCGGGCCCTTGGCGCGAGTGAAGTGCGGCGCTTCGACGGCTGGGTCGTGCTGGCCGACCCCGAGGGCAACCACTTCTGCGTCGTCGCCGCCTAGACGCACTCGCCACCGCGCGACACCAATTCCCACCACTACAGAAGAGACAGACATGGCCTCCGTGCACAAAGAGATCATCATCGATGCCGACCCCGCGGCCGTGTGGGCGATCATCAGCGACTTCACCGACGGGCCCGTCCGGATGGCGCCGGGCTTCGTCACCGGCAGCCGGCTCGACGAACCAGACGTCAGGGTCGTCACATTCGCCGACGGCATGGTGCTGCGGGAGCGGCTCATCGCGCTCGACGACGAGCCGCGCCGGCTCGTCTTCTCGGTCATCGGCGGCACCATGCAGCCGGCACACGACAACGCCTCGATGCAGGTCTTCCCGCACGAGGACGGCCGCAGCCGGTTCGTCTGGATCCACGACGTGCGACCGGACGACCTCGCCATCCCGATGGGCGCCGGGATGGACCACGGCCTGAACATCTTCAAGCAGACGGTGGAGTCCTCCAGCGAGCACCTCGGCTAGGCCGGCCGCGTCATTGCTGGTCGCGGTCCTCCCCGTGACCGGGCAGGGCTGCCCCACCATTCGGCGGCAAGCGGCTCCTGCCTGCTCCGGCGGTGTTGCGGTCAGGCTGCGGCGGGCGCTCACCCGGTCCGATCACCTGGTGCAGACGAGGTGATCGTGCGGAGGTATCGGTGGGCGAGACGGTGCAGGTGCGTGAGGAGTTCCGGCGGCCCGGTGACGTCGAAGTCCGCATCGAGCAGACCCAAGTGGACGGCGAGGGTCTCGATCGTGTCGGCGCCGGTGTGCAGGACGCAGGTACGGTCGTCGAGGCGTTCGACCGTACCTGCCGCCGGGCCGATCCGATCGGCGATGACCTCGGCCGGCGCGTGCACGGTGACCTGTGTCCGGTAGCGCCAGGCGGCGGCGGACACCCGGCCTGACACGTACGCGGCGACGTCGTCGTCGGGCAGGTCCCGTGGGGTGAAGCGGGGGCCGGTCGGGGTGCGGGGCCGGATCCGGTCGACACGGAAGGTGCGCCAGTCGTCCCGCTCGACGTCCCAGGCCAGCAGGTACCAGCGGCGGCCCCAGATGACGAGCCGGTACGGCTCGACCGTGCGTACGGTGGCCGCGCCGGCGTGGTCGTGATAGTCGAAGCGGAGCCGCTCCCGGTCGCGGCAGACCGCGCTCAAGGCGGTCAGGACCGCCGGGTCGACGCTGGGGCCGGCGTCGCCGCGGGGCACCGGCACCGTGTAGGCCTGCAGGGTGTTGACCCGGCGCCGCAACCGGGACGGAAGCACCTGCTCCAGCTTCGCCAGCGCCCGCAACGACGCCTCCTCGATCCCCGCGATGGCGCCACCGGTCGCGGTCCGCAGGCCGACGGTGACGGCGACCGCCTCCTCGTCGTCGAGCAGCAACGGCGGCAGCACGGCACCGGCGCCGAGCCGATAGCCGCCGGCGGAACCGCGGGTGGCCAGCACCGGG
>NZ_VSEY01000073.1 GCF_008086045.1 Nonomuraea sp. PA05 | reverse complement strand
GGGGGGGGGGGGGGGGGGGGGGGGGGGGGGGGTCCGGGACGCTCAGGTACGCGTACGCGGCCCAGCCGCCGCCGGCCAGCAGGAGCACGGCCAGGCCGCTCGCCAGGCCGATGAGCAGCGCGGTGTTGTTCTTGGGAGGGCGCGGTCGTCCCGGGGCACCGTACGGCGGCCGACCCCCGTATGGCGCGTATGGCGGCTGTCCTCCGTGCGGTGGCGGGGGTCCGTAACCCTGGGGCGGGCCGTAAGGCTGGGGAGGGCCGTAGCCTGCGGGCCGCGGAGGCTGCGGGGGGTATGCCATGCCCTCATTGTGGTGCAGGCCCTTACCTTCTGCCCCAAACACCCCATGCTTTGGTCGCCTCGCAGGAGACCAAGGTTCGATGCCGGGCCCGGCAAGCCGTCCGTAGCTTCAGGCTCATGACAGAAGTGCGCACACCGCCCGCCACCCGTGTCCACGAGGTGGACGTGGTGCGCGGGTTCGCGCTCGCGGGCATCCTGGTCGCCAACATCGGCTACTTCGCCGACCCCGGCTACGCCGTCAACGGCGCCATGCCCATCCCCGACGGCCCCGTGGCCTCGCTCATCACGGCGCTCGTGCTGACCAAGTTCTACATCGTCTTCTCGTTCCTGTTCGGCTACTCGTTCACGCTCCAGCTGCGCTCGGCGGAGCGGGCGGGCGTGAGCGTGCGGGCCAGGACGCTGCGCCGGTGCCTGGGGCTGTTCGTGATCGGCCTGGCGCACGGGCTGCTGCTGTGGATCGGCGACATCCTCACCCTGTACGCCGTGCTCGGCCTGGTCCTGCTCGCGATGCGCGGCATCAGGCCGAGGACGGCCGTGGTGACCGGGTCGGCCATCGTGGGCGGGCTCGCCCTGCTGTGGGCGGGGCTGGCGGCGCTGTCCACCCTCGACCCCACGGCCGGTCAGCCCCCGGCCGCCGATCCGGCGGCGGCGGCCCGCGTGCTGGCCCTGGCCACCGGCAGCCCGCTCGACGTGCTGACCCTCCAGGTGGAGCTCTACCCGTCGCTCGCCGCGATGATCTGGCTCTTCCAGGGGCCGACGGCGCTGGCCATGTTCCTGTTCGGGCTGGCGGCGGGCAAGACCAGGCTGCTGGAGGAGACCGGGCGCTGGTGGCGGCTCGCGCCCCGGATCCAGTGGATCGGCTTCGGCCTCGGCCTGCCCGGCGGGGTGCTGCTCGCGGTGACGGCCGGGCAGGCGGGCGCGTGGGAGCCGGCCGGGCTGGCGGTGAGCGCGGTCACCTCGGTGCCGCTGGCCGCCGCGTACGTGGTCACCCTGCTGCGCGTGACTCGCCGCTTCCCCGCCGCCGGGCGGGCGCTGGCCCCCGCCGGACGGGTGGCGGCCTCCAACTACCTCGGGCAGTCGGTGTTGTGCTGCCTGATCTTCACCGGGTACGGCCTCGCGCTGGCGGGCAAGCTGTCACCGGCGGCCGTGATGGGCGTGGCCCTGATGATCTACGCCGTGCTGCTGGGGCTGAGCGCGTGGTGGCTGCGCACGCACCGGTACGGGCCCGTCGAGTACGCCCTGCGCCGCCTCACCACCTGGAGCCAGGCCGGCGCCTAGGCCACGGCCGCGCGGCGGCGGAACCGGCCGGGCGCCACGCCGTACTCCCGCTTGAAGGCGTTGCCGAAGGCGAACTCCGAGGTGTAACCCACCCGCTCGGCCACCTCCGCCACTGACGCGTCTGACTCGCGCAGCATGCGGGCCGCGCTCGCCAGCCGCCACCAGGTCAGGTACGCCAGCGGCGCCTGCCCGACCAGCGCCGTGAAGCGGCGCGCGAAGCCGGCCCGCGACAGGCCCGCGTGTGCGCCCAGCGACTCGACCGTCCAGCGGCGGCCCGGCTCGCAGTGGATGGCGTCGAGCGCGCGCCCGATGGCGGGGTCGGCCAGCGCGGCGGCCCAGCCCGACATCGTGCAGGGCTCGCCGTCGCTGTCGAACCAGGCCCGCAGGATGTACAGCTGCAACATGTCGAGCAGGGACGACACGACGGTGTCCGCGCCGGGGCGCGGGTTGCCGATCTCGCCGGCCAGCAGCTCGACGGCGGCCCGCAGCTCGGGGTGCCTGCCGAGCGTCGAGGGCAGGTGGATGAGGGCGGGCAGCGAGCCCAGGATGGGATGGCTGCGGTCGGGGAACGTACGGTAGCCGCAGGACAGGAGGACCGTCTCGGCCCCGGCGCCCTCGAAGCCGGCCGAGGAGAACAGCTCGGTGTGCAGCGCGCAGTCCGACCGAGCCAGCGGCCTGGCGGGGTCGTCGGCCAGCCCGAACCCGTCGCCGTGCGGCAGGAACACCACGTCGCCCACGTTCAGCCGGACGGGCTCGCCCTCGGGCGGCAGCAGCCAGCAGGACCCGCTCAGCACCACGTGAAAGCCCGCGGAACCGGGCGCTGAGGGGAACGCCACCCCCCACGGGGCCCGCCACGAGACGCGGCTGGAGTTGGGGCGGCCGGTGCGCATGAAGGCGACCACGTCGCTCAGCATGTCCATGGCGGCAAGTCTAACGCCTGAGACGATTGCGTATAAATCTGGGACAGCAGCGCATTCAGTATCTCGGCTTCTCCTTCTACGGTGATTCGAGTAACCGAACTTCCCTGAGGAGCACCGACATGCTGAAGGTAGGCATCATCCTTGGCAGCACCCGTCCAGGCCGCACCGGCGAGGTGGTGGCGCAGTGGGTCCGCGACCTGGCGGCCAAGCGGGGCGACGCCGAGTACGAGATCGTCGACCTGCTCGACTACGACCTGGGCAACCTGGACGAGCCCGAGCACCCCTCCACGGGCAACTACCAGCACGAGCACACCCGGCGCTGGTCGGCCAAGATCGCGTCCCTGGACGCCTTCGTGATCGTCACCCCCGAGTACAACAACTCCTACCCGGGCGCGCTCAAGAACGCCCTGGACTTCCTGTACACGGAGTGGACCAACAAGGCGGCCGGGTTCGTCGGCTACGGCGTGGACGGCGCGCCGCGGGCCATCTCGCACCTGCGGCACGTCCTCGGCCTGCTCAGCGTGGCCACCGTGTCGAACCAGGTCGGCCTGTCGATCCACACCGACTTCGTCGACGGCTTCAACCCCGCCGGCTTCCACGAGGACCGGCTCAACGCCGTCCTCGACCAGGTGCACACGTGGGGCTCCGCGCTGCGACCGCTGAGGGGATGAAGTCAGTAGGTATTTCTCCCTGTACGTCCCCCCTCTAGGAGAGCACGATCCTGGGCAAGGGGGTGAGCAGCAGTGCCGATCGCCTGGGGCAACGTGCGAGGACGGGTCGTCTTCGACAGCTCCCGGCACGACGTGCTCCTGGAACGCCAGTCGTCCGGGTTCTCCTGGACGGGCACCCGTTCCCTGCTGCTCACCGACCGGCCCGCCGTGTACGTGCACGACACCGGCGGACTCGGCATCCCGGTCGTCACCGCGCTGGACCCGGCCGCCGACCCCGACGCCACGATCGAGCTGGTCGACGGCAGCACCAGGCTGGTCGCCGACCTCCGGCTGCCGGACGGCAGAACCATCGAGCTCACCTCCGGCGAGCTGCCGCGCCCCGCGCTCACCGCGCTGACCGGCCTGCGCGGCAAACTCATGCCGGACGCCCAGGCCACGGACTTCATCAGCCCGTGCGCCATCTCGATCACCCCCCACTACGAGGCCGGCACCGGGGACGACGCCCCGGCCGAACTGGCCGCGTACGTGGTCGTCACGGGCGGTCGCCTGCAACTGCGCAGCCGCGGCCAGATCCCGCTGGAGTGGCCCGTGAACCGGGTCACCGCGACCCCCGTCGGGCCGAGCGCGGTCGAGCTGCGGGGCGGCGCCCTGCTCGGCGGGCACTTCCTCACCGGCGCGACCCTGCATCTCGTGACCCGGCAGGTGAGGACGGCCTTCCTCCTCGTCGCCGGATCCTCGGGGCAGGGGCCGCGCACGGTGGGCACCTCCGCACCGGTGTCGCTGCGCGGCCTGGGCGGCACGAGCGGCACGAGCGGCACGAGCGGCACGAGCGGCCTGGGCGGCACGAGCGGCACGGGCGGTAGTGCGGTGGTGCGGGCCGACTGCGTGCTGAGCGAGCACGCGCTGGAGTTCCAGGCACCCGACACGCAGCAGGTGCTCGCCCGCTTCGACCTCGGCGACCGGCACCTGCGCATCGCGGGGACGGCCGAGCGGTTCGTCGTGTTCAGCCCGGCGTACGGGCCGGTGACCGTGGAGTGCGCCTCCGAGGTGTTCGGGCGGCGGCTGCACCGCAACGCCGACCTGCGCGCCGCCGCCGAACGCACGCTCGGCTCCGGGGTGCTGCCCGCCGAACTGGCTGACGGGCGGCCGGTCGCGTGCGCGTTCGCACCCGACGGCATGCGCGTCAAGGGTGGCGGGATGAACGTGCGCATCCCGTACGAGCACATCAGAACCGTCGAGGGCAGACCGGGGCCGCCCCGAGCCGAACTGCGGCTCACCACCGAACGCACGGACCTGCGCGTCGTCGCCCAGCCCGAGCTCGTCCAGGCCCTGCACACCGAGGTTCGGGCGTGGAGCAACGCGTGCGCGAGCGCGGCGCAGGTGCCCGACATGCTGCGCGCCGCCGTCGGGCTGGAGGAGGACTACCTGCTCTACACCGTGTTCGGCCCGTTCTACGAGCTGCACGCGGCGCTGCTCGGCGACGTCGGCGCCGACCAACTCGGCCGCCCCGTCGAGCTGCCCGAAGCCGGGGACGAGCGCGCCAGGATCGCCGCCGTCCTCCAGGCCGGGCTCCAGGAACTGCAGGCCCACCTCGACCAGGTCGCCACCGTCCTGCCCGCCTTCCTACGGCACCGCGACGCGCAACTCCTCGCCGCGGCCACCGGCGGCGCCGAACCCGGCTGGCTGAAAGCCGGGGAGCCGAGGCTGCGGGCGGCGCTCGCCCCCGCGCAGCGGGCCGCCGCCGAAACCGGGGCCCTCGCCGCTCAGCTCTCCCGCGTGATGGACCTCGACCCCGACGCGCTGCCCAAGGTCAGCTACGCGGGGGCAGCCCTGTCGCTGGGGGCGGCGGCACTGCTCAACCCGGTGTTCGCCGTGTCGGGCATCTCCCAGGCGTACTCGTCGCACGCGCAGGGCGAGCAGCGCAAGGCGCACGTGACCGCCCAGTCCGAGCGGGGGTGGGGCGTGGTGCTCGATCGGTGGAACGCGCTGGTGGGGGCTTCGGTGCCGGTGCTCGCGTACGTGCTGACCGAGAACGTGTTCGCGCTGCGCTGGGAGACCGCCCGGCGCATCGGGCAGTCTCTCGCCGGCGCGCCACCCGACGCCCGGCTGCCCGCGCTGCGCGCGGTGGCGCGGCGGCTCGCCGTCCTCGACGTGATGCGGCGGTATCCGGGCGGATCCGGGGTGCGGCTGCGGCGCGGGGAGATCGCCGGCCACCTGCGGGCCGCCCGCGAGTCCGTACGGACGCCGCGGTTCCTGGACTTCTGAGGGGTGGTCGTCGTGACCTTGTTCACCAGCCAGTTCGACCGGGCGCGGGACGTGGCCGGCGCCTACGCGGGGGAGGCCGGGGAGACCCGGTTCTGGGTGCCCGCCGCCGTCGTCGGGGGAGTCGCGGTGGCGGGGGTCGCGGAGGGCTGGGGTGAAGGGTGGGATCAAGGGTGGGACGCGGGCGCGCCTGAGGGTGAGCCGGTCGCGGGCGACGGTGGGGTGGTGGGCGCGCCTGTCGTGGACGACGGTGGGGCGTGGTCGCATCACGGGGATCACACGGACGCGTCGGTGGGTGGGGATGGTGACTTCTTCTACTTCATCGACGGGGACAGCAGCCTGACGATCGGCTGAGCATCAGAGGGCCGGCGCGCCTCAGAGGGCCTCTGCCACGACGTCACCGACTCGTTGCGCGGTGCTGAAGTCGGGCGCCAGCCGGTTCTTGGTGATCGCGAACGCCACACCGGTCGCGGTGTCGGCGCAGGCGTAGCTGCCGCCGCTGCCCGCCCAGCCGAACACGGTCGGGGTGTCGGCGGGGTCGGTGCCGAGGCGGCCGATGGCGTAGCCGTTCGACAGGACGGCGCGGTTGCCGAACACCTGGTCCACGTCGTCCACGATCGGGGTGCTCAGCTCGCGCAGGCGGTTCGCCGAGATCAGCCGGACGCCGTCCACCGGGGCGAGGAGGGCGGCGTACATGCGGGCCGCCGCGCGGGCGGTGAACTGGCCCGCCGCCGGGATCGCCGCCGACAGCACGTCGGCCCGGTTCGCGAACGCGGCCCCCGGCCGCACGCCACGCGGCGCCACCACGAAAGCGGCCGGATCGCCGAGCCCCGACGCCGCTCCGGGCTCTTCGCGTGACGGGGCCTCGGGCTCTTCGCGCGTCGGGGTCGCCGGTTGCTCGGCGTACTCCGGAGCGTCCTCCAGCCGGGCGAGCCTCCCCAGCTCGGCCCGCGGCACGCCGAGGAACAGCTCGTTCGCCACCTTCAGCGGCCCGGCCACCTCCTCGGCGAACGCCCGCGCCACAGGCACGCCGGTGACCCGCCGCACGACCTCCCCGACGATGTAGCCGAAGGTGTAGGAGTGGTAGCCGCTGCCGGTGCCCGGCTCCCACCACGGCCGCGCGTCGGCGATCACCGCGCACATCCGCTGCCAGTCGCACAGGTCTGCGGGGGTGAGGCCGGCGGGCAGCCCCGGCACGCCCGTCGCATGCGTCATGGCGTGCCGTAACGTGGCCGCGCCCTTGCCGTGCGCGCCGAACTCCGGCCACACCTCGGCGATCGGCAGGTCGTAGTCGAGAGCCCCGCGTTCGGCCAGCACGTGGACGAGGGCGGCCGTCAGGCCCTTGCCCGCCGAGAAGGCGTGGAACGGCGTGCCCGGGGTCACCGGCCGCCCGGTCGCCGGGTCGGCGAGGCCGGCCACCACGTCGGCGACCTGCTCGCCGTGCCGGTAGACGGCGATCTGCAGCCCGCGTTCCGCCCCGGAGCGTACGAGCTCGTCGGCCGTCTCCTGAAGCCGCCGCTGCAGGACGTTCATGATGCCGCCTCCCCGATCGGGCCCCGCGCGCCGTTCACGAGACAGACCGCTGCAGGACGTTCATGATGCCGCCTCCCCGATCGGGCCCAGCGCGCCGTTCACGAGGCAGGTCCCTGTTCGGCGCGGTGGACGAGGCCGGCGATGCGCAGGGCGAGCTCGGGCAGCAGCGCCCCGGGCAGGTTGTGCCCCATGCCGTCGATGACGACCAGCTCGGCCCCGGGGATCGCTTCCGCCGTGGACCTGCCGCCGCTGACGTCGCACATCAGGTCGTCGGAGCCGTGGATCACGAGCGTGGGCACGCGCACGTCGCGCAGCCGCGCCGTGCGGTCGCCCGAGGCGACGACGGCGACGGTCTGCCGCGCCATCCCGACCGGGTCGTAGGCCCGGTCGTAGGCGAGCGTGACCCGCTCGCGCAGCTCGTCCTCGCCGGTCGGGTAACCGGGCGACCCGAGGATCTGGAACGCCTTGACCCACTGCTCGATCGCGTCCTCCCGGGTGGCGGGCGGCGGCCCCGCCACGCGGGACAGCGCCTCGCGGTCGGCCCCGCCGACGCCGGGCGCGCCCGTCGTGCTCATGATCGACGTCAGCGACCGGACGCGGGCGGGATGCTCGATCGCCACCGTCTGCGCGATCATCCCGCCCAGCGAGACGCCGACGAAATGCGCGCTGTCCAGCCCCAGCGCGTCGAGCAGCCCGACGGTGTCGGCCGCCATGTCGGACAGCGTGTAGGAGGCCGAGGACGGGTCACCGGCCAGGGCCGCCTGAAGGTCGGGCGGCGGCGCGTCGTGGAAGTGGGTCGACAGGCCGACGTCGCGGTTGTCGAACCTGATCACCTGGCAGCCGCGGGCGACGAGCTCGGCGCAGAAGCCCTCCGGCCAGTGGATGAGCTGCCCGCCCGCGCCCATCACCAGCAGCACCGGTGGCGCCTGCGGGTCGCCGAGCCGCTCGTACGTCACCTCGATCTTGTCGGGACCGACCCCGAGCGCCTTTTCCTCGCTCATACGGCACCACCTCCTGCGGGCCATCGTATTTCGCCGGGACGGTCATTCGCCGAATTACGCTTCGGGGATATTCGCGATGATGACTCAGCGCTTTCGGCCGACCCCCGCCAGTACGTTGTAACGGGTCAAATCCTGACGAATAATGTCGCCTGGCTCGCTGCGCCAATCGGCCAGAGGCACCAGTCCCGGCTCGATCAGCTCCAGGTCGCCGAAGTACGACGCGATCTCCGCCCGTGTGCGCCAGCGGCCCGTCCCCAGGCTCTGGTTGAAGCTCCGCTCCGCCTCCACGGCGATCCTGGACGCCTCCGGGTGCTCATCGCCCGGATCGTGAAAGTGCACGATGGCCAGCCGGCTGCCGGGCGCGAGGACCGAGCGGAACCTGGCCATCACGCCGGACGGGTCCTCGTCGTCGTTGACGTGGTGCAGCACGGACACCAACAGCAGGCCGAGCGGCCTGCCGAAGTCCAGGCGTGCCCGGACCTCGGGATCGTCCAGGATCTCGGCGGGGCGGCGGACGTCGCCGGGGACGAACGTGGCGCGGTCGTCCCCGGCCAGCAGCGCGCGGCCGTGCGCCTGCACGATCGGATCGTTGTCGACGTAGACGACGCGGGCGTCCGCGGACACCGCCTGGGCGATCTCGTGTACGTTGCCCTGCGTGGGGAGCCCCGAGCCGAGATCGAGGAACTGCCGGATGCCGGCCTCGGCCGCCATGTGTTGTACTGCGCGGCGCAGGAAGGTCCGGTTGGCGCGGCCTGCCTCGCGGGCGTCGGGGGCGATTCTCAGGGCTTCTTCGGCGACCTTGCGGTCGACTTCGTAATTGTTCTTGCCGCCGAGGAAATAGTCGTAGACGCGGGCGATGCTGGGTTCGGTGGGGTCTACGCCGAGTGGCGCCCATTCCTCCATGGAAGGGAATCGTAGCGGTGAATCGTGGTGATTTATAAGGCGCACGTGGACCGCCCCGGCCCCTGGCTGGAGGCCCTGTCCGCCTTCCTGAGACCATCGCACGACGAGGAGGGACGAGCATGACGACGAGTGGTGGGACGGAGCTGGACCTGAGCGCCGTCAGGACGTTCCTCGCCGTGGTCGACGACGGCCAGATCACGGGGGCGGCCGCCGGCCTGCGGATGACGCAGCAGGCCGTGTCGAAGCGGATCGCCAGGCTGGAGGCCGACCTGGGCGTCCCCCTGCTGCTACGGACCCGCACCGGGGTGCGCCCGACCGAGGACGGCGAGGCGTTCATCCCGCACGCCAGGGCGCTGATCAGCCTCGCCGACCAGGCGGCCGCGATGTTCCGGGCGCGCCACCGCGCCCTGCGCGTCGACGTGCTGGGCCGCGACGCCGCCTCGATGGAGCTGGTGCGCTCCTTCTACGAGACCTGTGACGTGGACGTGGACGTGGTCATCTCCAAGGGCGTCCCCGCGCAGGGGGCGGCCCTGGCCGACGGCTCGATCGACGCGGCGTTCGGCCGGGCCACGGACGCTCTGCCGCAGGGGATCGAGCGGGTTCCGGCGTGCGTGGAGCCGATCCCCGTGCTGGCCGGCCGCCGGCACGTCCTGGCCGGGCGCGGGCGCGTCCCGCTGAGGGAGCTGTCGGGGGTGACGGCGTGGATGCCGGGCAACGCGCGCGACAGCGAGTGGGCGCAGTACTTCCGTTTCCTGAGCGCCGAGTTCGGCGTCCGGATCGACAGCTCGGGCCCGGTCTTCGGCCGTGACCACATCATGGAGCGGATCGAGGCCTCGGACGACCTCATCACCTTCGGCAACAAGACGCAGTACCCCGGCCACCCGGACGTCGTCGAGATCTCCGTCACCGACCCCGCGCCGGTGTATCCGTGGTCCCTCATGTGGCACGAGGCGAACCGCCACCCGTCGCTGCCGCTGCTCGTCGCGCACGTCCAGAAGCGTTACCGCCCGTTCGACTCGCGCAGCCAGTGGTTGCCCGCCCCCGACCGCCCGCTCTTCAGAGCTGCCGGATCAGCCGCAGGCACAACCCCATGAGCCCCAGAGTGAGCACGGCGTAGAGGCCGGTCTCCAACCACTGCAAGGGCCAGAACCGGGTGGAGGGCAGGTAGGTGACCTCCTGCCGGTAACCACGCCGGTTGATCTCGTCGAGACACGTGTCCCTGCTCTGCGCGGGCCGCGCGACCGGTTGGGCCTCCAGGCTGCAGGGCCCGGACGCCGTGGGCACGGGGACGAACGTCTCGTCAGGGAGCGCCTGGTCGCCGGTGCGGGCCGTGAACGTCACGGAGCCCGGCGGGCCGACGAGGCGGCTGGACAGCGTCCACGCGCCCGGGTCGCCGGGCACTCGCGTGGCCAGGGCCACCATCAGCGCGCCCTCCTGGCCTCTGAGCAACTGGTCCACGTTCTCCGGGATGAGGGCGAAGGAGGAACGGGCCGGAGGGAGCAGGTGGGGGCGGACCAGGAGCGGCATGGCGATCTGCACGGCGGTGAAGAGCGCCAGGGTGAGCGCCATGGCGGGCAGGGGGCGGCGCACCAGCATCCCGACGGTGACGCCGAGGGCGAACGCGAAGGCCGCGTACCCGATCGGAACGATGCCGCGTCCCATGAAGACCAGCGGCCCCATCAGCGGGAACTCCACGGCGGCCCGGTCGAGGTCGGCGGCCCACCAGCTCACCGCGAGGCTGCCCAGCCCGCCGGTCACGGCGGCGGCCCCGCCGAGGAGCGCCAGCTTGACGGCCAGCCAGCGCGTCCGGGTGATGCTCTGGCTCCACACCAGCAGGTGCGTGCCCGCCTCCAGCTCGCGCGTGATCAGCGGCGCTCCCCAGAACAGCCCGACGAGGGCGGGCAGGGCCAGGGCGACGGCGGTGACGCCGAGGAACGGGGTCTGGTGCTCGTCGAAGAACCGGTCCATGAACCGCTCGCAGTCGCCCAGCTCGCCGCACGCGGCCAGGCCCTGCGCGTACTCGTCGCCCAGCGTGGTGCGGCTCATGGCCAGGACGGCGGCGAGCGCGCCGAGCGCGAGTGCCGTCATCAGGGCGGCGGCGCGGAACTGCCGCCACGCCAGCCAGATCACCGCAGCACCGCCAGCGCGGGCCGCCGGGGGACGGCGGCGGGGGCGGGCGCGGTGGCGGCCTGCTCCAGGTACGCCAGGACGAGATCCTCCATGGTGAGCCTGCTGACCGTCCAGGCGGGGTCGAGGATCGGCCCGTCGGTGCGGACGATGAACGTGCTCTGCCGTTCGGTGTGCCGGGCGGAGACGACGTGCTGGCCGGCGGGCAGGCGGCCGGGGTCGCGGCGCGGGCCGGTGAGCCGGTGGTGGGTGGCCAGCAGCTCGTCCACCTCGCCCGCCAGCCGCACCCGCGAGTCCACGAGCACGATCAGGTAGTCGCAGGTGCGTTCGAGGTCGGAGACCAGGTGCGAGGAGAGCAACACGCTCAGCTCGTGCTCGGCGGTGGCCTCCATCAGGCCGCGCAGGAAGTCGCGCCGGGCCAGCGGGTCGAGCGCGGCGACGGGCTCGTCCAGGACCAGCAGCTCGGGACGCTTGGCCAGGCCCAGTGTGAGGGCGAGCTGGGCGCGCTCGCCGCCCGACAACTTGGCCGCGCGGCGGCGCGGGTCGAGGCCGAGCCGGTCGACGCGCTCCTGGGCCAGCGCCGCGTCCCAGCCGGGGTTGAGCCGGGCGCCGAGCCGCAGGTGATCGGCGACGGTCAGACCGGCGTAGGTGGGGGTGTCCTGGGCGACGAAGCCGACCCTGGCCAGTTGCGCCTGGCCGGCGGGCGGGCCGCCGAGCACGGTGATGCCGCCCGCCGTGGGGGCGAGCTGGCCGCAGGCCAGCTTGAGCAGCGTGGTCTTGCCCGCCCCGTTGGGCCCGACGAGGCCGACGACGTGGCCGGCGGGGACGTCGATCGTGCAGTCGCGCAAGGCCCAGCGGCGGCCGTACTTCTTGCCCAGGTCCTGGGCTTGCAGGACAGCGGTCACGCGATGTCCTCCTGCGCCGTGTTGCGGAAGGTGGTCATGAACAGGGCCTCGATGCTCTCGTCGTCGAGCCCGGCCGCGCGGGCCTTGATCAGCCAGCGCCGCAGCTCCTGGCGGAGCGGGCCGTGCGCGGCGAGCGTCGCGTCGGTCAGCGTCGCCGTCACGAACGTCCCCACGCCGGGCCGGGCGGCGACGAGCTTCTCGTGTTCGAGCTCCCGGTACGCCTTCAGCACCGTGTTCGGGTTGATCGCGAGCTGGGCCACCACTTCCTTGACCGTCGGCAACCGGTCTCCCTCCCGCAGCAGGCCCAGCCGCAGCGCGTGCCGTACCTGCCGGACGAGCTGCAGGTACGGGGACACGCCCGACCCGCTGTCCAGGTGGAACTCGATCACCGATTACTCCATTTACCTAGTGTCCTAGTCTTTCTAAGTACAGGAGCATACGGTGGGAGTAAAGAGCGTCACGGGCGGAGCGTGGCCGCCCAGGCGGCGATCTGGGCCCGCGAGTTGACGCCGAGCTTGTTCATGATCGCCCGTACGTGGCTGTCCACCGTGTGCTCGGAGATGAACAGCCGCTCGCCGATCTGCTTGTTGCTCAGCCCCTCGGCGACCAGCCGCGCGACCTCCGCCTGCCGCTTGCCGAGCGGCGTCTCCTCCGGTGCCCGCTCGGGTGGCGCGGGCTCGCCGAGTGCCAGGCCGATCGCGTCGTCCCTGCCCAGCCGCCCTCCCTCGGTGTACGCCGCCTCGTACGCCGCCGCGCCCAGCCCCGCCCTGGCCGTCCCCTCGGCCCCGGCCAGCAGCGGCGCGAGGAAGGGCAGCACGCTCGCCCCCGCCCCCGTGCGCACGGCGTCGGCCGCCCCCATCAGCAGCACCGCGTGCCGCAGCCGCCCCGAGCCCGCCGCGACGCAGCCCAGCGCGTCGAGCAGCACGTACTGGCCCACCCGGTCGTCGATCCGGTACGCCACCCGCAGCGCCTCCGCCAGCAGCGGCTCCGCCTCTGCGGGCGAGCCCGCGATCAGCCTGGCACAGCCCAGGTTCAGCAGCATCATGTCCAGGCTGTAGAGGTCGCCCGCCTGCCTGGCGAGCCGCACGCCCTCCTTCGCGGCCTCCCCGGCGGTGTCCAGGTCGCCTTCGAACAGCCCGTTCAGCGCGCGCGACTGCAGGTACATGAGCACGGCCGTGCCGTCGTCCGTCGCCGCCAGGGCGGCTCTGGCCCGCTCGCCGAGCTTCCGCGCCCGGTCGTGGTCGCCCGACATGCTCGCCGCCATCGACGCCAGCGACAGCGACTGCGCCAGCACGGACGCCATCCCCGCCCCGCCCTCGATCACAGCCTCGGCCCTGGTCGCCGCCTCGGCCAGTGCGGGCTCCGCGCTCGCCGCGTCCGACTGCAGCACGGCGAGGAACCCGCGCAGGAAGGCTGCCCTGGCCCGCTCGGCCGGCCCGCCGCCCGGCAGGGCCAGCAGCTCCTCGGCCCAGCGGACGCCCTCGCTGAGGGCACGCGTCATCCAGTAGTAGCCGAGGGCGTAGAGCAGGGTCATGCCGCGTCCGGCGCGGCCGGGGGTCAGGCAGCTCCGCAGGACCGCGCGGAAATTGTCGATCTCCAGGTCCATCCAGTCGAGCCACTCGGCCAGGCGGTGCCGGACCTGCGGCGCGGCGCGCAGGCAGAGCGCGGTGTAGTGGGCGGTGAACCTCCGGACGAGCGCCTCCCTCTCGCCCGCCTCGCGCAGCTTGAGTGCGGCGTACTCGCGCATCGTCTCGTGCAGGCGGTAACAGGCCAGGTCACGGGCGTCCTCCTTGATCACCAGCGACTTGTCCACCAGCGACGCCAAACGGTCCAGGGCGGGCGGAGCGTCGCTCGCGCAGACCGCCTCGACGTCCTCCAGCGTGAACCGGCCCGCGAACACGCACAGCCGCCGCAGCAACGCCTGCTCCGCCGGGTCCAGCAGATCGTGGCTCCAGTCGATGGTGGTGCGCAGCGTCTGGTGGCGTGGCAGCGCCCGCGTCCCTCCGGTGAGCAGCCCGAACCGGTCGTCGAGCCGGTGCAGGATCTGCTCGGCCGACAGCAGCCGCGTGCGGACGGCCGCCAGCTCGATCGCCAGCGGTAGCCCGTCGAGCCGGTGGCACAGCCCGGCCACCGCCGCCTGGTTGGCGGCGGTCAGCTCGAACGTGCCGGACGAGGCCGCGGCGCGTTCGGTGAACAGCCGGACCGCCTCGTTGCGCCGCAGCTCCACCAGCGGCGGGCGGGCGTCCCTGGCCGGCAGGCCGAGCGCCGGCACCACGATCACGTGCTCGCCCGGCGCCGACAGCGGCTCCCTGCTGGTCGCGAGCACCCGCACGCCGGGCGCCGCCCGCATCACCTCCGCGACGAGCAGGGCGGTCGCCGCGAGCAGGTGCTCGCAGTTGTCCACCACCAGCAGCAGTCTCTTGTCCCGCAGGTACGCCGCCAGCACCCGCGACGGCCGGGCCGCCGCCTGCGGCCGCAGGTCCAGGGCCGCCACGACGGCGTCCGCGACCAGCCCGGAGCCGCGCACGTCCGCCGGCTCCGCCGGCTCCGCCGACTCCGGCGGCTCCATCGGCCCGGAGTCGCGCACGTCCGCCAGCTCCACCAGCCACGTGCCCCCGCGGAAGGCGCGCCCGAGCATGCCGGCCGCCCGCAGCGCCAGCCGCGTCTTCCCGACCCCGCCGGGCCCCACGAGGGTGACCAGGCGGGCCTCGGCGAGCCTGGCCCTGACGGCGGCGAGCTCGCGGCGGCGGCCGACGAAGCTGGTCGCCTCGGCGGGCAGGTTGCCCAGGCGGCGCGGAGGTCTGGCCATGGTGGCTCGGACACTACCTCTCCCATCACGAATTCACGTGATTTCGTACAACCCCTTCCGGCCGCACCCTGGAACGCGTGAAAGCCATCCGCTACCACGCCTACGGCCCGCCCGAGGTGCTCCGGATCGAGGACGCGGACCCGCCCGCGGCCGGCCCCGACGACGTGCTGATCCGCGTGCACGCCGCCTCCGTCAACCCCCTGGACTGGCACAACATGCGCGGCGAGCCGTACCTGGTCCGCCCGATGAACGGCCTGACCCGGCCGAAGCACACCGCGCTGGGCGCCGACCTGGCGGGCGTCGTCGAGGCGGTCGGCCGCGACGTCACCGCCTTCGTCCCGGGCGACGAGGTGTACGGCGGCTGCGGCCTGGACCTGGTGCCCGGCACGACGGGCCTGGCCGAGTACGCCTGCCTGAAGCAGGACGGGATGGTGCTGAGGAAGCCGGCCGGGCTGACGTTCGAGGAGGCCGCGGCCGTCCCGGTGGCGGCGCTCACCGCGTTGCAGGCGCTGCGGGACGTGGCGCGGCTGCGGCGCGGGCACCGGGTGCTGGTGAACGGGGCGGCGGGCGGCGTGGGGACGTTCGCGGTGCAGATCGCCAAGGCGCTGGGGGCGGCAGAGGTGACCGGGGTGTGCGGCACCGGCAACGTGGAGCTGGTCCGGTCGATCGGCGCCGACCACGTCGTCGACTACACCAAGCAGGACTACACGCGCGAAGGCCGCCGGTACGACGTGGTGCTCGACCTGGTCGCCAACCACGGCGTGCTGGCGAACCGGCGCGTGCTCACCCGCCGGGGCGTCTTCGTCGGGTGCGCCCCGGCGAAGGGCCTGTGGATCGGGCCGGTGATCGGCATGGTCAAGCTCGCGGTGACGCCCCGGATGACGTTCTTCCTGAGCCGCAACAGCCGGGAGGACCTCGCCCTGGTCGGCGAGTTCGTCGAGTCGGGCGAGGTCACTCCTGTCATCGACCGCACCTACTCGCTGGACGACGCCGCCGAGGCCGTCCGGTACCTCGAACAGGGGCACGCGAGAGGCAAGGTCGTGGTGACGGTCACACCCTGACGGACAGGCCGCCGTCCACGGGAAGGTTCACGCCCGTGATGTAGCCGGCGGCGGGGGAGGCCAGGAAGGCGACGGCGTGGGCCACGTCCTCGCCGGCGCCGATCCGGCCCAGCGGCACGCGCGTGGCCAGCTCCTTGAGGAAGGCGTCGCGCGCGGTGTCGGGCAGGCCGAGCTTGCCCAGGGCGGGGGTGTCGATGGGGCCGGGGCTGACGGCGTTGACGCGGATGCCGCGCGGGGCCAGCTCGACGGCCAGGGCGCGGACCATCGAGATCAGGGCCCCCTTGGTGGCGCTGTAGACCGACCAGTGGGGCTGGCCGAGCGCCGCCCCGAGGGCGCCGTTGAAGATCACGCAGGCGCCGTCGGCGAGCAGGGGGAGCACCCGCTGGAGGGTGAAGACCTGGCCCTTGACGTTGACGTCGAAGTGCTGGTCGTAGAACGTCTCGTCGATCGACTCCAGGGGGGCGACCCGGCCGGTGCCGGCGTTGAGGAACACCAGGTCGAGGTGGCCGAAGTGGTCGCGTACGTGCTGGGCGACGGCGCCGGCGTCGTCCGGCACGGCCAGGTCGGCGCGCAGGATCGCGACGTCCTGGGGGAGTGCGTCCCTGGCGGCGGCCAGGGTGACGGGGTCGCGGCCGGTGACGAGCACCGCGTACCCCTGGGCGTGCAGGGTGCGGGCGGTGGCCAGGCCGATCCCGGTGGTGCCGCCGGTGATCAGTGCGGCGGATGCGGTCACGTCATGCTCCTCACGAGTGGACGGATCGGTCCAATGACTGTAGGCACAACTGGACCGATCCGTCCAGAGCCATTAGGCTGACCGCCATGGCGCACCAGCCGACCACCGACCGGGGCAGGCGCAGCCGCGACCGCATCGTGGCGGCGGCTTCGGAGCTGATGGCGACCCACGGTGTCAGCGGCACCGGCATCGAGCGCGTCCTGGCGCGGGCCGGCGCGAGCAAGAGCCAGCTCTACCACTTCTTCGACGACAAGGACGACCTGGTCAGGGCCGTGATCCAGGCCCGGCTCGACGGCGTGCTCGGCGCGCAGGGCCCCCTGCTCGCCGAGCTGGACGACTGGGCCGGCATCCGCCGCTGGCTCGACCTGATGATCAGCGAGAACGAGGCGCACGGCCTGCCCGGCTGCCCCATCGGCAGCCTCGCCGCCGAGCTGTGCGGCCGCGACGAGGCGGCCAGGGCCGACCTGGAGCGCTGCTTCGAGATCCTGGAGAGTCACCTGGCGGACGGGCTGGCGAGCATGCGGGCGCGCGGCCTGCTCGTTCCCGAGGCGGATCCGCGACGGCTGGCCATGGTGGTGTTCGCCGCGTTCCAGGGCGGGTTGCTGCTGGCCAGGACACGGCAGGACGTCGAGCCGCTGCGCGTGGCGCTCGACGCGGCCTACGAGCACCTGCGCTCGTTCAGGAGCCGGTAGACACGTGGCGCGGCGCCGCCGCCTGGAGCGCGGCCAGGCCCTCGTCGGTGAGGACGGCGAGCCAGCCGCGCCGGTCACCCTCGTAGTGCTCCCCGCGCACCCAGCCGCTGTGTTCGAGCCAACACGCGGGCGGCGACGGCTTCGAGGTGACCGGCGACCTGACCATCCGCGGCGTCACCCGCGAGATCACCGTTCCCCTGGAGTGCACCGGCACGGCCACCGGCGTCATGGGGCTCAAGCGGGTGGGGTTCGAGGGCGGCACCGTGATCAACCGCAAGGACTACGGGGTCAGCTTCAACGCCGTCCTGGAGACCGGCGGGGTGATGGTGCCCGAGAAGATCACCCTTGAGTTCGACCTGTCCGCCGTCAGGGCCGGTCAGCGGGGCACGGGGTGAAGAGCGGGCGCGTGCCGGTGGAGTAGGCGGCCGGGTCGGTGAAGCGGCACCCGTAGGACGGGGCGGCCACCACGGCCCGGTTCGTCACGTCGTCGCCCTGGGGCCGCCTGCCGGTCCGTTCCCAGCGGACCAGGTCGTCCCAGGCGGCGCCCGCCTCCACGTCGCTGAACTCGCAGTGCCCCACCGCGCGGATCGCCCGCTGCACCAGCAGCCAGGACCTGCCGTGCCGGGCCACGTCGGCGCGGTAGTACTGCTCCATCGAGAACGGCACGAAGGCGTCGCCCAGGTCGTGCAGCGACAACACGGGCACGTCGATCCTGCCGGAGACGCTCGGCACCTCCGTCAGCCGCGCCGTGCGGCGCGCCACCGGATCGGCGGGATCGACCCGCTGCACGCTCGCGTTCACGTTCACCGGCGTGACAGGGCGGTAGACGGTGTCGCGGTTGGTCGCCACCCTGCCGGGCTCCTGCGCGAGCGTGCCGCCGCCGTCCGGGCCCGCCAGGCCGAACAGGAAGTCCTGCCAGTACGCGAACGCCGCCGCCCCACCGGGCCGTTCACCGCCGCTGAGGTTCACCACGACGTCGCGGAACTGCCTGCCCAGCTCGTTGGCCGGCTCGCCGCCGTTCAGCCCGAGCCGCTCCTTGATCTTCGGGACGACCGAGGTCGCGTAGTCCGCCGGGATCGGGTACGCGGGCACGTCGGCCAGGTCCTGGGCGACGAGCTGGAAGTCGAGGAAGAAGTCGAACAGCTCGTGGTCGCCGAGCACCCCGCACATCGGCAGCGCGGCGTCGTACACGCCGGGGAACTGCTCGATCGAGCGGACCGTCACGTGGCCGCCCATGGAGACGCCGGCCAGGAACGTCCGGCGCGGCCGTGCCACCTCCCGCGCGAAGCGTGTGACGAGGTCGCGGGTGCTGAGCACGCCCGCGCGCACGTCGTAGCCGTTGGCGTAGTAGGAGGAGGCGGCCCAGGCGTAGCCCTGCTCCAGCAGCCGCTGCCGCAGGCCGTAGGAGGGCGGGTCCACGGTGAGCACCGTCGTGTCGCCGCGGTAGCCGTGCGCCCACATCACCAGCTCGCCGTTCCAGCGCGGCGGCACCTCGATGTCGAACGCGGCGTGCTCGTGCACCCCCTGCACCACCCGGCTCGGCTTGCCGTGCACGGTGGCCGGGGCCAGGGGCGGATTGTCGATGGTGTAGCCCGGCAGCGGCTGGTCGCCGGGGACACCGGGGGCCGCCGCCGCGGCGGGCGCCGCGGATAACGCGCACAGCACCACGGCGAGCGCGGCCGAGAGGAGGGTACGCATGGGATCGTCACCTTTCTCCGGGATTTCTCCTGGATGTCTTCGGGGATCTCGACTCCTGCATGTTCTCAGCCCCGCTGGGGCCGATGTGAGCACCGTTACCTGTTGGGATGTGTGGGCTTTGACGGGTTGTTTGGGTTTAAGGAGGTAACTGAGAGTATTCGCATGGGTACGTCTGCTTCCGTCAGGCGATCGCCCAGCACGGGGGACGCCGGATTTCTGGCCGATCTGCAATGAACGGAAAAGCACGTGAACACTCAAATTCGCCGAGGGCGGCTCGCGGCACTCGTCCTGACCGGCGCGGTCGCCGGTGTCGTCTTCCTTCCTCTGGGCGTGGGGGTGGCCAGCGCGAGCGCCGGCTTCCCCGCCGTCCAGGCCGGGGGCCCGCCCTCCGAGCCGGTGCGCCACGTCACCAAGTACGTGCCGAGGGAGAAGCCCGTCCTGCACAACCCGCGCTACCACATGCCGCGGATCGACGTCATCGTCCACAACGACAACTACTCGCGTAACGAGCGCCGCCACGAGCGTCTCAAGCACGAGCCGGTCAAGCAGGAGCCGGTGAAGGAAGAGCCCGTCAAGGAAGAGCCGATCAAGGACGACAAGGTCGACAACGACAAGTGGTGGTGGCCGAACCTGGACTAATCGGTCCGGGTTCACGGTGACCTGGGGCCGCTTCCTGTCGGGGAAGGAGGAGGCGGCCCCTGACCACCCAAGAACGATGTACGTTTCATCGGCCCCGCCGGGCCGCTCCCGCATCGTCCCCGGTCAGAGGGCGGGAACGACCCGGCGGGGCCGCGGCGTGATCGTTGATCTGGTTGTGACGGCGGATGGGCGGATACCGTCCGATCTCGACGAAGCCTCGCCGCTGGAGCCCTGACATGCCAGGAAAACGCTGGGCAGCGCCCGTGCTGCTCGCCTTGTCCCTGCCACTGCTAGCCCCCGTCAGCACCCCGCCGCCCGCGTCGGCCGCCTCCGCCGTGCCGCTGGAGGAGATCAACGCCACCACCATTCAGGTCGCGTTCGGCTTACGCCGCCCCACCGCCATCGCCGCCCCGGACGACGGCACGAACCGGCTGTTCATCACCGAGAAGCGCGGCACCGTACGCGTCTACCACCCCGACACCGGCCTGGCGCAGACCCCGATCATCGACGTCACCGCGTCGGTGGACGAATCCGGCAACGAGCGCGGGCTGCTCGGCATCGCCCTGGCCCCCGACTTCGCCACCAGCCAGGACCTCTACCTGGCCTACACCGCCCTCCCCGACGGCGCCGTCACCCTGGCCAGGTACCGGCTGGACGAGGCGCGGCTCGAACCGCTGCTCTCCCAGGAGCACGCCGAGAACACCAACCACAACGGCGGCCAGATCGCCTTCGGCACCGACGGCAACCTCTACATGAGCATCGGCGACGGCGGCGGCGCCGGCGACCCCTTCGACACCGGGCAGCGCCTGGACACCCTGCTGGGGAAGATCCTGCGGGTGGACGTGAGCAGGAGCTGCGGCGCGCTGGCCTACTGCGTACCCGCCGACAACCCCTTCGTCGGGGTGGCGGGCGCGAGGGCGGAGGTATGGATGTACGGCGGCCGTAACCCGTGGCGCTTCTCCGTCGACCCGGCCAACGGCTCGATGTGGATCGGCGACGTCGGCCAGGGCCGGTGGGAGGAGATCAACCACGTCAAGACAGGGCGGCAGGCCGGCGCGAACCTCGGCTGGTCCTGCTACGAGGGGCTGGAGGTGTTCGACCAGGCCCAGTGCGCTTCCGGCGCCACGTACACCAAGCCCGTCTTCACCTACTCGCCGCACACCGGCGGCTGCGCGGTCATCGGCGGCCAGGTCTACCGCGGCAAGCAGTTCGCCGACCTGGTCGGCGGCACTTACCTCGCCGCCGACTACTGCTACATGACCGTGTGGGCGCTGCGGGAGAACGGCGCGGGCGGCTACGCCGCGGCGGAGATCGGCGAGATGCCGACGCAGGTCACCGCGTTCGGCGCGACGCCGGAAGGCGAGCTGTACGTCGTCAACGACCTGCCGGGCGGCCTGCACAGGGTCTCCTTCGAACGGGCGAAGCCGACCTGCCGGATCGCCTACACCACCCGGACCTGGGGGACCGGCCTGACCGTCGATCTCACCATCACCAACACCGGCACCGCGCCGCTCAGCGCCTGGACGTTGCGCTTCCCCCTCGGCAGGGGGCAGAGCGTCATCTCCGACTGGAACACCGACCTGACGCAGAGCGGCGACATGGTCACCGCGGTCAACGCCGCCCACAACGGCTCCATCGCGCCCGGCCAGAGCGTCACCATGGGCTACCTCGCCAGCCACACGGGCGACGCGTCCCCGCCGAGCAGGTTCACCCTCAACAGGGACAACTGCGCCGTGGTCAGGAGCTGACCCTCAGCTCTCGTCGGCGGGCAGGGTGAAGAAGCGGACGTGGACGGGGCGCGCATCCGGCGGCGCCCCGTCGGCCGGGCGGCTGTAGCGCAGCAGCAGGGCGATGTACTCCTCGTAGAACGCGTCCAGGTCCTGCTTCGTCATGCGGGCCAGCCCGCGCGAGCCCCGCGCCCAGCCCGGGTCGGCCCGGTAGGCGGCGGGGAAGCGCTCGAACAGGGCGCGGTCCTCCTCGTAGCCGATCCGGTGGAACTCCTCCAGCACCGGCCTGTCCTCCGGCGCGACCTGGTCGGGGGTGGGCAGGCGCATATCCCTGGGGATGCGGGCGCGGCGCCACCAGCGTTCGCGGCCGGTCGAGCGCTCGGGGATCTCCTCGATGAAGCCGTACTTCTCCAACTGGCGCAGGTGGTAGCTGGTGGTGCCGGTCTTGGCGCCGAGCAGCTCGCCGAGCGTGGTGGAGGTGGCGGGGCCGTGCACGTTGAGATGGGTCAGCATGCGGCGGCGCATCGGGTGCGCCAGCGCCTTGAGCCGGTCGGGGTCGTCGAGTACGTACGGCTCGTCATCCTTCATGAGGAGCAGGCTAATCCTCCAGAACGATATCTGCAGACATTCCTTTGCCGAGAGTTCTCTGCAGACTAGTCTCGGCGATATGAGGAAGATCCTTATGGCGGCTCTGGCCGTGTTCTTCGTTCTCCCGCCGCCCGCCCAAGCCGCCGCGCCGCCCGCGCTGCCGGGTGACCTGACCTCCACCGAGGTGAGCTTTCGCGGCGAGGGCGGCCTGGAGTTGCGCGGCAGCGTGATCAGCCTGCCGGACGCGCCTGCCGGACGGCCCGGGGTCGTGCTGGTGCACGGCGCGGGCACCGGCACCCCCCGCGAGAAGCTGCTGGCCGAGGCTGTGGCCTTCGCCCGGCAGGGCCTGTCCGTGCTCGTCTATGACAAGCGCTCGGTGGGCTACTCGACGTTCGAGCGGTCGTACGCGCAGCTCGCCACGGACGCCTTGGGCGCCGTCGAGACGCTGCGGCACCAGCCCGGCGTCGATCCGGCCAAGGTCGGCATCTGGGGGCTCAGCGAGGGCGGCTGGGTGGCGCCGATCGCCGCCACCCGCACCTCGGACATCGCCTTCGTCATCCTCGTCGGCGCCAACGCGCTCAACCCCCTGCGTCAGCAGGCCTGGGCGGTGGCGGCGGGGCTGCGCAAGGCGGGCGCGGGCGGGTCGCTGGTGGACCGGGCCGAGCCCAACCTGTACCGGGTGATCGCGGACGGCGGCCTGTTCCCCGAGCCGTACCACGACCCCGAGCCGGTCATCGAGCGGTTGCGGCAGCCCGTGCTCGGCATCTGGGGGGTGCACGATCTGCTCACCCCGCCCAGGGAGTCGCCGCCGCTGTTCGCCGAGGCGCTGGAGAGCAGCGGGAACCGCCGCTACACGTTCCGGTTCTTCCCCGGCGCCGATCACGCCGCCCACCTGACGCCCGACGGCGGCGTCACCCGGCTGCCCGAGCTGGCGCCCGGCTACGCCGAGCTGGTCGGGACGTGGGTACGCGACGCCACCTCCGGCCGCGCGCCCGTGGCGCAGGTGTCCGGGCCGGAGCCGCAGCAGGCGAGCGACACCGCCGGGGTGCCGCCCACCGCCTGGTGGGAGTCGGCCGGCGTGCAGCTCCTGGCGCTGGTGCTGTTCCTGGTGGCGTTCGGCGGGTACCCCGTGGTCGCCCTGGTCCGGCGGGTCAGGCGCGGCCCGGACGTCGCCCTGGGTCGGCGGATCGGGCGTGGCCCGGCCGTCGCGCCTGTCAAGGCGGCGCGGCTGGCGAGCGCGGGCGGGCTGGTTGCGCCGGTGGGTGGGTTCGCCTACCTGTTCTACGTGGTCATGACCGGCGGGAAGCTGGCCTCGCCCGGGCCTCTCGTGGGGGATCGGCCGCTGCTCTGGCTCGCGCTCCAGGCGGTCGCGGTCGTGACCGTCGTCGCCACCGTGCTCACGGCGGTGCGGTGGCGGCGGGTGACGGAACGCGGCGAGCGGGTGCGGCTGGGGGTGCTCGTCGCGGGCGGCGTCGTGTTCCTGCCCTGGGCGCTGTACTGGGGGTTGTTGCTCCCCTAGGGTTCGTCAGCGCGGTCGCAGGGGGTGGTCGCTCTCCTGGCTAGTGCGGTCGCAGGGGGTGGCCGCTCTCTTGGCTAGTGCGTCCGCAGGGGGTGGGCGCGGGAGCGGAAGGTGCGGCGGTAGGTGTCGGGAGGCACGCCGACCGTGCGGTTGAAGTTGCGGCGCAGGGTCGTGGCGGTGCCCATGCCGGTGGCCGCCGCGATCGTGTCCACGCTGTCGTCGGTCGTCTCCAGCAGTTGCTGGGCGTGGCGGATCCGCTGGATCAGCAGCCACTGCAGCGGCGTGGTGCCGGTCACCGACCTGAAGTGACGCCCCAGGTTGCGCGCGCTCATCCGCGCCTGGCGGGCCAGGTCCTCCACGCTCAGCGGATGGTCCAGCCGCTCCATCACCCAGGGGAACAGCTCCGCCAGCGGATGGTTGTCCGGCGCGGGCACCGGGGTGGTGACGAACTGGGACTGGCCGCCGTCCCGGTGCGGCGGCACGACGAGGCGGCGGGCGACCGCGTTGCAGACCGAGGAGCCGTGGTCGAGGCGGACCAGGTGCAGGCACAGGTCCATGGCGGCGGCCTTGCCCGCGGAGGTGAGCACGCTGCCGTGATCCACGTACAGGACGTCCGGGTCCACCTCCACCTGGGGATGGCGGGCGGCCAGGACCTCGGTGTGCGCCCAGTGCGTGGTGGCCCGCCTGCCGTCCAGCAGGCCGGCGGCGGCCAGGATGAACGCGCCCGTGCACAGGGACGCCACGCGCGCGCCCGCCTCGTGGGCCGCGCGCACCGCCTCGACCAGCTCGGCGGGCGGATCCACGTCGACGTCGGCCCAGCCGGGGACGATCACGGTGTCGGCGCGGGAGAGATGGTCGAGGCCGTGGTCGGGCGCCAGCTGGAACCTGCCCGCCCGCACGGGGCCCTGCCCGCAGACCACGAAGTCGTACCAGGGATCGGCCAGATGGGACAGGTCGCTCCCGAAGACCTCGTACGCCAGGGAAAGCTCGAAGTGCAGCATGCCGTCGGTGACCGCCAGCGCGACTGTGTGCATGTCCGGAATTGTATGGGTAATGGCGTTCCGGACGCTCGTGCGATCGGGGGGATCTTGCCAGGATGTTCACATCAGATCAGCCGATTGAGGGAGAAACCCATGGCAGCGGGGCAGATGGTGGCGGTTTTCGGCGCGTACGGGCACACCGGCCGGTTCGTGGTGGCGGAGCTGCAGGCGCGTGGGTTCGTCCCGGTGCTGTCCGGACGTGACGCCGACAAGCTGAAGGCACAGGCGTACGAGACGGGGCTGGAGGCCCGCCCGGCGTCGGCCGACGACCCGGCCGCGCTCGACCGCGCGCTCGCCGGCACCGCGGCCGTGATCAACGCCGCCGGGCCCTTCGCCGTGACCGGTGCCCCCGTGATCGAGGCGGCCCTGCGCGCCGGCATCCCGTACGTGGACGTGGCGGCCGAGATCGAGGCCAACGCCGACACGTTCGCGCACTTCGCCGACCGCGCCCGCGAGGCGGGAGCGGTGGTCGTGCCCGCGATGGCCTTCTACGGCGGCCTCGGCGACCTGCTGGTCACCGCCGCCATGGGCGACTGGACGTCGGCCGACGAGGCGCACATCGCCTACGGCCTGAGCAACTGGCACCCCACCGCCGGGACGCGCGCCTCCGGCGTGATCTCCCGGGAACGGCGCGACGGCCGGCGCGTCCGCTTCTCGGGCGGGCGGCTGGAGTACCGCGACGACCAGGCCCCCACCCTGGAGTGGGCGTTCCCCGAGCCGATGGGGACGCGTGCCGTCATCGGCGAGTTCACCATGGCGGACGTCGTCACCGTGCCCAGCCACCTGCCCATCCCCGAGGTGCGCACGTACATGACGGTCGAGGCCGCCAAGGACGTCGTCGCCCCGGACAGCCCGGCGCCGGCGCCGGCCGACGAGTCGGGGCGGTCGGCGCAGACCTTCCTGGTGGACGTCGTCGTGCGCTCCGGCGGGGACGAGCGGCGGGCCGTGGCGACAGGGCAGGACATCTACGCCGTCACCGCGCCGCTGGTGGTGGAGGCGGTCGAGCGAATCCTCACCGGGCGGACCAAGGCGGTGGGTGTCGTCTCCGCCGGTGAGATCTTCGACGCGGCCGACTTCCTGCGCGCCCTGTCCGCGCACCTGTCCGTGGACCTGCGCCCGTGACGCGACCGGGAAAGCGGCCGGTCGTGGAGCGTCTGACGCCGGGTCACGGCGTCCCCTCCTGAAGACGCAGGCGGGCGGCGGACAGCTTCGCCACGAACCGTGACATCCCGGGGTCGAACCGCTCCGCCTCCCAGCGGGCGCCCTCCCCGAGCCCGAACCAGCGCACCTCGGCGAACTCTCGCAGCTCGGGCGTGACCGGCATTCGCTGATCCCCCTCCAGCACGAACCAGAGCGTCACATCGGTGTGCGAGTCAGCCCCGCGCGTCGGCGTCACGGTGAGGAAGAACGGATCGCGGCCGAGCACCGGATGGAAGCAGGCGGCGAGGCCCAGCTCCTCCTCGGCCTCGCGCAGCACCGTCCGGCGCGGATCCTCGCCGGGATCGACGTGCCCGCCGGGCGGCAGCCACGCCTGCGCCTTCCTGTGATCGACGAGCAGCACAGCGTCGCGCCGCTCGTCCACCAGGACGGCGTACACGACGAGGTGGATGGGCGGCGTCGCGGGCTTGGACACGCGGAACAGCGGCGCGCCCGAGTCCACCCACTCCAGCGCCCACCGGCGGTCCGCCGCCTCCCGGTCGTCGTGCGGGGGAAGCTCCTCGACCAGAGTGCGGACCAGCCGCTCGGGGCTAGGACGCATCGGACTTGTCCGCATCGGACGGCAGGCCCGGGGCGGTCATCGACCCCGCCTCGAACCGCAGCCCGCCGACGGCATGGCCCGATCCAGCGATTCGGTGAAAGTACGTCGATTCGGTCACGGCCAAGGACGATAGCGCCGGGCACTGACATCGCGGAGCTAACTCGTGACGACCTCTTCGTCCCGGCGCTTCATGAAGAAGTGGATGCCACGGTCGGTCTGCATCGCGGTGTGGAACTTCCTGGCCTTGGACTTCGCCGACGCGTTCGTCGTGACGACCGTGACGACCACGTAGTTCAGATACGCGCCGGAGTAGACCGCGCCGTAGGCGAAGCTGCTGTGGGCGCTGCTCCTGCGCCAGGCCACCTTCTCGTCCGCGCCGTTCTTGAGCTGAGTCGCGGTCTTCTTGGCGTCCGCCGCCCCCGGGAACTGCAGAATCACCTGCACGGCCTTCAGGTTGCCGCCGTAGGCGGTGTAGGCGAGCTGGACAGCGCTCTCGCAGTCGTTGTCGGCCATCACGCCCTCGGCGTCGAGCGGGTCGCACGAGTCGTACGTCCAGCCGCCGACCTTGCGGGCCGCGTACTTCTCGCCCTTCAGCGAGTAGTTCCAGTTGCCGAACTCCGTGTGCGTGAGCGGGGAGTCCGCGCTGCCGCTGGGTGTGCCGGACGGCTCGGGGGAGCTGGTCGTCGGCGTGGGCGACGGCTCGGGGGAGGACGACGGCGGGGCGGACGTGGGCGGGGTGGTCGTCGGCTGGGCGATGGGGGTGGGGGGTGCCTCGGTGGAGGAGTTGATGTAGGCGTACGCGCCGAACGCGCCGCCGCCCAGCAGGAGGAGCGCGGTCAGGGCGACGATCACGCCGATGAGCACGGGGCTGTTGCGGTTGCCCGGCGGGGGGCCGTAGGGCGGTTGCTCGCCCTGGTTGCCATAGCCGTTCTGGCCTGTGCCGGGCTGCTGGCCATAGCCGTTGTGGCCTGTGCCGGGCTGCTGGCCGTAGCCGGGCTGGCCGTGGTTGGACGGCTGCCCGTAACCCGGCTGCCCATACCCCGGCTGGCCCGGCTGGCCCGGCTGCCCATACCCCGGCTGGCCCGGCTGGCCCGGCTGGCCCGGCTGGCCATACCCCGGCTGGCCCGGCTGGCCGTGCGCGGGAGGAGGACCGTATCCCGGCTGACCATGCCCAGGTGGCGGGCCGTATCCCGGCTGGCCGGGCTGACCGGGGCCGGATGGGCCGGGGGCCTGTGGGGGACCGTAGCCGGGGGTGCCCTGGCCTGACGGCGGCCCGTACCCTTGGCTCCCTTGAGGCCCCCAGGGCCCTTGGGGACGGGGCTGCTGAGGGTGTGCCATCACCCCATTGTGGGACACATCCACCCCGTCTGCCCCAAGTACCCCCTAACTACGATCCGCACCGCCAGACAGCCGCCGCCGGCAAATGGTTCTGACCAGTCGTGGAACCGCCTATGGAGTCGTCGTCCCCGACCGTGGTGACGGACTCGGCGCCGCCGAGCTGACCCAGCGACGTCCCGTACCGCCACACCTGGAACGGCGCGCCGGTCAGCGAGGTGACGATCAGCCCGTTCCCGTTGAGCTGCGCCGTCTGCGCGTTCTGGGGCAGCAGGTGCGGCAGGCCGTCACGGTCCCAGTAGGCGGGCCGGTTGGGGTCGGAGCCCAGCCGCAGCGACCCGCCGACCAGCCCGCCGGAGATCACCAGGGCGTAGCCGTGCTGGGTGTCCGGCGCTTCGGGCAGGCGGGTGACCCGGCCGTCGCGCCACAGGTGCGGCCAGGGGTAGGCCGTCCTTGAGCCGACGAGCAGGGTGCCGTCGCCGTCCACGTCGATCAGCGCCATGCCGTCGGGCACGCCCTGCACCTGCTCGACGACGCCGGGCCGGTCGTGCGGCCAGCGCACCACCACGGGCACGAAGCCGGTGCCCCGCCACAGCAGGGCGTTGCCGTAGATGTCGCCGTTGTCGGCGATTCCGGCGGCCCTGCTGGTCGTCTCTGCGCCGGGCAGCGGGGGCAGCATCTCCCGCTGTCCGCCCCGGATGCGGAAGGAGACCACGTGCTCTCCGTAGAGGCCCTTGAGGGACGTCCCGGCGATGGTCCCGGCGCGGTTCTGGCCCACGACGCGGTCGGCGCCCTGGCCGGAGGCGCCGTAGTCGATGACGCGGCCGTCCTTCCAGTACAGGATCCGCCAGCCGGTGCCGGAGAAGTAGGCCCTGCCGGCGTAGCCGCCGCTGTGGTCGGTGGCCTCCACCAGTTGCTGGGTGGTGCCGGCGGGGGCGGGGAGGAGCTGCATCCGCCAGGTGCATGCCGACCGCGCCGCCGCTGCAGGGGGCGTGAGGCCGAGCAGTGCGACGACGAGCATCGCCGCCAACGCGATTCTGCCTGTCATGACAACAGTCGATCGTGGTGGGCGGTGGCGGGCATCTCCCTGAGTGCTCAGCAGCCCGGGCTCGGTGGCGATCCGGGACCGCGAGTCGCCGTCGCGGCATGGCGCCCCGTCAGTCGTGTCAGCGGCCGTGTCAGCACGACGACAGTCCGGTATCAGAGAACTCCGTCATCTTTGAGGACATGAACGGTGCGGCGCACGCGGCACCGGAACCGCACACCACCACAGGAGCATCCGACATGTCCCTCAACCTGACCGACCAGGACAAGGCCACCCTCCGCACCGCCGCCTACGGCGCCGTCACGCTGCTGTCCGCCGCCGGTGCCGCCGGCTCGCCGCACAAGATCGCGACCGAGGGCTCGATCGCCCTGGCCTCCGCCACCGGCCCGATCGGGCACGTGCTGGCCGCGAAGTCCAAGGACATCGCGCTGGACGGCAAGTCCGTCGCCGAGCTGGCCGACCACGTGCTGCCTGCGCTGACGGAGTCGATGAGCCTGCTCAAGCGGCAGGCGCCGGAGGAGGCGGACAACTTCCGCGGCATCGTACTGATCGCCGTCGAGGCGGGCCTGCGCGGTCAGAAGGGTGAGCCCGGCCCGACCCTGACCGAGATGGCTCGCAAGATCACCGAGGCCATCGACGCCGCCTGATGGGCGGGCACGGCCCGCCACCGGCGTATCCCGCGCCTCGGCCACTCGCCTGGCGAGGCGCGGGCAGTCGCCGTTCCCGGCCACCCGTCGGGTGAGGCGCGGGCAGCCGCCGTTCCCGGCCACCTGCCGGATGAGGCGCGGGCAGTCGCCGCTCCAGACCACCTGCCGCACCGGCGGTCACAGGACGGCGTGCTCGGCGCTGCCCGGGAAGTCGGTGCCGAGCGCGACCTCCCTGCCCGCGTCGAACTCCGCCCTGAGCTGCAGCAGCTTGGCGTCGATCCTGCGCTGGGCGTCGCTGCCGAGCACGACCCAGTGCCGGGGCCGCTCGGCGACGGCCGCCTCGTACATCGCCTCGGCCGCCCGCACGGGGTCGCCGGGGAACATCTCGGGCTTGAGCGTGCCCATCATGGCCCTGAACGCGCCCGCCGTCGCCCGGTAGTCGTCGATGGGGACGCCGGAGGCCTTGGTGCGGTGCTCGATCCCGGTGCGGAACGAGCCCGGCTGGATGATCATGGCGTGCAGGCCGAGCGGCTCGATCTCCTGCCAGAGGGCCTCGGTGAAGCCTTCGAGGGCGAACTTGCTGGCCGAGTAGTAGCCGTTGGCGGGCAGGCTGGCCAGACCGTCCATCGAGGAGACGTTCACGACGACGCCGCGCCCCCTGGCGCGCATGCCGGGCAGGACGAGCCTGGTCAGGGCGACCGCGCCGAAGAAGTTGACCTCGAAGAGCCTGCGGTAGTCGCTCTCCTCCTGCTCCTCCAGCGCGCCGATGAAGTCGATGCCGGCGTTGTTGACCAGCACGTCGATGCCGCCGAAGCGCTCTTCCGCGCGCTTGACGCCGGCTTCGCGCTGCTCGGGGTCGGTCACGTCGAGGGGGAGGGCGAGGGCGGTACGCGGGTGGCGGGCGGCCAGCTCGGTGGTGGCCCTGGTGCTGGAGGCGGTGAGGACGGCCTGGTCGCCGCGGCCGAGCACGTACTCGGCCAGGGCGTGCCCGAGGCCGCTGGACGCGCCGGTGATGAGCCAGGTTCGAGTGTTCATGGGAGATAGCTCCTTTTCTGGTCGGTCAGCGCTCGTCGGCGGGGAAGTCGGCGGAGCGGCTGACGTCGGCCCACTTCTCGGTCTCGGCGGCGCGGATCGCGCCCGCCTTCTGGGCGCTGGCGACGGCGTCGCTGCCGAGCAGGAGCCGCCGGGGCGGGTCGTCGTCGCGGACGACGTCGATGATGACCTTGGCGGCGCGGGCGGGGTCGCCGGACTGGGCGCCGTCGGTCTCGCGGCGGTAGCGGTGGATGGCGCCCACGGTCTGCTCGTAGTCGGGGCCGACGGCGTGCATCTCCATGGACGAGCCCTGCCAGTCGGTACGGAACGCGCCCGGCTCCACGATGATCACCTTCACCCCGAAGGGCGCGACCTCGTTGGCGAGCACCTCGGAGAAGCCTTCGACGGCGAACTTGGCCGTCTGGTAGGCGCCCATGCCGGGGGTGCCGCCGACGCGCCCGCCGATGGAGGAGAACTGCACGAAGACCCCCGACCGCTGGGTGCGCAGGACGGGCAGGGCGGCCCGGGTGACGTTCACGACGCCGAAGAGGTTGGTCTCGATCTGGGCGCGGAAGTCGTCCTCGGCCATCTCCTCGATGGGGGCGCTGTTGCCGTAGCCGGCGTTGTTGACGACCACGTCGAGGCGGCCGAAGGCGTCCACGGCCTCCTGGACGGCGCGGGTGGCCGCGGCGGCGTCGGTGACGTCGAGCGCGACCGCCCGCACCTGGTCGCCGTGGCGGGCGAGCAGGTCGTCGAGCTGCTTGGGGCTGCGGGCGGTGGCGACGACGCGGTCGCCTGCTTCGAGGACGGCTTCGGCGAGGCGGCGCCCGAGGCCGCGTGACGCTCCGGTGATGAGCCAGGTCCTTGCCATGACGATCTCCTTGTCCAAGGCGGTTCTTAACTGCCCCATCAATGTAGCATTTATAAGAATAAGATACCCATAAGAGTGGCACTAAAGGTTCCGGTATGTCTCCAGCAGCCGCAGCCACACCTCGCTGATCGTGGGAAAGGCCGGCACGGCATGCCAGAGCCGCTCGACGGGCGTCTCCCCGACGATCGCCACGGTGGCCGAGTGCAGCAGCTCGGCGACGCCCGGCCCGGCGAAGGTGACGCCGACGACCGTGCGGCGCTCCGGGTCGATGAGGGCGCGGGCCCTGCCCCGGTAGCCGGGATCGTGCTGCAGCGCCCCGGCGACGTGGCCGAGGTCGTAGTCGACGACGTCCACGCGGCGGCCGGTGCGCCGGGCCTCCATGGTGGTCAGGCCGACGCTGGCCACCTCGGGGTCGGTGAAGACGACCGCGGGCACGGCCGCCGTGTCGGCGGTGCCGGAGTGGGCGCTCCAGCGTCCGGTGTCCAGGGGAGCCCCGGCGGCGCGGGCGGCGATGACGGCGCCGGCGATGCGCGCCTGGTACTTGCCCTGATGGGTGAACAAGGCCCGCCGGTTGACGTCGCCCGCCGCGTACAGCCAGTCGCCGGGGACGGCGGTGACGGTGTAGGCGTCGTCGGTGGCGAGCCAGTCGCCCGGCGGCAGGCCGACGGTCTCCAGGCCGAGGTCGCCGGTGCGGGGCGCGCGGCCCGTCGCGAACAGGAGCTCGTCCGCGCTGAGCCGGTCACCGTCGGACAGGATCAGGTGCACCTCGCCCCCCGTACGGGCGGCGGTGGCCACGCTCACCCCGAACCGCAGGTCCACGCCCGCCTCGCGCAGGCGCTCCGCGACGAGCTCGCCCGCGAAGGGCTCCATGTTCGACAGCAGCCCTGCGCCCCGGACGAGCAGGGTGACCTGGCTGCCGAGTGCCTGCCAGGCGGTGGCCATCTCGGTGGCCACCACGCCCGCGCCGACGATGGCGAGCCGCCCCGGCGCCTGCCTGGCGCTGGTGGCCTCGCGGCTGGTCCAGGGCCGCAGGTCGGCGAGCCACGGCAGGTCGGGCAGCGCCGCGCCGCTGCCGGTGCACACGGCCACGGCGTGCCGGGCCAGCAGCCGGACGGTGCCGCCACCGGGCGTCGTCACGGCCACGCGCCGCGTCCCGTCGAGGCGGCCGTGCCCGCGCAGCAGCTCGATGCCCGCCGTCTTGAGCCATTCGACCTGGCCCTCGTCGTTCCAGTCTGCGGACATGCGGTCGCGGTGCGCCAGCACGGCGGCGACGTCCAGCGGGCCGGAGGCGGCCGGGGACAGCCCCGGCACCCTGCTCGCTTCGGCCCGCAGCAGCGCGGGCCGCAACAGCGCCTTGCTCGGCTCGCACGCCCAGTACGAGCACTCGCCGCCGACCAGCTCGCTCTCCACGATGACGGTGCTCAGGCCGGCGGCGGTGGTCCGGTCGGCGACGTTCTCGCCGACCGGACCCGCCCCGATCACGACCACGTCATAGGTACGGGTGTCTTCGATCGTCACTGATCCTCCATGGTGTGGTCGTGCCGGGGGTCAGCGGCCAGGCAGCCGCTCGGTGATCTCCTGGAGGAACCAGCGGTTGCCGTCGGGGTCGGCGAACGAGGCGAAGGAGCCGTAGCTGGCCCGCTGCGGGTGCACGCCCTCCACCCGGTCGGCGTCGCCCGCCTGGTGGAAGGCGCCGGTGGCGTCGTGGAACGGGCCGCTGACCTCGACGCCGCGGTCCGTCAGCTCCTTGCGCGCCTGCTCGATGTCCGACACGATCAGGTGCAGGCCCTGGACCGTCCCCGGCGCGGCGTCGGTGAGGCCCTCGCCGAAGATGATCGAGCAGCCGGAGCCAGGGGGAGTGACCTGGATGATCCGGTAGCCGTCCTTGATGGGGAAGTCCGCGTCGAGGCGGAAGCCCAGGCTGCCGGCGTAGAAGTCCCTGGCGCGGTCGGCGTCGGAGACGGGCAGGACGACGACTTCGAGCTTCATGTCCATGGTGATGACCCTTCTTCTCAACGGGTGGAGCGGGCGGCCTGCTCGATGACGGCGGCCACGGTCCCGGGGTGGGAGACGGCGACGGAGTGCGAGGCGCGCACCTCGGTGACGTGCGCGTGGGCGCGCTTGGCCATGTAGCGCTGCACCTCGGCGGGGATGTTGAGGTCCTGGGTCGTGATGACGTCCCAGGACGGCTTGTCCTGCCAGGCGGCGGCCTCGGTCTTCTCCTCCAGCGCGGACTGGGCGATGGGCCGCTGGGTGGCGGCCATCAGCGCGGCCTCGCGGGCCGGCACGTCGGCGGCGAACTGGTGGCGGAACTTGTCGGCCTTGATGTACAGGTCGGTGCCGGTGCCGCTGCCGGGCAGCGTGAACGGCGCCGGGTCGAGGGCGTCGGGAAGCGTGGAGCCGGGGAACTTGTTCGTCAGCTCCAGCGCGGTCTCGCCCTTGGCGGGCAGGAAGGCGGCCACGTACACGAGGGCCTTGACCTCGGGGTCGCCGGCGCCGGCGACGCTGATGACCGAGCCGCCGTAGGAGTGTCCGACGAGGATCTTCGGCCCCTTGACGTGGTCGAGGACGCTGCGCAGCGCCGCCGCGTCGTTGGCGGGCCCGCGCAGCGGGTTGGCCGCGGCGACGACGGGATAGCCGTCCTTCCGCAGCTTCTCGATCACCCCGTTCCAGCTGGAGGCGTCGGCGAAGGCGCCGTGCTCCAGCACGACGGTGGGCTTGGCGGGCCCGTCCGCCGCTTGGGCGGGCCCGGCGATCACGAGGGCGCCGAACGCTACGCCCGCCGACAGGGCTCCCAGCGTGACCCGGCGGCTGCGCTTGATGCTGACCATGACGAATCCCCTTTCACAAGGCTTTAGTGATCTGGTGTCATCACTGTCGTCCTGGAGGGGGCGTGGTCACATCCGTCGCATGACGGTCAGTCACGGGACGCCGGGCCGTCCGGCGCCCGGCCTGGCGCCGGTGCAGGCCGGCGGGTGGTGCGGTGGCCCTGAGCAGGGGGTTCGCAGCCTCGGCGGGTTGAGTCATTCGACTCTTCGGTCGTCAGAGGTGGTCCACGTCCATGACGGCCTGGGCGAAGGCGGTGGGCGCCTCCTGCGGCAGGTCGTGGCCGATGCCCGTCAGCCTGCGGTACTCGTAGGCGCCGGTGAACATGCCGCGGTAGGCGCTGTCGTCGGGCGCGGAGAAGGGGTCGAGCTCCGCGTCGAGGACGATGGTCGGCACCTTGATGACCGGCCGCGCCTGGAGCCGGCGCTCGACGGCGTCGTAGCGGCGCTCGCCCTCGGCCAGGCTCAGCCGCCAGCGGTAGTTGTGGAGCACGATGGCGGCGTAGTCGGGGTTGTCGAACGCGGCGGCCGTGCGGTCGAAGGTTGCGTCGTCGAAGCTCCATGATGGGGAGACGGTGTCCCAGACGAGGCGGGACAGCTCGCGCCGCTTGGTCCTGTCCTCCATGGCCTTCTTGCCCCGCTCGGTGGCGAAGTAGTACTGGTACCACCACGCGTACTCGGCCTTGGGGGGCAGCGGCGACAGGTTGGCCTCCAGGTTCGTGATGAGGTAGCCGCTCACCGACACCAGGGCCTTGACCCGCTCCGGCCACAGGGCCGCGATGATGTCGGCGGTCCGCGATCCCCAGTCGAAGCCCGCGAGCACGGCCTTGTCGATCCTGAGGGCGTCCATCAGCGCGACGATGTCCAGCGCGATCGCCGACTGCTGCGCGTTGCGGACGGTCTTCGCGGACAGGAACCGCGTGGTGCCGTGGCCGCGCAGGTAGGGCACGATCACCCGGTAGCCCTGTGCCGCGAGCTGGGGGGCGACGTCCACGAAGCTGTGGATGTCGTACGGCCAGCCGTGCAGGCAGATGACCACGGGGCCGCGGGCCGGGCCCGCCTCGGCGTAACCGATGTCCAGCACCCCGGCCCTGACCTGCTTGATCTTGCCCAGGGACGTGTGGGTGCCGGGCGGAACCGTCGGCAGCACCGGGGCCTTGCCGTGCGTGGCGGCGGAGGCGGCCGGGAACGCCTGCAGACCCGCCAGCGAGGCGACTGTCGCGCCGGTGGCCAGGCCGAGGGTCTTGCCGAAGGTACGCCTGTTCATCATGGGTGGTCCTCCCTGTCATGTCGCCGAAATTGCGACATCTCCTACTGTTTCCGGCAGGAAGAACTCAGCACATCAGTCACATGACGGTCAGCCGCGACAGGCGGCCCGTGCCCCGGCGGGGCGGGCGATCCACGGCTTCTGAGTCATTCGACCGGGTCGATCACTCGCCCGCGCGGGCGGCGCGCGCCAGGATCGGCCGGGCCACCTTGGGGCCTTGCGTGTGCCGCGGCCGGACGCCGGCCGCCAGCCGGATGCGGGCCAGCTCGAACGGGAAGCCGGACGCCGCCGGATGCGCCTCGGCCCGGCCGCGAACCGCCTCACCTGTGTAGCGTTTAAGAGCATAACATTCTCATAATTGTGCTGAATGTGCTACGTGGGGGGGTACCTTGAGTGCGTGAGAGCAGACGCCGCACGCAACCTCGAACGTGTCCTCAGTACCGGCGCCCGCATGCTAGCGGACGACCCCACGGTGACGATCGCCGCCATAGCCGCGGCGGCGGGAGTGGACCGCCGCACGGTCTACCGCCGCTTCGCCTCCCGTGAGGAGCTGATGGCCGCCGTCTACAAGGCGCGCTACGACGCGGTCGAGGCGGCCGTCGACGCGGCGCGGCTGCGCGAGGCGCCGGTCGCGGTCGCGCTGCACCGCTACGTCGAGGGGATCGTCGGCGTCAACCGCAAGTGGCCCGTGGAGACCAGCCGCATGCTGCGCGAGGAGACGCTGCGCGAGCGGCGCCGCCGCCTGATCGACGCGGTGGACGCCTTCCTGGTGCGCGCCACCGATGAGGGCCTGTTGCGCTCCGATCTGCCGCCCGGCTGGGTGGCCACGATCCTGCCGCCGCTGATGGAGCACGCCGCCGACGACCTGCCCGAGCTGAGCGCCGCCCAGGCCGCCGACGTCGTGGTGGACACGCTGCTGCGCGGTGCGGGCGCCACCTGAGCGACGTCACCGGCTTGACTGGTGACGATTTGGAATGCCAGAATCGTCACCAGTTGAGCCGGTGACGCCAAAACGGCGCTCCCGGCGTACCGCTCAGAAAGGGAGAAAGCCATGGCTGTCAGCTACACCGGGGTCGTCACCGTCACGGGCGAGGGTCGCAACGGCGGCCGGGTCCAGGCCGACGACGGCCTGCTCGACACGATGCTCGCCATCCCGAAGGAGCTCGGTGGCGCCGGCGGCGCCACCAACCCCGAGCAGCTCTTCGCCGCCGGCTGGGGTGCCTGCTTCCTCGGCGCGACCAGGAGGGCGGCGGCGCAGCGCAAGATCAGGCTGACCAGCACCGCCATCACCGTCGAGGCCACCCTGAACCACGGCGACGACGGTGAGTTCGGCCTCAGCGCGGTGCTCAACCTGGAGCTCGGCGGCGTCGACCAGCGGACGGCCGAGGAGCTCGGCGCGGCGGCCCACCAGCTCTGCCCCTACTCCAAGGCGACCCGCGGCAACATCCCGGTCACCATCAACGCGAAGGCCGTCTGAGATGGAGCCGGCATCCGACATCGCCGCGGCCGTGCGGCGGGTCCGCTTCGGGCGGCTGCCGGAGCGGGTCCGGCTCCAGGACACGATCGAAGAGCACGTGGCCACCCGGCCGGACCCCGCACGCGGGGCCTACGACGAGGACGAGTGGCTCGTGCGGTACTGCCTGTGAGAGGGGGAGGCGTGGTGAAGGCGTTGATGGTGGTCACCATCGCGGTGGCCGTCGCACTGGCCTGCCTGGCCGGGGTGGTCTGAACCGGGGCCCTACCGCCCTGCAACGTTGCAATGGGAAGATCTTCGTGCCGGAACGTTGCTGGTAGGCGGTGCGGGACCCTCACTCCGCGCACCGCGCACCGCGGAGGGTGAGGCTTGTCGGTGACTGGCGCACGAGAGGAGGCCGTTCCCCTCGTCCGTGTGCCGCGCGTCGTGGGGCGCGACGCGGAGCTGGAGCGGCTGCGCCGCGCACTGGCGGACCCGTCCGCGCTGGTGCTCGTCGAGGGGGAGGCGGGCATCGGCAAGACCCGGCTGGTGCAGGAAGTGATCAACGGGCGGGAACGGCTGCTCGTCGCGGTGTGCCCGCCCTTCCAGGACGCCGCCACACTCGGGCCCGTCGTGGACGCCGTCCGGCAGACCGGCGTGGCGCCCGCCGGGCTGGGGCTGAGCGGGCTCGCAGGAGCGCTGCGGCCCCTGTTCCCCGAGACGCGCACTGGGCCGACGAGGCCACCCTCGAACCGTAGACCTGCCTCACCGGGCGCCGGCGCGGCAGTTCGCGCCGGCGCCCCGTACGCTGTCGTCGGCTGTGCCGCCGCCGACTCGACGCAGGAGCACCAAGCATGACGAATCCCGCACCGCCGGTCACGCTCGACGACGTCCAGGACGCCGCCGCGCGCCTCAAGGGCGTCGCGCACCGCACGCCCGTGCTGCGCTCGCGCACGCTCGACGCGCGGGTGGGCGCGGAGGTCTTCCTCAAGTGCGAGAACTTCCAGCGCATCGGGGCGTTCAAGTTCCGCGGTGCCTACAACGCCATTTCGAGGCTCACGCCGGAGCAACTGGCCAGGGGCATCGCCGCCTACTCCTCGGGCAACCACGCGCAGGCCGCCGCCCTGGCCGCGCGCGAGCTGGGCTCCACGGCGGTGATCGTCATGCCGGAGGACGCACCGCGTTCGAAGAGGGAGGCCACCGCCGGCTACGGCGCGGAGGTCGTCACCTACGACCGCTACACCGGCGACCGGGTGGCCATCGGCGAGGCGCTGGCCGCCGAGCGCGGCCTGACGCTGATCCCGCCGTACGAGCATCCGCACGTCATCGCCGGTCAGGGCACCGCCGCGCTGGAGCTCATCGAGGACGTCGAGGACCTCGACGCGCTGCTCGTCCCGGTCGGCGGCGGCGGGCTCATCGCCGGCAGCGCCACGGCCGCCAAGGGGCTGCTGCCGCGGATCCGGGTGACCGGCGTGGAGCCGGAGGCGGGCGACGACACCAAGCGGTCGCTGGCGGCGGGAGAGCGGGTGCCGATCCCGGTGCCGCGCACGATCGCCGACGGCCAGGCCGCCGAGATCCCGGGCGAGCTGACGTTCTCCATCAACAAGCACCTGGTGGACGACGTCGCGCTGGTGAGCGACGACGACATCCGCGCGGCGATGCGGTTCGCGTTCGAACGCCTGAAGATCGTCATCGAGCCGAGCGGCGCGACGCCGCTGGCCGCGCTGCTGTCCGGGCGGGTGCCTGAGCTGCCGCGCAGGGTCGGCGTGATCGTCTCGGGCGGCAACGTCGACGCCCGCCGCTTCGCGGAACTGTGCGCACCCGTCAGGGGGTGAGAGCGCGGGCGATGGGCCAGGCGCCGGGGGAGGTGTTGGACAGCACGGTGCTGGTGGTGCCGGTGCGCGGGTCATGGGTGGACTTGAACGACGCGCCGGCGTCGTAGCCGGCGAGGATCACCGCGTCGGTGCTCTCGTGCAGCCAGAAGCCGAGGCCGTAGCGCAGCGACTCCTCCGGTACGTCGCAGCGCGGCCGCACCACCTCGGCCACGTCGGCCACGATGTCCCCGGCGAAGAAGGCGCGCCAGAAGGCGGACACGTCGGCGGCGGTGGTGTGGATGCCCCCGTCGCCGGTGGCCAGCACCGGCAGGTGGAAGACGTTGGCGCGATCCACCCCGTCCAGCGGCAGGTAGCCCACGGCCGCGTCGCCGGGCAGCTCGTCGGAGCGCAGGAAGCCGGTCCTGGTCATGCCGGCCGGGCGAAGCACCCGTTCCCTGACCAGGTCGTGGTAGCCGACGCCACTGGCCCGCTCCGCCAGCAGGGCCAGCACCACGAACCCGCCGTTGCAGTAGCAAAACCGCTCACCGGCCCTGAACTTGGCCGGATGCCCGTCCAGCAGGGGCAGGAAGGCCTCGGTGGTGGTCAGCTCGTGCGCCGCGCCGATCAGGTACGCGGTGATGTCGGTGTCGACCTCTTCGTCCAGGTAGTCGCCGATGCCGGACGTGTGGGTGAGCAGGTGCTCGACGGTCACGTCGGCCGCGATCAGCGGCAGGTCCTCGCCGAGCAGGGAACGGGCGGTGGTGCCCAGCTCCAGCACGCCGTCACGGACCAGAGAGAGCACCGCCAGGGCGGTGAATCCCTTGCTGCCGCTGGCGATCCCGAACCTGGTGTCCACGGTGTTCGGGACGCGGTAGGCGCGGTTGGCCAGCCCGTACGCCTTGGCGAACTCGACCTGACCGGCCCGGTCGATCCAGACCACCCCCGAGAACCCGGTCTCCTCGGCGATCTTGTCAATGTCACCACGCGGCATTGGCGCAGACTACGCCAAGCCCGCGCCGCCGCCCCACGCATTTTTCCTTCCGGAGGGCGCCCGTCAGTCGCTCCACTTCGGCTGGCGCTTGCTCAGGAACGCGGACATGCCCTCACGGGCCGAGGCCGACTGCGACGACTCGGCCATGACCTTGGTGGCCAGCCGGTAGGCGTCCGTCTGCGGCAGAGCAAGCTGCTCGTACAGGGTGCGTTTGCCGAGCGCCTTGGACGCGCGGCTCCCGCGCGTGGCCCGCCCGAGCAGGTCGAGCACGGCGGCGTCGAGCTCTTGCGCGGGCACCACCCGGTTGACCAGCCCCCAGTCGAGCGCCTGCGCGGCGGTGATGGTGTCACCGGTGTAGGCCAGCTCGGCGGCGCGCTTGCGGCCGATGTTGCGGGCGATGGCCACCATGGGCGTGTGGCAGAACCAGCCGCCCTTCCCGCCGGGCGCGGCGAACCCCGCCGAGTCGGCGGCGACGGCGAGGTCGCAGGTGGCGACGAGCTGGCAGCCCGCGGCGGTGGCCAGGCCGTGCACCCGGGCGACGACCGGCTGCGGCACCGACTCGATCAGCTCCATGAGCTGGAGGCAGGTGTCCAGGAGGGCGCGCACCGCGTCCTCGTCGGCCTCCGCCACGTCGGCGAAGTCGTGACCGGCGCTGAAGACCGGGCCCGCCCCGGCCAGGACGATCCCGGACGCGTCGCTGTCGCCGGCCGCCTCGAACGCGCCGATCAGGTCACGCAGGTGGGCCATCGACAGGGCGTTGCGCCGCTCCGGCCGGTTCATCGTGATCGTCACGAAGTCGGCGTCGCGGTCTACCAGTACATGATCGAGGTTCATGAGCGGGCTCCTGGTGATTGCGCGGGTCGCGTGACCACGATCAGGCCACGTGGCCATTGTTCCCCGCTCAGGGCTTCTCGTCCTCGTCCATCTTCCTGGTGTCACGCGGCTCCAGGTACGGCTCCTGCTCCGGCGGCTGACCGGCGTCGATGGCCCGTTCCCTGGCCAGCTCGGCGTCGAACTCCACGCCGAGCAGCACGGCGATGTTCGACAGCCACAGCCAGATCAGGAACACGATGACCCCGCCCATGGCGGCGTACGTGGCGCCGTAGGAGGCGAAGTTCGCCACGTAGAAGCCGAACGCGGCCGACACCACGATCCACAGGATCACGGCGAGCGCGCTGCCCGGCGTGACCCAACGGAACCCCGGCTGGCGCACGTTCGGCGCCGCCCAGTACAGCAGGGCCAGCACGATGATGACGACCGCCACCAGGAGCGGCCACTTGGCGATGCCCCACACGGTCAGCGCCGTCTGCCCGATCCCGAGGAACTCGCCTGCCTGCCGGGCGATGTTCCCGGTGAAGACGACCGAGACAATGCCGACGGCCATCAGCACCACCAGCACGGCGGTGATGCCCAGCCGCAACGGCAGCGTCTTCCAGATCGGACGGCCCTCGGGCATCTCGTAGACGACGTTCGTGACCCGGATGAACGCCGCCACGTACCCGGAGGCGGACCACAACGCGACGGCCAGGCTGATCACCAGGGCGACGCCCGCCGCCCGCTGGCTCTGCTCCAGCGCCAGCAGCACCTGCTGGAGGATCTGCTTGGCAGGGCCGGGGGTCATCGGCCCGAGGCTCTCCAGCAGCGGCCGGGTCGCCGACTGCCCGAAGACGCCGAGCAGCGACACCACCGCCAGGAGGGCGGGGAACAGGGACAACGTCGCGTAGTACGTCAGCGCCGCAGCCCAGTCGGTCAGCTTGTCGTCGCCGAACTCCTTGCCGGTCCGCTTCAGCACGCCCCACCACGAGCGAGTGTGAAGCTCGGTCGGCCCTTCCGGTGGCTGCTCGGTGCGGTGCACGGCGCTGGATGTGGCCTTCATGCCTTCTGCGGCTTCCCGGCGCCGGTCGAGGCAAACGACTTCTCGCCTCGGACTTAGGTGATCCGCCACACCAGGGCGTACGGCTGCGGATGAGTGGTGATCCGATGGGCGCGGACGGTGACGGTCACCTGCCCCGTCGGGACTCCGCTCCACCAGACCTGCTCGACGTTGTTGTGACGGTCGTAGCCGGGGTCGCTGCCCATGTTGCCGTGGCGTTCCCGCCCATCGGCGGCGCGGACGACGAGGTCGAGGTCGTTCTGCAGACCGGCGCCGGGCGGGTCGGTCCACACGAGGGTGACCTTCAGGGTGGCGCCCGGGCTGCGGCCCGGCGCGGGCACGTCGATCGTGACGGTGCGCTCCTGCCCCTGGCTCAAGGCTTCGCCCTGGTGGAAGCCGGCGTCGCGAGTACGGCCCGGGACGATGACGGCACGGGCCAGGTCGAGCCGGCCGAAACCGGAGTCGTGGTTGGGCGAGCTGCCCGCCTCGGTGGGGGAGTACTGGCCGGTCAGCTCGACCGCACCGTTGATGAGCAGGGCCTTGACGAGCGCGGCGGAAGGGTTCGGGGTGCCGTTGGCGATGAGGCTCTCACGGACGACGGCGGCGCAGCCGGCCACCAGCGGGCAGGCCATGCTGGTGCCGTGCTTGAACGACAGCAGCGGGTCACGTGAGGTGCCGGCGTTGGTGCCCGGCTCGGCGATGCGGGACTGAGCGGACAGCACACTGGTGCCTGGGGCGACCAGGTCGGGCTTGTAGCGGCCCTCCTTGGTCGGGCCGCGGTTGCTGAAGGCGGCCATGCCGTGCGCCGCGTCGGCCATCCTGTCGGAGCGGATCGGCTCGGCGGGGAAACCGTCCGGCTTGAGCTCACCGTAGGTCTTGGTGAGGTCGGGGCGCGCGTTCTCGCTGGCCCCGACCGTGATGCAGTTCTTGGCCGCGGCGACGCCGCCCACCGTTCCGCGGTCGATGACGCCGTCGCCGTCGCCGTCCGTGGCGTCGTTGCTCGCGGCGAAGCAGATGACCATGTCGGGGTGGTTCCAGACGAAGTCGTCGATCTCCCAGCCGCCGTACTCGTACGGCAGCCCGACCTCGATCGTGCCCCAGGAGTTGTTGTGCACGCGGACGCCGTCGGCGTCGTAGACGGGGCCGAACAGCCGGCGCAGGTCTTCTGGCAGGCTCCATTCGCCCTGCTCGTCGAGCATGGACTGCAGCACCAGGCGGGCCTTCGGCGCGGTGCCCTCGATTCTGCCGCCCATCTGCGGGGAGTCGATGCTGCCCAGCGCGGAGCCGGACACATGGGTGCCGTGACCGTGCGGGTCGTCGGTCCTGCCCGGGCGGCCGAAGGCGTACAGCTTCGCCACCCGGCCGGTGAAGGCCGGATGCACGTCGGTGGTGGAGCCCTTGTCGAAGCCTGTGTCGGCGACGCCGATCACCTGCCCCTCGCCTTGGTAGGTCGTGTCGCCGATGCGGACGTCGGCGTTCAGGATGACCCGGGCGACGTTGTTGGCCGGGCCGTAACGCGGCACCCGCAGCACGGCGCGCACCTCGTCCCAGGAGGCCAGCTCGGCGAGCTTGTCATCGGCCACGGCGAGGCGCACCTTGCCCGCGGCCGGCCCCGGCCGGCCGGCCGCGGGGCCGGCGACGGTGGCGAGCCGCTCGGCCAGCCCGGACGAGGAGGGGTCGGTGCCGTGCTGGAAGACCACGTCCACGAGCCCGGTCTCCGACCCCGTGCTCAGCGCGGGTGCGATCTTCAGCTCGGGACGGTAGACGTCCGCCCAGGTCACGTACGGCAGGGCGCGCACGGCCTCCAGGTCGGCGGGGCGGTAGCGGCACAGGTAAGTGTCGTCCGGGACGTACTCGAGGACCTCGACGGCCATCCCGGCCAGCTCCGCCCTGCGCTCGCCGGTCAGCAGGCCGTCGACCTGCACCAGCACGTAGTCGGAACGTGAGGCGTCGGCGGCACGCGACTCGGGGGGCTCCTGGAGCGGGTCGAACGAATGGCCGTTGATGGCGATGCGGGTCATGAGGTGACCCGCTGGCTGGCGAGCATGGCAAGCCTTTCCTGAGCCTCAGCCGGCGGTGGGGGTGGGGGACGGGCTCGGCGAGGGCTGCGGCGCTTGCTCCACCGTGAGCTGCTTGCGGGCCTTGCCGTAGCGCTGCACGATCTTCTTGTTCTCGACCCTGACCAGCTCGGCCTGGACCGCGACCTGGTCGCCGACGTTGAGGACCGCGCCCTTCACGAGCTTGGCGGGGACATTGGCGTTCTTGCCCTTGCCGTCGCACGTGATGGGGCCGGCGACCGCAGTCGCGTAGTTCGGCCGGTCCTTCAGCGCGATGCCCTGGATGGCGTTCGGGCCGTCCGCGTCGCAGGTGAAGGTGACGTTGATGAGGATCGTGGTGTCGTCCTTCTTCTTCGCGGAATTGACGGCGATGGTGTTCGCGGCGAGTGCGGGGGCTGTGGGGGTGAGGGCGAGCAGGATCGTTCCGGTCAGCGCCAGGACGCCGATGCGGAGGGACCGGCGGGTGGGGGTGGACATGTACAGCCTTTCTCGGGAGTGTTTGCTGCGGACCATCCCAGTCCATCACTTTATGTAATTGTTGCGCTACTCTCTGCGACTACAGGGTGGGGTGTCGGTTTGGCTTACCCGCCCTTACCTGCGCCGTCCCCAGGCGGGGGCCATACCTCAGAGCTGGGCTTGGCAAGATGGTCTGTCCTTCCGGGTCGCCGCCGCCGCGCCGGACGCGTAGCCCCGGCTCGCCCCGCTTCGCCTCGCCCCGCTTCGCCTCGCCCCGCTTCGCCTCGCCCCGCTTCGCCTCG
>NZ_VSEY01000072.1 GCF_008086045.1 Nonomuraea sp. PA05 | reverse complement strand
GATGGTGTCCTTGAGCTGGAGGATCTCGCCCCGCGCGTCGACTGTGATCTTCTTGGACAGGTCGCCGTTGGCCACCGCCGTGGTGACCTGGGCGATCGAGCGCACCTGGGTGGTGAGGTTGGTGGCCATGAAGTTGACGTTGTCGGTCAGGTCCTTCCAGGTGCCGAGCACGCCCTTGACCTCGGCCCGGCCGCCGAGCTGCCCCTCGGTGCCGACCTCGCGGGCCACCCGGGTCACCTCGCTGGCGAACGAGGAGAGCTGGTCCACCATCGTGTTGACGGTCAGCTTCAGCTCCAGCAGCTCACCGGTGGCCTCGACCGTCACCTGCCTGGTCAGGTCGCCCCTGGCCACGGCCGTGGTGACGACCGCGATGTCACGGACCTGCGCCGTCAGCCGCCCGGCCATCGCGTTGACCGCCTCGGTGACGTCGCGCCAGCTCCCCGACATGCCCTGCACCTTGGCCCGGCCGCCGAGCCTGCCCTCGGTGCCGACCTCGCGCGCCACCCGGGTCACCTCGCCGGAGAACAGCGCGAGCTGGTCCACCATGCGGTTGACCGCCTTGCCCATCAGGCGCAGGCCGCCGCGCAGCGGCCGGTCGTCCTCCTGGAGGTCCACCCGTTTGGACAGGTCGCCGTCGGCGACCGCGTTGAGCACCCTGGTGGCCTTGGCCATCGGGATGACCAGCGCGTCGACGATCGAGTTGACCGCGGCCACGTTGACCGCCCAGCCGCCCGTGCCAGGGCTGGGGCCGAGCCGCTCGTCGAGCCTGCCCCGCCTGGCGACCTCCGTGCGCAGGCGGGTCAGCTCGCCGGACAGGTGCTCGTTCCTGTCGACGACCTGGTTGAACGTGATCGCCAGCTCCGCGAGGAAGGGATCGTCCGGCATGTCGAGCCTGCTCCTGAAGTTGCCGTCACGCAGCCCTTGCAGGGCGACGAGCAGCGGGCGGAGCTCCGCGTGGTGGAGCGATCCAGCGCGGTACGGGGAGTCCAACTGCGCGACCATGGCGGCCTTCTTCACAACTGGAGGTATCAACGCCATCAGTCTGCCACTCTGAGAGTGACCGAACTGCCACATCGAGTGATGTTCTAGGACGCAGAGTGGACACGACCAGGGTGTCGAGCACGGCCTTCGACGGCACTCCCCATGCACCGGCGCACGCGCGCAAGTTCGTCCGCCAGGTGCTCGGCGAATGGCGCCTGAGCCATCTGGCCGAGGATGCCGTGCTGCTGACCAGCGAACTCGTCACGAACGCCGTGGTGCACGCGGGCACCGGCGTCGAGCTGACGTGCCGCCTGGACGTGGACGCCAGCCCCCCGAAACTCGAGATAGAGGTGGACGACCACCACCCCACCCGCACCCTGCCCGCCGGGGAGGCGGTGCCGGGCGAGGGTGACGGCACGCTGTCCACCTCTGGGCGCGGCCTGGCGCTCGCCGGGATGCTCGCCGACGCCTGGGGCGTCACCTACACCAGGACCGCCAAGCGCGTCTGGGTGCGCATGGAGCTGGGCGAGGGCTGCGACATGCAGGACCACGTGTCGTGCCCGCCCTGCCTGGTCCCGGGACCCGTCGCGCCGCCGCTCGACACCCTGCACGTCGGGGTGGTGATCTGCGATCTCGACGGGGTGGTGGAGTCGTGGAACCCCGAGGCGGAGCAGCTTCTCGGCTGGGACGGGGAGCAGGCCATCGGCCGGTCGCTGAAGGAGCTGGTGGCCTGGCGGGGGCACGGCCCGTACGCGCTGTCGCTGACCGACACGCTCAGCCTGGGCCGCTGGCGGGGCGAGGCCAGGATGCGGCACCGCGACGGCACGCTGGTGCCCGTCTACGTCTCCCAGCTGCGGGCCAGGGGGCACGCGGGCGAGCGCAGGGCCATCTGGATGATCGTCTCCAGCGACCATCGGTTCGTGCTGACGCCGCCGTCGGCGCCGCTGCGCAGGGAGGCGGGGCGGCGGATCAAGGACCTGCTCGACCGGGACATGCCGTTCACGGAGCTGCTGGCCACGATCGCGCAGATCGTGCAGGTGTCGAGCGGCGGCGACGCCTCGTACGTGCTGCTGGCCACCGAGGGCGGCAGCCGGTTCGGCGTGGCGGCGGGCGTGGGCGCGACGGCGGGGCTGGTGGGCGTGCTGGCCACCGGCGTGTTCAGCCCCGACAGGAAGTCCCCGACGATGATCGAGGACCTGCTGGCCGGCGACGTCGAGCTGGCCCAGCAGCTTCGCGCCAGGTCGCTGGCGTGCGCGCCGCTGCTCGTGGCCGGCGAGGTGGTCGGCCACCTCGTCGTCACCGACGCCCAGCCGAGCCGCTTCGACCAGGAGCTGACGGTCAGCCTGCAGCACATCGCCGACCAGGTGGCGGTGACCGTGCAGCGCGAGCGGCTGGCCGAGCAGGACCGGGCGCACAGGGGGCGGCTGTCGTTCCTGGCCGAGGCGGGCGAGCTGCTCGCGGGCGTGCACGACGAGGAGCTGATCGCCGCGCTCACCGCGCAGCTCGTCGTGCCCAAGATCGCCACGTGGGCGGCCGTCTACCTGACCGACCTGACGGGGATGACCAGGCTCGCGCACGTCTGGCACAGCGAGGAGCGCCACAACGCCGACCTGCGCAAGTCGCTGCCCGCCATCCCCCGCACGGCGCTCACCGAGATCAGCTGGCCGGTCGGCCCGGAGAACGTGCTGGCCTTCCCGCTGCTCACGCAGGGCAGGTCGCACGGCGCGCTGGTGATCGGCCGGGCCGAGTCGACGCTGCCGCTGGAGCTGGCCGACCTGCTCGCCGACCTGTGCCGCCTGGTGGCGCTCAACCTGCACACCGCCATGCTCTACACCCGGCAGGCGACCACCTCACGGGTGCTGCAGCGCAGCCTGCTGCCGATGCGGGTGGCGCCCATGCCCGGCCTGGAGTCCGCCGTGGTCTACGAGCCGGCCGAGGAGGGCGCCGACGTCGGCGGCGACTTCTACGACCTGTTCACGGTGGCCGACCACTGGTGCTTCGCGCTGGGCGACGTGTGCGGCAGCGGCCCCGAGGCCGCCGCCGTCACCGGGCTGGCCAGGCACGCCGTCCGGCTGCTGGCCAAGGAGCACTACACCGTGGCCGACATCTTCGACCGGCTCAACCACGCGCTGCTGGACGAGGGCGAGGAGGGCAGGTTCCTCAGCCTGCTGTGCGGCGAGCTGACCCCGCTCCCCCAGGGCGGCGCGCTGTGCACCATCGCCTCCGCCGGCCACCCCTCGCCCCTCCTGCTGCGGCAGGGCGGCGACGTCCAGGCGATGGCCACGCCGCAGTTGCTGCTCGGCATCGAGTCCACCGCCAGGTTCTACGTGGAGTCGTTCGAGCTGGCGCCGGAGGAGGTGCTGCTGTGCGTCACCGACGGCGTGACCGAGCGGCGCAACGGCGACCGGCTGCTCGACGACCGCGACGGGCTGTCCGAGCTGCTGTCCACCTGTACGGGGCTGAGCGCCCACGCGGTCGCCGAACGGGTGCGGCACGCCGTCGAGACGTTCGCCGCCGAGCCGTCGCAGGACGACGTGGCCCTGCTGGTGATCAAGGCCAACGCCGCGCTGCGGAAGGTCAGATGAACGCGTACGTCGTCGTGGAGGTGCGGCGCTCCCCCGGGCGCAGCACCGTGGACGGGAACTGCGGCTGGTTCGGCGCGTCCGGGTAGTGCTGCGTCTCCAGGCACAGCCCGGCGAACGGCCCGAACGGCGTCGCCACCCCGTCCAGCATGCCGCCCGCGTAGAACTGCACCCCCGGCTCGGTGGTGGTGACCTCCATGGTCAGGTCGCCCGCCGTCACCTTGACCGCGCCGTCGAGGACGAAGCAGTGGTCGTAGGCGCCGTCGTAGCGCTCGCCCACCGCGTGCGGCTCGGTGAAGTCGAACGGGGTGCCCTTGACCGGCGCGGGCTCACCCGTGGGGATCTTGTCGTCGTCCACGGGCAGGTAGTGCTCGGACGCCATCTGCACGACGTGGTCGAGCACGTCGCCGCCGCCCTTGAGGTTGAAGTAGGAGTGGTTGGTCAGGTTGACCACCGTCGGCGCGTCGGACTCGGCGGTGTAGTCGATGCGCAGGGCGTCGTCGGCCAGCGTGTAGGTGACCGAGACGGTCAGCGTGCCGGGGAAGCCCTGGTCGCCGTCGGGGCTGGTCAGCGTCAGCGTCACCGACGAGCCGGTGCGCTCGGTGATCGTCCACACCTTGCTGTCGAAGCCCTCGACGCCGCCGTGCAGGCAGTTGGGGCCGTTGTTGGCGGGCAGGCTGTAGGTGGCCCCGTCGAGGGTGAAGCTCGCGTTGGCGATGCGGTTGCCGTACCTGCCGACCACGGCGCCGAAGTAGCGGCTGCGGGTGCGGTAGTCGTCGAGCGTGTCCAGCCCGAGCACGACGTTGACCCCGGACACCTCCAGCGTGCGGATGACGGCGCCGTAGGTGAGCACCTCGGCGCGCAGCCGTCCCGACGACAGCTCTACGCACTCGACCTGCTGGCCCGATGGCAGCGTTCCGAAGATCATGTCTGTGCCCTTCCCGTGGACTCGCGGACAATGAGGGCGGTGTCGAGGGTCACCGTCGCGCCCTCGCCTCCCGACTGCAGCAGCAGATCGACGGCCATCCTCCCGGCCTGCACGGCCGGCATGGCCACCGTGGTCAGCTTGGGCCGGTTGAGCCGCCCCGGCAGGATGTCGTCGAACCCGATCACACTTATCTGGTCTGGTACCCCTATCTCCATCGCCGACAGCCCCTCAATCAGGCCGAGTGCCACCAGATCGTTGTAGGCGAGCACCGCGGTGGCGCCGCAGGCGGCCACCTCGGGGGCCACGGCCAGGCCGCCGCCCTCCGTGGGCTGGTTGGGGCCGAAGAAGACCAGGTCGAGCCCGGCCGCCTCGGCGGCCACGCCCTGCATCTCGTTGCTGGTCCAGGAGCCGATCGGGCCTGACACGAGCGCGATCCTGCGGTGGCCGAGCCCCGCCAGGTGGTCGAGGGCCAGCCTGGCGCCCTGGGCGACGTTCATGAGCACGGCGGGCATGCCCTTGATGCGCCGGTTGACCACGACGAACGGCACGTCCTCCGCCAGGCGCTCGATCATCTTGTTCGACAGGCGCGGGCTGCACAGCAGGACGCCGTCCACCTGCTTGGTGAGGGTCCTGATCAGCTCTTCCTCGACCCGCGGGTCCTCGTCGGTGTCGGCCACGAACACGTGGTAGTCCCGCCCCCTGGCCTGCGCCTGCGCGGCCTTGATGAGGGGCGGGAAGAACGGGTTGGAGATGTCGGCCACGATCAGGCCCATGTTGAACGTGCGTCCGGTGGTCAGGGCCCTGGCCGCCCGGTTCGGCCGGTAGCCGAGGTCGTCGGCGGCGGCCAGCACGCGGCTCCTGGTGGCAGGATTGACCAGGTGCGGCGCGGAGAAGGTACGGGACACGGTGGACACATGGACGCCGCAGGCGCGGGCCACGTCCTTGATCGTCGCAGCCATGCCGCCCTCCCTTGCAAACGGTTGCCAGACTAAACCTTGACCTTTGCGGGTGATGCCGTCAAGGTTCTTGCAACCGGTTGCTGGCTCTTCAGTTCACCATTTCCCGCCGAGTTCGTTGAGTGTGAACACGCCGCCCGCGCGGTCGTGCAGCGGCTCCGACAGGTCGGGCTCGCCCTGCTCCGCGATGAGGCCGGCGGCGAAGGGCTCGGAGGAGTCGCGCGAGACGTACCCGATGGACTTGGCCTCCTCCAGCGACCACCAGCGGCGCGGGCTGTCGGAGACGCCCCAGACGACGTGGTAGCCGGGCGCGGTGAGCCCCGCCTCGACCAGGCGGGTCAGGTCGTCGGCGGAGATCCAGGTGGCCAGGCCGCGTGTGTCGGCCGGGGCCTCGTTGCAGGTGCCGAGCCTGATCACGGTGACGTTCATGCCGAAACGGTCGTGGTAGAGGCTGCCGAGCGCCTCCATGACGACCTTGCTCACGCCGTAGAAGGTGTCGGGCCGCGGGAAGGCGTAGTCGGGCAGGTCCGCGCCGCCCTCCGGCCTGGTCTGGAAGCCGGCCGCGTGGTGGCTGCCCATGAGCACGACGTGCTCGACGCCCTCCTTGTACGCCGCCTCCAGCAACACCTGCGTGCCGTTGATGTTGGCCTGCACGATGTCGGCCCAGGGATGCTCCCGGCTCTGGCCGCCCAGGTGGAGCACGGCGTCCACGCCCTTCATCGCCTCGGCCATGGCGTCGGGGTCGGCCAGGTCCGCCGTCACCCACTCCTCGCCGGGCCCGGGGTCGACCGGATGAATATCGGAAAGCCGCAGCGTGCGGCCCTCCTGTGCGAGACGCGGGCGAAGCAGCGTCCCGACCTTTCCAGAGGCCCCTGTCATGAGAATGCGCATGCCTCATGATGTACACGAATCTGGCGGACTTTCACATACTTGAATATTGACCGTGAGCCACGCCACTGGTTACGTTCGCAGGCACACATCCAAGTCTTCGACTCACGTCCATGTATGTGAACAGGAGGCGGTCTGATGTCACGTCGTCTGCTGGGAGTCGCGATCATGACGACTCTGGCCGTTGGACTGACAGGCTGCGGTTCCGGTGCATCATCAGGTTCTGACAACACTCTGGAGATCTGGATCAGGCAGGCGCCCGATTCAGACTCCGCCAAGACCGCCAAGAAGCTCGCTGACGCCTTCACCAAGGCCAGCGGGGTGCAGACGAAGGTCGTCGCCCTTTTCGACGACTTCGAGACCAAGCTGAACCAGCAGGCGGCACAGAAAGACCTCCCTGACATCGTCATCAACGACACCGCCCAGCTCGGCAACATGGTGTCGCAGGGCTGGCTGGAGCCCGTCGACAAGGCCGCGCTCAAGGGCGGCGACCAACTGGCGGAGACCGCCTGGAAGGCCGCCACGGGGTCCGACGGCAAGTTCTATGCGGCCCCGTTCTCGGCCCAGTCGTTCGCGCTGATCGTCCGCAAGGACTGGCGCGAGAAGGTCGGCATGGAGCCGCCCGAGACCTGGGACGACCTGACCAAACTGGCCGTCGCCTTCACCGAGAAGGACCCCGACGGCAACGGCCAGAAGGACACCGCCGGCTTCACCGCCCCCGCCGGCACCAAGCGCGGCTACGCCTCCTGGTACGCCTCCTCGCTCATCTACGCCAACGGCGGCGACTTCATCAAGTCCACCGGGGCGGGCAAGTACGCCGCCACCGTGAACGACCCCAAGACCGTCGAGGCCGTGCAGTACCTCCAGGACCAGTTCTGCAAGACCAAGACTGTCAACCCCGGCGCCGTCAGCAACGACACCACCGTCACGCACGAGGTGTTCGAGAAGGGGCAGGGCGGCATCTACCTGGTCGGCCCGTACGTGCTGGCCCGCTTCGTCAACAGCGTCGGCACCGACAAGATCGAGGTCCTGCCCGTGCCCAAGGGCCCGGCCGGCGGCCCCGGCACCCTCGGCGAGGGCGAGAACGTCTACCTCATGGCCGGCTCCGCGAACAAGGACGCGCAGAAGAAGTTCGCCGAGTTCGCCATCTCCCCCGAAGGCCAGAAGATCGGCATGAACAAGGACGCCAACGGCGCCATCGTCCGCCTGCCCGTCAACACCACGGTGGACATGTCCGCCGAGCGCCAGGACCCGCGCTGGAAGGTGTTCCAGGAGTCGTACGCGCACGCCGTCTACGCCCCGCCCGTGCCCAACTGGGCGCCGATCCGGCAGACCTCCGCCGACACCATCAACGCCGTCTGGGCCGACTGCACCGCCGACGTCAAGACGGCGATGGATGAGCTCAACACCAAGCTCACCCAGGAACTGCAGAGCCAGAAAGCGTCATGACCTCCACCCTCGCCCCGGCACGCCGCCGGACGGCGGCCTCCGGCCACCCACCGAGATCGGTGCGGTGGCGGGGGCCGCTGATCGCCTGGCTGTTCCTGGCGCCCGCGCTGCTGCTCTTCCTGTACTTCAAGTTCATCCCGATGTTCGTCGGGCTGTGGAAGAGCCTGTTCAAGGTCCAGACGTTCCTCGGTGACGAGTGGGTCGGCTTCCAGAACTACGAGACGATCATCTCCGACGCCGAGTTCGGCGCCGCCATCTGGCACAGCGTCGTCCTGGCCCTGGGCACCACGATCGGCTCCATCGTGCTCGGCCTCGTGCTGGCCCTGCTCGTCGAGGGGCCCGCCCGCTACCTCTGGTTCGTCAGGACCGCGGCCTTCCTGCCCGTCGTCACCACGATGGCGGCCGTGGCCGAGGTGTGGCGCATCATGTTCCACCCGGCCGACAACGGCATGCTCAACGTCATCATCGGCTGGGCCGTGATCGATCCGCAGCCCTGGCTGGCCAGCGAGGACACCTCACTGTGGTCGATCATGCTGATGAGCATCTGGCGCGGCACCCCGTACGACATGATGATCTTCCTCGCGGGGCTCGTCGGCGTGGACCGCGCCCTGTACGAGGCCGCCGCCGTGGACGGCGCCTCCACCTGGCGGCGACTGCGGCACATCACGCTGCCCGCGCTGCGGCCGGTGTTCTGGATCCTGTTCACGCTGGCCGCCATCCGGGGGCTGCGGGTCTTCGTCGAGGTGTACGTGCTGACGAACGGGGGGCCTAACGGGTCGTCCGAGGTGTTGATGACCTTGATCTACAAGCTTGGGTTCCAGAAGAACGAGCTGGGGGTCGCGTCGGCGGGGGGCATCGTGTTGTTCCTGGCCACGCTGGTTCTGACGGTGGTTGTGCAGGTGATGCGGAGGAGGCAGGCGTCATGACGTTCGACGGCACCCCTGACGCGGGGTCTCGCGTCATGACCCTCCACACCACCGCCACCTCCGCTGCCGTCTCCACTCCCACTCTCGCTCCCAGCCCCGCCCCCGCTGCCATCCCCACTCCCACTCTCGCTCCCACTCCCGCCCCCGCTGCCACCCGCACCCCCACTCCCGCTGCCGCTGCCACCCGCACCCCCGCTCCCGCTTCCGCTCCCAGCCCCGCTTCCACTCCCACCGCCACTCCAACTCGAAGCCCCACCCGCACCCGCACGTCCACCGGCACCCGCTCGTCCACCCCCAGCCGCACGTCCACCCCCAGCCGCACGTCCACCCCCAGCCGCACGTCCACCCCCAGCCGCACGTCCACCCCCACCCCCACCCCCACCCCAAAGCCTCGCATCATGACACTCCGCACCACCCCCGACCTGGAGTCGACGTCATGAGGTTCGACAGCGCCCTCGGCCTGGAGTCGCGGCGCGGCCCCTTGGCAACCGTCGGAAAAGTCATCATTTATGCCTTCATGGTGGCGGTCTTCACCGGCCCACTGGTCGGCCTCCTGATCAGCGCCTTCAACAAGACACTCGACCCCACCTCGTTCTCCTTCTGGCCTGACGAGTTCACCCTCGAGAACTTCCTCCAGGCCCAGGACAAGAACGTCTACCTGTACCTCCTCAACTCCTTCATCGTCGTGGGCTTCGGCCTCCTCCTGCAGATGCTGGTGAGCGTCTTCGCGGCCTACTCGCTGGCCCGCAAGAAGTTCCGCGGCATGACATTCGTGATGCTGCTCATGCTCACCACGATGATGCTGCCCGAGGAGATCATCGCGATCCCCCTCTCCCTCGTCCTGGCCGACCTGCCACTGCTGCACCTCAACCTCATCGGCACCTACGCCGGCATGATCCTGCCCGTCGGGGCGTGGGGCTTCTCGATCCTCGTCATGACGGAGTTCATGAAGGAGGTGCCGGTCGAGCTGGAGGAGGCGGCCCGCATCGACGGCGCCGGCGAGCTGCGCATCTTCGCCACGATCATCGTGCCGCTGTGCCGCCCGGCCCTCGGCGTGATCGGCGTCTTCGGCTTCACCATGATCTGGGACCAGTACCTGCTCCCGCTGATCGTCGCCCCGACGTCCGACATGTGGACGCTGCCCATCGCGCTACGCTCGCTCCGGTCGGACGAGGAGGTCGGCATCGGCGTCCTGCTGGCGGCCTCGCTGCTCGCTCTGCTGCCGTCGATCATCGCCTTCCTGGCGTTCCAGCGGCAGTTCATGCGCGGGCTGACCAGCGGCGCGATCAAGGGTTAAGCGTCCATGTATCTGGACGGTATCCCATATCCTGGATCTTTGACGGATACGAGATGGGACGACCATGGAGCAGCCCCCGCTGGTCAAGTCCGCGGAGCGGACCGTACGCATCCTGGAAACGCTCGCCGACTCGCACCACCACCTGACCCTGTCGGAGCTCCAGCAGCGGACCGGCTTCCCCCGCAGCAGCCTGCACGCCCTCATGCGCACCCTGGTCGAGCTCAACTGGGTGGAGACCGACTCGGCCAGATCCGCGTTCGGCATCGGCCCGCACGCCCTGCTGACCGGCACCGCCTACCTCGACAAGGACCCCGCCCTCCCCTTCGCCCAGGACTGCCTCGAAGACCTACGGGACGAGATCGGTCAGACCGTACACTTCGCCCGCCGTGACGGCGCACACGTCCTCTACCTGGCCACCAGGGAGTCACGCGAGGCCGACCACATCATCCCTCGCGTCGGCCGACGGCTCCCCGCCCACGTCACCGCCCTCGGCCAGGTCCTGCTCGCCCAGCTCACCGACGACGAGGTGGGGGCGCTGCTGCCGCAGCCGCTGACGTCGCTCACCTCCCACACCATCACTGACCTCACCAAGCTCACCGGGGAGCTTGATCAGGTGCGCACCAGGGGGTGGTCGTACGAGAAGGAGCAGGGGACGCCGGGGGTGGCCTGCGTGGCCGTCGCCGTTGACTACCGGATTCCGGCCACCGATGCCATCAGTTGCTCCATGCCGGCCGCCCTCGCGCCCGCCGACGTTGAGCCGATCACCGAAGCGATCATCAAACATACGCGCAAGCTGGCCGCCACCCTGCGGAGGGAGGGCATCCGCTAAGGTCGCCGCTCTTCGCCGGGAGATTCTCTGCCAGGGCTGCCTCCCTCCGCCAGCACTGCTCCGCTCCGCACGAACGCACTCGCCAACACCACCGCCCTCCCTCCCGAGAGCCCTCCGCCAACACCACCACCCTCCTCAGAGAAGCCCCTCCGCCACCGCCCCCACTCCCCCGCGGAACCCCTCCGCCACCGCCCCCACTCCCCCGCGAAAACCTTGGGCTCCGCCAACACCACCACCCTTCCCAGGCAGGACACCCGCACCGCCACCTACTCCCCGCGAAGGCCGTTTGCTAGGGCTGCCCCCTCCGCCGGGGAGAGCATCCACCAGGACTGCCCCCTGCCCCTGCCCTGCCCCTGCCCTGCCCCCGCCCTGCCCCCGCCCTGCCCCGCATCCGCCAGGACCTCCCCTCCCCCTGAGGGCACCGCCAGGACCCCTCACCCAGGGAGGACACCCGCCAGGAAGGACCCATCGATGCGGCTAGACGGCGTTCTCTTCTTCCCGGTCACACCGTTCGACCCCGATGGCGCCCTCGCCGAACCCACCCTCGCCCGCCACGTCTCCCAAGGAGTCGCGGCCGGACCGGGCGCAGTGTTCGCCGCATGCGGCACCGGCGAGTTCAACGCCCTCGACCTCGAGGAATACACCCGCGTGGTGTCAACCGCCGTCACTGCCACCGCCGGCCGCGTCCCCGTCTTCGCCGGCACCGGCGGCCCCCTCCCAACTGCCCGCACCCTCGCCCGCGCCGCCGCCGCCGAAGGCGCCGACGGCCTCCTCGTCATGCCGCCCTACCTGGTCAACGGCCCCATCAGCGGCCTCGTCCGGTACGTACGCGAAGTCGCGGCAGCCGGCGAACTGCCCACGGTCGTCTACCAGCGCGGCACCGCCCGCTTCACCCCCGAAGCAGTAGCTACCTTGGCCGCCGAAGTTCCGAACATCGTGGGCTTCAAGGACGGCCTGGGCGACTTCGACCTACTGCAACGCATCATCCTCACCGTGCGCCGAACCACCACCAAGCCCTTCACCTTCTTCAACGGCTTACCTACCGCCGAGCTAACAATGCCTGCTTACCGAGGGATCGGGGTGAATCTGTACTCCAGCGCCGTTTTCGCCTTCGCACCCGAGATCTCGCTGGCGTTTCACAAGGCGGTGACCGGTGGGGACGAGGGCATGGTGCGGCGGTTGCTCACCGGCTTCTATCTGCCTCTGGTGGAGTTGCGAGACCTTGTGCCTGGATATGCGGTCTCTCTCGTCAAGGCGGGGGTCCGGCTTCGGGGGCTGGACGTGGGCGGAGTTCGGGCACCGTTGGTGGATCCGATTGAGGAGCATGTGCGGGTTCTAGAGGGCCTCATTGAGGTCGGGCTCGAGATCGCCAACACCTGACATTTGCTAGTGAGACCCTGGTCTCCTTCTCCCTCACGAACACCTCTCCGTCGTCCCTCGTTCGGAAACGACAGCACGTCCAACCCGAGCCCTACCACGCGAGACAAACATGACTCCGCCCACCATCATGCAGGCCCCGCGCCACCAGGCCCCACATCACCAAGGACCCACACCTTCCAGGCTTCACACCGCGAAACCTTGTACTACGCGAGCCCCCGTACTACGCGAGCCCGACACACGCACGCCTCGCACCACGCACGCCCCGCACCACGCAAGCCCCGCACCACGCACGCTCACTCCCGCCCAGGCCGAACACGCACGCCCCGCACAGCGTTACGTCGCGCCCTTGCACATGCCCCGCTGCGTACCACGCACGCTGCCGCCACCGGCCGCGGTCAAACCAGACACGCCCTCACACCGACCGACGCACAGCACAGCCACGCGCCCGGTTCACAGACGCCCACCACCCGCCCAGCCTCAGCTACGACCGGCCCACCCCTGCGCCAGCGCCAGCACAACACGAGCGCCGATGCACGTTCCGCACCCACCCACCAGTACGGCGCCCCACCAAACGCATCGGTACCGCCCGCAGGAGCCCCGGCCCCGGCACCGACTACAGGCCTTGGCTCAGGCGCCAGCACCAGCACCAGCACCAGCACCAGCACCAGCACCAGCACCAGCATGCAACAACACGGGCTCCGCCGACCCAGCACGGAGAGCGGGCACACACTCAACCCACCACACCACCAGGCCGGCGACCCAACCCGCCGTCACGCGCCGACAACCGCCGCCACAAAGCCACGGTCGTGGCACCGTCATCCAGGCTGCCACCAACCCGGCCACCACCGCGCCGCCGTCAACCAGCCGCCACCAACCAGCCGCCACCAACCCGACCGCCGTCATCCCGGCCACCAGGGGCCAGCCGCCGTCGGCCAGCCGTCAGCCGTCAGACGCCCCCAAACACTCCCTCACCCAACCTGAAGCCGACCATCCACCCTCTGCGGAACACCCAGCGGGTTCCCATCCTTGAGCTCCTCCGGCAGCAGCGCCTCAGGCCAGTCCTGGTAAGCGGTCGGCGCGAGCCACCGCCCGATCGCCGTAGCCCCCACAGACGTGTAGCTGGTCGTAGCAGCAGGCCAGGGCCCACCGTGATGCATGGCCCAGCACACGGCCACCCCGGTCGGCCACCCGTTCCAGATGAGCCGCCCGGCGGTCTTGCCCAGCGCCTCGGCGACCTCCCCGGCCTCCTCCGCGTCGGTGCTGTGAATGGTCGCCGTCAGCGACCCTTCGAGCTGCTCGAGCACCGGCCTCAGGTCCGAGACGTCCCGGTATGTGACCACGATCGACGCCGGCCCGAAGCACTCCTCACCGATGGCAGGCAGCTTCGACGCGAAGGTCTCCAGATCCGCGGTGAACACCTTGGGCGTGACCGCCAGGCTCCCCTCTCCAGGCTTGCCTTCGGCCAGCAACTGCAACTGCCCGAGCCGCTCGACGCCGCCGAGGTACCCGTCCCTGATCCGCTCAGCGAGCATGGGCCCACCGGTCGTCCCCTCGACGGCCTCCACGATCGCCTTCCGCAGTTCGTCCCCCTCGGGCACGAACATGAGCCCGGGGTTGGTGCAGAACTGCCCGACGCCGAGCGTCAGCGACCCGGCGAACCCGGCCGCCACCTCCTTCACGGGCGCGGACGGCAGCACGACCACGGGGTTGACGCTGCCGAGCTCGCCGTAGAACGGGATCGGCACCTCGCGCTCGTCGATCAGCTTCTGGATCGCCTTGCCGCCGGCCACGGACCCGGTGAACCCGGCCGCCACCACGCTCGGGTGCTGCACGAGGTCGGCGCCGGCCTGCATGCCCTGGACCAGCCCGAGCAGGTCCGGGTAGGGCAGCGCCTCCCGCACGATCTTCGCCACCCGCTCGGACGTGTTCGGGTGCCCGGGGTGCGCCTTCACGACCACGGGGCAGCCGGCGGCGAGCGCGGAGGCGGTGTCGCCACCGGCCACGGAGAACGCGAACGGGAAGTTGCTGGCCGCGAACACCGCCACGACGCCCTGCAGCGCGTGGTTCATGCGGCGCACGTCCGGCCTCGGCGGCGTGAGCGAAGAGTCAGCGTGATCGATGATGGCTTCCAGGTAACCACCGTCCCTGATCACCTCGGCGAAGAGCCTGAACTGCCCCGCCGTACGTGCCACCTCGCCGCGCAGCCGCACCTCGCCGAGGGCGGTCTCCTGGTCGGCGAGCTGCCACAGCTCGTCCACGTGCGCGCTCAGCGCGTCGGCGACGGCCTCCAGCGCGACGGCCCGCTCGGCGGCCGGGGTCGCCCGCCAGGCCGCACCGGCGGCGGCTGCAGCAGAAACGATCAGATCGACCCCGGCGGTGTCGGTCTCGGGCAGGGCGGTGCCCACGGTCTCGCCGGTCCTGGGGTCGTGTCCGTAGATCATCGAAAGGCCCTTCGGAGTCTTGACACTTCTTCATTCTGATTCTTACAGTTGCGGCTACTTGTCCACAAATCTGGCTATCGTTCACATATATGGACGGCATGCGATGATCATCAGGCAGATCCACGTAACCCCCGTAGCTTTCCGGGATCCGCCTCTCCTGAACGCCGCCGGAGTCCACGAGCCATGGGCTCTCCGTACTATTGTCGAGGTCGTCACGGACGAAGGCCTGACCGGGTTGGGTGAGACCTACGGCGATCTCGAACACCTCACCGCAGTCCGCGAGTGCGCCCAGGCCTTGGTCGGCCTCGACGTCCACGCCCTCAACACGATGTACGCCCGCATCGCCGCCCTCGTCAGCGGCACCGTGCACGACCTGCACGGCCTCACCGGCGCTGCCACCGCCGAGAAGAGCATCGACCGCGTCTTCTCCCCCTTCGAGGTGGCTTGCCTGGACATCAGGGGCAAGGCGGCAGGTGTCCCGGTATCCGACCTCCTGGGCGGCACGGTCAGGGACGCGGTCCCGTACAGCGCCTACCTCTTCTACAAGTGGGCGGGCCACCCGGGCGACGACCCGGACAGGTTCGGCGCCGCACTCGACGAAGCCGGCATCGTCGAACAGGCGAGACTCCTCATCAACGAGTACGGCTTCCAGTCCATCAAGCTCAAGGGCGGCGTCTACCCTCCGGACCAGGAAATCTCCGCGATCCGCGCCCTCCACGAGGCGTTCCCGGACACTCCGCTCCGCCTCGACCCGAACGCCGCCTGGTCGGTCGCCACCTCCATCCGCGTCGGCAGAGAACTCGAGGGCACCCTCCAGTACCTCGAGGACCCGACCTCCGGCATCGACGGCATGGCGGAGGTGGCCGCCTCCGTCCCCATGCCCCTGGCCACCAACATGTGCGTCGTCACTCCGGCGCACTTCCCGCCCGCCATGGCCTCCCGCGCCATCGGCGTCCTTCTCCTGGACCACCACTACTGGGGCGGCCTCATCCGTTCCTCGCACATCGCCGCCATGTGTGACACCTTCGGCCTGGGCATGTCCATGCACTCCAACTCCCACCTCGGGATCAGCCTCGCCGCCATGACCCACCTGGCCGCCGCCACGCCGAACCTCACGTTCGCCTGCGACACCCACACCCCCTGGCAGGACGGCCAGGACGTGATCGTGCCCGGCCCCCTCCGCTTCGTGAACGGCGCCGTCCCGGTCCCCACCACTCCGGGCCTGGGCGTCGAACTGGACAGGGACGCGCTCGCGGTGATGAACGAGCAGTACGAGAAGTGCGGAATTCGCTCTCGCGACGACACGTCGTACATTCAACGCTTCGACCCCTCCTTCTCCTCGCAGAAGCCCCGCTGGTGAACCTTTTCCAACAGCTCCCGCCACCCCACAGCGGATTTCGCCCGGCGACCCCGCTCCGGATATCACCGGGCACCCCCGCGACCTTGCGGGCGCTCCCACACCCTGGCGCCCGGCTCCGCCCAGCGCGTTCGGTTCCCGGCGGCCACCCAGACGCACCGTTCCGGCCCCATGCGCCCCGACACAGCGCATGCATCCGCGACGCTCAGCCGACGGCACGCCACCCCACCCCCACTTGCCCCGACGCGCACACGGAGCCACCCGTGCGCCACTGCCGAACACCGGCCAGGAGAATTGCGGCTGCTCGTGAACACCCCACCCGCCTGGCGAATTCCAGCGAACTGACCCACCCATGACCGTCGGCAAGGAGACCCCGTTGATGAACGTCGCCTACCTCTACCCCTGGGACGTGGTCGGAGACCCATCAGCCCCCGGCCGCCTGGCAGACCTCGGCGTCCAGACGGTCGCCCTGGCAGCCATGTATCACTCAACGAGGGCAGCCACGCCGTACCACCCCGCTCACCGCGTCCTTGATGTGCCATACCCGGCCTTCTACCTCCCGATTCGCCCGTCATCCTGGTCTCGCCTGGTCCCCGCGTCCCCAACGTGGACTCCTGCCGACGCCTACCTCCAGGCGAGGGACGCTCTGAAGGCAGCCGGCCTCCAGGTGCACGCCTGGACCGTCCTCACGCACAACTCCCACCTGGGCTCCGCCAACCCTGACCTGGTCGTACGCAACGCCTTCGGCGACCCGTACCCGTACGCCCTGTGCCCGGCCCACGAGGACGTCATCGAGTACTGCGAGCGCCTGGTCCAGGAGATCCTCAAGGTGGGCGAACCCGACGGCCTGATCCTGGAAGCCTGTGGCCCGATGGGCTTCGGCCACCAGACCGTCCACGAGAAGACGTCCGGCGCGGACTGGACTTCCGCAGACATCGACCTTCTCTCTCTGTGCTTCTGCACGAACTGCGCCCCCCAATATCCGGAGCCGACGAGGGCCGTCGTCCGCGCCGCCATCGACCGCACCGCTCCTGCCCCGCAGTCGTCCGCCACCACTGCCGAAGACGTTCTCGGCCCTCTCGCCGACGAGGTGCGCACCGTCCGCGTCGCCCAAACGACCGCCCTCCGACAGCGCCTGATCTCCGTAGCCAGAAGAGCCGCCCCGAACGTCCCGATCACCCTGCACGCCAACCCGGACCCCTGGGCCACAGGCGCCTTCGCCCCGCTCCCGTCGGGCGAACCAGGAGCAGACGTCCTGGTGGCCAACTGCTGGGGCGACCCGGCCACGGACGCCGCCCGCCTGGCCCGCCTCAAGGACCTCGCCACGCCGGACCAGCGAGTCGGTGCCTACGTCCTGGCCCTCCCGCCCCGCCCGGCCGACCCAGATGTCCTGGCGGACCAGCTCAGGACGTACACCAAGGCCGGCGCGTCGGAGCTCCACCTGTACCACGCAGGCCTGGCCTCTCCCCCACGCTTGGCAGCCCTCGCCAAGGCCCTCCACCTCCATGGCTGAGTAGGCCCCTGGAGCGGCGAGCGCAGTTCCATGGCCCTCCACCACCACGACCAGCGGCCTCCCAGCGAACTGCACCTCACCACCCGCCCCCGGCCACCTGACCACCCGGTCCCGCGTCCTGACCATCCAACGCCTCCTGACCACCCGTCCCCGCCTCCTGATGCCCCGACCCAAACTTCTCGCCCTGCGATGCCTCACCGGCCCGCTGAGCCTTCACGCCTTCCTCGCGTACCTCCCAGCCGACCGGTGAGGCCCTCGATTCGTCCAACGTGCACTCCCGCAGGGACCGACGTCGCCGAGAGCCGACCACCCCATCCCGCAAACCCCACCACCCGCTGTACAGGCCCACGCCACCCAGCCCGGCCAACCCACATAAGCGTCACGTGTGACGACCACTCAGCAGGGATATGTCTCTTCCTATGACCGACGTGCGAATCGTCTTCAGGAAATACGGCGGCGCATTGCACTGGAACCATCCCGCTCGACTACTCGGTGAGGACGAGCACGGCCTTTGGGCCGAAGTCCCCGGTGGCACGGTCGCCCGCAAGGGCGAAGGCCCACCTGTGACCTGGGAGACCACCGCAATCATGCTGTTCCCCAGGGACGCCTGGTGGACGGCGTCCTTTAACACCCCACCCCACAAGAGTGAAATCTACGTCGACGTCACGACCATTCCGGAATGGAACGACGACGAGATCACGATGCTCGACCTCGACCTAGACGTGATTCGCATGAGAGATGGACGACTCATCCTGGACGATGTAGACGAATTCGCAGAGCATCAGATTCTGCTGCGTTACCCACCCGAATTGATCGCACAAGCAGAAGAGGCGGCGCACTGGCTACTCGATGCAGTAGGCGAAAGGAAAGGCCCGTTCGGCGGCGCACACATGGAATGGCTATCAAAAACACTCTGAAGCTGCATACATTCTAACATGAGACCGGCCAGCAGCACGCCGATCCGAGCGCCGTCACGCGGCGGCTGAAACCAGCCCGCTCTCATATGCGGCAATAACGAGCTGCGCCCGATCCCGGGCCTCCAACTTGGACAGCAGCCGCGTGATGTGCGTTTTCACCGTAGCCATGCTGACCTGCAAATGAGCAACAATCTCCCGATTGGACAGCCCTCGCGCAATCAACAGCAGAACTTCCCGCTCCCGCTCCGTAACGCCCTCCAAGCCCTTGACCTGAGGCAGAACGGGAGTACGTGTGAACTCTTCGATCAGTCTACGCGTAACCGTAGGCGCCAGCAGCGCCTCTCCTTCGGCCACCACCCGTACAGCAGCCAGCAAATCGGCGGGCGGCGTATCTTTCAGAAGAAAGCCACTCGCTCCCGCCCTGAGCGCATCGTACACATAAGCGTCGAGGTCGAACATCGTCACCACGAGAACCCGAGCGACATCCTTGATACGACGAGTCGCTTCGATTCCGTCCATTACCGGCATTCGCACGTCCATGAGTACGACATCCGGCCGCCGTTCCAACACGACGTCAACAGCCTCGGCCCCGGTCGCCGCCTCCCCCACGACCTCCAGGTCGGGCTCGGAGTCGACCAGCACCTTGAAGCTCCCCCTGAGCAACGCCTGATCATCAGCGATGACCACTCGGATCATGAGACCTCCTCGTACGGCAATGTGGCAGACACGCGAAATCCGCCCTCGGGCAGGCTCCCAGCCTCGAACCCACCGCCGTACATGGTGACCCGTTCTCGCATGCCGATCAGACCGTGTCCAGCACCGTCACCAGGCAACGTACGCCGCCCCGGCCCGTCATCGACCACTTCAAGCCCAACCTCCTCGCGCCCGATGACCAGGGACACGCGGCAGCGAGTCGGCGCGGCATGCTTGACCACGTTGGTGAGCGCCTCCTGCATGATGCGGTAAACCGCCAAGCCCACGCCGTCAGGTAGCCGTTCCCAGGCTTCTTCTTCCTCCTCTTGTCGCGCTGCCGTCCTTCCTTGCGACACCGCACCAGCGGACGACTCTCCCCCCTGCCGCCGCGCAACGTCCGCCCATGCCGGTGCCGCCGCTTGCCGCCCTGCTTCAACCGCCCGCCCCAACACCGCCCGCTCCCGAGCCGAATCCACCCTTCCCAGTTCCACCTGTCTCTGCCGCACGTCCGCACGTCCAGATGCAAGCTCATCCCCCAGGACCTCCACTTTCCGCCCCGCCCCTTTCTCCTGCGGTAGCGCCCCAGCGCTTCCGCTCACGCCGGCCTCCACGCGAAAAACGAGCTTCACCTCAACCCCGGCCAACCGAGCCTGCTCCACCAAGCCGCGGATCCCCGCCAGGCCAGGCGTGGGCACGCCGTCGGGCACCGATGTAGACCTGAGCACACCAAGCAGGTGCCGCATCTCGACCAGAGCGCTCCGGCTGGCGGTCTCGATCACGCGCAAGGCGTCGTGCGCCTCTTCCGGCCTGGTCGCCATGACGTGATTGGCGACCCCCGCCTTGACCGCGATCAGCCCCACGCTGTGTGTGACCACGTCATGCAGCTCGCGGGCGATCCTTAACCGCTCATCCGACACGGCCTGCGCCGCCATCCGCTCCGCGTCACGTACGGCAAAGGACCTGCGCTCCTGTACGGCGCGGCCGATCGTCCACGCCCCTCCCAGCGCCGCAATGCCCAGAAGCGGCTGGTCGAGATGCAAGAGCCAGTCAGGGGCCACGTCGCGAGGCGTGCCCGCCACCGTCATGCCGACGATGGTCACCAGGCTCACCACCGCGATGGCCGACGTCGGGACCGCAGGGCCGAGTCTGTCGGACAGCGCGACGATGTACAGGGCGTACGCCGGCGCGAGATACACGAGCCCCGCCGCACCCATCAGCGCGGCGTAGACGGCGATCACCAGGGTGAAGCAGAACACGGGCAGGGGGCAGAGCCTCCGCAGAGCCAGAGGCAGGCCCAGGCCAGCGGGAAGAGCAAGTCGCATCCATGGTGGCAGCGCCTCCGCGTGGACCGTCACGGTGAAGAAGATGAACGCCGCGCACGCGCCCGCCGCCACATCGAGCATGACCAGCTGGCGACGGCTCATGCGCCTGGCGTAGAAGGGGTGGGTGTCGTTCACGCGTTGAACCGTAGTCGCTGAAGCGGGCTGCGCACGTCAACCCAGGGTCTGACCTTGAAGTTCGAACCGTGGTCCGACGCGGCGGCGCCCCGTTTCACCGCATCCTTTACCGCGTGATCGAACTCCACCATCTCACCAAGCGCTACGGCGCCACCGTCGCCGTAGACGACCTCACCTTCAAGGTCGAGCCCGGCCACGTGACCGGGTTCCTCGGCCCCAACGGCGCTGGCAAGTCCACCACGATGCGCCTGATCCTAGGCCTGGACGCGCCGACGTCGGGCCAAGCGCTGGTCAACGGCCGACGATACGCCTCACTACGCGAGCCGATGCGCGAGGTCGGGGCGCTCCTGGACGCGGGCGCCGTCCACGGTGGCCGCAGCGCCTACAACCACCTGCTGTGCCTGGCCCGCACCAACGGCATCGGTCCCGTACGCGTCTCCGAGGTGCTCGATCAGGTCGGGCTGGTAAGTGTGGCGCGTAACCGGGTGAGCGGATTCTCCCTGGGCATGAAACAGCGGCTCGGCATCGCGGCTGCGCTGCTGGGAGATCCCGCCATCCTGATGTTCGACGAACCAGTCAACGGGCTCGACCCCGACGGTGTGCGCTGGATCCGCGACCTCATGCGCTCGCTGGCCGCCGAAGGTCGCACGATTCTGCTCTCCAGCCATCTGATGAGCGAGATGGCCCTCACCGCGGAGCGCATCATCATCGTCGGCCGCGGCCGGCTCATCGCCGAAGCCACTGTCGCGGAGCTGACGGCCCGCTACCCATCTCTCGAAGACGCCTACATGGCCCTGACCGCCGACAGCGTGCAATACGGAGCGGCCCGATGAAGACGGTTTTGTCCTCCGAGTGGCTGAAGCTCCGCTCAGTGACCTCAACGTTCCACACCATCGGCGCAGCGGCCCTGACGGTGCTCCTGGGCATCGCATGGACGCTCTACGTGGCCGCCCTCGCCGACGAACGCGGCACGCTACGCGCGGCGGCCCCCGAGCAGGGCTTCCTGCCGCTCGTCCAGATGAGCCTGGCACTGCTCGGCGTGCTGGCGATCACCTCCGAGTACGCCACAGGCATGATCCGCACCGCCCTGATCACCGTCCCGAAGCGCAGCACCTTATTTCTGGCCAAGGCGGGCATCGTCGCCGCGGTCACTTTCGTGGCCGCGAATTTGATCCTCTTGCTCACGTACGCGACGAGCCGTCTGCTTGCGAATGGCCGTCACCTGGGCTTCAACCAGGTTTCGTTCACCGACGAGCTGCCCACGCTGCTCGCCTCGGGCCTGTCGGTGACCGCCCTGGCTCTGGTGGGCCTCGGCCTCGGCACCGCCATGCGATCAACCGCAGGCGCCATCATGTCGGTCGTCGCCCTGCTGTTCGTCCTCCCCGGTGTGGCCACCTACCTGCCGGCACCGTGGAACACACGCATAGCCACGTTCCTCCTGCCGAACCTCGTCCCCCAGATGGCGGGCGAACGGCTCTCGTCCCGTCTAGGAGAAGGCTTCCTACCTCCCTGGGCCGCGCTGGTCGTGCTCCTTGCGTACCCGCTCGTCGCCCTCACCGTCGGCTACTACCAGCTGAAGCGAACAGACGCATGACCGTACGCACTCCCAGCCCCGACCCCACACGGGCCGTCACTCGGACACGCCTCCATCACACAGATACGACCGACTACCCGCACCGACGCACCCGAAAGACATCTCCATCTCCATGCTGAGGACAGTCGTCGGCTCGCCAGGTCGATCGCATGAACGTCTCCGCATCGCAACGCCGCATGCGACACAACACCCCCGCTCTCTGCCGCGCGCGTGCACTCGTCCACCTCTCTCACCCCAAGGAACGCGGGTATGACCGTCCTCACCTCCGAGTGGCTGAAGCTTCGCTCTGTCCGCTCGACCTACTTGGTCCTCGGGCTCAGTCTCAGCACCGTCCTCCTCGGCCTTGCCCTCGCCGCAGCCGCGGCCGGCATGTACGACACCGCTTCGCCCGAACAGCAAGCGCGTGCCCGGATCGCGGACCTGGAGGAAGTGTTCACGATCATCCCTCAGCTCTGCATGGGCATCCTGGGCGCGTTGGCCATCACGTCCGAGTACACGACAGGCTTGATCAGAACCAGCCTGGCCCTCGTCCCCCGGCGCTGGCCCGTCCTCGCCGCCAAGGCCGCGATCATCGGCGGCCTGGGCCTGCTCGTCGGTGCGGTGGCGGTCTTCGGCACCTACTTCGTGACCCGCGGCGCAATCGGCGACCGCTTCTCCGGCGCCTACGCCACCGCCTTCAGTGACCGGGTGCCGTTGCTGCTCGCGCTCAGTCTCACGGTGCCTGTGTTCGCACTGCTAGGCGTAGGACTGGGCGCGATCCTCCGCTCCGTGGCCGGCACGACGGCCATCATCGTCGGCCTTGTCTACGTGATCCCTATGATCATCGGCAGGATCCCTGAACCATGGAGCGAACGCCTCGGCTCCCTGATGATCGGTGCCCTGCCCCGCCAGATCACCGGCGACATCATCACCACCTCGGTGTACGGTTCACTTCTGTCACCGCTGGCGGCCTCTACAGTCATGTTCGCGTACGCGGGCATACCCCTGTGCGCGGCCATCTTGCTACTCCGTCGCAGGGACGCTTGAGATGCCGTCTCTGACGTTCTCACTCCAACGGCTGCGCGAGGTTCTCACACGCACGCGGAACGCCATGGCCCATCGGCTCACACGAATACGCCGTGACGAGCACGCACAGGGATGCCGTGTCAGAGCACTGCGACACGAAACAGGCACCAGCAGGCGCGCCACAGGCAGTTCTGGCGCTGATCTGACATTGAAGGCGCCTGGTGGCGGCCTCTCTTCGGTTCATCGAACCGGACGGCCAACGATCCTCACCGTTCACCGCAGGTCACGAACTCGACAGCGCCCACCGCAGGACCCGCGAGCCGAACGTCCGCTGAAAGCACAGGCCGAATTCCCGCAGACACCGCAAGGAGCAGTCCGGCCAGGCCCCAGGCCCGAACGTCTCCAGCGATCACAGGCTGAATCTCCGCAGGTACGGCAGGCAAAAGCGCCTGCCGTACCCTCCGCAGGAGGCTCAGACCTCGAGCACCACTGGAATGATCATCGGTCGGCGCCGGTAGGTGTCGCTCACCCAGCGCCCCACCGTACGACGTACCACCCGACGGATCTCCTGCATGTCGACCACACCGTCCGCGGCCTTCTCCGCGAGGGCCCGTTCGATCTGCGGGATGAATTCGTCGAACTGTGCCGGATCAATGCCGGATCCTCGAGCGTGGATCTCGGGGCCGGCGGTGAGCTTGCCCGTGTTCGAGTCGACCACGACGACCACGGAGATGAACCCCTCGTCCCCGAGAATCCTCCGGTCCTTCAGGGAGGTGTCGGTGATCTCGCCCACCGACGAGCCGTCGACGTAGACGTACCCGGCATGGACCGCACCCACGATCCGTGCGCGACCGTCGACCAGGTCCACCACGACGCCGTCTTCGGCGATCACGATGTGGTCGTCGGGCACGCCGGTGAGGGCGGCCAGCTTGGCGTGGGCGCGGAGGTGGCGCCATTCGCCATGCACGGGCATGAAGTTCGAGGGACGCGTCAGGTTGAGCACGTAGAGGAGCTCGCCCGCGGCCGCGTGCCCCGAGACGTGCACCTTGGCGTTGCCCTTGTGCACGACGCGGGCGCCCCACCTGGTCAGGCCGTTGATGACCTTGTTGACCGCGGTCTCGTTGCCCGGCACCAGCGACGATGCCAGCAGCACGGTGTCGCCCTCGGCGATGCGGATCGGATGGTCGCGGTTGGCCATCCTCGACAGCGCGGCCATCGGCTCGCCCTGCGAACCGGTGCAGATCAGCACCACGTCCTGCGGCGGCCACTCCTCGATGTCGCGCGAGTCGACGATCAGGTCCGGCGGGACCTTGAGGTAGCCGAGGTCGCGGGCCACGCCCATGTTACGCACCATGGACCGGCCGACCAGGGCCACCTTACGGCGGTGCCTGGCGGCGGCGTCCATGACCTGCTGGATGCGGTGTACGTGCGAGGCGAAGCTCGCCACGATGACGCGCTGCTCGGAGGTGCGGATCACCTCGTCGATGACCGGCCCGATCTCCCGCTCGCTGGTGACGAACCCCGGCACCTCGGCGTTGGTGGAGTCGGACATCAGCAGGTCGACACCCTCGGTGCCGAGCCTGGCGAACCCACCAAGGTCGGTGAGGCGGCCGTCGCTCGGCAACTGGTCCATCCGGAAGTCGCCGGTGTGCAGGACGATGCCCGCAGGCGTCCTGATGGCGACGGCCAAGGCGTCGGGGATGGAGTGATTGACCGCGAGGAACTCGCAGTCGAACGGCCCGAACACGTGCCGTTCGCCCTCGATGACCTCGAACTTGGTCGGTTGGATCCTGTGCTCGGTCAGCTTGGCCTCGATGAGGGCAAGCGTGAGCTTGGAACCGATGAGCGGAATATCGCGCCGCTCGCGCAAAAGGTACGGCACCGCCCCGATGTGGTCTTCGTGGGCGTGCGTCAGCACCACGGCTTCGACGTCGTCGAGCCGGTCCCTGATGTATTCGAAGTCAGGCAGGATGAGATCGACACCCGGCTGGTCGGGCTCGGGGAACAGCACCCCGCAGTCGACGACCAGCAGGCGACCGTCATATTCGAAGACGGCCATGTTTCTGCCGATTTCTCCCAGCCCGCCCAGCGCAACGATGCGCAGGCCGCCTTCAGGCAGCACCGGCGGGGGGCCAAGCTCAGGATGCGGATGGCTCATGCCTGGCCCCCACGGTCAGATCTTGTTCTCAAAACTCCCGGTTCCTCCCCGTTCCTATGCGTCTGTCAACTTCACCCCGCCGGCTACCAGGCAAGCACGCAGCTCGGCGATTTGCTTCTCCGTGGCGTCCACGAGCGGCAGCCGTACCGGACCGACCGGTACTCCCACCATGCCCAGTGCCGCCTTCGCCATGATTGCGCCGCCCGCCCGCAACATGATCCCGTCCACCACGGGGGTCACCTGCGTGTGCACGACCAGGGCCTGGGCGACGTCGCCGTTCTTGTGCAGGTGGATCATGCGGGCCAACTCGGCGCCCACCACATGCCCGACCACGCTGACGAACCCGGCCGCGCCGAGAGACAGCCAGGCCAGGTTGAGCAGGTCGTCGCCGGAGTAGAAGGCGAGATCGGTCGCGGCCATCACCTGGCTGGCGGCGAACAGGTCACCCTTGGCGTCCTTCACTGCCACGATGCGCTCGTGCTGCGCCAGTCGGAGCAAGGTCTCAGTCTTGATCGGCACGCCGCTACGTCCGGGAATGTCGTACAGCATCACCGGAAGCTCGGTTGCATCCGCAACGGCGGTGAAGTGCTGGTACAGACCCTCCTGCGGAGGCTTGTTGTAGTAAGGCGTCACCACCAGCAGGCCGTGCGCGCCAACGCGTGCCGCTTGCTTCGCGAGCTCGACGCTGTGCCGGGTGTCGTTGGTACCCGCCCCCGCCACCACAGTAGCGCGGTCGCCAACCGCATCGAGGACGGCGCTGACGATGCGCTGCTTCTCCTCGTCCGAGGTGGTGGGCGACTCCCCGGTCGTCCCGTTGACGATCAGTCCGTCATTGCGCTGCTCGTCCACCAGGTAGGTGGCAAGACGTCGCACAGCCACATAATCGACCTCGCCGTCGGAGGTGAACGGCGTGACCATCGCGGTCAGCATACGGCCGAAGGGTGCGTCGGTGGTTCCAGTTGGCGATGCCATAGTGCGAACGCTACCTGGATTCGGAAATCCATTGGACGTCGCCACCCCGCTTCGCCTGCCTGGAGCCGCTTTTTGCCCACCTCCACGGGCCTCTGGGCACCGGGCCGCGTCATGCGGATCGACCTGCGCCAGGCGGACGGATCAAGCCTATGTGCGCCGTTGGCCGGGCTGAGACGCTCTCCTCTAAGTTTCAGGGGTGGTTTGCATGACCAAGTCGACCGAATCTCCTGTCGCCGAAGTCACATAAACAACACGCGTATGACATGGAGGTCGCCTGCGCAGCTCGGCCACCTCCGGCGTCATCGAGCATCGAGCGGAAGATCCCTATCGGAGCAGTTCGATCTGGTAGCGGATGAAACCCCGGTTCTCCGCAACCTTGTCGTACAAGTGCCGTGCCGTGCTGTTCGACTCGTGCGTGTTCCAGTACACGCGAGAGCAGCCGCGTTCTTGAGCCCAGTCGGTGACGGCCACGATCAAGGCGCGACCCACACCCTTGCCTCGGACGTCGCCCTCAGTGAACAGGTCCTGCAAGTAGCAGACATCGGCGTCGGGCGCGGAAGTGCTCCCGTGGGTCAGGAAGTGGGTGATGCCGACCAGCCGGCCATCCAGCCTCGCGCCGAGGGCGTGCAGGCGGGTGTCCGCCTGGAATTCCTGCCACGCCCGCTCGTACATCTCGTCCGGCTCGACGCGTTCGTAGAAGTCGATGTACGCGCGGAACAAGCCCTCCCAGGCATTCCGGTCGGAGGGGAGGAGCTTGCCGATGTCGATCATGTAGATCCTCTTGGTGGTGCAGCCCAGCGCGGTGCAGGACGGTTCTGGACGTGTGCGGAGATCCGGTGGGGGATGGAATGGGTTCGCTGTCACAACCTAGGAAGAGGTGCCTGGCTGGGGGTACGGCCACTCGGCTGCGATACCTGGTGACCACTTGGACGCTTGGTGACCTGAGGGCTTGCGCTGGGTGGGAGCTTGCGTGGGGTGGGAGCTTGCGTGGGGTGAGGGCACTGGCGCAGGGAGGCCGCAGCGATGGGAGGCGGCGCTAAGCCGTTGAGCCACACAGCTGGCAAGCGGGAGGCCGCACCTGCACGAGGTCGCACCGCCGGCAAGCGGGAGGTTGAACGCGTGTAGCCGCCTTGCGTCTGTGCCGCTTGGTTCGTTGACGGGTGTTCTGGTCGACTTGCTCAGAGCCCCCCGCATTGATCGCCATTCGACGCTGCGGCGTGTGGTCCCTCGCCGCCCGTTGATCGCCACCACGGCCAGCGGCCTGCGATCCTACCCACAAGCAAGGTGGGTGTTGGTGGTCAGCTTGGCATGGGAACGGCCGTTCGCTTTCGGATACGCCGTCTGCCTGAACCGCCGACAGGTGTGGCTGCAGGGCACCCGCTACGCGTCAGCGAGGCGTCCATTTTCTTGTGCTGGGGACATAGGGTCCGCCTCGCTCTCGCACAACGGGCGTGTGGCGCTCTGCTCCGGTTCACCACCCCTTGGCCTGTTTCACCTGCGCATCTCTCTGTAACAGAACGAATCCCGGGGAGGAAACACGCCGAGGTCTGGGAGAAAGATTCACACCCGCCGCCGCCTCCTGCGCAGCCACACGCGCCCATGTATGTCACTGTGCTCATCGACAGACAGACCCCGACGCCAGCGGGCACGGGATCCTCCTTCACACCTGGTAAAGGCAGGCAGTGCGTGAACCTAGAGGCACTGATCCTCGACATGATGCTGCGCATCCGGACGCCCGAGAAGAGCGCCTGCACGGGCGTGGATATCACCGCGATCGGCATCCTCTTGGTGCTGAGTGAACTCAACGACCTGCGCACCGAGATGAGACAAGACGTCGCCGCCCTCGGCGATGAACTCGCCGGACTCCGAAGGCACATGAACGAGCACCTGACCATCCTGCGCTGCGAGATGCTGCACCGGCTCGGCACGCTCCAGCAGACCGCGGATCAACTCGCGAGACGGGACCCAGCCGACCGCTGAGCCGCAGGAGGCCTGGTCTGCACCCCCTTCGCCTCGCAAGAGGTCTCGGACCAGGCCATCCCCAGACATCGCCCCCGGGATTGCTCACACGCGATCGTTGTGACGGCCGGCGCGCATGGACGGCACGCGTGGACGGCACGCGTGAACGGCACGCGTGAACGGCACGTATCGAGGCGGCGTACACGCATGGACTCGGCGCGTGTAGGTCGCGCCAGCAGCGACCGGCAGCGGCGTGACGGCCCCGGCGGAACGGGGCTAGTTGGCTGGCGGGACGAGGTGGGGCGCGCCGTAGAGAGCTTAAGGTTTCGCAGCTGACTGCGTCCGGCCTGGGTCTTCATGGGGCTCGGAGGCGGTTGGTCCGGTGGGCGGACATGGAAGAGGTCGCCGATATGTGCTCGGGGGTACACACATCGACGACCTCTACCGGAGAATCGCGACCCCTTACATCCGCGTTACAAGGTTTCTCCGATAATTTTCCGCCATCGCAAAGTTGGGGCTCCAGCGGTCATCGATGACGGTCGGTTACCTGCCGAATACGGCAACATGGGGCAACGCCTCACACGAACCCCCAGGGATGGACTAGTGGCCACCTCAGATCCGGTCTACCTGCGTGTCGTCGAAGACATCCGGCGACAGATCACCGACGGCACCCTTCCCCCCGGCGCGCCGATCCCCTCACGCGCGCAGCTGACCCGCAAGTATCAGGTCGGTGAGACCGCCGCCCGCCACGCGCTACGCGTGCTCGCGGGTGAGGGCCTCATCATCGGCCGCGTGGGCTCGGGTCATTACGTAAGGGAACGCCCCGATCTAACACCGCTGTACCGATGGCGTTTCCTCGATCACCCCGCCCCGTTCGCCGCCGACCTGCAGTCCCAAGGCAGGCGAGTGACATGGGACTGGCACAGCGAGCCCGCCGAAGCGGGCCCCGACATCGGCAGACGGCTGAGGCTCCCTGAGTCCGCCACGCTGACCAAGACGCATTACGTCTTCCGCGGGGACGGCAGGCCGCTCCAGCTTGCGACATCGTATGAGTTGCGGGAGTTCACTCCTCACACGGAGGAGGAGCGGCGGAGCATCGTTGCGCGGATGTACGCGCACGGCATAAAGGTCACGGAGATCGTGGAGAGCGTTCACACCCGCATCCCCCAGCCGGTGGAGAGCGATGCGCTGGATCTCGCGGCGGGTGTGCATGTTCTGCATGTGGAACGTACCCATTGGGCGGGTGATCGTCCGGTGGAGACCAGCGACATCGTGATTCCCGGTGACCGGTTCCGCGTCACGTACAGCATGCCCGTCTAGGGCGGGAGGCTCCGGGTGAGCGTTACCTTGCCCGGAGCTTCCCGGCCTGACGTAGTTGTGGAGGGGTGAGATGGCGGGGATGGCTGTTCGAGCTTGGTGCGGAGTCGCGGCCACCTTGTCGCAGGGGATCCCCAGGGCTCACTTCTGCTGAGAATCATCTGGTTACAGGCCATGGCGTCGGCGTCCTGACGAGAGTGCCCCATGGTGTCCGCGTCCGAGCAAGGACCGTCTGGCCGCGTTCAGCGACGTATCTCTTGGTGAAGAGTGTCTTGGCCACGCGTAACGCGCCGCGTGCCGCCACGAGACCGTCCCGCCGTCGCGTCCTGGCCGGCGCGCATGCGAGATCTGGCCGTAGCGGCCGACTCAGTGGTCTCGCGAGGGGTACAGCAAGCGGGGCATCGGGCAGGCAGTAGGCCCCCCATCGGTCATTGCGGGTGTGCCTCCTTCGCGAGTGCAGAGTCGCCCACCAACACAAACAAACCCACCACCATCCCGCTCGCCGTTGCGGCGTGGGGACATTTCGCTGCGCCAAAGGCGCACATACAACCACGCATGGGACGCCGACCGCGGTCGTAAATCCGCAGGTCAGAGATTGTCGGTGCGCGTTGATACAACGGTTGCGGAGGTTGCCGATGCGAGTCAAAGACCTGTCCGAACGTGACCGGCCGCGCGAACGGCTCATGTCCAGCGGTGCCGCCGCGCTGGCGGATCGGGAGTTGCTGGCCGTGCTGCTCGGCTCGGGGTTTCGTGGGGCGAGCGCCCTCGACCTGGCCACGCAGGTGATCGAGACCTGTGGAGACCTAGATGGCCTCAGTCGGTCCGACCCGCACCGGTTACTCACCATGCGTGGCATCGGTCCCGCCAAGGCAGCTCGGGTGGCCGCGGCGTTTCATCTCGTTCGCCGGGCGGAGGAGTGGCCCGAGCGTGAGCGCATCACCAGCACGTCCGATCTGGCGCATGCGTGCGCGCCGCTGCTGCGTGATCGGAAGCACGAGCGGCTGGTGATGGTGGTGTGCGACACGCGCGGGCGGATTCTCAAGCGTGCGGTGCTGACCGAGGGTGGCAGTGATCACACTCCGATGCCTGTACGGGAGGTGATCACGGAGGTGCTGACAGCCGGCGGGGCGTTGTTCGGGCTGGCTCACAATCATCCTGGCGGGTCGCTCGATCCGAGCCCAGAGGATCTGGAGGCTACCGCCAGGCTTCTCGAGGCCGCGCAGACGGTCGAGTTGCGGCTGCTCGATCACCTCATCATCGCGGACGAGTCCTGGAGGCGGATTCCGCTGTAAATCCATTCCATGGCGGATTATGACCGCAGTGAATCACAAAAGGCATCATCCCGCTTATAGCGCCGAACCGCAGTTTTCCAAGGGACGGCCATGAGAACCTAATGGCGCGGGTAGGCCGTAACGGACGTCAGCCGGCAACTACTCGTCATGACGTGGTCCCCATGCCTCGTGGAAGCAGGGGGCCACGTCCATGGTCTCGCGTAGGTCCTGGGTGGGGCCCATGCCTTTTCGAGGTTGTGGGCAGGCGCGCCATCAAGGGTCCTGCGCGAACGCAGGGTGCGCCGACCGCGATGCCCTGTTCGCGTTGTCGCCAGCGGTGTCCGGTTCGCATGAGCGGTGGCATAGCACGAACAGGGTGTTCGGGGCACCTTTGTCGCCGGACGGGGCGCAACACCCGTCCGGCGACAACGCGTTCCCTTATTTACGGCCGCGCGCCGACAAAGTCGGAGCCACTGGTCATGAAACTCTTCACTGAGCGGCGTGCAGGCGGCAGACTGTTGTCTGCGGCCATCGCACTCGGAGTCCTCTAGAACTGCGTCTTCAGAGGATCGCGATGGCCGTCACCAATTCTTTGCGATTGAGCGTGCCGTACAGGTGTTACGCGACCCTGGTTGTTGTCGTGATGCTTTTCCTCTGATGGCTTCGGTTTCGGTATGAATGCTGCGGCGTAGGCAGTCGCTCTTATGCCTTACCTTGGATTGTGCACACTTGGCTGGTTTCGTGTCTGCCGGCCCAAGAGGGTGGCAGGTTTTTGGCGGATCTGCTGCGCCGAACCCTGTGCAGGCATCAAACTTGGTCTGCAGCCGCCACCATTCTCCTTCTCTCTGAGTAAGTGCTTTGAAGGGGTGTGCGCGGTGGTCGCATCGCATGGTTACGGCGAGACCGGCCTGCGATGATGTGAGGAGAGCGTGCGCCTGCGGAAGCGGCACCGCAGGCGCACGAGCCGGTCGCAGCCTCTCGCGGGCGATGGTCAAATGGTGACGGCCATCGCGCTTTCCGAGCTTTCCTTCGAGGGTCTGGTTGAGATCGAAGAGAATAGCGATGCAAGGCGATGGCCGTCGGATTCGATTCTGGTGCCCGAGGATCTCGCTGGTATGGGAATGCGGTATCGGGAACTCCGACTTTTCGAGCTGGTGCTGGTTTTTGGGCGGACTCACGGCTTTGGTTGCGGTTTCGGTGCGGGGTAAGCGTTGATTCTGAGATCGGTCGAAGCGTGGGCTGATTGGCGACGTGGTGCAGAGCACACGGGCCTGGCCCGACTTGGACCGTGGATGGGGCAAGTCGGGCCTAGATCATGGGCGAGCCAGGCTTGCGCGGCAATACCTAGTGGTCAGCGGAGGCCGTGCCGGCCGCTGAGTTGAACCCCTTCACGATGAGCCAGAGGGCCAAGCTCAACTCCCACCCGAACACCGGGATCGCGGCGATCGCGCCCCAGAGGGAGACCTGTTCGTACAGGCCGAACATCACTGCCGTCGCGGAAGCGAAGGCCAGGGGGCCGCCGACCAGGCCCAGCACAGCCACGAACCTGGGGACGAGGCGGGAGCGGAACATCAGGTAAGCCATCAGCAGCGTGTTCACTCCCAGGACGAAGCTGGGGCCGAGCAGGAACGTCCAGTTGTGGATCGCTACGAGTGCTCTGCCGACTGTGATGAGGGTGACTGCGGGCGTTTCCGTTGGTTCTTGGCGGAGCGTGACGATTGCGACGAGGGTGACGATGCCGACGGTGATGATGGCGGACTCGATCGTGCGGAGGCCGACGTAGCCGAGGGCGACGCCTTCCTGTTGCTTCTTGACGATCGGGAACAACGTGACCGCGGTGCCGACGATCGCGAGGGCGAGAATGCCCTCCAGGAACGCGCCCCACAGAACTCGGGTGTCGGCTCCGGAGCCGGCGATGTAGCCGGGGTCGTCGAGGATCGGGGCGTACAGGAGGAGGGCGGCGATCGAGGTGGCGTGCGTGATGAGGTAGAACGTGCCGGCAGCCGCTGCGATCCTTCTTCTTGTCGAGGTCACCGGAGCTCCTTGGGCGGTGTAGGGGTGCGCTCCGGGCGGGGTGTGGGGGTGCGATGAGCGTGTGACGTCCGCTGTGTCGGAGTGCGAAGGTCGTGGCTCCAGCGTCGCGATTTCGGGGGACTGACTCATCGGCAGATGGGTCCTGCTTTTGTAGGCCGATCAGCCAGGCGGGAGGGGTACTTTCGGCTGGGCGACTGGAGCAGCGGAGGCGGGCGTCCCCGCGGGATGGCCGGATGGCTTGGGCCTTTGCGCACTGCCATCGCTGAACGGGTTGCGGCGGGGGCCTCGACCTGTACGCAGAGGGTGACGAGTGGTGGAGCCAGTGCTTGGAGGTGGGATCCGGGGACCGGTCTGGCGGCAGGAAGGGTCCGTCCCCCGGATCGATCAGGGGAGTCGCCCTGCTGTGGGCTCGTTCTTTCCGGTGACCCTGCGTGGTGTGCTTGTGTAGTTATTCATCGAGCGTCTCTTTAGGTCTAAAGGCCGTATGCGTACGCTCGCCGATCGTGTGCTCTGAGCGGGGCATGTACGGTTTCGTCTATAATCCGAGCGTGCTAGATCGCGAAGGCCCCGTGCCCATCTACAAGCAGGTCGCTGACCTGGTCCGCGATCAGATCGAACGCGGCGAGTTGAAAGCCGGCGATCCCGTGCCCAGCGAGGCGACTCTCGAGAAGACGTACGAGATCGCCCGGACGACCGCCCGCAGGGTGGCTCGGGAGTTGCGGGAGCAAGGGCTGGCGTACACGATTCAGGGCGAGGGTACGTTCGTGGGGCCTCCTGGGACGCCTCGGTCACCCAGGAAGCTGCCCATTTATCAAAAGATCGCCACAGAGATCATCGAACGGATCCAGCAGGGCGAGATCCCGTCCAACAGGCCCATTCCCGGCGAGAAAGCAATGATGCGGCAATATGGCGTCGCAAAGGTGACCGCACGGCAAGCGGTCGCACATCTCAGGGAGCTGGGGTGGGTGTTCACGGTGCCATATCGGGGCACATACGTGACTGAGCGCGAAAAATGGCCCAAGCATCCGGGTTCTTAATTGCCCTTCGTTTGACCGCACCATTGGATATCCTTGGGGCGTGCTGAATCGCGAGGGTGACACCTATCTATATCTCCAGATCAGCGAGGTCCTCAGATCGCGTATCCGCGCGGAACTCGCGCCAGGAGACCCCGTGATCAGCGAGGCGGAGATCCAGCGGGAGTTCAAGGTCGCGCGGACGACCGCGCGCCGCGCGATCCGCGTGCTGCGGAACCAAGGGTTGGTGCATACGCGGCAGGGCGAAGGGACGTTCGTCAACGCTCCCGGGCAGGCTGGGCCCGCTGGGCGGCAGGCTCCGTTCTATCGGCACATCGCCGGGGAGATCCGGGAGCGGATCAGGCGGCATGAGTTCGTGTCACGGCAGCAGATTCCCAGCGAGGTTGAGCTGGTGCGTCAGTATGGGGCCGCTCGGGAGACTGTGCGGCGGGCCATCTCGCTGCTGCGTGATGAGGGGTGGGTGTACAGCATCCCGCATCGAGGGAGTTACGTCTCGCCTGAGGAGCAGTGGCCTGGATGAGGTGGTGGGGAGGGTGAGTCAAGGGGATGGGCGAGGTGTGAGGTAGAGGGAGTGGGCGCGGGAGCGGGCGGTGGCCGGGGAGAGGTTAGCGATGGCCAAGCCAGGCGAGCGGGACCGAGCCAATGCGAGCGCGATTGAGTTGGGGCGGGTAGGCCTGAGCTGGTGCGGGCGTGAGCGGACTGGTGCGGGCAGGGCTGAGCTGGTGCGGGCGTGAGCGGACTGGTGCGGGCACGGCTGGGCTGGCGCGGGCAGGGCTGAGCCGGTGCAGGTGCGAATGGACCGGCGCGGGCAGGGCCGAGCCGGTGCGGGTGTGAGCGGACCGGTGCGGGTGTGACGAAGCTGGTGCGGGCATGGCGCAGGCGTGAGCGGGCTGGTGCGGCGTGGCCGAGCCGATTCGAGCGTGGCCCCGCTCGAGCGGGGCCGCACCGATTCGAGCGGGGCCGAGCCGGGTGGGGCATGGCCGAGCGTGAGTGGCCGGTGCAGGCGTCAGCGACCGATGCTGGCGTGAGTGACAAGTGCGGGTGCGATCGGATCGCGAAAGGCTAGATCTGAGTTCTACCGGGCAGGACAACCCGATGCGTTTTCCCGCCAAGATTCGGCGACCTCTTTTATCACTCCCGCACGCTAGAAGACCGGAATTATCTCTTCAGGATCGATGAAATCCACTCGCACGCCTTCGAGATTCAACTCAGGAATAGCCGGAAACGCGATCCCCCACCGCTCCACGATGGCCCGGATATGCGCCATGGCCACCCGCCAGTTCTCTGCCTGCTCCTCCGTGGACAGCACCCCGAGCCCCGCCTGCCGGGCGTGATCCATGAGCACCCGATGGTTGTCGAGGAAGTACGGCGGCAGTTCCCAGAACCCTTCGGGTGGCTCCCACAGAATCATGCTGAGGAAGACGAACCCAGCCCTGAGCTGGCGGGTGATGAGGGAACGGGTCTCGTCGGTGAGGCCCGGCCATTCGTTCTCGAGGATCGTCATGCAGATCTTGAGGTGGCGGGACTCGTCGCGTCCGATGCGCTCGAACATCTTGCTGAAGACCGGATGCCGGGTGCCCGACGACATGCCTCTGAACAGCGTGGACGCCGCCATCTCGCCCATCATGAAGCTGGTGAACAGCACCGGCAGCGAGTACTTGCCGACGGCCGAGTTGTAGCCGGTCCAGTAGCGGCCGCCGTTGTGGTAGAGCCAGCCGATGTTGTTGTGGGCGGCTGATTCGAGGTCGTCGGAGGGGGTCCAGTCGAGGGGGCCGCCCGGCCAGAGCTTGGCGATGGTGCGCTGGCAGCATTCTTCGTGGTTCATCTCGTCACGGGTGATCGAGAAGAAGCACTTCCTGACCGGGTCCTCCTCGTGCTTCTCGAAGGCCTGGATGGTGGCGCGGGCGAACACGGCCGGCCCTGAGGCGTCGAAGTTCGCCAGGACCGCGAACCAGTACATGATGCCCAGGCGTTGTTCCCTGGTGAAGTCGTCCGGGTCGAGGCCGTCCCAGGGCAGGTCGGCCGGGTTCCAGAGCTCGCGCTTGGACTTCTCGTAGATGGCGGCGAGTTTCTCCGTCTCCACCCGCCATTCCATGGGATAGATGTTGGGCTGCTGGATCTCCGGCGCCGGCCAGAAGCCGCCTTCTGGAATTGTGAGGTCCGCCATGGTTGTGACACCTCCACTGTCATCCTGCGGGGCGGCGTCATGGCTTTCAAGTACAGGCGCGCGCTGGAGGCTGTTCAAGTGCACATGTGCCGTGCGGCGCTGCCCAAGTGCAGGCGTGCTGGACGCCATGAAGGTGCTGGCGTGCTGGACGCCGCCCAGGTGCAGGTCTGCCGGGCGCTACGCAGGCGCAGACGTGCCGGGCACTACGAAGGTGCTGGCGTGCTGGACGCGGCCCAGATGCAGGTCTGCCGGGCGCCACGAAGGTGCAGGCGTGCTGGACGCCGCTCAAGCCCAGGCGCGCTGCCGGTGACGACCAGCACGTCACAGCGGCCGCGGCTCACGTACGGGCGCGCTGGGTGATCGCCACGCACACCAGGACGGCCAGCGCCGCCACCACGGTCAGCACCCCGAAGCGCTCCCCCAGCAGCAACCAAGCCCAGGCGATCGTCATCAACGGCTGGGTGAGCTGGGTCTGACCAGCTCTGGCGATCCCACCCCTGGCAAGCCCCGCGTACCACGGAATGAACCCCACGAACATCGAGATCACCGACACGTAGGCGAAGCCCGCCACGGCATCCCAGGTGAGGGTGATGGGGGTGGCGAAGGAGAGCGCGGTCGTGACGGGGATGGTGAGCGGGAGAGAGAGGACGAGGGCGTAGGAGATGACCTGCCATCCGGGGGTGTGCTTGGCGAGCCGCCCCCCTTCGGTGTAGCCGACGGCGGCCGAGGCGAGGGCGCAGAGGAGAAGCAGGTCGGGCCAGGACGGTGTGCCCTGGTGCTGGATGAGGGTGAACGCGGTGATGGCGGCGGCTCCGGCCGTACAGGCTGCCCAGAACAGGGGGCGGGGGCGTTCGCCGGCGCGCAGGACGGCGCAGATGGCGGTGGCGGCCGGGAGGAGGCCGACGACGACGGCGGAGTGGGCGGTGCTGGCGCCGAGGCCGAGGGCGAGGCTGCTGAAGACGGGGAAGCCGAGGACGACGCCCAGGCTGATCAGGGCGTAGGCGGGCCACTGTGAGCGGGGCGGGAGGAGGGGCCGGCGGGCGGCTTTGAGGCAGAGTATGGCGATAAATCCGGCAATGACGGCTCGGCCGATCGCCACGAGCCACGGGTCGAAGCCACGGATGGCGAAGACGGTGGCCGGCATGGTCCCCGAGAACGCCAGGACGCCGAGGAACGCCAGCCCCGTGCCACCACCCGGCCGTCCGGGAGGCGGGACCGCTACTCCCCTGACCTCAGTAGCGCTATTCTCCACTTTCATGAACAACGATAGCAGTATCGTCCAGATCGCCGCGATACTGCGCGAAGAGGCCGACCGCCTCGGCCCCGGCGCGCGGCTCCCGTCCAGCCGGGAGATCATGCGCCGCCACAACGTCAGCCCCGTCACCGTGTCCAGGGCCATCGGCCAGCTCGCGGCGGAGGGCCGGGTGGTGACGAGGCCGGGCAGCGGGGCGTTCGTGACGGGCCGGGCAGGCCGCGCACAGGACGTGCCCGACCTGTCCTGGCAGACCGTGGCGCTGGGCGACCGGGTGGTGGACGAGGGGCCCGTGTCGGTGCTGCTGGGCGCGGCGCCCGAGGGGGTGGTGCCGCTGACCGGCGGATATCTGCGGCCGGGCCTGCGCCCGGACAAGCAGCTCGCCGCCGCCGCCGCGCGGGCCGTGCGCAGGCCGGACGCCTGGGCGATGCCGCCGCTGACGGGCCTGCGGGAGTTGCGGCGGTGGTTCGCGACCCAGGCGGGCGGCGATGTGACGGACGCCGACGCGCTCGTGGTGAGCGGTGGCCAGGCGGCGCTCACGCACGCGTTCAGGGCGCTGGCGGCCCCGGGGACGCCCGTCCTGGTCGAGACGCCCACGTATCCGGGCGCGCTGTCGGCGGCCAAGGCGGCCGGGCTGCGGGCCACGGCGGTGCCCATGGACCGCGACGGCGTCCGTCCCGAGCTGCTGGCGGAGGCGTTCGCGGTGACCGGGGCGCGGGTGTTCTTCTGTCAGCCCACCCTGCACAACCCCACGGGGGCCACGCTGCCGCCGGAGCGCAGGGAGCAGGTGCTGGAGGTGGCGAGGGCGGCGGGGGCGTTCGTGGTGGAGGACGACTTCGCCCGGTACCTGACTCCGCAGCCGCCCGCGTCCCTGGCCTCCATGGACCGGCACGGCACCGTGGTGCACATCGTGTCGCTGACGAAGATCCTGTCGCCGAGCATGCGGGTGGCGGCCGTGATCGCCAGGGGGCCGGCCGCGCACCGGCTGCGGGCGAGCCAGCTCGTGGAGTCGTTCTTCGTGGCGCGGCCCTTGCAGGAGACGGCGCTGGAGTTCGTGGGGTCGCCGGCCTGGCGGCGGCATCTGGCAGCGGTGCACGCCGAGATCGCGACGCGCCGCGACGCGCTGGCGGCGGCGCTGGCCGAGCGCATGCCGGAGGCAGAGCCGCACCTGCTCCCCGCGGGCGGGATGCACCTGTGGGTACGGCTGCCCGCCGACGTGGACGAGACCGCCCTGGTGGAGGCCGCCAGGCGGAACGGGGTGCTGGTGAGCCCCGGCAGGCTGTACTACCCGTCGGAGCCGCCGGGGCCGCGGATGCGGCTCACGCACATGGCCGCCGCGCACGTGTCGGAGCTGCGTGAGGGGGTCAGGAGGCTCGCCGAGGCGATGGCGGCAGTCACGGGCTGAGGAGACACGCCGAAGGCGACGGGCGTCGAAGGCTGAGGAGGCGCGGGCAGGCGATGGCGATCACGGGCAAGTAGAGTGACGGGCATGCCGTTCCCCGCGGAGCTCGTACGAGACTTCGTGAACACGTTCGACGTCGAGGCCCAGGCCGACGAGCTGGCCTCCCCCGCCGAGCTGGCGGTGTGGCTGCGCGAGCACGACCTCATCGGCCCGCGCGACCGCGCCGCCGACGACGACCTGCAGATCGCGCACGCGCTGCGCGAGGGACTGCGGGCCGCGTTGCGGCGCGATCGGGCCGACCTTCCGGACCTGCCGCTGCGGGTGGCGATGCGGGCCGAGGGGCCCGAGCTGGTGCCGGAGGCCGACGGGGTGCGGGGCGGGCTGGCGCGGATCGCGGCGGCGGCGCTGGGCGCGGCGTGGGACCGGCTGAAGGTGTGCGCGGAGGCATCCTGTCAGCAGGCGTTCATCGATCTGTCGAAGAACCGTTCCCGCTCGTGGTGTTCCATGCGGGTATGCGGCAACCGCACCAAGACACGGGCTTACCGGGCGAGGAAGCGGGGTTCGCGTCGTCTGCAAGGCTCAAACACCGATACGGTGTAACTCGTGCCTTGTGGCATGGACGGCAGGCGAAGGAGCGGGCCGAGATGGCAGACGTAGGCGTCCGGGCGGCCCGGCGCGAGGATGTACTCCAGGTTGCGAATTGTCAGATCCGCGCCTGGCGCTACGGCTATCGGGATTTCCTCCCGGAAGGTCCTCTCGAGCAGATGACTGGCGCGGCGGCCGAGAAGATGTGGCTGCGCCAGTGGGACGAGGCGATCGTCGCCCCGCCCAGCCCGATGCACCGGGTGCTGGTGGCGGTGGAGACCATCCTCGACACCGAGGGCTTTCCCGCCCTCGGCGCGGGCGGCAGCGCCGCCCTGGTCACCCCCCGCGGCGGGGAGCGCGTGGTCGGGCTGGTCTCCCATGCGCCCGCCGAGGACCCCGATCTCGACCCCGGGCGGGTGGCCGAGATGCTGACGCTGCTGGTCGACCCCGACTTCGTCCGGCGGGGCCACGGCAGCCGCCTGCTCAACGCCACCGTCGACTACATGCGCGAGGACGGCTTCCGCCAGATCGTCACCTGGGTGTTCGCGGAGAACTACGCGATGCTCGGCTTCCTGGAGTCGGCCGGCTGGGGCGAGGACATGGCCGAGCGCGTCCTCGACATGGGCCGCCCGGTCCGGATGATCAGGCTCACGACCGACATCAGCTAGAGGTAGAACGACAACATGGCAACCCCCGCCCAGTGGATCGCCGGAGCCCGCCCGCGCACGCTTCCCAACGCCGTCGTGCCCGTCATGGTGGGCACCGGCGTGGCGATCGGCGAAGGCGGCTTCGTGTGGTGGCGGGCGGTCCTGGCGCTGCTCGTGGCCCTGTCGCTGCAGATCGGCGTCAACTACGCCAACGACTACAGCGACGGCATCCGCGGCACCGACGACCAGCGCGTCGGCCCGATGCGGCTGGTCGGCTCGCGCGCGGCCACGCCCCGCGAGGTGCTGACGGCGGCGCTTGCCTGCTTCGCGCTCGCTGCCGTGCTCGGCCTGGTGCTGGTGCTGGTCACGCGGGCGTGGTGGGTGCTGCTCGTGGGCGCGGCGGCGATCGCCGCCGCCTGGTTCTACACCGGCGGCAAGCGCCCGTACGGCTACCGCGGCCTCGGTGAGGTGGCCGTGTTCGTGTTCTTCGGGGTCGTGCCCGTGGTCGGCACGGCGTACGTGCAGACGGAGCAGCTGAGCTGGGCGGCGCTGCTGGCCTCGATCCCTGTGGGGCTGTTGTCGTGCTCGATGCTGGTGGTCAACAACCTGCGCGACGTCGGCACGGACGGGCAGTCGGGCAAGCGCACGCTGGCGGTGCGGCTGGGGCCTGAGCGCACTCGCGCGCTGTACGTGGCGTGCCAGCTGGTGCCGTTCGCGGTGGCGGTGTCGATGGTGCCGCTCACGCCGTGGGTGGCCCTGGTGCTGCTGGCTCTGCCGCTGGCGGTCGCCCCCGTCAGGGCGGTGCTGCACAAGGCGGTGGGCCCGGCGCTGATCGGGGTGCTGCAGCAGACGGGCAAGCTGCAGATGGCCTACGGGACACTCTTCGCGGTGGGCCTCGCGATCATCTTCTAGGGTGGGACGGTGAAGGATTTCATCGCCGGTCTGCCCAAGTGCGAGCTGCATCTGCACATCGAGGGCACGCTGGAGCCCGAGCTCAAGTTCGAGCTGGCCGCGCGCAACGGCCTGAAGCTCCCTTACTCCTCCGTGGAGGAGATGCGGGCGGCGTACACCTTCGACAGCCTGTCCTCGTTCCTGACGATCTACTACGAGGGCATGAAGGTGCTGCGCACCGAGCCCGACTTCTACGACCTGGCCATGGCCTACCTCCGCAGGGCCGCCGAGCAGAACGTCCGCTACGCGGAGATCTTCTTCGACCCGCAGGCGCACACGTCGCGCGGCGTGCCGTTCGACGTGGTGATCAGGGGGCTGCGGCGGGCGCTGATGGACGCGCACGCGCAGCTCGGGGTGCGAGCCCAGCTCATCATGTGCTTCCTGCGTGACTTCCAGGCCGAGTACGCGATGGCGACGCTGCTGGAGTCGCTGCCGTACAAGGAGTGGATCGCCGGCGTCGGCCTCGACTCCGACGAGAGGGGCAACCCGCCGCGCAAGTTCGCCGCCGTCTACGAGCGGGCCAGGCAGGAGGGTTACCTGCTGACCATGCACTGCGACGTCGACCAGGACGACGCGATCGAGCACATCAGGCAGGCCATCGAGGAGATCGGCGTCGACCGGATCGACCACGGCGTCAACATCCTGGAGGACCAGCGCCTGGTGGAGGCGGTGCTGGCCCGCGGCATGGGGCTGACCTGCTGCCCGATCTCCAACGGCTACGTCACCGAGTCGATGAAGGCCGAGGGCATCCGCAAGCTGATGGACCTGGGCGTGCGGGTCACGGTCAGCTCCGACGACCCGGCCTACTTCGACGGCTACGTGCTGGAGAACCTCGTCGCCTTGCAGGACGCGCTCCAGCTCTCGCCCGAGGAGCTGGCCCAGCTCCAGCGCAACGCCTTCGAGATCACCTGGCTGCCCAGGCACCTCAAGGATGCTTATCTGGCCGAGGTGGACGCCTACATCTCGTGACGGCGGCGTCGAACAGCTAGCCTGGAAGTACTCCGAGCGATCGCGAGGGATCGTGGTGAACCGGCCGAGCATGCCCACCGACATCGAGGAGTTCGAGCGGGCGCTCACTGACTGTGTCACCATCGCCGACCGGGCGATGCCCGACTGCGCGATGCTCAGCATCGCGCTGTGCGGGGAGGACGACATCCACACCGCGGCCTGCTCGCACGCGCGGGCCGAGCTGCTCGACGGGCTGCAGCAGGCCACCGGGCAGGGGCCGATGCTCGACGCGCTCGACACCGGCAAGTCGGTGACGGTGCTCGACCTGGCCGCCGACACGCGGTGGCCGCGTTTCGCGGCCGGGGCGCCCGAGGTGCGCGTGATGCACTGCGAGCCGCTGGAGTACGACGGCGCGATGCTCGGGGTGCTCAGCGTCTACTCCTGCGACGCCGAGGGGTTACCGGAGGAGGCGTTGGTGGCGCTGCGCGTCACGGCCTCGCACGTCCCTGTGCTGTTCCGTACGGCGCTGGGCGCGGCCCGCATGCGGGAGGTCGCGGCGCAGCTCAAGGAGGCGCTGACCACCCGGGCGATCATCGATCAGGCGCTGGGCATCGTCATGGCACAGCGGCGGTGCACGGCGCGGGAGGCGTTCGAGATACTCCGGCAGGTCTCCCAGGACAGGAACGTCAAGCTGCACCAGCTCGCCGCCTCGATCGTGGAGAAGGTCAGCGGGCAACCGCCGCAGCGTTCGCGCTTCGAGGAACCGCCGCAGCGCATCGCCGGCCGCAGGACATAATGGCCCCTGTGCCCGGCCCAGGACGCCGCTGCGGGCCTCGTCCGCGCTGTCGCGTCTCAAGGTGTGGACGGCCCGGACGAGGGCCGTACCGGGCATCATGGAGTGAGCGACCCGAGGAAGGAACCTGACCACGTGCGGCACGAGAAGAGCCCCGTCCTGGCGGTGACCCCGGGGCCGGCCGCGGGGGTCAGGGGGGCGATCGCCGGCAACCTGCGGCGCACCCGCCTGGCGCGCGGCCACAGCGTGCGGGAGCTGGCCGAGCTGACGGGGGTGAGCAAGGCGCTCATCTCGCAGATCGAGCGGGGCGTGGCCAATCCGACGATCGAGGTGCTGACCAGGCTGGCGGGCGCGCTGGAGCTGACGTTCGCCGAGCTGACCAGGACTCACCTGCTGGAGCCCGAGGTGATCAGGCGCGGCGAGGGCGCCACCGAGGTGGTCGGCGACACGACGGTGCGCAGCCTGTTCGCGGCGGCCGACCGGCGGCGCTTCGAGCTGGCCGAGGGCGATCTGCCGCCGATGACGCGCAGCGCCAAGAGCGCGCACGGGCGGGGCTCGATCGAGCACGCGTACGTCGTCGCGGGCGAGGTGAGCGTGGAGACCGACGCGTGGACGGTGCGGCTGGGCGAGGGCGACGCGGTGCGGTTCGCGGCGGAGCTGGACCACGTCTACGTCACCGGCGGGGCGGGCTGCCGGGTGCTGACGCTGATCTCCTTCTCCGAGGACTAGGGCCAGGCACGCGACCCGTCGGGCACGCTGGCCAGCAGCTCGCGCGTGTAGGGGTGCGCGGGGGCGTCGAGCACCTGCCCGACCTCGCCGCTCTCCACGCACTCGCCGGCCCGCAGCACGTAGAGCCGGTCGGCGAGCTGGCGCACCACGGCCAGGTCGTGGGTGATGAACAGCAGGCCCATCGACAGCCGCTCGCGCAGCCCGGCGAGCAGGGTGAGCACCTGGGCCTGCACCGACACGTCCAGCGCCGAGACGGGCTCGTCACAGACCAGCAGCCGCGGCTCGCCCGCGACGGCGCGGGCGATGGCCACCCGCTGCCGCTCGCCGCCCGACAGGCCCGCGGGGCGCATCGCGGCCAGCGCGGGGTCGAGGCCCACCAGCTCCAGCAGCGCGGCCACGTCGGGCGGGCGGCCGTCGGCCTCCAGCGCCTCCTTGAGCGTGGCGCGGACGGTGCGGGCGGGGTTGAGGGTGGAGTACGGGTCCTGGAAGATCATCTGTGCTGTACGGCGGGCGCTGCGGACCGCCTGGCGGGACATCCGGGTGTAGTCGGAGCAGTCCTCGCCGCCGAGCAGGATCGTGCCGGAGTCCGGGCGTTCCAGGCCGGTCACGCAGCGGGCCAGCGTGGTCTTGCCTGATCCCGACTCGCCGACGACGGCCACGATCTCGCCGGGGGCGACGGTCAGGCCGACGCCGTTCAGGGCCGGTCTGGTCGTTCCCCGGTACGTCTTGCGCAGGTCACGGACGTCGAGGACCGCGTCGGCGGGCGCCCGGACGGGGGCGGGCGCGGCGGGGGGGGGGGGGGGGGGGGGGGGGGGGCCCCCCCCCCCCCCCCCGCCGGGGGGGGGGGGCCCCCCCCCCCCCCCCCCGGGGGGGGGGGCGGGGGGGGGGGGG
>NZ_VSEY01000071.1 GCF_008086045.1 Nonomuraea sp. PA05 | reverse complement strand
CTACCATGTGCCGCCTGACCTGCCGGTCCCGGCGACACGTAGAAGACTACCAGAGTCGTACGGTGCTTATTACCCGTCTGATCGCACGGTCGCCGGTTGCGGCACGGCGCAAGACGACGCACAATGGCACACGACGGCGCGGCACTTTCTTCGAGCGGGCGCCGCAGCTTCCGAGCCGAGAGGTCTGACGCTCGTGTCCAACGTCGTCGAATTCAACCGCGACCGCCCCCGCAAACGACGAACAAGCACCGCCAGCAGAGCCATACCGGTACCGCGCGGAGCCCACCTCGAACAGTGCCGGGAATCGTGGCTCCTGGCGCTGGAGTCGTCGAACAAGGCGGACAAAACCATCAGGTCCTACATGGACGTGGCCGCCATGTTCATCACCTACCTGAACGACAATTCCTTGCCGTGTGACGCGGAAGGCGTCCAGCCGGAGCATGTCCGCGCATTTCTCGTCTACGAGCGGCACAGGACGTCGCCGGCGTCGGCCGACGTGTGCTTCCGCAACCTGCGGGTGTGGTGGAACTGGCTGTGCTCGCCGGAGATCGCCGAGCGCACCGCGCCGTCGCCGGTGCTCAAAGCCGACCGGCCGCAGGTGCCGGCCAAGGTGCGCGCCTACATCACCGAGGCCGAGCAGCGGCGCCTCCTCGCCACCGCCGCCTCCAACTCGTTCGAGGACCGCCGCGACAAGGCGTTGATGACGATCCTGTACGACGCCGGCCCCCGCGCGTCCGGGCTGATGAACGTCCGCTACACGCCGCACCAGCCCGACAGCCACGACGTCGACCTGAAGGGCCGGCGGCTGCGCATCACCCTGAAGGGCGGCGATGAGCACTGGCTGCCGCTCGGCCGGGCCGCCGCCCAAGCCGTCGACCGCTACCTGCGGGCCAGGAGCGCCCACAGCAAGGCGCAGGCGTCGCCGTGGCTCTGGTTGGGCATCCAAGGCCGCAACACCTCCCACATGAGCCCTGAGGGCCTCCGAGACATGCTGGTGCGGCGCGGCGACCTGGCCGGGATTCAGGGGAGGGTGCACCCGCACCGGTACCGGGGGACGGCCGCCCACGAACTCCTGGCGGCGGGCGCCTCCGACTCCGACGTCCAATCCATCTTGGGCTGGAAGACGCGGGAGATGGTCGACCACTACGCGGGCGATCTGGCGGCGGAGAGGGCCCGGGAGACGCACGCCAGGTTGTCGCCGGCCGATCGGCTGACGGCCGGGAAGCCATGACAGATCGGTGACGGATCCGTCATCGGCCGAATCCGCGTCCTGGCCTGCAAGGATGCACCCTTCCGGATCTCCGCTGTGACGGATGACAGGTTTTCCCGCATTAACGCCCTACGCGCGTACGCGTATAGGCGCGCGTGTGACGCGCGCCCGCACGATCAGCGGGAACGGGAGGAAACCTGTCATCCGTCATGATCTTGTGCTTTTTGGCGGCGTTTCGGCAGGTCAGACCGTCTTTCCGTGCTGTGACGGATGTGTCATGGCCGAATTGGTGGCGGGTGAGGCGGTAGAGGTTTGTTCTACTGGGTAGGAAGATTCTCACTTTTGTTCGACTCGGGCGTGACTCGCAGCGTTTGATTCGTTACGATGCGATTTCCAGGCTGGTCAAGCCTTGGGCGAGGGACCCCCGAGCACCCGCACGGCGGAAGGGATTCCTGTCCCCAAGGCAGCGGTGTCCCTTCCCGCCGTGCGGGGCCGCGCACGGGATGCGACCTCAGTGGTGTGGGGTCGACCCCGTGCCATCCCCGGCACTACCCCAAGATCCATCGGTCAAAGGGTCTACCGGGACGGCCAGGCTTCACTTACCTGCAACCGGATAAAAGCCGCCCGAAAAAACCGGCCATTCCCGGCATATCGGATCATGCGTATCGGTTGCAATGCCGTCTACATGAACGATCCTCGCATGTCAAGACGGCCTTTCTCTGCACCGTTGCATCTTCAATTTCGAACAGACCGGCCGTAAAGTGGCGGAGCCGCTGCCTTGGGAACACGGCAAACCGGCTCCATCAGCGTCGATGGGGCCGATGGGGGAAGGACAGTAGGAGTTGGCCCGACGACACACCCTCCCGGCCGCGATCGCCGGCACCGCCCTCCTGTGGGCGGCAACGTTCGCACTCAGCATCACGGAGTACGGCTCCGACCGGCTACACATGACGCTCCTCACCGGGAGCCTCGCAGCCGTCCTCGCCACGCTCGGCTACGCCTACATCGACGCGCGGATCCGCGTCATCTCGGGAGGGCTGGCCAGCATCGACGCCCGCATGTGCGGAATCTCCAGCGAGCTGGGCAACATCGACGCACGGATCACCGAAGTGTCCGGCGATCTGAACGACGCGGTCGCGCAGGCCGCCGACGAGCTGCACACCGCGGTCGAAGAGCAGGGCAAGGTTCTGCGCGACGATCGGATAGCGGCGGTGCGCACGCTCACCGTCCACCTGCCCAAGCCGCCGCCCTCCGACCGGGGGCGCGACAACCAGGTTGCGTGACCGGCTTGACGGTGCGGGCCGCCGATCTTCCCCAACGACCACCGTCGAAGCCGTGTAGGTGACGCCGGGAAGGCCCTAGCGGGTCTTCCCGGCGTCACCGTTCTCGGTGAGCCGGAGTTCTTCGGGTTCGGCCAGGCCGACGATGACGAGAGCGTCCCCGAGAGTCTTCCCAGCCTCGCCGGCGGCCTTGCGCAGCACCTGGATCTGGCGTTCGGCTTCCTCGCGCCGGTAGTCCTTCACCTGCAGCAGGATCCGGCCTTTCGGCCCTTGCACGATCAGGTCCGCTCCCGAATCGGCGGGCGGGCTGTCGTCGAGGGTTTGGCCGATGAGGCGTAGCGCGTCCGTGTAGGCCATGCCGATCCGGTCGGCGATCTTTCGGACGGTCCTTGTGATGGGCGGATTCTCTTGGGTGGTGAGCCGGTCATACGATTTGCGGCCGATGCCGATCTGGGCGATCCACTCGAACTTTTGGACGCCTTCTTCGGCGCGTTTGCGCTCGGCTGCCCGCCAGAGGGGCAGGCCCGGCGGCTCGACGCGTCGCTCCCGCTCCTGGTCCGTCATGCGCCGTATTGAATCACAGTGAGTCATAACCGGCCTAGTTAGGGGTTGTAAAGACTCACCAGTCCGCCACGGAAACTTGTGCGCCGTCTTGCGCCGTCAAAAGTCTCTATGTATCGTCTTGCGTCGTAAGGGTTTGAACCGTTGCGATCCGAGGTTCCATGCTGACGATCCCCGAAGTGTGCAAACGGCTCCGCTTGAGCCGCTCCACCGTCCTGCGCAAACTGCACGCCGGCGAGCTGGCCGGCGCCGAGAAGCGGCACGACTGCGGCGCCCTCTGCCAGGAGCCGAACACGTGCAAGCACGGCACCTGGCGCATCCCCGAAACCGCCATAGCGGTCTTCGCGCCCCCCGAGACGGGGCGTTGATGGCCGCCAAGGATCCGGACCGGCGCCGCCGGAACGCCGTCGACGCTGTCCGCGCGTCGTGGATTTACACGACGGACCGGACGGCCCGCACCGCCCCCGCCACCCAGGCGTCGCCGGTCCACATCGACTACTGGATCAACCGGCTCGGGTCGGAGCGCGACTACAAGACGGAAGCCGACCTGATGGCGGCGGCCGAGACCGCCCTGTCGCTCGAAATGCAGCGGCGGGGCCGGGCCGGCGCCGAAACCCGCCGCCGCAACAAAGCGGCCAAGCAGCAGGAGGCGGCCCGGCTGGCCGCATCCGCATAACCGAACCGTGAAGGGAGGAACCCCATGTCCGAGACCACCACCCAGGAGAAGCTGTACACCCGGCAGGAGGCCGCCGACTTTCTGCAAGTGCACTTCCAGACCGTCACCCGCTGGGCGAACGAGGGCAAGCTCAACCCGATCCGCGTCGACGGCGGCCACCGCCGCTACAAGGAGTCGGAGCTGAAGGCCGTCATGGCCGGAGAGGCGGCCGGCAGATGACGTTCGACGAACTACGTCCCGGCCAGCTGGCCCGCATCTCCGACTTGCACGAGCGGCTCGGCGACCCGCCGCCGCCGGTCGTCCGCATCGAACTGCACCCGTGCCCGTGCTCGGCCAGCGACTGCGACTGCTGGATCGCGTTCGGCCGCGACATCGAGACCGGCCGCCTCAACCCGTACCACCGGCGGCCCAACTTCGCCGTCACCGTCATCACCCCCGCCCACACACCCCCGAAGGAGGCAGCGTGATCCGCAGCATCCACATCGCCGCCATCCGAGAGCTGGTCGAGCAGACGGAACGAGACCTGGCCGGCTACCGGTATCTGCTCGGGGTTGCCGAGCAGGCGGAGCGGGCCGGCACCGTCATCCCCGACCCCTTGACGCCCGCCGAGCACCAGCCGTGGACCGGCCTCGCCGCCGGCTGGCGCCTGCCCGACGTGGCGGGCGGCGGGCAGGCGGCGCGCGGCGCCGACCCGTACCCGGCCAGCAACGGCACGCCGGTGTTCGACGGGACGCTGCCGCCGAAGCAGGAGTCCGCGCTCGGCACCATCGCTTCCGAGCACGACGCGTACGCCCAGTCTCCGAAGGGCCAGGACGAGCAGCGCAAGTGGGAGGGGCCGTGAACGCGGCCGCCCCGCAGCAGACGTCCGAGCTGATCAGCGCCGAAGAGTTCAACGCCCTCATGGACAAGGTGTTGAAGCACGACACGTACTGCCCGTGTCGGTACTGCCGCCGCATGGACGCGCTCATGACCGCCATGTGCAACGAGGCGTTCTGCCGCAAGGAGGCGCTGCCGGGCCGGTGGGGCTGCGACGATCACCCACACCACGGGCCTGCGGCCGCCAGCGCCAAGCCCGGCGACGGAAGCGAGGCGCCGTGAACGCCCCGACGTTCTTCGCGCTCGCCGTCGGCGCCCTCGCGTGCGTGCTCGCCGACCACGCCCTCAGGCGGCGCCGCTGGCTGGAGGCCGGCATCTCCTTCGGCGCCATCACGGTGTGCGCCCTGCTCGCCGTCGCCACCAGCCAGCCGGAGGTGCCCCTCTGGCTGCTGATCCTCGCCGTCTGGGTCGTCGTGGTGCTGGTCGGCCTGGCCGGCTGGTCGCTCATCCGCGCCCGCGAGAAGCGGGCCACCGGCGAGGAGACGCGGTGATGGCGCGGCCGAAGGACATCGGCACCGCCGCGGAGACCGCCGTCGTCCGCGCCCTCCGCCGGCTCGGCTTCCCGCACGCTGAACGCCGCGCCCTCGCCGGCGCTCAGGACCTCGGAGACGTGACCGGCACGCCGGGCGTGGTGTGGGAGGTGAAGGGCGGCCAGCAGACGAAGCACCCGCGCCCGTCCGACCTCACCATCGTCCAGTGGATGCTGGAGACGGAGATCGAGCGCGGCCACGCCCGCGCCGACATCGGCGTGCTGGTGGTCCAGCGGCACGGCGTCGGCCCGGCCAACGCGCACCTGTGGTGGGCGTATCTGCAGGCCGACGACTGGATTTCCGGCTACGGAGTCAACATCCCGATCCGGCTCCTCCTCGCCGACGCTTGCACCCTGCTGCGGGTTGCCGGGTACGGCCAACCCCTCCCGAAGGAGGCGGCGTGAAGCAGTCGCCGATCTCCGAGTGGATCCGCCCGTGGTTCCCGGCCGGGCTGGAAGGCCACGTCCGCGCCGACTGCCCCGACCTGTTGAAGTGGGTGCCGGAGCCGGTGGAAGGCCCCGGGCTGGCTGGACGTGCGGCAGGGCGTCGTGTGCAGGACGTGCACCCCGTCGTGGAACGCCGAGTGCGGCAGTTGCAACAGCAGCCTCGCCAGCGACCCCAGCTTCGAGGACGACTTCCCGTTCAACGAGTCGGACGCGAAGGCGTGGCTGCGGAACCACCAGTGCTTCCCCGCCATCCGCATCATCCCCCCGCCCCGCCCGGAACCCGCCCAGGTCCTGGCAGGCCAAACCATGCTTCCCGAGCTCGAAGGAGCACTCTCATGAAGTTCACGATCATGGCGGGGGAGTTGGCCGACGCGGTCGGCTACGCCGCCCACGCCCTCCCCAAGCGCCCGTCCGTGCCAGTCCTGGCCGGGATCCTGCTCGAAGCCGGCCAGGTCGGCGAGTGGGAGGGCATCCAGGTGTCCGCGTTCGACTACGACACCTCCCGGCAGGCCGAAATCGAGGTGGACGCCGCCATCGACCCCGGCAAGGTGCTCGTTCCTGGCAGGCTCCTCGCCGACATCGTCAAGGTGTTCCCGAAGGGCGAGCTGGTCGACGTGGCCGCCGACGACCGTGAGGTGACGATCCGGTGCGGGAAGGCCGAGTACGTGATCCCGCTCATGCCCGTCGAGGATTTCCCGAGCCTGCCGTCGGCGCCGGCCGCGATCGGGTCCGTCGACACAAGCAAGTTCGCGGCCGCGGTCGCCCAGGCCGCGTCCGCGGCAGGGAAGGACGAGACGCTGCCCCAGCTGACCGGGCTGCGGTTCGAGGTCGGCGACGGCCTGGTCGACCTGGCGGCCACCGACCGGTACCGGATGACGTGGCGCACCCTGGAATGGACGGCCACCGTCGACGCCCCCGCCGAACTGACCGCGGTCATCCCGGCCCGCGCCGTCCACGATGTCGCCCGCGGCCTGCCCGGCGGCACCTCGGTCGAGGTCGGCCTGGCCGCCGACAAGGGACTCGTGGCGTTCACGTGCGGCGGCCGGCGGACGACGGTGCGGCTCCTCGACAACGAGTTCCCGCCCTTCCGCTCCCACTTCGACAAGCAGGCCGAGGCGAAGACCCGCATCACGGCGACGTTCGACGCCGCCGCCCTGGCCAAGGTGGTGAAGCGAGTCTCCCTGGTCGCCAGGTCGGCCACGCCGGTACGGCTCGCCTTCACCGCCGACGGGGTTCTCGTCGAGGCCGGCGGCGGCGAGGACGGCCGCGGAACCGAGCAGGCCGACTGCCAGCTCGACGGCGACCCGATCACGATCGCGTTCGACCCGGCCCGGCTCGCCCCGGCGCTCGCCACCTTCACCGGCCCCGTCGAACTGCACATGACCACTTCGGTCAGGCCCGCCGTCCTGCAGCACGCTGGCGACACCACCTACCGGCACCTGATCATGCCCATCCGGCAGGACGCGTGACCGGCCAGCACACCGCCGGGGCGTCGATCACCGTCACCTTGCGGGACGGATCCCAGGTGACCACCAGCACGTGGAACGCGTGCGTCGGCGTCGGCCGATTCGTCACCGATCTTCTCGGCCCGCCGGCCGCCACCCACACCACCACCATCGAGGAGGAAGAGCCGTGTTCGACTGGTTGAAGAAGCGCCGAGACCTGATCGGCGAGCTGGAGGAGACGCGCGGGCAGGCCGCCGACGCGGTGCGCCTCCTGGCCGACACGGTCGCCGAACGGGACAGGGCGGAGGCCGCCCTCGTGGGCGAGCAGGCCGCGCACAAGGCCACGCAGCGGCTGCTGGAGGCGTTCGAGGCGGACACGTTCGCGGACCCGTTCGACGCGGCGATGCCGCGGACGATGGCGGAGGAGTTGGCCGCGATGCGGAAGCACGTCACCGCGCTGGAGGAGCAGCTGCACCGGCTGCAGCAGGCGAACATGGCGTTCGACCGCCGGTAGCAGCCCCCGGGGCGGCGCGGTGGAAGACGGCGCACCACACCCGCCCATGTACCGTCTTGCGTCGTCATGCACCGTCTTGTATCGTTCTGCATGTCGGGGGGGAACGGACACGGGAGACGACATGAACGCCGCGCAGATCCTCGCCAGCCAGGCCCACCTCACCGAGCAGGACCTCGCCGACTTCGCCTCCTTCCTCGACCCGGAGGCGCAGGAGCGGTTCTGGGCCGACGTCCAGGCCGCCCGCAACACCAAGTAGCCCCCCGCCCTGGGGCGGCCCCTCCGATCGGGGGAGGGGGCCGCCCCACCACCATCACCACCACCGAGCCGAAGGAGAGACGATCTTGACCACGCAGAAGGATCACGCCGCTGCAGTTGCCACAACGAAGTTCCAGGCCGAACGCGACGCTGCCGCCAACGCCGAGCGGCTCGCGTTCGTGAACGCCTGCAACGAGGACGAGCTGAAGGGGATGCTCGCGTTCCTCATCGGCTACTCGCCGACCGGGTTCGACCACACCGTCGAGATGGTGACCCGCGACCGTGCCATCCGCGCTCGCGTGCTGGGCGGGAACGCCTGATGTTCACGCAGCCCACCCCCTACACGGAGGCGGCGGCGCCGCTGTTCACGGTGCCGCAGCCGCCCGTCCACGCCCCCGCCGCGCCCGCCCCCGTCGCGTTCGAGCACCCGCCCACCATCGAGCAGCAGGCGATCCTGGACGCCGCCGCCGGCGGCGACCCCCTCGTCATCGAGGCCGGCGCCGGAACCGGCAAGACGTCCACGTTGAAGATGCTCGCCGCGGCCCAGCCGCGGCGGCGCGCCCTCTACCTCGCCTACAACAAGGCGATCGCGGAGGACGCCCGCGCCACCTTCCCGGCCAACACTCAGTGCTCTACCGCGCACTCGCTCGCCTTCCGGCAGGTGGGCCACCAGTTCAAGGACCGGCTCAACGGCCCCAGGCTGCCCGCGCGGGAGGTGGCGCGCTTCCTGCAGATCCCGGCCGTGCTCGACCTCGGCAAGCACGCCCTCACCTCCGTCAAGGTGGCCAGGATCGTGATGGACGCGATCAAACGCTTCTGCTACTCCGACCGTGACGAGCCGTCCGCCTGGCACATCCCGGACGTTCCCGGCCTGGAAGGCGACGGGATGACCCTGCTGCGCGAGCAGGCGTACCCGTTCATCTTGTGGGCGTGGGGGGACCTGCAGCGGCAGGACGGCCGGCTCAAGTTCGAGCACGACCACTACCTGAAAATGTGGGCGCTCACGAACCCGACGCTGCCCGCCGACGTCGTCTTCCTGGACGAAGCCCAGGACGCGAACCCGGTTATTTCCCGCATCGTCGAAGCCCAGACAGCGCAGCGCATCCTGGTCGGCGACCAGTCGCAGGCCATCTACGGGTGGCGCGGGGCGGTCGACGCCATGCAGGAGTTCGAGGGCGAGCACCTCTCCCTCTCCCAGTCGTTCCGGTTCGGGCAGCAGATCGCCGACACCGCCAACGAGTGGCTGCAGCTCCTGGACGCGCCGCTCCGGCTCACCGGCAACCCGGCCCGCGACTCGAAGGTGGGCGTCGTCGACCAGCCCGGCGCCGTCCTGTGCCGGACGAACGCGGGCGCGATCGGGCAGGCCATGTCGGCCCTCACACAGGGCTTGCGCCCGGCCCTGGTCGGGGGCGGCGCCGACATCCGCAACCTCGCCAGAGCCTGCCAGGACCTGCAAAACGGCCGCCCCACCGAACACCCCGAGCTGATGGCTTTTACCAGCTGGGATGAGGTGCGCGAGTACGCCGAACACGACGCCGGCGGCGCCGACCTCCGGACTCTGGTGAAACTCGTCGACGGGCACGGGCCCGCCGCGATCCTGCGTGTGGTCGACCAGCTGGTGGACGAGTCGAATGCCGACATCGTCGTCAGCACGGCCCACCGGGCGAAAGGCCGCGAGTGGGCGACGGTCCGCCTGGCGGCCGACTGGCAGGACCCGTACGACAAGGACGGCCGGTTGAACCGGTCCGAGGCGATGCTCTCCTACGTCGCGGTGACCAGGGCGAAGGACGTGCTCGACTGCCGCAACCTGAACGCGGCCAAGGCGGGCGGCACCGGCTTCCAGGTGCTCGTCGACGATGAGGAGACTCTCCACAGGCTGGAGGGGCCCGACCCGGTTATCCCCAGAACCGCGCTCGGCCCCACGGCGGGGGCCGCCGACCCGGCAGGCTCGCCCGCCATGAACATCACCGTCGCTCCGATCCCGTCCCACGACGTGCTCACACCGGACCCGCCCCGCGCCGACACCGACCTCCCGGCCGAGCTGGTCGGCTGGCTGCAGTACGCGAAGCAGGCCGCCGACAACGAGAAGCAGTGGAGGGAGGCCAAGGACGCCTCCCTCCAGAAGATCAAAGACTGGATGGGGGAGCGCGGCCTCGACGAGGCCACCGTCAACGGCAGACCGGCCGCCACCTGGCGCGAGTCGAAGACCTCCACCTACCTCGACGCCAAGAGCCTGGAGAAGGACCACCCCGACATTCACGCCGCCTACCAGCGCGAGAAGAAGGCTTCTCGCCCCTTCAACTTCGCAGGAGACTGGAAGTGAGCACGCCTCAGGGGCCGCACGGCCCCTACCAGTTCGCCATCAACACCGTCATGGTCGCCAAGCGCGACTGCTGGTGCGAGTACGTCGACATCGGCGTCGGCGACCAGAAGGTGCACGAGCACCCCGAGTGCCCGCGCTGCACCCGCGAGGGGGAGGCCGCCTGGTTCCTGGAGCAGCTGCTCCCGCACATCCTCAAGGCCGAGCACGACCGGGTCGAAAAGCTGCTGCACGAGCGGATCGAGAAGGTCACGTACGGCTCGAACTGGGATCAGGACCAGGGCTACAAGCAGGGCCTCGCCGACGCCGTCGGCATCATGCGGTACGTGCCCAAGGAGGGCGCCCCCGACAGGTGGCACCTGTGACGCCGGACGCTGCGCGGGTGCTCAAGTTGTTGGCGGCCGGGAAGACGACCCGGGAGGTTGCGGACGCGTCCTCGTGGCCGCGTGACCGGGTGGCTGCTCTCGCCCGCGCGCAGAAGGGTTGGCTGCTCGACACGGACACGGACCGCGTGTACGACCCGGACGGCGGCCCCGTCACCCTCCCCGCCGACGTCGCCCAGCTGGCCGACACGCACCTGCCGTACGAGCTTGTAGCCCGCGCCGAAGCGTCCGCCGACCCGCACCTGCGGAAGCTGGCCGCCACCGTGCGGGCCGCGCTCGGCGAGATCGGCGACCGCCTGGTGAACGCCCGCGAAGCCGCCCTGGTCGCCGAACGCATGGAACGCCTGCAGCGCGAGCTGGCCGAGTTGCAGGCCCGGCACCGGCAGTTGACCGGCGGACGGGGCGCGCCCGGCACGTCCGGCGCCAGGCCGGCCGACGCGAAGAAGCGGCGCACCGGCATCCGAAAGTGGGCCGCAGCGCAGGGCCTCGACTGCCCGGCCAACGGCCGCATCCCCAAACACATCGAGACCGCCTACGACCAAGCCCACGAAGGAGTCGAATGATCCCGTACGGAGTGATCACGGTGGCCGCGTTCCGGTCGGACGGGTCGGCGTTCATGCAGTCGTGGCAGATCTCCGACGACGACCGCGCCTTCATCGCCGACGTTCTCGCCGCCAAGCTGGGCAAGCCGCACTCGGAAACCGTCGCCAGCCCCGAGAACGTGTCCACGGTCGGCGGCATCGTCCTCAACGCGCCCGGCGCCGTCACCACCTACCGGGAGAAGCCGTGACCATCGACACCGCCAGTGAGTTGCGTCCCGCCGCTGCCCGGCTCCGGGAGGCGGCACGGAAGGCGACGCCGGGCCCGTGGACGGCCGAGCACCCGTCGTGGGCTGGAGAGAACGCCGTCCTCTCCACCGCCCTGAACGGGCACGCCGTCGCCGTGTGCGGCGAGGAGACGAAGGGCGCCGACCATCCGGCGTCGGCCGACGCGGCATGGATTGCACTCGCCTCCCCGCTCCTGGCCGAGCCGCTCGCCGCACTGCTGGAGCACTTCGCCGCCAAGTACGAGCGGCTCACCGAGGTGTTCGGGGACCCGCCCTCTGGACCGGCGCATCGTCTCGCGGCCGGTAAGCCCGAACTGTCCGTCGACTTCGCGCTGGCGGTCGCCCGGATCATCAACGGGCGGCAGCCGTGACAGCCGTCGCCTTCAGCCAGCCGGACGCGGGGTGGGCGTCTCCGCCCCTGTCCGGGCTGGCCGCCGCCATCGCCACCAACGTCGTCACCACCGTCAAGCAGGCCGGCGCGAACGCCCCCCGAAGCCTGCAGCGGACGATCGGCCCGTCCGAGATCGGCACCCCGTGCGTCAGACGCCTCGCGTACAAGCTGTGCGACTGGCCCGAGGTGAACAACGACTCGGACCCGTGGGCGTCCATCATCGGCACCGCGGTGCATTCGTGGATGGAGGAGACGTTCGCGGCCGAGAACCGCCGGTTGGGCCAGGAGCGTTACGTGATCGAGCGCCGCCTGCAGATCCGCGGCAACATCTACGGGCACGCAGACCTGTTCGACCGGGCGACTGGCACCAACATGGACTGGAAGTGTGTCGGCCTCGACCGGCTGCAGAAGTATCGGAAGGACGGGCCCGGCGAGCAGTACCGGATTCAGGCCCACCTGTACGGGCTCGGCCAGGAGAATGCCGGCGAGGCGGTGAACGATGTGGCGGTCGTCTTCCTGCCGCGCGGCGGGCGCATCGACGGCCTGCACGTGTGGACCGAACGGTACGACCGCAGCGTGGCCCTGGCCGCCCTGGACCGGCTCGACAACGTCATGACCGCCTTGACGCACCTGGACCCGCCCGAAAACCCGCAAGCCTGGGCGATGTTCCCCGCCAGCGATGCGTTCTGCACGTACTGCCCATGGTTCGCGCCGGGTTCGACGGACGCGTCCCGCGGCTGCCCTGGCGCCGGCGGGTGAACCGGCGGTGGACGCGTGGGAGCGGATGTGCGGCGGCAAAATCCGGCACCCGAACCGCGGCCGGGCGGTCTCCCACATGCGGGCGCTCGCCGCCGCCAAGAGGGCGGCCGTCACCCGCCTGAACGTGTACCGGTGCCCGATCTGCCTCGCCTGGCATGTCGGCCACCGGCGACGGCAGCAGCCTCCCGCACGGTGACGTACAGCCCGCCCAGAAACATTCATGCGTCGCCTTGCGTCACTGTGTACCGTCTTGTATCGTCTTTCTCACGGATCACAACGAACCGGATCACCTCGGATCGCCACGGAAGGATCACCATGTTCCAGCAGCCCAGCGCCGCCTCCGACTTCAAGGCCGCCGACCACGTCGGCCACCTCCTCCTCATCTACGTGCGCGAGCTCCGGCAGGGGATCGTCACCACGTACGGGGCGTCCGACGCCATCTCCTGCGACGTCGTCGTCCTCACCAACCAGCGCGGGCCCCGCTGCGAGACCGGCGTCCTGTTCTTCCAGAAGCCGCTCATCGGCTCCCTGCGCAACTCGATCGGCAAGGACCCCGTCCTCGCCCGCCTCGCCCAGGGCACCGCCAAGCCCGGCCAGTCCGCGCCGTACATCCTCAACCCGTACAGCGAGCAGGACGCCGCCTACGCCACCCAGTGGCTGCAGAGTGTGGGCGGCAACCCGTTCCAGACGGCGCCCGCCCTGCAGCAGCCCGCCACCCCGCAGGCTCCTCAGGCTCCGGTCGCGCCGCTCCCGCAGGCGGTCCCCGCGGCGCCTGCGGTCGCGTCCGCGCCGCTGCCGCAGGCTCCCGGCGTCCCTGCCGCCCCGCCCCAGTGGGCCGCCCCTGCCCAGGCGCCCACCCCCGCGCCGGTCCCCCAGCAGCCGCCGAACGCGGCCGAGGCGCAGGCGGCCATGGCCGCCCTCGGCATGACGCAGATGCCGCCCGCCCCCGCCCAGTGACCGGACGGCGGCCCTGAACCGGCCCCGGCAGGGATCCCTCCCCCTGCCGGGGCCGCACCCGTCTCCACCGTCGGCCGGTCAACCAACGCCCGAGCTTTAAGTCTCTTAGTCCCCAAGTAGCAGTCAGTCACTATTAGGAGAGCGGGGCCCACACCTTGAACGACCTGCTGCAGGCGGCGCTTCAGCTCCACGACGCGGGCTTGTGCGTCCTCCCGGCCGCCGCCGACGGCAGCAAACGCCCCGCCATCCCCTGGAAGGTCTTCCAGGTCGCCAGGCCGGTACGTCAGCAGGTCGAGGACTGGTTTAACGCCAGCCCGCCGCCGCAAGGGCTCGGCGTCGTCTGCGGGGAGGTGTCCGGCAACCTCGAAATGCTCGAGTTCGAAGGCCGCGCGGTCGCGGAGCAGGTGGCCGAGCATGCCACCCAGCTGGCCCACAAGTCCGGCCTCGCAGACCTGTGGCAGCGCATCACCTCCGGCTACATGGAGCTCACCCCCGGCGGCGGCATCCACATCCTGTACCGGGTCGACGGCGGCACGGTGGCCGGGAACACGAAACTGGCCCGCAGGCCGGCCACGCCGGAGGAGCTGGCCGCCAACCCCGACGACAAGGTGAAGGTTCTCATCGAGACGCGGGGGGAGGGTGGGTGGGTTGTGCTCGCCCCCTCCGCCGGTGCCGTCCACCCGACCGGGCGGGCCTGGCAGTTGCTCGCCGGCGGGCCCGACACGATCCCCACCATCACCGCCGCCGAACGGGATCTCCTCCACCAGTTGGCCGCCGTGTTCGACCGGATGCCAGCCACGGGAGAGGCCTCCGCCGCGCCCACCAGCACGCTGTTTTCGCAGCCCGCGCCCGCCTGGGACGACGAAGACGGTGTGAACCCGGGCACTGACTACAACGCCCGCACCTCGTGGGACGAGATCCTCATCCCCAGGGGGTGGACGCGTCTGTGGACCGACAGCGCCGGGGTCACCTACTGGCGGCGGCCAGGCAAGAACATCGGGACGAGCGCGACGACCGGGCTCAACGATGGCGACAACCTGTTCATCTTCTCCACCTCCGTCGCCCCCCTGGACGCTCACAGGCCTTACGACAAGTTTGGCGCCCTCGCCGTCCTCGACTACGGCGGCGACCACTCCGCCGCCGCGAGCGCGCTCTCCGCGGCCGGGTACGGGGTGCGCGCCGAGCGGACCGTCCCCGCCCCTGCGCCTGCGCCGCCGCCCGTCCACGGGAATCTCGCGCCCGTCGTGCAACTTCACCCGGACGGGCCGCCCCCGCTCACCGTCGTCGAGGAGCGCACCTACGCCCAAAGTGATGACGGCAACGCCCTGCACCTGGTGGACCGGTTCGGGGAGGTGATCCGGTACTGCCCGGAGCGGGGCAGGTGGCTGGCCTGGACGGGCGCCCGCTGGGAGTGGCAGCCGGTCGGCGGAGGCCTGGTCCGCGAGTACGGGAAGCGGGTAGCGCGCGGCCTGCCGGACGGGGAGAAGAAAGCCGTCCAGCACAAGCGGCACGCCCTGTCCAGCGCCGGGACGACCGCCATGCTCGCCCAGGCCCAGACGGACACGCGCGTCGTCGTGGGCTTCGACGACCTCGACAACCAGCCCTGGCAGCTCAACACCCCGGCCGGGATCGTCGACCTGCGCACCGGCATCCTCGGCCCCGCGGATGCCGCCATGCTGCACACGAAAGTCACCGCCTGCGCCCCCGACCCGGACGCCGACATGTCCAGGTGGCAGGCGTTCCTGGCCGACACGTTCGGCGAAGACCACGGGCTGGTCGCCTACCTGCAGCGCCTGGTCGGGTATTCCGCCACCGGGTCCGTGTCGAAGCACGTCCTGCCGTTCGCTGTAGGGAGCGGCGGAAACGGGAAAGGCGTATTCCTCGAATCGATTGTGGGCGTGCTTGGCGACTACGCGACCACCGCGCCGAGCGGCTTCCTTATGGCGAAAGCGAATATTCAGCACGAAACCGAGATTGCCCGTTTGGCCGGAATGCGGATGGTCGTCTGCTCGGAGGTGGCCGACGACGACCGGTTTGACGAAGTGAAAGTGAAACAGTTGACCGGCGGCGACACTTTGACGGCTCGTTTCATGCGGCAGGACCATTTCACGTTTAAACCGACACACCATTTGTGGCTGATGGGCAACAACCAGCCGTCCGTGCGGGCGGGCGGGCGCGCGTTCTGGCGCCGGTTGAGGTTGATCCCGTTCGAGCATGAGGTGCCGCCGGAGGCGATGATCGACGACTTGCAGGGCATCCTGGCCGGCGAGCACGGCCCCGCCCTGCTGGCCTGGATCGTCGCCGGGGCCGCCCTCTTCCACCAGGACGGCCTGCAAGAGCCCGACACGGTGAAGGCCGCCACCGACGGCTACGCGGCCGACCAGGACACGGTGAGCCGGTTCGTGGCCGAATGCTGCCGGATCGGCGGCGGCGAGCACGTGCAGATCAAAAAGTCGAAGCTGCGGGAGGCGTATGAGCGGTTCTGCTTCGACGAGGGCGCCACCCCGGTGAGTGCGAAGGCGCTCACTATGCAGCTGCGCAAGCACGGCGTCTCGGATGCGCGTGATTCGACCGCCCGCTCGTACGCGAACGTGTGCCTCTTCACCCCCGACCAAGATCATGACAGATCTTCGGATCCGTCACCGGATCCGTCACAGCCGCGCTTCTCGCCGCCCGCCGACGACGATAAGTACGGCGGGCCAGGATGGTGAACTCACTTCACGTCCAAGATTATGACAGGTTGGTGACGGATCCGTCATCGACCCGCCCGCACCGCCTCACCTGCAAGGATGCATCCTCAGAATCCAAGATCATGACGGATGACAGGTTTTCCCACATTCCCGCCCTTACGTGCGCGTGTATGCGCGCCCGCGTCACGCACGCGTGCAATAGCCGGGGAATACGGAGAAACCTGTCATCCGTCATGATCTTGAAGGCGGGGGGCTAAAGATGATCTCTAGTCCGGTGTCGCTCGCGATGTGCCGCCGGTGCGGCCAGCCGATCCTGTCCGGCGACAGCGAGGGCGTCTGGGTGCGCGCCGACCCGACACCGATCGACCCCCGGCAGGAGTTGGACGCGATCCTGGCCGGGCTCGCCACCTACGACCTGCACCCCCACGGGCTGCCCCGCCGGCCCTACCTGTGGCGGCGCAACAGCTTCCGCATCCGCGGCGAACGCAAATGGCAGGTTCTGCAGCAGCACCGGTGCCCGCCAGGCCGCCATATTGTGCCGCCGCCATCCCAGCCGACCGAACTGTATATCCCGTTCGCGTATTCGACCCCCGGCGACATCCCCCCATTCTGAGGAGGCTCCATTGCGTGAAATCGTGGCCACACACTTGGAATGGGTTATCGAATACTGGCCAGACCTGGTAGAGGCGCGCATGCCGCTCACCACGAAACCGTTGAAGCAGACCCGAACCATTTCCGGAGAGGAAATAGATCTCAGGGACGCGGCCGAGCATATTGAGCGCTACTTCCGCAACAACCTGGCGTGGGGGGAGTCGCTGGCCCCGGTCGACGTCGACATCCTGCAAACCATCCTGGACGTGCTCGTCTACGCCGACGACCTGGCCGCCGAACTCGGCCCGGAGATGCTGTGCCCGATCCTGGCCGCGCCCGGCCCCGGCCAGCTCGACGCCAGACCCTGGCTCCGGTACGCGCTCGCCCGGCTCCTGGAGCTGCCTGCCGGGGTGGCTGACGGGTGGTCGGAGTGGGTGTGGCCGCGAGTCGAACGCATCTACAAGCGGACCGCCGGCGCGCTCGCCGAGATCTACCACGGCCAGACGGTGAAGGTCGTCTGCCCCTGGTGCGACGGCAGGACGGAAGATCAGCCGGTCGGAGGGGCACACACCTGGCAGGTGGAGGTGCTGCCCAACAACCAGGTGGCGATCGTCTGCCACGGCACGAACTGCAACCCCCCGCCAGAGCATGTGACCACCTGGCTGTGGGGGAAACCGTGCTGGCCGATCACCGCATGGGAGAAGCTCGCCCAACGCCTCCAACCAGCGAGTTGACGAAGTTATCCACAGGATGCGATGATCTCGGCGGAGAAGTATGAGAAAAACCAGCCCCGCCCGCGTGCGGGGCTTCCGCATGTTCGGGGGTGAGCACGTGTGCCCCAGGGCAAGCCTCTCGACCAGCGCGTGGTCGTCGCCATCCTCGCCAGCATCGACGCAGGCAAAAGCCGAAACGAGGTCGCCCGCGAACACCAGGTCAGCGCCAGCACCGTAAGCCGGATCGCCGCCGCAAACGCACGCACCTTCGACCGGACCAAGACGAAGAACGCTACAGAGGCGGCCAAGGCCGACAATGCCGCGCTCCGCGCTTCGACGTCGCGCCGGTTTCTGGAGGAGGCGAACCGCTTCCTGGATGATCTGCATCGGCCGCACACCGTGTTCAACTTCGGCGGGAAGGACAACACCTTCAACTCGAAGGAGATGCCGGAGCCGCCGATCGCCGACAAGCGCAACCTGATCACGTCTGCGGCCGTCGCCATCGACAAGCATCTCGCCGTCGAGAAGCACGACAACTCGGGCGAGTCGAACGCGGCTGTGGACCGCTGGCTGACGGAGATGACGGGCCTGTGAACATCACCCCCCTGGTCGGCAAGCAGCGGCTCAGCGTCGAGCTGGCGACCGCCCGCCTCAACATCTGGGACGGCTCGGTCCGGTCCTCGAAGAGCATCAGCAGCCTGTTCAAGTGGATGAAGTTCGTCCGAGAAGCTCCGGCCGGCCCGCTGTTGATGGTGGGCAAGACCGAACGCACCCTGAAGCGCAACATCATCGACCCGCTGATCGAGATGTTGGGCGAAAAGCGCTGCAAGTACGTGGCCGGCTTGGGCGAGCTCCACCTGTTCGGCCGGCTCATCTACACGGTGGGCGCCTACAACGAGGGGTCCGAGGACAAGATCCGGGGCCTGTCGCTGGTGGGCGCGTACGTGGACGAGGCCAGCACCATCCCGGAGTCGTTCTGGGTGATGCTGCTCACCCGCCTGTCCATCCCCGGGGCGCAGCTGTACGCAACCACCAACCCGGAAGGCCCGCAACACTGGCTGCTGGTCGACTACCTGGAGAAGGCGCGCCTGTGGGTGGATCACGGCGGCCAGGTGCACCGCCAGGACGGCCCGGACACGCTCAACCTGCACAGGTTCTCGTTCATCCTGGCCGACAACCCGAACCTGACCCGCGAGTACATCGAAGACATTTCGGCGGAAGCTTCAGGCCTCTGGTACAAGCGGCTCATCCTCGGCCAGTGGGTGCTGGCGGAGGGCGTCATCTGGGAGTCCTGGGATCCCGCCCGCCACGTCGTCGCCGAGCTGCCCGCCATCCAGCAGTGGCTGTGCCTCACCGCCGACTACGGCACCACCAACCCGTTCCACGCCCTGTTGATCGGCCTCGGCCATGATGGGCGGCTGTACGTCGGGCACGAGTGGCGCTGGGATTCGAAGAAGCAGCGGGGCGCGCTGACCGACGCGGAGTACTCGGAGCGGGTGCGCGCCTGGGTGACTGGGCTGGGCATCAGCCCGCAGTACACGATCATCGACCCGTCCGCGAAATCGTTCCGTACCGAGCTGCACCGCGCGGGGTGGACGTCGACGATGGCCGACAACGAGGTCGAGGACGGCGTGCGCGATGTAGGCAGCCTCTTCGCCACCGGCCGCTTGCTGGTGCACAGCTCGTGCAAGGAGCTGATCAAGGAGATTCCCGGCTACTCGTGGGACCCGGAAGCGTCGGAGAAGGGCGACGACAAGCCGCTCAAGGTCAACGACCACGGCTGTGACGCGCTGCGGTATGGGATCAGGACGACGCGCAACATCTGGCACGGGCAGCTCGCCCCGCCGTCGAAGGCGGCTTGATTAGATCCATTCGCTGTCGCGCGAGTGCATCAACGTGAATGAAGTGGAGCGCCGCTCTACCGGTTAGTAGCTTGCGGGAATGTTGTCTTCTCCCAAGTAGCACCCAAGATCATTTACCGAGCCTTTGGAGACCCACGCCATGATCCCGATCACCGGCGGCATCGTCCGCTACCGAGGCAAGATCGGCCACCAGGCCGCACGCGCCGCGATCGTCACCGCCGACACCCGCACCCTCGACCCGCGCGGAGTCGAAGCCGGCCACGTGCCCGCCCTCGACTCCGACGGCCACGTGCATCTGTGGGTGTTCACCCCCGGCGATTCGGGAGGCTGGGCCGAGTACAACGTGCCGCCCGGCGACGGCCACGGCCAGTGGTCCCCGCAGCCGACCGCACGCCCCGCCGGGTGATGGTCTGCACCCACTGCGGGCTGGCCCTCACCGACGGCACGGCGATGTGGATGTGGAGCGCCGACCTCGACCGTGACCCGTTCTGCTCTGACGAGTGCATGGCCGCTGAGCAGACGCTCCGCGAGTTGACCGAGACCCACGTACGTCCCTGAGAGGAGCGCCCTCGATGCCGCTGCCGAGCGGTGGCGGCACGTGGCCGCCCCAACACCTCGCCCCCATCTACAACCACTACGCCATCCTCGACGCCTGGTACCAGGGCGACCCCGACCGGCTCGCCGCCATCTACACCGACCCCACCCAGCCCGCTAACCGGCCCTGGCAGCACCGCGGCGGCATCACCGGGTTCATCGGCCGCATGTTCTGGGGCCAACCCACACCCGCCGGCGAGAAGCGGGCGAAACTGCACGTGCCCGTCGCCTCCGACATCGCCACCATGTCCAGTGACCTGCTGTTCTCGGAGCCGCCGTCGATCACGTGCGAGAACGAGCAGACCCAGCAGCGCATCGACGACATGCTCCCCCAACTCCAGGCCACCCTCCTCGAAGGGTCCGAGGTCGGCGCGGCGCTGGGCGGCTACTACCTCAGAGCGGTCTGGGACGACAGCATCGCGCCACACCCGTGGCTCGCCTGCGTGCACGCCGACGCGGCAGTGCCGGAATGGCGGTGGGGCCGCCTCCACGCCGTCACGTTCTGGCGGGTGCTCGACCAGCCCGACACCAACACCTGCCTGTTCCACCTCGAACGGCACGAGCCCGGCCACATCTTGAACGGGCTGTACACCGGGTCGATCGGCAACCTCGGCAAGCAGCTCGCCCTCACCGACCATGCGGAGACGGCCAACCTGCGGCCGTCCGTCGAAACCCGCCTCGACCGGTGCACCGCCGTCTACGTCCCCAACATGCGGCCCCAACGCCAGTGGCGGAATTTCCCGGCCGGCGCCCCACTCGGCAGAAGCGACTTCGACGGGCCGACGCTCGGCATGATGGACTCCCTGGATGAGGTGTGGACGTCGTGGATGCGCGACATCCGGCTCGGCAAATCCAGGCTGATCGTCCCCCGCTCCTACCTGCAGTCCCTCGGCCGCGGCCAGGGCGCGTTCTTCGACCCGGACCGGGAACTGTACGAGGCGCTCGACGTGCTCGGCGGGGATGACCGCATGGAGATCTCCGCCCAACAGTTCGCGATCCGCTACGAGGAGCACCGCGAGACGGCCGCCGAACTCCTCGCCGCCATCCTCCGCGCCACCGGCTACTCCGCCCAGTCCTTCGGCCTGTCCGGCGAGGTGGCGATCACCGCCACCGAGGTGGCCGCCAAGGAACGCAGGTCGCTGATCACGAAGAACCGGAAAGGGCTCTACACGATCCCCGAACTCGCGGACGGGATCGAGATGCTGCTCGAACTCACCGCGGCCATGTTCCCGCAGCAGGCGGTCGAGGTGGAGAAGCCCACCATCACCCTCGCCGACAGCGTCAGCCCGGACCTGCTGCAGCTCGCTCAGACAGCCGAACTCATGCGGCGCGCGGAGGCCGCGAGCGACGACACCCTCGTACGGCTCTTGCACTCGGACTGGGACGAAGACCAGGTGGCCGAAGAGGTGCAGAAGATCGCTGACGCCCGCCCGAAGCCGATGGAGGATCCGTTCGCGCTGCCCGGCGAGATGACCGGCCCCGAGGGCGAAGAGGACCAAGACGAACCGCCGGCCGGGGGCGAGTAGGCCGGGGAGGTCACCGTGGCTGTTGACCAGGACCTCCTCGACCGCGTCGCCGCCACCGTCGCTGACCTGTACCGCGAGGTAGAGACCGCGCTCGTGCGCACGGTCGCCCAGCAGCTGCGCAAGGACCTTGCAGGGGATGAGCAGCCGCAGACGGTCGCCTTCTACCAGGAGAAGCTGGACGCCGTACGCAAGCTGCAGGCCAGCGCGCGGCTGATCCTGGCCAGCTTGCAGGAGCGCCGCGCCCGCATCATCCGCGAAGCCATCGCGAAGGCGTACCGGTCCGGCCGGGACGGCGCGGTCGCAGACCTCCCGCAGAGGTGGTTTCCGCGCTCGGGTGTCGGCCAGCGTGCGCGCCAGGCCGTCGCCGTCATCCCCAACGCCAGGGTGTTGGAGAACATCGCCCAGGCGCTGCACCGGGATGTGGGCCGCGTCGACCAGAACATCCTCCGAGCCCCGATCGACGCGTACCGTGCCGTCCAGGCCGGGGCCGCGGCCAGGATCGTCTCCGGCGCGTTCACCCGCAGGGAGGCGAGCCAAGCCGCGTGGCAGCGGCTGATCGACAAGGGCATCACCAGCTTCACGGACCGCGCCAACCGCATCTGGAAGCTGTCCTCGTACGTGGAGATGCTGGCCCGCACGAACGCCCAGCGCGCCGCCGTGCAAGGCCAGACCGACCGGCTCGCCGAGCTGGACATCGATCTCGTGTACATCTCCGACAACGTGCAAGAGTGCAAGTTGTGCAGGCCGTTCGAGTCGAAGGTGCTCAGGCGGGACGACGGGCCGGTCGGCAAGGTGCAGGTCGAGCATGCGACGCAGGACGACGTCATGGTTACCGTCGACGTCATCGACACCATGGCGGGCGCGATGGCGAAGGGCCTGTTCCACCCCAACTGCAGGCATTCTGCGTCCGCCTACCTGCCCGGGATCACCACGCTGAAGAAGGGGACGGCCGACCCGGAAGGCGACCGCGCCCGCCAGAAGCAGCGCTACCTGGAACGGCGGATCCGGGCCGCGAAAGAGCAGGCCGTCGGCGCCCTCACCCCGGAGGCGAAGAAGGACGCCACCGCCCGCGTGCACGCCGCCCAGCAGGCGCTCCGAGCGCATCTGGCCGCCCACCCGTTCCTGAAGCGCCTGCCGTACCGGGAGCAGATCGGTGCCGGCAACCTGCCGAGCGGGAAGGGCCCGAAGGGCGGCCCCGTCCAGGACCTGGCGCCGCCCGTCCAGCAGGAGCTGGACACCACCCCGGCGGCGCGGCTTGAACCTCCCGTCCTGGCGCCCGCGCGCACACCCGAACCGGAGCCTGTGCGGGAGCGTGCGCCGACCTTGGCTGAGCGCGTCGCCTCCGGCGAGCAGTCCCGTACCGAGCTCGGCGGCGGCATGTACGGCGACACCAGCCTCGTCACCCTCGCCGACGGCTCCAAGGCCGTCCACAAGGTGGCGAAACGAACCCACCTCGCTGACGATGCGGTCGATCAGGTCGACGCCGAGCAGCTCGGCGGGCAGGTCGCCCGCGCGCTCGGCCTGCCCGCGCCGGAAGTGCTGCGGGTCGGCCCGGTCGAGATGTGGCAGGAGTTCATGCCCGGCACCCTCGCCGCGAAAGCGAAGAAGCCGGCCGGGTTCCTCACCTCGGATGACGGCTGGCGGATGGCGCTGCTGGATGCGCTCATCGACTATCCGGACCGGCACTCCTACAACTGGCTCATCCACAAGGGCCGGCCCGTCTCCATCGACCACGGGCTCGCCTTCCGCTACCTGGACCGCGGCCTCAACCCCGTCACTGACGGGCGGCCGATCGTGCACGAGCTCGGCCCGTTCGAGAAACTCCTCATACGGGACACGTCGGACGGTGCCGGGGTCGGCGAGTGGGTCGACAACGACCTGCACCCGGACGACATCGCGGAAGCCCGGCAGCGGCTCACCGCCCTCCGAGGAGAGTTTGATCGGCTCGGCCGGCGCGCCTGGTGGGAGGCGATGATGGCCCGCCTGGACGCGATCGCACCGCACGCGAAGGGCACGACACGGAGAATCGCCGGATGATGCTCGAACTCGTCGACGCCGACGGCGCCGTCCTCGACACCATCCGCCTCGACGACGCCGGCCTGCTCGTGTACGACACCGGCGAAGCCGGTGAGGTGATCGAAGCGCTGCGCGCCCGCACCCCCGACTCCACTGACCGGGCGGTGTTCGAGGCGCTCGCGGCGGGCGGCTGGTCGAACGGCTACGCCACCATCCGCCCCGCCTGAACGTCCGCCACACCGGTGGCGGCTCCCGGCCCGCACGGGCCACCCATCCGATCCCGCACGGGAGCATCCATGCACACCACCATCACCATGCCGGGCGCCGTCATCGGCTACCGGCGCGACGGCCGCCCCATCCGCCTCCAAGCAGGCGGTTCTGAGGGCGCACCCGAGCAGCCGCCGACCGGCGAGGGTGGCCAGCCACCCGAGAACCCGCCCGCCGAGCAGCCGCAGGCCGCCCCTCCCGCACGGGAGGAGACGGACTGGAAGGCGATGGCCCGCCAGTGGGAGCGCCGGGCGAAGGAGAACAGCAAGGCGGCCGACGACCTGGCCAAGCTCAAGCAGCAGTCGATGAGCGACCAGGAGAAGGCCGTCGAGCAGGCCCGCGTCGAGGGCCGCACCGAGGCGGCGCGCGAGCACGGCAAGCAGCTGGCCGAAGCCCAGTTCGACGCCGCCCTGGCACGCAAGGGCCTTGACCTGGGCGACGCGGCCGACCTGATCGACAAGTCGCGGTTCGTCAACGACGACGGCACCGTCGACAAGGACGCCATCGCCAAGGCGGTCGCCAAGCTGGCCAAGCTCACCCCCAAGACCCCGTCCTCTTCGGGTGGGGATTTCGGCGGAGGCAACGGTCAGGGCGCACCCCCGAAAAATCTGCGCGAGCAGATCCGCGAAGCCGAACAGGCGGGCGACTGGAAGCTCTCGCGGCAGCTCAAATCCCAGCTCGCGCTCTCGCAAACCACCCAGTAACCGTTAGGGCCAGGCGTCGCGCCTGCCCGACCTCATGAGAGGAGACCCGCGTGGCGGGTATCACCGGGCAGGGCGACACCTTCGACCTGCCGAACTACGTCGGCGAACTCTTCGCCGTCACTCCCGAGGACACGCCGTTCCTGTCCGCGATCGGCGGCCTGACCGGCGGCGAGTCCGCGAACGCCACCCTGTTCCAGTGGCAGGGCTACGACCTTCGCGACGCCAGCGCCACCAGGCAGCGGCTGGAGGGCGCCGACGCCCCCACCGCGGAGGCGCGCACCCGCTTCAACGTCACCAACGTGGTGGAGATCCACACCGAGGCGCTCGAACTCTCCTACACCAAGCTGGCGGCGACCGGCCAGTTCAACAGCACGGGCTCCTCGCACCCGGGCCAGGCCGGCCTCTCGGGGTCGAACCCGGTGCTGAACGAGCTCGACTGGCAGATCCAGCAGCACCTGAAGCAGATCGCCCGCGACGTCGAAAAGTCGTTCATCATCGGCACGTTCAACAACCCGGGCACCAACGCCAGCGCGCGCCGCACGCGCGGCATTCTGCAGGCGACCGAGACGAACGCCGCCACGCACGGCACCACGGTCGGCACCGCCACCATCGAGTCCGACAATGAGACCTTCACTCTGGCCGCCCACGGGCTCGCGGCCGGCGATCAGGTCGTGGTGCACACCCTCACCGGCGGCGCCACCTCGGTGCTGACCGAGGACACCATCTACTACGTCCGCTCCGACGTCGCCACGAACACGTTCACCCTGGCCGCCCGGCCCGGCGGTGCGGCGATCGCGTTCGCGACGGACGGCGGCGCCGTCGTGGTCGAACCCACCCCGCTGACGGACGCCATCATCTTCGACCTGCTGCAGCAGGTGTGGGAGAACGGCGGCATCCAGGAGTCGGAGACGGCTACGGTCGTCGTCGGCGCCAGCCTCAAGCGCGCCCTGACGAAGATTTTCATCAAGGACCGCAACTTCCAGGAGACCACCCGCACAGTCGGCGGCGTGTCGCTGATGACGTTCGAGTGCGACTTCGGCCGCCTCAACCTCATGCTCGACCGCCACATGCCCACCTCCACGCTCGCCGTCGTCAGCCTGGAGGAGTGCTCGCCGGTGTTCCTGCCGATCCCCGGGAAGGGCTTCCTGTTCGTGGAGGAGCTGGCCCGCACCGGCGCCGCCGAGAAGAGGCAAATCTACGGTGAGATCGGGCTCCGCTACGGCAACGAGAAGACGCACGGCAAGCTGCTCCGCGTGGGCGCCCCCGCCGGCGCCTGACCGATGGCCGTCTTCCACTGCGGGCGCTTCCCCCACGGGAACGTGCCCATCCGCACCACCGCCGGCATGGTCGTCTTCGTCGACGGCCAGGCCGCGGTGGACGATCCCGAGCAGGCTCAGGCGTTGCGTGAGGTGCCGCCCGTGTTCGAGATCACCGAGGACGTGGAGGCGGGCGGGGACCACGGGCCCGCCCCCTCCACCCCGGGCCGCCGGCCCGCCCAATCCGCGTCGAAAGTCGACTGGGCCGCATGGGCGGTGCGGCACGGCATGAGCGCCGAGCAGGCCGACGACCTCACCAAAGCCCAGCTCATCGCGCTGGCCGACGAACTGGATAAGGAGTAGGCATGGCGCGCACCGCCATCACCGCCTCGACCACGCTCACCGAGGCCGGTATCGACCCGCTCGCCGTCGACGCCGCCATCGAAGCCACCGACGGCAACTCGTTCCCGTGGCGGGAGCACCGGCTGCTGTTCGTCAACAACGGTGACGATGCCGCCGTCACCCCCACCTTCCTCACCCCCGGCACCGTGGGTCGGCAGTCGCTGCCGATCACCGACTTCGCCGCGGGCGCCTGCCCGGCCGGCGCGTGGCGGGTGTATGGGCCGTTCGGGCCGGAGTTCCGGCAGGCCGACGGCAGCGTGCACGTCAACTGGGGCGGCACCACCATCACCGGCGTCACCGCGGCAGTCCTCGACGCCTGACCTTTGATCGTGCGGGCGGGGAGCAGGTGTCGGGACCGCTGAGGGTGCCCCCGCCCGCGCCCAACCCGTGAGGAGGTGCGCCGTGGCGTACGCCACCGTGGATGACCTCGTACCCGCCTACCTCGCCACCGCGCCCGCCAACGCCAGCCTGCTGCTGGCCAGGGCGTCGCGCGACGTCGACCAGGCGCTGCTCACCGCCGTCTATCCCGTCGACGACGCCGGGATGCCGACTGAGCCAGCGCACGTCACTGCGCTGATGGAAGCCACCTGCGAGCAGGTGGCGGCGTGGGCGGCGGCGGGCGAGGACGGGACGGGCGCCACCACCGTGTGGGACGACGTCCAGATCGGCTCCGTACGGCTGGCCCGGCGGGGGGCGCAGGCCGGGGGCGGGCAGACTGGCTCGGCTGCCCGCCCCCTCGCCCCCCAAGCCTGGAGTGTGCTGCAGCAGGCCGGGCTGACCGGCCACGAGCCGTACACGTACATCCCGTGCACGGAGGCCGCCGATGGGTAGCCTCCCGCCGTTCCTGCTCCGCCACACCGTGATCGTGGAGCCGTTCGAGGGCAACGGGCCCATCGGGCCGGAGTACGGAGAGCAGACCGTGGTGAGGTGCTTCGTCGAGGAGAAACGCCGCCTCGTACGGGATGCGGCCGGCGTCGAAGTCGTCTCCGAAACCACCATCTACGCGCCGCTCGACACGGTGTGCCCGGCCGAATCCCGGGTGACCGTCAACGGGCGGGCCACCGTGGTGATCGTGTCCGCGCGCCGGGACGGCGGCGGCCTCCCCACCCCCGACCATCTCGAAGTCGCCTGCAAGTAGAAGGGGGCGGCCATGCCGCAGCGCAGCACGCTGAAGCTCAACACCGGCGACCTCGACGCCCGCCTGGAGAAGGGCGCCGTCAAAGGCCTCGGCATCGCCTTGGAGCACCTGCTACAGGCGTCGCGCGAGGAAGTGCCGCACGAGGAAGGGACGCTCGAACGGTCGGGCACGACCTCGGTGGACGCGAGCGCGTTGGAGGGCGCCGTCTCCTACGACACTCCGTACGCGGTCATCCAGCATGAGGCCTTGGATTTCAAGCACGACGCCGGGCGGAAGGCCAAGTACTTGGAGGACCCGTTCGACGCTGAGGCGGGCACCATGAACGAGCTGATCGCGGCCCAGGTCCGGCGGAGCCTGCGGTGAGCTGGACGACCGACATCCTGACGGCGATCGCTGTACGCCTGCACGTCCAGGGTGTTGGCCGGTGGATCCCGCCCGGCACTGGCACCTACCAGCCCGCCGACATCGCCATCCTGCTCGGCCGTCTTCCCAGCACCCCTGACCGGGCCATCGCCTTGGCCGCCTACGGCGTCGACCAGTTCGCCGACGACCCGGTCAACACGGACGGCACCCAGGCCGTGCAGCTGCGCATCCGCGGCACCACCGACCCGCGCGTCGCCGACGCGATCGCGGACGCCTGCTTCGACGCGCTGCAGGGCTGGCAGGCGCCGCAGGCCGGGATCCTGCTGTGCACGCGGCGGATCAACGCCCCCATGGGGGTGGACGGCAACAACAGGTGGGAGCGGGCCGACTCCTACCACCTCAACGTGCACCGACCGACCACACTCCGCCCCGGATAGGGAGATCACACATGGCAACCCGTTCACTCCTGGCGTCCGGGTGGGCGCTCGACGTCAACACCGGGACGACCGCGTCGCCCGTGTGGACGCCGGTCAAGGGCATGACCCAGTTCAAGGAAACCATCGAGTCGACCATGGAGGACGACTCCGACTTCGACTCCAACGGTTGGGGATCCGACCAGGTCACCCAGCGCAAGTGGCGGCTCGAAACGGAGGGCAAGCGGAAGAGGGACGCCGACAACTTGGCCACCTTCATCGCCGACCCGGGCCAGCAGGCCATCCTTGACGCCGGCAACCTGGTCGGTATCGGCTCGAACATCGAGATCCGCTACTACCGGCGGGACGGCGCGCCGGACGCGTGGCAGGGCGACGTCACCGTCGACTACGGCGGCGGAGGCGGCGGCGTCACCGAGTTGGAGCCGTTCAACTTCACCCTCAACGGTCAGGGCGAGCGCACCGCCATCACCAACCCGGCAGCATAGGAGGGCAACCGAGCCATGCCCCGATTCCCCCAACTCGCCGCCTCCATCGGCGAACCCCTCTACCTGCCCGTACCGCTCCCTTCCGGGCAGGTGAAGGAGTACGCGGTGCCGCCCGCCGACGCCGAGACGTGGACGCAGCTCACCACCCGGTTCGCGGCCAGCGGCGACGACGACGTCATCGACGACCCCACCGAGGCCGACCTGTACCGCCGCTGGCTCGGCCCCGTCTACGACGAGCTGGAAGCCGACGGCGCCGCCTGGGAGCAGATCCGCCGGTGCGGGGTGACCGTGTTCGCCTGGCACGTCCACGGCGAAGAGGCCGCACTCCGCGTCTGGGAGGGCGGCCTCCCAAAACCACGATCGACCTCGACGACCGTCGAGACGGAGACCCCGGCGGAGGACCGGTCGACCCCGCAACCGGCCTCCGCGAATGGTACGACCCGGAGCCGGAAGACGGCGGGATCACGTGGGCGGACATCTTCGACCGGTGGCTCTACGTCGAAGCGGACCTCCACCAGTTCTACGGCATCGACCTCGGCACCCCCGGCCTCCTCAGACAGCGGACCGGCCACTGGCTGAGGGCCCGCATCCTCGGACTCCTCGCCGAACCCCGGTCGCGGCTGCACCGCGTGTTCCGCGCCCGCGAGCAGGAACACAGCGCCCCGCCTGTCCAGGCCAGTTTCGACGACTACGCGTGAGGAGGTGGCCTCCTCATGGCGCTCACCGTCGGCGAGCTGGTCGCGTACGCGAAGGTGGACAGGTCGGACTTTAAGCGCGGCACGAAAGAGATCGCCTCCGACCTGCGCAACCTGCAATCCTCCACGTCCTCCTCCATGGCCGGCATGGAAGGCACGGTGGTCCGGTCGCTGGCCGACATTCAGCGGGCGATCGCCGACGGCCTCGACCCGGCCGACGCGATCAAGGACCTGGACCGGCTGGAACAGCAGCTCGACCAGTCGCTGCGAGACATGGTCGACGACGCCGACCGGTTCGCCGAAGACCTGGAACGGGAGATCGACGAAGCCTTCGCCGAGCTCGACCGGCGCGACCGCGGCCACATCACTGTCGACGTTGACGCCGACACCACCGAGGCTCGCGCCGACATCGCCGCCATCCAGGAAGCGCTGGACGCGCTCGACGACGAACGCGTCCGCGTGGACGTCGACACCGACCCGGCCAGGAAGGCGCTGTCCGAGCTGGGCGACGTGGGCGAGCGGACGGGAGGCCTGCTCGGTAAGGCGCTCAGCGACGGGTTCGGCGTGCTCGGCAAGGTCGGCCCGGCCAACGTGGCGCTCGCCGTGGCCGCCATCCAAGCCCTGCCCACCGTGGCGGGGGTGGCGGCGGGCGGCATCGTCGCCGCCCTCGGCGGCGCCCTGGTCGCTGTCGGCGTCGCCAATGCGGCCCAGGCCGACCGGGTGCAGGACGCGTGGAAGGACGCGGTCGGCGAGATCAAAGCCGAATTCTCGGACGCCGCCCAACCCCTGGAAGGCAGCGCGATCCGCGCCTCGGATGTCGCTCTGCGCGCGTTCGAGCGACTCAAGCCCAGCCTGAAGCGGATCTTCGCTGATGTCGTCCCGGACGTCGACTTTTTCATCGCGAAGGTGGGTGACGGGGTCGGATCCTTGGGCCCCACCTTGGAGCGGCTGGGCGACTCGTTCGGGAATGTGCTGTCCGAGATCGGGCACCGCATGCCCGCGATCATGGACAACGTCAACGGCGCCCTCACCACCTTCTCCGAGATCGCCGACGAAGACCCGCAGATGCTCGCCAACGTCTTGGAAGACGCGACCGAACTCCTCAGAGTGGGCGCTGAAGTCTTGTCGTGGGCGGACGAGATCAAGTTGGCTTTCAGCATCCCGTTCGGGCCCGGCGGAACGTCGGCTGGCAACAACTATTTCTGGGAGCAAATGTTCGGGATGAGCTACGACGAGTTTCTGACTCAGTCGGGCTCAATGTCGGACGCCCTCGCCGCCTTCCGGGCCGCAGCCCAGCAGGGTGCAGCCGCGGCAGGCGACGTCGGCGACGAGTCGAACACTGCCGCAGGCGGTGTGAAGAATCTGTCCGCCGCGCTGGAAGAGTTTTTCAACCCTGCCCAGAACGCGCTCGCCGCCTCGAACGACTGGTCGCAGGCTCTCCAGCAGGCCAACAAGGAGTTGGACAAGGGCAACCCCTCCCTGCTCACTCGCAAAATGCATTTGGAGGAGCTGCTCGGGGCGCTCGCCAAGAAGGCGGAGACGGAGAGGGAGAGCACCGGCGCGACGGAGGCGTCGTCGAAGGCGTTTGAGAAGAACGCGGAGATGCTGGCCGCGCTGGCAGGGAGGAGCGCGGAGGGCGGGCAGGCGCTGGTGGGGCTCGCCACATCGCTGGGCTACACGGTCGAGTCGACCAAGAAGGGCATCACGATCACCGACGAGTTCGGGAAGACGATCGCGAAGCTGCCACCGAACAAGGACGTCAAGGTCAACGCTGACACGAAGGACGCCCAGTCCAATGTCGGCAAGGTGAAGAACAAGCTGGGCGAGCTCGGCCCGGCCGGGACGCAGGCCGGCAAGGACCTCGGTGCGGGCCTGTCCTCCGGTATCCGGTCCTCGATCGGGGATGCGATGGCGGCGGCCGGCCAGCTGGCGCAGGCGGCCGTCAACCAGATGAAGCAGTCGCTGAAAACCCACTCCCCGTCCCGGGTGACGGAGGAGATCGGCCGCTGGACGGTGCAGGGCCTCGTGCAGGGCCTGCGGGCGGAGGAGGGCACTGCGGTCTCCACGGTGGAAACCATGGTGTCGCGGATCAAGGAGGCGTTCGGCTCCCAGCCCGACGTGGCCGACCACTTGCTCACCTTCGTCAGCAAAGGCAACAACAGCTTGGCCGCCCTCGCCAAGCAGCGCGAGGAGCTGGTCGCCAAGCTGGCGGCGGCGAAAGAGTACGCCAAGCAGGTGGCCGGCGATGCCGCCGAATGGGCGGCCATCACCGGCATCAGCGCCGAAGAACTCACCTCAGGCGGCGACCTGGCCGCCCAGCTGCAGGCGCGCGCGTCCGCGATCAACAATTTTGCGAACAACATCCAGACCCTGGCGAAACGCGGCCTGAACAAGAAGATCATCCAAGACATTATCGACGCCGGGGTGGAGAAGGGCGCGTCCTACGCCGAGATGCTGGTCGGCTCGGACGGCTCCGAAATCAAGGCGTTGAACAAGGCGCAGGCCGCCGTCGACAAGGCGTCCAAGAAGCTCGGAAAAGCCTCAGCGGACGCCATGTTCGACAGCGGAAAGAAGGCGGGCGAGGGCTACCTGAAGGGGCTGCAGGAAAGCCTGAAGGCGCTCGACAAGGAGATGACGAAGATCGTCAAAGCCTTGGTGGCGGCGATCAAGCGCGAACTCAAGATCAAGTCGCCCAGCCAGGTGATGGCGGAGATCGGCCAGTACACGATGGAGGGCCTGTCGGTCGGCATGCAGTCCATGCTGGCGAAGGTGGTCGCCACCGCACAGTCCATCGTCAACCAGGCGGTCGCCGCCGCGAAGAAGGCCGCCGGCGGCGGTGGCGGCGGGGGCGGCTCCGTCAAGGGCGAAACGACGGACGATTTCGTGTCGCGGGCGCCACTGGTCGTAGGTGAAGGCCAGATAGCGCCGATGGCTACTCCTCCGCAACCGGCGTCGGGGCAGCCTGCGGTGAACGTCGACCTGCGCGGCTCCGTGATCCGCGAAGAGGCCGACATCGGCCGGCTGCAGCAGGCGATGGGCCTCGAATACAGCCTGCGCGGCAACGTTTAACCCCTCAACCCCAGCAGGAAGGCGGTATCCGGCATGCCCGGAAACGTTCAAGGGTTCACGCCCGCCGACCTGGCCCGGCTGCGGTCGGTCCACACCAACCCCGGCCACACCACGCCGCACGTGCGCGAGCAGCGGCACGGGCTGCGCGTCGTGCGCGTCGTCCGCCGCATGACCGACTCCGGCGCCGTCGTCACCACCCGCGAGTTCGGCAACCGGCGGGACGTGCACGTGCACGCCCCCCTCATCGTCGGCAGGCTGCGGTGAGGCGCGGACGGGCGCAGGCCCGCCTCGAACTGGAGGCCGCCCTGGAAGGCGAGGCGGACCGGTTGCAGGCCGCCAAGCAGGCGCACGCCGACCACCCGAGCGAGGAGACGCGGGCCGCCCGGCGGGCCGAGATGGAATCCCTGGCAGAAACCCGCTCCTGGCTGCGCGCGCTGCACGCGATCGGCAAAGCGGAACGGGAGATCACCCGGCTGGCCTCGCGCGGCGCGACCGCCGACGAGATCCGCCCGTACGAGCAGCAGATCACCCACATCCGCGCTGTGCACGGGCCGCTGATCGACGCCATGGCCCAGCTCGCCAGCGCCCCCGCGGCCGAGGCCGGCGGCGAGCTTCCGCCCGGCGCGGCCGAGGCGGCGCCGCCGGTGGTGCGCGGCCGGGCCCGATTCGGGAAAGGCGGCGATGTCTGATGGCGTGGACCGCGTCAGGGCTGATGGTGGCCGCCCACATCGACAAGTGGGACGACTCCCAGCTAGCCACCGACCTCACCTCCGAGACGGATCTGAAGGCCGCCTTCTACGGGTCCGGGGTGACGCCGAACTTCGGGACGGACACCGCCTACAACGCGGGCACGTGGGCCACCGCCAACGAGTCGGCGGGCGCCGGATACAGCGCGGGCGGGCTGCTGGTGGTGAACACCACCCTCACCCACGCCACAGGGTCGATGAAGTTCGACGCCGACAACTTCTCCATCCCCGACTCGACGATCATCGCCGAGGGCTACCTGCTGTACGACGACGCCCACGCCGACCGCGCCCTGGGCGCCGTATGGTTCGGCGAACCGTTCGAAACCCAAGACGGGACGTTCTTGGTGACGCACGACAGCCTCGGCATCTTCCTGCTCGACCTCACCCCGTAGGAGGCGGCCGTGGCCACTGGGACGATCATTCTGCCGATCGGGGCAGCCGACCTGCCCGACGGCAGCGCGTCGAACGCCGCACCCGACATCCGCAAGGTGAAGTCGTCGGCGTCGGCGCCGTCGCCGTACTTCAAGCACGCCCTCTTCGACGCCGCCACCAAAGAGCAACTCATGTGGTCGTTCCGAATGCCGGAAGACTACGCATCCACCCCAGTCCTGAAAGTCCAGTTCAAAATGGCGTCCGCGGTCACGGGCAACGTCGTCATCGAGGGCCGGTTGGCGGCCACCACTCCCGGCGACGCCACCGACCAGGACGCGAAGGCGTTCGCCGCCGCCAACACCAGCTCGGCGACCGCCGTCCCCGCCACCACGGCCGGGAAGATCGGCGAAATCAGCCTGGCGCTGGCCAACGCCGACAGCCTGGCAGCGGGCGATTTCGTCGTCGTGTACTTCGCCCGGGACGCCGCCAACGCGAGCGACAGCGCGGCTGGCGACATGGAAGTCGTGTCCGTCGCGCTCACCTACACCACCACATAGCGAGGAGGTGAGCAGGTGGCGCGCACGTTCGACGGCGTCGACGACAACATCCAGCTCGCCATCGGCGGCCTGTCGACGGTCACCTTCGCCTCTACCTGGGTGGTCGTCTTCCGCGCCGCCAGCGCCGCCGAAGGCGCCCTCATCGGCGTCGCCAACGCCTCCGCCGGACTCGCCGGCGTCCTCAACGTTCAGGCCAACGGCACGTTCCTGTGGTTCGGCGACGGCGGCCTGGCCGAGTCGACGCTCACCGTCGTCCCCGGCGACGGCTGGGCGCTGATCGCGGTCAGCAAACCGGCCGGCGCCAACCCGGCCACGTTCCGCAAGTACATCTACAGCACGAACACGTGGACGAGCGAAACCACCGCCGACCCCGTCAACGACGGGGCAGCGCCCGGCGCCGGCTCGGTGCGGCTCGGCGCGTACTACGACGGCACCTTGCCGTTCTTCGACGGTCAGATCGCCGCCGCCGCCATCTTCGCCCGGGCGCTCAGCCAGGCCGAGGTGGAGAATCTCGCCCACAGTCTGGGCGGGTGGCGGGACGCCGGCCCGGCCGCCATGTGGGTGCTCGACCAGCACGCCGTCGGCCAGCAGGTGAAGGACTGGGCGGGCACCGCCAACCAGTCCGGCATCACCGGCACCAGCGTCGCCGGATCGTCCGCGCCGATCGGGTACGGCGAACCGTTCATCCAGGCCACACCGAAACGCGGCCAGCACGCCACGGCCGACGCAACCGCCGTCCAGGCCGCCGCGGCCATCCCCGAACCGGGCGTGTCTGCCGGCGCAACCACCCACCCCAGCAGCGTCACGGCTGCCGCGTCAGTGCCGACGCCCGACGTGTTCGTCGGCGACTCGCCGCCCACCCTCGTACAACCATCCCCGATCCTGCCCGTCACGATCATCCCGGCACCGGCCGTCACCTTCTCCACCAACGCCCACCCCGGCCTGCTGGCGCCGCACGCGGTCGTCCCCACCCCGACGGTGGACGTGCCGATCAACCCCGGCGACGACCTGACCGCGGCCGGGCAGATCTCGTTCAACGGCTTCCGCATGGGCGGGGAGAGCAACCCGTACCGGTGGAAGCGGCTGACCGGATGGTTCGTCGACATGCCGGACGTCGACAACGGCAACGTGCCTCACCCCTCCGACCACGGCGCCCTCTCCGGGTCGAAGAAGGCGCAGGCCAGACGGGTCGCCTACGAGTTCAACGTGAAGGGCACCCGGGCCGAGGTCGAGCAGATCGCGTTGAATCTGCTCACTGGGCTGCCGCTGCCGGAGGCGGACGAAGAGATCCCGCTGGCGATCCGGGTGGGCGAGCAGATCCTGGTCGGGCAGGCCGCCTGCCTGAAGCGCACCGTTGAGATCGACAGGAACTTCCGGATCGGGCTCGCCCCCGGTTACGCCCTGTGGGAGCTGTCCAACCCGCGCCTGTACTCGCGGGAGCTCCTGACTGCAGTGGTGCCCGACGGCGGAACCGTCGACGTGTTCCACGCCGGCAACACCACCACCCACCCGACGATCCGCTGCCCCGGGCCGACCCTCAACCCGGAGCTGGTGATCGAACGCACCCTCGACGACGGCAGCGAAACCGTGGTGACGGTCGGCTTCGACCTGACCGTCGACGTCGGCGAACTCCTCGTGATCGACCCGTTCAACGGCACCGCCAGCGTCGGCGAAGAAGACGTCGGCGGCACCCTCTCCAACTCCAGTCTCGGGATCGCCGACCTGGTGCTCGGCCGCGACATCTCCTCCATCACCTACAGCAGCGCGGACGGCACCGCCCCGGCGGCGACCGCACTGTGGCGGCACGCCTACATCTGACCGGGCGAAGGGGGGTGGCAACTCGTGTCTGCGACGTTCCGCACCCCCACCTCAGCGGCCGGCCCCAACGGCGGCTTCTTCGCCGTCTCCCAACCCGAGGGTGTGACACCCCAGACGGGGCTGCTCGCGTTCCTGGCCGCCGACTCCGGAGGGTTCGCGTTCCTGTCCGGCGGCAGCGACTGGGAACTGCTCGCCCGCATCGCCGGACCGTCCACCCACCTGTCCGCCGTCGACGTGTGGTGGAAGGCTCGCGTCCCCGCCGACGACCCGGAAAACTACATCGTCCAGATCGGCCCGACCGCCGACGGCGTGGTCGCCATCGTGCCGATCGTCGGCGCGACCGGCACACCGCAGGTGTTGGCCGGGTCCTTGTACGCGGGCACCACCGACGTCATCTCGCCGGGCGGCGACCCGCCCAGCGCGGACGGCCTGGAGTTCCGGTGGGCGGCCGGCATCCCCAACGAGGCCACCATCTCGTGGAACACCCCGGACGGCTACCAGAAGATCCTCGACCTGCAATCCGAGGACGAGGTCGGCGGCAGCCTGGTGTGGCGGCGCATCTACTCCACCACCCCGGCCGACCCGGCCACCCACACCGCATCCGACAGCCTGCAGTTCGGCGCCGCGCTGACCGTGTTCGTCAAGTCCGCGCCGGTCGTCATCCCGCCCGACCCGCCCCCCTTCCCGGCGTTCACCCCGGTCAAGGGCTTGCTGCCGATGCAGTACCGGGTGCACGACGCGCTGACCGGCTCCTACCGGGGCGAGCTGCGCACCGCGACCGACGTCACCTTCGACCGCCGCGACGGCGACGCGGGCGGCTTCTCCTGCTGGTGCCCGATGCCGAACCGGCGCGAGGCCGACAAGCTGGCCCGGCTCATCCCACGCGACCCGGCCGACCTCGACTCCGGGCCCGGCCGGCTCGTCGTCCACCCCTGGCGCAGCGGCGTGCTGTGGGGCGTCTACTGGCTGCACACCGCCGAGATCGAACAATCATCCCGCCTGGGTTTGGGCTTGCGCATGCAAGGCACCACCCTGGACGGCTACATGGCCAGCGTGTCGCTGGAAGAGGATGTGCTGTTCGTCGGCGACCAGATCGACAACGCCCGCGCCTTCATCGCCCACCTCGGCCAGGACCCGCGCTCCAACATGGGGTTCACGCTGATGCCGGGCACGTCCGGCACGGTGCGAGAGCTGGCCGCCAAGATAGCCGACAACACCACGTACGGCCGTGTCCTGCGGGACTACGCGCGCGCCGACGGCGGCTTCGGCTACGTCATCAACCCCACCGTCACCGAGACGGGCATCGAACGCCGCTGGGTGTGGGCGTCCCCGCAACTGGACTTCCCCGACCTGAAGGTGACGTTCACGCAGGCCCGCAACGGCGGCGAAGTCACCGGCTTCCGCGAAGTCCGCTCAGCGCTGCGCGGCGCCACCCGGTTCGGCGTCGTCGGCGGCATCCCGGACGGAGACGCCTCCACCGAACGCACAGCCGTCCGCACTCCGCTCATCGAAACCGCTCACCTGGACGCCGGATGGCCGATCTTCGACCAGCGGATCATCCACCCCGGCAACAGCACGGACATGACCGAGCTCGAACGGTACGCCGCCTACTACGCCGCCACAGCGGCCGGCGCGCCGCGCGTCTTCTCCGCCGACGTCATCCTCGGCCGCTCCTCCGGCTTCCACCCCAACATGATCGGCGGCCAGGTGCGGTTCGTCATGAACAACGACTGGCACACCCCCACCGAGGAAGGCGGCTCCAGCTTCAACGGCTACCAGCGGATCATCGGCTGGTCCCTCACCCCGGCCACCAGGACGTTCGGCAAGGACAAGTTGCAGGTCATCACCGCACAGGCGGGAGTCGGCTCATGAGCATGCCCATCGACCCCTTCCCCGTGGGAGAGAGCCAGATCGTGCGCGAACTGGCCCGCCGGGTCGCCGCGCTGGAGAGCCGTCTCGGCGTGCAGCCCGCCGTCCAGATCAGCGCCTCCTCCGGCCCGCTGTTCATCCCCAACAGCGGCGTCCCGGACACCCCGTCCGGCGGCTGCCGCGTGTACGCGGTCGGCGGCGAGCTGCGCGTCATCCAGTCCAACGGCTCCGTCCGCCAAATCCCGGCGCAGGGCGGGTCCGTCACCACCCCTACCGTCAACCTGTCCAACGCGCCCGCCTCCTACAGCCAGACGTGGGCGCAGGACCTCGCCGCGTCCACCAGCTCGATCTTCCAGTCGTACGCCAACGCCTCCACCGGGCTGCTGACCATCCTGCGCACCGCCGGCATCATCGCCACCTGATCGTGGGCTGCCCGCGCGGGCGAGGATGCGCGCCCACCAGGGATGCGCGGGCAGCCCCACCCCCTCCCATCCCCTGATCGAGGAGTGTCCGTGACCCAGCTCGACCCGCTCGGCCCCGTCACCATCGGAGCCAGGGAGATCTACGACCAGCTCCTGGCCACCGACAGGAAGGTGGACGGGATCCGCGGCGAAGTCGCACAGGTCGCCCAGGCGCACGGCGAGCTGGTGAAGGACACCGCCGACCACGAAGCCCGCATTCGCGCGTTGGAGCGCGGACGCTGGCCGCTGCCGTCCGCCGCCGTCCTCCTATCCCTGGCCGGCCTGGTGCTCGCCCTCATCACCTTCATGTCCAAGGGAGGCTGACCATGCCGTGGTTGACCCGCCTCGCCACCGTGGCCAGGAGGACGGGCTTTCCTGTCATCGAAGTCGACGGCTGGAAGAGCCGCGGCCACGGACCCCAGCCGGAAGTGCAGGGGGTCGTCTGCCACCACACGGCCGGGCCCGCCGCGGGCGGCGACTACCCGTCCCTGAAGGTCGTACGCGACGGCCGCCCCGGATTGGACGGACCCCTCTCCCAGTACGGCCTGGGCAGGTCGGGCACCATCTACGTGATCGCCGCCGGGCGGTGCTGGCACAACGCGCCGTCCACGTCGCCGCTGCACGACAACTCCTCCTCGATCGGGATCGAGGCCGAGAACAACGGCAGGCAGGCGTGGCCGACGGCGCAGCTGCTCGCTTACCGGCGGCTGTGCGCTGAGATCTGCCGCGAGTACGGGCTGCCCGCCTCCCGGGTGAAGGCGCACCGCGAGGTGAACACCGGCAAGCCTGACCCGCACGGCATCGACATGACCGACTTCCGCGCCGACGTCGCCAGGCTGCTCGCGGGGCGGGCGCCCGCGCTCTCGGAGTCTTGGACGGAGGAACTCGTGGACAACCTGCCCACGTTGAAGCCGGGCAGCAGCCACGCCCGCCACGTGAAAACCATGCGAGGCCTGCTGTGGGCGCGCGGCTACGAACCCGCCAACATGCACGCCACCCGGTACGGCGCCAACCCGGACGACCTCGCCGACCTGAAAGCCCAGGTGAACGCCTACAAGAAGGCCCACGGGCTGGCCGAGGACGGCGTGTGGGGCGACGCCTGCTGGAAGACCGCCCTCTCGTAACCCCCTGAGACTGCACCACCCCCGGCCGCCCGTGGACGGCGTGCCGGGCTTTCACCATGTCCCCGAGCCCAGGAGCCCCTGTGCTGAAGAAGATCGCCCCCCTCGCCGCGACCGCCGTCCTCCTCCTGGGAGGCGCCGGAGTCGCGGCCGCCTCGGAGTCCGCCACGGTGGCGGCGAAGCCGAAGCTGTACGGCGCCTGCATCTCCACCAAGACCGGCGCGATGCGGCTGCTGGAGCCGAACCGGCTGAAGAAGTCCCAGCACGGCAAGTGCAAGTCGTCCGAGCGGAAGATCTACCTGCCCACCCGTGACGGCCTGCCGGTCGTGCCGCCGGTCCCGGCCACCGTCGTGTTCAAGCGCGGCACCAGCGTGGAGACGTGCACGAAGACGACCGACACGGTGCTCACCTACGACTGCAAGACCCCGGCCCCGTCGCCATCGCCTACCACCACCGCCCAGTAGCTCCTGAGGAGGAGTCGTGCAGGTTCGTATCTTCGGCCGGGAACCGGCCGTCTGGGTGTACGCCATCAACGCGCTGGTGGCCGCGTTCGTCGCCTACGGCCTGCCCCTCACGCAGGTCCAGACGGCCGCCATCTCCACCCTGGCCACCGCGGTCATGGCCGTCATCGTGGCCGTGCTCACCCGCCCGTTCGTCGTGTCGGCGCTGACCGGCGCCATCTCGACCGGCCTGACGGCGATGGCCGGGTTCGGCCTCGAACTGTCGCAGGAGCAGATCGGCGCCACCGTGGCCGCGCTCAACATCGTGCTCGCGCTGGTGCTCAGGATGAACGTGTCCCCGGCGCCGGCCACATCGGATTACCCGCCGGGCGCGCACACCGGCCGGAACCTGTCCGGCCTGTAGCGATCCCGGCGTCCCGCGGGTTACGGTGGCGTCACTGCCGCGAGGCCTCGGGAACGTCGAGCCCCCGCCTCCCTCCTTCGTGGAGGGGGCGGGGGCTCTTCGTCGTGTTCGTAACCCGTCTGCAAGCGGCGCGCGTCACCCTAGGGTCCCCGCCCCTTCTACGGCCCCAGGAGCCCCGATGCGCCCCCTGTTAGCCGCCGCCACCCTCGTGCTCGCTGCGGCCGGATGCGGCCTCACAGCGCCGCCCCAGACCGTTACGGAGGCGACCTCGACGGCCCCGCCGTCGAACGAGCCGGGCCGGCCGGACCGGACGAAGCAGCAGCGGGCGTTCCTGGCCGCGCTCGGCGCCGACTCCGGCCGAGAAGACCAGCACATCGAGGACGGCCAGGAGGCGTGCGAACTCGCCGACTACGAGGACCGGGTCACGATGGTGCAAGAGGTCCTCGACCCGGTGGAGGGCGACCGCGACATCTACCGGGCCGCCTTCACCGCACTCTGCCCGCAGCACAAGAAGGTGTGGACGCTGGCCGCCTCGGGGTTCGCGGACGGCAAGCACACCGTCGGGAAGCAGATCCGGGCCGGCACATACCGAACCATGCGCCGGCCGGTGAAGGACTGCTACTGGGAGCGGTCGACCAGCGCGGGCCGGATCATCGCCAACCAGCTCGTCACCAACGCGCCGAACGGGCTACGCGTGACGCTCGCGCGCGGGGAGGGGTTCACGTCGCGGGACTGCGGGCCGTGGGTACGGTCGTAGGTGTGGCGCCCGGTGCGTGGGGAAGCGACCCGGGCGCCGCCGCGCGCGCACGGCTGCGCGTGGGATGCGCGGCCACCGCTTTTCGATCTTGCTGCCACGGGGTGCCACGGCCGGGTGCCACACCCCCGCCACGCCGGGTGCCACGAAGGGGTGCCACAGCGCGTGGCACCCCTTCTGACCTGTAACACCCTCCCCCAACCCCCGCCCGCCCCGCCACGGGGTGCCACGCGATCAAGGAAGTTCGGGGCGCTCCGCCATCAGATACCGTTGCTCGTCGTCGTCGTAGCCGAGCACCCCGGCGTCGACCAGCTTGCGCAGGCTCTTCTGCGCCCACTGCCGGGACATGTCCGTCGACTCCCACAACGGCCGCAAATCCCGTGTCGCGAAGTCGCGCGCCCCGCCATCCCACAGCGCCTGAAGGTGCGCCATCAACGCCTGGCCGCGCTCCTCCGACGTCATCTCCTGCTCCGGGCCAGCGAACGTCAACGGCGGCTCACCGTCCGGCAGATCCTCGATCTCATCGTCGATGTCGCCGCCCACTCCAGGGTCGGGATCCTCGGTGTGCAGGTACTCGCGCGCCACGGTCGCCACCTCTTCGTCGTCGTCTTCCTCTTCCAGGTTGGCCGGGAACGTTGCCACGGCCTGCGCCCCGCCGGGCAGGCGGGACACCTCCGCCGTGGCCGGGTCGATCTGCTTGGCGGCGGCCGGCCACTCGACGGCGTGCGCCCGCATCGCCGCGTTCGCCCGCTCGTCGTCGAACTCGCCCTGGTCGTCGAGCCCCCACGCGTACGTGCGCAGCGGCATCGCGTACCGCCCCTCCGCGACGGTGGGCGCGTCGAGGTAGGCCATGCCGGGCTGCGCGTTCGTCCAAATCTCCGGCCGGCACTCGGCATCCTGCTGCCGCTCCGACAGCCCGAACGCCGCGTCCTGAGCGTTCTCGACGCCGAAGCACATCTTCGCGAGCTGGCCGCGCGCGATCGTCGGCATCTGCGTGTAGTCCGAGCGTTGCAGCGACAGCACGATCGTGCCGCCCGCACTCCTGATCGCTTTCAGCATGGACAGGAACGTTTCCTGCTCCTTGTCGGACAGCGCGTCGAAGATGTCGGGGAACTCCTCGAACCACAGCACCCAGTAGATGAGCCCGCACCCCTTCTTCCACTTCTGCAGCCCCTTGCTGGTGAGGTAGTTGGTGCGCTCCTTCACCCGCGGCTGCAGCTCGGCCAGCATCGCCTTCACCCCGGCCTTGGTCGTCTCGAACCGGTGCAGCGCCTCCCGCATCGGGCCGAGCGTCTGGTCGCCCTTGGTGATGTCGGCGGCGAACACGGCCACGTCGTAGCGGGTGATGATCTCGCCGAGGATGTTCCAGGCACCACCGATGGACTTGCCGGCGCCGGTCATGCCCATGGCCTGCACGTGGTGGCCGACGATCGTGTATTCGATGTCGTCGAGGTCCTGCCACACGCCGATCCGCAGCGGGTCGGCGATCGACAGTCCGGGCCGGGACGGGCCGGGCCACACGATGGGGTGCTTCATCACGCGCGGGTCGGAGACGACCACCTTCGCCTTGTCGGCGCGGTCGGGGTCGATGCTGGCCGTGATGCTGCCCGGGGGCAGCCCGATCCCCGACTCGACGTAGGCGACCTTCTTCTGCAGATCCTCTGCGACCTGCCGCCCGCCGTCGAGCTGCACGTCGCCCTCAACCTTGTGCGCGGACGCCGCCGTGGTCTTCGCCTCCACCTGCTTCATGCCGGCCTTCTCCGCGCCCTGCCCGAACAGGAACGCGAGCGGGTCAGCGATGACGCCCGGGGCGTCCCAGCCCTTCATCCGGATGACGGTCCGGATGTTCCAGGTGAGGGCGACCGTCGTCCCGCCGATCAGGGCGAGCCGGCCGGTGACGACGGTGGCCGGGCCGTTAATCGTGGCGGCGCACACCCACAGCCCGGCCAGGAACGTGGTGAGCGTGGTGTGGGTTTTCCCCCACGGGCCGCGCGCGTGCGACTGCCCGAACGTGACCCCGGTCAGCACGAGCACGGCGACCGCCATCAGGAACATCGTCCACGCGATCGTCTCTGGGTCGTCGCTGTCGAGGATGACGTGGAATGCGCATCCGACCCCGAACACGAGCACGTACGCCAGCCACGGTGACGCCAAGGTGACGAGCTTCGACACCTCCTTCGCCGTCACCTTCGCCAGCGACGACTCCTCGGAGACGGTGGCGAGTTCCTTGGATCGTGTCGCGGCCATCAGTCGTCGTCCCAGTTGAACGTGGACTTACGAGCCTCCGGATTGGCTTTCGGCAGGATGTCGACGAACTCCTTGCGGAACTGGGCGTGGAACTTCACCAGCTCGACGCCGGCGCCCTTCTGCAGCTCGGCCGCCCGCTTCAACCGCTTCACCACTCTGCGCGCCCGTAGCCTGACGTCGGGCGCGCCGACCACGGACAGGAGCGGGTGGCCCTTGAAGGAGCGGATGAGGACGGCGTACAGCTCGTCGGAGCCGATCTCGAACTCCTGGCCAAGATCCCGGCACAGGTCACGGCCGACCCTGGCGTAGTCGGTGATGGCCCGCGGCCCCTCCCACGGGATGGCAGACAGTTCGGGGATGCGGCCCCGGCCCGGCCTCTCCTCGGTCACAGGTCCGCCTCCCACGTCTCGTTCAGGACGGCCCGGAAGCGGCGCAGGAACACCGCGGTGCGCGGCACGCCGAGCCAGGCGCACACGATCGCGTCGAGGGCGCCGGCCGCGAGCACGACCGCGTGGCCGAGCCAGGCGAGCAGGAACACGAGCCGGGCGGCGAGGAGGGCGGCGGCGGCTCGTACGGCACGGCCCCGGCCGCCGGGCGCGGTGGTCACCACGTACACGGTCCGGATCACGGCCTGCCCCCTGATCCGTTCACCGCGCCAGCGCGGCCGGCCATCAGAAGATCGGAGAGCCGTCCCGCTTCCTCTCCGGCCTGTCGTTCGGCCGCTTCCTCCCGGTCGGCGATCACGTCGGCTATGACGTAGCCCGCCTGCCGATCGGCGATCTCGAACGATCGGGCGATCTTCGAGCGGACCGGCTTACCGCCCGCGTCGAGGATCATGTGGACGGCGATGGCGGCGAACCACTTGCGCACTTCCCGCTCCGTCTCCGCATCGAGGAGAGGCCCCTCGGGCCGGTCGTTATCGTCCGGCCCGTCCTCGGTGTCCGAGTCGCTAGAACCGGGCTCGGCGACCTCCTGAGACGGTTCTGAAACCTTGCACGTCTCCGCAAAGCTACGTTCTGCCTGGTCACCCATGGCGGCAGGGAACAGATGGCGCAACGTGTAGACGAACAAATGGGTTCCGCAGAAGATCGTGCCGATCACCAGGACGGCGATGACCGCGACGACCTGCCATGGCAGCGAACCGACACCGCCGGACCGGGTCGTGGCGGTGGTCCAGCCGAGCCCGTGCAGGAACTGCAGCAGCCCCGACGCGGCGGTGAAGAGGGCGACGATGCCGAGCGCGTACCGTCGGGCGGCCGGGTCATGGCGCAGGATCATCGCGGCGACGATCGCGACGACGATCAGCCCGTCGATGCCGATCCACCACAGCCGGGCGGCACCGGGTTCGATATGTGCGGCGAGCGCGGTGTCACGCAACGCTCCGAGACCGGTATACAGGCCGACGCCGACGATCGCGAGCACGAGGACGGCGAGCGCAACCACCCCGAGGACCGCCCAGGCGGACCGATCCGAGCCGCGCGCCGGCGGTGTGCGGCGGGCCGTGCGCTTCGCCGCGCACTCGGATCGGCGGCGCTCCCACCACGCGTTCACGCGCCGGACCCGCGGCTCCCGCTCTTCCTGGCCGACATCCTCCGGGCCGGTCTCGGCGGGCCGGTCGGGGCCCTCTGCTTCGGGAGCGGGGTGGGGTGTTTCCGTCTTCTCGGACAGGGGTGGCGCGCTGGTCGATGCTGCCATAGCTTCAGTCATGGCGATGGACTCCTAGTTGGATTAGGTGTCTTGAGCTGGAAGAACCCCCGCTGGCGTTGGCGCGCCGGCGGGGGCCTTCTTCATTCTGTGGAGTTGGCGGGCCGCCCCTGGAGTGGTGATACCTCCTCCGCTGCGACGCCTGCGGGGTGGCGGAGCGGAGTCCTACTCCAGGGACGGCCGATCGGGTGGCCCCGCCCTCCTGGGTCCCTCCGGTTACGGGCGGGGCCGCGGCTCCGGTGTGACGCCCGGAGCCGGTCTATGGGCGCTGATCGCGCCAGCGGCGGACCCAATCCCGCAGCCACGCCGGCCACTTGAACTCGTCGGGAGCCGGGCCGCCAGTCATCGCGGTCCCCACCAGATCTATGCAGGCGCTGCAGCAGTCCGTCTCCTCGCCCAGCGGGCCCGGGAACGGGACGGAAGCGTTGCCTACTGCGTGCACCCATACGCGCGGCGCGGCGGGGCAGATCGCCTGCCCCCACTCGCCCGGCCGGGCGTCCGCCACCGCATGTCTCACCGTGGGCGCTTCAGGTGCCTGCACCTCGCCCAACGCGAAGACGGCGGTCATGGCTGGTCTCCCGCCTGGTCAGCAGCTGCTCGCTGGGCGCGGAACTCGTTGTGCTGGCACGCGTTCCGCAGCGTGAAGACGGATCGGGCGTGAAGCTCGGCGAACACGCCGCCTGCAACCTCGTCGGCGGTGGGCGGGGTGTCGCGGACGGCCCGGTAGCAGTCTTGGGTGGTGTCGTACGAGGTGGTGTATCCCTCGATGGAAGGCACCAGCACAGCGCGGATGTCGGCCACCTCGGTGGAGTCGTGGCCGGAGAATGAGCGCGCCACCAGCGAGACTGCCCGCGCCATCAGCACGGCAGTCTCGCCCTCCTCCGGAGGGTCCGGAATGACCTGCTGGACGCGATGCGGGCCAGCATCCGTGCACACCGTGCCGCCGTCCCGGGTCGCCCACTTCCGCTCGCCCTGGTGGTAGTGCACTTCCTCGCCGCAGCCCAAACAGAGCGGGGCGTCGCTGCCAACGGGGTCTCCCGCCATCAACTCCGTGCCTCGCCCCGACCAAGGCGGCGAGACGCGCTGCATGACGGCCTGGCCGCTCAACGCGTAGGCGATGCGCACGGCCGGCGCCTTGATGCGCTCCAGCTCGTAGAAGTCGGCGGCGAAGATGACCTCGCCGGTCGGCTTGTGAACCGCCCGCCAAGACTTGTCGGGCAGCTGCTCGACGTCCCGAAACTCCGTGATCTCGGGAGGTTTGGGCGGGACGGGCGTGCCCGTAGGATCTGGCATAGGTCGCACCTCCATCGTGCGCCGAGGCCCCGGAGCTCCTGGCGTGTCCGCGCCAGGCCGGGGCCGTTTCCATGTCCGGCCTACTCCGCACCGGGCGTAGACCTTGCCCAACACCATAGGACCTCTTAAGACCTCTTGGAAGGTAGTAGGACCTTAGAGCAGGTCACAGCACCTTTAGCGTTGCGATCATGGCGTTGGAAGATCGCAGGGACCGCATCAACCTCGACGGGCCGCGGCTGGTCTGGCAGCAGGTGGCGGACGACATCGAAGCCGACATCACGTCGGGTCGGCTCCGGCCTGGCGCCAAGCTGCCGAACGAGCGTGAGATGGCGGAAGTCCAGTACGGCGTCGCCCGCGTGACGGTGCGGCGTGCGGTGAAGGAGCTCGCCGACCGCGGCCTCCTGGTCGTGGTGCACGGGCGGGGCACGTTCGTCGCCGAACGCCCAGCCAGCGGGGGTGACGGCGGTGGCGAAGGGTAGCAGCGGCCGGTGCGGGTGGTGCCGCACCGGCCAGACGCCACCGTACCCAGCCTGGTGCACGCTTATGCATGCTGTAGCACGCTGCAGCGTGCTTATAGCGGCTTCAACGAGCTTAAGCGCACCCCAATAGCGTTCCCGCCATGGTTGTGTTCCGGGCAGGCGAACCCCAGTGGCGGCGCGATATAGAGGTGTGGCGTCAGCTTTCCAACGAAATCCGGAACCGTATTAAGAGCGGCGTGTACAAGCCGGGGCATATGCTCACGCAAAACACTATTGCGCAAGAATTCGGGGTCGCCCCGAACACGGTGCGGAAAGCGTTCGCGGATTTGCGGGAGAAGGGCCTGATTTACACGCGGATCAGGCTCGGTAGCTTCGTCGGTCCGGAGCCGGAGGGCGAGGATTAGGGGTCTGGCCTGCGGATCCCTTGATCCGCGTTAAACCTTCTGATTCGCTTCGTACGCTGCTAATGCCGGACCAGGTCAGACGGCTTGTCGTACGCTGCTTAAGGGGAGATAATCCGTAGTCAGATGCTCTATCCATTGAGCTACGGCCGC
>NZ_VSEY01000070.1 GCF_008086045.1 Nonomuraea sp. PA05 | reverse complement strand
GAGGTTCTTGCCCAGCGCCATCTCGCCCTGGTCCGTGCAGGGACCGTCGGCGATGACCTGGTTGACCTCGACGCGGTCGCCCTCGGCCACGATCGGCTTCTGGTTGTACGACGTGCCCTGGTTGGAGCGTCTGAACTTGGCGACCCGGTAGGTGGTCCGGCTGCCGTCGTCGTTCATGACGGTGATGTAGTCGGCGGAGACCTCCTCCACCACCCCGGCCTTCTCCGCGCTGATGACGTCGCCGGTGTCGGCCGCCGCACGGTACTCCATGCCGGTGCCGACCAGCGGCGCCTCGCTCTTCAGCAGCGGCACCGACTGCCGCTGCATGTTCGCGCCCATCAGGGCCCGGTTGGCGTCGTCGTGCTCCAGGAAGGGGATCATCGCGGTGGCGACCGACACCATCTGGCGCGGCGACACGTCCATGTAGTCGACCTCGCCGGAGCGCACGTACTCGGTCTCGCCGCCCTTGGTGCGGACCAGGACGCGGTGGTCGGCGAAGCCGCCGTCGGCGTTGAGCGGCGAGTTGGCCTGCGCGATGACGAACTGGTCCTCCTCGTCGGCGGTCAGGTAGTCGATCTGCTCGGTGACCTTGCCGTCGGCGACCTTGCGGTAGGGCGTCTCGATGAAGCCGAAGGCGTTGAGGCGGCCGAAGCACGCGAGGTAGCCGATGAGGCCGATGTTGGGGCCTTCCGGGGTCTCGATCGGGCACATCCGGCCGTAGTGGGACGGGTGCACGTCGCGCACCTCCATGCCGGCGCGCTCGCGGGACAGGCCGCCGGGGCCGAGCGCGTTCAGCCGCCGCTTGTTCGTCAGACCGGCCAGGGGGTTGGTCTGGTCCATGAACTGCGAGAGCTGGGAGGTGCCGTAGAACTCCTTGATCGACGCCACGACCGGGCGGATGTTGATCAGGGTCTGCGGGGTGATCGCCTCGACGTCCTGGGTGGTCATGCGCTCGCGCACGACGCGCTCCATGCGGGCCAGGCCCAGCCGGATCTGGTTCTGGATGAGCTCGCCGACGCTGCGCACCCGCCGGTTGCCGAAGTGGTCGATGTCGTCGGTCTCCAGGGGCAGGCCGGTGGACTCCTCGCCGGCGTGCAGCCGCACCAGGTAGTCGATGATCGCGACGATGTCGTCCTCGGTCAGGACGGTGACGTCGATGTCGAGGCCGAGCCCGAGCTTCTTGTTGACCTTGTAGCGGCCCACCTTGGCGAGGTCGTAGCGCTTGGGGTTGAAGTAGAGGTTCTCCAGCAGGGTCTGCGCCGACTCCTTGGTCGGCGGCTCGCCAGGCCGCAGCTTGCGGTAGATGTCGAGCAGGGCGTCGTCCTGACCGGCGGTGTGGTCCTTCTCCAGGGTGGCCCGCATCGACTCGTAGCGGCCGAAGCGTTCCAATATCTGGTCGGTGGTCCAGCCCAGCGCCTTGAGCAGGACGGTGACGGGCTGCTTGCGCTTGCGGTCGATGCGCACGCCGACGTTGTCGCGCTTGTCGATCTCGAACTCCAGCCAGGCGCCCCTGGACGGGATGACCTTGCAGCCGTAGAGGTCCTTGTCGGAGGTCTTGTCGACGTTGCGCTCGTAGTAGACGCCGGGCGAGCGGATGAGCTGCGACGTCACGACGCGTTCCGTGCCGTTGACGATGAAGCTGCCCTTCGGGGTCATGAGCGGGAAGTCGCCCATGAACACCGTCTGGCTCTTGATTTCGCCGGTGGTGTTGTTGATGAACTCCGCCGTGACGAACATCGGGGCGGAGAAGGTCATGTCCTTCTCCTTGCACTCGTCCACGGAGTACTTCGGCGGCTCGAAGCGGTGGTCGCGGAACGACAGTGACATGGATCCGGAGAAGTCCTCGATCGGGCTGATCTCCTCAAGGATCTCCTGAAGGCCCGACTGGGCCGGCACGTCCCTGCGCCCGGCCTGGCGAGCCGCCTCCACCCGCGCCTTCCACCTCTCGTTGCCGAGCAGCCAGTCGAACGACTCGGTCTGCAGGGCGAGAAGGTCGGGAACTTCGAGGGGCTCCTGGATGCGCGCGAAGGAGACACGGCGAGGACCGGCGGGTATGGGAGAGGCGTTGCGCGAGGCTGCCAACAGATGTCCTTCCGGAGGATACGAAGGCGAAGGACGGCAGCATAACGCAATAGGCAAACGGAAGTCCACACCTATTTAAGGTGTCAACCCCATCTGCCGCCATCAATATCCCACACCCCCCGGCCTCTCGTCAAACCACCGCCCACTCAACCCCCAGATGCGATTTGATGGCAATTGCGGGTTATGTGCACAATGGTCACGATCAACCGCCCTCACCAACGGAGACCCATGAGCCGCCCGCTCCGCCCCGTCCCGCTCAGGCTGCTAGCCCTCGTGACGGCGGCCCTCACCCTGGCCGCGTGCGGTCAGGCCCCCGCCCCGCAGCCACAAGCGGCGGCCCCGCGAACCGGTTTCCCCGTCACGATCGAGAACTGCGGGCGCGAGCTCACCTTCGACCAGCCACCGTCCAAGGTGGTGACCGGCTACCACCCGTCCCTGGAGACGCTGCTCGCGCTCGGGCTGGGCGACCGGATCGCGGGGCGCACCTTCTTCGGCGAGAGCGCCTTCCTGCCCGGCCAGAAGGAGACCTACGACAAGATCCCGCAGATCTCCGAGACGATCATGCTGCCGCAGAAGGAGGTCATGCTGGCCCAGGGCGCGGACTTCGTCCTGGACAACGCGATGGCCAGCTTCGACGCCGCCGGCGGCTACGCCAGCGTGGAGGAGCTGGACGCGGCCGGCAGCCCGGTCTACATCCTCGGCGGCTGGTGCAGCCCCGAGGAGACCCTCCAGTACACCCTGGACAAGACCTTCACCGACCTCCAGAACCTCGGCAAGATCTTCGGCGTCTCCGACCGCGCCGACAAACTGGTCACCGAGCTGCAGGCGCAATTGGCCGACGTCAAGAAGCGCGTCGAGGGCCGCACCCCGGTCAAGGTGCTGGCCACCGACGGCGGCAAGGGCCCGGTCAACGCCTACGGCGGCTCCGGCATCACCAACCAGATGATCACCGCGGCCGGTGGCGTGAACGTCCTCAAGGACGTCAAGGGCGACTACACCGAGGTCAGCGTCGAGCAGGTCAGCGCCGCCCAGCCCGAGGCCGTCCTGGTCAGCGACTACGCCACACTGCGCGGCGAGGACATGCCCAGCTCCCCGGCCAAGGCCGAAGAGGCGTTCGCCATCGCCAGGAACAGCCCCGCCGCCAAGGACAAGCGCTACCTCGCCCTGCCCGTGGCCGCCCAGCACCCCGGCTACCGCAACATCCTGGCCATCACCGACATCGCCAAGTTCCTGCACCCGGACGCCTTCGCCCAATGACCGCCCAGGACGTGGCGCCGGTGCGCGCCGCACCCGCTCGACGACGCGGCGGCCGATTCGTGCCGCTGGTCGTCGCTCTCGCCGTCGCCGCCGTCGCCTCGACCTGGCTGGCGGTGAGCATCGGCGCGGTGCACGTCGCCCTGCCGCAGGCGTGGGGCATCGTCGCCGACCGGGTCGTCCCCGGCCTGGTGCCGCGCACCTGGTCGCCGGTGCAGGAGCAGATCGTGTGGGAGTTCCGGCTGCCACGCGCCCTGCTGGCGCTGCTGGTGGGAGCAGGGCTGGCGGTCGTCGGAGCGGTGCTGCAGGCGCTGGTGCGCAACCCCCTCGCGGACCCGTTCCTGCTCGGGATCTCCTCCGGCGCCTCGTTCGGCGCGGTGTGCGTGTTCATCCTGGGCGCCTCGGCGCTGGGCGGGCTGTCGCTGTCGGCCGCCGCCTTCGCCGGCTCGCTGCTCGCCCTCGGCCTGGTGTACGTGCTGGCGCAGCGGTCCGGGCGGATCACCCCGTCGCGGCTCGTGCTGGCCGGAGTGGCGCTGGCCTACCTGTTCCAGGCCGGCTACAGCTTCGTGCTGCAACTCGCGCAGAGCGGGCGGGCCGCCCAGCAGGTGCTGTTCTGGCTGATGGGCAGCCTCGGCGGGGCCCGCTGGCACATGCTGCCGCTGCCGGCCGTCGTGCTGTTCGCCGGGGTGACGTACCTGCTGCTGCAGCACCGCCCGCTGAACGCCATCGCCGCCGGCGAGGAGACCGCCGTCTCGCTCGGCGTCAACGTCAACCGCTTCCGGCTGACCCTGTTCGTGCTGACCTCGCTGCTGGTCGGCGTGCTCGTGGCCACCAGCGGCGCCATCGCGTTCGTGGGGCTGATCGTGCCGCACGCCGCCCGCCTGCTCGTCGGCGCCGACCACCGCCGGCTGCTGCCCGTCACCGCGCTGCTCGGCGCCGTCTTCCTGCAACTGGTGGACATCGCCGCCCGCACCGTCAACGCCCCGCAGGAACTGGCGCTCAGCATCGTCACCGCCCTGTTCGGCGTGCCGTTCTTCCTGTGGCTGCTGCGCCGCCGCTCGGTGGAGCGGGCGGTGAGCGTCCAGTGAAGCTCGACCTGCGCGGGGTGTCCGTCGGCGTGGACGGCCATCCCATCGTGCACGGGGCCGACCTGGTGGTGGACGACGGCGAGTTCGTGGCCCTCGTCGGGCCGAACGGCTGCGGCAAGTCCACCCTGCTGCGCACGATCTACCGGGCGCTGCGGCCCACCGCCGGGCTCATCGCCGTGGACGGCGACGACGTGCACCGGCTGCCCGCCCGCCAGGCCGCCAGGCGCACCGCCGTCGTCGCCCAGGAGACCCCGGCCGACCTGGACTTCACCGTGGCCGAGATCGTCGCCATGGGGCGCACGCCGTACAAGCCCGACGCTTCCGCGGACGAGAAGCTGTGTGCCGGGGCACTCGACCGCGTCGGCCTGGCCGGCCACACCGACCGGGTCTTCGCCACCCTGTCCGGCGGCGAGAAACAACGCGTCCTGCTGGCGCGTGCCCTGGCGCAGGAGACCCGGCTGCTGCTGCTGGACGAGCCCACGTCGCACCTGGACATCCGCCACCAGCTCGAACTGCTGCACCTGGTGCGTGAGCTGGGCGTCGCCACCCTGGCCGTCCTGCACGACCTCAACCAGGCCGCCGCCTTCTGCGACCGCCTCTACGTCATGGACGCCGGCCGCATCGTCGCCGGTGGGCCGCCCGGTCAGGTGCTCACGCCTGAGTTGATCTCGCAGGTGTACGGGGTGCGCGCCGTGCGGCGCACCCAGCTCGTCTTCGAGCGACTCACGGACGACCCGCACGCGGACGACCCGCACGCGGACGGGCAGCTCACGGACGGGCAGCTCACGGACGGGCGGTAAGGTCCCGTCCCTGGGCGTGCGCGGGGGGACGGGTGCCGAGCAGCGCCGCGATTGTCGGTGCGACGTCGATCAGGCCGGCGCCGCGCGGTCGCAGGCCGGGGCGGATCCCGGCGCCCGACAGCAGCAGGGGCACCCCGGCCTCGGCGAGGCTGCCGTGCGCCCCGCGCCACTGACCGTCCGGGGGGTCGAGGGCGAAGCCGTACGGGGGCCGCGCCTCGGCCACCAGGTCGCCGAGCTTGTCGCCGGCGTGCAGGGCGCGCAGCGCGGGCTCGTCGAGCACCCGGCTGATCTCCGGGAGCCCGCGCAGCGCGGCCTTGATCCTGCGGCGGGCGGCCGGGCCGGCCGCGGTGCCGCGCAGCGTGATGTCGCCCAGGCGGACGGCGTTGGGCACGATGACGACCTCCGTGCCGGCGGCCGGGGCGGAGCCGGAGGGCACGATCTCGACGCTGTGGCCGAGCGCCTGAACGGCCTCGACGACCTGCGGCAGCAGGGTGCGGTTCCAGGCGGTCATGCCGTGGTCGCTGGTCAGCAGAAACGCCGTGTCCTGAAAAATGCCGACATCTTGGGTGGCTTGGATGAGGCGGCCGAGCTGGCGGTCGTGCTCGGCGAGCAGCGGGCCGATGCCCGAGCTGCCGGGGCCCTCCTGGTGGCCGAGCCCGTCGAGGTCGGAGCTGTAGACGGCGAGCAGGTCGGGGATCCTCGGGACGGTCACCGGCTGCCCGCCCGAGTCCACCGGCCGCAGGTTCAGGATCTCGATCGCGACGTCCACACGCTGCCCGAACCCGCCGCCCGGCTGCACGTACAGGTGCTCGGGGTCGCCGTAACGCACGCCGTGGTCCTGCACCATGTACCACTGCACGGAGGCGACCGTGCGGCCCTCGGCCGCCAGGGACTCGGCGATGGTCTCGGCCGCGAGGAACCTGCTCTGGCCCTGCGCCCTGCCGCTCACCGCGTCGAACACGTACGCGACGTTGCCGTGCACCTCCGGGTACGCGCCCGTGCTCATGGACGCGCGGCACGGGTTCGAGACCGTGTGGTAGGTGGCGTCGGCGACCGTGAGGACGCCCCTGGCCGCCAGCCGGTCGAGGTTGGGAGTGGGCACGCGGCCCAGGTAGCCGGGGTCGAAGCCGTCCCAGTCGACCAGGACGACGTGCGCCGCGCGGCGCCGCCCGCCGGCGGAGGCCGCACCCGCTGGGGCCGTACCCACGGAGGCCGTACCCACGGAGGCCGGGCTTGCGGAGGCCGGGCTTGCGGAGGCCGCGCTAGCGGAGGCCGGGCCCGCTGGAGCCGTGGCCGCGAACGTGCCGGCCGCCGCGAGGCCGGTGAGCATGGTGCGCCGGGAGATCGGCATGGACGACCCTCGCCTTCGCGGCCGCCGCCACGACGGCCCCGACCAACGTAGAAGAGATCGGGCGGCGGCCACACCGGCTCCGGGTGACATCCTCGTGAACGCCGCTACGGTGTGAAGATCGTCCACTCACGTACAGACGAGGAGAGCGAACCTTCGTGACCTGGGACCCCTTCGGCACGCTGCGCGGCGCGCTGTGGATCGGCGGCGGGCAGTGGGCCGGCAAGTCGACCGTGGCCCGGCTGCTGGCCCTGCGGCACGGGCTGACCGCCTACCACTACGACTACCACGACGCCCGCGGCCACGACGACCGGCGCGTCGCCCGCCGCCTCAGGCTGGGCGAGCCGCTTGACGGCCCCGACCCCGACACCATGTGGGTGCGCGGCACACCGGCGGACATGGCCGCCGAGACGCTGGCCGGTTTCCCCGTCCGGTTCGAGTGGGCGCTGGACGACCTGCGCGGCCTGGTCTCCGGACGGCCCATCGTCGCCGAGGGCTGGGGGCTGCGGCCCGAGCTGGTCGCGCCGATCGTGGACTCGCCCCGGCGGATGGTCGTCATGGTGCCCACCGCGGAGTTCCGCGACCGGCAGGCGCGCGAGCTGCCCCGGGCCACCGCCGTGGGGGCCGCCGTGAGCGACCCGGACCTGGCCCAGCGCAACCGGCTCGAACGCGACCGCCTCGTCGCCGACGACGCCGTGCGCTCCGCGCGCCGCCTCGGCATCCGGGTGATCGAGGTGGACGGCACGCTCGACGCCGACGCCGTCGCGGACCTCGTCGCCGGCCACTTCCTGCCGTACCTGGAAGGGTCGTGAACGGGCGCTCGCGGGCGCGCGCACTCGGCGTGATCCCCGGCCCGCTGCCCACCGGGCCGCTGAACGCGATCACCGACGTGGCGGGCGTCCTGGTGGGGCACACCACCGTCGACGACGGCGCCGACCTGCACACCGGGGTCACCGCGATCGTCCCGGGAACCGCGCGGGCGCTGCCCGCCGCCGTCTACACCGGCAACGGCTACGGCAAGCTGGTCGGCTCGACGCAGGTGGACGAGCTGGGCGTGCTGGAGTCCCCCATCGTGCTGACCGGCACGCTGTCGGTGTTCAGGGCGGCCGACGCGGTGCTCACGTACCTGATGGGGCTGCACCCCGGCGGGCTCTCCTTCAACCCGCTCATCGGAAAGACCAACGACGGTTTCCTGTCCGACATCCGGCGCCGCCCGATCACCGAGCGCCACGTCCTGGACGCGCTGTCCAGGCGGCTGGACGTGGGCGGCGGCCCGGTGACGGTCGGGGCGCTGGCTTGCAGGCCAGCTTCGGCGGGGTGCTGACGGTTCGCGGCGTCCCGATGCCGGTGGAGGGGCTGGTGCCGGAGGCGGGCCGTGTGGATCGCGTTCAGCACGGCGGACTCCGCTCCTGTGCTGCCCGACGCCGTGCTGAGCCCGGTGTTCGCGGCGGTGCTCGACGCGGTGGAGGAGGCGCTGCTCAACTCCCTGTTCATGGCGACGACCACGATTGGGGTCGAGGGGCACACGAGCCACGCGGTGCCGTACGACCGGCTGTGACGATCAGGGCCGCTGGAACCGCTCCTCGAAGGCGGCCCGGTTCGCCGACTCCGGGTTCCTGTCCCACACGGCGAACGTCACCCGCTCGAACACCCCCGCGAAGTCCCCGGCCAGGTGGGTGTGGAAGGCATCGGCGACCTGGCGCGGGTCGTTGCGGAACACGCCGCACCCCCACGCGCCCAGCACCAGCGCGCGGGCGCCGTGGTGCGCGGCCACCGCGAGGACGCGTCCCGCCCGCTCGTCCAGCGCCTGCCGGATCCGCGCGCCCGCGTCCGGGTCGCGGCGCAGCGCCTGCCCGGCGTTGGGCGCAGGCGAGGTGAGGAACGAGACGAGGTACGGGTCGGCCAGCAGCCTGCCGTCCCCGGCCCGGTGCACCGGCACGCCCGGCGACCAGATGACGCGGTGGCTGTAGAGCAGGTCGGCCGAGGCGCGGTGGGCGGCGTAGTAGTCGGGCGCCCGCAGCAGGCACGGGTACAGCAGCGCGTGCCTGCACAGGTCCTCCTCCTGCGCCTTCGCGCCGCCGAGGTAGCCGCCTCCCGGGTTGCGGGCGGAGGCGAAGTTCAGCACCGCGATCCCTGCCGCGCCGTCGAGGTGCAGCCGCCGCGCCGCTCCCAGGCTGCCCTCCGCGGTGACCTCGAAGTCCGTTCGGTACGCGCCCGTGCCCTTCCAGGTGATCGGGTCGTCCGGCGGGTGGCTCACGGTCTCGGCGACCGCGGCGTCCAGCGCGGGGCCCACCTCCACGGTCGTGCCGTCGGCGGCCTGGTAGCGGCCTTCGGCGGCGATCCGCTCGTTGTCGGCGGCGATCTGGCGCAGTCTTGCACTCACGCAGCCTCATGGTAGGCGCTGGGATGGATCTTTCACGGTGGCTATGAAATATTTCGGCCTTGCTAACCAGCACATATGCGTCGCGAAAATCAATTTCTGTCGAAATATTTCTAGTCGTCGTTGACACATTTCGGAGCCGTCTTCACAATGACCGCAGGCCACCCCCAACGATCAAGGGATCAGCGATGATCGATCGCAAGCGCGGTTCCACCTTCGCCGCCGGGCTCCTGGGCACCCTCCTCGCCGTCTGCCTGGCCGTCACCGCCACCTCGGCCCTGGCCGCCGACCGCACCCAGGCCGCCGCCGACTGCAGCGGCGGCTACGTCGGCCTGACCTACGACGACGGCCCCAATGCCGGGAACACCGCCAACCTGCTCAACGCGCTCACCTCGAACGGCCTGCGCGCCACGATGTTCAACACCGGGCAGAACGCCCAGAACAACCAGGGCCTGGTCAGGGCGCAGCGGGACGCGGGCATGTGGATCGGCAACCACAGCTGGTCGCATCCGCACCTGACCCAGCTCAGCAGCTCGCAGATGACGTCGGAGCTGCAGCGCACCCAGCAGGTCATCCAGCAGGCCACGGGCACGGCGCCGCGGCTGTTCCGCCCGCCGTACGGGGAGACCAACGCCACCCTGCGCTCGGTGGAGCAGCAGCTCGGCCTCACCGAGGTGCTCTGGGACGTCGACTCGCAGGACTGGAACGGCGCGAGCACGGCGCAGATCGTCCAGGCCGCGGGCCGGCTGCAGAACGGCCAGGTCATCCTCATGCACGACCAGTACGCCACGACGCTGGCGGCCGTCCCGCAGATCGCCGCGAACCTGCGCGGCCGCAACCTGTGCGCCGGGATGATCTCCCCCGCCACCGGCCGGGCCGTCGCCCCCGACGGCGGCTCGAACCCGCCGTCGTCCCCGCCGCCCGGCGGCGGGAGCTGCACCGTCACGATCACGCAGGGCCAGCAGTGGAGCGACCGCTTCAACCTGTCGGTGACGGTCTCGGGCTCCAGCTCGTGGATCGTCACGGTCACCCTGAGGGCACCGCAGAAGATCATCGCGACCTGGAACGGCACCCCGTCGTGGGACTCCACCGGCTACGTCATGACGATGCGGCCGAACGGCAGTGGCAACACCTTCGGCTTCACCGTCCAGCACAACGGCACCTGGACCTGGCCCTCGGTCACCTGCCGCACGGGGTGACGCGGCGACCTGTCATACAGGCTAGTGTCCTGTATGACAGGTTGTGCACCACCGTGGAGGAGAACGTCCAGTGAAGTACGACGTGGTGCTGGTGGGTGGCGGCATCATGAGCGCCACCCTCGGCGTGCTGCTGCGCCGGGTGCGGCCCGACTGGTCGATCCTCGTCCTCGAACGGCTGGACGGCCTCGGCCTGGAGAGCTCCTCGGCGTGGAACAACGCGGGCACCGGCCACGCCGGGCTCTGCGAGTTCAACTACACGCCGCTGACCGGCGCCGGGTCGATCGACGTGAGCGGCGCCGTCGCGGTGGGCGAGCAGTTCCGGCTGTCCCGGCAGCTCTGGGCGCGCCTGGTCGAGGAGGGCGCGCTCGGCGACCCCGCCGGCTTCATCCGGCCGGTCCCGCACTACGGGTTCGCCCATGGCGCCGCCGGGGTGGAGCACCTGCGGCTGCGGCACGCGGCGCTGCGCGGGCATCCGCTGTTCGAGGGGATGGAGTTCACCACCGACAGGGATGTCATGGCGCGGTGGCTCCCGCTGATGTTCGACGGGCGGCCCGAGGGCGAGCCGGTCGCCGTCTGCCGCACCCGTGGCGGCACGGACGTCGACTACGGGGTGCTCACCCGGCGGCTGTTCGCCGCCCTGGGCGGTGACGTGCGCACCGGCCACGAGGTGCGGGCGCTGCGGCGCGACGGGCGGTCCTGGCTGCTGCGCGTACGTGACCTGCACGGCGCCCGCGACCACGTCGTCCGCGCCCCGTTCGTGTTCCTCGGCGCGGGCGGCGGGACGTTGCCGCTGCTCCAGAGCGCCGGCGTGCCCGAGACGCGCGGCTACGGCGGTTTCCCCATCAGCGGCCGGTTCCTGCGCACGGCCGATCCTCATCTGGTGGCCCGCCACCACGCCAAGGTCTACAGCCACGCCGAGCCGGGCGCGCCGTCGCTGTCGGTGCCGCATCTCGACACCCGCGTCGTGGACGGGCGCACGTACCTGATGTTCGGCCCCTTCGCCGCGTTCTCCCCCCGCTTCCTGAAACGCGGCCGCCTGTCCGACCTGCCCCGGTCGGTGAACCCGCGCAACCTCGGCACCCTTCTGGGCGCCGCCCGCCACCACCACGACCTGGTGCGTTACCTCGTCGGCCAGCTCACCCAGACCCACGCAGGACGGATGCGGGCGCTGCGCCGGTTCGTCCCGGACGCGCGGGCGCGGGACTGGGAGCTCGTCACCGCCGGTCAGCGGGTGCAGGTCGTCAAGCGGGTGAACGGCCGGGGCTCGATCGCCGGCTTCGGCACCGAGGTGGTCACGTCGTCCCACGGCGGCCTCGCCGCCCTGCTCGGCGCCTCTCCCGGCGCCTCCGCGTCCGTGGCGATCATGCTGGACGTGCTCGAACGGGCCTTTCCCGAGCACGTAAGGGACTGGTGGCCCGCGCTGTGTGACCTGCTGGCTTCCTCCTCCGGGATTCTGGGGCCTGACCGTGGCTGACGATCACGGGGCGAGCCTCGCCGACCGGGTGGAGGGCGAGCTGCGGCGCGGCATCGGGAGCGGGGAGTGGCAGCCCGGCGCGCTGCTGCCGTCCGAAGGAGAGCTGGCCGTGCGGTTCGACGTCAGCCGCACCGTCGTCCGCGAGGCCATCTCCCGGCTGCGCGCGGCCGGGCTGGTCGAGACGCGGCGGGGGCGCGGCTCGTCCGTGCTGGCCAGACCCGCCGCGCAGGATCTCACGCACGCGCTCGGCACCGTGCGCACCCCTCAGGACCGGGTGCACCTCCTGGAGCTGCGGCGCGGCATCGAGGTGGAGGCCGCCGCGCTCGCCGCCGGCCGCCGCACGCCCGCCGCGCTCGCCGCCGTCGACGCCGCCCTGCGCAGGACGGCGGCGGTCCTGGGCGGGGCCAGCGACGCGGTCGAGGCCGACTTCGCCTTCCACCGTGCCGTGGCCGCCGCCACCGGCAACCGCTTCTACCTCGACCTGCTCGGCACGCTCGGGGCCGGTGCGATCACCCGTCCGTACGCCGGGCCCGAGCCCGACCCCGGGCACCTCGACCAGGTGCTCGGGGAGCACCGCCGGATCCGCGACGCGATCGCTTCGGGGGACGCGCTGGGCGCGGCGGCGGCGATGCGCACCCACCTGGACGCCTCCCTGGCCCGCCTCAAAAGCTGACCGCGCCGCGGCGGGTCATGGCACGACAACCCCTTTGACCCGGGTGACATGCTGAGGCGCATGAGCGTCCAGATCCGACCTGTTCGGGAAGAGGACCGGCACGCCGTCATGGCGCTCGCCGCCCGGCTCTGCGAGGGGGTGGCGGAATGGCGCGACCCCGGCGCCGTGGTGGAGGCGGCCCGGCAGTGGCTGGCCGGGTTCTTCGCGCCCGTCGCGCCTGAGCAGCGGGGGGCCGTGTTCGTGGCCGTGGCCGGGGGTGAGGTCGTCGGCCTGGTGTCGGTCAACACGCACCGGCACTTCACCGGGCCCGTCGAGGCTTACGTCGGTGAGCTGGTCGTCGCCCCGCACGCCGTACGGGGCGGGCTGGGGCGGCGGTTGCTGGGCGCGGCGGAGGAGTGGGCGCGGGGGCGGGGGGTGCGTCACCTGACGTTGGAGACGGCGGCGGGGAACGCGACCGCGCGGCGGTTCTATGCCGCCGTGGGGTATCGGGAGGAGGCGGTCAGGTTCACGCGGGTGCTCGATCAGTAGGCGTCGCGAGCTGCCGGGGCGGGGCGGGTCGCGCTGAGCACGCCTCAGCGCCGCACGGCCCGCCCCGCCCCGGTCTCGGCACCGGGTGGCGTCAGATCTCCGCGCCGAGGCCGAGTTCGTCCACGACGACCGGCAGGCCGGTGCGCAGGGCCTGGTTGGCGGCGATGCCGACGGCGACCGCACGCAGCCCGTCGCGGTAGTCGGCGGCCCGCCCGAGCGGGTCCGGGCCGACGCGCAGGTCGCGGCGGAAGACGTCCATGAGCAGGATGGCGTCCCCGCCGCCGTGACCGCCGATGCCCGCCGGGATCGGCACCTCCTCGGGCCGCTGCCAGTGCCGCTGCACGACGAGACGCTCGCCTTCGGGACGCCGCGGGTCGTGCGCGCCGAGCGGCGTGGCCGACGGGTCGAGCACGGCGTTGCCGTCGGCGTCCAGCTCGATGAAGCCGCGCTCGACGACCTCCAGCTCGGCGCGGCCGGCCGTCCCGTTGACGGTCACCCGGTACCCCTCCCAGGGGCTGTGCGCGTTGAGCGAGTAGCTGAGCCGCGCGCCCCTGCGGTAGTCGGCGAGGACGGCGATGTTGTCCTCGATGGTGACGCCCGGCGCGAAGGGGTCCTGGTCGCGGCGGTAGCCGTCGTGCCGCTCGGCTTGCAGGTAGAGGGCGTCGAGGCGCGGGTCGGCGCGCAGGTCGAGGGAGAACGGGTCGCCGTGGGTGCCGGTGCCGCGCTCCGGCCGCTCCCCCATGCCGCGGGCGGCGGCGTTCTCGTCGCCGTAGAAGCGCAGCGCGGCGGAGGCGTAGACCTTGGCGGGGGTGTCGTCGAGCCACCAGTTGATCAGGTCGAAGTGGTGGCTGGCCTTGTGGATGAGGAGGCCGCCCGAGTTGGCCTTGTCGCGGTGCCAGCGGCGGAAGTAGTCGGCTCCGTGGACGGTGTCGAGCGCCCACTCGAAGTGCACGCTGGTGACCTCGCCGATCGCGCCGGAGGCGATGACCTGCCGCAGGGTGGAGTTGCGGGGCGCGTAGCGGTAGTTGAACGTCATGACGACGTCGCGGCCGGTGTCGGCGACGGCCCGGGTGATGCGGCGGCAGCCGTCCACGTCGATGGTCAGGGGCTTCTCCACGACGACGTCCGCGCCGGCGCGCAGGGCCCGGTCGACCAGTTCGGCGTGGGTGCGGTCCAGGCTGGTGACGATCACGACGTCCACGCGCTGCTCGGCGACCATCCGCTCCAGGTCGTCCGGGGTGTGGCGGGGCAGCTTCGCGGGGCCGCCGAGGCCCAGGCGGGCGCCCGCGTGGGCGTCGTAGTAGTCGATGCGGGCCGGGTTCGGGTCCAGCCAGGCGACGATCTCGCCCACGTCGGCGTGGTCGCCGGTCAGCGCGTCGATGTACATGCCGGCGCGGTGCCCGGTGCCCGCGACCGCGTAACGGCGGCGGGCGCGGGACGGGGACGGGGCGGCGAACTGCGGCACCACGCCGGCGCCCGGCTCGGTGCTGGTGTGGGACGCGGGGGCGGGGGCAGTGGGGTTCTGATCCACGGGGTGGGTCACGAAGGTCCTTCAGGTGAAAAGTGAACGTTCATCTCAGGACGCTAGTGAACGTGCACCCGCAGGGTCAAGGCGGACATGCGGCAGCGAGTGTGAACGTTCATCAGCAGGGTGCGGATTGCCTGTACCGTACCTACCAGAGGACGGCACGAGCCAGGAGTACCACGTGAGCCACGGCGCGACGACGAAGCGGCCGACCATCATGGAGGTCGCCAGGCTCGCCGGCGTCTCCCACCAGACGGTGTCGCGCTTCCTCAAGTTCAACGGCGACGGCATGAAACCGGCGACCAGCGAGCGCATCAAGACGGCCATCGAGCAGCTCGACTACCGTCCCAACCTCGTCGCCCGCGCCATGCGCGACCGCCGCACCGGCCGGCTGGCGATCCTCCTGCCGACCGGAACCGCCGTCAGCTCGCTGGAGCTGCTGGCCGGCGCGACCGAGTCGGCCCACGAGGCGGGGTACGTGGTCGAGGTCGTCACGCTCGGCGGCCCGCCGCAGACGTGGTCGCAGCGGGCCCTGGAGCTGTCGGACTCCGGATTGTTCGAGGGCATCCTGTCGCTGACGTCGATGACGCTGCCCGCCCAGCGCGCCGGGAGCGTGCCCATCGTCGTGTCCCCCGACTACGACGAGCACATGCGCGGGGTGGGCGAGCTCGCCGACGCCTCCCACATGGCCGCGATCATCGAGCGGCTGGCGGAGTACGGGCACCGGCGGTTCCTGCACCTGGCGGGCGCCTACGTGCACGCCTCGGCGGGCGAGCGCAGGCAGGTCTACCTCGACACCCTGCATCGGCTGGGGCTGGAGTCCTACGGGGTCGTCGACTGCGAGTGGTCGGCGCAGGCGGCGCGGCGGGCCATGCTGGAGCTGCCCTCCGGCAGTGGGGTGACCGCGGTCATCGGCGCCAACGACCTGGTGGCCGCGGGGGCGATCCGGGGGGCCTGGGAGCGGGGGTGGCGGGTGCCGGCGGATCTGAGCATCACGGGGTGGGACAACAACCCCGTTACCGCGTTCGTGCCGCCGTCGCTCACCACCGTCGATGTCGATCACGAGAAGCTGGGGCGGCGGGTGCTGGCGCGGCTGCTGGCCGCGCTGCGGGGGGAGCCCGCGCCCGAGGAGGGCGACGAGCCGATCACGCGGGTGATCTGGCGCGAGTCGACCGGCCCTGCGCGCCGACCCGCCTGACCGCGCGGTCCGCCTGACGGAGGCGAGGTGCCAACGGCGGGCCCCCGCACGCAAGGCGGGGGCCCGGCCGAGTCACCAGGTCTTGCCGGCCTGCTCCCCCGTCGCCCGGTTGATCCGGTTGAACAGGTTCGTCAGCGACACCTCCAGCAGGATCGAGGAGAGCTGCTGCTCGTCGAAGTGCGCGGCGGCGGCGTCCCAGATCTCGTCGGTGACGCCCGGCGCGCCGTCCTGGATCCGGGTGGCGGCCTCGGCCAGGGCGAGCGCCGCCCGCTCCGCCTCCGTGAAGAACGGCGTCTCGCGCCAGGCGACCACGCTGTGCAGCCGCTCGTCGCTCTCCCCGCGCTTCCTGGCCGAGTGGACGGCGGCGTACACGCAGGGGCTGCAGCCGTTGATCTGGCTGACCCGCAGGTGCACCAGGTCGATCAGGAGCGGCTCGACGCCGCCGGAGTGGATCGCCTTGTACAGGTGCTGGATCGCGGTGGTCACGTCGGCGTTCGGGCGGCTCTTGAGACGTGCTTCCATCGTTGGTGCTCCTTCATCGGTTACGTGAACCCGTCCGGGTCCGTCATCACCCATGACGGAGCAGTTCGTAGAAAGGTAACGACATGTCCGACAGCAGCCCGGCGGATCTGGTGGCCGTGGCGTTCGAGGCGCAGCGCGACCGGCTGCGCGCGGTCGCCTTCCGCATGCTCGGCTCGCACGCCGACGCCGACGACGTGGTGCAGGAGGCCTGGCTGCGGCTTTCCCGCCAGGACGCGGCTGCCATCGGCAACCTCGCCGGCTGGCTGACCACCGTGGTCGGCCGGATCAGCCTGGACGTGCTGCGCTCGCGCCAGTCCCGCCCCGAGGCGTCCTTCGACGACCGGCTGCCCGAGCTGGAGGTGACGGCCGACGACGGCCGCGCGCCCGAGGACGACGTGGCGCTCGCCGACTCGGTCGGGCTGGCGCTGCTGGTCGTGCTGGAGTCGCTGGGGCCGAGCGAGCGGCTGGCTTTCGTGCTGCACGACCTGTTCGCGGTGCCGTTCGACGAGATCGGCCAGATTCTCGGCAGGTCCACCGACGCCGCCAAGATGCTGGCCAGCCGCGCCCGCAGGAAGGTGCGGGCGACCGACCGGCCGGCGTCCACGGGGCGGGAGCACCGGGTGGCGGTGCAGGCCTTCCTGGCGGCGGCCCGGCTCGGCGACTTCGAGGGGCTGCTGCGCGTGCTCGACCCCGAGGTGACCCTCACCGTGGACACCCCGGGCGGCGTGGTCGTCACGCTCGGCGCCACCGAGGTCGCCTCCAGCGCGAAGCTGGCCGCCGGCGCGGCCACGCGGGGCGGGTGGGTGCTCGTGGACGGCCTGCCCGCGATCGCGTCGTGGCGGGAGGACGGCAGCCCGCTGTCGGTCATGACGTTCACCGTGGTCGAGGGCAGGGTCGCGCACATCGGGGTGGTGGCCGATCCGGAGAAGCTCGCGTCGATGGACCTGCCGGAGGGGTGGGCATGACCGCCGGGACGGCCGCCGGGGTTCAAGCCCCGGCGGCCGTTCGTGTCCTGTGCGTGTTCACGCCACCCGGTCCCGCGCCGGAACCAGGCGGGCGCCCAGGGCGCGGGCGCCGATCACCATGGCCGCCGCCGCCAGCACGATGTCCTTGAAGATGTACTGGGCCTCAAGGGTGGGCGCGCCGGGGAACAGGTTCGTGAAGAAGAACACGTACGGCGCGAAGAAGCCCGCCAGCGCGCCCGTCATCACGACCAGCCCGGTCTTCAGCAGCTTGCCGGTGACCAGGGTGAGGCCGATGAAGACCTCCATGGCGGCGATCACGGCCTGGGCCGCGTAACCCGACAGCAGGCCCAGGGACAGCTTCTCCAGCGTGGCCACCGACAGCGCCTCCGCCGGGCTCACCCCGGGGAAGAACTTGAGCGTGCCGAACGCCACGAAGACCAGGCCGAGGCTGATCCGCAGGACGTCGATGCTGTGCCGGGCCAGCCAGCCGGACAGTTTGGTGATCATGGATTCGATGGTGGCGGTGTTCATGTCGTGCTCCCTCGTCGGCGATCTCGTTCCGTCTGGGTCAAGACTCGCGAAATCGGCGGCGGGCGGCGTCGGGCTGGAGGAGGCATCTGGCGTACCTCGCCGCACGTACGGCGGGGTGCGCGTGTACTGCCTGGAGCCTCGGGGGTTCGCCCTAGGGGGGGACGATCACCAGGTCGGAGCGTACGCCCGGGGTGGTATCAGGGCGTCGTGGCGCGGGACCACTGCTGGTTGGTACCGGTGCCGCAGGTGTACTGGTGGATGTCGGCACCGTCGGCGGTCGAGGCGCCGGCCACGTCCAGGCACTTGCCGCTGTGGCGGGCGCGGAGCTGGAAATAGGAGCCGGTGGCGGCCCACTGCCACTGCTGGTTCGTGCCGGTGCCGCAGGTGTACTGGATGACGTTGGCGCCGTCGGCGGTGGAGGCGCCGGCCACGTCCAGGCACTTGCCGCTGTTCTGGCTGATCAGGCGGTAGTAGCCGCCACCGGCGTCCTGGAAGAGCCATTTCTGGTTGCCGCCGCCGTTCCACGCGTACTGCTTGATCTCGGCGTTGTTCGCCGTGGACGCGCTGACGACGTCCATCACCTTGCCGCTGTGGCGGGCGGTGACGCGGTGGTACGGGGTCGCGGCGTCCAGGCCCCAGGACTGGCGTAGCTGGTCGCGGCCCGAGGCGCTGGTCGTGGTGAGGGAGAGGGCGGTGCCCGTGCCGTTGATCGTCTGCAGGCGGTACCAGTCGTTGGGGCGCACGCCGGGCCAGTAGACGGTGCCGAGTTGCAGGGCGCGGGCCTCGGCCGCCACGCCACGCACGAACGCGACGAAGCTGTCGCCGTCGCCGGGGGCGTTGTAGTCGCGGCCGTCGGTCATGGGCGCGCCCCATTCGGTGATGAGGACGCGGCCGGCGTAGCCGCCGACGCTGGTGCGCAGCGCTTCGCGCCAGGAGTCCTCGGTGGTGCGGGCGGTGTCGAAGAACTGGTAGATGTGGCGGGAGATGAGGGTGCCGTCGAAGCGGCTGTCGCTGCCGATCGTGATGAGCCGCTGGTTGTATCCGGCGCCGCTGATGACGACCCGGCCTCGCGGGACACTCGGGTAGTTGCTCAGCCATTGGGCGGCGAGGTTCTTCCAGTCGGCGTCGCTGTAGGCGTAGGGCTCGTTCATCGGCTCGAAATGCACGAGCGAGGTGCCGCCGTATTTGGCGACGATGGTCTGCCACATGGCCCAGAACTGGTTGAGGTCGTCCACCGTGCCGTTACGCGAACCGGCGCTTTCCCAGTAGCTCAGGATGACTTTCATGCCTTTGCTCACGGCGGTGTCGATGGCGCCGGTGTAGGAGTTCCAGTACGAGCCGGAGACGGTGGCGTAATTGACGGGCAGGCGGACGGTGTTGGCGCCGAGGTTGGACTGGAAGCCGGACAGGATCCGGTCGGCCTTGGCCTGCGTCGTCGCGTAGCTGTCGGAGGTGCTCAGGCCGCCGAGGACGAGCACTCCGTCCACGAAGTTGTCGCGTTCGTCGGCCCAGTTGACGCCGCGGAAGTCGGTCGTCGCGGCGTGGGCCGGGGTGGTGCCGTGCAGGCTCCAGGCGAGAACGGTGAGCAGGACGGCACCGGCGGCGCGTAAGCATGTCGTTCCCATGGTCGATCACCTTTTTTCCGAGGGAAATGCTGTTAGCGCTAACATCGGCGCACAGCAGGCTGACCGGGCATTCACGCGTGTGCCGCGAGTGTCGGCTTTTACCAGGGAGTTGTCAATCCGTCAGGGAATGATCAACGGCGCGCCGTTGGCGAGCACGTTCCGCAGGACGAGGTCCTCGACGTGCTCGACCACGCTCGGCGTCGCGATGGCGCCGAAGTCCACGTCGGTCAGCGTGACGCCGCGGATCGGCGCGTCGGCGTACCCGCGCAGATTGAGCGCCCGGTTGGCGGTCCGCACGGTCGTGCCGCGCACGTCGATGCCGCCCACGACCGGGTTGAAGCCGTGCCCAGGACCCTCCTCGTAGTTGAAGTTGATGTCGATGACCGAGCCGCCGACCTGGCCGATCTCCAGGTCCCTGGCGTACAGGCCCTCGATGAAGCCGCCCCGCACGGAGTTGGTCTTGAAGCGCAGCGCGATGTCCAGGTTCGGGCTGGACATGGTGCAGTCCCTGATGAACACCTCCCGCACGCCGCCGGACATCTCGCTGCCGATCGTCATGCCGCCGTGCCCCTCGCGGAACGTGCAGCCCTCGACCAGGATGTGCTCGCTGGGCACGTTCACGCGGCGGCCGTCGGCGTTGCGGCCCGACTTGATCGCGATGCAGTCGTCGCCGGTGTCGAACGTGCAGTCGCGGATGACCACCAGCCGGCTGGACTCGGGATTGCAGCCGTCGTTGTTCGGGCCGTGCGTGCGGACGGTGACGCCGCGGACCAGCACGTTCTCCGACAGGGTGGGGTGGATCTCCCACATGGGCGAGTTGACGATCGTGACGCCCTCGATCAGCACGTTGCCGCAGCGGTAGGGCTGGATGAAGGACGGGCGCAGGTAGCCGCCCTCGCCGTACACCCGCTGCTCGACCGGCACGCCCTGCTCGGCCTGCGCGAACAGGGCGGCCCTGGCCTCGGCCTGGCGCGGTTCCCCCGGCTCCCAGCCGTGGTCGCCCGAGCCCTTCCACGGCCACCAGTGGTCGTCGTCGGCCTGACCGTCGAGCACGCCCGCCCCGGTCACCGCGATGTCGTGCTGCCCGTGGGCGTAGATCAGCGGCGAGTAGTTGAGCAGCTCGACGCCCTCGAACCTGGTCAGCACCAGCGGCAGGTACGCCTTCGGATCGGTGCTGAACAGCAGGGTGCCGCCCTCGGCGACGTGCAGGTCGACGTTGCTGAGCAGGTGCACGGCGCCGGTCAGGAACCTGCCCTCCGGCACGTCCACATGGCCGCCGCCCGCCGCGTTACAGGCCTTGATCGCGGTGCGGATGGCCGCCGTGCAGTCCGTCGTCCCGTCCCCTACGGCACCGTACTTCCGGATGTCGAACCGGCGGTGCGGGAACTTCGGGCCGCGCACCTTCGCCGCGATGCGGTTGGCTCGCGCCCACGGGTCGGATAACGCCTGCGCGGCTCCCGCGTCCAGGGCCAGCGGGACGGCGGCGGCGGACACGGCCAGGGCGCGCATGGCGTCGCGGCGGCTCCATGAACGGCTCTGCATCGGACGGCCTCCCTGACCGGCACCGGTTCGAGACATCCCGGATGCTATGTCAACCCCTTGCACTGATCCAGGGGTGTGCGGCACATCGGCCCAGGATCGAGGGTGCAACCGTTTGCAGATTCTGCTACGCGGTCAGCACCTTGCGGAGGAGGGCGCCGAACTCGGCGGGGTGGGTGGTGAGGCCGACGTGGCCGCCCGGGAAGTGCACCAGCTCCGTGCCGAACCGGTCGGCCAGGAAGGCGGCGGGGCGGTAGGGCAGCTCGCCGCGCGACTCCTCGCCCGCCGCCAGGACCAGGCGGTCGGAGAGGGTGCGCAGGCGTTCCACGTCGGGGGTGTGGGCCATGAAGCCCGGCACGATCCGGCCGAGGAAGTAGGGCATGTCCGCCATCGTGCGCGCGGCCCGATCCGCCGCCTCCGGAGGCAGCTCGGCGTCCGGACGGGCGGCGGGCTCAGCGGCTCGCCCGGAGGCGGCCTGCTCAGGGGCGGCCTGCTCAGGGGCGGCCTGACCAGGGGCGGGCCGCTGAGCAGTGGCGGGCGCTGGGGTGGCGGGCTCGTCGCCGGGGCGGCGCAGGCCCGCCGCGAACACGGCCGCCGCCGGCATCAGGCCCTCCTTCCGGAACGTCTCGTCCACCCGGGCGAGCAACGCCCGATGATCGGCGGCGTCCGGCAGCACCTCCACCACCGGCGGCTCGTGCGCCACCACGCGCCGGACCCGCTCCGGATGGGTGACGAGCAGGTGCAGCGCGACGATCGCCCCGGAGCTGCAACCGGCCACCAGGGCGGGCGCGCCCGGCGACAGCAGCTCCAGCAGCCGGAACGCGTCGTCGGCGTGCTGCTCCACCGACTGCCGCGCCTCGGGGTCGTCGAGCGGGCTGCGGGTCAGGCCGCGCGGGTCGTAGGAGACGACGGTGTACTCGGCGGCCAGGTCGCCGGCGACGCCGTCGAAGGAGGACGCGCCGCCCGTGCCACCGGGGATGAGCAGCAGGAGCGGGCCGCTGCCGCGCATCTCGTAACGCAGGTCGGCGCCGTCCACGCGCAGGCGGCCGACGGTGGGGCTGGTCATGCTGGATCTCCTTGTGATGAGTCTGCGGGCCAGTGCTCCAGGAGGGTGTGCAGGGCGTCGAGGCAGCGCAGCCAGGTGGCCTCCGCCGGGCGCGCGTGCGCGAAACCGCCCGCCGCTTCGAGGCTGACGAATCCGTGCAGCGTGCTGCGCATCAGCCGGACCGCGTCCGTCAGGTCGGGCTCGGCCAGCTCGTACGCGCGCAACATGCTGTAGGTCAGCTCGATCGCGCGCCGCGGCCCCGTCGCCCGGGCGACGAGCTCGGGGTCGATCTCCATCGGGATCTGCGTCGCGGTGTAGCGGCCAGGGTGGTCGTGGGCGTAGCCGCGCCACGCGTTCGCGTACGCGACGAGCGCGTCCCTGCCCGCCCGCCCGGCGGTGGCCTCCGCGATGCGGATGGTCTTCTCGTCGGCGGCCAGCAGCGCGATCCGTCCTCGCAGGTCGTCGAGGCTGCGGACGTGCGCGTACAGACTGGCGTCCTTCACCCCGAGCCGGCGGGCCACCGCGGACATGGTCACGTGTTCGAGCCCGACCTCGTCCGCCAGCTCGGCTCCGATGAGCGTCACCCGCTCGGTCGTCAGCCCCATGCGCGCCAAGGCACGTCACCTCTTTCCTAGAATCCTTAGTTTCTATCTAATACTCCTAGGAAACACAACCGCCACAGCAAGTTTCGGGAGAACATTGAAAATTTCATGGCTCACATGCCCCGCCAGGCAGCCACGCGACCGATCAGCGGCCACATAGCTTGACGCCATTCATTGACAGCCGTCCGCGATCCGCCTGATACTTTCGCCACTGTTCCGATAGTTTCGTCGATGCCCGCCTTCACCAGAAGGAAGGACGCAGATGAACCACCGAACCAGGCGGCTCGCAGCCCGGATCTGCGCCGTGGCCGCCGCGCTGGCCGTCGCGATGCTGCCCAGCGTCGCGTACGCGGCCGTCACCACCAACCAGACCGGCACCAACAACGGCTACTTCTACTCGTTCTGGACCGACAGCCAGGGCACCGTCTCCATGGAGCTGGGATCCGGCGGCAACTACAGCACCTCGTGGCGCAACACCGGCAACTTCGTGGCCGGCAAGGGCTGGAACCCGGGCGGCCGCAGGACGGTGAGCTACTCGGGCAGCTTCAACCCGTCGGGCAACGCCTACCTGACCCTGTACGGGTGGACGAGGAACCCGCTCATCGAGTACTACATCGTCGACAACTGGGGCACCTACCGGCCCACCGGCACGTTCAAGGGCACGGTCACCACTGACGGCGGCACGTACGACATCTACCAGACGACCAGGTACAACGCCCCGTCCATCGAGGGCACCCGCACCTTCAACCAGTACTGGAGCGTGCGCCAGTCGAAGAAGACCGGCGGCACCATCACGGCCGGCAACCACTTCGACGCGTGGGCCCGCTACGGCATGAGCCTGGGCAGCCACGACTACCAGATCCTCGCCACCGAGGGCTACCAGAGCAGCGGCAGCTCCAACATCACGGTCGGCGGCTCCTCAGGCGGAGGCGGCGGCGGTGGCGGTGGCGGCGGGGGCGGCGGCGGGGGTTGCACCGCCACGCTCTCCGCGGGCCAGCAGTGGAGCGACCGCTACAACCTCAACGTCTCGGTCAGCGGCTCCAGCAACTGGACCGTCACGATGAACGTGCCCTCCCCCACGAAGGTCCTGTCCACCTGGAACATCAGCGCCAGCTACCCGAGCGCCCAGGTGCTCACCGCCAGGCCGAACGGCAGCGGCAACAACTGGGGCGTCACCATCCAGCACAACGGCAACTACACCTGGCCGACGGTCTCCTGCAGCGCGAGCTGACCCACCGGCGGCCTGTGGCGCGGCGGCGACCTCCTGGCCGCCGCGCCACCTTCGCGTCCTCAGAACGGGAAGGCCCGGTCCTGGTCGCGGACGGTCACCCACTGCAGCTCGCAGAACTCATCCGCCGCGAACCCCATCCCGAACCGCCCCCACCCGCTGTCCTTGACCCCGCCGAACGGCATGTGCGGCTCGTCGTTGACGGGCTGGTCGTTGACGTGCACGATGCCGACGTCCAGCGCGGCGGCCAGGCGCAGGCCGCGGCGGCTGTCGCCGGTGATGACCGAGGCGACGAGCCCGAAGTCGGAGGCGTTGGCGCGGGCGACGGCCTGCTCGGCCGACTCGACCTCCTCCAGCACCACCACCGGCCCGAACGTCTCGCCCTGCGCGATCTCCGCCTCGTCCGGGACGTCGGTGAGCACGGTGGCCGGGTAGCAGGGCGGCGCCGGCACCCCGCCGGCCAGGACGCGGGCACCGAGCCCGACGGCCTCCTTGACCCGGCGGTCGAGCAGGGCCAGCGCCCACTCGTTGATCACGGGGCCGACGACGGTGGCGGGGTCGGCGGGGTCACCGGTGGGCAGCGCCGCCACCCTGGCCGCGAACCGCTCGGCGAACTCGGCGGCCAGCGGGCGCTCGACGTAGATCCGGCGGGCGCACATGCACACCTGTCCCTGGTGGACGAACGCGCCGAACGTCGCGGCGTCGACCGCGTAGCCGAGGTCGGCGTCGCCCGCGACGATGAGCGGGTTCTGGCCGCTGAGCTGCAGCACGACGCGTTTGAGATGCCGGCCGGCCTTCTCGGCGAGCCGCCTGCCGGTCGGGGTGGAGCCGGTGAAGTTGATGCGTTTGACGAGCGGCGCGGCCAGCAGCGCGTCGGCGACGGCGCCGGCCTCGCCGGGCGCGTGGGTGACGACGTTGAGCGCGCCGGCGGGCAGGCCCGCCTCCTTGAGGATCTCCGCCCACAGCGCTCCCCCGGTGTACGGGGACTCCTCGGACGGTTTCAGCACCACGGTGTTGCCGAGCGCGAGCGGCCCGACCACGGCCCTGCCCGACAGGGTGAGCGAGGCGTTCCACGGCGCGATGGCCGCCACCACGCCCACCGGGCGGCGCACGGCCATCGCCTGGGTGCCCGCCACGTCGGACGGCAGCAGCTCGCCCGCCGGCTGGTAGGCCAGGTGAGCGGCCTGGCGGAGCAGCTTGACCGCGAAGTCGAGCTGGATCTCGCCGAAGTGGCGGCCACAGCCGGTCTCGGCGGCCAGCGCGCCGAGCACCTCCGCGCCGCGCCGCTCCAGGACGGCGGCGGCGCGCAGGAACACCTGCTGCCGCTGCCCCGGCAGCGCCCGCGCCCACCCGCCGAACGCCTCGTGCGCGGCGGCGACGGCCCTGTCGGCGTCCTCGCCGTCACCGGCGGCGACCTCGCCGAGCGTCGCGCCGGACCACGGGGAACGGTTCTGGTACGAGCGCCCTGACACGGCCTCGCACCACTGCCCGCCGATGAAGTGGCCGATCCGCGGCCTGTCCCAGCCGCCCCCGATGAGCTCCGCTCCGGCCATCAGGCTCGTCTCTCCTCGCTCGTGTCGTCGTCACGCCCGGCTCGTAAGGGTGCCACCACCGCGGTGGCGTTCCCAACAACGTTCGAATCTCTCAAACAGACAGACCTTATTCTGACCGTTGTGACCGACGACGACTCCCCCCGCCCGCGCGGCCGCACGGCCGCGGACGCCTCGTTCTCCGTGTCGCTGGAACGCGGGCTGCGCATCCTGTCCGCCTTCACCGGCAGCCGCTCCGTGCTCGGGATCGCCGACCTGGCCAGGGCGGTGGGCCTGAACAAGAGCACCACCCACCGCTACGTCGCCACGCTGACCAAGCTCGACTACATCCAGCAGGACCCGGAGACCAAGAAGTACTTCCTCGGGCCGCGCGCGGCCGACCTGGGCTTCGCCGCGATCGACTCCATGGAGCTGGGCCGGGTCGCGGGGCCGCTGCTGCAGGCGCTGGCGGACGAGACCGGCTACACCGTGAGCATGGGGCTGTGCGACGGGCCCGACATCGTCTACGTCGACCGCCGCCGCAGCGGCCGGCGCAGCTCGCTGGCCATGGACCTGAACCTGCACGTGGGCTCGCGGCTGCCGGCGTACTGCACGTCGATGGGCAAGGCGCTGCTGGCCTTCAAGGACGCGGCGGCGCTGCGGCAGATCCTCGACCACACCGACATGGCGCGGCGCGGCCCCAAGACGATCACGAACAGGGAGCAGCTCACGGCGGCGCTGGCCAAGGTGCGCCAGAGCGGGGTGGCGGTCAACGACGAGGAGCTGGCGCCCGGGCTGCGCTCGTTCGCGGCGCCGGTGCGGGACCGCTCGGGCGAGGTGGTCGCGGCGGTCAACGTGGCCGTGCACCTGACGGTCGCGCCCACGGCGGTGGAGGCGCTGGCGGCCCGCATCGAGCCGCCGCTGCGGCGCACCGCCGCCGAGATCTCCCGCCGCCTCGGCCACCGCCCCTGAGACATGAGTGTTCCGCTGAGAAAAGTCGCGTTCTAACCCTCGGAACCACCTGTTGCCCTGATGTGGCGCCAAACGTAGCGTCACCTCAACTTTCCGCCGCCCGGCCCGTGAGGCTCCGGCCGCGCGGCGGTCACCCCCCAGAGCACCGCGGCAGGTCATCCCCCTCCGGACGCCGCGGCGAACAGGAGTTGTCGTGAGCGAAACCGTGACGGGCGGCATGAACCGCCGTTCCTTCCTCAGAACGGCCGCCGCCGCCGGCGGCGTCTCGCTGGCAGGCGCCTGCGGAGGGATCAGGGGCGCGGGCGACTCGGCGTCCGACGTGCTGAAGATCGGCTACGTCAGCCCGCAGACGGGCGCGCTGGCCGGGTTCGCCACCGCCGACAACTTCGTGGTCAAGCAGGTCCAGGAGGCGCTGCGCAACGGCTTCACCGCGGGCGGGAAGAAGCGCCGCATCGAGATCGTCGTCAAGGACACCCAGTCGAACCCGCAGCGCGCCACCGAGGTCACCCGGCAGCTCATCAACAGCGACAAGGTGGACCTCATCGTCGGCTCGTCCACGCCCGACACCACCAACCCGGTCGCCGACCAGTGCGAGGCCAACGGCATCCCGAACGTCACCACGATCGCCCCCTGGGAGGCGTGGTGGAACGGCCGGGGCGGCAAGGAGGGGCAGGGCTTCACGTACACGACGCTGTTCTTCTTCGGCATGCAGGAGTTCGCCGACTGCTTCGTGCCCATGTGGCAGCGCATGGACGTGTCGAACAAGAACGTCGCGGCGCTGTGGCCGAACGACACCGACGCCAACGCCTTCCGCAAGGGGCTGAGCCCGATGATGAAGGAGGCCGGTTACACGCCGATCGACGGCGGCGCGTACCAGAACGGGGCCACCGACTTCACGGCGCAGATCGCGACCTTCAAGGAGTCGGAGGCCGAGCTGTTCACCTGCACCCCGATCCCGCCGGACTTCCAGACCTTCTGGAAGCAGGCCCAGCAGCAGGGGTTCAAGCCGAAGCTGGCCACCGTCGCGAAGGTCATGCTGTTCCCGTCCGAGGCCGAGGCGCTCGGCGAGCTGACGAACAACATCGCCACCGACATCTGGTGGAGCCCCGCCCACCCCTACAAGTCCACGCTGGACGGCAAGAGCGCCAAGCAGCTCGCCGACGACTTCGCCGCCTCCTCAGGCAAGCAGTGGACGCAGGCGCTCGGCTCGGTCTACTCCCTGTTCGAGATCGCGGTGCAGGCGTTCAAGGAGGCGGGCGACCCCAAGGACCGCGACGAGGTCGCCGGCAAGCTGCGCGGCATGAAGCTCGGCTGCATGAGCGGGAACCTCGACTTCACCACCGGCCCGCAGCCCGGCATCGCGCTCATGCACCCCGTCGGCGGCCAGTGGCGCAAGGGCGAGAAGTTCCCCTGGGACGTGGTCATCGTCGACAACAGCGCCAACAAGGACGTCCCCGTCGGCGGCGACCTGCGGCCCACCAACGCGTGATGACCACCACACCGCTGCTGCGCCTCGACGGCATCAGCAAGAGCTTCGGCAAGGTGACCGTCGCCAGGGACCTGACCCTGTCCGTGCAGCCGGGCGAGGCGCTCGGCATCGTGGGGCCGAACGGCGCGGGCAAGTCCAGCCTGTTCGCGATGATCGCGGGCGACCTGCGGCCCGACAGCGGCGCCGTGTGGCTGGAGGGCCGGCAGGTCACCGGCGTCCCGCCGCACGCCCGCACCCGGGCCGGGATCGGCCGCACCTTCCAGGTGCCGCGCCCGTTCGAGCACCTCACCGTCTTCGAGAACGTGCTCGTCTGCGCCCACCAGGGCGCCGCGCTGAAGGGCAGGCGGGCGCAGGCGCACGCCATGAACGTGCTGGAACGCACCGGCCTGGCGGACGTGGCCAACACCCCGGCGGGACGGCTCGCGCTGCTGCCGCGCAAGCGCCTGGAGGTGGCCCGCGCACTGGGCACCGGGCCCCGGCTGCTGCTGCTGGACGAGGTGGCCGGCGGGCTGACCGAGCCGGAGGTGCTGGAGCTGGTCGCCGTCGTCAGGGACCTGCACGCCGAGGGGCTGGGCGTCGTCTGGATCGAGCACGTCGTGCACGCGCTGATCAGGACCGTCGGCCGGATGATCTGCCTGGCCGGCGGTGACGTGGTCGCCGACGGCGAGCCGCTGCGCGTGCTCGCCGACCGGCGGGTGCGCGAGCTGTACCTGGGCGCGGGACCGGAGACCGGGCTGCCGGGCGAGGAGGAGGGCTCGTGAGCGGGCCGCCGGACGCGCTCGCGACCGGGCCGTGCGACGAGGAGGAGGGCTCGTGACGCTGCTGTCGATCCGCGACCTCACCGTGCACCACGGGCAGCTCCGCGCGGTGGACGAGCTGAGCCTGGACGTGGACGAGGGCGAGGTGCTGGCCATCATCGGCGCCAACGGGGCGGGCAAGTCCACCCTGCTGCGCGCCCTGGCCGGGCTGAACCCGCCCACGTCCGGCACCGTGCGCCTGCGCGGCCGTGACGTCACCCGGCTGCCGGCCCACCAGCGGGTGCCCGCGGGCATCGCCCTGGTGCCGGAGGGGCGGCGGCTGTTCCCGTCCCTGACGGTGGAGGAGAACCTGCTGGCCGGCGCGTACCGCAAGCGGACAGGCCCGTGGACGGTCGCCGCCGTGCACGAGCTGTTCCCGTGGATGGCCGAGCGCCGCGACCAGAACGCGGCGCAACTGTCGGGCGGCGAGCAGCAGGCCGTGGCCATCGGCAGGGCGCTGCTGTCCAACCCCGAACTGCTGCTGGTGGACGAGCTGTCGCTGGGGCTCGCGCCGGTGGTGGTGCGCCGCATCTACGAGACGCTGCCGCGGATCGTCGGCGCGGGCACCACCGCGCTGATCGTCGAGCAGGACGTCACCCAGGCCATGCGGGTCGCCGACCGCGTGCACTGCCTGCTCGAAGGCCACTCCGTGCTGCGCGGCCGGCCGGGCGACCTGACCGCGGAGCAGGTCGAGCACGCCTACTTCGGCATAGCACAGGAGGGATCCCACTGACATGGGCTGGCTCAACGCCATCGTCCAGGGGCTGCTGCTCGGCGGCCTGTACGCGCTGTTCGCCACCGGGCTGTCGCTGATGTTCGGCGTCATGCGGATCGTCAACCTCGCCCACGGCGACCTCGCGGTCGTCGCGTCGTTCCTGGCCCTGGCCCTGGTCAGCGGGACCGGGCTGCCCCTGTGGGCGATCATCGTGATCACGGTGCCGCTGTTCGCGGTGCTGGGCTACCTGACGCAGCGGGTGCTGCTGCAACGCAGCCTGGCGTCGGGGCCCCTGGCCACGCTGCTGGTCACGTTCGGGCTGTCGATCGTGCTGCAGAACGTGCTGCTGGAGCTGTTCTCCGCCGACACCCGCACCCTGGACGGCGGCGCCTTCGCGACAGGCTCGTTCACCGTCAACGGCGCGATCTCGATCGGCTACCTGGCGATGACCACGTTCCTGCTGGCCTGCGCCACGCTGATCGGCATCGGGCTGTTCCTGGCGCGGACCGGGCTCGGCCGGATGTTGCGCGCCTCCTCCGACGACCGGGAGACCGCGAGCCTCATGGGCGCCGACAGCAGGCACGTCTACGGCGTCGCCACCGCCATCGCGTTCGCGACCGTGGCGCTGGCCGGGCTGATGTTCGCCATCCGCTCCTCCTTCGACCCGTCGATCGGGCCGTCCCGGCTGATCTTCGCCTTCGAGGCGGTCGTCATCGGCGGGCTCGGCTCGCTGTGGGGCACCCTGCTCGGCGGCATGGTGCTCGGTGTCACGCAGTCGGTGAGCGCGCAGGTCGATCCCGCGCTGACCCTGCTCGCCGGCCATCTGATCTTCCTCGCCGTGCTGGCCTTCCGGCCGCAGGGTCTGCTCGCAGGACGTACCGCATGACGATCTCCCACCTCATCGGCGCCGCCGCGGCGCAGAACGTGCACGTCAGCAGGGCCGGCCGGGCCTCCAAGGCCTCGGCGGGCGGCCTGGTGGCCGTGGCCGCGCTGCTGGCGGCGCTGCCCTTCCTGGTGTTCAGCACCGTGACCGACACGCTGATCAACCTGTTCGTGCTGATCGCGCTGGCGAGCATGTGGAACCTGCTGGCCGGGTTCGGCGGCCTGGTGTCGGTCGGGCAGCAGGCCTACCTCGGCATCGGCGCCTACAGCGTGATCGCGCTGGCCGGCCTGGGCGTGCAGCCGTACCTGGCGGTGCCGCTGGCCGCGGTGACGTGCGCGGTGTTCGCGCTGCCCACCTCGTGGCTGGCCTTCCGGCTGCGCGGCGACTACTTCGCCGTCGGCACCTGGGTGATCGCGGAGGTCTACCGGCTGCTGGTCGTGCGGGTGGACAGCCTCGGCGGCGCCAGCGGCAAGGGGCTGACCGGGCTGTCCGGCATCGACCAGACGCTGCGCGGGGCGCTGACGTACTGGGTCGCGCTGGGGCTGGCGCTGGCCACGATCGGCTGCTGCTACCTGCTGCTGCGTGGCCGGCTCGGCCTGTCGCTGATGGCCGTGCGCGACGAGGAGACCGCCGCGGCCTCCGCCGGCATCGACGTGCGGCGGGCCAAGCTGCTGGTCTACCTCGTCTCGGCGGCCGGGTGCGGCGCGGCCGGCGGGGTGATCACGGTCAGCTCGCTCAGCGTCAACCCCGACTCGGTCTTCAGCGTGCAGTGGTCGGCCTACATGATCTTCATCGTGGTGATCGGCGGCATCGGCACCATCGAGGGGCCGCTGATCGGCGCGGTGATCTTCTTTGGGTTGCAGCAGCTCCTGGCCGACTTCGGGTCCTGGTACCTGGTGCTGCTGGGCCTCGTCGGCATCGCCGCGGCGCTCTGGCTGCCGCGCGGGCTGTGGGGGCTGGCGCGGGGGCTGAGCCTGTTCCCGATCGGCTATCTCGTACGGGGGCCACGTGAGCCCGCGTGAGCCGCCCGCCGAGGTGACCGAGCGCACCCCGCCCCTGAACACCCATTCACCCAAGGAGGAACCGCCCGTGGGACTGCTCGACACCGTCACCTGGCAGGCGAACATCTTCAAGAACGGCACGTGGGCCCCCGCCCGCGGCGGCCACTACGCCGTGGTCGAGCCCGCCACCGGCGGCGAGCTCGGCCGGATGGGCCTGGCGACCCCCGAGGACGTCGCCGAGGCCGCCGCGAGCGCCGCCGCCGCGCAGCGCGAGTGGGCCGCCCTGCCGCACACCGCGCGCGCCGCCGTCCTGCGCAGGGCGGGCGACCTGTGGCAGCGGCACGCCGACGAGATCAGCGGCTGGAACGTGCGCGAGGTCGGCGCGGTCCCCGGCATGGCGGGCTTCGCGCTGCACGTGGCCGCCGAGGAGTGTTACGAGGCGGCGTCGCTGCCCGGCCGGGCGATCGGCGAGCTGCTGCCGTCGGAGCAGCCGCGGCTGTCGCTGGCGCGGCGCGTCCCCGCCGGGGTGGTGGCGGTGATCTCGCCGTTCAACGTGCCGATCATCCTCGGCGTCCGTTCCGTGGCCCCGGCGCTGGCGCTGGGCAACGCCGTCCTGCTCAAGCCCGACCCCCGGACGGCGGTCACCGGCGGCACGCTGCTGGCCCGCGTGTTCGAGGAGGCCGGGCTGCCGCCGGGCGTGCTGCAGATGCTGCCGGGCGGCCCTGACGTCGGCGAGGCGCTGATCACCGACCCGCACGTGCGGGTCGTCTCCTTCACCGGCTCGACCGCCGTCGGCCGCCGCATCGGCGAGCTGGCTGGCAAGCACCTCAAGCGCGCCCACCTGGAGCTGGGCGGCAACTCCGCGCTGCTGGTGCTGGACGACGCCGACGTGGACGAGGCGGTCAACCTGGCCGCCTGGGGGTCGTTCTTCCACCAGGGCCAGATCTGCATGACCACCGGCCGCCATCTGGTCGCCGACCGGCTCTACGACGACTTCGTGGAACGCCTGGCCGCCAAGGCCGGCGCGCTCCCGGTCGGCGACCCGGCCGCCGGCGAGGTCGCGCTCGGGCCCGTCATCGACGCCGGCCAGCGCGACAAGATCCACCGCCTGGTCACGGCGAGCGTCGGCCAGGGCGCCCGGCCCGCGTCCGGCGGCACGTACGAGGGGCTCTTCTACCGGCCGACGGTGCTCGCCGACGTGCCGCTGACCGCGCCCGCGTTCGCCGAGGAGGTCTTCGGCCCCGTCGCCCCCGTCACCCGCGTCTCCTCCGCCGACGAGGCCGCCGAGCTGGCCGCCGCCGGCGAGTACGGCCTGTCGCTGGGCATCGTGACCCGCGACGTGATGCGCGGCCTGGCCGTGGCCGAGCGCATCCCGACCGGGATCGTGCACATCAACGACCAGACGGTCAACGACGAGGCCAACGCCCCGTTCGGCGGCGTCCGCGCCTCCGGCACCGGCTCCCGCTTCGGCGGGGCGGCGGCCAACGTCGAGGCGTTCACCGAGACGCGCTGGATCACCCTGCGCGGCGAGCCGCCGCGCTACCCGTTCTAGCCGTTGCCGCGCGGCTTCCGCCAGACCGAGACGTGACTCCTGCTGTCGCCGGTGAACGGCTCGCGCCGCCAGCCGGCCCAGCGCTCGTGCGGCGTCATCCCCGCCAGCCGCGCCATGAGGTCCAGCTCGGCCGGCCACACGTACCGGTGGGTCGAGGAGTAGGTCTCGACCTGCCCGTCCACCGTCCAGTAGTGGTGGGAGACGGCGAGCTGCGCGGCCACGTCGTACTCCTCGAACCCCAGGTGCTCCGGGGTCACGGCGAACGGGTGGACGGTCTGGCCGGGCGGGAGCCGTCGCAGCTCGGGGACGTACACCTCGATGACGAAGCCGCCGCCCGGCTCCAGGTGCGCCGCCGCGTTGCGGAAGCAGGCGACCTGCTCGTCCTGGGTGGTCAGGTTGGTGATCGTGTTGCGGACCAGGTAGACGACCGCGAACGTGCCGGCCACGCGGGTGGTGGCGAAGTCGCCGGTGGTCACGCCGACGTGCTCGGCGCCGGGCTTGGCGCGAAGCTGCGCGATCATGGCGGTGGACAGGTCGATGCCGTGGACGGGGACGCCGCGGCGGCTGAGCGGCAGGGCGAGGCGGCCGGTGCCGATGCCCAGTTCCAGTGCGGCGCCCGGGCCCGCCAGTCCGGCGAGGAAGTCGACCGCCGGGTCGACGACCGCGGGGTCGAACAGCTCTGGCCACTTCGCCTCGTAGGTTTCGGCCAGGCGGGTGTCGAAGGTGTTCTGTGGCATGAAGCCACTGTGGGCATGGGCGAAGGTCGAGCGCCACTCGATAAGGCGCGGGCGGCTACGGCGCGGTGCGGCTCCCCGGCGCCTGCTGGTCGCGGGTGGACTTCAGGTAGGCGATGCCCAGGTCGAGGGCGGACTCCAGGTGGGTGGTCTGCCCGGTGGACATCTGGATGAGCACGCCGCCCTGGATGCCCGCCAGGAGCGCGGCGGCGGCGCGTTCCGGGTCCAGGCCGGGATCGACCTCGCCGGTGCCCTGCATGTGCCGTACGCCGGCGGCGATCTCGCTCTGCCACCGGGCCATCAGCTCCGACACCACGGCCTGCGCTCCGGGCGTGCGCTCGCCCAGGTGCGAGGTGACGGCGTTGAGCGGGCACAGGCGGCCCTGCCTGCGGTAGCGGTCGACGACCTTGTCCCGCCACGCCCCCCAGGCCGGCCAGGAGGTCAGCTCGTCGAGCTGGGGCCGCTGGTCGGCCAGCACGCGGTCGGCCTCGTACCTGGCCACGGCCAGCAGCAGCTCCTCCCGCCCGCCGGGGAAGTAGTGGAAGAGCTGGCTCTTGCTGGTCGCGGTGACCGACAGCACGTCGTCGAGGGTCGTGGCGGCGACGCCGTACTCGCGGATGAGCTCGGCCGCGCCTTCGAGGATGCGCTGCCGCGTGGCGGCTCCCTTACGGGTCAGCGTGGGCATGATCCACCTCCCTGGTGATCCACCCTACCCTCTTTTGGACTTGCGAGTCCATTTTGCGCGACGCATGCTGACCGCATGTCCATGAACCAGTATTTCCTGCTCGGCCGCTCCGGCCTGCGCGTCAGCCGGCTCGCCCTCGGCACCATGAACTTCGGCACCGGCGGCTTCCACGCCGCGTACGGCAAGTCCGCGGACGAGGCCCGCCCCCTTTTCCGCCGTTACCTCGAAGCCGGCGGCAACTTCATCGACACCGCCGACTTCTACACCGCCGGGGAGAGCGAGACCATCCTCGGCGGCCTCGTCGCCGAGGCCGGGGTGCGTGACCGGGTGGTGCTCACCACCAAGTTCACCAACAGCGTCGATCACGGTGACCCGAACGCCGGGGGCAACGGCCGCAAGCACATGATCAGAGCGGTCGAGGCGTCGCTCCGCCGCCTGCGCACCGACTACATCGACTTGTTCCTGTTGCACACCTGGGACCGGATCACCCCGGTCGAGGAGGTCATGCGCACCTTCGACGACCTCACCAGGGCCGGCAAGATCCGGTACGCGGGCCTGTCGGACGTGCCGAGCTGGTACGCGGCCCGCGCCCAGACCCTGGCCGACGCCCACGCGCTCGCCCCCCTGGTCAGCCTGCAACTCCCCTACTCCCTGCTGGACCGGGCGATCGAGCACGAGCACGTCCCCATGGGCCAGACCCTGGGCCTCGGGATCACCGCGTGGAGCCCGCTCGGCAGCGGCTTCCTCACCGGCAAGTACCGGCAGGCCGACCGCGGCGTGGCCGGCGAGGGGCGGCTGAGCGGCGAGGGGTACGCCGGGCGCTCGTGGACGGAGCGCGAGTGGCGGCTCCTGGGCGCCCTGGAGGAGGTCGCCGCCGAGGTCGGCCGGCCCATGGCGCAGGTCGCGCTGAACTGGGTGGCGAACCGGCCGGGCGTGGCGTCGGCGATCGTCGGCGCGAGCAGTGTCGAGCAGCTCGACGGCAACCTGGCCGCGCTCGGCTTCGAACTGCCCGGCGAGCTGCGCGGGCGGCTCGACGAGGCGAGCGCGGTGCCGGCCGCGTCGGTGTACCAGATGTTCACGCCCGGGTATCAGAGCTGGCTGGTGAGCCCTGGGGTTCAGGTCGGCGACAAGCCGGACGGGTACGTCCCGGCGGTGCGGAACTGGGTGCCGGGGAGCGCGGCCTGAGGACGCGCGCCCGGCCCGGGCAGGCCGCGCGGGGCGGCGGCGTGGGCCGTGACGGCGGGCCCCGTGCGGGTTACGGTCGGATCATGGTCATGGATGCGGCACGTGACGTCCCGGACATTCTGTCGGCCGAGTTCGCCGCCGACCCCTACTCCGCCTACAAGGTGCTGCGCGACGAGGCCCCGCTGCTCTGGCACGAGGGCATGGCGAGCTACGTGATCTCACGCCACGAGGACGTATCGCGGGCGTTCAAGGACGACACGTTCACCACCGAGAACTACGAGTGGCAGGTCGAGCCCGTGCACGGGCGCACGTTCCTGCAGCTGAGCGGGCGGGAGCACGCCGTGCGGCGGGCGCTGGTGGCGCCGGCCTTCCGCGGCGACGAGCTGCGGCGCACGTTCCTGCCGGTGATCGAGCGCAACGCCCGCGAGCTGATCGACGGGTTCCGCCACACCGGGTCCGTCGATCTGGTCGCCGCGTTCGCGCGACGGTTCCCGATCAACGTGATCGTGGACATGCTGGGGCTCGACAAGAGCGATCACGACCGGTTCCAGCGCTGGTACGTCTCGGTCATCGACTTCCTCGGCAACCTGAGCGGCGACCCCGAGGTGACGGCGGCCGGGCTGCGGACGCGGGAGGAGTTCGCGGCGTACCTGATCCCGATCATCAGGGAGCGGCGCGAGCGGCCGGGCGACGACCTGCTGTCCACGCTGTGCCGGGCCGAGATCGACGGCACCGGCATGAGCGACGAGGAGATCAAGGCGTTCTGCAGCCTGCTGCTCGCGGCGGGCGGCGAGACCACCGACAAGGCGGTGGGCGCGATGTTCGCCAACCTGCTGCGCCATCCCGACCAGCTCGACGCGGTGCGCCGGGACCGCGCGCTCGTCGGGCGGGCGCTGGCCGAGACGCTGCGGTACACGCCGCCCGTGCACATGATCATGCGGCAGACCGCGGCCAAGGTGGAGATCGCCGGCGGGGTCGTGCCCGCGGGCGCCACCGTGGTCTGCCTGATCGGGGCCGCGAACAGGGACGAGCGCCACTACGCCGACCCCGACGCCTTCGACCTCTTCCGCGCCGAGCTGGACGAGACGACCGCGTTCACCGCCGCGGCCGGTCACCTCGCCTTCGCACTCGGGCGGCACTTCTGCGTGGGGGCGCTGCTGGCCAGGACGGAGGTCGAGGTGGCGGCCGGGCAGCTCCTCGACGCCATGCGGGACATGGCGCTGGAGCCCGGGTTCGTGCCGGTCGAACAGGGTGTGTTCACGCGCGGCCCTGTGGCGTTGCCCGTACGCTTCTCCCCCTCCGGCTGAGCCGGTTACGCCGTCACGGCGTACACGCGCGTGGTGCCGAACACCCCCGTGTCCTTGCGCCGCCACGGCCGCACCGTGCGCAGGTGGCGGAAGCGGCCGGTGCTCAGGAGGTGCTCCTCCTCGACCGGGTTGAAGTAGATCAGCGTGATGGGGCGCGGGTTCCTGTCGGCCGAGGCGAGCAGGCGCTCCATGGCGGCGGCGAACGTCCGTCCCCTGAACGGGTTGTTCAGGAACACCACGCTGACGTCGTCCGGGATGTCGTAGTCGAGCACGTCCGAGCGGACGAACTCCACCTCCCGCGCCCGCAGCCTGATCCTGGTCCCCGCCAGGTTGGCCCTGGCCACCTCGGTCAGCTCCGACGACAGCTCGACCCCGATGACCTGCTTGAACGGGTAGTTGCCCGCCGCCTCCAGCACCATGCGGCCCTTGCCCGCGCCCAGGTCGAGGAAGACGTCCTGGCGGCCGACGTCCCCGACGGGCAGCGCCCGGCGCAGGGTGCCCCAGTGGGCGGGCGAGTAGTAGACGCGTTCTGGATGGTCGAGGCCGAAGTCGGCGAGATCGGCGAAGTCGGCGGTGCTCACGCCGTACCGCTGGTCGTAGAGCAGCCTGGCGAGTTTGCGGCGCAGCGAGCGTAGTCGCACGGGTACGCCACCCATCATCATGACCTCCTCCGCGGGCAGCACCGCCTCGCAGCCCAGCGCGATGGGTGCGCTCGTCAGCAGGGCGCCGAGCAGCAGCGGCAGCCTCTCCCGTACGGTCATGCGCGGGCTGCCTGCCCGGGGGGCGGCAAGATCGTGGATCACGGTCACAGGCGTCTCCTCGTAGGGGGCGGCCGGAGCTGACGGTGTCCGGCTACGGCCTGAGTGTGACAAGCCACGGCAGGACAGGACAGCCCTTGACAAGCCGCCCGCCCTTGCCGGAGGGATACTGCAACGTACTGGCGACACGTGTTGGGAGAGCGACCATGGCCGAGGCCACCCCGCCCGTACGACGGGCCCTGTTCCTGCACGCGCCGCACCGGCGCAGGCCGCGGGCGGTGCTGGAGCGGATGCTGGCGCTGGTGGACGACGACACGCCGCCGGACGGCCCCGACGGCCCGGTCGCCGTGCTGGAGCGGCGGCTGGCAGCGCTGCTCGGCAAGGAGCGCGCGCTGTTCTTCCCGAGCGGGACGATGGCGCAGCAGGCGGTGCTGCGCGTGTACGCCGACCGCAGCGGGCACCGCACCTTCGCCGGGCATCCGTTCACGCACCTGGACGTGTGGGAGGAGCAGGGCTACAACGCGGTTCACGGGCTGCGCTTCCGCCGCACCGGCGACCCGTACGAGCTCATGACGGCGCAGGACCTGACGGCGATCGGCGAGCCGCTCGCGGCGGTGGTGTGGGAGCTGCCGCAGCGCGACCTCGGCGGCCTGCTGCCCGAGTGGGACGAGCTGGGCGAGCAGGCCGGGCTGGTCCGGGCGACCGGCGCCGCCGCGCACCTGGACGGGGCGCGGCTGTGGGAGGCGCAGACGTACTACCGGCGGCCCCTCCACGAGATCGCGGGCCTGTTCGACTCGGTGTACGTCTCGCTCTACAAGAGCCTCCAGGGGGTGCGGGGCGCCGTGCTCGCCGGGGACGCCCGCACGATGGCCGCCACCGAGGTGTGGCGGCAGCGGCTCGGCGGCGGCATCCCCGACGCGTGGCCGCTCGCCCTGGCGGCCATGACGGGCCTCGACACCGTCGCGGAGCGCATGCCCGCCTACCGCGACCACGCGATCGCCATCGCCGCCGCGATCAACACCGGCGGCCTGGCCCGCACCCGGCCCGATCCGCCGCAGACGCCGCTGTTCCACGTGCACCTGCCGGCGTCCAGGCGGGCCGTGGAGCAGGCCGGTCAGGCGCTCCTGGAGGAGCGGGGCGTGCAGCTCTGGGGACGGGTGCGCAGCAGCCCCGACCCCTCACGGTGCAGCTTCGAGGTCACCGTGGGCGAGAACGCGATGGACTTCACCCCCGAGGAGGTCGCCGCCCTCGTCGGTGACGTGCTGGCTCGCGCGGAGGTGCTCGCCAAGGGCGCCTAGGACGCGCCTGCCGATCCCGTTCCGACGGCCTGCCCCGCGACGTGGACGGAGGTGGGCCGGGTGGCGGCGTCGTAGGCGGCGCGGGATCCCGTGGCGCCCATGCCGCTGTCGCCCGCCGGTTCGTAGAGCCGCTCGGGCCCGCCGCCCTGCCACTCGTTCACCCACACGACCCCGGCGGGGATGCGGCGCGCGGCGGCGACGTGCGCCGGGTCGGTGGTGTAGACGGTGGCGGCCAGGCCGTAGCGGGAGGCGCTCGCCCTGCGCACGCCCTCCTCGAAGGAGGAGACGACGGTGACGGGGGCGACCGGCCCGAACGTCTCCTCTGTCATGATCAGCATGCTCTCGTCCACGCCGGTGAGCACGGTGGCGGGGTAGTAGAAGCCCTTACCTTCGGGCGCCGCCCCGCCGGTGCGGACGGTGGCGCCGCGTTCGACGGCGTCGGCGACGTGCCGGGCGACGATGTCGCGCTGCCGCCGGTCCACCAGCGGCCCGAGCACGTCGCCGGCCGGATAGGCGCCTGCGGCCTCGACGAGCGCCTCGACGAACGGCTCCGCCACGTCCTGGTGCACGTAGACGCGTTCCATGGAGGTGCAGATCTGCCCGGTGTTGGCGAAGGCGCCGAACGCGACCGCGGCGGCCGTCGCCACGGGGTCCACGCCCGCGTCCACGATCACCGGGTCCTTGCCGCCGAGCTCCAGGACCGACCGGCGCAGCAGCTCGCCGCTGCGCGCGCCGACCTGGCGGCCCGCCTCGACGGAGCCGGTGAAGTGCACGAGGCCGAGGCGCTCGTCGGCGGTCAGCGGCGCGCCGGCCCGCGCGTCGCCGAGCACCAGGTTGACCACGCCGTCCGGCAGGTCCATCAGCTCCAGCAGCCGCACCGCCGACAGCGGCGAGCGCTCGGACGGCTTGAGCACCACGGTGTTCCCGGCGGCGAGCAGCGGGCCGAGCGCGCCGAGGGCCATGGGCACCGGGAAGTTCCACGGCACGATGACGGCGGTGGCGCCGAGCGGGTGGCGCACGATCGTGGTGCTGCCGCCGCCGGGGCCCGCGACCGTCTCCTCGAACGCGTAGTCCAGCGCCTCGGTGACGGCGACCTTGAACGCCTGGGCGGCGCCGCCGATGAAGGCGGTGCCGAGGGCGACCGGTTTGCCCATCTCGCGGCGTTCGGCCTCGGCCAGTTCGGCGGCGTGCGCGGCGACCGTGTCGGCCCAGCGGGTCAGGAGGGCGACGCGGTCGGCCACGGGCGTCGCGGCCCAGGCCGGTTGTGCCGCGACGGCGGCGTCCACGGCGAGGCGCACGTCCTCGGGCGAGCCGCTGGGGCAGCGGGCGACGGCCTCCTCCGTCGCCGGGTCGATCACGTCGTGGAAGTCGTGGCCGCGCGCGTCCTGCCACACGCCGCCGATCAGGTTCCGCAGGGTCTTCATGTGGGTGCTCCTAGAGGCGGTCGGCCATGAGCTCGCCGGCCATGATCGCTGTCAGGTTGGTGTTGGCGCGCGGCACGGACGGGAAGATCGAGGCGTCCACCACGCGCAGCCCGTCGAGGCCCAGCACGCGGCACGACGGGTCGACCACGGTGGCGGCGTCGGCGGGGTCGCCCATGCGGCAGGTGCTGGTGCCGTGCTGGGCGTCCATGGCGGTGGCCAGGAGGTGCTCGCCGAGCGCGGCGTCGTCGTCCAGCACCTCGAACAGGCGGGCGTTGGCGGACTCGACGGAGCCGGCCAGGATGCCGGCGACCTCGGGCCCCCTGGCCAGCTCGACCAGCGCGCGCACGCCGTGGCGCAGGCGTTCCAGGTCGCGCGCGTCCGAGAGCATGCGCTCGCGCACCTCGGGCTGCGCGCCGGGGTCGGCGGACTTCAGGGTCAGGACGCCGCGCGAGTGGTTCTGGTTGAGCCACACGCCCACGCCGCCGGCGGGCAGCCGCTTGTCGGCGGCCTCCATGGACAGCACGTTCTGGTTCAGGGAGACGAACATCATGTCGAGCGGCAGGCCGGCGGGCCCGCTGGTGTAGCGGACGCAGACGTTGGTGTGGCGGTCGTCGGCGCTCTGGATGGCGGCCCGCTCCGCCAGGAGCAGGTTGACGACGATCATCGGGTGGTCCTGTATGCCGAGGCCGACGGGCAGGTCCTGCCTGACCTCGATGCCGAGCCGGCCGAGGTCGGCCGCGGGGCCGACGCCGGAGCGCAGCAGGATGGCCGGGGAGTGGACGACGCCCGCGCTGATCACGATCTCGCCGGCGTACTCGGTGGTGACCGTGCCGTCCTGGACGATCTGGACGCCGACGGCCCGGTTCCCGGCGAACAGCACCCGGTCGACCAGGGCGCCGCCGCGTACGGTGAGGCCGGGCAGGGACCGGGCCGGCTCCAGGTAGCCGTCGTTGACCGTCACCCTGCGCCCGTCGCGGGAGTTGATCGGGTACGGCGAGACGCCGGCCGCGCCGGGCGCGTTGACGTCGGGCGCCCACGGGTGCCCGGCGGCCAGCGCGGCGTCGCACAGGGCGGTGTCCACCGATCCCCACTGCTCGCGGGGCATGCGGAAGATCGGGGTGGGGCCGCCGCGGCCGTGGTAGGGCTCGTCGCCGAATTCCTCGTCGTCCTCCAGCTTGCTGAAGTAGGGCAGCACGTCCCGCCACGACCAGCCCGCGCAGCCCGCGGCGGCCCAGTCGTCGAAGTCCTCGGCGGGCGGGCGGATCGCGATCTGCCCGTTGATGGCGGAGCTGCCGCCGACGCCCCTGCCGCGCCAGTACGGCGCCGGCGGCTGCGCGTCGGTGCGGGAGGAGTCGACCCCCGGCCAGACCAGGCCCTCGACGGCGGTGGGGTCGAGCAGGGCGCGGACCGGGTTCGGCGACCGCCACGCCTCGTGCATCTGCGCCGACCGGTAGTCGGGGCCCGCCTCCAGGAGGAGGACGCGTCCGCCTCGCTCGGCGGAGCGGGCGGCGAGCGCCGCGCCGGCGGAGCCCGCGCCCACGACGATGATGTCCCAGCCCGTGTCTGTCACGGCGAACCTCCTGCTCAAAGCGGCCGGAAAAACCGGACCGCGGCTAGCCGGTAGACTGCCGTCAGCGAAAAGTTCAGTCAAGGGTGAAAGTTCATTTTTTTTCTGACCGTTGGGAGACGGGTGGTGTCCAGCCTGGCCGGCGACCTGAGCCCCCTGCTCGACGACTTCGGCCTGCGCATCGGCCGGGCCATGGGCTGGCCTCCGATGGCGGGACGCGCCGCGGGAGTGCTGATGCTCAGCTCCGCGCCCCTGTCCACGGCGGAGCTGCAGAGCACGCTGGAGGCGAGCAAGGGCTCGGTCTCGGAGATGACCCGGCTGCTGGTCGACAGCGGCACCGTGCGGCGCTTCAAGGAGCCCGGCTCCCGCCAGTACGTCTACGAGTGGCGCCACGACGCCTGGATCGGCTGCCTGCAGCACATGCTGGGGCAGACGCGGGAACTGCTGACCCTGGCCGAGCACGCGCGGGCCCGCGGCGACGAACTGCCGGAGCCGCAGCGCGGGCGGCTGCGCGAGATGCACGAGTACTACACGTTCATGGTGCGGCAGATGGAGGAGATCCTCCAGGAGTACAGGACCTTGAAGTCCTAGTCCGGCTTGAAGTCCTAGTCCGCCTTGAAGTCCTAGTCCGCCGCCCGCCAGTGCGCGCCGCTCCCCCGCGCCTCGTCGAACACCAGCCACGTCCGCGTGGACAGCACCCCCTGCACGTCCTGGATTCGCTCCAGCACCACGTGCCGCAGCGTCTCGTTGTCCGGGGTCCTGACCAGGACGAGAATGTCGTAGTCGCCGCCGACCATGGCGAAGTGCTCGACGAAGGGGATCTCCTTGAGCTGGGCCAGCACCGCGCGCCAGGAGTTCTGCTCGATGGTCACCGACACGTACGCGCTGGTGCCCAGGCCCGCCTTGTGCGGGGCCAGCTCGACGGTGAAGCCCGTGATCACGCCGTCGTCCACGAGACGGGTGAGGCGGGCGTAGGCGTTGGCGCGCGAGATGTGCACGCGTTCCGCCAGTGTGCGGACCGAAATGCGGCCGTCACGCAGGAGTTCGGCGATGATCGCCCGGTCCACCGCGTCCAGCCCAGTGGCCGAACGTCCCGGCCAGCCGTTCCCAGGTGTCCCTTCTGACGACAATTGGCCCTCCATAAGCCCACCTTGAACCATTTGTCGCTCATTATCCATCGTCTCTTGAACGGATGGCCAGGTGGACGGACGCTTTCTGTGACAAATGTCCGCCCTGGCCGGCGCCTGGGCGAGCGCTCTGATCAGCAGAAAGTGAGTGCCGTCATGTCCACGAAGACGTCGGCGAAAGCCGTGCGGGAGCTGCTGCCCTCGCAGGCGCCCATCCGGTTCGTCGATGAGGGCGGCTCCCCCGTGAAGGAGCCCGCCGGGTACGCAGTGCCGCCGGACGAGCTGCTGCGCGCGGCGTACCGCTGGATGGTCGTGGGGCGGCGCTTCGACACCCAGGCGACGGCGCTGACCAAGCAGGGGCGGCTCGCCGTCTACCCCTCCAGCCGCGGGCAGGAGGCCTGCCAGGTCGCGGGCGTGCTCGCGCTGCGCGAGCACGACTGGCTGTTCCCCACCTACCGCGACTCGGTGGCGCTGGTGGCGCGCGGGCTCGACCCCGTCGAGGTGCTGACGCTGCTGCGCGGCGACTGGCACTGCGGCTACGATCCCGTCGCCACCCGCGTCGCACCCCAGTGCACGCCGCTGGCCACCCAGGTGCTGCATGCCACCGGCATGGCCGAGGCGCTGCGCCGCAAGGGCGAGGACGGCGTCGTGATGGCCTTCATCGGCGACGGCGGGACCAGCGAGGGCGACTTCCACGAGGCGCTCAACTTCGCCGCCGTGCTCAAGGCGCCCGTGGTGTTCTTCGTGCAGAACAACAAGTACGCCATCTCCGTGCCGCTGGCCAAGCAGAGCGCCGCGCCCGCGCTGGCCTACAAGGGCGTCGGTTACGGCGTGCCCGCCGAGCAGGTCGACGGCAACGACCTCGTGGCCGTGCTGTCCGTGCTGTCCGCGGCCGTCGGGCACGCGCGCGACGGGCGGGGGCCGTTCCTCGTCGAGGCGCACACGTACCGGATGGACGCGCACACCAACGCCGACGACGCCACCCGCTACCGCGACGACGACGAGGTGCGGCGCTGGAGCGCCGCCGACCCGCTGCCCCGGCTGGAGACGTACCTGCGCGGGCGCGGCCTGCTCACCGACCAGGACGCCGAGTCCGCGCGGACGGACGGCGAGTCGCTCGCCGCTGACCTGCGGGCGCGCATGAACGCCGACGCCGAACCCGACCTCCTCGAGATCTTCGACCACGTCTACGCCGAGCCCACCCCGCAGCTCCTCGAACAGCGCGAGCAACTGCGGGCCGAGCTGAACGCACAGGAGAGCTGACATGCCCACCGTCTCGATGGCGCAGGCCCTGAACACGGCCCTGCGCGACGCGCTGCGCGACGACGAGCGCGTGCTGGTCTTCGGCGAGGACGTCGGGCCGCTCGGTGGCGTCTTCCGCATCACCGACGGGCTGACCAGGGACTTCGGCGAGGACCGGTGCTTCGACACGCCGCTGGCCGAATCCGGCATCGTCGGCCTCGCCGTCGGCATGGCCATGGGCGGCTACCGGCCCGTCGTCGAGATGCAGTTCGACGCCTTCGCCTACCCGGCGTTCGAGCAGATCGCCTCACACGTGGCCAAACTACGCAACCGCACCCGGGGCAAGCTGACGCTGCCGATGGTGATCCGCGTCCCGTACGCGGGCGGCATCGGCGGGGTCGAGCACCACTGCGACTCCAGCGAGGCGTACTACGCCCACACCCCCGGGCTGAAGGTCGTCACCCCGGCCACCGTCGAGGACGCCTACTGGCTGCTGCGCGACGCCATCGCCGACCCCGACCCGGTCGTGTTCCTGGAGCCGAAGAAGCTCTACTGGTCCAAGGCCGAGGCCGCGCTGGAACAGCGGGCAGCCGCGCCGTTCGGGCGCGCGGCCGTCCGGCGGCCCGGCCGGGACGCCACCCTCGTCGCCTACGGGCCCTCCGTGCCCGTCGCCATGGAGGCCGCCTCCGCCGCCGCCGAGGACGGGCTCGACCTGGAGGTCGTGGACCTGCGCAGCATCGTGCCGTTCGACGACGAGACGGTCGTCGCGTCGGTGCGGCGGACCGGGCGGTGCGTGGTGGTGCAGGAGGCGCAGGGGTTCGCGGGGGTGGGGGCCGAGATCGCGGCGCGGGTGCAGGAGCGGTGCTTCCACTCGCTGGCCGCGCCCGTGCTGCGGGTGGCCGGGTTCGACATCCCCTACCCGCCGCCGAAGCTGGAGCACGCGCACCTGCCCGGGGTGGACCGGGTGCTGGATGCCGTTGACCGGCTGCAGTTCGGTGACCGGGTGGACGTGCGGCACCTGACCCGGGGGGCGGCGTGAACACGCTCGAGGCGCAGCTGTTCCGGCTGCCTGACCTGGGCGAAGGGCTGGCGGAGGCCGAGGTGGTGGTCTGGAAGGTCGCCGTCGGGGATCGGGTCGAGGTCGATCAGATCGTGGTGGAGGTGGAGACCGCCAAGGCTGCCGTGGAGGTGCCTGTTCCCTTCGCGGGGGTGGTCGTGGGGCTGCATGCGGCGGCGGGGACGACGCTTTCGGTGGGGGATCCGCTCATCTCGGTCGGTGGGGCGGGCGGCTCCGGCGGTCCGGGCGGCGCGTCTGGCGTCAGGACGGGCGGCGCGTCTGGCGTCAGGACGGGCGGCGCGTCTGGCGTCAGGACGGGCGGCGCGTCTGGCGTCAGGACGGGCGGTGCGTCTGGCGTCAGGACGGGCGGCGCGCCGGATGGGGCGGCGGAGCGTTACCGGGAGGAGGAGCGGGCCGGGTCCGGCAACGTGCTGATCGGCTACGGCACCGGGCACCTTTCCGGGCAGCGGCGGCGGCGCCGGGATCGCACCGGCTCGGGCCCGTCGGCCAGCCCGTCGGCCGGCCTGGCCGCGGTCGCGCCGCGCGAGGAGGCGCCGCGGGTGATCTCCCCGCTGGTGCGCAGGCTGGCGCAGGAGAACGGCGTCGACCTGGCGGGCGTCACCCCCAGCGGCCCCAACCGCGTCATCCTGCGCAGGGACGTCGAACGCGCCATCGCCGAGCACCAGAACGTCCCCGCCGCGTCGGCCCCGCGGCAGACCGCCGCGTCCGCACCACAGCAGCCCGCCGCATCGGCCCCACGGCAAACCACCGCGTCCGCACCACAGCAGCCCGCCGCATCGGCCCCACGGCAGACCGCCGCGTCCGCACCACAGCAGCCCGCCGCATCGGCCCCGCAGCAGGCCGCACCCTCCGCACCGCAGGAGGCGGAGCGCATCCCCCTGCGCGGCCTGCGCCGCGCCGTGGCCGAGAAGCTGTCCCGGAGCAGGAGCGAGATCCCCGACGCCACCACCTGGGTGGACGCCGACGCCACCGCCCTCCTGGAGACCAGGGACGCCCTGCGCGCGGCCGTCCCCGACAGACGCATCGGCCTGCTCGCCCTCCTGGCCCGCATCTGCGTGGCGGGCCTGCGCCGCTACCCGGAGCTGAACTCGACGGTGGACCTCGACCACGCGGAGATCGTCCGCTACCCGCAGATCCACCTGGGCTTCGCCGCCCAGACGGGCCGCGGCCTGGTCGTCCCGGTGGTCCGCGACGCCCACCTCCTGACGCTGTCGGAGCTGGCGGCGGAGCTGGCCCGCCTGACGGCCCTGGCCCGCGAGGGCACCCTTCCCCCGCAGTCCCTGACGGGAGGCACGTTCACGCTCAACAACTACGGCGTGTTCGGCGTGGACGGCTCCACCCCGATCATCAACCACCCGGAGGCCGCGCTGCTCGGCGTCGGCCGCGTCATCGACAGGCCGTGGGCGGTGGACGGCACGCTGGCCATCCGCAAGATCACCCAGCTTTCGTTCACGTTCGACCACCGGGTGTGCGACGGCGGCGTCGCCGGAGGCTTCCTGCGGTACGTCGCCGACTGCGTGGAACGCCCGGCGACCCTGCTGGCCGACCTCTGACGGACGGGCGCCCCGCCACCGGGGTGCCCGGCCGCCGACCGGGGCCGGGCTCAGCCGAGCCGTGATCCGACGCGATGCAGGGTCCCGTCGAGGTCCACGTAGGCGAACTCGCGTAGCCCGTACTCGGTGTCCCGGGGAGGCACGAGCCGCCCGGGGACACCGGCCGCCGCCCACTCGCCGTGCAGCGCGTCGGCATCGGAGACGTACAGGTAAACGACCGCGCCGGTGACGCCGGGGTCGTGCTCGGCCCATTCGTTCAGGTGCAGCGACACCTCGCCGCGCTCGACGAAGGCGTACCGCGCGCCGCCTTCATAGGCGCGGACGGCGAAGCCGAGCCGCCGGTACCGCTCCATCGCCGCGTCCAGGTCCCGCACCGGCACCACCGGCGCCACCCGCTCGAACAACACTCCGTCGGCCATCGTGTACCTCCTCCCCTCATTGTGCAGAGGCGGGACGGGGGGCTTGTCCGGGTACGCGAGAATACCGGTTGTGATTGTGGACCAGGCGATCTACTGCGGCGGTGTGCGTGAGACCATCACCGGGGACATCAGCGACGCTTTCAACGCCGCGCGGGCCAGGGGCGACTCCTTCCTGTGGATCGGGCTGCACGACCCCTCGCAGGAGGAGTTCGACCTGATCACCCACGAGGTGAAGCTGCATCCGCTGGCGGTCGAGGACGCCATCCACGCCCACCAGCGGGCCAAGCTCGAACGCTACGACGACACCCTGTTCGTGGTGCTGAAGCCGCTGCTGTACACGGACGAGACCTCCGACATCGAGGTCGGCGAGATCAACCTGTTCCTGAGCAAGGACTTCGTCATCAGCGTCCGGCACGGGCAGGCGGCGCCGCTCAAGGCGGTGCGCCGCCGCATCGAGGCCGACCCGGGGCTGCTCGCCTCGGGTCCCTCCGGGGTGCTGTACGCGATCTGCGACCAGGTCGTCGACGACTACTCGCGCATCACGCACGAGATCGAGGGCGACCTCATCGCGCTGGAGCGCCGGGTGTTCAGCGGCGAGTACGCCGACGCCACCGAGGACATCTACTCGCTCAAGCGCGAGGTCCTGGAGTTCCGCACCGCCCAGGACCCGCTGATCCCCGTGCTGGAGGAGATCGTCAAGGGCCGGGTGGAGCTGTGCTCGGACACCCGGGAGCAGTACCGCGACGTGCTCGACCACCTGCTGCGGGTGGACGCCCAGGTGGACGAGCACAACGAGCTGCTGACCAGCGCCCTGACCGCCCACCTGGCCCTGACGGGGCGTGAGCAGAACAAGGTCGCCATGCAGCAGAACGCCGACATGCGCAAGATCTCCTCGTGGGCGGCCCTCATCGCCGTGCCCACGATGATCGCCGGCGTGTACGGCATGAACTTCGACTACATGCCCGAGTTGCACTGGGTGTTCGGCTACCCTCTCGCGCTGGGGATGATGGGGGTCGCGGTGGTCGTCGTCTTCCGGCTGCTGCGCAGGAGCGGGTGGCTCTAGCCCGCACCCGTCTCGCGTCCGGTCAGCGCGGCCGCCCGGCCGCCCTGCGCGGGCCGTGGTCTCGTCGTCCACGAGGGCAACGGAGGTCGCGGCAGGACGGTCGTGCTCACCAGGTGCGCGGGAGGGGGAAACGGGCGCGTACCGCGTAGCCGCCGTCCGGCTCGGGGCCGGTGTGCAGGCTGCCCTGCACCATGGTCAGCCGCTCCCGCATGCCCACCAGCCCCTGACCGACCCGCCCGCCCCTCGTCCCGGCCACGCCCGCACGCACGCCTCCCGCCGAACCTCCCGCCGAACCTCCGCCCGCGCCCGCACACACGCCTCCCGCCGAACCTCCCGCCGGGCCTCCGCCCGCGCCCGCACGCACGCCTCCCGCCGGGCCTCCGCCCGTGCCCCCAGCCGCGCCCTCGCCCGCGCTCGCGGCGGTGTGCGCAGGTGACGGCGCGTTGCGTACCTCCAGGGTGAGCGCCTGCTCGTTGTAGCCGATGGCGACCGCCGTCGGGGCGGCGCCGGCGTGCCGGAGCACGTTCGTCAGCGCCTCCTGCAACACCCGGTACGCCGTGACGTCCAGCACCGGAGGCAGCCGGGGCAGGTCGGCGGGCGCGTCCAGCGTCACGGCCAGACCGGCCGCCCGCACGTCCGCGATCAGCTCGTCCAGCCGCACCAGCGACGGCATCGGCGCCACCTGATCCCCGTCGCCACCGCGCTCGCGCAGCAGCCCGACGAGGCCGCGCATCTCCTCCACGGTCTCCCGTCCCAGCCGCTCCAGCCCCGCCACGACCTCCTGCTCCGCCGGCCGGTCGCCGAGCAGCCGGCGCAGCGCACCCAGTTGCAGGGTCATCACGCTCACCGAGTGCGCGACCGCGTCGTGCACCTCCCCGGCGATGCGGGTGCGCTCCCGCGCGACCGCCGCCTGGGCGTTGACCTCACGTTCGGCGTCGAGCGCCGCCGCGAGCTCCGCGAAGTGCGCCGTCAGCTCGGCGTGCCGCGCCGTCAGCTCAGCGTGCCGCGCCGCCAGCTCGCCGCTGCGCCGCGCCAGCACGCCCACCGACCAGCAGGGCAGCAGGATCGCCGACACGAGCAGCAGCTCCCACGCCGACGCCCCGGCCAGCGTCGTGCTCGCGAACGACACGGCGGCCAGGCCCAGCGCCACGGCGGAGCGGCGGGGGGGGCCCCGCCCCCCCCCCCCCCCCACCCCCCCCCCCCCGCCCCCCCCCCCCCCGCCGGGGGGCCCGGGCGCCCCCAAAGCGACCAAGCCCCCGGGCAGGCAGAGGGCCACCAACAACGTGCCCCGCAGCGGGGACCCGGCC
>NZ_VSEY01000007.1 GCF_008086045.1 Nonomuraea sp. PA05 | reverse complement strand
GCACGCAGACGGGCGTCACGGCGGGCGCGGGCATGCAGACGGGCGTCACGGCGGGCGCGGGCATGCAGACGGGCGTCACGGCGGCGGGCACGCAGGCGGACGTCGCGGCGGGCGCAAGCGCGGGAGCGGGTTCCGAGGTGGCGAGTCCTGCGGCGGAGGTGCTGGCGGGGTTCGAGGCCGAGTTGCTCGTGGGCGACTGGCCCAAGGCCCTCACCCAGCCCCGGGTCAAGCTCTCGACCTGGCTCGCCAAGCCCTACGCCGCCGCCCCGTCCCGGGTCGCGGTGGCCGTCCCGGCAGGCCTGGAGGCCGCACTCCCCCGCCTCCTGCTCGCCTCCCGCGCCGCCCACATCCGCGTCACAGGCCCGGGGCTCCCGTCGCGCCTGCCTGCCGCCCTTTCGGCCGTCTTCGCGGTGGAGGGGGCGCGTGAGGGCGTGCTGGACGTCGTCCGCCTGCCCCAGCCCGAGGACGACGTGGACGTGGTGCTGCGCCGGATCCTGGACAACGGGCACGGCAAGCTGGCCAACACGTGGCGTGAGGGCCTCATCGCGCTCGCCAGGGCCCAGGGGACGACGCTGACCAAGAACGAAGCCCGCGCCCTGATCCGCGAGGCGGCCGACTGGTCGGACGATCTGACACCGCTGGACGCGCCCCTGCACCGCCTGTCCGGCCTCAGGGACGCCGTCGCCACCACGGTCAAGTCCCTGACCGCCACCACCTGAGCACCGTGCGTAGTGGCGGTCAGACGGCGGCGATGATGCGTCCCTGCACCACCTTGCCCAGCCCGTCGAGGGCCACCAGCGCCGTGACCAGGTCCTCGGCGGGCACGGCGCCACCCACCCAGCTCACCGTCACGTAGTGCCCCATGGCCCGCGCCTGCGCCCGGCTGCCCACGGCCTCGAACGTGATGTCCTGCCGCACGAACCCGTCCGTGCGCAGCGCCGCCACCAGCGCGTCGGCCGCCCGCCCGTCCCCGAGGTTGAAGATGACGAACTGACCCGCCACTCCCCCACCCTGGTACGTGGCCTGCAGCGCCTGCGTGCATCCCTGCGCCGTGGCGCCCGAGAGCACCTCGTCGCAGTCGGCGAACTCGCGGGTCGCCGCCAGGCTCATGGCGCCCAGCGTCCGGGTGGCCTCGGTGAAGACCTCCTGGAGGGTCAGCGGGGCGGCGTCGTCGCGGCGATCGTCGATCGCGGAGTAGAAGGCGGACGTGGGCTCGGCGTGGAAGGTGGCGGGGCGGGGCTGCTCGCGCCCCAGCCACCACCATCCGCTCGCCCCGACGGCCGCCAGTACGAGGACGACGGTGGCGGCGACGGCGAGGAAACGGAGCTTGGGTCGTCCGTCCCGCTCCTCGTCCCAGGCGTCGCCGGGCGGGGTGCCGGAGGCTGGGCCGGCTGAACCGGCTGGGCCCGCTGGGCCGGCTGGGCCGGCTGGGCCGTCAGGGGGCGTCGCCTCGGTGCTGGCGCGTGCCATCAGGAGGCCGATCCCGTGATCGCGACGACTCGGCGGTAGACGGCCTTCTCCGCTCCGCGCAGCGCCAGGGTGAGCGAGACGAAGTCGTCCTTGGCGGTGGGTTCCGCGCCGTCCACCTTGCCGAGCCACACCATGCCGACGTAGTGGCCCAGCGCGTAGCCGCCCGCCTCCGAGTAGCCGCCGCCGGGGAAGGAGGCCTTGGTGGAGGTCAGGGGGTTCGCCCAGCCGCCACGGTAAAGGGTCTTCAATGACTCGACCAGCTCGGCCGCCGACTTGCCGTCCTTGAGGTTGAGTAGCGTGTACTGGCCGACGTACCGGCCGTCGGAGCTGGCGTACAGGCCCCGGGCGGCCTGGGTGCAGCCCGCGGCCGAGACCCGTTCGAGGAGGGTGCCGCCCCACAGCGCGGCCGAGCAGTCGGCGTCGAGCTGCTTGGCGACGAGCTTGAGCTTGAGTTTCTTGGTGACGGCGAGCTCGCTCTGGCTGAAGACCTCCTTCTCGGTCAGGGCCTTGGCGTCCTTCGTGCGCTCCGCCAGGGGGTCGAACAGCTTGGGCGAGCCCCACCCGTGGAACACCTGCGGCACGGCCGCGTCGGGGCCGAGCACGGCGGCGCCGGCCTGGCGTTCCGGTGCGTACGTGCCCAGGTTGACGATGGCCGCCACCAGGCCCGTCCCGCCTGCCAGCACGGCCACGACCGTGGCGATGATGACCATCAGCCGTTGCTGCTCCGGACGGAAACCCCAGTCGGTGAGCAGGGGGAGTTGCCAGTCGGAGCGTGGGGTCCGGCGCCGCTTCCCGGACGCTGAAGCCGTCTGATCGGCCCCGTCACCCCGTGCCGCGCCGTCACCCCGTGCCGCGCCGTCGCCTCGTGCCGCGCCGTCGCCTCGTGCCGCGCCGTCGTGCCGCCCAGCCCCGTCGTGCCGCCCAGCCCCGTCGTGCCGCCCAGTGCCGTCGTGCCCAGCGCCGTTGTCCCTCCCCGCGCCGTCGTGCCGCCCGGCGCCGTTGTCTCTTCCCGCACCATCACGCCTGCCCGCGCCGTTGTCGCGTGCGGCGGCGTCGGCTCTGCGGGATCCACGACCTCTGCCGGACGTCTCAGCCTGCGAAGGTTCGCCAGGCCATCCGGATGTGTCGGCCCAGCCGGTCGCGTCGGCGCCGCGGGGGGTCTCGGCGGTGAAGCCGTCCCTGTGCGCCGATCGGCCGCCGCTGGGCTCGGCCTTCCTGGCCGACCGTACGTGGGGAAGGTCCCTCGGCGGCCAGGTGCCACCGTCGGCGTCTCCCGCCAGCCAGCCCCCCTCGGCGTCCCCCTCCAGCCAGCCCCCCTGAGCGCCACGCGTCGCCGCCCGGCCGCCGCTGTCGTTGCCCGCCGCCTGCCAGTCGCCGCTGACCGGCTCCGCGGAGTGCCCGCCACGGGAGCGGGCCGCCCTCCGGCTGCCACGGCTCCCGGACGACCTCCTGCCACCCTCGCCCTCGGCCCCGGACCGGCCACCGCCGGCCGCGTGCCAGCCACCGCCGTCCGTGCCACCGGCAGCATGCCCACCACCAGCGTGACCACTACCAGCAGCGTGACCACCACCAGCATGACCACCACCAGCGAAACCACCACCGGCGGCATGGCCACCACCGGTCACGGGCCAGCCGTTGATGTCGGTGCCGCCCACCCCGTGGTCGCTCCCGGCCCGAGCCACAGGCCAGCCACTGATGTCCGTGCCACCCACGGACTGCCCACCGGCCACGGGCCAGCCACCCGCGTCGGTGCCGGAGGCTCGCCGGCCGCCGCCATCGGCGGCCGGCCAGCCATCATGCCCCTGAGCCTGAAATCCACGACCGTCCGTGCCGGGCGCGTGGAAGCCGTCGGCGGCCGGAAAGCCCTGACCGTCGGTGGCGTGGGGCCCCGGAGCATCCGGCCGGGCCCCCCGGGAACGCCCGGAACGGTCGCCGTTCGACCGCCCGCCCGAACCGGACGGGCCTCTGCGCCGAGCCATCACAGCCCCGCCGCACCGAACGCGGCACCCGCGATGAGCGCGAAGTTCGACACCAGGCCGTCCATCGCGCCCGGCACCGGGGGCCGTGACCGGCCTCCGGTGACGTCACGACGTAGGTGGTGGATCTCCGCGCGACCGTTCATCGCGAGTTCTTCTCCTTCGTCACGGGTTCGCCGTCGGAAAGCTCAGCCTGGTCGTCGGCCTGGGGCTCCTCGGCGGCAGCGGAGGGAGCCTCGGCCTTGGGCGCGTCCGGATCCGGGGCGTCTTTTTCTGACGCCTCACCCTCGGGCGTGTCGCCGCCAAGGGACGACCCAGAGGACTCAGCGGACTCAGAGGACTCAGCGGACGCGGAGGACTCGCCGGCGTCGGCCTGGCCCGTGGAGTGGACGGGGTCGGCCGATTCCGCGCCGGGCTCGTAGTGGGCCGACGGCGAAACGACGATCTCCACGCCCGTCTTGTTCCTGGTCGCCCAGAAGTACACCAGCGCGCCGATGAACAGCACGATCGAGGTCCACTGGTTGAGCCGCAGCCCGAGGAACTCGACCGCGTGGTCCACGCCGCCGACCGGGTCGATGCGCAGGCCCTCGATCCAGAAGCGGCCGAGGGTGTAGCCGGCGACGTAGAGCGCGAACAGCCGCCCGTGGTGCAGCGCGAGGCGGCGGCCCAGGTAGATGAGCGCGAAGCCGAGCCCGAGGTCCCACAGCGACTCGTACAGGAACGTCGGGTGGTAGAGGACGCCGGGCTCGCCGCCGTGGTCGACGTCGATCTCCAGGCCCCACGGCAGCGTGGTCGGCGAGCCGTACAGCTCCTGGTTGAACCAGTTGCCCCAGCGGCCGATGGCCTGCGCGAAGGCGATGCCTGGCGCGATCGTGTCGGCGAGTGCGGTCATGGACAGGCCGCGCCTGCGCGCGGCCCACCAGACGCCGACGCCGCCGAGCGCGATCGCGCCCCAGATGCCGAGGCCGCCCTCCCAGATGTAGAGCGCCTGGATGGGCTCCTTGATCGCGCGGCTGCCGAAGTAGGTCTGCCAGTCGGTGATGACGTGGTAGAGCCGGCCGCCGATCAGGCCGAAGATGACCGCGGGGACCGCGATGTCGATGATGGTCCCCGGCTGGCCGCCGCGGGCGCGCCAGCGGCGCTCGCTCAGCCAGACGGCGACGACGACGCCGAGCACGATGCATAGCGCATAAGCCCGGATCGGGATGATTCCGAGATACCAGACCCCTTGGGAAGGGCTGGGAATCGAGGCAAGGGGCATGTCAGGTGAGGGTAGCGGAAGCGCGGCTACTTGGCGGCCCCGGAAATCTCATCGCGCAGTTGCGACGGGCTGAACAGTACCTGATTGTCTATTTCTGTGCCGTTCAATTTCACTGTCGGCGTGTGGTCGAGCTTCTGCTCGGTGCTGATCTTCTTGCTGTACGCGAGGTGCGCGTCGGCGTTCTTCCCCGAGGTCACGCACTGGTCGAAGCCGGGCGAGGTGACCCCGGCCTCCTTGCCCCACTGCTTGAGCTGGTCGACCTTGAAGCCCTCCTCGGTCTCGGAGGGCTGGTTGGCGAAGAGCAGGTCGTGGAAGGCGAGCCACTGCTTGCCGTCGGCGACGCACCGGGCGGCGTTGGCGGCGCGCACGGAGTTGGACTTGGTCGGCTCCTGGGAGAAGATCGTGATCGGATGGAAGACGACCTTGGCCTTGCCCTCGGCGGCGAGGTTCTTGAAGGTCTGGCCGCTGACGCGCTCGAGTTCCTTGCAGGCCGGGCACTGGAAGTCCTCGTAGATGTCGACCACCGGCCCGGTGACGCCGCTCTGGGCCATCACGGCGGTGCCGTCGGCCTGCACGGTGACGGGGGCGAGGTTGCCGGAGGCCTCCTCGGAACGGGAGATGCTGGCGGCGTACCACCAGCCGAGCCCGACCGCGGCCACCGCGACCGCCCCCGCGGTCACGTAGGTGATCGTCTTGCGGCGCTTCTCCCTGGCCCGCTGCTCGGCCTGCTGCGCCTTGATCTTGTCGCGTGCCGACTGCGACTTCGTCTTCGTACGCTCGCCCTTGCTCATCAGTCGTCCCCCTCGTCCTCTTCATGAGTGTCGCCCCCGAGCCCGAGGGCCCCGTCGAGCGCGAAGCGGCCCGGCGGGAAACGCGCGGCCCACGCGCCGAGCAGCACGAGGCCGAAGTCGCGCACGATGTCGAGCAGGTAGGTCGGCTCCTGCCCGGCCCCGAGCTGGCCGCCGCCGCCGAAGCAGCCGCAGTCGATCCGCAGGCCCTTCGCCCACGCCCAGCCGATGCCGAACACGAACGCGAACATGAGCAGCGCGGCGATCACCGCGGCCACCCTGGTCAGCAGACCGACGACCAGCAGCACGCCGACCACGATCTCCAGGATCGGCAGGGCGTAGCCCACCGCGACGGCGATCGACTCCGGCAGCAACTGGTAGGCCTTGACCGCCACGACGGAGTCGGCCGGGTTACCGATCTTGAGCGCACCCGCCGCGATCAGCACCCCGCCCAGCACCAGACGGGCGACGGTCGTCACCCAGGGTATCGCCGTTCTCGCCCAAGGTGACGGTAGTGACGCGGCCACAAGCGTTCTCCTCTTTCTCTGCGCCCGAATGCGCACAGTACCGGGCTTCCATCGGATCACGTGGCGGATAAGCGTCAGCTAAGCGAGTTTTCCGCCTCCTAGCTGCGAGGAGAGCGGAGAAGTCAGGCGCACGCGAACAGGGCCACTCCCCAGTCCGCGTGATCGTTGCCGATGCCGTCACCGCCGTCGGCGACGACGAGGTCCACGTACCGGGCTCCGGTCAGGTCGGCGCTCAGCTCGTACGCCGCGTCGGCCGCCCGCAGCACCGGGCTGCGCGCCTTCTCCACCCCGTCGGCCACGACGCGGAACTCCACAGACCCGCGTGTCGCCTGCACGTCGTCAACACCGACGAAGGCCGTGAACGCCGTACACCGCCCGCCGAGGTGGAAACGCACCTTGGCGGGCGCGTGCGTACCCAGCCCCTTGGCGTATGCCTGCCCGCCGATCACGATCGGCCCGCCGTCCGACGGCCCGGTGTCGCCGTTGGACCGGTCGCGCTCCACCGGGCCCCAGCCGTTGTCCGCGCCGACCCACTCCAGGTCGCTGGCGTAGGCGTCGGCCGCGGGCGGCGGCGGCAGCGTGCGCACGGCGGCGGAGGCCGTCAGCGTCCTGGCCGCGCCACCTGCGGAATAGGTGACGGTCGCGGCCAGCTCGTACGTGCCGTACGCCGCGTCCGCGGGCGGCGTGACCCGCCACGTCGTGGCCAGCCTCCCGCCGGGTTCCACCGGCCCGCCGCTCTCGCCCTCCGCCGTCCAGCCTCCAGGCACGTCCAGCCGCACCGCCACGTCCTCGGCCGTCACGTCTTCGAGGTTGGTGAAGGTGACGGTGACCTCGCCCGCGGCCCCCTGCTCGAACACGGGCGAGGCGGGCGTCACCTCCAGCGTCCCGCACGCCTGCGCGCCGGGCGCGGGCCCGAGGCCGGTGACGGCGAAGTCGTCCAGGACGAAGTCGGCCCCGGCGAGCTCCGGCTGGAGCGAGCGCAGCCCCACCCACACGTCGCCGCACCCGGCCACGACCCGCTCGCTGAACCGGGCGGTCGCGCGCTGCTCGGGGATGGGCGTGCGGCGCGTCTCCACGCTCGCGCCGCCCTTGTCGTAGCCGGTGACCCACTGGTAGGTGCCCGCCAGCGCGTTCTGGTAGGAGAACGTCACCTCGTAGGCGTGCCCGGGCTCGAACAGCGCGGTCTGCGGCACCGTCCGGTAGATGAGCCCCTGCCGCTCCTCGTGCGCCTTCAGCGACCAGTCGCCGTTCAGCACGTCGTCCACCGTCTTGCCGTTCCATCCGGCCTGCGTGTACGGCTCGTGCCGCTCGGCCAGGTGCGTGCGCGCGTCGAACGACCCTCCCGCGTCGCCCTTCACGAACGGCCCCCAGCCGGGCTCCACCGACTCGAAGTTCTCCACGTCGCTGACGGGTTCCCGCTCGAAGACGCGCACGTCGTCCACCCGCACCTCGCCCTCCGCCGGCGCGGCCGTGATCCGCAGCACGGTGGACGGGGACGCCGCGGTGAACGTCACCTTGACCCGCTGGAAGAAGGTGTCGTGCTTCTCGTCGGAGGCGATGTAGTTCCTGGCGGTGGAGCGCCGCACGGTCACGGACCGCCCGCCCGCCTCCAGCGTGGTCGCGCGCGTCGCGCCCGGCTGGACCTCGACGAACGCGGACGCCGTGTAGGTACGGCCCGGTCGCAGACCCCGCAGCGGTTGCTCAAGCCGCGCCTGCGCGCCCGCGCCGAGCAGCGCCACCCGCCGCCCCAGGGCGTCGCGTCGCACGCTGACAGGCCCGCTGACGGTCCAGCCGCCGAGCCGGTCGCCGTTGAAGCCGGGATCGCGCACGCCGCTCCCCTGCCCCCAGCCGGGGTCGGCCTGCCGGGGCGCCCTGCCGGGGTACAGGACGTACGGGACGCCCGCCTTGGCCGTCAGCGTGATCGTCCCGCCCGACGGGGTGACGGTGCCCGCGGGGACGCGGCCCTGGTCGGTGAGCTCGTACACGCTCATCGCCCGGTCGGCCGCCCACGTGGTCTCGCCGCCCGCCGGGTTGTAGTGGTAGAGGCGGCCCTTCCAGGGCAGCAGGTACGTGCCGCCGTCGAGCACCTTGCGCCCGCCGGCGAACAGCTCGCGCCTGCCCTCCCGGTACGTGCCGCGCACGCCGCCGGTGAACACGATCTCGTCGGCGTTCCAGTCGACGATCCGCTGCTGCTGGAGAAACTTGACCGGCAGGTTGTGCTCCCAGACGTTGCGGGAGAACGCGGTGAAGTCGTTCTCCGCCGTCCAGCCCTCGAACTCGACGATGCGCGCGTTGCCCAGGATCGGGTGGGCGTTCCAGACGTCCTTCTCGTGGTTGCGGATGAAGCGGATGATCTGGGAGTTGAGCCCCTTGTTGGTGACGCCGCCGTAGTTGAGGTCGTTGGCCCAGTGCGCCCACAGCGACGAGCGTTCCAGCTTGTCCGACCATTCCGTGGTCACCTGCCAGCCCTGCGCGCGCAGCTCGGCCAGCGTGCGGTCGGCGACCCAGCCGAAGGGCCTGAACACGTCCACGTACAGCACCGCGAGGTTCCTGTCCGTCTCGGCGCGCAGCCGCGCGAACCGATCGGCCAGCGTGCCTCTGGTCAGGTCGCCGCGCTGGTCGATGAGGTAGGCCTGGTCGAGCCAGTTCCAGCCCTTGGCGTCCTTGTTCACGAGCTGCTCGTCGAAGCTCTTCGCCTCCGGGTAGGCCTCGGTGGCGTTGACGTGCACGCCGAACGTGGCGTTCCACGCCTTGCCCGTCCTGAGCAGCGTATTCAGGTCCTTCAGGCCGCCGGCGCGGCGGTTGTGGTTGCCGCCGTAGTCGGGGTGCGCGGAGTCGTGCCCCTCCGACTGGTAGCCCTTGAGCAGGGCGAGCTGGCCGAGCCCGTCGGTGGACAGCGCGATGCGCTTGACGTCGTCCAGCGTGCGCAGGAACGGGTGCGTGGCCTGGCTGGAGAAGTTGAACGGGATGTGCGTGACCACCCGGTCCCTGGTCTCCTCCGCGCCCAGCGCCTTGATCGCGATGCTTCTGAACGCGATCGCGCCGTCCTGCCAGTCGAGCGTGCCGTCGCCGTTCGCCTCGGGCGTGACCACGACCTTCGCCCATGGGCGCGTCTCGGTGAACGGCGAGCCGCTCGCGCGGTGGGTCCACTGGCCGCTCCAGACGCCGACCCGCACCGTGCCGTCCTGGTCCTTCCTGGCCTGGTGCCAGAGCCTGGCCGCGTCCCTGTCGGTGGGGCCGGAGGGCTGGTCGTAGGTCGAGTTCGTCTCGACGGCGGCGGCCAGGCGGTCGGTGTGCACGATCGCGTACGTCGCCCCGACCGGCGTCTCCTCAGTCGCCGTCTCCGGGGTGACGCGGGCGAAGACGTCGGCGGTGCGGGTGGAGTTGGGGTCCAGGCGGGTGAACGCGGTGGCCGCGCCCGGCTGCGCGCCCGACACGGACACCAGGTCGTGGCCGGGCAGGTCGATGGTGGTGACCCTGAACGCCTCGGTGTCGCGCACCTCGTCGATCGAGAACGTCGTCACCCTGCCCTCGACCCCGATGCCGGCTGTCAGGCTCACGCCGTCGCCGAGGTCCAGCCGGTAGCGGGCGGTCGCGCCGTCGTTGCCGGTCAGCCGCACCTCCGCGGGCCTGTGCTGACCGTTCAGCACGACGGCGGGCACGCCGGTGCTGCCGCCGAGCGTGGCTCCGCTCTGCCGGTCGGTGTAGCCGAGGACGCGTGGGAAGGCCGGGTCCAGCTCCACGCGCAGGGCCGCCGACGCGATCACGACAGGCTGCGCCACCTGCGCGGGCGTGGGCGGCAGATTCTGGGCGGTGGGCGCCGGCGCGCCGGTGGGCCTGGGCTCCGGCGACGGCAGCTCGTAGGTGGGGGCAGGCGCGGGAGTGGGCGGATCCTGACCGGCCGGCTGCTCGGCGAGGGCCGGAGCGGGAGAGGCCGCATCCTGATCGGGAAGGGCCGGGGCGGCCAGGGCCGAGGCCGCGAGGGTGAGGGATGCCGCGAGTAAGAGGGGGCGCATGACCCGTCCTTTCGGGACCGTCTGACATAGACGGTAAAGCGCGGCCCCCCGTTGGGGAACCGCGCTTTCAGGTCAGTGTCGCCGGCCTCAGCGGCGCACGCCCTTGGCCATGTCGCGGGCCAGCGTGCCGATGGACTCGCGGCCCGCCGCCTCGTCGGGCGCGTCGAGGATGCGGCGGATGAACGCCGACCCGACGATCACGCCGTCGGCGTAGGTCGCCACCTCGGCCGCCTGCGCGCCCGTGCCGACGCCCAGGCCCACGCACACCGGCAGGTCGGTGTGCGCCTTGGTGCGCTTGACCAGGCCCTCGGCGGCGACGTTGACGCTCTCCCTGGCGCCGGTGACGCCCATGAGCGAGGCCGCGTACACGAAACCGGTGCAGCAGTCGACGACGGCCTTGATGCGTGCCTCGGTGGAGCTGGGCGCGACCAGGAACACCGTGTCGATGCCCGCCGACGCGGACGCCGCCCGCCACGGCTCCGACTCCTCGGGCGTCAGGTCGGGCGTGATGGTGCCGACGCCGCCCGCGTTGGCCAGGTCGCGGGCGAAACGGTCGGCGCCGTACTTGTCGATCGGGTTCCAGTACGTCATGACGAGCGTGGCGGCTCCGGTGGCGGCGACGCCCTCGACCGTGCGCATCACGTCGGCGATGCGGGTGCCGTTGGTCAGCGACCTGTGCACCGCGTCCTGGATGGTCGGGCCGTCCATGAGCGGGTCGGAGTAGGGCAGGCCGATCTCGATGACGTCGCAGCCGGCCTCCACCAGGGCCGCGGCGGCGGCGACGTCACCGCCCTTGGTGGGGAAGCCGGCGGGCAGGTAGCCGACGAGCGCGGCCCGGTTGTCCGCCTTCGCCTTGGCGAAAACCGTCTGAAGAGTCGTCATGTCTGTCCGTTTCGAAGGTCCGAGTCTTCCCATGATGCCCTGCCGCGTACCCGCTCAGAATCCCCCGCGCCGGTGAGGCGAAGGCAGCGCCCGATCCATGGGGTGTTTCAGAGGTTGAAGTACTTCATCGCCGTGCCCATGTCCTTGTCGCCGCGGCCGGACAGGTTGACCAGGATGGTCGCCTCGGGGCCGAGCTCGCGGCCCAGCTCCAGCGCGCCCGCCAGGGCGTGGGAGGACTCGATGGCCGGGATGATGCCCTCGGTCCTGGCCAGCAGCGAGAACGCGGCCATCGCCTGGTCGTCGGTGACGCCGTGGTAGACGGCGCGGCCGGAGTCCTTCAGCCAGGCGTGCTCGGGGCCGACGCCCGGGTAGTCGAGCCCGGCGGAGATCGAGTGCGACTCGATCGTCTGGCCCTCGTCGTCCTGCAGGACGTAGGTGCGCGAGCCGTGCAGCACGCCCACCGAGCCGGCGGTGAGCGTGAGCGCGTGCTCGCCGCTCTCCAGGCCGTGGCCGGCGGCCTCGTAGCCGTGGAGCTGGACGCCCTGGTCGCCGATGAAGGCGTGGAAGATGCCGATGGCGTTGCTGCCGCCGCCGACCGCCGCGCACACCGCGTCGGGCAGCTCGCCGGTCAGCTCCAGCATCTGGCGGCGCGCCTCGACGCCGATGATGCGCGCGAAGTCGCGCACGATCTCGGGGAACGGGTGCGGGCCCGCCACGGTGCCGAACAGGTAGTGGGTGGTGTCGACGTTGGTCACCCAGTCGCGGAAGGCCTCGTTGATGGCGTCCTTCAGCGTCTGCGAGCCGTTCGTGACGGGCACCACGGTGGCGCCGAGCAGCTTCATCCTGGCGACGTTGAGCGCCTGGCGCTCGCAGTCGACCGCGCCCATGTAGATGACGCACTCCAGGCCGAGCAGGGCCGCGGCGGTGGCGGTGGCCACGCCGTGCTGGCCCGCGCCGGTCTCGGCGATGACCCGCTTCTTTCCCAGCCGCTTGGTCAGCAGCGCCTGGCCCAGCACGTTGTTGATCTTGTGGGCGCCGGTGTGGGTGAGGTCCTCGCGCTTGAGGACGATCCGCGCGCCGCCGGCCTGCTCGCTGAAGCGCGGCACGTCCGTCAGCGTGGTGGGCCGGCCCGCGTACGTGCGCAGCAGGTGGTCGAACTCGCGCAGGAACTCCGCGTCGTTCTTGGCCTTCTCGTAGGTGGCCGCGACCTCGTCGAGCGCCGGGATGAGCGCCTCAGGGACGTACCGGCCGCCGAAGATGCCGAACTTGCCGTGCACGTCGGGGTCGCCCGCGTACGCCGCGCCGCCGGCCAGGTCGGCGGCGGTCAGGATGCTGCCTTCGTTTGCCACTGCTATCCCTCTGCTGAGTGGTCGGGGCGCGTCGACGGATGAGCGCCGGCGGTCACCAACGCCTCCACTGCCTTGCGCGGGTCGTTGCCGGTGACCAGGCTCTCGCCCACCAGGACGGCGTCGGCGCCGCCCCGCGCGTAGGCGAGCAGGTCGTGCGGGCCGCGCACGCCCGACTCGGCAATCTTGATCACATTATCGGGGATCTTCGGCGCGATCTTCGCGAAGACATCGCGGTCGACCTCGAGTGTCTTCAGATTGCGCGCGTTGACCCCGATGACCCGGGCGCCGGCGGCCATCGCCCGCTCCAGCTCCTCCTCGGTGTGCACCTCGACCAGCGGGGTGAGCCCGATCGACTCGGCCCGCTCGATGAGCGACACCAGTGCCTCCTGCTCCAGGCAGACGACCATGAGCAGGGCCAGGTCGGCGCCGTAGGCGCGGGCCTCCCAGAGCTGGTAGGAGGTGAGGATGAAGTCCTTGCGCAGGATCGGGATGTCGACCCTGGCGCGGACCGCGGCCAGGTCGTCGAGGCTGCCCCCGAACTTGCGCCGCTCGGTGAGCACGCTGATGACGTGCGCGCCGCCCGCCTCGTAGTCGGCCGCCAGTGCCGCCGGGTCGGCGATCGCGGCGAGCGCGCCCTTGGACGGGCTGGAGCGCTTGACCTCGGCGATCACCGAGATCCGGTCGCCGCCCAGCGCCGCCATCGCGTCCCTGGGCGGCTGGGCCCGCTCGGCTCGCTGCTTCAGCTCGTCGATCGACACGGCCTGCTGACGTGCGGCGAGGTCGGCGCGCACCCCGTCGAGGATGTCGTCGAGGACACTCGGCCCTTCCGTCCGCTCACTCACGCGCTGAGGTCCCTCCGGTCGGCTTCTGGGGGTGGCGGAGAGTTCGCGTCGCGTCCGCTCTCTGCCTTGTCCTGCGATGGTATCGGCCCCTGTGGGGTCACCTCACCACCGGTCCCCATGTGGACGCCGCCTAAGGGGCTAGGAACGCCCCGAAAGGCAGATTCCGGACAACCCAGTAGACCAGCACGATCGCCAGGAAGGCCCACAGCCACGCGGGGTGCGCCAGCGTGGTGCGCCTGGGCCTGCCCTGCCACGCCCGCACCACCCATCGGCCCCACCAGAACACCAGGAACGGAATCATGGCGACGGCGAGGGGGTTGAGGCCGAGGGCGGCCACCGGGTCGAGGTGTGCCAGCGCGTGCATGGTGCGCAGCGTGCCGCAACCCGGGCAGTACAGGCCGGTGATCCACAGGAACGGGCAGGTCGGGTAGTGGCCCGGCTCGTTCGGGTCGATCACGCCGACGATCGCGAACGCCGCGCCGGTGGCGGCCGCAACACCGAGTGGCGCGAGCAGCTCCTTCAGGCGCCGTGTCCCGTGCCGCTCGGTTGTTGCGAGGCTCATGTTCCCAGTATCCGCCTTCCGGTGCGTGCCGTTCGTGACGCGGCCTAGTACGAGGACGTGGACACGCTGGCGGCCAGCAGCACGAAGAACAGCACGTAGGCGATGATGATCAGGCCGATGCCGATGGCGCCGATGATCAGGCTGCGCTTCCACCACGTCTTGGCCTCGTCGGCCGCCTGCTGCGCGCCGGCGAAGTCGCCGACCTGCCACTTCTGGTTCACCTGCGACGACTTCACGATCGCCACGATGCCCAGCGGGAGGCAGCAGAACAGGGTGGTGAGGATGGCCGGGACGAGCTGGTTGTCCGGCGGGTTGCCCCCGGGGCCGCCGCCGTAACCGCCACCGTAGCCACCACCGGACGGGGGCTGCTGCCCGTAACCGCCACCGGACGGAGGCTGCTGACCGTAACCACCACCGTAGCCGCCACCGCTCGGGGGCTGCTGACCGTAGCCGCCACCGGACGGGGGCTGCTGGCCATAACCGCCGCCACCGGACGGAGGCTGCTGACCGTAACCACCACCGTAGCCACCGCCGCTCGGGGGCTGCTGACCGTAGCCGCCGCCGGGCGGCTGGGCGCCGTAACCGCCGTCGCCCTGGTTACCGTAACTCATGCGTATGACCCCTCATGTCGTCATTTCTGAGTCGAGTTGCGCGCGGCAGCCTAGCGATAACGCATGCTCTACGTGGACGAACGTCCATTTTGCGGACAATTCGTAATCGGACCGCAAGCGGGTCGTCACGGTCTGGCTACGCAGTCGGCAGGTTACCGGCGAGTCAGAAGTCGGAGGAGGACGAGGCCGCGGCCCCCAGGCCCAGCATCCACAGGAAGAACCCGCCGAACAGGACCCAGCACAACACCCAGATCACGACCGTGATGTACGAGGTGACCAGGCCGCCCACCGCCATGCCCGATCCCTCCTCGCCCGTCTTCTTGATCCGGTTGAGCGCGATGTGGCCGAGGATCACGCCGGGGATGCTCGTGAGACCGCAGAAGACCAGGCCGATGATGCCCAGCACGAGCGAGGCCACGGCCATGCCGTTGGTGGAGCGCGGCTGCTGCGGCGGATAGTAGCCGGGGGGCGGGGGCTGCTGGCCGTAGCCGTAGCCGTAGCCGCCGCTCGGGGGAAGCTGGCCGTAGCCGAGGTTCTGCTGGCTGTTCGGCTGGTCGCCGTACCCGTAGCCGGGCTGCTGCCCGTAACCGCCGCCGCTCTGCGGCTGCTGACCGTAACCGCCGCCCCCGCTCTGCGGCTGCTGCCCGTACCCACCGCCATAACTGGGAGGCTGTTGCCCGTAGCCTCCCCCGCTCGGCGGCTGCTGCCCGTAGCCGCCGTTGGCGCCCTGATCCCCGTAGGTCATGGCCTGGCTCCTCAATGTTCGTGGCGAGTTGCAACGGCAGCTTATTGAGGAAACGTTTGCCAAGCAGACAATGGTTCAGAACAGTGGAGGATTCGACAGCGCCTTGTCTCAGCGGGGATCCGTCGGGTCGTCTCCCCTGTCGAGCGCGTCCCACAGCGCCCTGTCCTCGTTGACCTGCGCCTTCGGCTCCGCGTTGCCCGCGCCGCGGTCGTACCGGGCGGACATGCCCGCCCACCTGCCGCCGCGCGCGATCGCCACGACGCCGCCCGCCGCCATCAGCGCCGCGCCCGCCGCCGCGACGACCGGCCACAGGAGCGCGGCCTGCCAGGGCAGGTCGGCGGCGCCCTGCATGACGTTCTGCTCGCGCAGCCAACCGGTCACGTTGGCGTCGCCCAGCGCCGTCCACGTCGCCACGGCCGCGCCCGCGCCGCACAGCGCCAGCAGCGCGCCCACCAGCCGCCGGCCCACGCCCTTGGTGGCCAGCACCGCCACCACCCCGGCCAGGCCGGCCAGCGCGACGGGGGTCAGCGCGGGGCTGAGGTCGCCTCCCGTGGGCGCCCGCACGTCGGTTCCTCCCCGCACCGTCGCCCAGGCCTGCCCGGCGGCGACCAGCACGGCCAGGCAGCCGAGCGCGGTCGCCACCACCCACACCCACAGCTCCCGGCGGCCGGAGCCCGGCCTCTCGCTCACGACGCCCTCAGCCCAGCGCCGGTTCGAGCCGATCGGCGTCGAAGCAGGTGCGGTCGCCGGTGTGGCAGGCGGCGCCCTCCTGGTCGACCTTGACCAGGATGGTGTCGCCGTCGCAGTCGAGCGCCACGGACTTGACGCGCTGGACGTGGCCGGAGGTGTCGCCCTTGACCCAGAGCTCCTGACGGCTGCGGGACCAGTAGGTGGCCCTGCCGGTGGTCAGGGTGCGGTGCAGCGCCTCGTCGTTCATCCAGGCGAGCATGAGGACCTCGCCGGTGTCGTACTGCTGGGCGATCGCGGGGATCAGGCCGTCGGGGTTGCGCTTGAGGCGGGCGGCGACCTTGGGGTCAAGGGACATGCCGACCATTCAACCAGCCCCGTTCACCGGGCCGCCCACCGCGCCCGAAGGGGGCGCGGGAAGGGGCTCAGGGCGGCTCGTCAGGCGAGCGCCTGCGGCAACGTGTCGTAGATCGGGAACAACGGCGCCAGGTTGGTCCGCCGCAGCCGCCGCAGCACCTGCCCGTCCGGCGCCACCAGGGCCATGGTCCCGTTTCGGTCACGCAGTGAGGCCAGCATGCGCACCAGCACGCCCAGCCCCGTCGTGTCGATGAACGTCAGCGCGCTCAGGTCGACGATCAGCCGCGGATCGGGCGTGGCGGCCGCCTCCGACAGGCATTTGCGCACCCGGGAGACGTTGTCCACATCCAGTTCCCCCGCCAGGCTGACCACCACCAGCTCGCCGTGCCGACGTCGCGACATCTCCAGCACATCCACGCCCATGCTCCTCACGACCCCTCCCGCGGGCGGCCCCGTCGAAAAGGTACACCTGTCTGCATCGCGTCACAGTGGGTTTTGCCGAGAATGCGTTACGTGATGGCGGGGATCGGGGTAATTTCGTCCCGACGCGTGCTTGGGGAGGACCAATCGTGGTGCACGTCGCGGGCTCAGTCCTCGATCCCGACCTCGGTGATCATGTGTGCCTGCCGTTCGACGGCGAGCGCGAGCGGATGACGGCCACCCGGCTGTTCACGATGAACGGCCTGCGCCGCCGTACCAAGGTGGTGATCATCACGCATGCCGACAGTCCCGAGCGGACGCGCGGGTGGCTGGCGCCGCTCGTGCCCGGGTTCGCGGACGCCGAGTCGGCCGGGCAGATCGAGATACTCGGCTCGTCCGACACTCATTTCACCGACGGCCGGCTCGACCCCGACCGGATGTACGCGAGGCTGGCCGGCGCGCACGCGCGAGCCCGCGAGCACGGCCGGCACGGCGTGTACGCGCTGATCGACGCCTCCTGGGGGGCGGGCGACGCCCGGGAGCAGGCGGCGTTCGAGGCGGCGGCGAACGAACTGTTCGGCGAGCGGTGGCTGGCGGCCGTGTGCCAGTACGACAGGAGGCTGTTCGCGCGCGAGGCCATCGACAGGGCCACCTCCGTGCACCCGATCTCGCCGGAGCAGGCGCTGCTGCGCTTCGCCCACACCTACCGGCCCGCGGGCCTGCGCGTGTGGGGTGACATCGACCTGACCAACCGGCCGGCGTTCGCCTCGCTGCTGACGCGGCTGGAGAAGGAGCCTGGCGAGGTCGTGGTGGACGCGTCCGGGCTGGACTTCATCGACGCGGGCTCGGCGCAGCTCCTCACCGTCGCGGCGATGGCCAGGCCGTACGGCACCACGTCGGTGGTGTGCCGCGACCCGGTCGCGCGGGTGCTGCGGCTCATCGGGGCGGACGAGTTCCTCGCCGTGCGCCGGGCCGGCGATGTGTAGACAGGTGCTCTGCACGGCCTTCGCCCGGGGGCGCATCACGTTCCTGCGCAGGGCCGTCGCCGAGCACGCCCGCTACGAGGGGCTCACGGGCAGGCGGCTGGAGGACTTCGTGCTGGCGGTCAACGAGATCACCACGAACGCGGTGCTGCACGGCGGCGGGCACGGGCGGCTGCGGTTGTGGTCGGACGGCGACTGGCTGTGGTGCGAGGTCAGCGACGAGGGGCCCGGGCTGCCGCCCGGGTGGATGGGCGACATGAAGCCGCCCGCGGGGTTCGACTTCCGCGGGCGGGGGTTGTGGCTGACGAGCATGGTGTGCGATCACATCACGATCGTGTCGGGGCCCGCGGGCACGACGGTGACCTTCGCGGCGGTGCGCGAGAGGTGACCCTTCACGAGCGGGCCGCCGAGATCCACGAGGCGTGCAGGTCGGCGTACACGCCCGGCGCCTCGACCAGCTCGGCGTGCGGCCCGCGCTGCACCAGCCGGCCGCCGTCGAAGACGAGCACCTCGTCGGCGTTCTCCGCCGTGGACAGGCGGTGCGCGATGGAGATGGCGGTGCGCCCCCGGGTGACGCCTTCCAGGGCGCGGGCGAGCCGCACCTCCGTGGCCGGGTCCACCGCGGAGGTGGCCTCGTCCAGCAGGAGCAGGTCGGGGTCGGCGAGGTAGGCGCGGGCCAGGGCGACGAGCTGGCGCTCACCGGCCGACAGGGACTCGCCGCGCTGCCCGACCGGCGTGCCGAGACCGGCGGGCAGGCCGTCCAGCCAGTCGGCCAGGCCCAGCTCGGTCATCGCCAGCTCGATCTCCTCGTCGGTGGCGGAGGGCTTGCCGTAGCGGACGTTGTCGGCGAGGGTCCCGTCGAACAGGAAGCCGTCCTGCGGGACCATCACGATCCGCTCGCGCAGCGAGGAGAAGCGCACGTCGCGCAGGTCGTGGCCGTCCACGGTGACGCGTCCGGCGCCGGGGTCCATCAGCCTGGTCAGCAGCTTGGCGAAGGTGGTCTTGCCCGAGCCGGTCTCCCCCACGACGGCGACGCGGGAGCGGGGCGGGATGTCCACGGTGACCTCGCGCAGCACGGGCGCGCCGCCGGGGTAGGAGAAGTGCACGCCCTCGAAGGCGACGTCGATGGGGCCGCGCGGCAGCTCGACGCCCGCCTCACCGGGGTCGGCCACGTCGGGCGGGGTGTCGAGGACGCCGAGGATGCGGCGCCAGCCGGCGACGGCGTTCTGCGCCTCGTTGAGCACCTCGGTGGCGGTCTGCAGCGGCGAGACGAACAGCGTGACGAGGAAGAGGAACGCCACCAGCCGCCCCTGCGTGATGTCGCCCGACAGGCCGAGCCGCACGCCGAGCAGCACGATGCCGGCGATGGCGACGGCGGCCACGATCTCGGTCAGCGGGAAGACGAAGCCGACAATGGTCTGCGCCCTGGTCTGGGCCTTCCTGTTGGCGTCCACGGCGGTGTCGATGCGCTCGGCGGTGCGCTGCTCGGAGGCGTACGCCCTGATGACGGTGGCGCCGACGACCGACTCGCTGACGGCGGCGAGCATGTCGCCGGTGCGCTCGCGCACGACGGTGTAGGCGCGTGACAGCAGCCGCTGGAAGCGCGGCAGGGCGATCATCAGCGGGATGAAGCAGACCCAGACCAGCAGGGTGAGCTGCCAGGAGTAGACGAACATCAGGACGGTGGCCACCAGGAGCTGGCCCAGCGCCACGATGATCATCAGCCCGCCCCATTGCATGAAGTTGCTGATCTGGTCGATGTCGTTGGTGACGCGGGAGACCAGGGCGCCGCGGCGCTCGGTGTTCTGGGTGAGCACCGACAGGTCGTGCACGTGGCGGAAGCCGCGCACGCGCAGGGTGGCGAGCGAGGCCTCGGTGGCCTTGTAGAGGCGGACGTTCATGACGTAGCCCGCCAGGGCGGTCAGGACGACCGCCGCCGCGCAGATGAGAACAGCGGTGGTGATGTACGAGATGTCGGGCGTGCCGCCCTTGAGCCCGGTGTCGATCGTCTGCTGCACCGCGATCGGCACGATGATCTTGCCGATGGTGGCGATGACGGCCAGCGCCAGCGTGCCGGCCAGGCCCTTGCGGAACTCGGGGGTGAGCGAGAGGCCGTGACGGACGGTCGCCAGCGCCGAGCGCTCCGAGTCCTGCCGGATGCTCTGCGCCGTCATGCCTGCACCTCTTCCACTTCTTCCGCCTCGATGGCCGCGCGTTCGGCCTCTTCACGCTCGTACGCGGTGACCAGGTTGCGGTATCCGGCGCAGCGCCCGATCAGCTCCTCGTGCGGCCCCCGGTCCACGACCCGGCCCTTGTCCAGGTAGACGACCTCGTCGGCGAGCGCGATGGTGGCCATCCGGTAGGCGACGACCACGACGGTGGAGGCCTCGGCGGCGTCGCGCAGGCCGTACAGGATCTTGGCCTCGACCTGGGGGTCGACGCTGGAGGTGGCGTCGTCGAGGACGAGCAGGCGGGGGCGGCGCACCACGGCGCGGGCCAGGGCGAGGCGCTGGCGCTGGCCGCCCGACAGGGAGGCGCCGCGCTCGCCGACGCGGGTGCCGAGACCGTCGGGCAGGCGTCCGACGAAGCCGTCGGCCTGGGCCAGGCGCAGGGCCGACCACACGTCCTCTTCCGGGGCGTCGCCGCCGAGCGCGACGTTGCCGCGCACGGTGTCGTCGAACAGGAACGTCTGCTGCGGCACCAGGGCGACCGAGGCCGCCACGCCGCCGTAGGGCAGCTCGCGCAGGTCCACGTCGTCGAGCAGCACCCGCCCCGAGCCGGGATCGACCAGGCGGGCCAGGAGCTGGACGAGCGTGGACTTGCCGGAGCCGGTGGGCCCGACGAGGGCGACGGTGCGGCCGGCGGGCACCTCGAAGGTGACGTCGTGCAGCACCTCGGCCTCGCCGTAGGCGTAGGAGACGCCCTCGACGGCCAGTTTCGCCGGGGCGGTGGAGGTCGCGGGGGTGGAGCCGTACTCCATGGAGCCGGTCGCCTCCAGCACGGCCTGCACCCGCTGCCAGCCGACGACGCTGCGCGGCAGCTCGGCCAGCACCCAGCCCAGCGCCCTGATGGGGAAGGCGAGAAGCGTGAACAGGTACGCCACCTGCACCAGCCCGCCGGCGTCGATCGCGCCCGCCGACAGCCGGGACGCGCCCACGGCCAGCACCGCGAGCACGCCGAGCGTGGGCAGCGCCTCCAGCATCGGGTCGAACAGCCCGCGCACCCGCCCGACGGCGATGTTGGCGTCACGCAGCTCGTGGGCGCGCCGCTGGAACCGCTCGGTCTCCAGCTCCTCCCTGCCGAGCGTCTTGACGACGAGCGCGCCGTCGAAGCTCTCGTGCGCGATCTCGCTGACCTCGGCGCGCAGTTGCTGCGCGCGGGTGGCCAGCGGGCTGAGCCTGCGCTGGTAGAGGAGGTTGAGCCCGGCGATGGCCGGGAAGATGAGGAAGCCCACCAGGGCGAGCACGAGGTCGGTGAACAACATCGCGACGGCCGCGGTGACCAGCATGACGATCACGCCTACGGCCATCGGCAGCGGCGCGAGCGGGGCCCAGGCGGCCTCGGCGTCGGCGCTGGCGTTCGACAGGAGCTGGCCGGTGGGGTGCCGGTGGTGCCACGACAGCGGCAGGCGCAGGTACTGCTTGGTCACGTCGCGGCGGGAGCGGGCCTGCATGCGGTACTGCATGACGCCCGCCAGGATCCGCCGCCCGGCGACGCCGAGCGCCTTCAGCAGCGCCGTGCCGAGGATCAGCAACGTGCCCGTCCACAGCGCGCCCGCGGTGACGTCACCGTCGGCGAACGTCGTCAGCACCACGTTCTGGGTCGCCCAGCCGAGCGCCCAGGCCGAGGCGACGGTCATGCCGCCGTAAACGGCGCTGGCCAGGACCGCCAGCGTGAATACCGCTCTCTCCGTACGAATGGCCACCCCAAGGACGCGGAGCCCTTGACGCATCACGGCCGAGGTGACCTTGCTCGCCACTCGGGGGGTTTCCTCTCAAATTTGCTGTCAAACTGATGTTTCTCCGTATGTCTTTATCACTCCCGATCATGCTGTTATTCCCAGCGGTAGGGTGGGCTCGTGACACATGCTCGTGGCGAACGCTCCGCGCTCTGCGACCTGCTCGACCGGCTCGGCCCGGACGCGCCGACCCTCTGCACGGGCTGGACCACCTACGACCTGGCGGCCCACCTCGCCATCCGCGAACGCAGGCCCGACGCCATGGGCGGCATCGCCATCAAGGCCCTGGCCGGTTACACGGCCTCGGTGCAGAACGGCTTCAAGGCCCGCCACCCCTTCCCTGAGCTGGTCGGCATCGTCCGCAAGCCCGGCGGCGTCTACGGCCTGCTGCCCGCGCTCGACGAGGCCGTCAACGCCCTTGAGCTGTTCGTGCACCACGAGGACGTGCGCCGTGCCCAGCCCGCGTGGCAGCCGCGCGAGCTGCCGGCCGACCTGGAGGCGGTCATCTGGAAGCGGGTCTCCACCGGCGCCCGGCTGATGCTGCGCAAGTCACCGGTGGGCGTGGTGCTGCACCGGCTCGGCGGCGGCGTGGCGCTCGGCGGCCCGCGCGGCGGCTCCCGGGTGGAGGTCACCGGCAAGGCGGCGGAGCTGCTGATGTTCTGCTTCGGGCGGCAGTCTCACGCCCGCGTGGAGCTCACCGGCGACCCCGGATCCATCGCCCGGCTGCGCGAGGCCACTCTGGGCGTCTGAGGCCTCTCCCAGCGTGCCGTGCTACCGCGGAAATCCCTATGTGGAAGGCGCTCGCGGGTAATCTCCTGCCCGTACCATGGCATGAGTAAGAAGCCCCCCGGTTAGGATCATGTACATCTTCACAGAAGATGCCTAGGGATCGCCCAGATCCGGGTATATACGGCTGGGAATGGACTGCAGGAGGCCCCCCATGCAGGTCAAGAAGGTGATCACCTACGTGGCTGTCGCGTTCGTGGTCTTCTACCTGTTCACCCGGCCGGCCCAAGCCGCCGCCGCGGTCAACGGTGTGTTCGACGGAATCATCCAAGGAGCTAATCAGTTGGCCGTGTTCTTCTCAAGTGTTCTGACCTGACCGAAGGTTCTGTCTGCGTCAGGTGCTTCCCCGCGCTGCCGGATCGTGTTACGCAGGCAGGATGAGAGATCGCCCCAGCGGCACCAAACCCCATCAGCTCGACCCCCACGCGCGGCGCATCCTCGAGCGAACGGAGCTCGAGGGTATCGAGCTGATCCGTTTTCTGTACGCCGACCACGGTGGCGTGATCCGTGGCAAGGCGGCATCCCGGTCACGGTTGGCCGAACGGCTCAGCACGGGCATCGGGCACACGGTGGCCATGATGGCGATGAACATGCTCGACCAGCTCCAGGAGGTCGAGCACCTGGGACCGGTGGGCGAGGTACGCATCGTCCCCGACCCGGCCACGTACGTCCCGCTGCCGCACGCTCCCGGCGCGGCGGCCATGCTGTCGGACCTGTGTCTGCCGGATGGCAGCCCGTGGGGGGCGTGCGCACGGACGTTCCTGAAGGAGGCGATCGCCGAGCTCAGGACCGAGGGGTACGCGCTGGTGGCGGCGTTCGAGCCCGAGTTCACGCTCGGGCGCCGGCTGCCCGACCCGACGGGCGGCCACGACCGCCTGGTGCCGCTCGACGACTCGCTCTGCTATGCCACCACGGGCTTCGACTCGGCCCACGACTACACGATCAAGCTGATCCGCGCCCTGGAGACGCAGGGGCTGCGCGTCGAGCACTATCACCCGGAGCTCGGCCCCGGGCAGCAGGAGCTGTCGGTCCGTCACGCGCCCGCACTGCGTGCCGCCGACAACCACGTCATCTACCGCGAGACGGTGCGCGGAGTGGCCGCGCGGATGCAGATGTGGGCCTCGCTGGCGCCCAAACCGCTGGCCGACCAGGCGGGCAACGGCTGCCACCTGCACCTGTCGCTGTGGAACGACACGCAGAACGTCTTCGCCGAGGAGAGCGAGGTACGCGACGGCTTCATCGGCGGCCTGCTCGCGCACCTGCCCGCGCTCACCGCGCTGACCTGCGGCAGCGTCAACAGCTTCCGCCGCCTGGCGCCCCGCATGTGGGCCGGCGCGTACGCCGTGTACGGGCCCGACAACCGGGAGGCCGCGGTCCGGGTCTGCTCGCCCCTGGGCGAGAGCGGCGAGCCGAACCTGGAGCTGAAACCCTCCGACTCCTCGGCCAACCCCTACCTGTCGCTGGGCGCCGTCATCCACGCGGGGCTCGACGGCATCCGGCGCAAGCTGGACCCCGGTGAGGCGGTGGACGTCGATCCCGACACCCGGCCCGGCCAGTATCCGCGGCTGCCGCAGTCGCTGGCGGAGGCGCTCGACGCGCTGGAGGCCGACGAGGTGCTCATGGAGGCGCTCGGGCCGTTGCGGCGTAGCGCGTATCTGGCGGTCAAGCGGTCCGAGGCCGCCGCGTTCGCGGCCAAGGACGTCTCCTACGAGCTCTTCCACCACCTGCGGGTGTTCTGAAAGCTCAGCGCTGAAGCTCAGGGCCCCGGGCGGCGCGGCCCGGGGCGAGCCGGTCAGCGGACGGGGTGCCCCGCCATCCGGAGCGTGTCCTTGACCTCGGAGATCTTCAGCGTGCCGAAGTGGAAGACACTGGCCGCCAGCACGGCGTCCGCACCCGCCGCCACCGCCGGAGGGAAGTCCTCCAGCCGGCCGGCACCACCGCTGGCGATCACCGGCACCCGCACGGCCGCCCTGACCGCGCGCAGCATCTCCAGGTCGTAGCCGTCGAGCGTGCCGTCGCCGTCCATCGAGTTGAGCAGGATCTCGCCGATGCCCAGCTCCTCGCCGCGGGCGGACCACTCCACCGCGTCGATGCCGGTGCCGCGCCGCCCGCCGTGCGTGGTCACCTCGAAGCCGCTGGCCGTGCCCGGCGCCCGCCGCGCGTCCACCGACAGCACGACGCACTGCGCGCCGAAGCGCCTGGACGCCTCGGTGAGCAGCTCGGGCCTGGCGATGGCTGCCGTGTTGAGCGACACCTTGTCGGCGCCGGCCCGCAGCAGCCGGTTCACGTCCTCGACCGAGCGGACTCCCCCGCCGACGGTGAGCGGGATGAACACCTGCTCGGCGGTCCTGCGCACCACGTCCAGCATGGTCTCGCGCTCGCCCGATGACGCCGTGATGTCGAGGAAGGTCAGCTCGTCGGCGCCCTCCTCGTCGTAGCGCCTGGCCAGCTCGACGGGGTCGCCCGCGTCGCGCAGGTTCTCGAAGTTGACGCCCTTGACCACGCGGCCGGCGTCCACGTCGAGACAGGGGATGACTCTTACCGCTACGGTCATGTTCGCAGTGCCTCTATTTCGATCTCGACCAGCATTCTCGGGTCGACCAGCCCGGCCACCCGCACCCCTGTGCAGGCGGGGCGTACCTTGCAGAAGACCTCGTGGATCGCCCGCCCGACGGGGTCGAAGTGGCGCTGCTCCACCACGTAATAGCGGACCATGACGACGTCCTCCCTCGTCAGGCCGCCCATCAGGACGGCTTCGAGAGCGATGTCGATCGCGGTCAGGGCCTGCTCGTACGGGTCTCCGACGTGGCGTACCTCTCCGTCGACCGTGGCCGTGCAACCGGACACGATCACCCGCTCGCCCGCCACCACCGCACGGGCGTAGCCGTACTTTTCCTCCCAGATGCCGCCAGAGAACACCCTGTAACCGGTGCTCTCCATGCCGATGCTGCTGACGCTCATCTCGCCCCCTCCCGGCAAGAATTACACGCGCACCGCGGAAAGCGCGTCTTCCAGCGTGAACGCGTGAGCGTAGAGCGCCCTGCCCACAATGGCGCCCTCCACTCCGTCCGGAACGAGAGAAGCGAGTGCTAGCAGGTCATCGAGGCTGGAAACGCCGCCGCTGGCGACGACCGGCCTGTCGGTACGGGCGCAGATCTGCCGGTAGAGGTCGAGGTTTGGGCCCTGGAGCATGCCGTCCTTGGTGACGTCGGTGACGACGTAGCGGGGGCAGCCGTCGGACTCCAGCCGCTCCAGCACCTCCCACAGATCGCCGGCGTCCTGGGTCCAGCCGCGGGCGGCCAGCGTGGTGCCGCGCACGTCGAGGCCGACCGCGATCCTGTCGCCGTGCTCGGCGATGATCTTCCGGCACCACTCGGGGTTCTCCAGGGCGGCGGTGCCGATGTTGACGCGGCGGCAGCCGGTGGCCAGCGCGGCGGCCAGGGACTCGTCGTCGCGGATGCCGCCGGACAGCTCCACGTCGACGTCGAGCTTGCCGATCACCTCGGCGATCAGCTCGCGGTTGCCGCCCCGGCCGAACGCGGCGTCGAGGTCGACCATGTGGATCCACTCGGCGCCCGCCTCCTGCCAGGCCAGCGCGGCGGCCAGGGGCGCGCCGTGGACGGTCTCCGTGCCGGCCTCGCCCTGCGTCAGGCGTACGGCCTGGCCGTCCACGATGTCCACGGCGGGCAGCAAAACGAGCGACATTCAGATCCTCCGGTCGAAGGCGAGGGTCACGACAACGGGTGCGAGCAGCAGGGAGAGGACGAAGACGCCGAAGCTGAGCGGGAACGAGCCCCAGATCAGCCAGACGATCACCTGTAACAGCAGGAAGCCGAGCGCCACCACCGCGTTCTGGGCGCGGTGGCGGCGGGCCAGCAGGCCGCCCTGGCGGTAGAACCGCACGGGGCGCGGGGTCAGGCGGGCCAGCAGGGCGCGGCGGCGGGCCTTACGGGCCTGCCGCTCCTCGTTGGCCCGGATCGCGCGCGCCCGCTCGGCCTCCCGTTCGGCCCTGCGGCGCGCACGTTCCTTGCTCATAGCGTCGACAACCAGTTTCGGAGCAGCGCGGCCCCGGCGTCGCCGGACTTCTCGGGGTGGAACTGGGTGGCCATGAGCGGGCCGTTCTCCACGGCGGCCACGAACGGCACGCCGTGCTCCGCCCAGGTGACGACGGGCTCGGCGAAGCCGTCGCCGGCGCGCAGCTCCCACTCGCGCACGCCGTAGGAGTGCACGAAGTAGAAGCGGGTGGCGGCGTCGAGCCCGTCGAACAGCACGCTGCCCTCGGGCGTCTTGACGGTGTTCCACCCCATGTGGGGCAGCACCGGCGCCTCCAGCCGCTCGACCGTGCCCGGCCACTCGCCGCAGCCGTCGGTCTCGACGCCGTGCTCGACGCCCCTGGCGAACAGGATCTGCATGCCGACGCAGATGCCCAGCACCGGGCGCCCGCCGGACAGGCGGCGGCCGACGATCTGCTCGCCGCGCACCGCCTTGAGACCCTTCATGCACGCCTCGAACGCGCCCACGCCGGGCACGACGAGCCCGTCGCACTCCAGCGCCGCCTCGAAGTCGGGCGTGACGGTCACCTCGGCGCCCGCCCTGGCCAGGGCGCGCTCCGCAGAGCGCAGATTGCCCGAGCCGTAGTCGAGCACCACGACGTTCTTCTTGCTCACCACCACAGCACCCCCGCCGTGATCGCCATCGCCGCGCCCAGCGCGCAGACGACCGCACCGATCTTCAGCCCCTGCCTGCCCAGGGAGAACACGCCACCGATCAGGAACAGCCCGAGGAAGACCATCACGATCGCGAGGACGTTGTCAGTCATAGGACGCCCTTGGTGCTCGGCACCCCGGTCGCCCTGGGGTCGAGCTCCGACGCCTCCCGCAGCGCCCTGGCCAGCGCCTTGAACTGGGCCTCCACGATGTGGTGGGCGTTGCGGCCGTACGGGACGTGCACGTGCAGGCAGATCGCGGCCTGCGCGACGAACGACTCCAGGATGTGGCGGGTCATCGTCGTGTCGTACTCGGGGCCGATCATCGGCGCCATGCCCTCGGGCTCGTGGTGCACGAGGTAGGGGCGGCCGGACAGATCGACGGTGACCTGGGCGAGCGACTCGTCCAACGGGCACGACGCGCTACCGAACCGCCTGATGCCCGACTTGTCGCCCAGCGCCTCGCGGAACGCCGCGCCCAGCGCGAGCGCGGTGTCCTCGATCGTGTGGTGCGAGTCGATGTGCAGGTCGCCCTCGGTCTTGACGGTCAGGTCGAACAGCCCGTGCTTGCCGAGCTGGGCCAGCATGTGGTCGTAGAACCCGACCCCGGTGGCCACCTCGACCCGGCCGGTGCCGTCGAGGTTCACCTCGACCAGGACCGAGGTCTCCTTGGTGACACGCTCGATGCGACCTACGCGGCTCAAAGCACTCCTTCCAGGGCGGCGCGGAAGGCCGCCATCTCCTCGCCGGTGCCGATCGACACCCGCAGCCACTCGGGCGGGCCCACCTCGCGGATGAGCACGCCGCGCTCCAGCACCCCCTGCCACACCGCGCGCCGGTCGGGAAAACGCCCGAACAGCACGAAGTTGGCGTCGGAATCGGCCACGACCAGGCCCTTGGAGCGCAGCCACGTCACCGTGTCGTCGCGCTCGCGGCGCAGCGCGTCGACGGTGCCCAGCAGCTCCTCCTGGTGCCGCAGCGCCACCCGCGCCGCCGTCTGCGTGAGCGTCGAGAGGTGGTACGGCAGCCGCACCAGCAGCAGCGCCTGCACCACGGCCGGGTGCGCGGCCAGGTAGCCCACCCGGGTGCCCGCCATGGCGAACGCCTTGGACATCGTCCTGGTGACGATCATCCGCGGGTGCGCGGGCAGCAGCGTCAGCGCCGACGGCGTGCCCTCGCGGGCGAACTCGGCGTAGGCCTCGTCCACCACCACGACGCCGGGCGCCGCCGAGGCGATCGCCGCGATCGTGTCGAGGGGCTGCGCGGTGCCGGTCGGGTTGTTGGGCGAGGTGATGAAGACGATGTCGGGGCGGTGCTCCTCGATCGCGGCCACGGCCTTGCCGGGGTCGAGCGAGAAGTCCTCCTCGCGGCTGGCGTCGATCCACTCGGTGCTGGTGCCGCTGGTGATGATCGGGTGCATCGAGTACGACGGCTCGAACCCCATGGCGGTGCGGCCGTGGCCGCCGAACGCCTGGAGGATCTGCTGGAGCACCTCGTTGGAGCCGTTGGCCGCCCACACCTGCTCGGTGGTCAGCCCGTGGCCGAGGTAGGCGGCCAGGTCGGCGCGCAGCTCGACGGCGTCTCTGTCGGGGTAGCGGTTGAGCTCGCCCGCCTGCTCCCCGATCGCCCTGGCCAGGTCGGCGACCAGCTCGGGCGAGGGCGGGTAGGGGTTCTCGTTGGTGTTGAGCCGGACCGGGACGTCGAGCTGGGGCGCGCCGTACGGCGTCTTGCCCCTCAGGTCGTCGCGGATGGGCAGGTCGTCGAGGTTCACTCGGGCACTCGCCAGTCGAATCGGGCGCGGATCGCCGCGCCGTGTGCGGGCAGGTCTTCGGCGTCGGCCAGGACCGACACGTGGGCCGCCGCGGCGGCGAGCGCCTCGCGGCTGTAGTCGACGACGTGGATGCCGCGCAGGAACGACTGCACGGACAGGCCGCTGGAGTGGCAGGCGCAGCCGCCCGTGGGCAGCACGTGGTTGGAGCCGGCCAGGTAGTCGCCGAGTGAGACCGGCGCGTACGTGCCGACGAAGATCGCCCCGGCGTTGCGCACCCGGGCCGCGACGGCCGCCGCGCCGGCGGTGTGGATCTCCAGGTGCTCGGCGGCGTAGGCGTCGACGACCGCGAGGCCGTCGTCGATCGAGCTGACCAGCACGATGCCCGACTGCTTGCCGCTCAGCGCCTCGGTGATGCGCTCGGAGTGCCTGGTGGCCGAGACCTGGCCGGGCAGCTCCTTCTCGACGGCGTCGGCCAGCTCGGGGCTGGTCGTGACGAGCACGGCGGCGGCGATCGTGTCGTGCTCGGCCTGGCTGATCAGGTCGGCGGCGACGTGCACCGGGTCGGCCGTCTCGTCGGCCAGGATGGCGATCTCGGTGGGGCCCGCCTCGGAGTCGATGCCGATCAGGCCCTTGAGCAGCCGCTTGGCCGCCGCCACGTAGATGTTGCCGGGGCCGGTCACCATGGTGACCGGCGCGCACTCCTCGGTGCCGTACGCGAACATGGCCACGGCCTGCGCCCCGCCCACGGAGTAGACCTCGTCCACGCCGAGCAGCGCGCACGCGGCCAGGATCGTGGGGTGCGGCAGCCCGCCGAACTCCTTCTGCGCCGGGCTCGCCACGGCCAGCGAGGCGACGCCCGCCTCCTGCGCGGGCACCACGTTCATCACCACGCTGGACGGGTAGACCGCCCGGCCGCCGGGGACGTAGAGGCCCACCCGGTCGACCGGCACCCACCGCTCGGTCACCGTGCCGCCCGGCACGACCTGCGTGGTGACGTCGGTGCGCCGCTGGTCGCGGTGGACCCGCCTGGTCCGCCTGATCGACTCCTCCAGCGCGGCCCTGACCCTGGGGTCGAGCTCGGCGAGGGCTCTGTCGATGGCCTCGGCGGGCACGCGCGCGGAGGCGATCTCGACACCGTCGAACCTGGCGGTCAGCTCCCGTACGGCTGCCGCCCCGCGATGGCGCACGTCGTCGCAGATGGGCCGCACCTTCTCCAGGGCGGCCTCGACGTCGAGCTCGGCGCGGGGCAGCACGTCGCGCAGGTCCTCGGGCAGAGAACCGCGCATGTCAATACGGGAAATCACCCTGACAGTCTACGGAGTCCGGGCCCTGAATCAGGTTCTGTCCACGATCCGGACATGTCGCCGTACGGAGTGCCGTGCAGATTGAAGGCCGCGGGGCGGCGCTCGCCGACGCACGCCCCGCGGCCACCATCACCCCGGACCGGGCCTGCCGGGGCGGAAGCCGTGGCCGTCACGGGGGCACAGCCACGGCAGGGAAAAGCTCAAGGGGTCACATCTGCCCGGGACAAGCGGCTCCTAACGTACAAACCCAAGAAAAACTCAGCGTAATCCCAAACTAACGTTACGTCGCCTTTACGGCCGGGCACGTGTCGTAGGGGGGCCGTCTCATGCACCACAACAGCACCGGCACGGACACGCACCATCAGGGCCTGGTGGTCTGCTCGTCCGCGCGGCACGCCGCGGCGTCGCACCAGGTGGAGGAGGCCGAGCCCGACGCGGTGGCCGGCATCCCGCTCGTCCCGCCGGGCACCGACCCCGGTTACACGGTCCCGCGGCACGTCGCCGCCGCCGGCGTGCCGCGCGGCGCGCAGTGGAAGACGGTCTCCGGGGTCGAGCCGTGCGAGGAGCGGTGGGCCGAGGTGAAGAAGGTCTGCCCGAGCTGTTTCAACGACGGCGAGCGGGCGCGCGGCACCACGATCGTCGACCACCGCACCGGGCATCCCACCGCCAGGCTGGTGCTCGACCACTTCGAGGAGCTGATCTCGCGGTACGCCGGGCACCTGGCGTTCGGCGGCTGCCTCGACGTCCGCTATCCGTGGCGGGCCGCCACCGCCACCGCCGAGGGCGGCACCAGGCTGCCGTACTCCGTCGGCAGCGAGATCCTCAAGGCCGGCACCGCGGCCGGCGGGTGGGCGGCCGGCGGCACGCTCGACGTCGTCATCCCCGGCCACGCCCAGTTCACCGGCAGCTACACCCAGGGCGTGGGCGACGCCTGCTCCTGGCCCACCTCCGACATCGTCCACTCGCACCTGCTCGTCGAGGCGGGCGAGCGCGGCCGGATCGACGTCTACGGCGTCGGCGGCGTCTACTCCGGCCACCTGTATTTCGCCATGACCGGATTCCCTCAGCACGACTCGCGCGGCGCGCGCTGCTTCGACCTCGGCGGCCACCACATCTGGACGACTCGCGGCTACCTGTGCTTCCCGCTCAAGGACGCGTTCGTGAAGTCGCCCGACGCCCCGGCGGCGGTGCTGCGACTGCGGCGCACGTGGCCCGCGGGCGCCCCCGAGCCGGGCCCCGCCTTCCCCTGACGACACCCTTTATTACCTGTCCATTATGTCCGGGCATCTACTCTTACCGGCATGGGACAGTGGCGCGGGCCCGGCGGCATCCTCGTAGAGGCGATCATCCTGGACGATCGCCCGCTGCTGCGTGTCTCCCACCAGGTCAACGGCCGCACCTACCTGCGCGGATACTGCGCGACGGTCTCCGACCTGGGCCGGCACGGCGTGGACCTGGCCGAACTGGTCGAAGACAGCTCGCTTGACCATCTGTAGACCCCTCTTCACCACTGTCGATCAAGCAGGCGGGGTACGGCATGCACCATGGTGCGGCTGCCGGCCTACGCGCCGATGCTGGCCCAGCTCGGGACGCTGACCTCCGTCCAGGGCGACGACTGGGCCGTCGAGATGAAATGGGACGGTGTACGCGCTCTCGCCTACGTCGAGGACGGCGCCGTCCGCCTGATGTCGCGCAACGGCAAGGACATCACCCCCGCCTACCCCGAACTGCAGCTCATGGCCGGCTCCACCGGCGGGCGCGCGGCCGTCATCGACGGGGAGGTGGTGGCCTTCGACGAGGCCGGACGGCCCAGCTTCGAGGCGCTGCAGCCCCGGATGCACCAGCGCAACCCGGCGGCCGTGGCCGAGCTGACCAGGGCGGTGCCCGTGACGTTCATGGCCTTCGACATCCTGCACCTCGGCGAGAGCGGCGTGGTGTCGCGGCCGTACGTCGAGCGGCGCGAGCTGCTGGAGGGCACGCTGCGGCCCGGCTACCGGTGGCAGGTGCCCGTCTGGTTCGCCGACCACGCCTCGCAGGCCTTCGACTCCTCGCGGCAGCTCGGGCTCGAAGGGGTCGTGTGCAAGCGGATGAGCTCGCCGTACCGGCCGGGCCGGCGCAGCGGCGAATGGACCAAGATCAAGAACGTCAGCGCCGTCGAGGTCGTCATCGGCGGGTGGAAGCCCGGCAGCGGGCGGCGGTCGGGGACGATCGGGTCGCTGCTGCTCGGCGCGTACGACCCGCGCGGCCGGCTGCGGTACGTCGGCCACGTCGGCACAGGCTTCACCGAGGCCATGCTGCGCGACTTGCGGGAACGGCTGGCGCCCCTGGAGCGGGACGATCCGCCGTTCGACGAGCCGGTGCCGCGCGAGCACGCCCGCGACGCCCACTGGGTGGACCCCCAGGTGGTCGGTGAGGTGCAGTACGCCGAGGTCACCGGCGACGGGCGGCTGCGGCACCCGTCGTGGCGGGGGCTGCGGCCCGACCGCGAGCCGCGCGAGGCCACCACCGCCGAACTGCCGCCCGGGCAGGGGGACGCCGCCGCGGGCTGATTTACCCGACACACACCCCCGGACAACACTTAGTCACCTATTGGTGACTTAAAGTGATCGGAAGGTCATCGAGCTGTTCGGGGGACAACTGTGCAGAAGACTCTGGTCACCACCCTGACCGCGCTGGCCGGCGTCACGCTCGCGCTGCCCGCGGCGGCCGACCCGCCGCCGGCCGCACCCGCCGGGCGGACCTCACCCGTCACCGGCGCCGCCCAGACGTCGTCCATCGTGCGGCAGGACTCCTGGGGGGCCGCGGCCTCCCCGGTGATGCGGCCGGGGCGGGCGGTGCGGTACTGGACGGCGGGCAAGCAGGCCAAGGCCAAGGCGGCGGAGTTGCCGGCGAGCATGCCCAGCACGAGCACCGGCGCGGGCACGGGCACGGGCACCGGCGCGGGCACGGGCACGGGCATCGGCGCGGGCACGGGCACGGGCATCGGCGCGGAGGCCGTGACGGACGCGGCGGGCGGAGCAGGCGCGGCGGGCGGAGCGAGCACGGGCACGGCGACCAACGCGGGTCCCGTGGCGGGAGCGGGCGCGGTGGCCGGCGCGGAGGTGGCCACGGACGCCGGTGGAAGCCAGGGCGCGGAGGCGGGCGGCGGCCAGGACGCGACCGGCGAGGAGTCCGACGACAGCGGCGCCGCCGCCCAGCGGCAGCGCAGCGTGCCCGCCTCCAGACGCATCACCCCGGGCGGCGACACCAACGGCTACGCCCGGGTGCGCCGCCCGTACACGGCCGCACCCGCCAGCCGGATCAGCGGCCGCCTGTTCTTCGTCAACGCGGCGGGCAATGGCGACTCCTGCAGCGCCTCGGTGGTCCGCTCGGCCTCCAGGCTGCTCGTCGTCACCGCCGCCCACTGCGTGTACGGCGTGCCCGCGGGCGCGGCGGCCGGCCGCTGGCACACGAACTTCGCGTTCGTGCCCGCCTACGACGGCCGGGGCGCCACCGTCCGGCAGCGCGAGCCGTACGGCCGGTGGGGCGGCCGGCGCGCGTGGAAGCCCGACGGCTACACCGGCATGCCGGGCGGCGACTGGAACTCGATCTACGACGTCGCCCTCGTCGAGGTGGGCAGGCGCGACGGCACCCTCCAGGACGCCGTGGGCGCCTTCACTCCGCTGCTCAACCAGGGTGGCAGGCACACGATCGCCACCATCGGCTATCCGGGGCTGCTCGGCAGGAAGCCGTACGACGGCAGGGACCAGCTCTGGTGCCTGGCCAGGACCAGGCAGGCGCTCGGGATCGCCCACGCGGACACCATGCTCGCCGCCCGCAGCGCGGCCCCGGCGGCGAAGGCGGGGCGGCTGGAGACGTTCAACTGCCACCTGTACAAGGGGCACAGCGGCGCGGCGTGGGTGGTCAAGGGCACCGGCGACCTGGTGGGCGTGCTGTCGGCGGGCAAGGAGGACGGCGAGGCCGACGGCAACTCGGTCGCCAACGCGATCAACATCGACGGTTACGGCGCCATCGTCAAGCGGGCGGACCCGCGCGGCGTGTACGACGCGCTGTCCGTCAGCCTGTCGGGCCCCGGCCGGCCGGTCCGGCGCGGCGGCACCGTCTCTGTCACGGCCACCGTCACCATGCGCGGGCTGATGGCCGCCGCCCAGGTGCCGGTCTCACTCACCCTGCCGCCCGGCGCGGCTCTGGCCTCGGTCAGCGGGGCCACCTGCAAGAGCGGGCATCGCGAGGCCGCCTGCACGATCGGCACCATCCATCCCGGCAGGCCGGTGCGGCTGACCGCGCGCCTCCGCGTCGCCTCGGACGCGCCGCGCAGGCTGCCCGTCACGGCGCGCGTCACCTCCACCCGCCTGGACCCGACGCAGCGCGACAACACCAGCGTCCTGCGCCTCACGACCACCGGCTAGCCAGGCGGGCGCAGTGGTCAGGCGGCCACCGGGTCGGGCTCCTTGATGGTGCGGGCCATGAGCAGCGCCAGCACGGGGAACGCGATCAGGCAGGCCAGCGCCGTACGCAGGGAGGCCGCCTCGGCCACCGCGCCCACCAGCGGGCTGGCCAGGCCGCCGACGCTGACGGCCAGCCCCAGGGTGACGCCGCTGGCCGTGCCCACCCTGGTCGGCAGGAAGTCCTGGCCCAGCGTCACGTGCAGGGAGAACGGCGCGTACAGGGCGATGGAGGAGGCGGCGACGAACGCGTACGCGGCGGGGCCCGGCACCAGCACCACGCCGGCCACGGCGGGCACGGCCAGCGCGTACGACAGCCGCATCGTGCGCACCCGGCCCAGGCGGGCCGCCATCCTGCCGCCCACGACGGTGCCCACCGCGCCGCCCGCGAACAGCACGAACAGCGCCACCGCCCCGGCCGCGCCGCCGCCCAGGTAGAGGGCCACGAAGGCGCTCAGCCCGACGTACACGACAGAGCGGAAGACGATCACCAGGGTGAGGCGGGCGAACGACGGCCAGTCGTCCCTGCCGGAGACGGGCCCTGCGGCGCGGGCCGCCCGCGCGCCGCCGGACAGTGCCCTGATCGCGGGCAACGTCAGGACCGCGCCCAGCAGGGCGGGCAGCACGAGGAACGGCGAGGCGCCCAGCCCCCATCCGGCCAGCAGCGGCGTCACCAGCACAGGTGCGGAGGCGAAGCCGAGCGTGCCGCCGGTGGAGAACCAGCTCATCCGTACATGGCTGCCCTCGCTGGCGATCCTGGCCAGGCGCGCGGCCTCCGGATGGTAGGCGGCCACGCCGAGCCCGGACAGGGCGGCGGCCAGCCAGGTCAGCACGTACGAGTCGGAGACGCCGCAGATCGCCACGCCCGTCCCGGCCAGGATCATGCTCACCGGGATCAGCCACGGCATCCGCCACCTGTCCGTGAGCAGGCCGAAGAGCGGCTGCACGATGGACGACAGCAGCGTGGCGGCCAGCACGATGCCGGAGACGGCGACGTACCCATAGCCCCGCCCGGCCACGAGGAAGGGCACGAGGGCCGGGACGGCGCCCTGGTAGAAGTCCACGGTGGCGTGTCCGGCGGAGAGCGAGGGGATCCTGTTCACCTCTCGATCCTCAGCCTGGGGGCGGATGGCCCGCTTCCGATAAAATGCCAATTCATGCCGGAAATCCGCCATCTGTCCGAAGCGCCGACCGGGCGGCGGCCGCTGGCGCCCGGCGCGGGCATCGACGCGCACCGCCACGACACCCACCAGATCGCGTACGCCTGCCGCGGCGTCATCTCCGTCACCACCGGCGCCGGCACCTGGGTGGCCCCCGCGAACCGGGCCCTGTGGGTGCCCGCGGGAACCGTCCACGAGCATCGCGCCCACGGGGACACGGACCTGCGCCTGGTCGGCCTCACGGAGAACCCGCTGGGGCTGGATCGGCCCGCCGTGCTCGCGGTCGGCCCCTTGCTGCGCGAGCTGATCATCGCCTACACCGCCGACACCACGGGACACCTGGGTGGCGGGGAGCGAGGGCGCGGAAATGGCAGGGATCGGGAGCGGGAGCGGGAGCGGCAGGATGGCGGGGAGCGGGAGCGGCTGCTGGCGGTGTTGCTCGACCAGCTCAGGCACGCCCCCGAACAGCCGCTGCACCTGCCCACCGCCACGGACCCCCGCCTGGCCGCCGTCTGCGCCGCCCTGCACCACGACCCGGCCGATCCGAGCACCCTTGCCCAGTTCGCCGCCCGGGCCGGCACCAGCGACCGCACCCTGGCCCGCCTCTGCCGGGCAGAGCTGGGCATGACGTTCCCGCAGTGGCGCACCCAGCTCCGCCTCCACCGCGCTCTCCTCCTGCTGGCCGACGGCCTCCCGGTGACCACGGTGGCGCACCGGTGCGGGTGGGCGTCGGCGAGCGCGTTCATCGACGTGTTCAGGAGGGCGTTCGGGTACACGCCGGGGCGCGTGCGGCCGTCGAGCGAATGATCGGTGGCCTTTGGTGACGTGCGGCCGGAATGCCTCTTTCGTTCGCGCGCTGTTTGGTTGCAAGAAGCTGGTGGACGCCTTCGACCGGGCCTGGGAGGACGGCTACCCGCTGACGGCGTACGAGTTCAGCCGGATCGGGGCCGGAAACCGCCGCGCCGAGGGCGCTCTGGTACTGATGATCACGAGGGAAGAGCCTGGACCGGGAGCGGCGGCACGGCGTGGACGGCGCGGACCGGCCCGCCACGGCCGAGCAGGAGGAGGAGTTCCACCGTGAGGCAGGCGAGGCCATGGCGCCGTTCCGCCGGCTGGCCGAGGAGTACGCCCTACAATCGCGTGCCGTGAGTAAATCGAAAGGCAAGGGCGGCACCCCCGCCACCATGGCGCTGGCCGACGCCAAGGCCGACTTCACGCTCCACCCGTACGACCATGACCCGGCCGCGCAGGCCTACGGAGAGGAGGCCGCCGACGCGCTGGGCGTTCCGTACGAGCGGATCTTCAAGACGCTCGTCGCCGAGGTCGAGAGCGGGCTGGCGGTGGCGGTGGTGCCGGTGGCGGGCAAGCTGGACCTGAAGGCCCTGGCCGGTGCGCTCAACAGCAAGCGGGCCGCGATGGCCGACGCCGCCAAGGTGGAGCGGGTGACGGGGTACGTCGTCGGCGGGATCAGCCCGCTGGGGCAGCGCAAGCAGCTTCCCACCGTGGTGGACTCGTCGGCGCTGGACTTCGAGACGATCTACTTCTCGGCCGGGAAGCGGGGGCTGCAGATCGAGACCGCCCCCGACAACCTCATCACGCTCACCCGCGCCGTCACGGCCCCCATCGGGAAGGCCGGCTGAGGCAAGCCCCTTGATGACACCCGTTCGGGGCAGGCCCGCTGAGGCGACGCTCTCATTGCCCGCGTCCGTGACGCCGTCCCTCGGGTCCCAGGCGCGGGTACGGCCGCAGGGCGCGGTCGCGACGGGGCCGGTCCGGGCGGCGCGGACGCTCCAGGGCCGGCGGACGTTCCAGCAGCACGTCGGGACGTCCGCCGTCGCGCGCCGGCGGCCACTCCACCGACGCCGACCCCGGGCTCTGCCCCAGCAGCCGCTCGAACAGCCGCCGCATCCGCCGCCCGAACGGGTTGTTCCCGCGCTTCTTGCGCTCCTCCTCCGCCAGCGCCTTCTCCAGCCCCGGCGTGTGCCCGCCGCCGAAGCGTGACATGTCGGGCCCGGTGAACCCGCGCGGCTCCGTACGCCGTAGCGCCGAGCTCATCGACTCCACCCAGATCGGCCCCGGCAGCGAGGCTCCCTGCACCGACCCGAAGTACCGCTCCCCGATCTCCACCCCCTGGAGCGGGAACCGGTAGGACCCCCGGATGTCCCCCACGCTGACCGCCGCCGCCAGGTGGGGCGTGTAGCCGGCGAACCAGGCTGAGGTGTAGCCGTTGTTGGTGCCGGTCTTCCCCGCGGCGGGCCGGCCGATGCTCTGCCCCTTCATGGTGCCCTGGTCGAAGACGCCTTCCAGCACGTGGTTGACGGCGTCCGCGATGGGCCGTTCGATGACCTGCTCGCAGGAGGGCGGCACGTGGGTGCGCCGCCCGTCCCTGCCGGTGATCTCGACGATGGCCAGCGGCCGGCAGTACAGCCCGCGCCCGGCGAACGCCGCGAACGAGGCCGCGACCGTCACGGGGTCCATCTCGTTGACGCCGAGCGTGAACGTGGGCACCTCCTTGAGCGGCTCCCCGTCCGCCCTGGTGACGCCGAGCGTCCTGGCCATGCGGACGACGTTGCAGAGGCCGACCTTGCGCTCCAGCATCATGTAGAAGATGTTCACCGACTTCCAGGTGCCGGTCTCGATGCTGTGCGGGCCGCCCTCGCCCTCGCCGCTGGCGTTGAGCACGCGGGTGCCGGGGTCGTTGACGGGGCGTCCCGTGCAGTCGCGGTAGCCCTGACCTGGCACCAGCGAGCCGGGCGTCTGGAAGCCGTCGCCGAAGCGCCAGCCCTGTTGCAGCGCGGTGGCCAGGGTGAACACCTTGAACGTGGAGCCTGCCTGGAAGCCCTGCCCGCCGCCGTGCGCGACGTCGGCCGGCAGGTTGAAGGTCGTCTTGGGGCCGTTCTTGCGGTCGCCGGGGTTGCGGCCGAAGCGTTTGCTGGCGGCCATCGCCTTGATCCGGCCGGTGCGCGGCTCCACCATGGCCTCGGCGGCCACCTCGGTGTCCTCCGCGGCGACGTGCTCGCGGATGGCCCGTTCGGCGGCGCGCTGCGCGGTGGGGTCGAGGCTGGTCCTGATCGTCAGGCCGCCTCTGGCCATCCGCGCCTGCCGCTCGCGTGCGGTGTTGCCGAAGACGGGGTTCGACAGGAGCTCGCGCTGCACGTACAGGCAGTAGAACGGGTACTGGCTCTGCGCGCAGCCGCCGGGTTCCGGCCGCAGCCTGATGCCGAGCGGCGCGGCCTTGGCCTGCGCGGCCTCCTGCTGAGTGATCTGCTTGAGCCCCGCCATGCGGTCGAGCACGAGGTCGCGGCGCATCTTCAGGCGCTCCCTGTGCGCCTGCCCGAGCGAGGGGTCGGTCGAGTACGGCATGCGCACCGCGCCCGCCAGCGTGGCCGCCTGGGTGAGGGTCAGCCGGGAGGCGGAGGTGGAGAAGAACCGCCTGGCCGCGGCCTCGACGCCGTGTGCTCCTGCGCCGAAGTAGGCGATGTTCAGGTACCGCTCCAGGATCTCGTCCTTGCGGTACTTCTTCTCCAGCGCGAGCGCGTACCGCAGCTCGGTGATCTTGCGGGCCAGGTTCGGGGCGCGGGCCCTGTCGCGTTCCGCGTCGCTGCGCGCGCTCTCCACCAGGATGTTCTTGACGAGCTGCTGGGTCAGCGACGAGCCGCCCTGCCGGATGCCGCCCGCCTGGGTGTTGGTGAGCAGCGCCCGGACGGTGCCCCTGACGTCGAGGCCGCCGTGCTCGTAGAAGCGCGCGTCCTCGATCGCCACGATGGCCTTGCGCATGACGGCCGCGACGGCGCCGAGCCTGACGGCCGTCCTGTTGGCCTCGTAGAACTGGGCGAAGGGCCGCCCGTCCTTGTCGAGGAGCCTGGTCACCTGGGCGAGCGGCTCCTCGCGCGGGGCGGGCGGCAGGTCCACGAAGGTGTTCGTGACGCTCATCGCCGCGAGGCCGCCCCCGCCGACCAGCGGCGCGGCCAGCGCGGCCGCCAGCACCCCGCCGAGCGCCCCCGCCAGGCCGAGCGTCCCGACGGATCTGAGTACGGTCACGTCAGATGATCTGCGACGTCCGGATGGGCGGCAAACGCCCGCTTCCTGCCTCTTTACCGTTGGCGTGTGATGTTCAGACCGAGCGACACGAACTGCTCGAACGGCCGGTGGTAGCCGCGCTCGATGTGGTGCACGCCGCGCAGCGTGGACGGCCCGTCGGCCACCGCCGCCGCCAGCACCGCCGAGAACCCGGCCCTGATGTCGGGCAGCGTCACGTCGGCGCCCTTGAGCTTGGACACGCCGCGCACGACGGCCGAGTGGCGGGCGTTGGTGTCGTGGTAGCGGCAGGCGGGCCCGCCCAGGCACTGGTCGAACACCTCGATCTCGCAGCCCATCTTCTGCAGCGCGGGCACGTACACCAGGCGGTTCTCGAAGACCGTCTCGTGCAGCACCGACATGCCCTGGCTCTGCGTGAACAGCACCATGAGCGGCGTCTGCCAGTCGGTCATGAAGCCGGGGTGGGTGTCGGTCTGCACGGCCGCCGAGCGCAGGCCCTCGGGGGGCGCGGTGGCGCACAGGTACTCGTCGTTGATGTCGAACTGGGCGCCCATCCTGGCCAGCGTGGTGATCGCGGTGACCAGCCGGTCCTGCGGGCAGCCGTGCACGCGCACCTCGCCCTGGGTGATCAGGCCCGCCGCCAGGTACGAGAACGCCTCGATGCGGTCGCCGGTCAGCCAGGTCTGGGCGCCGCGCAGCCGTTCGACGCCCTCGATGACGATCCTGCGGTCGGGCGACAGCTCGATCCTGGCGCCCATCCGCTGCAGGAACAGCGCCAGCTCCACCACCTCCGGCTCGGTGGCCGCGTTCTTCAGCACCGTCTTGCCGTCGGCCAGCACCGCCGACATCAGCACCGTCTCGGTGGCGCCCACGCTCGGGTACGGCAGCTCGATCCTGGTGCCGTTGAGCCGTTTGGCCTTGGCGTAGATGCCGGTGTCGCCCACCTGGACCTCGGCGCCCATCGCGCGCAGGGCGTCCACGTGGAAGTTCACCGGCCGCCGCCCGATCGGGTCGCCGCCGACCAGCGGCACGAACGCCTCCCCCGCCAGGTGCAGCAGGGGGCCGAGCATGAGGATCGGGATGCGGTTCAGGCCGGTGAACGCGTCGGGGACCCGGGGCTCGATCTCCGCGCCCTTCTCGATCCTGATCTCGGTACGGGAGATCTCGACGTGGATGCCGAGTGCCCGGAGCATGGCGGCGGTGATCTCCACCTCGCCCACCTCGGGGGCGTTGTGGATGCTGCTCTCGCCGTTGCCCATCATGGCCGCGACCATGTGCTTGGACACGCCGTTCTTGGAACCGCGTACTTCGACGTCTCCCCGGAGGGGTCCGGAAGGTTCAATTAGCCAGGACTCGTCTGCAATCACGAAGTTCTGCCCTTTTCAATCGAGGTCGTGCGCAACCGCACACGATGCACGATCGTACGTCGAGGTTCCCAAGAGTCCGCATTCGTGTGCTCCGGGGGCCAGCCTTCACAGGCCGCGGCGGGGTCGCGGGCCGGGCTGAGGGATACCATCGAGCTGATTCGGCCGTACATGTGAGGGGGAGTGGCGTGACGAGGGAAGTACGCGCTTTTGCGGTAACTGTCCTCACACTCGCCGCTCTCGGGGTCACCGCCGGGCTGCTCTGGTCAGGGCTGACGCCGCGGGCGCCGTACCAGGTCACCGACCAGGGCACGGTACTGGCCGACCCGACCACGCAGGCGCTGATCGCGGCCGACGGCTGGTTCGCGGCGATCACGGGCGGGCTCGGGCTGCTGTGCGGCGGCGTCGCCTGGTTCTCGGCGCGGCGGTGGATGCTGCCCGTGCTGCTCGGGCTGTGCGCCGGCGGGGTGGCGGCCGCGTTCCTGACGTTGTGGACAGGGTCCACTTTCACGCTCGGGGCCGTCACGGTGGAGGCGGCGCCCAGCGTGATGGTGCCGGACGCGAAGATCGTCCCCGGCGCGCTGAAGCTGACCGCCACCGGCGTGCTGGTGTCCTGGCCGCTGCTGGCCGTGGGGTTCTTCGGGCTGCTGGAGGGCATGCACGGCTACCGCGAGTCGCCGCTGCGGCAGCCGTACGGCGAGATCGTGTCCTAGCGGTCACGCGGGCACGGCGGCTCGGGATCACGCGGGCCGGGCGGCTCGCGATCGCGCGGGCACGGCGGCTGACAGTTACGCGGGCAGGGTGGCGCCCTCCTCCTTGCCGCCCGCCACCCTCCGGTTGGCCCAGTCCAGCTCGCGATCCCGCAGCGCCCGCTCGACGGCCGCCATCGTCGCCTCGTCGGCGGGCAGGTCGAAGGCGAGCCGGACGAAACGCGCCAGGTCACCCCGATAGTCGTGGCCGAGCGACACGAACTGCCCCGGCACGACGTGGATAGCGTTCAGCACGTCCACGAACGTGATGAGCGCGGTGACGAACGGCCGCCACCGGGCGGCGGCCGGGATGCCGGGGCCGCGCTCCGGCCCCAGCCAGCCGGGGCTCTGGATCAGCAGCGGCAGCCCCAGCTTCGGCACCGGGTCCTCGTGGTGGGTCAGCAGGACCACCCGCACCCGTTCCCGCCGTTCCTCGGGCAGCGCGAGCCACTCCTCGTACGACGCCACCTCCGCCACGCGGCCCTCACCGTCGCACCCCGCCGGGTCGTCCAGCCAGGCCTGCCGCCAGGCCGACGCGAACGGCGTGCCGACGAACAGCGCCCGGTCGATGCCGAGCAGGTCCAGGCCCCGCGCGCCCTGGTGCAGGAAGACGTTCTGGGCCGCCTGGCTGCCCAGGCTCTCCCCGAACAGCACCAGCCGTGGGCGGCGGGCCGGGTCGATGGAGCGCAGCCGCCAGCTCAGCGCCGTCAGGAACGCCAGGTTCTCCTCCCACGCGGCCCGTACCCTGTCCAGCGACAGGAAGGACGGCCGGACGGAGTAGGCGATGGCGATCGACGCCACGTCGCCCTTGGTCAGGTACTCCAGGGTCTCGGCGGCCACGTAGTTGACGTATCCGCTGCCCGTGGGCGAGAAGTAGGCCAGGACGCTCCGCTCGAACGCTCCCGAGCGCTCCAGCTCGCGCATCGCCAGGTCGGCCCGCTCGCCGGGAGTCAGGGCCGAGGCCAGGCCGACGAACACGCGGATCGGGTCGCGGGCGTCCGCGGCGCCGGTGACGTGCGCGATGTCCTGGGCGGTCAGCGTCATGCCGACGTACCTGCGGCCTTCGCGGCCGAAGTCCGCCCACCGGACCAGGCTGGCGGGGCCGCCGCTGACCAGGCGGGACGTGGGCTGCTCCTGGTGCGCGGGCTCGACCACCACGCCGGCGGAGTCGATGCGGCGGTAGGCGACCACGGCCGCGCGGCGGGCCGCGTAGGTGAGCAGAGCCAGGGTGATCGCGTGGCCGGCGACGCGTTCCGCGGGCGCGAGTGACGGCACGGCCAGCGCGATGGCCCGGCCGAGCGCCGCCGCCGCGGCGGCCTCCGCCCGCGCCGCCGCCAGGATCGAGGCGGAGATGATCGTGCCCACGCCGACCGCCTGCAACGCCTGCACCCCGGTGCCCACGCCGCCTGCCTGCCCCGCCTCCACCCCGGCGGCCACGCCCGCCGGCCGCACGGCCTGCGCCCCGCCGGGCACGCCCGCCGACCGCACCGCCCCCACCTCGCCAGGCGCATCCTCCGACCGCACCGCCCCCACCTCGCCAGGCGCATCCTCCGACCGCACCGCCCGCGCCCCGCCAGGCACGTCCACCGACCGCACCGCCCCCACCTCGCCAGGCGCATCCACCCCCGCCTCGCCAGGCGCATCCACCGACCGCACCGCCCGCGCCCCATGAGGCACGTGCACCGACCGCGCCCCGGCGGGCACCGCCGACCGCATCGGCTGCGGCGCCGCGGGCAGGGCCGCTGCCCGGCGCTGGCGGGCGTAGAGGACGGCGCTGACGCCCGCGCCCGCCAGGAGCGTGGCGGCGACGTTAATCCGCGCCCCCGTCGGCGCGCCGGTCAGCCGATCGGCCACCGCGTCGGCCGCCGTGGCCAGGGCCCCCGCAACGCCTCCCGCCGTCAGCCGCCACCCGAACACCCGCACCGCCGCCCGGCCCAGCCCCTCTCCCGGGCGCTGCGCCGCCAGCCGCTGCAGGGCGACCCCAGCCCCGCAGGCGCACACCTGGGTGAGGAGCGCGGTCGTCCGGGGGTCGGAGACGATCCCGTGCAGGCCCGTACGCCCTCGCCCTCGTGCGACGTCCAGGCGCGACAGCGGACGGCCCCGTGCGGCGGCCAGGCGGGGCAGACGCCCTCGTCCGGCATCCAGGCGCGACAGGCGGCCTCGTACGACGGCCAGGCGCGACAGGCGCCCTCGTCCGGCCTCCAGGCGCGGCGGGCGGCCTCGTGCGACGGCCAGGCGCCGGCCGAGGCGGCGCGCCACCGCCTCGGCGAGCGCCTGCGTCGTGGCGGCGAACGCGTAGTTGGCGCTGGCCACCACACCGGTGATCAGGGCCTGGTCGCGGGTGGTGCGCGGGAGCAGGCCCGGCTGGAAGGACGGCCCCACGCTGCCGGCCGCGGCGAGCAGCCCCGCCGCCTCGACCGTCCCCGTGTCGGCCGACACGATCCGCCGCAACGCCTGGGCTCCGGCCCGTCTCACGAGCCGGAGGCGACGCCCCGTCACCTCTCACCCCACCGTGGCCTGATCGCCCTGTGAGCTGCGAACATCCCTGCCACCTCCGCCCCGCCGCACGACCCGATCAGGAGAACGTGTCACGGACGGCGTACGGGCGGCATCACCCGCTCCGGGCGACCCCCAAGACTCAGAGCGGCGGCCGGCGCAGGCCGTGCCCCGTGGCCTGCTCGAAGGCCCGCGCCACCCGCAGCACCCTGGCGTCCTCGAACGGCCTGCCGACGATCTGCACCCCCACCGGCAGCCCGTCCTCGGTGAACCCGGCCGGGACGGACGCGGCGGGCGCGTGCAGCACGCTGATCCAGTAGGCCGACCGCATCCAGGCCAGGTAGTCGGGCAGCTTCTCGCCGTTGATCTCGCTGACGTGCGGATGCTCGACGGGGAACGGCGGCACCTGGCTGACCGGCGCGATCAGCACGTCGTAGGTGTCGAAGAAGGCGGCCATGCGCTGGTAGAGGCGGCTGCGCGCCCGCTCGGCCCTGGCCAGGTCGGCCCCGGTGACCTTGCGGCCCTGCTCGACGTTCCACGCCGAGTTGGGGCCCAGGCCGCTCTTGTCGCCATGGACGAGCAGGTAGTTCCACGCCCGGTAGGTCCTGAACGCGTCCTCGGCGTCGCTCAGGTCGAGCTCGACCTGCTCGACCTGGGCGCCGAGCCGCTCGAACACGGCGGGCGCGGTGGCGGTGACGGCCGCCGTGCGCGGATCGACCGGCAGCCCGCCCAGGTCGGGGCTCCACGCCACGCGCAGCCCGGCCACTCCCTGCTCGGGCTCGGGCGTGAACACCTCTTTGATCGAGAACGGGGAGCGCCGGTCGAACCCGGCGATGGCCCCGAGCATGAGCGTGACGTCCTCGACCGTCCTGGCCATGGGCCCGGAGACGCTCAGCGTGTACCAGGCGTTGACGTCGGTGACGTCGGGCACCCGGCCGGGCGTCGGCCGCAGGCCGACGACGTTGCAGAACGAGGCGGGGGTGCGCAGGGAGCCGCCCATGTCGGAGCCGTCGGCCAGCGGCACCATCCCGGTCGCCAGCGCGACCGCCGCTCCCCCGCTGCTGCCGCCGGCGGACCTGGACAGGTCGTAGGGGTTCCTGGTGGCGCCGAACACCTCGTTGACGGTGTGGGAGCCGGTGCCGAACTCCGGCGTGTTGGTCTTGCCCACGGTGACGGCCCCGGCCGCGCGCAGCCGCTGGACGATCAGGTCGTCCTGCTCGGGCACGTGGTCCGCGAACAGCGGCGAGCCGTAGGTGGTCCTGATCCCGGCGGTGTCGACGAGGTCCTTGTGCGCGACGGGCACGCCGTGCAGCGGCCCGGCCGCCTCCTGGGCCGACAGGGCGGCGTCGGCGTCCTCGGCCGCCTTCATGGCCCGTTCGGCGGCGAGGGTGACGATGGCGTTGACGTGCGGGTTGACCTCTTCGATCCGGTCGAGGTGGGCCTGGAGCACCTCGACGGCGCTCACCTGCCGGGCGCGGATCAGCCGGGCCAGCTCGGTCGCGGTCAGGAAATGCAGTTCGCTCACGTCTGCGATCCTGCCCCACGGGCTCCGGCGGGGCGACGGCGAGGGTTGCCGACGCCGCCCCGCCGGAGCGGGAGAGTCACGCGCCCAGGCAGGCCGGGCCGAGGAGCTGCTTGAGGTCGCCCATCAGCGCGGGCGAGGGCGTCACCCGCAGCCGGTCGTCCACCCGCATCACCGTCGTCTTGGGCCCGTTGTGCACCTGGAGGTGCACCTCGGACGTGCCCGGATGGGTGGTGAGGATCTCCTTCAGCCGCCCCACCACCGGCGGCGTGCAGCGGGTCAGCGGCAGGCTGACCAGCAGCGGCCCGCCCGCCTCCTGGGTGAGGTCGGGGGCCGTGACCTCGGTGGCGATGATCTTGGCGACGTCCTCGCGCTTGTCGATGCGGCCCTTGACGAACACGATCGCGTCTTCCGCCAGCAGCGTCGAGCAGAGCTGGTACGCCGACGGGAAGATCATCACCTCGATCGAGCCCGCCAGGTCTTCGAGCTGGGTCAGCACCCAGGTGTCGCCCTTCTTGGTGACCTTGCGCTGCACCCCGCTCAGGATGCCGCCCACCGTCACCACGTGCCCGTCGGACCGGCTCTCGTCCTGCACGGCCGCGACCGAGCAGTCGGCCCCGGCGGCCAGGATGTGCTCCACGCCGAACAGCGGGTGGTCGGACACGTACAGGCCGAGCATCTCCCGCTCGAACTGCAGCAGCGTGTTCTTGTCCCACTCCCCCACCGGGATCTGCACGTCGAAGGTCTGGTCCTCGCCGCCGTCGATCGCGCCGAACAGGGAGTCCTGGCCGATGGCCTCGTTCTTCTTGATGTCGATGATCGCGTCCACGGCCTGCTCGTGCACCATGACCAGGCCCTTGCGCACGTGCCCCAGCGAGTCGAACGCGCCCGCCTTGATCAGCGACTCGATCACCCGCTTGTTGCAGACGATGGCCGGCACCTTGCGCAGGAAGTCCTTGAAGTCGCCGAAGCGGCCCTTCTCCTTGCGGGCGGAGATGATGCCGTCGACGACGTTGCCGCCGACGTTGCGGACCGCCGACAGGCCGAAGCGGATGTCGGTGCCGCGCGGGGTGAAGTCGAAGTCGGAGTCGTTGACGTCCGGCGGGAACACCTTGATGCCCATGCGGCGGCACTCGTTCAGGTACAGGGCCGACTTGTCCTTGTCGTCCTTGACCGACGAGAGCAGCGCGGCCATGTACGCGGCCGGGTAGTTGGCCTTGAGGTAGGCGGTCCAGTAAGCGATGAGGCCGTAGGCGGCGGTGTGCGCCTTGTTGAAGGCGTAGTCGGAGAACGGCAGCAGGATGTCCCACAACGCCTTGATGGCCTCGGCGGGATAGCCCCGCTCCAGCATGCCCCCCTCGAAGCCGGCGTACTGCTTGTCCAGCTCCGACTTCTTCTTCTTGCCCATGGCGCGGCGCAGCAGGTCGGCGGCGCCGAGCGAGAAGCCGGCCACCTTCTGCGCGATGGCCATGACCTGCTCCTGATAGATGATCAGGCCGTAGGTCGTGTCGAGGATGTCCTTGAGCGGCTCCTCCAGCGCCGGGTGGATCGGCGTGATGTCCTGCTGCCCGTTCTTGCGCAGCGCGTAGTTGGTGTGCGAGTTGGCGCCCATCGGGCCCGGACGGTAGAGCGCGAGGGCGGCGGAGATGTCCTCGAAGTTGTCGGGGCGCATCAGGCGCAGCAGCGAGCGCATGCCGCCGCCGTCGAGCTGGAACACGCCCAGCGTGTCGCCCCTGCCCAGCAGCTCGTACGACTTGCGGTCGTCGAGCGGCAACGCCAGCAGGTCGATCTTCTCACCCGTGGTCGACTCGATCATCTTGAGACAGTCGTCCATGATGGTGAGGTTGCGCAGGCCCAGGAAGTCCATCTTCAGCAGGCCGAGCGTCTCGCAGGTCGGGTAGTCGAACTGCGTGATGATCGCGCCGTCGGAGTCGCGGCGCATGATCGGGACGTGGTCGGTCAGCACCTCGGCGGACATGATCACGCCGGCGGCGTGCACGCCGGTCTGCCTGATCAGGCCCTCCAGGCCCTTGCCGAGGTCCATCGTCGCCTTGACGTCGACGTCCTCGTCGTAGAGGCGGCGCAGCTCGCCCGCCTCGGCGTAGCGCGGGTGGTCCTTGTCGAAGATGCCCGACAGCGGGATGTCCTTGCCCATGACGGCGGGCGGGAACGCCTTGGAGACGCGGTCGCCCAGCGCGTACGGGTAGCCCAGGACGCGGCCCGCGTCCTTGATGGCGGCCTTCGCCTTGATGGTGCCGAACGTGGCGATCATGGCGACCTTGTCGGCGCCCCACTTCTCGGTCACGTAGCGGATCACGTCACCGCGCCTGCGCTCGTCGAAGTCGATGTCGACGTCGGGCATGGAGACGCGCTCGGGGTTGAGGAACCGCTCGAAGATCAGGCCGTGCGGGAGCGGGTCGAGGTCGGTGATGCCCATCGCGTACGCGACCAGCGAACCGGCGGCCGAGCCACGGCCGGGGCCGACCGGGATGCCGTTCTGCTTGGCCCACATGATGAAGTCGGCGACCACGAGGAAGTAGCTCGGGAAGCCCATCTGCTCGATGATGCCGATCTCGTACTCGGCCTGCCGGCGGTGCTCCTCGTCGTAGCCCTCGGGCCAGCGCCGGTCCATGCCCTCCCAGACGGTCTGGCGGAAGAACGCGCTCTCCGTCATGCCCTCGGGGATGGGGAAGGTCGGCATCAGGTTCTTGAACTCGAAGAACCCGGCCGGATCGACCTTCTCGGCCACCAGCAGCGTGTTGCGGCAGCCCTCGGCCCACAGGTCGGAGGAGTCGACCGCGCGCATCTCGTCGGCGCTCTTGATGTAGTAGCCGGAGCCGTCGAAGCGGAAGCGGTCGGGGTCGGAGAGCTGCTTGCCGGTCTGGATGCACAGGAGGGCGTCGTGGGAGGAGGCGTCGGCCTCGTAGGTGTAGTGCGAGTCGTTGGTCACCAGCGGCGGGATGTTCAGCTCTTTGCTGATCCTGGTCAGGCCGTCGCGGACGCGGCGCTCGATGTCGAGGCCGTGGTCCATGATCTCCAGGAAGAAGTTTTCCTTGCCGAAGATGTCCTGATATTTCGCGGCGGCCTTGACCGCCTCGTCGTACTGGCCGAGCCGCAGCCTCGTCTGCACCTCGCCCGACGGGCAGCCGGTCGTCGCGATCAGGCCGTCGGCGTGCTCGGCGAGGATGTCGGCGTCCATCCGCGCCCACTTGCGCACGAAGCCCTCGGTGTAGGCGCGCGAGGACAGCCGCATGAGGTTGTGCAGGCCCGTCTTGTTGCGCGCCCAGATCGTCATGTGGGTGTAGTAACCACCCGCTGAGACGTCGTCCCGCTTCTGGTGCGGCTCGCCCCACAGCACCGGCTTCTTGTTGTGCCGCGACTCCGGCGCGACGTAGGCCTCGATGCCGATGATCGGCTTGATCTCGGCGCCGGTGGCCTGCTTGTAGAAGTCGTAGGCGCCGTGCATGTTGCCGTGGTCGGTGATCGCGATCGCGGGCATCCCCAGGTCGCCGACCTGCTTGAACATCTGCTTGAGGCGGGCGGCCCCGTCCAGCATGGAGTATTCCGTATGAACATGCAGGTGCACGAACGAGTCGCTGGACGACATGGAGCGGCGCCTCCCGGTCTCGATGGGTTGTGGCATCTGACTCTAGTGGCCCCGGCCGACAACCCGGGGCCCCTCCGGCGGCGCCGGGGACCGGCGCGCCGCGGGCCGTCGCGATCAGCAGCCCCGATATCCTCGAAGTCACGCCGGGTGATCGAGGAGTCGCGGAGTGCGCACGCAGACCGAAGAGGGATACACGCACGCGCTGGGCAACCGCCAGGTCCAGATGATCGCCATCGGCGGGGCCATCGGCGTCGGCCTCTTCCTCGGCGCGGGCGGCCGGCTGGCCGCCGCGGGGCCCGCCCTGGTGCTCTCCTACGCCGCCGCCGGGCTGGCCGCGTTCTTCGTCATGCGGGCGCTCGGCGAGCTGGTCCTCTACCGGCCCGTCTCCGGCTCGTTCGTCGAGTACGCCGGTGAGTTCATCGGCCCGTGGGCGGCCTTCGCCAGCGGCTGGATGTACTGGATCAACTGGGCCGCCACCGGCGTCGCCGAGCTGACCGCGATCGCCACCTACATCAACTACTGGGCCCCCGCCTTCCCCCAGTGGCTCACGGCGCTGATCGCGCTGGCCTTCGTCATGACGGTCAACCTGCTGTCGGTGCGCCTGTTCGGCGAGCTGGAGTTCTGGTTCGCCATGCTGAAGGTCGTGGCCATCACGGTGTTCCTGGTCGTCGGCCTGGTGCTGGTGGTGTTCGCCGTCGGCGAGGCGGGGCCGCACAACCTGGTCAGCCACGGCGGGTTCTTCCCGACCGGGTTCCCGCTGGTGCTGATGAGCCTGCAGTCGGTGGTCTTCGCGTACGCCTCGATCGAGCTGGTCGGCATCACGGCGGGCGAGACGGCCAGGCCGCACGAGGTCATGCCGAAGGCCATCAACGGCGTCGTCTGGCGCATCGCGATCTTCTACGTGGGCTCGGTGACGCTGCTGGCCATGGTCCTGCCGTGGACCGCCTACAGCGCGGGCACCTCCCCGTTCGTGACGGTCTTCTCCGGGCTGGGCGTCCCGTGGGCGGCCGACGCCATGAACCTCGTCGTGATCACCGCCGCGCTGTCGTCCTGCAACTCCGGCCTGTACGCCACGGGCCGCATCCTGCGCTCGATGGCGATGAAGCAGGAGGCCCCCCGCTTCGCCGGCGCGCTCAGCGGCCGGCACGTGCCCGTCGGCGGCATCGTGTTCACCGCGGCCATGTTCCTGGCGGGAGTGGCCCTGTTCTACTTCCTGCCGGAACGCGCCTTCAACATCGCCACCGCCGTGGCCTCCCTGGGCGTGATCACGACGTGGGGGGTGCTGGTGCACTGCCAGGCCCGGCTGCGCCGCACCGGCCACCGCTCGGCCTTCCCGATGCCGGGCACGCCCTGGACCAACTGGCTCACCCTGGCGTTCCTGGCGCTGGTGGTGCTGCTCATGCCGTTCGCCGACCAGGACCAGCGGGTGGCGTTCTTCCTCATCCCGCTGCTCGTGGCCGGCATCGCGCTCGGCTGGTACGCCGTCCGCCGCCGCCGCGCCTGAACAGGACCCCTTTCCGCACGCCCGCGACAGCTCCGCGCGGACGCCCCCGCTGGGTAGTCTCGATGGCGCAGCAGAGGAGTCACCGCTCGGGGAGGTCGTGCTGGACGAGGTCACACGGGATGCGGCGGTGCTGAACGAGGCCGCACGGGGTGAACCCGCACGGGACGAGGTCGCACGCGGTGAACCCGCACGGGACGAGGCCGCGCGGGACGACCTCGCGCGGGACGACGCCGCGCGAGACGCTCCGAGGCGGCGGATCGTCCGGGCGGCGGCCGCGGCCGCGATCGGCGTCGCGCTGGCCGTGGCGTGCCTGCCGCTGGACCTCTACCCCAAGCTGGCCTGCGCCGTGCTGGACGCGGGCTGCCCCACCGCCGCCGCGCCCCGGGGCGAGTTACCGCGGGTGACCAGGCTGACGGCCGTCCAGGTGGCCCAGAGCGGCACGTACGTGGCGCTCGGCGACTCCTACTCCTCCGGCGAGGGCGTCTGGGAGCTGGATCAGCCGCCGGTCAACGACGGGGCCGACCGCTGCCACCGCTCGGAGGGCTCGTACGTGCCGCTCGTCGCCCGGGCCTACCGCTTCGGCGGCGGGACCGCGTTCTACGCCTGCAGCGGCGCCACCACCCGCCAGCTCCTGTCAGGCCAGTACGGCCATCAGCCCCAAATCACCCGCGTGAGCGCGGCGACGAGCCTGGTGACGCTGAGCATCGGCGGCAACGACGCCGGCTTCACCAGGGTGCTGACGGGCTGCATCGTGAAGATCCCGTGGTCGTCCGCCTGCGTCGACCAGGACGCGGCGGTCAACCGGCGCATCGAGGAGCTGCGCACGAGCATGCTGAGGGTGCTCAAGGAGGTGCGCGTGCGCGCGCCGGGAGCGCGCGTCATCGTGCTCGGCTACCCGCGCCCGTTCCCGGCGGAGCCGGTGGGCGGCGTCGACAACCTGACCGTGGCGGACCAGCGCTGGCTGAACACCGTGACGCGGCGGCTCAACGACACGGTGGGCGCCGTGGTCGCGGACTTCGACCGGGCCATCGCGGCCTTCGGGGCGCCGGGGAGCGCCGAGTACGTAGACGCCTACGAGGCCTTCACCGGACACGAGGTGGGCCGCCCGCGCCCGTTCCTGAACGGGCTGGCCCTGGACATGGACGCGCTGCGGGTCAACGCGCGCAGCTACCATCCGACGGGTGACGGGTACCGCCGCTTCGCCGAGCTGATCACCAAGCAGATCGCCGCGGGCCCCGGCAGGCCGATGAACAACGTCCTGGTCACCGGCCAGAACGCTCCTCCGCAAGGTGCAGCCCCGCCTCGATGACGGCGTTCATGATGGCCGACAGCCGCGACTCGCCCAGCGCGGGCGCCCGCACGGCCATCCTGGCCACCACGTCGCGCTCCCTGCCCAGGTCGCGCCCGGCGAACCCGCCCACGGGCTTGAGCCGCTGCACGATGCCGGCCAGCTCGGCGCGCCGCTCCAGCAGCGTGGCGAGGGCGGCGTCGACCCGGTCGATCGCCTGCCTGCACTCGGGCAGCGTACCGGGCGTCTCGTCGCGCAGCAGCGCGCCGACGACGGTCACGGACTCCTCGGCGACCCGCCGTTCCGCGCCGGACGACGTCCCCGTGCCGATGATCAGGCCGTCGGCGCCCGCGGCGACGGCGGCGGCCGACAGGCCGATGTCGGCCGAGACGTCCACCAGCGCGGGACGCCCTGACGCGGCCCGCGCGGCCCGCACGAGCGCCAGGTCGGGGCGGCTGCCTGCCTCGCAGAGGATCACCCGGCCGTCGCCCTCGCCCGCGCAGTAGGCGGCCAGCCCCAGCCACTCCTCCATGGAGGCGCCGGCCCTCCGCTCCACGACGACGGGCAGCCCGAGCCCGGCGGCGGCGCGCACGAGGGGGATGTCACGCGTCCACGACGCGCCCACCACCACGGCCGCCGCGTGCTCGGCGATGGCGGGCAGGTCGGCCGCCGTGGCCGGCTCCGCGAGCGTGACCCCCGCCCGCAACCCCGCCCGCGGATCCGCGTGCGGGTCCGCGCGCAGGCTCACCCGGTCGCCGATCACCACGGCGGGCCCCGCGCCCACGAGGAGGCCGCCCACGGCGACCGCGTGCCGTTCCAAGATCGATGACATCCCGACTCCCCACTCGGCCGGCCTCCGGAGCCGGCGGAAAACGAAAAAGGCAGAGACGGTTGTCTCTGCCTCGTGCCGACTCCAGGTGGTCGCTAGCTGACGACCGGCTCTCCCGGAGCCGGCTCGGTAAACGCGTAGCGACGACAAGTCATATATAGACCCTACACCCCCGCCTCCACCTGCTGGGCGGCGCTTCTCACATGCCGGACTGCCCTTCCGGCAAGTCGCCGTTGATCCCTGCCCGTGAGAGTATTTCTTGGCCTAGAGGAGGGTTTGAGGCCGTTGATGTCGGATCGCAAGCAGGACGGACGCCGCATCGCCGGCCGCTACCAGCTGCAGGAACCCATCGGCAGGGGCGGGATGGGCATCGTCTGGCGCGCCTACGACGAGCTCCTGGACCGCACGGTCGCGGTCAAGGAGGTCAGGTACGCCGCCGCCCTGGGCGAAGAGGTGCAGCTGCTGAACCGGCGCACGATGCGCGAGGCGAGAGCGGCGGCGAGGTTCGAGCATCCGAACGTGATCGTCGTGCACGACGTGATCGAGGAGGACGATCGTCCCTGGATCGTCATGCAGCTCGTCCAGTCGCGGTCGCTGGGCGCCGTGATCAAGCAGGACGGGCCGCTGCCGCCCAAGCGGGTGGCCGAGATCGGCCTGGCCGTCCTGGACGCGCTGCACCGCGCCCACGAGGCGGGCGTGCTGCACCGTGACGTCAAGCCCGAGAACGTGCTCCTGGCCGACGACGGCCGCGTCGTGCTCACCGACTTCGGCATCGCCACGCTGGAGACCGAGACGCAGCTCACCGTGACGGGCCTGGCGGGCACTCCGGCGTTCATCGCGCCCGAGCGGCTCAAGGGGCTGCCGGCGCGGCGCGAGTCCGACCTGTGGTCGCTGGGCGCCACGCTCTACACGGCGGTGGAGGGCCGCTCCCCGCACGAGCGCGGGATGGCGCTGGCGACCATGCACGCCGTCCTCACCGACGAGCCCGACCCGGCCACGCACGCGGGCCCGCTCGCCGACGTGATCAGCGGGCTGCTGGTCAAGGAGCCGGTGCAGCGCCTGTCGTACGAGGAGAGCAAGCGCATGCTGCGCCGGGCGCTGCGCGACATGATCGCCGCCGAGCCGGACACCGGCGCGACCGGGCCGTCGGTCTCGCCGCCCACCAAGCAGTTCCCCGCCGCGCAGGAGCTGCACGTGCCGGCCCAGGCCGAGCCGAGGCGCCCCGCCGCACCACCGGCGGCACCATCGGCAGCACAGTCGGCGGCACAGTCGGCGGCACAGTCGGCCGCGCCGCCCGCCGCCGCGCCTCCCGCCAGGCCGAAGCGTCCCGGCGTCGCCAAGGCCAGGCGGCCCTACGAGCCGGTCGAGGACGACACCCCGACCGACCCGAACCTCCTCGCCGCCTCCGCCCAGGAGTCCATGCCGGAGACCGGCGCCCGCATCCCCCAGACGCCGACGGTGACGCCGCCGACGCCGCCCGCCGAGTCCACGCTGGACGCGGGCAAGAAGCCGGAGCACCAGAACAGGCCCACCATCGTCATCGCGGCGGCCGTGGCCGTCCTGCTGGTGGCGGTCGTGGGCGGCTACCTCGGCCTGAACTCGGCCCCCGCCGACGAGACGACGCAGCGCGCCGGCGCGCGGGCGGCGGGCGTCACGGCGAGCCCGTCCCAGTCGCCGCCGAGCGCGTCCGCCTCCCCGGCGACGACGCCACCGAGCGCCTCACCCACCTCGGAGCCCTCCTCGGAGCCCTCCTCGGAGCCCTCCTCCGGGCCAACCGCTGAACCCACCGCGAAGCCGGAGGAGACCAAGAAGGACCCGTTGCCGTCCGGTTGGAAGTACCACTCCGACAAGCTCGGCTTCAAGATCGGCCTGCCCAAGGGCTGGGACGAGTGGCAGCGCGGTGGCCGCTGGGTCGAGTTCAAGGGCCCGGGCGGGGCGCCCAACGCGCACGTGCGCGTCGAGGAGATGCCCAAGCTGGGCAAGGACCCGCTGAAGGGCTGGAAGAAGCTGGAGCCCAGCCTCAAGGACAAGTACGGCGGCTACAAGAAGATCGACATCAAGGAGGCCGACTACCGCGAGGCCGCCGCCGACTGGGACTTCTACTGGCCCACCAACACCGGTAAGAGCCGCATCCGCTACCGGGGCTTCGTCGCCGAGAACGGCAAGACGTACGCCATCTACTGGCACACGCTCAGCAGCCACTGGAAGAAGGACTACGACTTCTTCGAGGGCTTCTGCGCGACGTTCGTGCCGCCGGAGTAGGTAGGCTGCGCGGCGTGCACGTCAGCAACCGCTATCGCCTCATCGAGCCGCTCGGGGAGGGCGGGATGGGCGTCGTCTGGCGTGCCTACGACGAGCTGCTCGACCGCACGGTGGCGATCAAGGAGGTCCGCTACACGGGCGTCGGCGACGCCAAGCGGGCCGAGCTCAACCGCAGGACCATCAGGGAGGCCAGGGCGGCCGGGCGTCTCGACCACCCGTCGGTCGTCGTCATCCACGACGTCGTGGAGGAGGACGGCCGGCCGTGGATCGTGATGCAGCTCGTCCGCTCGCGGTCGCTGGCGCAGGTGATCGGCGAGAGCGGGCCGCTGCGGCCCGCCCAGGCCGCGGTGATCGGCGGCCGGGTGCTCGACGCGCTGCGCGCCGCGCACGCCACCGGGGTGCTGCACCGTGACGTCAAGCCCGAGAACGTGCTGCTCGCCGACGACGGCCGCGTCGTGCTCACCGACTTCGGGATCGCCTCGATGGAGACCGAGGCTGGGCTGACGGCGACGGGCGGCCTCGTCGGGACGCCCGCGTACATGCCGCCCGAGCGGCTGAACGGCGACCCGGCCAGGCCCGAGTCCGACCTGTGGTCGCTGGGCGCCACCCTGTACGCGGCGGTGGAGGGCCGGCCGCCGTTCAAGCGCGACTCGTGGGCCGCGACGGTGGCGGCGGTGCTGCGCGACGAGCCCGAGCCGCCGGTGCGGGCCGGGGTCCTGGAGCCGGTCATCATGGGGCTGCTGCGCCGCGACCCGGGCGCGCGGCTGCCCGCCGCCGAGGCCGCCGGGCTCCTGTACGAGGCCGCCTCCGCCCCGCACACACCGGCCACCGGCACACCCGCCCCACCGACCGCCGCGCCCCCGATCCCCGGCCCTTACGCCTCCGCACCCCACACCTCCGCGCCCCACGCCCCCGCACCCCACGCCTCCACGCCCATCGGCGGGCCCGGCACACCGCCACTGCCCTGGCAGCAGGACCCGGGCACCGACCGGCGCGGAAGCGGCGCGGGCTCCTGGCAGACGGCCGGCGGCACCCACCCCGGCGGCGGCGCCCCCCACACCACCATGCCCGAGCACCAGGGCAAGCCCGGGCGCGGACGCCGCAAGGCGGTGTGGATCGGCAGTGCCGTCGCGCTGGCCGCCGTAGCGGTGCTGGGCACGGGCGGCGTACTGCTGTCCGACCGCTGGACGACCGCCACCCCGACCCCGACCCCGACCAGCGAGCCCACCACAGAGCCCACCACAGGACCCACGCAGCCCACGAAGACCGCCACGCCACGCCCCACCCGCACCGCGATCCCGGCGGGCTGGCGCTCCTACCGCAGTACGGCGGGCCGCTTCCAGATCGCCGTCCCCGACCGCTGGCAGCCGCAGAAGAACCCGGACAGGGACAGCATCACCTTCAAGGGCCCCGGCACCACCGGCACGCTGATCGTCGAGTGGACCATCCCCGACATCCCATGGGACGACCCGGAGCGGCACTGGCTGGGCCTGGAGAAGGAGATCCAGGCCAAGGGCCAGTTCCAGCGCTACAAGCGGATCGGCATCACCCCCACCGGCTACCTGGGCGTCAAGGCGGCCGACTGGGAGTTCACCCGGCTCCGCGACGGCCGGACGATCCACGTGATCAACCGCGGCTTCCACACCGAGGACGGCCGCCCGTACGCGCTGTACTGGGAGACCCCGCAGTCGAGCTGGGCCGGCGACCGCCACTACTTCACCGCGTTCCTCAAGACGTTCAAGCCGCTGTGAAGGAGCAGGCCCGGTTCTGGCGGCACCCGGCGGTGCCGGAGACGGACCTGCTCAAGGCCCGGTACGTCACCCACCGCTTCTCCAGGCACGTGCACGACGGCTACGCGATCGGCCTGATCGTCTCGGGCGTGGAGGAGTTCGACTACCGGGGCACGCTGCACCGGGCGGCGGCGGGCGAGCTGGTGCTGGTGAACCCCGACTCCGTGCACACGGGTCAGGCGGGCGTGCCGGGCGGGTGGGCGTACCGGATGCTCTATCCGTCGATCGAGGCGGTGCGCGGGATCGCGGCGGAGCTGGGCGCGCCGTACGGGACGCCGTTCTTCCCCCGGCAGGTGGTGCGCGACGACCAGGTGGCGGCGCTGCTGGCGGGGGCGCACGAGGCGGCGGAGCGCGGTGACGCGCTGGCGGCCTCGACGCTGAGCCGCACGCTGTTCGCCCGGCTGGTGACGCGGCACGCCGCGCCGCGGCCGGCCACGGTGCTGCCGGCGGAGGGCAGGCGGGCGGTGCGCGCGGCGCTCGACCTGCTGCACGAGAGCCTGGTGGATCCGCCGACGCTGGAGGACCTGGCCGGGGCGGTGGGGGCGCGGCCGTTCGCGCTGCTGCGGGCGTTCAAGGCGGCGACGGGGCTGCCGCCGCACGCGTACCTGACCTCGCTGCGGGTGCGGCAGGCGCGGCGCCTGCTGCAGTCCGGCGTGCGGCCCGCGCGGGTGGCCGCCGAGGTGGGGTTCACCGATCAGGCCCATCTGAGCCGTCACTTCAAGCGCATCGTGGGCGTTCCGCCCGCCGCGTATCAGCGCGCTGCAGGAACGTACAAGACGGACGATTCACCCAGCGTCTAGCCTCGGGCGGCATGGAAGAGACGACCTCCCGTTCCGCCGCCGTGCGGGACGGTCTCGGCGTGGGGCTGGCCGTGGGGCTGTCCGGGATCGCCTTCGGCGCCGCGGCGGTGACCGCGGGCCTGTCCGTGCCGCAGGCGTGCGTGCTGAGCCTGCTGGCGTTCACGGGCGCCTCCCAGTTCGCGCTGGCGGGCGCCGTCGGCGCCGGCGGCGACCTGCTGGCCGCCACGCTCGGCGCGCTGCTGCTGGGCGGCCGCAACACGCTCTACGGCCTGCGCATGGCCGACCTGCTGCGGGTACGCGGGCCGCGCCGGCTGCTGGCCGCCCACGGCGTCATCGACGAGACCACCGCCGTCACCATGGCCCAGCCGACCCCCCGGGCGGCCCGCACGGGCTTCGTGACCACGTTCGCCAGCCTCTACGTCGCGTGGAACCTCACCACGCTGGCCGGCGCGTACGGCACCTCGTTCCTGGGCGACCCCGGCGTGCTGGGGCTGGACGTGGTCGGGCCCGTCGCGTTCCTGGCCATCCTGTGGCCGCGCCTGGCCGGCAGCGCGGAGCTGCGCCGGCTCGCGGCGGGGGCGGCGGTGATCGCGCTGTGCGCCACCCCGTTCCTGCCCCCCGGGGTCCCTGTGCTGCTGTCGGCCGTGGCGGTCGTGGTGGTGATGGTGCGATGACGTTGTGGTGGGCGATCGCGGCCGTCTGCGCGGGCTGCTACGCGCTGAAGCTGGCGGGGCTGGCCGCGCCCCGGCGGGTGCTGGACCATCCGGGGGTGCGCAGGTTCGCTGAGCTGGTGCCGGTGGCGCTGCTGGCGGCGCTGATCGCGGTGCAGACGTTCACGGCGCAGGGCGGGCTGAGCTTCGACCCGGCCAGGACGGCCGGGCTCGGGGCGGCGGTGGTCGCGCTGCTGCTGCGGGCGCCGTTCCTCGTCGTGCTGGCGTCGGCCGCCGTGGTGACCGCGCTTGCCCGGATGCTTCTTGGGTAGTCGCCGTGCATGTCCGATTCAGCTGGGTTGATGGTCGGTGGGCGGTATCGGCTGCTCAGAACGATCGGCAAGGGCGGCATGGGCATGGTGTGGCATGCCCATGACGAGGTGCTCGGCCGGGACGTGGCCGTCAAGGAGGTGCTGCCGCCGCCCAACCTGACGGAGCTGGAGCGCGACGAGTTCGCCGTGCGGACCTTCCGCGAGGCCAGGGCCGCGGGCCGGGTGGCGCACCCCGGCGTGGCCACGGTCTACGACGTGCTGGAGGAGCGCGGCCATCCGTGGATCGTCATGCAGCTCGTGCACTCGCGCACGCTGGGGGCGCTGATCCGCGAGGACGGCCCCATGCCGCCCGCGCGGGCCGCCGCGATCGGGTTACAGCTCCTGGAGGCGCTGCGCGCGGCGCACGCGGCGGGCGTGCTGCACCGCGACGTCAAGCCCGACAACGTGCTGCTCACCGAGGACGGCCGCGCGGTGCTCACCGACTTCGGCATCGCCACCACGGAGGACGAGGCGCCCGTCACGCGGACGGGCATCCTGGTCGGCACCCCCGCCTTCATGGCGCCGGAACGCGCGGCAGGCGGCCGGGCCAGCCCCGCCTCCGACATGTGGTCGCTGGGCGTGACGCTGTACCTGGCCGTCGAGGGCCACTCCCCCTTCCAGCGGGACAGCGCCCTGGCCACGCTGGGCGCCGTCATGCACGCGGAGCCGCGCCCGCTGGCCCGCGCGGGCGTGCTCGCCCCCGTCCTGCTCGGGTTGCTGCGCAAGGACCCCGCGGAACGCATGTCGCTGGACGAGGCCGAGCGGCGCCTGGCCACGATCATGACGGGCGGCGCGCCCGAGCGGACCGGCCCCGTCACCGTGCCCGCGGCGACGCCGCCCTGGCGGACCCGGCGGCGCCTGCTGCCGCTGGCCGCGATCGCCGGCGGCGCGCTCGCCGTCGGGCTGGTCACCGGGGGCGCGGCTTGGTGGTCGCAGCGCCCTCAGGAGGCGGTCACCCCCACCCAGTTGCCCGCCGTCGTGACCACCAAGGCCACGACCGTGTACGAATCCCCCACCCCTGAGCTGAAGACCACCCAGCCGGAGGAGAGCGCCGCCTCACCCCAGCAGGTCTCCCCCCGCAGCACCGCTCCGCCGCCGCGCAGCACCCCGCCGCCGACCCGCGAGCAGCCGCGCAGCCCGTCGCCCTCGGGCAAGCAGAAGAGCCCCACAGGGGAGCCGGAGCCGACCAAGACCAAGAAGGAGAGCACCGCCCGCACCCCCGGCCAGGTCGAGGGGGCGAGCAACGGCCGGGCGGCGGGCAAGGACAAGAAGGTCAAGAAGGGGAGCAGGTCCGCCTGAGCGGGCTCAGGACTCCGCGCGCACGATGTCGAGCGCCTTCTGCAGGTCCTGCGGGTAGTCGGTGCTGAACGACATCCACTCGCCGGACGAGGGGTGCTCGAAACCGAGCGCCACCGCGTGCAGCCACTGCCGGGTGACCCCGAGCCGGGCCGCGAGCGTCGGGTCGGCGCCGTACAGCAGGTCGCCGACGCACGGGTGGCGCAGCGCCGACATGTGCACCCTGATCTGGTGGGTGCGCCCGGTCTCCAGCTTGATGTCCAGCAGCGACGCGGCCCTGAACGCCTCGACCGTGTCGTAGTGCGTCACGGACGGCTTGCCCCCCGCCACCACCGCGAACCGGCCGTCGCCGGCCGGGTGCCGGTCGATGGGCGCGTCGACCGTGCCCCTGAACGGGTCGGGATGCCCCTGCACCAGCGCGTGGTAGCGCTTGTCGACCGTGCGCTCCTTGAAGGCGCGCTTGAGGTGCGAGTAGGCGTGCTCGCTCTTGGCCACCGCCATCGCGCCGGTGGTGTTGGCGTCGAGCCGGTGCACGATGCCCTGGCGCTCGGCGGCGCCGCTGGTCGCGATCGTGTGCCCGGCGCCGAGCAGCCCGCCGATCACGGTGGGGCCCGTCCAGCCGACGGTGGGGTGCGCCGCCACCCCGATGGGCTTGTTGACCACGATGATGTCGTCGTCCTCGTACACGATGGACATGCCGGGCACCGGCTCAGCCACCGGCATGGGGGTGGTGACCGGCGGCGGCAGGGTGACGTCCAGCCACGCGCCCGCGTGCACGCGGTCCGACTTGGCCGGCTGGCGGCCGTCGACCAGCACCTCGCCGGCTGTGATCAGCTCGGCGGCGCGGGTGCGGGAGAAGCCGAACAGGCGCGAGAGCGCGGCGTCGAGCCGCTCGCCCTCCAGCCCGTCGGGCACCGGCAGGCTGCGCTGCTCAGTCATCCTTGGCCACCTCCCTGGACCCGTCGATCTGCACGTTGCGCCAGGCCAGGAACACCGCCAGGATGCCGCCGCAGACGATCGCCGAGTCGGCGATGTTGAAGACGGGGAAGTAGTCGATGACCGGGAAGTTGCCCGGCAGCACCTCGATGAAGTCGACGACGTGCCCCTGGAGCTGCGAGGAGCGCCCGAACCCCGAGGGGTAGCGCAGCAGCCTGTCGGTGAGGTTGCCGGTCGCGCCGCCCAGCAGGAGGCCGAGCGTGACGGCCCAGGACCTGCTGCCGAGCTTGCGCGCCGTACGCACGATCGCCACGACCACGCCGGCCGCGATGAAGGTGAAGATGAACGTCATCCCCGTGCCGATGCTGAACGCCGCGCCCGAGTTGAAGATCACCCGGAACTGCAGGACCCCCGGGATGACGACGTGCGGCGGCTCACCCTCCAGCGTGCGCAGCACCAGCGTCTTGGTGGCGAGGTCGGCCGCGTAGATCACGGCCGCCAGCGCCACGAGGACGGCGAAGAGGCGCCGGCGGGGCCTGCCCGCTGCGCCTCCTGTGCCTTCGGGGTGCCCGGTTACCGGCGCTCCTCCTTCTGCTTGCAGGCCACGCACAGCGTCGCCCTCGGGAACGCTTGGAGGCGTTCCTTGCCGATCGGCTTGTGGCACGATTCGCACACTCCGTAGGTCCCTGCGTCGATCCTGGCGATCGCACGTTCGTTCTGCGCGACCAGATCGCGCGCATTAAGGGTAAGGGCGATCTCGCGTTCGCGCTCGTACGTCTTGGCGCCGGCGTCCGCCTGGTCGTCGCCCGCGCCCTGGGTCACGTCTCCAGAGGCTATCTCCGACTCGTGACGGTGGATGTCCGCCTCGAGCTCGTCGATCTCCTTCTGGAGGCTGCCGCGTACCTCGGCCAGCTCCTCGTCCGACCACATCGACGGTGTAGCGGTCTGCGTGACTGCCGCCATGGCTGCCTCCATTGCTGATCAAGGCCGTGAATGGTGCGGGCAGCTTAGGATCCTCATAACGGAACGGCAAACGACCCGCCGGATGGTTTACCTCCCCCGTACTATCCCGCCCCGCGCATTCAACTCCTCCCCGGGGGTGTCCATTCCCACAACTTTGCGCCGTTTACGACTTGCGTACCGGCGCGGGATGCCGCCACCAGGAAAACAAGGAAGCCTCCGCCCCCACTCTGCGTTATGGTTTGAGACTGCAAGGCGTTGATGGGGCCCGACTGTGAGGGATATCACCCCGGAGCCGCCGGAAGAACGGCTCTCCCGAGCTCATTAGAACCGGCAGCAGACTCAATGAAGAGGGCCCCGCCCGCGGGGTCAAGAAGGGTGGTACCGCGGAGCCGCCAGGCTTCGTCCCTTCACGCGTCCAGCCAACCGGCCGATCAAGCGTGGAGGTCCCGCCCGAGATGTCTTCCCCAACATTCCGCTCTCTTCCCGCGCAGGTCGACCTGCCCGCGCTCGAGCGCGAGGTCCTCGACCGCTGGCGGGACGGGAAGATCTTCGAGCGCTCCGTGGAGCAGAACGCGGGCAACCCCGCCTGGGTCTTCTACGAGGGGCCGCCCACCGCCAACGGACTGCCCGGCGTGCACCACGTCGAGGCGCGCGTCTTCAAGGACCTCTTCCCCCGCTACAAGTCGATGCGCGGCTTCAGCGTGCCCCGCAAGGCCGGCTGGGACTGCCACGGCCTGCCCGTCGAGGTGGGCGTCGAGCGCGAGCTGGGCCTGTCCGGCAAGCGCGACATCGAGACGTACGGCATCGCCGAGTTCAACGCCAAGTGCCGCGAGTCGGTGCTGCGGCACGTCGACGCGTTCGAGCAGATGACCGAGCGGATGGGCTACTGGATCGACCTGTCCCAGGCCTACCGCACCATGGACCCGTCCTACGTCGAGTCCGTGTGGTGGTCGCTGAAGGTCATCTTCGACAAGGGGCTGCTGTTCCGCGACTTCCGGATCACGCCCTACTGCCCGCGCTGCGGCACCGGGCTGTCCGACCACGAGCTGGGCCAGCCCGGCGCGTACGAGACCGTCTCCAGCCCGTCGGTCTACGTCCGCATGCCCGCCACCTCAGGCCCGCTGGCCGAGCTGGGCGCCGCGCTGCTCATCTGGACCACCACGCCGTGGACGCTGGTCTCCAACACCGCCGTCGCCGTGCACCCCGACGTCACCTACGTCGCGGCCCGCACCGCCGCCGGCGAGGTGCTGGTCGTGGCCGAGCCCCTGCTGTCGGTGCTCGGCGAGGGCGCCACCGAGGTGGCCCGCTTCACCGGCCGCGAGCTGGAGCACACCACCTACACCCGCCCGTTCGACCTGGTCGACATCCCCGGCGCGCACTACGTCGTGCTCGGCGACTACGTCACGGTCGAGGACGGCACCGGCCTGGTCCACCAGGCGCCCGCCTTCGGCGCCGACGACATGGCCGTGATCAAGAAGTACGAGATGCCGGTCGTCAACCCGATCGGCCCCGACGGCCGCTTCCTCGACGACGTGCCCATGGTCGGCGGGAGGTTCTTCAAGGACGCCGACGAGGAGCTGACCGAGGACCTGCGGGCGCGCGGCCTGCTCTACCGGGGCGGCCACTTCGAGCACAGCTACCCGCACTGCTGGCGCTGCCACACGGCGCTGCTCTACTACGCCCTGCCCTCCTGGTACATCCGCACCACCGCGGTCAAGGACCAGATGCTGGCGGAGAACTCGAAGACCAACTGGTTCCCCGACACGATCAAGTGGGGCCGCTTCGGCGAGTGGCTGCGCGGCAACGTCGACTGGTCGCTGTCGCGCTCGCGCTACTGGGGCACGCCGCTGCCGCTGTGGGTGTGCTCGCAGGACGAGTCGCACGTGACGTGCGTCGGCTCGATGGAGGAGCTGGGCGCGCTCTCCGGTCAGGACGTCTCGGCGCTCGACCCGCACCGCCCGTACGTCGACGACGTCTCCTTCGACTGCCCGTCGTGCGGCGCGCTCGCCACGCGCGTGCCCGACGTCATCGACGCCTGGTACGACTCCGGCTCCATGCCGTTCGCCCAGTGGGGCGAGCGCGGCAAGCCCGAGGGCGTCTACCCGGCCCAGTTCATCTGCGAGGCCACCGACCAGACGCGCGGCTGGTTCTACTCGCTGATGGCCGTCGGCACGCTCGTCTTCGGCCAGTCCTCCTACGAGAACGTGCTCTGCCTCGGCCTCATCCTGGCCGAGGACGGCCGCAAGATGAGCAAGCACCTGGGCAACATCCTGGAGCCGATCCCGCTGATGGACCAGCACGGGGCCGACGCGCTGCGCTGGTTCATGGCCTGCTCCGGCTCGCCGTGGGCGGCCCGCCGGGTGGGTCACGGCACGCTGGAGGAGATCGTCCGCAAGGTCCTGCTGACGCTCTGGAACACCTCGTCGTTCTTCACCCTCTACGCCAACGCCGAGTCCTGGTCGCCGGCCATGCTCGCCGACGCCACCCCGGCCGCGCAGCGCCCGCTGCTCGACCGCTGGGCGCTGGCCGAGCTGCACCGGACGGTGGCCGAGGTCACGGCGGCGTTCGACGAGTACGACACCCAGCGCGCCGGCCGCCGCCTGGCCGACTTCCTCGACGACCTGTCCAACTGGTACGTCCGCCGCTCGCGCCGCCGCTTCTGGCAGGGCTCGCAGGACGCGTTCGCGACCCTGTACGAGTGCCTGGAGACGGTGCTGCGGCTGATGGCGCCCATCACGCCGTTCGTCACCGACCACCTGTGGGACGTGCTGCGCCCGGCCGACGCGCCCTCCTCCGTGCACCTGGCCTCCTGGCCGGAGGTGCGCGAGGACCTGCTCGACCCGGCGCTGTCGGACCAGATGGCCCTGGTGCGGCGCCTGGTGGAGCTGGGCCGCTCGGCCCGCGCCTCCTCGGGCGTCAAGACCCGCCAGCCGCTGCGGCGGGCCCTGGTGGGCGCGCACGGCTGGCCGTCGATGGCCGACGAGCTGCGCGGCCTGGTGGCCGACGAGCTGAACGTCCAGGCCCTGGAGGACATGTCCGGCTTCGACGCCGACCTCGTGTCCTACACGGTCAAGCCCAACTTCCGATCCCTGGGCAAGCGCTTCGGCTCGCAGACCAAGCTCGTGGCCGCCGCGGTCGCCGCCGCCGACGCCACCCGCGTCGCCAGAGCCCTGCGCTCGGGCGCCACGGTCATGGTGGAGGCGGACGAGCTGGGCGAGGTCATGCTCGGCCCCGACGACGTGATCGTCAACGAGCAGCCCCGCTCCGGCTGGGCGGTCGAGACGGGCGCCATCGGCACGGGCACCGGCGAGACCGTGGCCCTCGACCTGGAGCTGACCGACGAGCTGCGCCGCGCCGGCCTGCTGCGCGAGGTCATCCGCCTGGTGCAGGAGGCTCGCAAGTCGACCGGCCTGTCGATCACCGACCGCATCGAGCTGTGGTGGACGGCCACGTCCGACGACCTGGCCGCCGCGCTGCGGGCGGAGGGTCACGTGGTGGGCGAGGAGGTGCTGGCGACCGCCATCGCGGAGGGTGCGGAAGCCGGCCTGCCGTCCCACACGGACGCCGACCTCGGCCTGACCTTCCAGCTCCGCCGCGCCTGACCTCCCAGCTCCGCCGCGCCTGATCGCCGAGGGGCGCACCTCCCGGGTGCGCCCCTCGTTCACGCGTCACGCGTCACGCGTCACGCGTCCGTCACGTCCCGCACCTCGCGCAGGGCCGCATACACCGGCACCGGCGACACGACGATGACGACGCCGGCCGCCCACAGCGCCCGCCGCGGCCCGGCCACCTCGCTCACAGGCGCGTCCAGGCCACGGCGGCGGGTCTCGGGCATCAACACGACGGCTACGAAGCAGACCAGCACGCACCCGTCACCAGCGCCGTGACCGGCCACAACGCGCCACCCGCCGCCGCAACGAACAGCGCGGGCCGCACTCCGTCCACACCGAAGCGCACCCGCGCGGCGCTCAGCCGACCGTCTCGCGGTCGTGCTGACACACCGAGCAGCTCGTCAGCCCGGCCGCCTCAGCCGCGGCCAGCGTCATCGTCTCCACCCCGGTCTCGCCCGCGCCGCGGATCAGCGGGCAGGCGGTGCTGTGGTAGCGGCGGGTGCCGACGATGACCTTCACCGTCCCCTGCCGCTCGCCCTTCTTGCCCGGCTCCTCACCGGCCTTGCCGGCAGCACCGCTCTCCTTGCCCTTCGGCGGCTCGCCCTTGGCCACCCCGCCCGTGGACGCGGGCGGACGCTCGGACGTGCTCTTCGCCGGCGCGGCAGCGGGCTTGGCGGCCGGCGGCTTGGCCGGGGCGCCCGGAGGCAGCGGCCCCTTGGGCTTGGCCGTCGACTCGGCGGAGGACGCGGGCCGCTCGTGCAGCACCACGGTCTCCCCGGAGGACGGCTCCTCGGACGGACGCTTGCCGCCCGTACCGCCCGTGCCGCCCGACGGCTCGACCGGCATCCCGGCCGCGTTCACCCGCGGCTGCGGCGCCGTGTCGGGGTCCGACACGTCGTCATCCGCGACCCGCCTCCCGGCCGCACCCGCAGCCGACCCAGGCCGCCCACCGGAGGTCTGAGACTTGCCACTCGGGCTCTGCGGTCTGCCACCAGGGGTCGTCGGCTCGCCGCTCGTGGTGTGAGGCCTGCCAGCAGCAGGGGTCGGCGACTCGCCGCTCGTGGCCTGAGGCCTGCCACCAGCAGGGGTCGGCGGCTCGCCGCTTGTGGCCTGAGGCTTGCCGCCAGGCGTCGGCGGCTTGCTCGCGGAAGCCGCGGGCTTGTCTCCGGCCGCCCGCGACTCACCCCCGGAGGTCCGCGCCTCACCGGCCATCCCCGACGCACCACCGGACGTCCGCGACTCACCACCGGACGTTTGCGGCTTGCCACCCGAACCGGGGACCTTGTCACCGGGTGTCTGCGGCTTTCCACCAGGAGCCGGTGCCTTGCCACCCGCCTGCGGCGGCTTGGCCCCGCTCTGCCCAGGCTCACCACCGGCCTGCTCACGCGAGGCAGTCGTCTGACCAGGCCTCCCGCCCGTCTGGCCGCCCGTCTGGCCGCCCGTCTGGCCGCCCGTCTGACCGGGCCTCGCGCCCGCCGGACCGGGTCTGGCGTTGCCCGGCGAAGTCTCCGTCTCTTCGGACTCGCCGGGGGAGGATCCGGCCTTGCGCGCGAACGGCGGCGGCCGGAAGAAGGAAGTCTGTGTCTCGTCCGCCCGCTCATCGTCCGAGCCGGGCTCGGGGGCGGCGGACGAGGGGGCCTTGCCCTGGCCTGAAGCGGCGGCAGGGGGGCGGCCGAACCACCCGGTGGCGCCTTCCTCCTCGTGGGAGGCGGCAGGCTCCGGGCTGGGGGTGGAAGCCTTCGTGTCGGGCTTCGGCGGGGCGACCGGCGGACGTACGTCGCGGGTCTCCGCGGAGCTCTCGGCCCGGCTCGCCGCGGGAACGTCAGCGGCGGGAGCGGTGCCCGAGGTGGCGACGCCTGAGGTGCCGGCTCCTGAGGTGCCAGCTCCTGACGGGACGGCGCCTGGGGTGACGGCGGGCTCGGGGTCGGCGGCAGGCGGCAGTTGCCGTCCGCCGAGCGCTGCGTCCGGCAGGCACGTGGTGCAGGGCGTGAAGCCCTCCTCGCGTGCCTCCTCGTAGGTGAGCTCCTCGTGATCCCGGCCGATCAGCTGCCTGCAGCCGGGCACGTGGTACCGCTTGCGCCCGGGGATCACCAGCACGATCGCATCCGGCGAGATGCCGGTCGGCGCGGGCCGGCGCGGCACGGGGGCCGGTGCGGTCGCCGCCGTCCGCTGGGGCGCGTGGACAGGCGCCTGGGGTTGCGGCCTCGGCGGCGTGTGCTGCTGGTGAACCATCGGACCGGTCTGGTTGTACGGCGGCGCGGACGGCATGAGCCCCTTCGGGGGGGTGGCCGGCGCAGCGGCCTGCCCACCTCCGGGAAAAAGCTCGTTCCGCCGCAGGAAAGCCCCGATCACCAGGAACAGCGCGGACAGCACGCTGACCACGATGGACCACATGATCAGGAACGGCTTCGCCAGTACGAAGCCCGCGATCAGCAGAACCACTGCCGCGAGCACCAAACCAGCACTGATAAGGATCACAGGGGGCTCTTTCGAGTGACAGGTCCTAGTGACCCCTTACTCTACCGGCGGTCGTTGTGCGGACCGTCACCGCCGGGGAAGGCGCCCTGCGGAGCCTCGCCGCCGAACGGGCTCGGACCACCGGGGAGAGGCTGCTGGCCACCCTGAGGCACGGCGTGCGACATGGCGGGAGCCTGACCCTGCGGGCCGCCGGACATGACGGGGAAGCCGCCGCTGCCCTCGGCGGAGACGTTCAGCTCGGCGAGCTGGTTCTCCAGGTAGAGCTTGAGCCTGCTGCGGTACTCGCGCTCGAAGCTGCGCAGCTCCTCGACCTTGCGCTCGAGCTCGTCACGGGTCTGCACCAGCGAGCCCATGGCCTGGCGGTGCCGCTCCTGGGCGTCGCGCTCGAGCGTCTCGGCGCGGGCGCGGGCGTCGCCGATGACCTGCTCGGCCTGGCGGCGGGCCTTGGTGAGGATCTCGTCGGCCTCGCGCCGGGCGCGGGTCACCGTCTCGTCCGCCTCCCGGCGGGCGTCGGAGATCGCCTGGTCGGCGGTCTGCTGGGCGAGGGCGAGCACGCGGGCCGCGGTGTCCATGTTGTCCTCGGCGGGAGGCATGCTCATCGCCACGGGGACCGGCGGCTGCTGCTGCATCGGCGGCGGCTCGGGGGCCCGCATGGGCTCCGGCTGCGGCGGCGCCATCATCTCGGGCTTGGGCTGCTCCTGGACCGGGGCGGAGGCCATGGGCATGTTCATGCCGCCCGGCACCTTCCCACGCAGGCACTCGGCCAGCTTGGCGCGGAGCTCCTCGTTCTCTTGGATCAGGCGGTCGAGCTCAGCTTCCACCTCGTCGAGGAAGGCGTCGACCTCTTCCTCGTCGTAGCCCGGCCGGAGCCGGGTGGTACTGAACTGCTTGTTCCGCACATCAGCGGGCGTCAGCGGCATTTTTTGGTCTCCTTGGCGCGCTTGGAGTCTGTCCGGAGGACGGTTACCCGAATCACCTCAGCGCGGACACGAGTTGGATCACGACCGGAGCCTCACCGGCTCGTTCATCGCCCGCCGAGGGAACCGGCGATCTGAATCAAGATCAGAACCACGATGAACAGGACAGTGAAGCTTAGGTCAAAGGCCACCGTACCCAACCGGAGCGGAGGAATGAAACGGCGGAGGAACTTGAGGGGTGGGTCAGTTGCGGTGTATGTGGCCTCCGCCAGCACCAGGACGACACCGGAAGGCCGCCACTGACGGGCGAACGCCTGCACCGTCTCAAAGATCATCCTGCCGATGAGCAGCACCAAATACAGAGACAGGACAACGACCAAGATCCCACCGATGATCTCCACGGCCCGGCCGCGCCTCCACTTCCGATGTGCCCGCCCGGTCTCGGCGAGACCGGGTTGGGTCCGATAGGCATACAGAGACTCTAACTCTGGTTGAAGAACCCGCGTTCCGCGATTCGAGCCTTGTCCTCGGCAGTCACCTCGACATTGGCAGGGGACAACAGGAACACCTTGTTGGTAACACGTTCAATGCTGCCATGTAGGCCAAAGACCAGACCTGCCGCGAAATCAACGAGCCGCTTCGCGTCACTGTCAACCATCTCGGTCAGGTTCATGATGACCGGGGTGCCGTCGCGGAAGTGCTCTCCGATGGTTCGGGCCTCGTTGTACGTGCGGGGGTGCAGGGTGGTGATGCGGGCCAGATCGGTCGTGCGGCGTTCCAGGATCGTCGTGGTGGGCCGCGGTGCGGGCGCCCCGGCCTCGGGCTCGTCCTCGCGCTCCTGGACCGCCACGGCACGCTCCTCGCCGGGCCGCTGCACCTCGTCGTCGTAGGTGTAGTCGTCGGTGTAGGCCTCGTACCTCTCGTAGCGGTCGTCCTCCACGAGACCGAGGTAGACCGCCATCTTGCGCATCGCGCCGGCCATCGCTACGTCGTCCTCCTGCTCATGGTCGCACTCGCTCGGGCCCGTCGCCGTGTCCGAGGCGGTAGCCGTACCCCCTTGGAGCTCACCGCTGATCGACCTCTACTTGGTCATGGGCCTGAAGACCCACTTGAGGGGACATTACCTGACGAAGGGCTTGCGACGACCGAGCAACGCCGTACCGATCCGCACGTGTGTCGCGCCGTATGCGATGGCCTCGGCGAGGTCCTCGCTCATCCCCGCCGAGACCATCGTGGCGCGGGGATGCTGCTCCTGAAGGCGTACGGCCAGGTCACGCAGCCGGGCGAACGCCTTGGCCGGCTCCTCGCCCAGCGGCGCGACCGCCATGACGCCGCCCAGCCACACGCCCTCGGCCAGAGCCACCTCGTCGGCGAGCTCCAGCAGGTCGGCGGGGCGCACGCCGCCCCTGGCGGGGTCGTCGTCCAGCGCGATCTGCACCAGGCAGCCGACCCTGCGGCCCTGGCGCACGGCCTCCTTGCTGATCGCCTCCACCAGCCTGACGCGGTCGACGGAGTGGATCACGTCGGCGTACCCGGCCACGGAGCGGACCTTGTTGGTCTGCAACTGGCCGACGAAGTGCCAGGTCAGCGGAAGGGCGGCGAGCTCCTGCGCCTTGGGGGCGGCCTCCTGGTCGCGGTTCTCACCGACGTCGCGCACGCCCAGCTCGGACAGGATGCGCACGTCCTCGGCGGGCCGCGTCTTGGTGACGGCGATCAGCGTGACCTCGCCCCGGTCGCGCCCCACCGCGTGGCACGCGTCGGTGATGCGCGCGTCGACCTCGGCGAGACCGGCCGCGATCTCGTCCCTTCTCACGTGCCTCTCCCCCTCACTTCGACTGTCCGCGCCGGCACCTCGTACGCGCCTCACCCCCGTACGCACGACGGCGCCGCTCCCGTTGTCCCTGTGGGGAGCGGCGTCAGGCGCGGCTACTTGACGGCTACTTGAGGAAGTCGGGAACGTCGAGTTCCTCTTCCTGCTCCTCGAAGATCACACGAGGACGTTTGGGCGGCTCCGACATGCGGGAGGTGATGGGCGTGGGCGGGTTGGCGGGCTCGGGCGCGGGCCGTGGGATCGAGACGGGGCCGGACGGCTCGTCGGCCGGGTCGTCCCCGGCGTCGCGCAGCGTGTCGCGCACCGGCTCCCTGACGGGCTCCCTCGGCACCTCCCGCACCGGCTCGACCGGGCGCACCGGCTCGGGGCGCGGCGGCTCGGGCCTGAACTCCGCACGCGGCTCAGGACGGGGCTCGGGCCGCGGCTCGGCCCTGAACTCCGCACGCGGCTCGGGACGGGGCTCAGGGCGTACCTCAGGGCGCGGCGCGGGCGCCTCCGACTTGATGCTCGGGGCGGCGGCGCTCGGCCGCGGAGGCGACACGGGAGCCGCCGGCGCGGGCTGCGCGGGCGCGCGGCCCACCGGTCGCGGCGCCTGCTTCTCCGCCGGTCCGGGTACGTCGTCGAACCCGGCCGCGATCACGGTCACCCGCACCTCGTCGCCGAGCGCGTCGTCGATGACCGTGCCGAAGATGATGTTCGCGTCGGGCGCGGCGGCCATGGAGACGAGCTGGGCCGCCTCGTTGATCTCGAACAGGCCGAGGTCGGAGCCGCCGGCGATCGACAGCAGCACGCCGTGCGCGCCGTCGATGCTGGCCTCCAGCAGCGGGCTGGAGACCGCCATCTCCGCCGCCGCCACCGACCGGTCGTCGCCGCGCGCGTGGCCGATGCCCATGAGGGCCGACCCGGCGCCCGACATGACCGACTTCACGTCCGCGAAGTCGAGGTTGATCAGACCGGGGGTGGTGATGAGGTCGGTGATGCCCTGGACACCCGACAGCAGCACCTGGTCGGCGGCCTTGAACGCGTCGAGCACGCTCACCTGCCGGTCCGAGATCGACAGCAGCCGGTCGTTGGGGATCACGATGAGGGTGTCGACCTCGTCGCGCAGCGTCTCGATGCCGGCTTCGGCCTGCGAGGCCCTGCGCCGTCCCTCGAAGCTGAACGGCCGGGTCACGACACCGATGGTGAGCGCGCCGAGCGATCTGGCGATGTTCGCCACGACGGGGGCGCCGCCCGTGCCCGTGCCGCCGCCCTCGCCCGCCGTGACGAAGACCATGTCGGCCCCCTTGAGGACCTCCTCGATCTCCTCACGGTGGTCCTCGGCCGCCTTCCGGCCGACATCGGGGTTGGCGCCCGCGCCCAGTCCGCGCGTGAGCTCGCGGCCCACGTCGAGTTTCACATCGGCGTCACTCATCAGCAGCGCCTGGGCGTCGGTGTTTATCGCGATGAACTCGACGCCCTTGAGTCCCTCTTCGATCATCCGGTTGACGGCGTTGACTCCGCCGCCGCCGATGCCGACGACCTTGATGACCGCGAGGTAGTTCTGCGGTGCTGCCACGACGAGGGGCCTTTCCGCTCGTTGACTTGCCATTTCGGTGCGGATTGTCTCCGCTTTTTGTCAGTTCGGGTAACTCTCAACCTCAGGTTGAGATTTAGATTTATGTCAACCTGAGGATTGATACGGACAGTAGGAGTTACGCTCCAGGCGGGTCAACTAACCGCGCCGCAAGCACGTCCGGCGTGTCGCGGGCTGTCCGTTTCGCTCCGCAGTCACGCCTGGTGGCGGGCCTCCTTCGCCGAAAGTCCGGTCTACAGGCTCTCACGCCGCGGCCCCCGCCTCGCACAGGCTCGGCGATGCCCTTGCCGCTGAGTTGCCAGACCCTGACGATCACGATCACTTCAGTGTCACCACGTCGGGCGAACTGACGTCGTACAGGGTGACCGACCTTTCGCTCCTGAGCAGCGAGCTCAGGATGCGGCCCTTCTCCTCGGGACGGTCGGGGCCGCCCCAGATGACCGTGCGGCCGTCCGACAACACCAGCGTCACGCCCTCGGCCGTGCCCGCCCGCACCTGCCTCACCTTGGCCGCGACCTCGTCCGGCACCGCCTCGATGACCTTGAGCGCCGCCGTCATGGCGGGGTCGCCCTGCTGCGGGCGGTCCACCTTCAGCAGCGGCAGCATCGGCGGGGCCGCCGCCCTCACCTCGATCACCACGCCCTGCCCGTCGACGATCGCCACCTTGTCGCCCGCCGGCACGGCGGCGACCGGCTGGCGCTCGACCACCTCGATCTTGAGGGTGCCCGGCCAGATCCTGTCGACCTTGGCCGAGGCGAGCTGTCTGATGGCCAGGACGCGTGTCTCCACGTCGGCGAGGTTCACGGTGGCGAGAGGATGCAGGTCCGCCACGCCGGCCTGTTGCTCGATGCGATCGCTGGGGACTGTGAGATTTCCCACGATCTCTATCGAACGCACTCCCAGCACGGGCGAGAAGAACACCAGCCACGCGGCCGAGCCCACCACCCCTGCGGTCAGCAGCACCAGGAACGCCGTGCGCGCCTTCATCGCCCTCCCACCAACACGCGGCTCATGTCGGCACCGAACCTACGCCGACGCGCGGTCCGACACCCGCGCGCCACGCCCAAACGCCCACCCCTGCCGCACCGCCGCGGGACACGCGCCCGGCGAGACCCGCGCCGCGCCGGCGGGTCGTGTCACGAAGGAGCCCGGCGCCCGTCACCGACGCCCGAGCCACCGGATGAGGTCAGGACAACCGAGCCACGATCTGCGGCCCCAGCTCCGTGACGTCCCCGGCCCCCATGGTCAGCACGATGTCCCCCGGCCTGGCCCGCTCGGCCACCATCCCCGGCACGGCCGACCGGTCAGGCGCGTAAGCCACCCGCTCCGGCGGCAACGGCACCCGCCCCGCCACCATCGCCCCAGAAACCCCCGGCTCGGGATCCTCCCTGGCCCCGTAGACGTCGAGCACGATGGCCTCGTCGGCCAGCCCCAGGGCCGTCCCGAACTCGTCGGCGAAGAACCGGGTCCGCGAGTACAGGTGCGGCTGGAAGATCGCGATGACCCGCCCGGTGCCGGAGTAGGACGCCACGACGTCCCTGGCGGCCCGCAGGTCGGCGGTGAGCTCGGTGGGGTGGTGGGCGTAGCTGTCGAACACGGCGATGCCCCCGGCCTCGCCCTTGGCCTCGAAGCGCCGCTTGGCCCCGGTGAAGGCCCCCAGGCCCTCCCTGATCTCCTCGAACGGCAGCCCCAGCTCGTCGGCCACGGCGATCACCGCGGTGGCGTTGAGCGCGTTGTGAGCCCCGGGGACGGCCAGCCGCACCTCTCCCCTGCCCTCGATGCTGAAGACGGTGCCGAACCCGTCGGGCCTGACGCCGGACACGCGGTAGTCGTCGCCCTGGGCGCCGTAGCTCTTGACCCGCAGCCCGCGTTCCCTGGCCGTCCGCGCCAGGTCGGCGGCGCCGGGGTCGTCGGCGCAGACGATGAGCAGCCCGCCGACGCGGTCGGCGAAGCGGGCGAAGCTGTCGTGCACGGCTCGCGGGTCGCCGTAGTTGTCGAGGTGGTCGGCCTCGACGTTGGTCACGACGGCGATGTCGGGGGCGAGCATGAGGAACGAGCCGTCGCTCTCGTCGGCCTCGGCCACGAAGACGTTCCCCTGGCCGTCGTCGGCGCCGAGCCCGGTGGTGACGAGCTGGCCGCCCACGCAGTAGGACGGGTCGGCGCCGCACTTCTGCAGCGCCACGGTGAGCATCGAGGTGGTGGTGGTCTTGCCGTGGGTGCCGGCGATGGCGACGGCGGTGCGCCCGGCCATGACGGAGGCCAGCGCGGCGGCCCGCGGGATGATCCGCAGGCCCTGCTTGAGCGCCTCGCCCAGCTCGGGGTTGGAGTCGCGGATTGCGGTGGAGACGACGACGGTGTCGACGTCCCTGATGTGGGAGGCGGCGTGGCCGATGTGGACGGTGGCGCCCAGCTCGCGCAGCTCGGTGATCTGCTCGGAGCTGCGCGCGTCGCTGCCGGTCACCCGCACCCCGCGCTTGAGCAGGATCCGGGCGATGCCCGACATTCCCGCGCCGCCGATGCCGATGAAGTGCACCCGGCCCAGCTCTTCGACGGACACGGGATCGACCAGCTTCACGAGACTCATCGGGCTATCTCCAACACTTTCCTGGCAAGCATGATATCGGCGTCCTTCCTCCCCAGTCTGGAGGCGGCCTCCGACATGACGGCGACCCGCTCCGGGTCCTGGAGGATGGGCAGCACGTTGTGGATGATCCATTCGGGTGACAGGTCGGCGTCGTCGACCAGCAGGCCGCCGCCGCCCGCGGCGATGCGCTCGGCGTTGACGCGCTGCTCGCCGTTGCCGTACGGGAGCGGCACGTACGCGGCGGGCAGCCCGACCGCGGTCAGCTCCGCGCAGGTCAGCGCGCCGCTGCGGCACAGGGCCAGGTCGGCGGCGGCGTAGGCGAGGTCCATCCGGTCGACGTAGGGCAGCAGGACGTACTGCGGGTCGCCGGGCGGCGGCTCGTGCTCGACGGTGTTCTTCGGCCCGAGCACGTGCAGCACCTGCACGCCGGCCCTGCGCAGGACGGGGGCGGCGGCGAGCGCGGCCTCGTTGATCGACCTGGCGCCCTGCGAGCCGCCGAACACCAGCAGCGTCGGCCGGTCGTTCTCCAGGCCGAACCAGGAGCGCGCCTTGTCGCCCGTGGACAGCCGGTCGAGCGTGACGATCTCGCGCCGCAGCGGCGTGCCGATGTACTCGGCCTTGGGCAGCGCGCCGTCGGGGAACCCGCTGTACACGTGGTCGGTCAGCCGCGCGCCCAGCCGGTTGGCCAGGCCGGGTCTCGGGTTGGCCTCGTGCACGACGATCGGCACGCCGCGCCGCTTGGCCGCCAGGTAGGCGGGGGTCGCCACGTAGCCGCCGAAGCCGACCAGGACGTCGGCCTTGACCCGGTCGAGGATCGCCGCGGTGGCGTTGATCGCCCCGGCCAGCCTGCCGGGCACGGTGAGCAGGCTCGGAGTGATCGCCCTGGGCAGCGGCACGGCCGGCACCAGCTCCAGCTCGTAGCCCCTGGCAGGCACGAGCCGCGTCTCCAAGCCGCGTTCCGTGCCCACGCAGGTGATGCCGACGCTCCGGTCAAGATGACGCAGCGCGTCCGCAAGGGCGAGCGCGGGCTCGATGTGCCCGGCCGTCCCCCCACCGGCGAGGACCACCCTCATCTCGGTCACTCCCTAACGTGTCACTCGGCCTCTGGACGTACCCCCCAGGCCAAGCCAGCTTAGGGCCCGTGCGGCCGGTCCGGGGCCACGAGCCGCCAGAGCCTCACGCGCGCCTGGCTCGCGCTTGGCGAACGACAGCAGCATGCCGAGCGCGGCGAGGGTGGGCAGCAGCGCTGAGCCGCCGTACGAGACCAGAGGGAGGGGGATGCCCGTGATCGGCAGGACGCTGAGCACGGCCCCCATGTTGACGGTCGCCTGCCCCACGATCCAGGCGACCATGGCGGCGGCGGCGAGCCTGATGAAGGCGTCGTTGACGCGGACGGCCACGCGCAGCCCCGCGTAGCCGAGCAGCCCGAACAGCATCACCACCATGAGCGTGCCCATCAGCCCGAGCTCCTCGCCGACGATGGCGAAGATGAAGTCGCTCTCGCCGTGGGGCAGCCAGCTCCACTTCTGCCGGCTGCTGCCGAGCCCGAGCCCGAACCAGCTTCCTGAGCCCATCGCGATCTGGCCCTGCACGGCCTGGTAGCCGGCGCCCTGCGCGTCGGCCCACGGGTCGAGGAAGGCGCCGATGCGGGCCATCCGGTACGGCTCCACCCTGATCATGATGACCGCGGCCAGCACCGCCAGCGCCATGATGCCGCCGAACAGCTTGACCGGCGCCCCCACCACCCACAGCAGCGACAGGAAGATCATGAACAGCACCAGGGTGGTGCCCAGGTCGCGGCCGAGCATGACCATGACGGCCAGGATCGCGGTGCCGGGCATGAGCGGGATCAGCAGTTGCCGCCACTCGATGCGGCCCTGCCGCGCCCGCCTGGCCAGCAGGTCGGCCCCCCACAGCACGAGCCCCAGCTTGGCGGGCTCGGACGGCTGGATGGTCAGCGGGCCGATGTAGATCCACCGCTGCGCGCCCAGCTCGGACGAGCCGATGAACAGCACCATGACCAGCGCGATGATCGACAGCGCCATCAGCGGGTAGCCGGCCCATCGGAAGAACTTGTCGGGCAGCCGCGAGCACACGTACATGACGGGCACGCCGATCGCGGCCGACAGCGACTGCTTGATGAACCACGAGAACGGGCTGCCGGTCTTCTGCAGCGCCTCGATGCTGGAGGCGGACAGGACCATCATCAGCCCGAGCGCGAGCAGCAGCGCGCTGCACATGATGATCAGGTAGTAGGTGGTCAGCGGCCGGTCGAGCAGCTCCTTCAGCGCGCCGAGCTGCTCGCGCGCCCATCCCTGCGGGTTCTGCTGCGCGGGGGCGGGCGGCCGGACCCGTTCCTCAGCGCTCGCGCTCATGTCGCTGCTTCAGCTCCCGTACGGCACGCGCGAAGGCCTCCCCCCGCGCCGGGTAGTTGGCGAACATGTCGAGCGAAGCCCCCGCCGGGGAGAGCAGCACGGTGTCTCCTGGAGAGGCCAGCCGCGCGGCTTCGGTGACGACTTTTTCCATCGCACCAGTGTCCCGATCCGGGATGTCCACGAGGGGGACATTCGGCGCGTGTCGCGCGATGGCTTCGGCGATCCTGGCGCGATCGGCGCCCAGCAGGACCGCGCCGCGCAGTCTGGGGGCGGCCTGGCGCACCAGGTCGTCGACGTCGGCGCCCTTCAGCTGCCCGCCCGCCACCCACACCACCGACGGGTACGACGCCAGCGCCGCCGCGGCGGCGTGCGGGTTGGTGGCCTTGGAGTCGTCGATGTAGTCGACCTCGCCGACCCGGTCCACGTGGGCGAGCCGGTGCGGGTCGGGCACGAAGTCACGCAACCCCTGCCGTACGGCCTCGGACGGCACGCCGAGCGAGCGGGCCAGGGCGGCGGCGGCCAGCGCGTTGGCCACGTTGTGCGGCGCGAAGGGACGGATGTCCTCCAGCGTCGCCAGCTCCTCGGCCGCCTCCACCGGGTCGCTCACGAACGCCCGGTCCACCAGCAGGTCCTCCACCACGCCGATCTCGCCCCGCTTGGGCACGCGCAGCGTGAACCCGACGGCGCCCGGGTACGGCGCGGCCAGCCGGGCGGTCCCGGGATCGTCCGCGTTGAAGATCACGGTCCCGGCGCGCTCGTACACGCGGCCCTTGGCGGCGGCGTACTCCTCCATGGACCCGTGCCAGTCGAGGTGGTCGGGGGCCACGTTCAGGATCGCCGCGGCGTGCGGGGCCAGCGTGCCGGACCAGTGGAGCTGGAAGCTGGACAGCTCGACCGCCAGCACGTCGTACGGCTCCGCCACGGCCTGCACGACGGGCACGCCCACGTTCCCCACGGCCAGGGCCCTGCGCCCGTCGGCCTGGAGCATCGAGGTGAGCATGCGCACGGCGGTGGTCTTGCCGTTGGTGCCGGTGAGCGCCAGCCAGGGGGCGGCCTGCTCCGGCCGCAGCCGCCAGGCCAGCTCCACCTCCCCGACGACCTCGACCCCGGCGCTCAGCGCGGCGGCGATCAGCGGATGGTGCGGCGCCCACCCGGTGGTGACCACGCGGGTCACCCCGTCCGGCAGCGTCATCGCGCCGAACCGGGTCTCGACGCCGTGCCCGGCCAGCTCGGCCGCGGCGGCGAGCTGCCGCTCGCCCTCCACGCCCTCCACGACCACGACCCGCTCGCCACGCCCCGCCAGCACCCTGGCCACGGCGGTGCCGGACACTCCCAGCCCGGCCACACAGGTGTAACTCATTACTTGGGCATCCACTCCACGTAGAACAGCCCGAGCCCGAGCGCCGCGCACAGGATCGCGATCAGCCAGAAGCGGACCACGATCGTGGTCTCGGCCCAGCCCTTGAGCTCGAAGTGATGCTGCAGGGGGGCCATTCTGAACACGCGTTTCCCTGTCATCTTGAACGACCCGACCTGGATGATGACCGACAGCGTGATGACCACGCACAGGCCGGCCAGGATGATCAGCAGGAGCTGGGTGCGGGTGGCGATCGCCAGCCCGGCCAGCACACCGCCCAGGGCCAGCGAGCCGGTGTCGCCCATGAAGATCTTGGCGGGCGGGGCGTTCCACCACAGGAACCCGATCAGCGCCCCCAGCACGGCGGCGGCCACCACGGCCAGGTCCAGCGGGTCGCGCACCCAGTAGCAGTTGGGGCCGAGCTGGTCGATGCAGTTGTTGCGGAGCTGCCAGTTGCCGATCAGCACGTACGCCGCCAGCACGGCGCCCGTCGCGCCACTGGCCAGGCCGTCGAGACCGTCGGTCAGGTTCACCGCGTTGGAGAACCCGACGATCATGATCAGCACCCAGATGGTGAACCCGACGATGCCGATCGACGGGCCGATGTCACGCAGGAACGACACACGGGTCTCGGCGGGGGTGATGCCGTACACGTTCGGCTGGCGCGTCACCAGGAACGCGAACACCGCGCCGACGACGAGCTGGCCGAGCGCCTTGGCGCCGCTGCGCAGGCCCAGGCTGCGCTGCTTGTAGATCTTGATGAAGTCGTCGAGGAACCCGACCGCGCCCAGCCCCGTCATCAGGAACAGCACCAGCATGCCCGACACCGTCGGGGGCTCCAGCATGGCCAGGTGGGAGGCCCCGTAGGCGAGCAGCGCGGCCAGCACGAACACGATGCCGCCCATCGTGGGCGTGCCCTTCTTGCCCAGGTGGGCCTGCACGCCGTCCTCGCGGACGTTCTGGCCGACGCCGCGCCGCGAGAACAGCCTGATCGCCAGCGGGGTGCCCAGCATCGAGAGGATCAGGCCCACCGCACCGGCGATGATGATGTTGGTCACTGGGGGGCACCCCCGAGCACGAGCTCGGCCGTCCGCTCCAGGCCCATGGCCCTCGGGCCCTTGATCAGCACCGCGTCACCGGGGCGCAGCCACCCGGCCAGCTCGGCCGCGGCCGACTCGGCGTCGGGCACGTGCACGATCCGCGTCGGCTGCCCGTAACCGGGCTGCGCGGGCGCTCCCGGAGGCGGCCCTCCCACATACGGCCCGCCCACCTGCGGCCCGCCCGCCTGAGGCCCGCCTGCGTGCGGCCCGCCCGCCTGAGGCCCGCCCACCTGAGGCCCGGCCACGTGGGGCCCGCCGCCCTGCGGCGCCTGCCACGCCGGCGCGCCGTCGGGAGCCTGCCACCCCGGCCCGCCGGACGGCACCTGACTGCGCGGCACCTGACCGTGCGGCACCGGCCCATGAGCACCGGGCACCGCCCCCTGGGGGCCGGGCAGCGGCGCGCCGGGACCCGCCTGGGCCACGCGCTCCTGGACGGCGGCGTGCGCGCCGGCCAGCACCGGCTCGGCGTCGGGCCCTGCGACGATGAGCCCCGCCAGCCCCGCCCCACCGGCGAGCCGCCCGAGCTCGGCGTTGAGCGCGGGCCCGTCCTCGCCCAGCTCGCGCAGCGCCGCGATGACCGCGAAGCGCCGCCGCCCCTTCCCGAGCATTTCGAACGCGGAGAAGGCCGCCTTCATGGAGTCGGGGTTGGCGTTGTAGGCGTCGTTCACGACGGTCACCCCGTCGGCCCGGTCGGTGACCTCCATCCGCCACCGGCTGCGCGGGGTGGCCTCCGACAGCTCCTCGGCGATGGTCGCGACGGGAAGGCCCAGCTCGTACCCGGCCGCGGCCGCGGCGAGCGCGTTCTCGACGGCGTGCTCCCCGTACAGCTGCAGCGAGACGTGCGCGGCCCCCGAGGGGGTGCGCAGGGTGAACGAGGCGCGCCCGCGCGCGTCGACGACGACCCCTTCGGCCCTGATGGACGCCTGCTCGCCGCGCCCGTAGTAGGTGACGCGCGCCTCGGTGCGCGAGGCCATGCCGCGCACCAGCGGGTCGTCGGCGTTCAGTACGGCCACGCCGGAGCGCGGCAGCGCCTCGACCAGCTCGCCCTTGGCCTTGGCGATGGCCTCCTTGCCGCCGAACACGCCGAGGTGCGCGGTGCCGACGTTGAGCACGACGCCGATCTGCGGCGGCGCGATGCGCGTCAGGTCCTTGATGTGGCCGATGTTGCGGGCGGCCAGCTCAAGCACCATGTACCGGGTGTCGAGGTCGGCGCGCAGCACGGTCAGGGGGTGGCCGAGCTCGTTGTTGAAGCTGCCCTTGGGCGCGACGGTGGCGCCGATCCTGGCGGTGAGCCGGGCGAGCAGGTCCTTGGTGCTGGTCTTGCCGGCCGAGCCGGTCACGCCGATGACGGTGACGTTCGACAGCATGCGGACCTGCGCGGCGGCCAGCTCGGCCAGCGCGGCGGCGGTGTCGGGCACGATCACCGCGGGCGCCTCGACCGGCCTGGAGGCCAGCACGGCGACGGCTCCGGCCCGGATGGCCTGCGCGGCGTAGTCGTGACCGTCGACCCGCGCGCCCTTGATGGCGACGAACAGGGATCCCGGTTCTACGGCCCGCGAGTCGATCACGACGGGCCCGCGCACCACGGCGCGGGGATCGGCCATGCCCGACAGGGCTCCCGAGGTCATCTCGGCGATCCTGGCCAGAGGCAACGGGATCATTAGTGCTTCCTGCTTTCCTTGCGTGCGTCGATCGCTTCGGCGACCACTTCGCGGTCGTCGAAGGGGATCACCTCGCCTGAAACGTACTGGCCCTGCTCGTGACCCTTGCCTGCTACGACGATCACGTCGCCGCGCCCGGCCCTGGCGATCGCCAGGCCGATGGCGGCCGCGCGGTCGGGCTCAATGATCACATGAGCGCGGTCGTGCTGCGGAACGCGGAGCGCTCCCTCCATCATCGTCGCGAGGATGGCCAGCGGATCCTCCGAGCGGGGGTTGTCGCTCGTGAAAATGGCCACATCCGCCAGCTCGGCGGAGATCTCGCCCATGATGGGTCGTTTGCCCTTGTCGCGGTCGCCGCCGCAGCCGAGCACGATCGTCAGCGTGCCGTTCGTGACCGTACGCAGCGAGCGCAGCACCGACTCCACGGCGCCCGGCTTGTGGGAGTAGTCCACGACGGCCTGGAAGTCGTCCTGCGCGCCCGTGACGCGCTGCATGCGCCCCGGCACCCCGGTCAGCCCGCCGACGCCGTGCACGGCCGTGTGCAGCGGCACCCCGGCCTCGACGAGCGTGACGATCGCGCCGAGCGCGTTGGCCACGTTGAACGGGCCCGGCAGCGCCACGCTCGCGTCGGCCTCGACGCCGCCCGGCCCGACCACCCGGAAGACGCTGCCGTCGGAGCCGAGCCTGGCGTCCACCGCCCGCCACTCGGCCGCCGGGTCGCCCAGCGCCGAGAACGTGGTCATCGGCACCTTCGCCAGGTCCAGCAGCTCCCGCCCGTAGCGGTCGTCGAAGTTCGTCACCCCGGCGCGGCTCAGCTCCGGCTGGAACAGCTTCGCCTTGGTAGCGAAGTAGTCCTCGAAGTCCTTGTGGAAGTCGAGGTGGTCCTGCGACAGGTTCGTGAACAGGGCGACGTCGTAGTAGAGGCCGTCGACCCTGCCGAGCGCGAGCGCGTGGCTGGAGACCTCCATGGCGGCCGCGGTGACGCCCTCCTCGCGCATCAGCGCGAACAGGCCGTGCAGGTCGCTGGCCTCCGGGGTGGTCAGCGTGGGCTGGAAGCGCAGGTCTCCCGCGTGGATCTCGACGCCGCCCACCAGCCCCGCCCGGTGCCCGGCGGCCCGCAGGCCCGCCTCCAGCATGAACGTGGTGGTGGACTTGCCGCTGGTGCCCGTGACGCCGAGCACCTGGATGTCGTGGGCCGGCTGCCCGTACACCCAGGAGGAGATCTGCCCGAGCAGCGCGCGCGGGTCGGGCACGATGAGCACGGGCAGCCCGGTGGCCACGGCGGCGTCGCGGCCGGCGCGGTCGGTGAGCACGGCCACCGCCCCGCCCGCCATCGCGTCGGCGGCGAAGGTGGCGCCGTGCACCCGGTTACCGGGCAGCGCGACGTACAGGTCGCCGCGTCTGACGTTGCGGCTGTCGATGGTGACGCCTGTCAGCGCGGCATGCGGTGATCGCGAGGTGCCCGAATCGGCGTCGAGCATGGTCGCGAGCCCGGTCAGCGGGCGAGGCGGGCTGGTCGTGGGACGCATAGACGACGGGGGACGCACGGCGAGAGCGTACCTTCCCTGGTCACTGTCCGGCGCGCGTACGCACCGTCGGCGCGGCGGAGCCTGTGGGAGGAATCTTCTTGCTCTTGATGGCGAACGTCATCACATCCTTGAAGACAGGGGCCGCCAACTCGCCCCCGAAATGGCCATTCTTCGGGTTCTGCACCACTGAGAGCACCACCAGCCTGGGATCGTCCGCCGGGGCGAAGCCGACGAACGAGGCGGTGTAGCCCTCGTAGCGGCCGAGTTCGGCATCGTAGCGGTTGGCGGTGCCGGTCTTGCCCGCGACCCGGTAACCGTCGATGGCGGCGAGCTGGCCCGTGCCCTCCTCGCCCACCGCGCTCTCCAGCATCGTCGCGATCTCCTCGGCCGTCGTCTCGCTCACCACTCTGGTCTGCTTGCCTGCGGGAGCCGGGACGAACCTGCCCGTGGCGTCCGTCGTGCCCGCCACGATCTGCGGCTCGATCCGCACGCCGCCGTTGGCGATCGTCTGGTAGACGCTGGCCATCTGCAACGCGGTCACCGAGACGCCCTGCCCGTAGGCGACCGTACAGCTCTGGCTGCCCGACCACTTGCGGTAGTCGGGCAGCAGGCCCGCCTCCGCGCTGGGCACGCCGCCGCCCGGCGTGCTGCCGAACCCGAACGCCTTCAGCATCTCGTACAGCTTCTGGCTGCCCACCTTGCGCGCCGCCATGACGGTGGCCACGTTGCTGGACTGCGCCATCGCCTGACGGAACGTCAGCGCCTCCACCTTGTGCGCGTGCGCGTCACGCAGCACCTGGTCGGCGCACCTGATCCGGTCGGGCACCTGGTACACCGTGTCGGGCGTCACCGCCTTGGCCTCCAGCGCGGCGGCGGCGGTGATCACCTTGTTGGTGCTGCCAGGCTCGAACACGTCGGCGGCGGCCTTGTTCGAGTAACGGGACGCGGGGGCCTTGCGCCAGTTGTTCAGGTCGAGCTCGGGGGCGTTGGCCATGGCGACGATCTGCGACGTCCGCACGTCCATGACGATCACGGTGCCGCTGTCGGCCTCGGACTTGCGCACCTGCTCGCCGATCGACTTCTGCGCGGCCCACTGGATGTCGCGGTCGATCGTCAGCCGCACGTCCTGCCCGTCCACGGGCGCGGTGCGCTGGCTGCTCGTCATCGGGATGCGCTGGCCGTCGCGGCCGGTCTCCACCCGCTGCTCGCCGTCGCGCCCGGCCAGCAGCGAGTTCCTGGCCTGCTCCATGCCGCCGAGGCCGTTGCCCTCGTCGCCGACGAACCCGATCAGGCTGCCCGCCAGCTCACCCGCCGGATACAGCCGCTTGTACGTCTTCTTCGCCGACAGCGCCGGCACCGGCCCCTGCAGCAGGCGCGTGGCCACCACGGGATCGACGTCCCTGGCCAGGAGCTGGTAGTGGGTGCCCGTCCTGGCCAGCTTCGCGGCGATCTCCTGCTCGCTCTTGCCGAGCTGCTGGGCCAGGATCGCGGCGGCCTTCGCGCGCACGTCGGCCGGCACCTTGGTCGGGTCGATCGACACCTCGCGGGCCTCGACGGTGACGGCCAGGTCGTGGCCGTTGACGTCGGTGATCGAGCCGCGCTTGGCGGGGATCGTCTCGGTGTGCTGGCGCTGGTCGGCGGCTGCGGCCTCGTACACCTTCGAATCGAGGCCCTGCATCTGGATCAGCCTGCCGGCGAAGATCGACAGGATGAACGTCATGCCGATCAGGCCGAAGTTGATCCGCCTGCGCGGGCTGCCCAGCCGCAGCACCAGCGGGGGGCGCGGCGGCCTGGGCGGTGGCCTGCGCGGCCCTCTGGGCGGCGGCACGTCCCCGCCCCGGGGCGCCACCCGCTCGCGCGCCGGCCGCTCGTGCGGCTCCGGTCGCGGGCTTCCTGACGGGGTACGGCGCTGCGGCCCTGACTCCCGCCGCGCTCCCGCCCCGCGAGCCGCGCCACCACCGGACCCGGCACTCCGCGAACCGGCCTGCCGGTCGTCGGCCCGATCGCCCGCACGACCTCGCCCATCGGCCCTGTCGCTCGCACGACCACGCGCACCGTCGCCGGGCCGTTCACCGGCGCGACCGCGCGCACCCTCGCCGGGCCGTTCACCGGCGCGACCGCGCGCACGGTCGTCCGACCGCTCGCCCTCGCGGTTGCGCCCACGCTCGTCCGGCCGCTCGGCGGCGCGGCCACGCGTGCGGTCGTCGGCCCGGTCGCCCGCCCGGCCGCGCCCGCGGTCGTCGCGCCCCTGCACGCGCCCTCTGAGCCGCTCGTCCTCATCACGCCCCCTCGGGCGCTCACCGTCGTCCTGGGGCCGCCTGCGGGTGCCGTCACCGGTGTCCCCCCGCGACCGGCCCCCGGACCGTTCGTCGCGGGAACGCGACCGCCCGCGCGCGTCGTCCGCCGGATCCTGGCGGGACCGCCCGCGCCCCTCGTCCCCGGAGTCACGCCCAGGCCGGTCACGCTCGTCGTCGCGCCCGAACGTGTCACGTCCGAACGGCAGGTCGAGGGGGTCGCGCGGCCGTCGCGGCGGGTTCTCGGGCGACGCGGGACGGCCGGTGCCGTCCGAACGCCCCCCGTCGGAGCGTGAGGCGCCGCCTTGGCGCCCCGCCCGCCCCGGACCTCCCGGCGTACGACGAGCGGCGCCGGGCCCTCCTTGAGAGCCGGCGCCGCCAGCGCCGCGGCCGGGACCCTGCCCCTTGCCGCCTGATTCCCTCACCGCTCCGTGTCCACCCGGCTCGCCTGGTCACCGGCGCTGCTCCAGCTGTTGACCTCGTCCCAGTCGCGGTCGTAGCCCTGCTTCTCCGCCAGGTCGGCGATGTTCTCGGGCTGCGTCTTGAGCTGGTACTTCTGGTCGATCTGCTCGTTCTGCAGGCGCGCCTCGGCGATCTCCTGGCGCAGGGTGGCGTCGGTGATGGCGTCCTGGGCGAGCATGGTGTTGAGCAGGAGCAGGCTCACCAGGCCGCCGCAGAGCAGCCCGACGACGAGCAGCACGAACGGCGCCCGCTGCCGGCGCGCGGGACGGGACCGCGGCGCGGGACGGCCCGGCCCGGCCTCGGCACGCGGGCGACCGCCGACCGGCCGCTTGCCCGCGGCCTGGCCACGTACCCGCTCGACGAGCGGCGTCCTGCGGCTCGTGGCCCGCGACCGCTCAGCGGCCGGCGTCTCCCGACCGGCGGCCTCACGCGCCCGCTCGCCCGTCTCCCGACCGGCGGCACCCCGCACCCGCGAACCCGCCTCACGACCAGCGGCGCCACGAGCACGCTCGGCGGCGTCGCGGGCGGCGGCCCCCCGCGCGCGTCCGGCGGCGGGCGTCGTGCCGTCCGCGTCGGCACGCGCGCGCTCGTCGGCCGGCCGCCTCCCGGCGGCCTCGGCGCGCGCCTGCTCGGCGGCCGAGCGCTTGGCCTCGGCCTCGCGCCGCGCGTCGGGACGGGGACGCGGCTTGGGCTGGTGCGTGGTCGCCGAGCGGCGGGTGCCCGTCTTGGGCACGGCGCGGCGGCCGGGCGCACCCTTGCCGGTCTCCTGCTCAGTCGTCAACACGGATCCTCTCTGCCGCCCGTAGCCGGGCCGAGGCCGCCCGCGGGTTGCGGGCGAGCTCTTCGTCGCTTGGGAGCTCCGCTCCCCTCGTCAGCAGGCGGAACCTCGGCTGGTGAGCCGGTAGCGGGACGGGCAGCCCGGGTGGGCTGGTGTCCCTGGTTCGCGCCGTGAGGGCCTGCTTGGTGAGCCGGTCCTCCAGTGAGTGGTAGGAGAGCACGACGACTCGCCCACCGAGCACCAGCGCGTCGAGTGCCGCGGGGAGCGCCGCCTCCAGGGCGGACAGCTCCGCGTTCACCTCGATGCGCAGCGCCTGAAAAGTCCGTTTGGCCGGGTTTCCCCCGGTGCGCCGGGTCGCGGCGGGGATCGCATCGCGGACGATGTCCGCCAGCCGCTTCGTAGACGTTATTGCCTCTTTGGCCCGTTCCTTGATGATGAGGCCCGCGACACGCGGAGCGAATCTCTCCTCGCCGTAGACGCGCAGGATGCGCGTCAGGTCGGCGGCGTCGTAGGTGTTGACCACCTGCTCGGCCGTCAGCTCCTGCGAGGTGTCCATGCGCATGTCGAGCGGCGCGTCATAGGAATAGGCGAACCCGCGCTCCGCCTCGTCGAGCTGCGGCGAGGAGACGCCCAGGTCGAACAGCGCCCCGTCGATGGCGGTGCGCCCCGTGCGGGCGAGCACGTCGGCCAGGTCGGCGGAGGACGCGTGGACGAGGGTGATCCTGTCGGCATGGGGGGCCAGCCTGCGCGTGGAGAAGTCGATGGCGAAGGGGTCGCGGTCGATCCCGATCAGATGCAGCCCTGGGTGGGCGGCGAGCAGGGCCTCCGAGTGGCCGCCGAGGCCGAGGTTGGCGTCGACGACGACGGGAGCGGGCCCGGAGAGCGCCGGGCCGAGCAGCTCCAGAACGCGTTCGAGCATCACCGGAACGTGACCGCCGGTGCCGACGTCGTCACTCATCTCCAACCCCCCTCTCGCGTCCTTGCTCGCGGTTGACGCGTTCACCGATCGTTTCGCCGGTCCTTCCTGGGTCCCCACCCGGAGCCGCCCGGCCAGGTCCCCATCCGCACCCTCTTCGTGGACGCCCGCCATCTGACACCGGGGAAGGTGCATCAGTTGGCGGACAGTGGTTGCGGGTGGAGACCTCGCCGAACGACATCGCCGACGGATCGACCGTGGTCACTACAAGATCCCTGGCAGCACCTCCTCCGACAGCTCGGAAAACGCCTGCTCCTGCGCGCTGAGATAGGTGTCCCAGGCCTGTGCGTCCCAGATCTCCAGCCGGGTGTTGGCCCCGATGACGACGCAGTCACGCTCCAGCCCCGCGTACTGGCGGAGACTCTGCGGGATCGTGATGCGCCCTTGCTTGTCTGGTGTCTCGTCGGACGCGCTGGCGAAGAAGACGCGGCTGTAGTCACGCACCGCCTTGGCGGTGACCGGGGCGGTGCTGAGAGCCTCGGTTATGCGCTGGAACTCCTCCACGGGAAACACGTAGAGGCATCGCTCCTGGCCTTTGGTGATCACAAGACCCTCCGCCAGCTCCTCACGGTACTTAGCCGGCAGGAACAGCCGTCCCTTGTCGTCCAGACGCGGTTGATGGGTGCCGAGGAACATCGGCCCCACCTCCCGTGCCTCGTGAAGCGCTCAGCGCTGGTGCACCGGGCTCTCCACTGCGCACCACCATACTCCACTTCTCCCCACCGTCAACTGATTCGAACCGTCTTCATCATCGGTTTCCGTTGCGTTACCGCAGGTCAGAGCGATGGGGCGGGGTGGGGGGCGGGCAGCCGGGGGTCAACCCTCATGGGCGTGTCGAGGGTTCGGAACGCCGTGGAAACAGGGGCTGCGGGGGCGAGGGGGGCTCCGGGTGGAGGAAAGTGGGGCGCCCCGCGGGGTCCGGTGTGTCACTGGATTCGCACTGCTATGCCACAAGAACAGGAACTTTGCCGGTGTTCGCTGGAATATCCGCAAATGTCGCTCAAGAACCCGCAGCGTCGTAGGGTCGTACAGACAATGGAAAAGGAATGGCATGGCTCCCGCAAAGGCACCGTACCGGGACAGCCGTCGCACTTCTCATGGAGGCCTGGTGGCAGTAACCCATGACGTCCCTCCCCAGCTCGACGAGCTGGTCTCCACAGCCCACCGGATTCGGCAGGCCATCGAATCGGTGATCGAGGGCAAGAGCGACGCCGTGCGCCTCACGCTGACCGTCTTGCTCGCAGAGGGCCACCTACTGATAGAAGACGTGCCGGGTGTCGGCAAGACGATGCTGGCCAAGGCGCTCGCTCGCTCCATCGACTGCCCGGTGCGCCGCGTGCAGTTCACCCCCGACCTGTTGCCCAGCGACATCACCGGAGTGAGCGCCTACAACCAGCAGACCAGAGAGTTCGAATTCAAGCCGGGGCCCGTCTTCGCCAACATCGTGGTGGGTGACGAGATCAACCGTGCCTCCCCCAAGACGCAGTCCGCGTTGCTGGAGTGCATGGAGGAGCACCAGGTGACGGTGGACGGGCACACGTACCAGCTCGACGCGCCGTTCATGGTGATCGCCACCCAGAACCCGATCGAGATGGAGGGCACCTATCCCCTGCCCGAGGCGCAGCGCGACCGCTTCACCGCGCGCGTCGCGATGGGGTACCCGGAGCCGACCGCCGAGCTGGAGATGCTCGACGTGCACGGCGGCACCTCGCCGCTCGACAAGCTGGAGCCGGTGGCGACGACGGCGGAGGTGCGCGCGCTCATCGAGGCCGTCCGCGGCGTCTACGTCTCCCAGGCGGTCAAGAAGTACGCCATCGACCTCGTCGTGGCCACCCGCCACTCCCCCGACCTGCGGCTGGGCGCCTCTCCCCGGTCCACGCTGCAGCTCGTGCGCGCCGCGCGGGCGCACGCGGCGCTGGCCGGGCGCGACTACGTCATCCCTGACGACCTTCAGGACCTGGCCATCCCCGTGCTGGCGCACCGCCTCCTGCCCAGCGTCGAGGCGCAGGGGCAGCGCCGCCTGCCCGAGCAGGTGGTGACGGACCTGATCAGGCGCGTGCCTGTGCCGGAGACCCGCGCGTGAGAGCGGGAATGCGGGCGCTGACCTCCAGGGGGCGGTCGTTCCTGGCGTCCGGGATCGCCGCCCTGCTGATGGCGTTCCTCCTGGGCGAGAACGACCTGTTCAGGATCGGCGTCCTGGTGACGGCGCTGCCGCTGCTGGCCGCGATGGTGGTGGCGCGGACCAGGTACCGGCTGAGCTGCGCCAGGCGGCTGGACCCGCCGAGGGCCGAGGTGGGCGGAGAGGCCACCGTGACCCTGCGGCTGGAGAACGTCACCAGACTGCCCACCGGCCTGCTGCTCATCGAGGACACGGTCCCGTACGCGCTGGGCGTGCGGCCCCGCTTCGTGCTGGACCGGGTCGAGCCGCGCGGCGTGCGCGAGATCGACTACCGGGTCCGGTCCGACCTGCGCGGCCGGTACACGATCGGGCCGCTGTCCATCCGCATCGCCGACCCGTTCGGGCTGGTGGAGCTGACCCGCTCGTTCACGATCAGCGACACGCTGGTGGTGACGCCGCACGTCGCGGCGCTGCCGCACGTCCGGCTGTCGGGTGAGTGGACGGGCGGCGGCGACAGCAGGACCAGGAGCGTGGCGGCGGCCGGCGACGACGACGTGGCCCCCCGCGAGTACCGGCAGGGCGACGACCTGCGCCGGGTGCACTGGCGCTCGACGGCCCGCTACGGCGAGCTGATGGTGCGCCGCGAGGAGCAGCAGTGGCAGAGCCGCGGCGCGCTCCTGCTGGACACGCGCCGGCACGCCCACCGCGGCGAGGGCCCGCGCTCGTCGTTCGAGGTGGCGGTCTCGGCTGCGGCCTCCATCGGCGTGCACCTCGCCCACGAGGGCCTCGGCCTGCGGCTGGTCACCGACCAGGGCGCCGAGCACCTGACCGACTCGGGCCTGAGCTACTCGCTGCTCGACACCCTGGCCGTGGTACGGCACAGCCCGGCCCGCTCCCTGGAGATGGGCATCTCGGCGCTGCGCTCCGGCGGCGGCGACGGGCTGATCGTGGCGGTGCTGGGCGCGATGGACGCCGACGAGGCCAGGGAGCTGGCCAGGCTGCGGCACAGCGGCATCACCGGCGTGGCCGTCCTGCTCGACGTGAGCACGTGGGAGGGCCGCGACCGGGCCGCCGAGGAGAACCACCAGGCCGTGCAGACCGTGCTGGCCGGGTACGGCTGGCGCATCGTCCGGCTGCCCGCGGGCACCTCGATCGCCTCGGTGTGGCAGGACGCCGCCAACCGCGGCAGGTACGCGCTCGGCCCGACGGGAGGAGCGGCATGAGACTGACGATCGCCTCGGGGGTGTCCGCGTTCACCGCGGCCTTCCTGCTCTCCCCGCTCTTCCAGGGCGGCGGCTGGTTCTGGACGTCGCTCGGCGCGGTGCTGGCCGTGGTGGCGGCGGGCCTGCTGAGCAGCCGCCTGTCCCTGCCCGCCTGGGCGGCGCCGCTGGTCGGCCTGGCCGCGACGTGGATGTACCTGACCGCGGTCTTCGCCTCGGAGGAGGCGTGGGCGCTGGTGGTCCCCACCAAGGGGTCGGTGCTGGAGCTGGCCAGGCTGCTGGGCGTCGGCTGGGCCGACATCCAGCGCTTCGCGGCCCCCGTACCGGAGACCGAGGGGATCACGCTGCTGACCGCCGGCGGCGTCGCGATCATCGCGATCACCGTGGACCTGCTCGCCGCGCGGGTGCGGCGAGCAGCTCTGTCGGGGCTGCCGCTGCTGGCGCTGGCCACGGTGCCGGCCACGATCCTCACCGAGCCGATCAGCTGGTGGGCGTTCATCGTGGCGGCGCTCGGCTTCGTCAGCCTGCTGCTCGCCGACGGGCGCGAGCGAGTGGGCCACTGGGGCAGGGCGGTGCTGGTGCGCCGCACCCGCCAGGCCACCTCCACCCCCCCGGCCACCTCCGGGACGGCGGCGGGCGGCGGTTCCGCCGACACCACCGCCATGCGGCTGTCGGGCAAGCGCATCGGGTTCGCCGCGATCCTGCTGGCGGTGCTGCTGCCCGCGGCACTGCCGGCGATGGAGCCGGTGTCCTTCTTCACGTTCGGCGTGGGCGGGCGCGGCTCGGGGCCTGGCAACTCGATCAGCATCGCGAACCCGATCGCCAGCCTCAAGGGCCAGCTCGACCTGCCGGAGCGGCGGGTGGTCCTGACCTACGCCAACGACGACCAGAAACCGCACTACCTGCGCATCTACGCGTTGGACACGTTCGACGGCCAGCAGTTCGGCATGACGCAGCCCAAGGGCGCGCCGCAGAACAGGACGGAGAACGGCCCGCTGCCCGAGCCGCCGGGGCTCGGCCCCGAGGTGAAGGTCAACAACGTCGTCAGCAACATCCAGATCAGCGACGAGATCGAGCAGTTGCAGTTCCTGCCGCTGCCGTACCCGCCGCGGGAGATCAGAGTGGACGGCGACTGGCGGGCCGACGTGGACACGCTGATGGTCTTCTCCACCCGCGAGGAGGCCGCCGGCATCCAGTACGACGTCTCGACCAGCGAGCCCGAGCCGACCGCCGACCTGCTCGACTCCCTCGACGGCATCAGGCCCGAGGTGGACCGGCGCTTCCTCGCCCTGCCCGGCGACCTGCCGCCGGAGGTCGGGGACCTGGCCACCAAGATCACGGCGGACGCCAAGACCACCTACGACGCGGCGCTGAAGCTGCAGGAGTTCTTCACCAAGCCGGGCAACTTCCAGTACGACCTGCGCACGCAGGGGCACAGCGGCTCGGCGCTGCGGGACTTCCTGATCCGTGACCGGGTCGGCTACTGCGAGCAGTTCGCCTCGGCGATGGCGGTGCTGGCCAGGATGGTGGGCATCCCGTCGCGAGTGGCGATCGGCTACACCGGCGGCATGCAGGTCGGCGACCGGTGGGAGGTCGGCACGAACGACTCCCACTCGTGGCCTGAGCTGTACTTCGAGGGTGTGGGCTGGCTGCCGTTCGAGCCGACCCCGTCGGGCGCGGCCGGGCAGGGCAGCGCGCGGGTGCCCGCCTACGCGCAGCCGCGGCCGACGTCGACGCCCGGGACGAGCAGCACGCCGACGCCGGGGGCGAGCAGCTCCTCCGCCGACGAGCCGCAGAACCCGGCGACCCGGCGCAACCCCCGCGAGCTGGACCGCGAGGGCACGGTCGCGACCGGCACCCTGCCCCCCGACGACTCGATGCCGCTGATCGGCAAGATCGGCATCGGGGCGGCCGCGCTGCTGCTGGTCCTGCTGATCCCGGCCGGGCTGCGACTGATCACCAGGAACCGGCGGGTGCGCAGCCTCGGCTGGAAGGTGTCACAGCCCGCCGACGAGCTGACGGCCCGGATGGTGTCGGGCCGCAACCAGCTCACGGTCGCCGCCGCGTGGGCCGAACTGGACGACGTGCTGTACGACTACGGCATGGCCCGCGAGCCCAGCGAGACGCCGCGGGCGCTGGCCCGGCGGCTGATCCAGCAGTACGAGTTCGACGCCGGCTCGGCGGCGGCCGTCACGGCCATCGCCTCGGCGGTCGAGCGGGTGCTGTTCGCCAGGGACCCGGGACGGATCGAGCCCATGAGCAAGGACCTGCGCAAGGTGCGGCAGGCCCTGGCGATCACGGTGACACGGGGCAGGCGGGTGCGGGCGGTGCTGCTGCCGCCTTCCACGCTGCGCCGGCTGCGGTTGCTGGGCGAGCGTCTGCTGGACGGGTTCGATCTGCTGGAGACGATCAGGTTGCGGCGGACGGCGGCCCAGAAGGGCGGCTGAAAGATTCAGGCCTCGTGTGCGGGTGAGGGATCATCCGCACACGAGGAGGATCACGGCGGCCTGAGGCGCGCGGGCGGGCCGGCGGCCTCAGGTGTGGCTGCCGGGGCCCCGTATCTCCCCGGCGGTCACCACCTGGCGGCGCCGTCGAGCACCGCGTTCACACCGACCGCACGTCGTGCGGCCGTCCCCGGACAGGGGGCGGCCGCACACCGTCGGTCTATCGATCAGCGCTCGTCGTGACGACGGCGCCAGCGCTCTTCCATGCGCTCCATGAAACTGCCCCGGTTTCCCCTGCGGGCCTGCTTGCCCGGAGGAGGCGCCGTGCCTGAGGCGGGGGCGGTGTCACCGAACCCATTCATCTTTTTCCAACTGGACAGGCCCCACAGACACGCGGCGAGCATGACCACGAAACCGCCGACGCCGAGCGGGATCAGACTCATCACCACGCCGACCATCATGATGACGACGCCCAGGGCAAAGCCGATGGAGGCTTTGATGAGGCGACGCTTGTAATGGCTGCGCGGGTCACTGATCCTTACGGTGTTGGCCCACTTCGGGTCCTCGGCGTAGAGGGCCTGCTCGATCTGGTCGAGCAAGCGCTGCTCGTGCTCAGAGAGCGGCACGGCGCCTCCCAAGGACGGCCCCAGGACGGGGAAGACGGCAACGGACGACACGGGGTGTCCGAACCTCGCGGTCGGTTATCCCCAGAATACGAGGCTGTAGACGTAGGCGAAAGCAAACGTCCAACGCAGACCAAACCGGAGGTGACGTCATGGCTCTATTGTGGCCCATCTCGCCCCCCTTACCCCAAAATCCTGACACGGGCGCCCCCAGCATGTCCGGACATCGAACGTCATGTCTCTATTTCATCAAGCTTGCCACGTACAAGCGACGCCGGGAGCACCGCATCGGGCCCGAATCTTCGGATCGCCTTGTCCATGGCCTGCTCCGCCTCGCGCCATCCCGTCTCCTTCTCCCCCAGAGTGAGCTGGCGGGTGGCCTCATCGGCCGGCCGAAGGTTCTCCATCCGGACCCCCACCAGGCGCAACCGCACCCGGTCGAGCCCGGCCGCCTCGAACAGCTCGCAGGCGGTGGCGTAAATCACCTGGGCCACGTCGGTCGGCTCGCGCAGCGTGCGCGAGCGACTGATCGTGGTGAAATCGGCTCGGCGTAGCTTCACACTTACAGTTCTTCCCACGTGACCGGCCTTACGCATGCGGGCCGCCACCCGCTCCGACAGGCGCAGCAGTTCCCGCTTGATCACTTCGGGGTCGTCGACGTCCGCCGCGAACGTCTCCTCGTTGCCGATGCTCTTGTCGGGCACGTGCGCGGTCACGGGCCGTTCGTCACGCCCCCAGGCCAGTGCCGCCAGGTGGCCCCCCGCGGCCTGCCCCAGCTCCCGCTGGAGCGTGCTGGGCGGCACTCTGGCCAGATCTCCGACCGTCCGGATGCCCAGGCGTACGAGGGACTGCTCGGTGCGCTCACCGACCCCCCACAGGGCGGACACGGGCAGCGGATGGAGGAAGTCGACCACCTGGTCGGCGGGCACCACCAGCAGCCCGTCGGGCTTGCACTGCTTGGAGGCCAGCTTTGCCACGAATTTGCTGCTCGCCACGCCCACCGAGCACGTGATCCCGTAGCGGTCGAGGACCTGCTCCCTGATCATCGCGGCCACGGCGGCGGGCGCGCCGAGCCGCCGCCGCGCCCCGCCGACGTCGAGGAACGCCTCGTCGGACGCGATCGGCTCCACCAGCGGGGTGATCGCGTGGAAGATCTCCATGACGCCCTTGGAGACCTCGGAGTACTTGCCGTGGCTGGGCGGGATGATCGTGGCCTGCGGGCAGAGCCTGCGCGCCCTGCTCATCGGCATCGCCGAGTGCACGCCGAAGGCCCTGGCCTCGTAGGTGGCGCTGAGCACGACGCCGCGCCCGGCGGGCGAGCCCACGATCACCGGGCGGCCGCGCAGCTCGGGACGGTCGAGCAGCTCGACGCTGGCGAAGAACGCGTCCATGTCGACGTGGAGGATCGGGCAGCCGCTGTCATCGACCCCGGTCCGCGGAGCGGGGCCGATGCCGGTGATCTGCTTGCGAGACACGCCGACCAGTCTATCCGAACAGGCGTTCTACACCGAGGGGCGCAGGCATGCGAGCTTCTTTCAGTTGCGGTGGCCGAGCACGTGGAGCTGCGTCGCGATGTCACGCAGCACGGGATGGGTGGCGGCGGCCTGCTCCAGCTCCACCAGCGCCTGCGCGGCGCCGGGCTCGCCGTCCACCAGCCGGCTGGGCACCAGGTCGGCGAAGACGCGCACGCCGTGGATCGGGCCGACCGCGAACCCGGTCGCGCTCAGCAGCTCCACGAGCGTGTCGGCGGCGAAGCGCCGGGGGGTGGGGTCGCGGTCGCCCCAGGTGCCGCTCGGGTCGTCGAGCACCGCCTTGGCCTCGTCGAACTGCCCCGACAGCGCCCGGTGGATCGCGCTGGCGACGGGGTTGGCGGCCAGCACGCTGACGGCGCCGCCCCTGCGCAGCAGGCCCGCGACCGCGGTCAGCGCGCTGATCGGGTCTTCCACGTACTCCAGCACGCTGTGGCACAGGACCAGGTCGGCGGCGTCGCGGTGGAGCAGCTCGCCCAGGTCGGCGGCGTCGCCCTGGAGACCGCGCACGCTGACGCCCTTCTCCTTGGCGCGGCGCTCCAGCGCGGCCAGCGAGTCGGGGCTCGGGTCGACGACGGTGACCGCGTGGCCCAGCGCGGCCAGCGGGACGGCGAACCCGCCGGTGCCGCCGCCGGCGTCGACGATGTCGAGCGACTCCCGGCCGGTGGCCGCCGTGCGCTCGGCAAGCATGGACCGCAACGCGTCCCAGACGACGGCGGTCCGCACCGCCGGGGTCCTCGTGGTGACGCCTTCAGCACGCAACGTCGGCTCGCCTCTCTCCCGCAGAACTACGCACGCCGCGAAGGTGCACGTCGCGAACGGCTTTCTTCGTGGTCGGCCCCAGCCTACGCCGTACGCGGGAGCTCCCGCTCCCCGCCGCCGATACCCGTTGCGCCCGGTCGCCGGACGGCCTCCGCAACGCCGCGGAAAAGCGGGCGGACATGGAAAAGGGCGCGTCGCGGCTGGTGACGCGCCATTTCCCGTACGGTCTCGCCACGGCCACACGGTCAGGCCCCCGCCCCGGGCTGACGGGAGCGACGCCTGACCGCGCGGCAGTTGCACGCCCCTCGCCTCGCGAGCCATGGTGCAGGCCGGCGTGGTTGGAACGTACCCCGAACGCGCGACCCCGGCCCGCGAAGTCGCGAGCAAAGGGGGTGTCTAAAGGGTGAGGCTTGGCTTGAGCTGCTTGAAGCGGGCCAGCAGCCCGTTGACGAACTGCGGGGACTCGTCGGTCGACAGCTCCCCCGCCAGGTGCACCCACTCGCTGATGACCACGCCCTCGGGCACGCCGGGCATCCAGAGCAGCTCGTACGTGCCGCCGCGCAGCAGGTTACGGTCGACCGCGGGCATCCGGTCGAGTGTCCAGCCCTCGGCGTAGGTGGTGATCAGCTCGTCGATGCGCGCGTGGTGCCTGGCGACACCCTCGACGATGGCCGAGGTGTACTCGTTGACCGGCGGCTCCTGCCGCTCCACGCGCTCGGCGAGGATCTTCAGCGGATCCTCGCCGCGCAGCTCGGCCTCGAACAGGATGTCGAGCGCCCGCCTGCGTGCTTTGCCCCGCGCCGACACCTCAGGCCCGGCCGAGGTATTCGCCGCTGCGGGTGTCGACCTTGACCTTCTCGCCGGTGGTGATGAACAGCGGCACCTTGATCTCGGCGCCGGTCTCCAGCTTGGCGGGCTTGGTGCCGCCGGTGGAGCGGTCGCCCTGGAGGCCGGGCTCGGTCTCGGCGATGGTCAGCTCGGCGGCGGCGGGCAGGTCGACGTAGAGCGCGGAGCCCTCGTTGAAGGCCACCGTGGCCAGGGTGTTCTCCAGCATGTAGTTGGCGGCGGTGCCGACCGTGCCGCTGGGCACGTTGACCATGTCGTAGGTCTCGGTGTCCATGAAGACGAAGTCGTCGCCGTCCTTGTACGAGTACTGCATCTCGCGCTTGTCGACGTTGGCCACCTCGACCTTCACCCCGGCGTTGAAGGTCTTGTCGACGACCTTGCCGGAGAGGACGTTCTTGAGCTTGGTGCGCACGAACGCGCCGCCCTTGCCCGGCTTGACGTGCTGGAACTCCACAACGGCCCACAGCTCACCGCCGTCGAGCTTCAGCACCATGCCGTTCTTGAGGTCGTTGGTCGTCGCCACTCGTTCTTCTCCCGCGTGTGGCCGCTCTAAAGGACGAGCAGCTCCTTGGTCGTCTTGGTGAAAAGTTCCGGCCCGCCCGCACGTGCCACGAGGGTGTCCTCGATCCGGACGCCGCCCCGGCCCGGTAGGTACACCCCAGGCTCGACGGTGATCGGAACTCGATCCTCTAGTCTACCGGTCCGCGAGGGGCCCAGGAACGGCTCCTCGTGGATCTCCAGCCCCACCCCGTGGCCGAGACCGTGCCTGAAGTGCCCGCCGTGGCCGGCGTCCTCGATGACAGAGCGGGCCGCCTCGTCCACCTCACCGGCCCGCGCGCCCGGCGCGAGCGCCCGCCTGCCGGCCCGCTGGGCGGCGGCGACCAGCTCGTAGAGCTCCCGCTGCCAGGCGGCGGGCGGGCCGAGGCTGACCGTCCTGGTCATGTCGGCGTGGTAGCCCTGGTAGCGGGCGCCGAAGTCCATGGTGACCAGGTCGCCGGCGCGCAGCTCCCGCGAGGTGGGGGCGTGGTGCGGGATCGCGCCGTGCTCGCCCGCCGCCACGATCGTGTCGAACGCGGGCTTGTCGGCGCCCAGCTCGGCCATGCGGCGTTCGAGCAGCCCGGCCAGCTCGCGCTCGGTCATCCCGGGGGCGATGCGCGGGCAGACGTCGGCGAAGGCTTCGTCGGTGATGGCGCAGGCGGTGCGGATCAGCTCCAGCTCGTCCTCGTCCTTGACCGATCGCAGCAGCTCGACCGTCGGCCCCAGCGGCACGAGCCCGTCCCCGAGGCCGTCCCCCAGGCGGCGGTAGGCGGCCACGCTCATGCTCGCGGCCTCGATGCCGACGCCCGGCGCCGCGAGCCTGCCCGCCACGTCCGAGACCTCGACCGACGGCACGTCCAGGGTGCGTGCCGCCTCGATGTAGCGGTTGTCGGTGGCCAGCATCGCGGTGCCGTCCATCCTGACCAGGACGGCGGCGTTGGAGCTGGCCAGGCCGGTGAGGTAGCGGACGTTGACGGGGGAGGTGACGAGCAGGGCGTGGACCTCGCAGGCGGGCAGCAGCTCCGCGAGCCGCGCCCGGCGCGCCGCGTAGTCGAAGGTCATCCGCCCAATGTACGTGTCACGCCCCTCTTGTCACTATTGCCCGCCAAGTCCCAATTCGCCTATTCGGCGGGGACCTGCCAGTCCCGCATGAAGTCCGAGGCCGGGCCCGACCCCTCCATGTCGCCCTTGGCCTGAGCCCTGGCCAGGTCGCGGTAGACGTCGGCGATCTGGTCGAGCGTGGCGTCGATCTGACCCTGCTCGTACTTCCCGGCCGCCTTGCGGATCTTGTCGCTGGCCTTCTCCGCGACCTTCGGGTCGATGCCGCCCATGCTCTGCTGGGCCATCAGCGCCTCGTCGAACCTCCGCAGCCACGTGGCGTACCCGCCGGGCGGGATCGCCTCGCCCAGCGTGGCCTTCGGTTCCGAGGTCTCGCGCAGGTGGTCGGGCTCCTCTTCCTCGCCGGGGCCGGCGGTGACCGCGAAGCTCGGGGACGGGTCGGGCGTGGGCGGCAGGCTGCTGGGGGTCTGCGTGGTGGGTTCGGGGGTGTTCACCGCGACGGGCGGCTCCTGGCGCGCGCCCGCCCACATCACCATGCCGATGGTCACGGCCGCGATGACGACGACGGCTATGCCGAGCTGGAGGATCAGCTTGCGGTTCGGGGACGAGGGCCGCTCGGGCTCCAGGTCGCCCGCCTGGTAGACCGCCGTGTCCCCGGCCCTGGGCGGCGGCCCGCCCGCGGCCTGGAAGATCTCCGTCGCCCCCGTGTCCGCGCCCACGGCGCCCGCTCCGGCGCCGGTCGCGCCCGCGGCTCCGGGCCGCAGGCCGGGGTCGCGCAGGGAGATCCCGGTCACCGGCGGTCCGGCCGGCCCCGGCTTGGGCCGCGCGATGGCCGCCAGCGCCCGCCGGATGGCCTCACCGCTGGCGGGCCGCCGCGCGGGGTCCTCGGCGAGCATGGCCAGCACCAGCCGGTCCAGCTCGGCCGGCACCTCACTCCTGATCGCGCTGGGCGGCACGGGCCGCGCACCGGCGGCTCCCGCACCAGCGGCCTCCGCACGCCCGGCCTCCGATTGCCCGGCCTCCGGTTGCCCCGCTTGCCCCGCCTCCGGTCGCCCCACCTCTGAAGCGGCCCCGTCCCCGAAGGCCGGCCGCCCGCACAGCAGCTCGTAACACACGCACCCGAGCGCGAACACGTCCCCCGGCGCCTGCGCCGCCTCTCCCGCGGCCCGCTCGGGCGCCACGTACCGGCTCCCGGCGGCCACGGGGGCCCGCTCGTCCATCCCGAACCCGACGACCTTGAGCACCCCGCTGCCGGCCTGGCGGAAGCTGTCGGGACCCACCCGCCCGTGCACGACCCCGGCCCGGTGCGCGGCGTCCAGCCCGGCCGCCGCCTGCCCGACCAGGTCGCACACCTCGACGATCTTCATCGGCCCGCGCGCCGCCAGCTCCTCGCCGAGGCTGAGCCCGGTGAGGAACTCCATGACGAGGAACGGCGCCCCGTCGTGCTCGCCGACGTCCAGGACCATGGCCACGTTCGGATGGATCACCCGGGCCACGGCCTGGGCGTGCTGCCTGAGCACCTCCCGGGTGGCGGCCCCGGCCGCCCTGGCGCCGAGCACCTTCACGGCCACGACCCAGTCGGCCCGCGTGTCGTAGCCCCGCCACACCTCGCCCATCGGCCCGCCGCCGATGCGCTCGTCAAGCCGGTACCGGTCGGCGACCAATGACGGCACACGCTCGGACATATCCCCGCCAAATCTCGAACATCACGATTTTCGACCCCACCATAGGGCCCACACGCCCCCACCCGCCCCACCTTCGACCCCGGCCGCCTCGACATAACGACTTTCGTTATTTACGATTATCGTTATGCCAACCCGCTGGATCATCAGACTCGAGATACTGCTGAGCATCGCCCTGATCCTGGGCGTCCTTGCCGCCCTGGCCGGTCTCGCCGGCACCGTCGCGATCGCGTTCTCCGGCACCTCACCCGGCATCGGCATCCCCCTGCACGTCTTCGACGTCCCGACCGCGGGGATCACCGTGGGCGGCGCCACGGTGGAGAACGTCTCCGCCGAGGTGACGGTCCGCCCGCGGGGGGCCTCGCCGCTCGCGGGCCTGCTCTACCTGCTGATGTGGGCGCCCGGCACGGTGACGGGCCTGCTGGCGCTGTTCACGGTCGTCCGGGCGCTGCGCAGGGCCAGGTCGGGCGATCGCGCCCTGTTCTCCTCGGTCACGGCCGGCCACCTGCGCAGGCTGGGCTGGATCCTGATCGCCGGTTCCATCGTGTCGGGCGTGCTCGGCTCCGTGGCGCAGGCCATACTCTCTCCCATGCTGCTGGCCGAGAGCTACCCGTTCTATCCGCCGCCGCCCGCGATGATCAGCGGCGTCGTGGCGGGGATGACCGCGCTCGGCGTGTCCGAGATCGTCCGCCGGGGCCTGGCCCTGCTCGAAGAGGTCGAGGCCACGATCTGATGGCCGAGCCGGTCATCAGGGTGCGGCTGGACGAGCTGCTCAAGGAGCGCGGCATGACGCTCACCGAGCTGTCGCACCGCGTGGAGATCACCGTGGTCAACCTGTCGATCCTGAAGAACGGCCACGCCAAGGCCGTGCGCTTCTCGACGCTGGCGCGCCTGTGCGAGGCGCTGGGGTGCCAGCCGGGGGACCTCCTGACGTACGAATGAGGGGGCGGCCATGGGCCACCCCCTCGTCCCGCGGATCCGATCAGGCCGCGGCGGGCTCCGGCACGCGCGCCCCGGGCGCGCGGTCGAGCGACTGCGGCGGCGCGTTGAAGACCGCCGTGTCCAGGCGTCCCTCGGAGCGGGCCACGAGCACCGGCACGACGAGCTGCCCTGCCACGTTGGTCGCGGTGCGGATCATGTCGAGGATCGGGTCGATCGCCAGCAGCAGGCCGACGCCCTCCAGCGGCAGGCCCAGGGTGCTGAGCGTGAGGGTCAGCATGACGGTGGCGCCGGTCAGGCCCGCCGTGGCGGCCGAGCCGACCACCGAGACGAACGCGATCAGCAGGTAGTCGCCGAACCCGAGCTGCACCCCGAACACCTGGGCCACGAAGATCGCGGCCAGCGCCGGGTACACCGAGGCGCAGCCGTCCATCTTGGTGGTGGCGCCGAACGGCACCGCGAAGGAGGCGTAGTCGCGGTCCACGCCGTTGCGCTCGACCGTGACCCGCTGCGTCAGCGGCAGCGTCCCGACCGAGGAGCGGGAGACGAAGGCCAGCTCGATGGCGGGCCAGGCGTTGCGGAAGAACGTGATGGGGCTGACCTTGCCCCAGACGGCCAGCAGCGTCGGGTAGACGGCCAGCAGCACCACGAAGCAGCCGATGTAGACGCCGGCGCTGAACTTGGCCAGCGGCGCCAGCAGCTCCCAGCCGTACGTGGACACGGCCTTGCCGATCAGGCCCGCGGTGCCGATGGGCGCCAGCCGCAGCACCCACCACAGCGCCTTCTGCACCAGCTCCAGCACGGAGCGGGCGAGGTTCAGGAACGGCTCGGCCTTCTCGCCGACGGCCATCGCCGCCGCACCGAGGACGACTCCCAGAAACACGATCTGGAGGACGTTCACCTCGGTGAAGGCGGTCACGACGTTGGTCGGCAGGATGCCGGTGACGAAGTCGAGCCAGGTGCCCTGGGTGTCGGCGGGCTTGGCGGCGGCGGTGTCGAGGGTGACGCCCTGGCCGGGGTTGATGAGCAGGCCGAGCCCGATCGCCAGGGAGACCGACACGAACGCCGTGATCAGGAACCACAGCAGCGTCTTGGAGGCGAGCCTGGCCGCGCCGTTGACGTTGCGCAGGTTGGCCACGCTGACCAGCACGGCGGTGAACACCAGCGGCGGCACGGCCAGCTTGAGGAGCTGGACGAAGATCGAGCCGACCTGCTTCAGCGTCTCACTGAGCCAGGCCACGTCCCAGATCTTCGCGGCGAAGCCGAGTGCGACGCCGGCGGCCAGGCCCAGCAGGAGCTGCAGGGAGAAGGAGAATCTCTTCACGGATGAGGAAGCCTTCGCGAGAAGGGCATGCCGCGGCGGCACGCCTGGTGAGGGGTGTGGACGGACGAGGACAGCCGTCAGCGACAGAGCGACCCGTGCAACCGGCACAGGTCGATGTGCAGCCGCTCTACGAGCCACACGAACACCAGGGAAAACCTCACGAGGGCTCACAACACCCGTGAAAAGCGGAGCATTCCCCCCAAATGGGGTGATCTACCTCACTAGGCGGCCCACTCCTTGATCGTCTCGATGAGGCGCACCCGCTCCTCGTGCGTCCCGGCGAGCGGCGTCACGTTCAGGGTCGTCACGCCGGACTCCTTCATCGCCTGCAGCCGCTCGCGCACGAAGCCCTCACTGCCGACCAGCGACATCTTCTCCAGCAGCTCGGCCGGCACCAGCGCCGCCGCCTCGTCCTTCTTGCCCTCCAGGTAGAGGTCCTGGATCTGCTCGGCCTCCTTCTCGTAGCCGTAACGCCGGGCGAGGTCGTTGTAGAAGTTCCTGCCCTTGGCGCCCATGCCGCCGATGTACAGGGCCGCCATCGGCCGCCCGAACTCCAGCAGCCCGGCCACGTCGTCGCCGATCGCCAGGCTGGCCTGCGCGATCACGTCGAGCTCGCCCAGCTCGGGGTCCCGCTTGGCCTTCCCGGCGGCCACCGACGGCCCCCACACCTCGCCGGCCTTCTCCGGGACGTAGAAGATCGGCTCCCAGCCCTCGGCCAGCTCGGCGGTCAGCTCGACGTTCTTCGGTCCGATGGCCGCCACCACGATGGGGATGCGGGAGCGCACCGGGTGGTTGATGATCTTCAGGGGCTTGCCCAGGCCGGTGCCCTGGCCGGCGGGCAGCGGCACGGTGTAGTGCCTGCCCTCGTACTGCACGCGCTCGCGCCGCCAGACCTGGCGGCAGATCTCGATGACCTCGCGCGTACGCCCCAGCGGCGCGGTGTACGGCACCCCGTGGAAGCCCTCGATCACCTGCGGCCCCGAGGCGCCGATGCCGAGCGTGAACCGCCCGTCGGAGACGTAGTCGAGCCCGGCCGCCGTCATGGCCATCAGCGTCGGCGTGCGCGAGTAGATCGGCAGGATGCCCGAGGCGATCTGCACCCGCTCGGTCTTGGCCGCGATGTAACCCATCTGGCTGACCGCGTCGAAGGAGTAGGCCTCGGCCACGAACACGATGTCGAGCCCGGCCTTCTCGTAGTCGGCCAGCTCGGCCACCGATTCCTTGAAACCGCCGGAGTACTTGAGTGCCATACCGATGCGCATGCCGGGCTCCCGCTGGACCGAATGATGTTCTGTTGCGACTCGGACATCGTATCGCGACGGTGTGGCGGGGTGGGAGCGGCTAGCCTGGTTCGGGTGCTGAGTCGGGTCGTCATCATCGCGTCCGTCGTCGTGGCCGCGGCCCTGGCGGGGCACGGGCTGATCCCCGCTCTCGGCGGGTTCACGCCCGTCCTCGAGAGCCTGCTGCCCTGGATCGGCGTGGCCGTTCCCGTGCTGCTCGCGGGCGCCGCGGTGGCACGGTCCACCGCTGCCGCCGCCGCGGCGCTGGTGCCGGGCCTGGTGTGGGCCGTCATGTTCGGCTCCACGCTCTTGCGCACGCCGCCGGGCGGGCCCAGCGACCTGGCCGTCGGCACCGTCAACGTGGGCGTGCGCAACAGCGCGTCGGGCGAGGCCGTCCGCGTGATCGCCAAGGACCTCGACGTGCTGGCCGCCCAGGAGCTGACCAAGGGCGGCCCCGCGGCCAAGCAGCTCAACAAGATGTTCAAGTACCACTACCCGGTCAGCACGGTCGGCCTGTGGAGCCGCTACCCGATCAGCGAGACCAAGCCGCTCGACGTCGGCCTCGGCTGGCCGCGCGCCCTGCGCGCGGTCATCACCACCCCCAAGGGCAAGGTCACCGTGTACGTCATGCACCTCGCCTCCGCCAGGCCCGGCCACACCACCTCCCGCGACGCCTCCCTGACGCAGGCGCGCAAGCTCATCGACGCCGACCGCAGCAAGCGCATCCTGCTGCTCGGCGACCTCAACACCGCCACCACCGACCGCGGCATGCGCGGCCTGACCCCGCCGCTGACCGACGCGCAGAGCGTGGCGGGCGACGGGTTCGGGTTCACCTGGCCGGCCGAGTTCCCGGTCACCCGGCCGGACCACATCCTGTTCAAGGGGATGACGGCGACCCAGGCGGGGGTGGCCCCGGCCACCGGCAGCGACCACCGGGCCGCCATCGCGTCACTGCGGTTCTGAGCGCGCGCCCGTGAGCCGGGCCTCCAGGCGGGCCAGGTCCTCCGGCGTGTCGATGTCGGCCGGGTCGCCGTGCTCGTCGCACGGCACCTCGGTCACCAGCCCGGGATGCGCCTTCATGAACGGCCGCGCCCCGACGTCGCCCACGGCCAGCTCGGCCACCCCTGCCCAGTGCTCGCGGGCGATCAGCACGGGGTTCCTGCGCCGCCCGCCGTAGGTCGCGACCGCCAGCCCGCCGGCGTCCGAGGCGATCAGCGCGCGCACCGCGCCGGCCCCGATCAGCGGCTGGTCGATCAGCGCGACCACCACCGACTCCGCCTCCCCTGGCAGCGCGGCCAGCCCGACCCGCAGCGACGACCCCATGCCGGACGCCCAGTCCGGATTGCGCACGGTGACAGCCCCGCGCACCTGCACCGTGGCCGCGCCCAGCACGACCACCACCGGATGGCAGCCGCCCTCCTCCAGCAGCCGCACCCCCCGGTCCACCAGCCGCTCGCCGCCGAACTCGACCATCGCCTTGGGCCGGCCCAGCCTGGTGCCCTCACCGGCCGCGAGCAGCAGCCCGGCCGTCCTGGACGACCTCATGGCGCCTCATGGTGAATGCGGCCCTCGGTGGCGGACAGCGGCCGTCCCGAACCGCCCCACCGGAGCTGGATCAGCTCGGCGGCGATCGACACGGCCGTCTCCTCGGGCGTCCGCGCCCCCAGGTCGAGCCCGATCGGCGATCTCAGCCTGGCCAGCTCCTCCTCGCCGAGCCCGGCCTCGCGCAGCCGGGCGAGGCGGTCGTCGTGGGTGCGGCGCGAGCCCATGGCGCCGACGTACCCGGCGCCGGTGCGCAACGCCACCTCCAGCAGCGGCACGTCGAACTTGGGGTCGTGGGTCAGCACGCAGATCACCGTGCGCTCGTCCACCTGCACGGACGACAGGTAGTCGTGCGGCCACTTGACCACCACCTCGTCGGCGTCGGGGAAACGCTTGGCGGTGGCGAAGATCGGCCGCGCGTCGCACACCGTGACGTGGTAGCCGAGGAACTTGCCCACCCTGGCCACCGCGGCGGCGAAGTCGATCGCGCCGAACACCAGCATCCGCGGCGGCGGCGCGAACGACTGCACGAACACCGCCAGGTCGTCCAGCCGCCGCTCCCCCTGCCCACCGTAGTGCCGCAGGCCGGTCAGGCCCTGGGCGAGCATGCCGCGGGCGTCGTCGTCCACGGCGTCGTCGAGGCGCTCCAGGCCGAGCGAGCCGCTCGCGCGGTCCGGCCAGATGACGCGGCGGGAGCCGACCCGGCCGGGGCCTGAGACGACGGTGGCCACGGCGACCGGCTCGTGCGCGTCCACCGACCTCGCGATCTCGCCCAGCTCGGGGAAGGTCTCGATCGAGATGGGCTCCACCAGGATGTCGATGATGCCGCCGCAGGTGAGCCCGACGGCGAAGGCGTCGTCGTCGCTCACGCCGTACCGCTGCAGGACGGGCGTCTCGACCTCGGCGGCCAGCTCGAACACGGCGCCCTCCACGCAGCCGCCCGAGACGCTGCCGACCACCTCGTCGCCGCGCACCGCCATCGCCGCGCCCGGCGGCCTGGGCGCGCTGCTCCACGTGCCGACCACCGTGGCCAGCCCGAACCTGAGCCCCGACCGCCACCACTTCATGATCTCCGGGAGCACATCACGCATGGGCGAGCCTTTCGCTTAGTCGCTCGAAGGCGGCCAGGCTGTGCCCGGCCACCAGATCGTCGAGATGGGGCAGGGCGGCCCGCATGCCGCCCGTGAGCGGCTGGTAGTCCGCATACCCCTTGTGCGGGTTGACCCAGATCACCCGGTACGCCTGCCTGGCCAGCCTGGCCATCTGGGCGCCCAGCAGCCCGGGGTCGCCGCGTTCCCACCCGTCCGAGGCGATCAACGCTATCGCGCCCCGCGCGCTGAACCGGGCGAGGAACTCCTTGAGCTCCTCACCCAGCCGGGTGCCGCCGCTCCAGTCGGGCACGACCTTGGACACCTCGTTCAGCGCGGTGCCCGGGTCGCGGTGGCGCAGCTCGGCGGTGATCGGGGTCAGCCGGGTGCCGACCGAGTAGACCCTGGTGGCCCTCGGCTCGCTCCTGACCAGGGCGTGGGCGAAGCGCAGCAGGGTCTCGGCGTAGGGGGCCATCGAGCCGCTGACGTCCACGAACATCACCACCGTGCGCGGCCTGGTGGTGTGCCTGCGGTGGCGGAGCCTGGCCACCTCGCCCTTCCTGAGCGCGTCGCGGATGGTGCGGCGCTGGTCCAGGGCGCCCCGGTGGGCGCTCTCGAAGCGCCGCGACCGCCGGCGCGCCCGGCCGCCCTTCAGCAGCGCCATCATGCGGTGCACCTCCGCCCGCTCGGCCTCGGTGAGCCTGGCGACGTCCCGGTGCCGCAGCACCTCGATCCGGCTGGCGGTCGCGGGGGCCGCCGTGCCGTCGTCGTCGCCGCCCTCGTCGCCGTCGTCGCCCTGCCGCTCGGCCAGGTGCCTGGTGACGCTCGTGGTCGCCGTCCGCGACAGCACCGCCTTCCTGCCGCCGAAGTACGCGGCGAAGCAGCGGTCGTAGCGGGGCAGGTCGTCGGGGGTGGCGCACAACGTCAGCCGCCCGGCCCAGTACACCTCGCGCTGATCGGTCACGTCGAGGTGGTCGAGCGCCCTGAGCAGGTTCTGCGTACGCTCGTGGTCGGCCGCGACGCCCGCCGCGCGCAGCGTCCTGGCGAACCCCGTCATGGTGGCGGCGAGCTCATCCATGGGACAGCAGCCCGTTGCCGATCACCGCCGCCACGTCCTCCCGGTACTTCAGCGCCGCGCCCAGCGTGGCGGCGGCCCGGCCGGGGTCGAGCTCCGTGGCGCCCAGCGTCAGCAGCGCCTCCGTCCAGTCGAGCGTCTCGGCCACGCCGGGCGGCTTGACCAGGTCGGCCTGCCGCAGCCGCTCGGCCGCCCGCGCCACCTGTGTGGCCAGCGTCTCGGTGCAGCCGGGCAGCCGCCGCAGCAGGATGGCCACCTCTCGGTCGAAGTCGGGGTGCTCCAGCCAGTGGTAGAGGCAGCGCCGCTTGAGCGCGTCGTGCACCTCGCGCGTCCTGTTCGAGGTGACCACGACCACCGGCGGCGTCCTGGCCTTGACCGTGCCCAGCTCGGGGATCGAGATGGTGAAGTCCGACAGCACCTCCAGCAGGAACGCCTCGAACTCGTCGTCGGCCCGGTCGATCTCGTCCACCAGCAGCACGCTCGGCTGCGTCTCGATCGCCTTCAGCAGCGGCCTGGCGATGAGGAACCTGCGGTCGTAGATCTCCCCCTCCAGCCTGCTCACGTCCGTGATCCCGGCCGCCTCCGCGGCCTTGAGATGCAGGAGCTGGCGGGCGAAGTCCCAGTCGTACAGCGCCTGGGCGGCGTCCAGTCCCTCGTAGCACTGCAGTCTGATGAGGGGCGCCTTCAGCAGCGCGGCGAGCGTCTTGGCCAGCTCTGTCTTGCCGACCCCCGCCTCCCCTTCGAGGAAGAGCGGCCGCCCCATCCGCAGCGCGAGGAAGGCGGCCGTGGCCAGGCCCTCGTCGGCCAGGTAGGCGTGCCGGTCGAGAAGCTCGATGAGCTTCTCCGGCGACTCGATGTCCATTGCCCTGATTGTCCGCCGCAGCACGCTCCCAGGCTACGTCGACACCCGCTTCGGCGATATTCGCCCGAAGCGACCATCACACCAGGTAAGCTCCTGATCACCGAGCGAGAGGACGACAAGGCGTGCCCGTACCCCCAGGCATGCCGGAGTCGTGGGACGACCACCACGTATCCCCGGCAACGAGAGAGCAGCGGAAGATCACCGCGGCCCGCAGAGCGATCGACGTCGCCCTGCAGACGCGCTTCCTGTGGATCAGCCAGGAGAAGTGGGAGGCCATCGCCGCCTGCGAGGACCTCGAGCTCCTGCAGCAATGGCTGATCCGCATCCTCACCGTCGACACGGTCGAGGAGCTGTTCGCCGAGCCGGGCTAGCTCTCCCGCGCCTCGCCGCGCTCCCTGATCAGCGCCCGCAGCTCGGCCGTGGCCTGACGGGCGAAGGCCTTCTCCGAGCCCTGGATCCCCATGGCGCTGACCGTACGCCCGTCGGACAGGTCGAGCCGCGGCCACGGATCACCCGTCACCATCGTGACCTCCAGCACCTCCGGCCACGTCACCCGCTGCGTACGCATCGCGTTGACGATCGTGAGGCCCTCGTCGTCGGCCTCCACCCGCACCCGCCCCAGCAGATGCAGCACCCAGGCCACCGCGCAGCCGAACGCCACGATCGCCACCCGGTCGGGCAGCTTGAACGGCTGCGCGATGAGGACCGCCATCACCACCGCCCCCAGCACGATCACGACCGCGAAGCCGTAGGCGACGACGCGGCCCCGGCGCGGACGCCAGGTGACGGGCAGGGGCGGAGGGGATACGGGCTCTGGCACGAGGAGAACCTACCGTAGGTCAGGCCAGGGTCCTCAGGAGGAGGGCGGTCTCGAGCGCGGCGATGGTCGACTCGTACCCCTTGTCCTCCTTGCTGCCCGGCAGGCCGGAGCGATCGACCGCCTGGTCCAGGTTCTCGCAGGTGAGCACGCCGTTGCCGATCGGCGTCTCCTCGTCCAGCGAGATCCTGGTCAGACCCGACGTCACGGAGTCGCACACGTACTCGAAGTGGGCCGTCTCGCCGCGGATGACCGCGCCCAGCGCCACCACCGCGTCGCAGCGGCGGGCCAGGGCCTGGGCCACCACCGGGATCTCCAGCGAGCCCGCCACCCGCACCACGGTCGCGCTGGCGCCGCTGTCGTCGCAGGCCTGCACGGCCCGCGAGACGAGCTGGTCGGTGATCTTGGCGTGCCAGCTCGCCGCCACCACGCCCACCGTCAGCCCCGACGCGTCGGGCGCCGCGACGCCCGGCCGTCCTTCCCCGCTCATGCGCACTCCCCTCTCATTCGCTCTCCTCGCTCATCCGGCTCCTCGCTCATCCGGCTCCTCGCTCATCCGGCTCCTCGCTCATTCGGCTCCTCGTTCATGAAGCCTCAGAGATGTCGTGGCCGAGGCGTTCGCGCTTGGCCTGCAAGTACCGCTCGTTGTACGGGTTCATCGCCACGGGCATGGGCTCGCGGCCCAGAACCTTGATGCCGTACCCGTCCATGCCCTTGAGCTTGGCCGGGTTGTTGGTGAGCAGCCGGATCGACTTCACCCCGAGATCGGCCAGGATCTGCCCCGCGTTGGAGAACTCCCGCGCGTCCACCGGCAGCCCCAGCTCCAGGTTGGCGTCCACGGTGTCGCTGCCGTTGTCCTGGAGGCTGTAGGCCTTCAGCTTGGCCAGCAGGCCGATCCCCCTGCCCTCGTGCCCGCGCAGGTACACGACCACACCGCGGCCCTCCTGCGCGATGGCCGACATGGCGTTGTCGAGCTGCACCCCGCAGTCGCAGCGCATCGACCCGAACACGTCGCCCGTCAGGCACTCCGAGTGCGCCCTGACCAGCACGTTCTCGCCGTCGTCCAGGTCACCGAAGACGAGCGCGACGTGCTCGCCGCCGTCGAGCGCGCTGGCGTAACCGAACGCCCGCCACATCCCGTACGTGTTCGGCAGCCGCGTCTCGGCTACCCTGGTGACCATGCTCTCGGCCCGCCGCCGGTAGTCGACGAGCTGCTCGATGGAGACGAGCGCCAGATCGTGCTCGTCGGCGAAGCGGCGCAGCTCCGGCAGCCTGGCCATGGTGCCGTCGTCGTTCACCACCTCGGCCAGCGCGCCGGCCGCCGACAGCCCGGCCAGCCTGGACAGGTCGACCGCCGCCTCGGTGTGGCCGCGCCGGGCCAGCACGCCGCCCTCGTGGTAACGCAGCGGGAAGACGTGACCGGGGCGGACCAGCTCGTTCGGCTCGGTCGCCGAGTCGGCGAGCGTGCGGATGGTCCTGGCCCGGTCGGCCGCCGAGATGCCCGTGCTGACGCCGTCGCGGGCGTCCACGGTGATCGTGTACGCCGTGCGCATGCGCTCCTTGTTGTGGAACACCATCAGCGGCAGGCCCAGCCGGTCGAGCTCCTTGCCCTCCATGGCCACGCAGATCATGCCGCTGGTGTGCCTGATGGTGAACGTGCACAGCTCCGGCGTGGCCTTCGCCGCGGCGAAGATGAGGTCGCCCTCGTTCTCCCGGTTGGCGTCGTCCACCACGACCACGGGCTTGCCGTTGCGGATGTCCTCGATCGCGCGCTCGATCGGGTCGAGCTTGATGTCGCTCACCGCGCCACCGCCGGCACCGCCAGGGGCCCCGTGCGGTACTCACGCAGCCATTTCACGAAACCAACCAAGACCAGGACGAAGAAGACTCCGTACACGGCTCCGGACACCACCAATCCCGAACTGAACGCCAGCGGCACCCCGACCAGGTCCACCGCCACCCACACGATCCAGAAGTCCACCAGCGCCCTGCCCTGCGCCCAGGTCGCGGCCGCGCTGCCGACGAAGATGTAGGCGTCGGCCGCCACCAGCAGCATGCCCTTGACGCCCGGCACCGCGGCGCCCCACGACAGGCCCGTCACGTAGAACAGCGCCCCGATCACGACCGTGCCCACCAGCATGACGCCGACCAGCATCGACCGTTCCCACCACTGGGCGGGCCTTACGGCCAGTTGCTTGCCGTCCTGCGTGCCGCGCCGCCACGCCCACCAGCCGTAGACCGCCAGGCCCGCGAACAGCACCTGCTTCAGCGCGTTACCCGTGACGTGCGCGTTGATCGAAGCGGCGAACAGCAGCACCGCCCCGGCGAACTGCACCGGCCACGTCCACATCGACTTGCGCATGGCGAACAGGACCGTGGCCAGGGCGAGGATGTTGCCCACCAGGTCGGTCCACAGGACATGCGTGTCGAAAACGTCGAACCCGGCATTGAGCCAGTTCATTGCCTGACCACCAGCCTCTCCACATACTTCGCGATCACGTCCACCTCGATGTTGACCACGTCACCCACCTGCCGCTCGCCCATCGTGGTGAGCTTCAGCGTCGTCGGGATGAGACTCACGCCGAAGCTGTCGTCGTCAACCGTCGTCACCGTCAGGCTGATTCCGTCGATGGCGATCGACCCCTTCTCCGCCACGTAGGGGGCGATCGGCCCCGGCAGGGAGAAGCGCAGGTCGTCCCAGCTCTCGCCGGGGTCGCGGGACAGCAGGACCGCCGTGCCGTCCACGTGGCCCTGCACGATGTGGCCGCCGAGCCGCTGGTCGGCGCGCACGGCGCGCTCCAGGTTCACGGCGGAGCCCTCGGCGAGGCCGCCCAGCGAGCTGCGGTCCAGCGACTCCCTGATCACGTCCACGGTGAACACGTCGTCCTTGACCTCGACGACCGTGAGGCACACGCCGTTGACGGCGATCGAGTCGCCGTGCTTGGCGTCGGAGGTGACGATCGGGCCGCGCACCGACAGCAGGGCGCCGCCGCCCGCCTGCTCGATGGCCACCACTTCGCCCTTTTCCTCAATGATTCCGGTGAACATCACTTCTCCCTGCCTGGTTGAGTGCCTGGTGTGGGGGAGGGCCGGGCAACAAGCCGCAGATCCGGCCCAATAGGGGAAATTTCGTCAAATTTCAGGCGGTGGAGCTCGCCGATCGTCCCCACCCCTGCCGCGCCCAGCGCCGCCCGCCCTGTACCCAGCAACGCCGGCGCCAGATACGCCACCACCCGGTCGACCAGCCCATGCCGCACGAACGAACCGGCCAGCGTCGGGCCGCCCTCCAGGAACACGCTCACCACGTCGCGCGCGGCCAGCTCGCGCAGGAGGGCTTCCAGGTCGAGACCCTGGTCGTGGCGGGGCAGGCGCAGGAGGTCGGCCTTGAGGTCGGTGTCCGCGTCGTCGGCTACGGCGATGAGCGTGGGGGCCTGGTCGTCCAGGACGCGGGCGGACGGGGGTGTGCGGGCGTCGGGATCGACCACGACCCGCAACGGCATCCGCCGCCCAGCCCCCGCCCCCACGCCCTGGCCCACACCCGCGCCCTGGCCCACACCCGCGCCCTCGCCTGCGTCCGCTCCAGCGCCCGCAGCGCCCTCACGCCCGCCGGCGCCGTCCACCGAGACACCGCCGTCCAGGGCACCGCCACTCAGCGCACCGTCGAGCCGCCCACCCGTGCGGACGGTGAGCTGCGGGTCGTCGGCCAGCACCGTGCCGATCCCGGCGACGATCGCGTCAGCGGCCCCCCGCAGCCGATGCACATCCTCCCTGGCCTCAGCCGAGGTGATCCACTTACTGGTCCCATCCTCAGCCGCCGACCGCCCGTCCAGCGTCGCCGCGAACTTCCACGTCACATGGGCCCGCCCGAGCCGCACATACGTCAGCCACTCCTCGTTCCCCCGCTCAGCCGCCTCGGCCAGCACCCCGGCCGTGACAGCCACCCCGTGCCCCCGCAGCCGCGCGGCCCCACCGGCCGCCCTGGGATGGGGATCGGACACGGCGATCACCACCCGCGCCACCCCCGCCGCCAGCAACGCGCGGCTGCAAGGCCCGGTGCGCCCGGTGTGGTCGCAGGGCTCCAGCGTCACGTACGCGGTGCCGCCCCGGGCCCGCTCCCCGGCCTGCGCGAGCGCGACGACCTCGGCGTGCGGCCCGCCGGCGTACGCGTGGAAGCCCTCACCGGCGACCTGCCCTGCGGCATCGAGCACGACGCAGCCCACGACGGGGTTGGGGCTGGTGGTGCCGTGACCGTGCGCGGCCAGCTCGATGGCGCGCGCCATGTGGGCGGCGTCCTGTACGGGTGTCATCAACCCCGGGTCTCCTACTCGCCAGTAGCTTCAAGCCACGGCGGGCCCCGGGGGATATTTCGCCATGAGTACGACAGGTGCACCCATGGCAGGCGGCCCGGCTGGGACGCCGGACAACCTCGCGCGCTTCCTCCCATCCGGACTTTAACCGTCGGTCCCGGAATTTCACCGAGTCAACCGGCCGATGGCATCGGCCGGGTCGCGGACTGTCACCGCCGGTTCGGAATTTCACCGACCCCGGAGCACGCTAGCTCTCTTCTGCTATCAGTTTGCCATGCCGATGACCGAGCACGCGACCACCCCCCGAAAAACAACCAAGCGCTCGCTTCAGGCGGCCATCAACCGGTGGGCGCGGCGCGCCGCCGGGCTGTAGCGCACGTGCCCGGGGACCAGTCCGAGCCCCGTGTGCAGGGTGCGCAGGGTGGCGGTGGCCCACAGGTCCTCGACCGGGGTGGCGGGCAGCCCGTACAACCGCCTGGCCCAGCGCGGCAGCGTCGCGAACGCCAGCAGCGTCAGCGCGGGCATCGCCGGCTTGAGCGGGGTGAGCAGGCGCGGCAGCGGGGCGTTCAGCGACAGGCGCAGCGGGTGGGCGGCCTCGGGCACGAAGCGCAGCCCGGGACGTTCGGCCTCGATGTAGTCGCGCAATTCCGCCACCGAGCCGGGCACGTCCTCCCGCGCCAGGCCGACGACCTCGGCGGCCCGCCGCCACTCGGCCACGAACGAGTCGGCCTCCGCGTCCGACAACCGCACCCCGGCGCGGCGGGCGACCGACAGGTACGAGTCGACCTCGCCCACGTGCACCCAGCGCAGCGCCTCCGGATCGTCGAGGCGGAAGGTGGCCCCGGTGTCGGGGTCGTGCGCGGTCAGCTTGGCGTGGATCTTGCGGACGCGGCGGCCGGCGCGCTCGACCTCGGCGTGCGTGCCGTAGGTGCGGACGCGGACGAACTCGGTGGTCCGTACGAACCGGGACCAGGCCTCCTGCGGATCCATCAGCGCCGAGTTCTGCAGCACGCCGCGCATCGCCCTCGGGTGCAGCCCCTGCATCAGCAACGCGCGGAAACCGCCCACGAGCAGGATCGGCTCACCCATCACCCGCCACGTCACCGAGCGGGGCCCGAAGATCCCATGGTCGCTCATAAGTGGATAGTTACCCAGGTAGGGCGACCTTCATGTCAGAAAACGGGCAACGGCCCGATCAGGAGACGGCGCGGCTGGCGGCGGCGCGCAGCTCGTCGATCGCCGCCACCGGGTCGGACGCCCCGTAGACGGCACTGCCCGCCACGAACACGTCGGCCCCCGCCTCCGCGCACCGCTCGATGGTGCCGGCGTCCACTCCCCCATCGACCTGCAGCCAGACCCGCCCCCCGTGCCGCCCGATCAGCTCACGGGCCCGCCGCACCTTGGGCAGCACCACGTCGAGGAACTTCTGCCCCCCGAACCCCGGCTCCACGGTCATCAGCAGCAGCATGTCGACCTCGCCGAGCAGATCCTCGTACGGATCGACGGCGGTGGCCGGGTTGAGCGCGAGCCCCGCCCTGGCGCCGAGCGAGCGGATCTCGCGCAGCGTGCGGATGGGCGCCTTGGCCGCTTCGGCGTGAATGGTCACGCTGCCCGCCCCCGCCTCCGCGTACTGCGGAGCCCAGCGGTCGGGGTCGGCGATCATCAGGTGGCAGTCGAGCGGCGTGGCGGTCGCCTTGTGCAACGCCTCGACCACGGGCAGCCCGAGGGTCAGGTTGGGCACGAAGTGGTAGTCCATGACGTCGACGTGCAGCCAATCGGCGTTGGGCACGGCGGCGGCCTCGTCGGCGAGCCTGGCGAAGTCGGCGGCGAGGATGCTGGGCGAGATCTGTACGGCCATGATCCCCCTAGTCTAGTGACTCACGCCGCGCCGGCCCGCCGGACGCCTCCGCTCTCCCGGCCCCCGGCCATCAGCCCGAGCCTGATGAACAGCAGCGGCGCCCCCGCCTGCACCCACAACGTCAGCACCGCATACGCCACGTACGTCCCCACCGCGCCCTCCGGCAGCACCTGGCGCTCGACGTACCAGATGAGCACCGCCACCACGGTCCCGATCACCCACCGCCCAGCCCGCGCCCTGAGCGTGCCGCCCGCGTCGAACCACCCCAGCCGGTACATCAAGGACGCCCCGGCGAGCGTGCCCAGCAGCACCCCCGCCATGGTGACGACGGTCTCCAGCCCTTCGGGGTCGATCGCCCCCGCCGAGCTCCACCCCGGCGGCACCGCCCACCCGCCGTACGGCACGTTGGCCAGCGCCGCACAACCCAGCAGCGCCCCGGACAGCACCGCGGACGCGGCGAGCTGCACCCACAGCGCCTGCCCGCGCCACCACACCGTGACCGGCCGCTCCAGCCGCCGGACGAGCAGCAGCACCACGATGCCGAGCAGCACGCCGGCGACCACGTCCGAGATGAAGTGCACCCCGAGGTACACCCTGCTCAGGCACACCAGCCCGACGACCACCGCGGCCCCCTGCCACGCCCATGGCCTGGCCACCGTCGCGGCGATCCAGCCCAGCCCCACGGTGCCGATCTGGGCGTGCCCCGAGGGCAGCCCGAAGGTCTCCTCGATGGAGTACGGGTGGATCCTGGCGTCGATCCAGTACGGCCTGGGCTGATGAGCGGCGAGCTTGCCGACCGCGTTGGAGGCGGCCGCCACCAGGACGGCGAGCCCCAGCCGCAGCGCGAGCCCCGGGTTGACGCACCAGTAGAGCAGCGGCAGGCAGAGCAGGAAGAACGTGTCCGTGCCGAGCACCGACACCAGCTCCAGCACCGGCCGGACGGCGTCGGGCCAGCTCTGGAGCCACACGATGGGTGCCAGCTCCGCCAGGTGAAGGTCGTCCAGGAGATCCACGTCGTCGATCGGATCACACGGCCGGGGGCGGCGTCAGGAGGCCTTGCGCAGCAGCGCCAGGAACATCGCGTCGGTGCCGTGCCGATGCGGCCAGAACTGGGCGTGCGGCCCGTCGCCCAGCGCCTCGACCTCGGGCAGGTAGGCGCGGGCGTCGAGCTGCTCGGCGTCCTTCCTGCGGGCCAGGACGTCGCCCACCACGACCTTGGTCTCGGCCAGGTGGGGCGAGCACGTCACGTACGCCACGACGCCGCCGGGGCGCACGGCGTCGAGCGCCGTCTCCAGCAGCCGCCGCTGCAGCTTGCCGAGGTCGGCGATGCCCGCCGGGTCGCGCCGCCAGCGCGCCTCCGGCCGCCGCCGCAGGGCGCCGAGGCCGGTGCAGGGGGCATCGAGCATCACCCGGTCGAAGACGCCCGGCCGCCAGGCGGGCTCGGTGCCGTCGGCGGTGACCACGGACGCGCTCCTGGTGGTCTCCCAGACCAGCCGCGCCCGGTGGTACTGCACGTCGGCGGCGAGCACCCGCGCCCCACCAGGAAAAGCCCCGGAGACGTCATCACCTGACGTGTCCGGCAGCGAGACGCCGTCGCGCCGATCGGCCTCGTTCCGCAATCCGGCCACATCCCCGTGGTCGGCGATCGCGTCCAGCAGCCCGGCCTTGCCCCCGGGCCCCGCGCACATGTCGAGCCACAGCTCGTCGCCGTCCCCGCCGACCGGCACCCGGGTGAGCGCCAATGCCACCAGCTGGCTGGCCTCGTCCTGCACCGCCGCCCGGGTCTCGGCCACGGCCTCGATCTGCCCGGGGTCGCCTTCACGCAGATAGGCGGCATACGGTGAGTACCGTCCAGGAAGGGCGCCGGCGTCCAGCAGCTCCTCCACCGAGCTGCGCCCAGGCCGCGAGACGAGCGTCACCAGCGGCCGGGCGTTGTCGGCGTCGAGCAGCTCGGCCATCTCGTCGGACGAGCCCAGCGCGTCGCGGAACGCGGAGACGATCCAGCGCGGATGCCCGTAGGCGACCGCGAGGTGCCCGACGGGGTCGTCGGCGGGGTCGGGCGCCACGATGGGCACCCACTCCTCCAACGTCCTGGAGCCGATCTTGCGCAGCACCGCGTTCACGAACTTGGCGGCCCCCTGGCCGATGCGCAGCCGTACCAGATCGACGGTGGTGCCGACGGCGGCGTGCGGCGGGACGCGCATGCGCAGGAGCTGGTGGGCGCCGAGCCGCAGCGCGTCGCGCACGTCGGGGTCGGGCGCGCGGTCGCTGCACATCTCGATGATGGCGTCGTAGGTGCCGAGCCCGCGCAGCGTCCCGTACGTCAGCTCGGTGGCCAGCGCGGCGTCGCGCCCCTTGATGCCGCGCTCACGCAGCAGGCGCGGCAGCAGCAGGTTGGCGTACGCGTCGCGCTCGTCCACCGCGCGCACCACGTCGAAGGCGGCGTTGCGGGCCGGATCGCGCGACGGTCTGCGGGGCCTGCCCGAGCGGTCGTCGCCGCCCCTGCCGCCGGACCCCTGCTGCCCCCTGGTCTTCATCCGCTCAACTCTCACTCGCGGCACGCTCGGTCACCCGAAGAGCTCCTTGCCCTCCGGGCGAACCCCGCGGGCCCATTCGACGGCACCCATCAGGCGCTTGCCCTGCGGCTGCACCTCGCCCAGCTCGACGGCGTCGCTGGCCGTCCCGACCAGCACGGACGTCTTGGACGCGACGATCTCGCCGGCCGCCAGCCGTTCGCCTGGCACCACCCGCACGGGCCCCAGCTTGACCCGCTGCCCGCGGAACTCGCTCCACGCCCCCGGGTTGGGCGTGCAGGCCCTGATCAGCCGGTCGACGTGCATGGCGGGCTTGGCCCAGTCGACGCGGGCGTCGGTGACGGAGATCTTGGGGGCGATCGTGACGCCGTCGGCGGGCTGCGGGCGGGCCTCCAGGGTGCCGTCCTCGACGCCGTCGAGGGTGGCGGCGAGCAGGCCCGCGCCGGAGACCGACAGCCGCTCCAGCAGCGCCCCGCTCGTGTCGGAGTCGCGGACCTCCTCGGTGACCACGCCGTAGACCGGGCCGGCGTCGAGCTCCTTGACGATCTGGAACGTGGTCGCGCCGGTGATCTCGTCGCCGTGCAGGACCGCGTGCTGGACGGGCGCCGCGCCGCGCCAGGCGGGCAGGATCGAGAAGTGCAGGTTGATCCAGCCGTGCCGGGGCACGTCGAGCGCCGGCTGCGGCAGCAGGGCGCCGTAGGCGACCACGGGGCAGCAGTCGGGCTCCAGCTCCCTGAGCCGGTCGAGGAAGGCGGGGTCGCCGGCCTTGGGCGGGCGCAGCACCTCGATGCCGGCCTCCTCCGCGAGCTCGGCCACCGGCGAGGGGTGGACCTTGCGGCCGCGGCCCGACTGGGCGTCGGGGCGGGTGACGACCGCGACGACCTCGTGGCGGGGCGAGTCGATCAGGGTGCGCAGTGACGGGAGTGCCGTCTCAGGCGTGCCCGCGAAGACCAGACGCATGCTGTCAGAGTGCCCTTCCGCCGGTGGCGTGCGGCGAGACCTTGATGACCGGGGCGGACAGGCCGCTCCACTCCGCCTCGCGCACGGCCTTCATGGCCAGCTTGCGCTGCTTGGGGTCCATGCGGTCGATGAACAGGATGCCGTCGAGGTGGTCGGTCTCGTGCTGGAAGCACCTGGCCATGAGGTCGGTGCCCTCCAGCGTGACCGGCTCGCCGTGCATGTCGAAGCCCTTGGCGACGGCGCGGATGGCGCGCGGCGTCGGGAACGACAGGCCGGGGAAGGACAGACAGCCCTCCTCGCCCTCCTCGTCGAGGTCGTCGGACAGGTCGAGGTCGGGGTTGACCAGGTGGCCCAGCCGGTCGTCGACGTAGTAGGTGAACACCCGCAGCCCGACGCCGATCTGCGGGGCCGCCAGGCCGGCGCCAGGGGCGTCCATCATCGTGTCCGTCAGGTCCTTGACCAGCTTGCGCAGCTCCTTGTCGAAGTCGACGACGGGGGCCGCCGCGGTGCGCAGCACCGGATCTCCGAACAGCCGGATCGACTGGATCGCCAAGGGGGTGACTCCGTTCTCAAGCGTGGATCAGCCCAGTTTAGTGCAGGTGCGGGCGCGGCCAGGTGGCCCAGCCAGCCGGCCGCTAACCGCTCCGGCGCGCGTGCTCCAGCGAACGGGCCTTCATCGCGGCCTTGCGCGCCGCCTTGACCACGGCCTTGTCGTCGTGGGCGCCGGCGAGCATGTCGAGGACGGCGATCGTGTCGGGGTGGCCGACCGTGGGCATCTCGCCGACGAGCTTGATCAGGTCCTCGCCCGGCTCGGGCGGGTCGATGCGGCCGGCGGCGGGGCCCGACAGGTGCATGAGGGCCGCCAGCCCGTCGACGGCGATCCAGGTGTGGTCCTCGGGGCTGAGCGTGGGGGCCGGGAGGTCGCGGATGTGCAGCCAGGACGCGGCGTAGCGGCGCATCAGCGGATGTTCCAGGGCCTGCCTGACCGGGGCCTCGGCCTCCGGCCCCAGCTCCTCCAGGATCGCGCCGACGGCGCCGCGCTGCCCGGCCGTGCCGGAGGCCGCGATCTCGATCAGGTCGCGGGCGGCCGACTCGGGCGAGCGGCGCTCCAGCCACCCGGCCACCGCGCTCTGCGTGGCGCTGCCCTTGACCAGCGCGTCGACCAGCTCGGCCGCCGACAGGTCGGCGAACACCTCCACCTCGGCGGCGGTCGGCGCGTCGTGGCCCTCGCGCAGCAGGTCGCGGCGGATGGCCCAGACGCCGAGCGGGGTGAGCGCGGTGCGGCCCGCGGCGGTCTGCTCGACCAGCCCGCAGTACGCCAGCAGCGACAGCGCCTCCAGCAGCTCCGCGGGCAGCGCGGCGGCGATCTTGCGCATCTCGGCCGCGCCCGGCGCGCAGGCGACCTCGTGGGACTGCAGGATGCCGCGGGCCAGGTTGGCGGTGGCCACCCCCGACCGCACGGAGTAGATCGTGGCCAGCATCTCGGCGAGGTGCCCGTCGACCACGGCCGAACCGGTCAGGCCCTCGTCGGCGCGGTCGAGCACGTCCATGACCACGCCGTCCCAGAACTCCAGCGTGGCCTCGACCGTGAGCTGCATCGACAGCGGCCCGCGCGAGGCCTTGCCGCCGAGGATCTGCAGCAGGCCGGTGTTGACCGCGACGACCCAGATCAGGCGCAGGCGGGCGGCGGGCAGGCCGAGCTCCCGCGCCGCGGTCTCGGCGTCGGGCTCGGTCAGGTGGCCGGAGGGCGTGACCTGGCGCTCGCCCGTCCACGTGGTGAGCCGGATGGCGTCGGCCACCAGCGGCACCGTGGGCACCGCCCTGGCCAGCTCGGCGTCGGGCACCAGCAGGACCGGCGGGAACGTCAGCGCCTCATGCTCCACGTGAGTCTCCTCAGGGGGCCGTGGAGGCACGGCGGCCTGCTCATCGATCAGCTTACGCAGCTCGGCGAGGTCGAAGACGTTGTTTGCCACCCACGAAACTTACTGCACACCGGTCACATGAGCGTACTCAACGGATGCCTCGGGAGCGGGCTTTGAAGGCGGCCTTGCGTGCCGCCTTGGCCACCGTACCGTCGGTGATGGACCGTCCGAGCAGCTCCAGCACCTCGACGACGTCGGGGTGGTCGACGCGCCACATCTCCTCGATGAGGTGGGCGGGCGGGCCGGAGGCCGCCATGTTCTCGGAGAAGATCTCCGGGTCCTCCTCGGCGGCGGGCATGGCCAGGGCCAGCATGTCGACGCTGACCCAGAGCAGCTCGTCCTGGGTGAGCGGCGGCGCGGGCAGCTTCCTGGCGGCCAGCCAGTGAATGGCGTGCGGGCGCAGCTCCTGGTCGTCCAGGCGGTCGCGGACGGCGGGCTCGGCCTCGGCGCCGAGACGGTCGACGATGGTGATGGCGATGCCGCGGGCCACCGCGGGCGCGCCCGAGGCGGCGGACAGCAGCTCGGCGGCGGCCTCCACAGGCACCCTGCCGGACAGCCAGCGGCTGATGTCGTCCTCGGCGAGCTCGGTGGGCACGCCTTCGAGCAACCCCTCGATGAGCCCGCGCGCGTCGGCCTCGGCCAGGTCGGGCGCCTCCGGCGCGTCGATGCCGAGGGAGAGGTAGTGCTCGCGCAGCGCCCAGACCGCGAGGGGCGTCAGCTCCGCGCTGTCGCCTGCGACGCGCAGCATGCCCGTACGCTCCAGCCGGCCCAGCACGGCGGCCAGATCGGCCTCACCCTCGCCGGAGAGCTCGTCGAGGTAGTCGCCGATCACCGTGACGGGCACCCGCACCTGGAGCCGGTAGATCATGTCGAACAGGTCGTAAAGGCCCTCGTCGAGCTCGGCGGAGCCGGTGACGGCGCCGCCGGTGTCCTGCTCCAGCAGGTGGGAGACGCGCTGCGCCCACGCCGTCAGCGGGTCGCCGCCGGCGGGCAGCGGCTCCTCCGCCAGCATCGGGACGCCCTGGAGCGCGGCACGCAGCTCCTCCGGCGCGGCCAGCCGGACGGCGGGCAGCGGCGTGCAGCCGGGGCAGTCGCACGGCGCCTCCCCCAGGTCGGGCAGCTCGCCGGAGGGGATGGCGATCGACTGCTCCAGCGAATCGGGGCCGATGGAGCTGAACAGGCTCTTGGCCATGCCGAAGTTCGCCGGGTCGGCGAGCGCGCCGGGCATGCGGGTGGCGATGTCGTCGAGCCGCTCGCGCATCCGCGTGGCCGTGTCGCCGCTCACCTGGGCCGCCTCGGCGAGGTAGTCGACGAGGGTGCGGGCGGCGGCGACGGTCTCCGGGGCGCTCTCCGGAGGGGCGATGACCTTGCGCGGATAGATGGACAGCAGCAGCTCGTCGAAGGTCTCGGGGGTGAAATCACCCAGTTCGTTGACGTTGAGGTAGTCGCTGGCGTAGTCGCAGAGCAGGCGGACCTCGTCCGAGTCCACCTCGACTTCCCGCGCGCGCCCCCAAGCGCGCAGGTCGTCGATGGCCTGGTTCACCCATTCGATCGACACAGGGGCACGCTAACGGGTGACCCACGGATGAGCGAATCGGGGAAATGGTCTAAATAAGGTCGAGAGGGTCGACACTCACCCTCACGACATCTGGCGTCTTTCTGGCCGCACGCACCCCACTGGCCCCCTTCAGCGCAGCCGCCAACGCCGCTCCACCTGCCCGGCGAACCCGGATCATGACGCGTTCCTGACCGGACTCGTCCACCGGCACGGGGCCGAGCACCTGAGCGTCCGGCGGAAGGCGTACCTCTTCGAGCATCTGCCTGACCGCGCCGGCCGCGCCGGTCAGCGTCGCCATCCGCACCGCCGGCGGGAACCCCAGCTCGGCCCGGTCGCCGAGCTCACGCTCGGCGTGAGTGATCGGATCCCACCGCAGCAGCGCCTGTACGGACGGCAGCGCCGCGTCCCCGAGCACCACCAGCTCGGCGGCGGGACGCAGCAGCGCGGCGGCGTTCATCCACCGGCGCACCGTCTCCTCCGCCGCCCGCAGGTCGGCCCGCCCGAGCAGCGCCCACCCGTCCAGCAGCACCGCCGCCGCGTAGCCGCCCTCCGCCACCGGCTCGGCGCCCGGCGTGGCGACCACCAGCGCGCGGGCGGCGGGCACCGAGGCCAGGACGCCGTCACGGCCCGACGTCCGCACCGGCACCGACGGGAAGGCCCTGCCGAGCTCCTCCGCCGTCCGCCTGGCGCCGGTCACCACGGCGCGCAGGCGCGGGCTGCCGCAGGACGGGCAGCGCCAGGCGGCGTCCACCCGGCCGCACCAGCGGCAGTACGGGGCCGCGTGGCCGCCCCTCAGGGCCAGCGGGCCATGGCACAGCGGCCCTCCCTGCTCACCCAGCGGCACCACCGTTTGGGACGGCCCCTGTCCTCCTGGAGGCACGGCCGTCTGGGGCGGTTCCCCCAAGGCGGTGCGGGTGGGCGGCAGAACGCAGCGGGCCGGCATGCGGCAGTGCTGACAGGCCAGCGCGGGCAGGTAGCCGCGCCTGGGCACCTGCACCAGCACGGGGCCGCTGTCCAGGCCGACGCGCAGGGCGCGCCAGGCGATGCTGGGCAGACGGGCCTGGCGGGCGGCCTGGTCCTTGGCCAGCTCGGCGTCCTCCCCCGCCGGGTGCACCCGGGGGGCCAGGCTCCTGATCGTCGTACGCGCCGCCACGATCGGCCGTGCCCAGCCGCTCGCCACGAGCTGCGTGGCCTCGGCCGTGCGGGCGTAACCGCCGATGAGCAGGCCGGCGCCGGTCCGGTGGGCGCGCAGGCCCAGCACCTCGCGGGCGTGCGGGTAGGGGGCCAGGCGCTCGGCGTGCAGGTCGTCGCCGTCGTCCCAGATGGCCACCAGGCCCAGCTCGGCGACGGGGGCGAACATGGCGGCCCGCGTGCCGACTACAGCCTTCACCTGGCCTCTCAGGACCTTCAGCCACCGCCTGTACCGTTCCGCTGGGCCCAGGTCGGCGGTGAGCGCCACGTGCCTGCCCGGCCCCAGCAGGCGGGTGAACTCGGCGTCGGCCAGCGCCACGTCCTTGCCGTCGGGGACCACGACGACCGCGCCTCTGCCGCCGTCCAGCGTGGCCCGCACGGCCTCGGCGATCGCGCCCGCCCAACCCCTCGCGCCGGGGAGCGCCGACCAGACGGCCCGGGGGGTGCGGCCGTTGCGCAGGGCGTCGAGGAAGGACGGGCCGGTGGCGTACGCGTCCCAGGCGCTCGCGGGCTGGGACGCGGCTCCGTCGGCCGCGGCGCTGGGAGGCACGGCACTGGGAGGCACGGCGCTGGCACCCGCAGCGCTTCGAGCCGCCGCGCCCGAGGCTGCCGGCCGGGCTGTCGTGGGCGCGCCGGGCACGGGCGCGGTGGGCGACGTGCTCGCCGATGGCGCAGGCGGCGCGGGGGCGGGCGTGGGCGCCGCTGGCGTGGGGGCGGGCATGGGCGCCGCTGGCGTGGGGGCGGGCATGGGCGCCGCTGGCGTGGGCGGCGCCGGGGCGGGCGACGTGGGCGGCGCCGGCGTGAGCGCGGGCGCGGTGGACGGCGGGCTCGCGGGTGGCGTGGGCCGGCCCTCAGCCTCGGCCTTGGCGTGGCGTGGCGGGATGGCCAGCCGCAGCACGTCCGTCAGCGTCCCCGCATACCGATCGGCGACCGCCCTGGCCAGCCCCGCGATCTCGGGCGTGAGCACCCGCTCGGGCGACACCACCCGTTCGAGCGGCGTCAGCTTGCCCTCGTGCTCGCTCTCACCCACCCGCTCCAGCAGGAACCCGTCCACGAGCTTGCCCGCGAACCGCACCCGCACCCGCACCCCCGGCTCGGCGACGGCGTGCAGGGGCTCGGGGATGAGGTAGTCGAAGGGCCGGTCGAGGTGCGGCAGCGGGCTGTCCACGACGACCCTGGCCACGGGCTTGTCGGGGGCGGGGACGGGCGCGCCCTTGGTGTCCTTCGACGACTGCGCGGGCCGCACGGCTTCGAGCGGCAGGAGGGCGTCGTCGGAGGAAGGGGTCACGCAAAAGGTCTACCAGACCTCCGCCCGCGTCCACGCCCATGACGTGCCCCCGAGCGGCTGTGACGGCGCTCCGCCGGGCGACCGCCCCGCGCGGCGGCAGAGAACCGCTCGCGTCCCGCTGGGCAACCGCTCGCGTGCCGGATAGTGCGCACGCTGGAAGTCGTACGCAGGTGGCCCGGAAACACCCTTCGGGCACACCCGTAAACAGCACAGCACAAGAAAAACCGGTGCCGCCCCTCGAAGGGCAGCGGCACCGGTCATCGAGCGAGAGCCGTCACAACCCCGCGGCGGTCCGCAGAGCCTCGGCGCGGTCGGTGGACTCCCAGGAGAAGCCCTCCCGCCCGAAGTGCCCGTAGGCGGCGGTCTCGGAGTAGATCGGCCGCAGCAGGTCGAGGTCGCGGATGATCGCGGCGGGCCGCAGGTCGAACACCTGCAGCACGGCCTCCTGGATCTTCTCCACGGCCACCTTCTCGGTGCCGAAGCACTCGACGAACAGGCCCACCGGCTGCGCCTTGCCGATGGCGTACGCCACCTGCACCTCGCACCGGTCGGCGAGCCCGGCGGCGACGACGTTCTTGGCGACCCAGCGCATGGCGTAGGCGGCCGAGCGGTCGACCTTGGACGGGTCCTTGCCGGAGAAGGCGCCGCCACCGTGGCGGGCCATGCCGCCGTAGGTGTCGATGATGATCTTGCGGCCCGTGAGGCCGGCGTCGCCCATGGGGCCGCCGATCTCGAAGCGGCCGGTCGGGTTCACCAGCAGGCGGTAGCCCTCGGTGTCGATGCCGATGTCCTGGAGCACGGGGTCGACCACGTGCTCCTTGATGTCGGGCGTCAGCATCTCCTTGAGGTCGATCTCCGCGGCGTGCTGGGTGGAGACCACGACGGTGTCGAGGCGGACGGGCGTGTCGCCGTCGTACTCGATGGTGACCTGCGTCTTGCCGTCGGGGCGCAGGTAGGGCACGGTGCCGCTCTTGCGCACCTCGGACAGGCGCTGGGCCAGCCGGTGGGCGAGCGTGATCGGCAGCGGCATCAGCTCGGGGGTCTCGCGGCAGGCGTAGCCGAACATGAGGCCCTGGTCACCGGCGCCCTGGCGGTCGAGCTCGTCGCCGTCACCGTCGACGCGGTGCTCGTAGGCGTCGTCGACGCCCTGGGCGATGTCGGGCGACTGCGCGCCGATGGACACCGACACGCCGCAGGAGGCGCCGTCGAAGCCCTTGTGGGAGGCGTCGTAGCCGATCTCCAGGATCTTCTCGCGGATGACGCCGGGGATGTCGACGTAGGTCTCGGTCGTGACCTCGCCTGCGACGTGAACCTGGCCGGTAGTGATCAGCGTCTCGACGGCGACCCGGCTCTTGGGGTCGTCCTTGAGCATGGTGTCGAGAATCGCGTCACTGATCTGGTCGGCGATCTTGTCCGGGTGGCCCTCGGTGACCGACTCGGATGTGAACAGGCGACGTGACAACTCAGTGGCTCCTCATGCAGCGGCTGCTGACGGATGTGATGCCCGGCACCCTGGGGCGCGGCTGGGCCTCGGGGAAGTCTAGCCCTACCTGGCGCCAGGTCGCGAAAGTGTCCACCATATGTCTCCCATCAGAGCTCGGGGAGTGGATCGGCCGGCAAGATCTCCGGGTGGAAGATCTCGGCGTCCGCGGCCGACACCACAGCGGCGTACTCCTCATCGAACTCGAACACGATCGAGCCGAGCTCGACGACGCATCCAGGCATGATGGGCCCGATTCTGGTGCGGCGCGGGAACTCGGCGAACACCGACACCGGCCGGTCGGTCCTGAGCGTCCTCGTGGCCAGAACGGATATGGCCGTGTCGGTCACCACGATCAAGAAGTTGCCCGTCCCCGCGGGCCCCTCGGAGAACGCGGGAAAGACGTAGTGGATCTCCCCTTGATCGCCGAGCAATGTTCTACAACGTTCCCTGACAGCAGAACCCACCGGCATTCCATCCCCCTTCGCCCCAAGTATCCGCAGGCAAGGAGGAATGTTGCAACAGGTGATCGAGTAATCAGATCTGTACGCTTTGTACGATTTCCGCCCCTTCAGGTGAGGCGTGCGCCCACCAGGTCCCACACGGCGTCGGCCAGGTCTTCCTTGGGCCCGAACGGCACCTCGACCGGATCGCCGCCCGCCACCAGCACGGTGGCCGCGTTGTCGGGCGTGCCGAACGCCAGCCCCTCGCCCACCTGGTTGACGACCAGCAGGTCGCAGCCCTTGCGGGCGAGCTTGGCCTGCCCGTTGGCCAGCACGTCGTGCGTCTCGGCCGCGAAGCCCACGATCACCCGGGGGCCGGGCTCCACGCGGCGGCGCTCACCCAGCTCGGCGAGGATGTCGGGGTTCTTGACGAGGTGGATGGCCTCGGGCTCGCCGTCCGTCTTCTTGATCTTGACGTCGGCCCGGGTCGCGGGGCGGAAGTCGGCCACCGCGGCGGCCATGACGACCACGTCGGCGCCGGCGGAGGCGGCCAGCACGGCGTCGCGCAGCTCGGCCGTGGACTCCACCCGCACCACCTTCGCGCCCGCGGGGTCGGGGAGCGTGACGTTGGCCGCCACGAGCGTGACCTCGGCGCCGCGGGCGGCGGCCGTGCGGGCCAGGGCGTAACCCTGCAGCCCCGAGGAACGGTTGCCGATGAAGCGCACCGGGTCGATGGCCTCGCGGGTGCCGCCGGCGGAGACGACGACCTTGCGCCCGGTCAGGTCGCGGGGCCTGCCGCGGAGCACGCGCAGGCAGGTCTGGAAGATCTCGGCGGGGTCGGGCAGCCTCCCGGGGCCGGTGTCGGCGCCGGTGAGCCGGCCGACGGCCGGGTCGATCACGACGGCGCCCCGCTCGCGCAGCGTCGCGACGTTGGCCCGCGTGGCGGGGTGCTGCCACATCTCGGTGTGCATCGCGGGCGCGAAGACCACCGGGCACGTCGCCGTGAGCAGCGTGTTGGTGAGCAGGTCGCCCGCCAGCCCGTGCGCGGCCTTGGCCAGCACGTCGGCGGTCGCCGGCGCCACCACGACGAGGTCGGCGCGCTTGCCGATGCGCACGTGCGGCACCTCGTGCACGTCGTCCCACACCTCGGGGGACACGGGGTTGCCCGAGAGGGCGGCCCAGGTGGGCGCGCCCACGAACTTCAGGGCCTCGCGGGTCGGCACGACCCGCACCTCGTGCCCCGACTCGGTGAACAACCGCAGCAGCTCACACGCCTTGTACGCGGCGATGCCGCCGCTGACACCCAGGACGACCTGCATCGAAGGGGTCAGGCCGCGCCTTCGATGGGCTCGGCGTTGAGCAGGCCCTCGGAGACCTCGCGCAGCGCGATGGACAGCGGCTTCTCCTGGGCGTGCGTCTCGACCAGCGGGCCGACGTACTCCAGCAGGCCCTCGCCGAGCTGGGAGTAGTAGGCGTTGATCTGGCGAGCGCGCTTGGCGCCCATGATCACCAGGGAGTACTTGCTGTCGACGATGTCGAGCAGCGCGTCGATCGGCGGGTTGGTGATGCCCTCCGCGGCCGGGGTGGTGCCTGCCACGATGTCAGACCTCTCGGTTGGTGGTTGTCGTGACCCCCTGAGGGTCAGTCATCAAGGCTATCAGCCGGTGGCACACGTCTTGGACACTCGTGTTCACCAGTGTCAGGTCGAACTCCGACTCGGCGGCCATCTCGACCCGCCCGGCCTGCAGCCGGCGCGCGATGACGTCCTCGGGCTCGGTGCCGCGGCCGCGCAGCCGCTTCTCCAGCTCCTCCCAGGTGGGCGGGGCCAGGAACACCAGCAGCGCCTCCGGCATGCTGCCGCGCACCTGCCTGGCGCCTTCGAGGTCGATCTCGAGCAGCGTGGGCACGCCGTCGGCGAGCTTCTTCAGCACCGGCTCGCGCGGCGTGCCGTAGCGGTTGCCCGCGAACTCCGCCCACTCCAGCAGCTCTCCCGACTCCACGAGCCGGTCGAACTCCTCGCCGTCGACGAAGAAGTAGTGGACCCCGTTGACCTCGCCGGGCCGGGGCCTCCTGGTGGTCACCGAGACCGACAGCCACACCTCGGGGTGTGCCCGCCGGAGCTCGGCGACGACCGTGGACTTGCCGACGCCCGACGGCCCGGACAGGACCGTCAGCCGCCGTTCGCTCAGGGGCGGGAAGTCGACTTCCACTTCCGGTCCGACCGCCTCGTAGGCACTGACATCGCCGGACCAGGACCTGTCGGTCACTTCCTACCCCCCGTTGAACCTGCGCTTTCGTGTGGAACAGAGACTAGCTCTCGTTGCCACCGAACTCGCGCTCGAGGGAGGCCCTCTGGTTCGCGCCGAGACCCCGCACGCGGCGGGACTCGGCGATGGCGAGCCGCTCCATGAGCTGCTTGGCGCGGACCTTGCCCACGCCGGGGAGCGATTCCAACAATGCCGACACCTTCATCTTGCCGATGACGTCGTCGGTCTGCCCATCCTTGAGCACCTCAGCCAGAGAAACCGCGCCATGCTTGAGCCGGTTCTTGACCTCGGCACGCTCTTTACGGGCCTTGGCAGCCTTTTCCAAAGCTGCGGCGCGCTGCTCAGGGGTCAGGGGAGGAAGAGCCACGCCGGGTCACCTCGAATTTCTGTCGATGTACTCGGACGGGAAGGGAAACTAGCTGGTCATCGCCCCCTAAGCAACGTCAAGAGCGGTTTCTCTCGCCACAAAATCCACTTCATCACTCTGCGTGATCGTAAAATCACATTGTGCTGATCAAATCGCCCTCACTTCCCCCTTCGCGCGTCGGCTCGCGCCGGTGTCGCGAAACGCAAGGGCGCCGGCCGTCCTCCCGGACGCCGATGTCCGAAACCCTGCCCGCACCAGGGCCGAAACCCGTTCAGCGATCTTGTGCGGACGGGCGCACGGATGCCTTATGATCTTGTGAGCAGGGCCCGGCGGGCGTGACGGCGACGATCTTGCCGTACGCGTGCCTCCCGTACGCGCCTCGAACCGGACGCGTCTCGAAATCCGTACGCGTCTCGAAACGCGGCACGCGCCAGGAGCCGTGAGGCGCGCGCGATCAGGAGGCGCGGCGGAGCGAGGCGGCGATGGCGGCCGCCGCCGCTCCCGGATCGGGCGACCCCGTGATGGGCCGGCCGATCACCAGCAGGTCGGCGCCGTCCGCCAGCGCCTGCTCGGGCGTGGCGACCCGCTTCTGGTCCTGGGTGGCGGCCCCGGTGGGCCGCACGCCCGGCGTGATGAGCGTGATCTCGCCGCCCACCTCGGCCCGCACCGCCGAGACCTCGTTGGGCGAGCACACCAGCGCGGTGGCGCCCGCCTCGACCGACAGCGCTGCCAGGCGGCGCACGGCGTCGTCGGCGGGCCCGGCGACCCCGATGCGCTCCAGGTCGCCCTCGGTGAGCGAGGTCAGGATGGTGACGGCGGCGATCTGGGTGTGCGGCGCGGCCTCCACGGCCGCCCTGATCATGGCGGGCCCGCCGGCGGCGTGCACGGTCAGGATCGAGGGACGCAGCCGCGCCACCGCCCGCGCGGCGCCCGCGACGGTGTTGGGGATGTCGTGCAGCTTGAGGTCGAGGAACACGCGCACGCCGCTGGCCCCCCGCACGGAGGCGATCACGTCGGGCCCGTAGCGCAGGTAGAGCTCCAGGCCCACCTTGACCGTGCTGACATGGGGCGTGACCAGGGCGGCCCATCGGGCGGCGGTCTCCAGGTCGGGAGCGTCGAGAGCGACGGCGATGGGTGCGGGGGTCAAGACGTGCTCTCCAGAGGTTCGGGAGTCAAGGCGTGCTCTCCTCGGTATCGACTAGCAGGTGCCGGGGTGCGCTCCCCGGCGGGCGGTGCGCCAGGCCGACGGCGTCGGCCAGCCGCTGGAAGCCGCGGGCCCTCAGGAGCTCCTCAAGCTCGCGTTCGATGCGCAGGCAGGCGTAGGGGTCGTGGAACAGCGCCGTGCCCACTCCGACGACGCAGGCGCCCGCCAGGACGAGCTGGAAGGCGTCCTTGCCGGTCATGACGCCGCCGACGCCGATCAGCGGCACCCCGGGCAGGGCGGCGTGCACCTGCCAGACACACCGTACGGCCAGCGGCAGGATGGCCGGCCCCGACAGCCCGCCGGTGACGGCGGCGAGCGAGGGCCGCAGCGCCTCGGTGTCGATGGCCATGCCCAGCGGATTGTTGATCATGGACAGCGCGTCGGCCCCGGCGTCCACGCAGGCGCGGGCGACGGAGACGATGTCGGCCACGTCGGGCGCGAGCTTGCCGACGACGGGCACGTCGTAGCGCATGATGGAGCGCACGGAGGCGATCACCTCGGCGGCGGCGCTGCCCTCGCGGGCGAAGACGCGCCCCCTGTCCTCCATGTTCGGGCAGGAGAGGTTGACCTCCAGCGCGGTCACCCCGGGCGCGTCGGCGAGCCTGCGGGCCAGCTCCGAGTACTCGGCGACGGTGCCGCCGCCGATCGAGACGATGGTCTTGATGCCCCGCTGGGCCAGCCAGGGCAGCTCGCGCTCCAGGAACGCGTCGATGCCAGGCCCCTGGAGGCCGACGGCGTTGAGCATGCCGGAGGGCGTCTCGGCCATGCGCGGCGTGGGCCGGCCGGCGCGCGGGGCCATGGTGATCGAGCGGGTGGTCAGCGCGCCGAGCCGGTGCAGGTCGAAGAACTGGGCCAGCTCGCGGCCCGAGGAGGCGCAGCCGGCGGCGGTGGTGATGGGGTTGGCCAGCTCCACGTGCGCCAGGAATGTCCGCATATCAACCGACATGTCGAGCACCGCCTCCGGGGGCGCCGAGCGCGTCGAACGGGATCGTTCCCACGTCCTCGAAACGCACCCGCTCCCCCCGGAACACCGGCCCCTCCGCACACGCCCTGACCATCCTGGTCGCCCCGTCGTCACCGATGACGGGCAGCACGCACGTCATGCACACCCCGATCCCGCAGGCCATGGCCTCCTCGACCGCCACCTGCACCGGGATGTCGAACTCCATCGCCACCGCCGTCACCGCCCGCAGCGTCTCCATGGGCGCGCAGGCGTACACGACGTCGGCCCGCGTGTCGGCGATCACCGAGGGCAGCGCGTCGGTGACCTTGCCGCGCAGGCCCAGCGAGCCGTCCTCGGTGGTCAGCGTGGTCGTCTCGGCCATCCTGCGGGCCCGCATCGCGCCGAAGACCCGCTCCGCCCCGGCGCCGCCGAGCACGAAGTCCACCCGGCAGCCCCGCTCCAGCAGCGCGTCGGCCAGCGGGAACAGCACGGCGGAGCCGTACTCGGAGCCGACCAGCACGCAGTGGACCGGGTCGCGCGGCAGCGGGAAGGGCCGCCCTAGCGGCCCCACCAGGTCGAGCGTGTCACGGGCGCGCCGCTCGGCCAGCCAGGCCGTGCCTGAGCCGCGCACGGTGAAGACCAGCTCCACCGTGCCGCCGTAGTCGGACTTCACGTCGTGGATGGACAGCGCGCGGCGCGTCACCATCGACGAGTACGGCCCGCCGACCGCCACGGAGACGAAGTGGCCGGGCCGGTAACGCTCGGCGATGCCGGGCGCCACCACCGTCAGCGCATGGTAGGCGTCGACCCGGCGCGTCGTCAGCACCGTGCCCGTCACCTGCACCGGTGTGCCGGCCAGTCGTCTTCACCTCCCGTGCGGGGTCAGCCCCGGAGTGCCTGTGCGTGCTCCTGGAGAGACCGTACGCCGACGTCGCCGCGCACGATCGCCTGGATGCCCGCCGCCGCCGCCGCGAGGCCCGAGACCGTGGTGATGCACGGGATGCCGCGCAGCACGGCGGCCGTGCGGATCTCGTAGCCGTCGAGCCGCGGCCCCGACTGGCCAGGGCTGCCGAAGGGCGTGTTGACGATCAGGTCGACCTCGCCGTCGAGAATGGCCTGCACGCTCGTGGGCTCACCTCCGGGACCCGTCCCCTCGCTGTGCTTTCGCACGATCTTGGCATGGACACCGTTGCGGCGCAGCACCTCGGCGGTCCCCTCGGTGGCCAGGATCTCGAATCCGAGATCCGCGAGCGCCTTCACAGGGAAGATCATCGCACGCTTGTCCCTGTTGGCCACGGATACGAACGCGCGTCCCTTGGTCGGGAGCTGCCCGTACGCGCCCGCCTGCGACTTGGCGAAGGCGATGCCGAAGAACTCGTCGATGCCCATGACCTCGCCCGTGGAGCGCATCTCGGGCCCGAGGACGATGTCCACGCCGCGGAAGCGGTTGAACGGCAGCACCGCCTCCTTGACCGCGATCGAGGCGTCGAGCGGAAGCGTGCCGCCGTCGCCCTCGGCGGGCAGCATGCCCTCCTCACGCAGCGACGCGATCGACGCGCCGAGCATCACCCTGGCCGCCGCCTTGGCCAGCGGGGTGCCGGTGGCCTTGGACACGAACGGCACGGTGCGGCTGGCGCGCGGGTTGGCCTCCAGCACGTACAGGATCCCGGCGTGCATGGCGTACTGGACGTTCAGCAGCCCGCGCACGCCCACCCCTGAGGCGATGGCCTCGGTGGCGGCGCGGATGGCCTTGATGTCGGCGCCGCCGAGCGTGATCGGCGGCAGGGCGCACGCCGAGTCGCCGGAGTGGATGCCGGCCTCCTCGATGTGCTCCATGACGCCGCCCAGGAACAGCTCCTCGCCGTCGTAGAGCGCGTCCACGTCGATCTCGATGGCCTCGTCGAGGAACTTGTCGACGAGCACCGGGTGGCCGCCCTCCTGGGCCGCCATGTACGTGCTGAGCGTCTGCTCGTCGTACACGATGGCCATGCCGGCCCCGCCGAGCACGTACGAGGGCCGCACGAGCACCGGGTAGCCGATCTCCTCGGCGATCTCCAGCGCCTCGGCCACGGTCAGCGCGGTGCCGTGCTTGGGCGCGGGCAGCCCGGCCTCGGCCAGCACCCGCCCGAACGCGCCGCGCTCCTCGGCCAGGTGAATGGACTCGGGCGAGGTGCCGACGACGGGCACGCCCGCGTCCTTGAGCGCCTGCGCGAGGCCGAGCGGCGTCTGGCCGCCGAGCTGCACGATCACGCCCGCGACCGGCCCGGTCTGCTGCTCGGCGTGCACGACCTCCAGGACGTCCTCCAGGGTGAGCGGCTCGAAGTAGAGCCGATCGGAGGTGTCGTAGTCGGTCGAGACGGTCTCGGGGTTGCAGTTGACCATGACGGTCTCGAACCCGGCCCGCGACAGCTCGAACGAGGCGTGCACGCACGCGTAGTCGAACTCGATGCCCTGCCCGATGCGGTTGGGCCCGGAGCCGAGGATGATGACCTTCTGGCGCTCCCCTACGGGGACCTCGGTCTCCTCGTCGTAGGTCGAGTAGAGGTAGGGCGTCTTGGCGGCGAACTCGGCGGCGCAGGTGTCGACCGTGTTGTAGACCGGCCGCAGCCCGAGCGCGTGCCGCAGGTCGCGGACCCTGGCCTCGTCGATGCCGCGGATCTCGCCGATCTGCAGGTCGCTGAAGCCCAGGTGCTTGGCCCGGCCGAGCACCTCGGCGGTCAGGTCGTCGGCCGCGCCGACCGCCTGGGCCTCCTCGTGCAGCAGGAAGAGCTGGTCGATGAACCACGGGTCGACGCTGGTGGCCTCGTACAGCTCATCGGGCGTCGCGCCGGCCCTGATGGCCTGCTGCATCGTGCGCAGTCTGCCGTCGTGCGGGGTGCGGCAGGCGTCGAGCAGCTCGTCCTTGGACACGACGTCGCCCGCCCAGGTGAAGGAGGACTCCTTCTTCTCCAGCGAGCGCAGCGCCTTCTGCAGCGCCTCGGGGAACGAGCGGCCGATGGCCATGGCCTCGCCCACCGACTTCATGTGCGTGGTGAGGGTCTGGTCGGCGCCCCTGAACTTCTCGAACGCGAAGCGCGGGACCTTCACCACGATGTAGTCGAGCGTCGGCTCGAAGGAGGCCGGGGTCTCCTTGGTGATGTCGTTGGGGATCTCGTCGAGCGTGTAGCCGATGGCCAGCTTGGCCGCGATCTTGGCGATCGGGAAGCCGGTGGCCTTGGAGGCCAGCGCCGAGGAGCGCGACACGCGCGGGTTCATCTCGATGACGATCATGCGGCCGGTGCGCGGGTCCACCGCGAACTGGATGTTGCAGCCGCCGGTGTCGACGCCGACCTCGCGGATGACCGCGATGGCGACGTCGCGCATGTTCTGGTACTCGCGGTCGGTCAGGGTCAGCGCGGGCGCCACGGTGACGCTGTCGCCGGTGTGCACGCCCATCGGGTCGATGTTCTCGATGGAACAGACGATGACGACGTTGTCGGCCTTGTCGCGCATGACCTCCAGCTCGTACTCCTTCCAGCCGAGGATGGACTCCTCCAGGAGCACCTCGGTGGTCGGGGAGGCGTCGAGCCCGGCGCCGGCGATGCGGCGCAGGTCCTCCTCCGTGTACGCGAAGCCGGAGCCGGCGCCGCCCATCGTGAACGAGGGCCGCACGACGACGGGGTAGCCCAGCTCGTTCGCGGCGGCCAGGCACTCGTCCATGGTGTGGCAGATGGCCGACCTGGCCGACTCGGCGTTCAGGCCGTGCTCGCGGGCGACCTTGGCGACGATCTCCTTGAACTTCTCGCGGTTCTCGCCCGACTGGATCGCGTCGAAGTCGGCGCCGATCAGCTCGACCTCGTACTTGTCGAGCACGCCCGACTCGTGCAGCGCCACGGCGGTGTTGAGCGCGGTCTGGCCGCCCAGCGTGGGCAGCAGCGCGTCGGGCCGCTCCTTGGCGATGATCTTCTCGACGAACTCGGGGGTGATCGGCTCGACGTACGTGGCGTCGGCGAACTCCGGGTCCGTCATGATCGTGGCGGGGTTGCTGTTGACCAGGATCACGCGGAAGCCCTCGGCCCGCAGCACGCGGCACGCCTGGGTGCCCGAGTAGTCGAACTCGCACGCCTGGCCGATCACGATCGGCCCCGAGCCGATCACCAGGACCGACTGGATGTCCTCACGCTTTGGCACGGGTCATGACCTCGCAGAACTCGTCGAAAAGATAGGCGGCGTCGTGCGGGCCGGCGGCGGCCTCCGGGTGGTACTGGACGCTGAAGGCGCGGCCGTCGAGCAGCCGCAGCCCCTCCACACAGCGGTCGTTGAGGTTGACGTGGCTCACCTCGGCCTGCCCGTACGGGGTCTCGAACGGCCCGTCGAGCGGCGCCTCCACCGCGAACCCGTGGTTGTGCGCGGAGATCTCCACCTTGCCGGTGCGCACGTCCTGAACCGGCTGGTTGACGCCCCGGTGGCCGTAACGCAGCTTGTACGTGGACAGCCCGAGCGCTCGCCCGAAGAGCTGGTTGCCGAAGCAGATGCCGAAGAACGGCACCTTGGACTCCAGCACTCCCCGCAGCGCCGACACGTCGGCGGTGGCGGGGTCGCCGGGCCCGTTGGAGAAGAACACGCCGTCGGGCTCGACCGCCATGATCTGCTCGTAGGTGGCGTCGGCGGGCAGCACGTGCACCTCGCAGCCGCGCTCGGCCATCCGGTGCGGGGTCATGCCCTTGATGCCCAGGTCGACGGCCGCGACCGTGTAGCGCTTGGGGCCGACGGGGGGCACCACGTAGGTCTGCCCGGTGGCGACCTCGCCCGCCAGGTCGGCGCCCTCCATGCGGGGCGACTGCCGTACGCGCTCGACGAGCTCCCCGACCGGCGCCTCGGGCGCGCTGAAGATGCCGGCGCGCATCGCGCCGCGCTCGCGCAGGTGGCGGGTGAGCGCGCGGGTGCCCGGGATGGCGATCCCGACCACGCCCTGCTCCTTGAGGTAGTCGTCGAGCGAGCGGTTGGCCCGCCAGTTGGAGACCACCCTGGACGGCTCGCGCACGACGTAGCCGGCCACCCAGACGCGCCTGGACTCGGGGTCCTCGTCGTTGACGCCGGTGTTGCCGATGTGCGGCGCCGTCATGGCGACGATCTGCCGGTGGTAGGACGGATCCGTGAGGGTCTCCTGATAGCCGGTCATGCCGGTGTTGAAGACCATTTCGCCGAACGTCTCGCCTTCGGCGCCGTATGGGGTTCCGTGGAAGACGCGGCCGTCTTCCAGCACGAGCACCGCAGTGTTCAAACCAGCTTCCCTTCGAGAACGGTCGGCCTGCCGCGCAGGAACGTGGCCACTACCCTGCCGGGCAGCGTCATCCCCTCGTAGGGGGTGTTCCTGCTCTTGGACGCGAAGGCGGACGGATCGACCTTCGTGCGCGCGGACGGGTCGTACAGCGTGATGTTGGCCGGGGCGCCCACCTCGATCGGCTGCCCCTGCCCGGCCAGGCGCCCGATGCGGGCGGGCACGACGGACATGCGCTGGGCGAGGCCGGCCCAGTCGAGCAGCCCGGTCTCGACCATGGCCTCCTGGACCACGCTGAGCGCGGTCTCCAGGCCGACCATGCCCATGGCGGCGGCCGACCACTCGGTCTCCTTGTCCTCGACCGGGTGGGGCGCGTGGTCGGTGGCCACGATGTCGATCGTGCCGTCGGCCAGCGCGGCACGCAGCGCCTCGACGTCCGCGCGGGTGCGCAGCGGCGGGTTGACCTTGTAGATGGGGTTGTAGGCGCCCACCGGCGACTCCTCCACGAGGTCGTCGGTGAGCAGCAGGTGGTGGGGGGTCACCTCCGCGGTGACGTTCCAGCCCTTGGACTTGGCCCAGCGGATGATCTCGACCGAGCCGGCCGTGGAGACGTGGCAGACGTGCAGCCGGGAGCCGACGTGCGCGGCCAGCAGGCAGTCGCGGGCGATGATCGCCTCCTCCGCGACGGCGGGCCAGCCGGTCAGGCCGAGCCTGCCGGAGACGACGCCCTCGTTCATCTGGGCGCCGGCGGTGAGCCTGGGCTCCTGGGCGTGCTGGGCGACGACGCCGTCGAACGCCTTGACGTACTCCAGGGCGCGGCGCATCAGCACCGCGTCGTCCACGCACCTGCCGTCGTCGGAGAAGACCCGCACGCGGGCGGCGGAGTCGGCCATCGCGCCCAGCTCGGCGAGCTGCCTGCCCTCCAGGCCGACGGTGACGGCGCCGACGGGGTGCACGTCGCAGTGGGCGAACTCGCGGCCCAGCCGCCACACCTGCTCGACCACGCCGGCGGTGTCGGCGACGGGCGAGGTGTTGGCCATGGCGTGCACGGCGGTGTAGCCGCCGCGGGCGGCCGACTGGGTGCCGGTCTGCACGGTCTCGGCGTCCTCGCGGCCCGGCTCGCGCAGGTGCGTGTGCAGGTCGACGAGGCCGGGCAGCGCGATCGCGCCCGCGCCGTCGACGGTGTTCTCGCCCGCCAGGCCGGGGCCGATCTCGGCGATCGCCCCGTCGGCGACGCGGATGTCCACGGGCTCGCCGCCCAGGATCCTCACGTTGCGAATGATCATGCGGTTTCTCCCCCGAGCAGCAGGTACAGGACGGCCATGCGGATGGTCACACCGTTGGCGACCTGTTCGACGATCGTGGATCGCGCCGAGTCGGCCACCTCGGCCGCGATCTCCATGCCCCGGTTCATCGGCCCCGGGTGCATGACGATCGCCTCGTCGGGCATCTTCGCGAACCGGTCCCTGTCGAGGCCGTAGCGGCGGGAGTACTCGCGCTCGCTCGGGAAGTACGCGGCGTTCATCCGCTCCTTCTGCACCCGCAGCATCATCACCGCGTCGGACTTCGGCAGCACCGCGTCGAGGTCGTAGGAGACCTCGCACGGCCAGGTGCCGACGGAGACGGGCAGCAGCGTGGGCGGCGCGACCAGGGTGACCTCGGCGCCGAGCGTGTGCAGCAGCAGCACGTTGGAGCGGGCGACGCGGCTGTGCAGCACGTCGCCGACGATGGTGACCCTGCGGCCCTCCAGGCTGCCCAGGCGGCGGCGCATGGAGAAGGCGTCGAGCAGCGCCTGCGTGGGGTGCTCGTGGGTGCCGTCGCCGGCGTTGACGACGCTGCCGCGCACCCAGTTGGCCAGGCGGTGCGGCGCGCCGGAGGCGCCGTGGCGGATGACGACCGCGTCGGCGCCCATGGCCTCCAGGGTCAGCGCGGTGTCCTTGAGCGACTCGCCCTTGGACACGCTCGACCCCTTGGCGGAGAAGTTGATCACGTCGGCGGACAGCCGCTTGGCCGCCGCCTCGAACGAGATCCGGGTGCGCGTGGAGTCCTCGAAGAACAGGTTGACCACGGTGCGCCCGCGCAGCGTGGGCAGCTTCTTGATGGAACGTTCCGAGACCCTCGCCAGCTCCTCGGCGGTGTCGAGGATGAGCAGCGCGTCGTCCTTGGCCAGGTCTCCGGCCGAGATCAGGTGGCGGTTCACCGGGCGCCCCCCTTCATCAGCAGGACGGCGTCGCGGCCGTCGATCTCCTGGAGGTAGACCTTGACCTTCTCGCTCTTGGCGGTCGGCAGGTTCTTGCCGACGTAGTCGGCGCGGATGGGCAGCTCGCGGTGGCCGCGGTCGACCAGCGTGGCGAGCTGCACGGCGGTGGGGCGGCCGAGGTCGTTGAGCGCGTCGAGCGCGGCGCGCACGGTGCGGCCGGAGTAGAGGACGTCGTCGACGAGCACGACGACCTTGCCGTCGATGCCGTCGGGGGGCAGCTCGGTGGGGCCGAGCGGCCGCACGGGCCCGCTGCGCAGGTCGTCGCGGTACATGGTGATGTCGATGGAGCCGACGGGGATCTTGACGCCTTCGAACTGCTCGATGCGGTCGCCGAGCCGGCGCGCCAGCGTGGCGCCGCGGGTCGGGATGCCGAGGAGGACGACGTCGCCCGCGCCCTTGGTGCGCTCGAGGATCTCGTGCGCGATCCGAGTCAGCGCCCGGTGGATGTCCGGGGCCTCCAGCACGGCCCTGGAGTCATCCATGGATGTGGACATGGCGAAGCTCACCACCTTTCCCGCCTCACGGGACGGGTCTTAAAAGGGTGTTGGTCGGGACACACAGTACCAGGGGCTACCAGGTACAACGCGAGCGCCTCCCGCCGGCGTCCGCGGATCGGGGACCTTCCTGATCAGGTAATTTCCCGCGCCGCGCGGTGTCGGCGCGGTTCGCGCCGGGCACGATCACCCGGCGCGCGGGGCGGCGGTCGAGCGTGACTTCCGCTCTTTTGAGGGGGATACAGCACAGATGACGTTCCATGTCGATTCCGAGGTCGGGCACCTGCGGCAGGTCCTGCTGCACAAGCCCGACCTGGCACTGAAACGGCTGACGCCCACCAGCAAGGACGCCTTCCTCTTCGACGACGTGCTGTGGGTGCAGCGCGCGGTCGAGGAGCACGAGGAGTTCCAGCAGGTGCTGACGAGCCGCGGCATCCGCGTCCACCTGCTGGCCGACCTGCTCAGGGAGACCGTCGACATCCCCGAGGCGCGCAAGCACATCCTGGACGCGGTCATCGACGAGCGCTGGCTCGGCCCGGTCGCCATCGACGACATCCGCAACACCCTCGACGGGATGGACGCGGCCACCCTCCAGGTCTACCTGACCGGCGGCATCACCAAGCGCGAGCTCGTCTCCATGGGCTGCGACCCCAAGTCGGTGACCTTCCACGCCACCGGCGAGGACGGCTTCATCCTGCCGCCCCTGCCCAACCACCTGTTCACGCGGGACACCTCGTGCTGGATCTACGACGGCGTGTCGATCAACGCGATGAAGAAGAAGGCCCGCATGCGGGAGACGGTCAACATGGAGGCCGTCTACATGTACCACCCGACGTTCGCCGGCGGCTTCGACCGGCCCGGGCAGGGCGGCTACCACTGCTGGATGCCCGGCCAGTCGGTGGCCCCCGCCACCATGGAGGGCGGCGACGTGCTGGTCATCGGCCGGGGCGCGGTGCTGGTGGGGATGAGCGAGCGCACCCAGCCCCAGGCCGTCGAGATGCTGGCGCAGCGGCTGTTCACGGCCGGTTCCGCGCGGCGGATCGTGGCGCTCGACATGCCGAAGGCGCGGGCGTTCATGCACCTCGACACCGTGATGACCATGCTCGACGTGGGCGTGTTCACCAAGTACGCCGGCCTGGGCATGCTGCCGGCGTACACGATCGAGCCCGGTGAGACGTCCAAGGAGCTGAAGGTCACCGACCACCCGCCCGAGGACATGCACAAGGCCATCGCGCGCGCCCTCGACCTGCCCGGCATCAAGGTCCTGACGCCCAGCCAGGACGTCTACGCCGCCGAGCGGGAGCAGTGGGACGACGGCTGCAACGGGCTGGCGCTGGAGCCAGGCGTGGTCGTGGCCTACGAGCGCAACGCCACCACCAACCACTACCTGCGCGACAACGGCATCGAGGTGATCACGATCAGGGGCAGCGAGCTCGGCAGGGGGCGCGGCGGGCCGCGCTGCATGAGCTGCCCGCTGGAGCGCGACGCCGTCTGACGGGCGGTTCCGAAGGAGGATCGGCATGCGGGTCATCGTGGCGCTGGGCGGCAACGCGGTGCTGCGGCGCGGGCAGCGGCCCGACGCCGACGCGCAGCTCGTCAACGTGCGCGCCGCCGCCAGGGCGCTGGCCGGCCTGGCCGGCGAGCACGAGCTGGTCATCACCCACGGGAACGGCCCGCAGGTCGGCATGCTGGCCCTGCAGAGCGCCGCCGACCCCGGCCTGAGCGGGCCGTACCCGTTCGACGCGCTCGGCGCGCAGACGCAGGGCCTGATCGGCTACTGGATGCAGCAGGCCCTGCAGAACGCGCTGCCCGGCAGGCAGGTGCTGGCCATGGTCACGCAGACGCTCGTGTCGGCCGTCGACCCGGCCTTCGCCGACCCCGCCAAGTTCGTCGGCCGGGTCTACGAGCAGGAGGAGGCCGAGAAGCTGGCCGCCGAGCACGGCTGGACGGTGCGGCAGGACGGCCCGCACTGGCGGCGCGTCGTGCCCTCTCCCACCCCGCAGCGCGTCGTCGAGACCCGGCTGATCCGGCGGATGGTGGCCGAGGGCGTGATCGTGGTGTGCGCGGGCGGCGGCGGCGTGCCGGTCGTCCGCGACGAGCGCGGCCGGCTGACCGGCGTCGAGGCCGTGGTCGACAAGGACCTCACCACCGCGATGCTGGCCGAGGCGCTGGAGTGCGACGCCTTCCTCAGCCTCACCGACGTGCCACGCGTCATGCGGGGCTTCGGCACCCCCGAGCAGAGCGAGATCGGCCACACCACGCCGCACGAGCTGCGGGCGCTCGACTTCCCCGCCGGATCCATGGGGCCGAAGGTGGAGGCCGTCTGCCGGTTCGTGGAGACGACCGGCGACATGGCTGCCATCGGCCGGCTCGAGGACGCCGAGCGCATACTCGGCGGCTGCGCGGGCACCATCGTCACGCCCAACGGCCGGTGGCCGCTGACGAGCACGCTGTAGGGGGTGCCCGATGACGCTGACCCGGCGGCTGCTGCGTACCAAGCCGACCGAGCGGATCGTGGCCGAGGGCGGGCACGGCGAGGGCGGCGAGCTGCGGCGCACCATGTCCCTGTGGCAGCTCACGCTGTTCAGCGTCGGCGCGACGCTGGGCACCGGGATCTTCGTCATCCTCGGGCAGGCGGTGCCGAAGGCGGGGCCCGCGGTGGTGCTGTCGTTCGTGCTGGCGGCCGTCACGGCGCTGTTCTCCGCGCTGTCGTACGCCGAGCTGGCCGGCACGATCCCGGTGTCCGGCTCGTCCTACTCCTACGCGTACGCGACGCTGGGCGAGCTGGTGGCCTGGATCTGCGGCTGGTGCCTGATGCTGGAGTACGCCGTCTCCGTGGCGGCCGTGGCCGTGGGCTGGGGCGAGTACCTCAACTCGTTCCTGTACTCGCTGTTCGGCTTCACGCTGCCCGACGCCATCACCCGCTCCCCCGGCCAGGACGGCGGAGTGATCAACGTCACGGCGATCGTCATCGTGCTGCTGACCACCTGGCTGCTGCTGCACGGGGCCTCCGAGAGCGCCAAGGCGAACGCCTTCTTCGTGCTCATCAAGATCGCGGTGCTGCTGTTCTTCTGCGTGGTGACGTTCACCGCGTTCGAGTCGGGCAACCTCACGCCCTTCGCCCCGCTCGGCGTGGCCGGCATCACGGCCGCCGCCTCGCAGGTCTTCTTCTCCTACATCGGCTTCGACGCCGCCTCCACGGCCGGCGAGGAGGCCAGGAACCCCAAGCGGGACCTGCCGCTGGCGATCATCCTGTCACTGGTCATCGTGACGGTCGTCTACGTGCTGGTGGCCCTGGCCGCCGTCGGCGCGATGCCGTGGACCGAGTTCGACCCCGACAACACCGAGGCGAGCCTGTCGTACGTCGCCAACCTCGCCATGGGCGCCACCTGGCCCGGCCTGATCGTCTCCTTCGGCGCGGTCATCGCCATCGCCAGCGTCGTGCTGACCGTCATCTACGGGCAGACCCGCATCCTGTTCGCGATGTCCCGCGACGGGCTCATCCCGCGCGTCTTCCAGAAGGTCGATCCGCGCAGGCAGGTGCCCGTCGCCAACACCCTCATCGTGGCCGGGTTCATCTCCGTGCTGGCCGGGCTGGTGCCCCTCGGGCAGCTCGCGGAGGCGACCAGCATAGGCACGCTGTTCGCCTTCGCCATCGTCAACGTCGGCGTGCTCGTGCTCCGCTACCGCAGCCCCGAGCTGCCGCGCAGCTTCCGCACGCCGCTGTTCCCCGCCACGCCGGTGCTGGGCGCCGTCATGTGCGTCGTGGTCATGGCGGGGCTGGCGGGGGTGACCTGGCTGGCGTTCGGGTTGTGGATGCTCGCGGGGCTGGTCTGCTACTTCCTGTACGGCTATCGCCATTCGCGGCTGAACGACGAGGTGCGCTGAATGAGGCTCGACGACGTGCTGGCCGGATACGTCCCGGGAGCCCGGGGGCGGGACGGGCTGGCGCTGGCCGTACTGCTGGCGGAGCAGGCGCACGCGCGGCTGACGGTGGCGACCGTGCAGCCGCCCGCCCGCTCGACGCCGGGGCCCGCCAGGGCCGAGGAGAGCGCCTGGCGCGCCTACCTGCGCGAGCAGGCCGACGCCACGCTCGCCCAGGCCCGCGAACTGGTGGGCGAGCTGGGAGGTGGACCTGGCGGCGGGGGTGCCGAGTTTGTCGCGCACACCCACAGGGGCAGCGGGCGCGGGCTCGTGGAGCTGGCGCGCGGGCGCGGCGCCGACGTCGTGGTCATCGGCTCGGCCTCGGGCAGCGGCAGGGGGCGCATCTCGGTGGGCAGCACCGCCGACCAGCTTCTGCACTCCTCCTCCGTTCCCGTCCTGCTCGCCCCGCGCGGCTACGGCGACCAGCCGCCGGCCGCCTTCGACCGCCTGACCGTCGCCTACCGGCGCGGCCCCGGCTGTGACGCGGCCGTCAAGGACGCGGCCGGGACTGCTGCGGCGCTGGGCGTGCCGCTGCGTCTGGTGACGCTGGTGATCAGCAGTGGCAGGCGGGCGAGGATCGAGGAAGAGATGCTCGTACGCCTGCGCGACCAGGCGGCGGCCGACCTCCACGCGGCGGCGCGGGGACGGCAGCCGTCGGGACGGCCGGCGGGGCGGGCCGTGGAGGTCGAAGTGCTGGAGGGCCGCAACGTGGCCCAGGCACTCGGCACGACCTCGTGGCTGCCTGGCGAGATGATCATATGCGCTTCCAGCGACACGGGACCACTGAGGCGGGTGTTCCTCGGGGACACCTCGATGAAGATCGTCCGGGCTTCGACCTGCCCTGTCATGATTCTCACCAGGGAGCCCTGACCGCCGGAATTTCTCGTCAAACTCTGACGAAGTCACCGTTGTCAGTGGGACATGAGGGGCGATTGTGGCGTTCACTACCGGACCGGATTCGGCATCTTTTTTCCAATCAGCTTGACCTTAGGCGTCCACCCCTTTACCGTCACTGTGCGTAACCACACCGCGCGGCGTTCTGGGGTAAACCCAGAGCCATGGCTACCGATGGTGCCGAGCCTGGCACCAGACCCCCCGGTGGCCCGGGCATACGCCGCAAGGGAGCACAATCTACTGAGAGCGATACATACGAGAGCCGGGGGGCCACACGATGCCGTCTGAGTACGCAAAGTCGCTGGGTGCACGACTCCGCGCCATCCGCACCCAGCAGGGCCTGTCCCTGCATGGAGTCGAAGAGAAGTCGCGTGGCAGGTGGAAAGCCGTAGTCGTTGGCTCTTACGAGCGTGGCGACCGAGCGGTGACCGTGCAGAAGCTTGCCGAACTTGCCGACTTCTACGGGGTGCCCGTATCCGAGCTGCTGCCGGGCGGAGCCGCCCCCAGCCCGCTCGGGCCGACGCCCAAGCTTGTGATCGACCTGGAGCGGCTCGCGACGCTGCCCAAGGAGAAGGCCGGCGCCCTCGCCCGGTACGCCGCCACGATCCAGAGCCAGCGTGGCGACTACAACGGCAAGGTGCTGTCGATCCGCCAGGAGGACCTGCGCTCCCTGGCCGTGATCTACGACAAGTCGCCGAGCGAGCTCACCGAAGAGCTCATCAGCTGGGGCGTTCTCGACGCCGAGGCCCGCAGGGCCGTGGAGTCGTTCTGACGTTCTGAGACCGTCCGGGGTCTTGGGGCTTCGTCGTCCTGGTTTTGAGGTCGCCCGCTCCGACCGGGGGCTCGTCGCATCGTCGGCGAGCCCATCGGCATTTTCCGGGTGCTGCGATCGAGGGGTTTTCGAGCGACCCGGACGGGAAAGCCCGCACATGCGGCGGCGGCCTCAGGACACGAAGCCAGGCCCGGGCGCGGTAGCGAGCCTCAGGTGCGGTTGCGAGCCCGCAGACACGCTGACGAGGCCCGCGGACGCGACGGCGAGCCCCAGGACACGACGGCCAGGCCCGCGCAGGACGCGATGGCCAGGCCAGCGGGCGCGGTGGCGGGCCCAGGGGTGCGGGGGCGAGGCCCGCAGAGGCAGCAGCGAGCCTCAGGACGCGAACGGCGGGCCTTCAAGGCGGGCCGTGAGCCGCGTCAAGGCGCGGACCGCGCCTCAGGAAGCCCTCTTCAACCCGCCAACGGCACATCCACCGGCAGTTGCGGCTGGGACGGAACCCCCAAAATGCCCTCAACGGTCGCCACGAACGTCTCGGCCTCAGCCAAGATCTCCTCAGCGTCCGCCGCACTGACCCGCCGCACCATCCCCGCCTCGGCCGCGGCCCGCTTGGCGGCGGTGGTGGCGAAGTAGGTGGCCCACTGCTCCAGCGACGGCTCCGCCTCAGGCAGGAGCTCCCACGCGCTGCGCAGCCGCCGGCGGCGGCCCTCGGCAGGGCGGGGCCGGGCGGCGAGGATCGCCGCTGCCGCTCGCAGGGCCGCCAGGTGGGCGGCCACATATCGGGATGCCGGGGTGCGAGCGCCGGTCGCCTCCGCCAGGCACGAACGTGAATCGGTCAGGTGTGCCCGAACCGCAGGCGACAGCCGGGGCCCGGGCGTTTCTCTAGGCCGTGGTGCCATCTTGCGCGCCTCCTTTGGAGTCGTGGGCGACGCCGGCTTCCGCGCCGATGGAGCCAACAATCGCAGACGCCACCGACATTTCCGCCGGGCAGGCCGGACGAGGAGCTTCCCCTCTCCCCGTCCGGCCAGGACACGCCCACTCGTCTCCGCCGACGACGAGGACGCGCCCTTCGCCCGAGGAGCCTGGCCGCGGGAAAATCGCTTGGGGAAGCGAACGGCCCGCGACCAGGTCCCAGGTGACGTTGAGCCGCGAGCCTCACCGTCACTAGGTCGAACATAATTTCGATCACGGCCTGTTGTCAACCGAACCACGAACATAGGTTCGATGATGTTGACGGGAAAGCGGCGCGAACCCCGGCGCACACGAAAGAGCCGCCGCCGCGAGTCAGGGATGCGGCGACGGCGAAGCGGTGTTGTCAGGGCGTTGTCAAGGCGCGGCCCGCGTCAGGAGACCGAGATCGCCCCGGACGGGCAGAGGGTCACAGCCCGGCGCACGGCCTCCTCCAGCTCCTGCGGAGGCTCGTCCTGGAGCAGCACGACCGTGCCCTCGTCCTCGCTCTGGTCGAACACCTTCGGCACCGTCAGCGCGCACATGCCCGCGCCGATGCACACCGTGGTATCTGCCTTGATTTCCATCGTGACCTACCAAGTGACAGGGAGGCGGTGCACTCCGTAGATGCTCATGTCCGAGCGCATCGGCACCTCCTCGGGTGTTACCGCCAAGCGTAGGCCAGGCAGGCGCCGCAGCAGCGCAGGGTAGGCGATGCGCATCTCCGCCCGGGCGAGCTGCTGGCCGAGGCACTGGTGGATGCCGTGGCCGAAGGTCAGGTGACCGCCGGCGGGCCTGGTGAGGTCGAGCCGCTCCGCGTCGGCGAAGCGGGCGGCGTCGCGGTTGACGGCGGGCAGGTGGATGGCGACGTTCTCGCCGGCGGCGATCGTGACGCCCTCGATCTCGACGTCCTCCAGCGCGGAGCGGATCGGGCCGAGGTGGATGATCGTGAGGTGGCGCAGCAGCTCCTCGACGCCGTTCTCCACCACGGACGGGTCGTCGCGCATGGCGGCGAGCTGGTCCGGGTTGGTGAGCAGCGCGTACGTCCCGAGCCCCAGCATGTTGGCGGTCGTCTCGTGCCCCGCGATGAGCAGCAGGACCCCGACCCCGGCCAGCTCCTCGTCGCTCAGCTCCCCGCTCTCGATGAGCCCGCCGAGCAGGTCGTCGGCCGGTTCCTTGCGTTTGCGCTGGACGAGCCCGTACAGGTAGGCCGAGATGCCGCCGAGCGCGGCGATGGCGTCGTCGGCCTTGGCGTCGAGGCTGGCCAGCACCTTGGTGTCGGCCTGGAACCGGTCGCGGTCCTCGTACGGCACCCCGAGCAGCTCGCAGATGACCAGCGAGGGGATCGGCAGCGCGAACTCCTGGACGAGGTCAGCGGGCGGCCCCGCGGCCTCCATGGCGTCGAGGCAGGCCTCGGTGATCTCCTCGATGCGCGGCTCCAGCGTCTTCATCCGCCGCACCGTGAACTGCCCGGTCAGCAGCCTGCGGAAGCGGGTGTGGTCGGGCGGGTCCATGCGCAGGAAGAACCCGGGCGGCACGCGGAACTTCTCCGGCCGGGTGGCCAGCTCCATCCTGGCGGACGGGATCGGCGGGTGCATGTGCTCGGGCCGGTTGCTGAAGTGCGGGCTCGCCAGGACGGCGCGGGCCGCCGCGTAGCCGGTCACGAGCCAGCCCTGGTGGCCGTCGGCGTACGTCATGCGGTGGATCGGCGCCTGTTGTCGCAGGGCGGTGACTTCGTCGGGCGGGTCGAGCGGGCGCTGGCGGGCGGTGGGCAGGGTCAACGGTGACATGTTCCGCTCCTTTCCGAGTCCTCCCCCCTAGAAAACCTCACTCGATGCAAAACTTCAATGGGTGAAAACAATAAGGACGTGCAGTATAGTTCCGGCATGGTGGAAGGGCTCCGGGAGCGCAAGAAGCAGCGCACGCGGCAGGCGCTGATCGAAGGGGCGCTGCGGCTGTTCGAGGAGAAGGGCTTCGAGGAGACCACGCTCGCGGAGATCGCCGAGCAGGCCGACGTGTCGACGCGCACGTTCTTCAGCTACTTCGCCAGCAAGGAGGACGTGGTCTTCTACGACACCGCGTCCCGGCTGGAGCTGGCGCTCACGGCGATGGAGAGCCGGCGGCCCGACGAGACGGTGACCGGCGTGCTGCTGCGGGTCATCGAGGAGAGCTTCGAGCAGGCCACCGCGTACCAGTACCTGACGGCGGAGGAGGCGGCGCTGCGGGTGCGGCTGATCCTCACCGAGCCGGCGCTGCAGGCGCGCGCGCTGCTCATGCTGTTCGACACCCAGCTCAGGCTGGCCAGGGCGCTGCACGAGGCGTTCCCCGACCTCCCGCTGGCGGACGCCGCGGCGGCGGTGGGCGCGCTGATCGGGGCGATCAAGCTCTCCGTGATGGCCACCCTCGAGGAGGAGCAGTCGATGGCGGACCTGTGGGTCACCGCGCGCCGTGCGGCCGAGATCACCATCAGCGGCCTGCACACCCTCGGATAGCGAGGGATGGGGGCAAGGCTGTCGCAGGAGGGGAAGCGGATGGCGGGAAGCGGTCGCCTGGCGGGGCTCGTCCTGCTGGCTCTGGGGCCGGTGCTGGCAGCGGCGTACGCGGGCGCGGGCCACGTGGCCGTCCGGGCGGCCGTGCGCGCGCAGCTCGCGGGCCCCGGCTGGCAGGGCGGCGGCGTCGACGAGTCGGGGCTGACCTCGCTGGGCGTGGACACGTGGCGGCTGACCTGGTGGACCGCGGCGGTCGTCGGCCTGGCCGCCGTCGCCTACCTCGTGTTCGGGGTGCTGTTACAGCGCGAGAGACGCGGCCGGACGCTGATCCTCGTGGTGTCGGGGGTGCTCATCGTCCCGTACGCGCTGGGCTTCGGCGTCGCGCTGTTCAATCCCGTCGTGTTGCTGGCCAATCTGTACGAGTCGCCCGACTTCCTGGCGGGCCTGCCCGCGTGGCAGCCGTACACGGCCTGGCTGCTGCTGGCCGGAGGGCTGGCGCAGGCCGTGGGGATGGTGCTGGCCGCCGCGCAGGGCAAACGCGCCGCCGCCGCGGACATGGCGCCGGTCGAACAGGCAGAGCCGAGCCTGCCGCCGGTCGACGAGCAGCGTTAGGGGCGGGCGGAGCCGAGACCCGCTCGTACGGCCTGCGCGATCAGCTCGCGCACCGGAGTCGGCGCCTCCAGCAGCCCGGGCAGGTCGCTGCGCCCGGCCTCCAGCAGGCCCGCGCCGATGTTGGCGAACGTCGACATCGTGTGCCCCGCCTGGTACGCCTCCAGCCCGGCCAGTTCCCCCCGCGCAACCCCCATCGGCACCGGCAGGTAGGCCACCGGCCGCCCGAGCACCTCGGTGAGCACCCCGGCCAGGTCGTGCCCGCCGACCGCCGCCACGCCCTCCAGCTCGTACGTCCTGCCCGCGTGCCGCCGCTCCCCGCCCGACTCGACGTCCCGCCACGCCTCGGCCGCCACGCGCACGGCCACGGCCGCCAGGTCCTGCCTGGCCACCGCCGACACCTTCCCCTCGCCGAGCGGCGCCGCGAACACCCCGCTCTCGGCCGCCATGGCGGCGCCGGCCAGCGCCAGGCCCGCAGGGATCTCCGCGTACAGGGCGTTGCGCAGCACCGTCACGTCGAACGGCGCCTCGGCCAGCCGCGCCTCGGTCCACCGGTGGGCCAGCGCGATCGTGAGCCGCTCCCCCGACCCGGCCAGACTGGTGTAGATCACGTGCTCGACGCCCGCCGCGGCCACCGCCCGCACGACGGCGCCGTGGCGGGCCAGCACGACGTCGTCCTCGGCGTACCCGGCCGACACGAACACCAGCACGCGCGCGCCCTCGAACGCCCGCTCCAGCGTCTCCGGGCTGTCGAAGTCGGCGTGACGCACCCCCGTGCCGTCACCCTTGCTGCTGGCGCCCGTCACCGCCGGCCCCACCGCGGCCCGCAAGCCGTCGAAGATCGCTCCGCCCAGCGCCCCGGACACGCCCGTCACGACAATCATGATTCCCCCTAATGTGGATTTGCCAGGTGAAACGAACCCAGCATGGGCGAGGCTCCGCGCCCGCCGTAAGGAGGCACTCTCATGTCAGTCGCGCACACGGAGGTAACCCCCCAGGTCGCGGGGCCGTGCGGGGACGACGACTGCGGCATCAGGGACGTGCTCGACCGCATCGGCGACAAGTGGACGGTGCTGGTGCTGGTGGAGCTGGCCAAGGGGGTGCGGCGGTTCAGGGAGCTGCACAGGGCGGTGCCGGGCATCTCGCAGCGCATGCTGACGCTGACGACCAGGCGGCTGTGCCGGGACGGGCTGGTCGAGCGCACGGCGTACGCGACGATCCCGCCGCAGGTCGAGTACCGGCTGACGCCGATGGGCCGCAGCCTGGCGGAGGCTGTGCAAGGGCTGGCCGACTGGTCGCGCGAGCACAAGGACGCGATGCGGGACGCCCGCGCCCGCTGGGACGCCGGCCATCCCGATGAGGATCCCGCCGCCGCCTCATGACGGACGGCAGCGCGTCCAGGTCGTCCAGCCGTGCCCGGAGCCGGTGGGCGTCCAGCCCGCGGGAGGCGGTCCGGCGTCCTGCGGGACGACGGCGGTGCAGGCGCCCTCGGGCGGGGTGCCCTGGTAACGCTCGATCCGCGTCCACCACACCCGGTACGACAGCGGCACCCAGACGTTCCATTTCACCCCGGCCTCCACCGCCACCCGGCCCGGCGGTGACGGCGCGGGCAGGCCGTCGGGGCCGGGCGTGGGCGGGGCGGGCGCCAGGTGCGCGACGAACGCCACGTGGATCAGCGCCAGGACGCCCGCGGTGAGCAGCGCGGGCCGCCGGACCAGGGCCGCCGCCGCCAGGCAGGCCAGCAGCGCCAGCGCGGACAGGGAGGCGGCGGTCAGGTCCAGGGCGTCCGGGACGCCGGTGAGAAAGATCACTTCGGGGAAGTCGAAGGCGATGAAGGCGTGCCTGCGGAGGCGGTCGCCCGCGTACCAGGCGGCCACGCCGCCGGTCACGGCGAGCAGCCCGGCGGCGGCCGTCACGTACCGCGGCACACTCCGTCGTCCCGTGCGGAGCAGCACGAGCATGCCCGCCAGCGTCCACGCCACCGCGACGCACGCCAGGTAACGCCCGTAGGCGAAGTTGCCGACCCGGTGCTCGTCCGGCAGGGCGGCCGAGGAGGCGTACGCGATGCCCAGGGTCGTCGCCAGCAGCACCCCGGCCAGGACGCGCGGCGCGAGCGGCGCGGCCCGCCGGGTCAGCAGGGCCACCGCCCCGGCCAGGCCCACGCCCGCCAGCCCCCACGTGCCCGCGACGAGGTACCAGAGCTGTCCCGCGGCTCCCGACAGCGCCCACGCCTGCCCTTCCAGGCTCGTCAGGCGCTCCACCAGCAGCGCCGACAGGTCACGTGGCCCCCGGGGGTAGAGGGCGGCCCGCAGCGCCCCGTTGAGCGCGTCCCCCGCCACCGCACCGGCGACCGTGGCGGCCGGCGTCGCGATCAGGGCGGCGCGCGGCAGCCTGCGCCACAGCGCGACCGTCACGAGCAGGCACACCGCCACGATCACCGTCCCGCGCAGGTGCACGGCCATCGCGTACGCCGCCAGCCCGCCCGCCGCCGCCCCTGCCCACACCCGCCGCCGCGCGGGCCCGTCCGCGACCAGGTCGTGCAGCGCGGCCAGCCATCCCAGCACGACCACGGGCAGGACGGCGTCGGCCAGCGCGAACCCGGAGAACACCAGCACCGCGGGCGACAGCCCTGCCGCGAACGCCACCGCCAGCGCCGCCCGCCCGCCCAGCCGCGACCGCCGCAACAGCGCGTACGCCACCGGGTACGCACCGGCCCCGGCCACCGCCCCCACCCCGACGGCCAGCCGGTAGGCGAGTTCGGGGTCGGAGGTCAGCCAGAAGATCGGCACGAGCAGCAGCGCGTACCCGGCGTGGTAGAAGGTCGAGCCGGACAGATCGGCCGCCGCGCCGCCGGCCAGCCAGCGGGCGGCCAGCAGGTAGCCGGTCTCGTCCGGGTTCGCCACGGGCGTCGCGTGGTAGCGGTGCAGCCATAACCGCAGCGCCACCTGCGCGACCCAACCGGTGGCCAGCAGCCACCACACCCGTGTTTCAGGCCCGTTCGCGCGCTCGGGCACGACGGGCGTACGCACCAGAAAAGCCGTAGTCATGAGATCCCCCCAGAGTCCGGGGGAAGCTCACCAGAGCACGGATAACCGGCCCGTCACCGATTTCGGTTATGCGGAGGTTATGCGGGTTCAGGCACGCTTGTACGCGCCCCTGACGTGCACAGGGACACCCTTGCCCAGCAGCCCGGGCAGCTCCGCGGCCACGTTCATCGGCATCCGCACGCAGCCGTGCGAGGCCGGGTAGAGCGGCACCGACAGCGCGCCGTGGAAGGCGATGCCGCCGTTGAAGAAGATCGGGTTGTACAGCTCGCCGAGGTACGACTTGTGCCAGCCGCTGGCCCGCCACGTCGTGCGGTAGTTGCCCGTCGGCGTGCGCGCCGAGCCGCAGAAGCGTTGCTCCTTGCCCTGCCAGTCGGCGGTCTCGCAGTAGGGGACGCCGCTGCCGGACGAGACGTGGGTGATCAGCTTCACCTCGCCGCGCACGTACAGCACCATGATCTGCTTGGTCAGGTTGACCTCGGCGCGGGTCGCCTTGCCGTTCGGCACCAGCACCTTCGGCGCGCGCGGCGTCTCCAGCGCCTCCCAGGTGCGCTTGGCGACGGTGCTGGTCGGCTTGATGCCGTTGACCTTCTGGAACGCCCAGACGGCGGCCAGCGTGGTGCCGCCGTACTGGCCGTCCACCTTGCCGGGGCGGTAGCCGAGCTCGGTCAGCCGCTCCTGCATCCAGGTGACGGCCTTGCCCTTGGCGCCTAGTTTGAGCGTCTTGCGCGGCGCGGAGACGGCGGCGGGAGTGACGGCGGACGGCCCCTGCTGGGCCGCGGCGGCCGGTGGGGACTCGGGCAGCGGCGCCTCCGCCTGCCGTACCGCGTGCTGCGTTCCGCAACCCGAGACGACGACCGTGCCGGCCGTCAGAAGAGCAGCCACGCCGGGCAGCCGTCGAACCCGCACCCGTACCACCTCTCCTAAAGAACGGATCAGGGGACCCTACACCACTTACCAGGAATGGGTAATAGAGGCGTCAACCTGTTTAGAGTGTCCCCATGTCTGAGAAGTTGCCTGCGAACGCCGTCATCGTGGAGACCGCCCTGCGCGCGCTGGGGGCCACCGGCGAGATCGTGGTCCTGCCCGAGAAGGCGCCGACGGCCGCGACCGCCGCCGCGCAGCTCGGCTGCGAGGTGGGCGCGATCGCCAACAGCCTGATCTTCGACGCAGACGGCTCGCCGCTGCTGGTGCTGACCAGCGGGGCGCACCGCGTGAACGTCGAGCTGATCGCCCGTACGGCTGGGGTCGAGCGGGTACGCCGGGCGACGCCGGAGTTCGTCAGGGAAGCCACCGGGCAGCCCATCGGCGGTGTGGCCCCGGTCGGGCATCCCGCGCCCGTGCGCACCCTGGTGGACAACTGGTTGAGCAAGCACGAGGTGGTGTGGGCCGCGGGCGGGCATCCGCACACCGTCTTCCCGACGACGTTCGACGAGCTCGTGCGGATGACCGGGGGTTCGCCGGTGGACGTCGAGTAGTGTGCGACGGGTGATCGAGTTTCGCGGGGCCGGGCCGGCCGAGTTCACCGAGCGGCTGGAGACGGTGATCGACATTTACACGGCAGCCATGAATCCGCCGGAGGAGCAGATCACCGGCCGCAAGACCATCATGCGAAATCACGCGACATATCCCCATTTTCAGTGCTATTTCGCGGAATTGCGTGATTCATCCCTAGATATGCCCGCTCCGGAGCCCCGTGTCGTCGGCTTCGCGTACGGATTCCGGGGCGCGCCCGGCCAGTGGTGGCACGACGTCGTCCTCAGGGGCCTGGAGGACCGGCTGGGCGAGGAGGCCGCCCACGCCTGGATGGGGTACGCGTTCGAGCTTGCCGAGATCCACGTGCACCCCGACTACCAGAACAAGGGCGTCGGCCGCGCCATGATCAGGACGCTGTGCGCCGGGCGCCGCGAACGCTCCGCCGTCCTGTCCACCCACGACCAGCCCACGCCCGCCCGCCACCTCTACGCCAGCATGGGCTTCTCCGACCTGCTGACGAGGTTCATCTTCCCCGGCGGCTCCGAGGAGTACGCGATCGCCGGCCGGCCGATGCCGCTCACCTAGCCCAGGTAAAGGCTGTGACCAGCGGGTTTGCCATGCCATGACGCAGGGCATGATCGATGACGGAAGGTGACCGACCCTTTACCCCCTGCCCGTCACCCGCCCGGTCCCCCTGCGGACGGGTGACGGGCACCCGCTCGCAGGGCTCTCACCTCACGCAGAGACGGGCACCCGCTCGCAAGGGCTCTCACCTCACGCGGAGGCGGGCACCCGCTCGCAAGGGCTCTCACCTCACGCGGAGGCGGTCACCCGATCCAGCCGCTGGAACACCTCACGCGACGCGCTCGACCGGTTGAACGTGATGAAGTGGATGCCGGGCGCGCCCTCGTCGAGCAGCCGCTGGCACAGCTCGGCGCCGTGCTCGATGCCCAGCCGCCGCACCGCCGCCGGATCGTCCTTGACCGCCTCGAACCTGGCCGCCACGTCGGGCGGGAACGGCGCCCCGGAAAGCTGCTCGGACCTGGCGATCGTGCTCATCTGCGTGACCGGCATGATGCACGGGATGATCGGCGTGTCACACCCCTCGGCCGCCACCCGGTCGCGCAACCGCAGGTAGTCGTCGGCCTGGAAGAACATCTGGGTGATCGCGTAGTCGGCCCCGGCCCGGCACTTGCGCACGAAGAACTCGGTGTCGGACTCGATGGACGGCGAACGCGGATGCTTGTAGGGGAACGCGGCCACGCCGACGCAGAAGTCGCCCGCCTGCCGGATCAGCCGCACCAGCTCCTCGGCGTAGAGCACGCCCTCGGGATGCTGCACCCAGTCGCCCATCGGGTCGCCGGGCGGGTCGCCGCGCACGGCAAGGATGTTGCGCACCCCGGCGTCGGCGAAGCGCCCCACGAGGTGACGCAGCTCGCGGATCGAGTGGTTGACCGCGGTGAAGTGCGCCACAGGCGTGAGCGTGGTGTCGTGGGCGATCCGCTCGACGATGTCGACCGTGCGGTCGCGGGTGGAGCCGCCGGCGCCGTACGTCACCGACACGAAGGTCGGCCGCAGCGACTCCAGCTCCCTGATCGCCCGCCACAGCTGCCGCGCGCCCTCGTCGGTCTTCGGGGGGAAGAACTCGAAAGAGAACGACCGGCCACCGGAGGCGAGCATCTCGCGGACGGTGGGAACACGATCGGGCCGGATGGAGGATCGACCAAGCGCCATGCACCAAGGTTACCGTCACATCTGCCGAACCCGCGGGTCAGAGGAACCACCTGGAGATCCTGACCTGTCCACAGGGCCACTAGTCTCAGGGGCATGACCACTGACGCCGCCGGCATGGAGACTTTGCGCGCACAGGTGGAACGCGCACTTTCGGAGTTCGTCGAGCGGAAGCTGCCCTCGACCGGCGAGCCGGAGTTCGCGCCGCTGCGCACGGCCGCCGACGAGCTGCTGTCCGGCGGCAAGCGGCTGCGCCCGGCGTTCTGCTACTGGGGCTGGCGCGGCGCCGGCGGCGCCGACGATCCCGGCATCTTCACCGCCTCCGCCTCGCTGGAGCTGCTCCAGGCCAGCGCGCTGGTGCACGACGACGTGATGGACAAGAGCGACCTGCGCAGGGGCATGCCGTCCGCGCACCGCCGCTTCCAGGCGATGCACGAGAAGTCCGGCTGGTACGGCTCCGGCGAGCAGTTCGGCGAAGGCGCCGCGATCCTGCTCGGCAACCTGCTGCTCATCTGGGCGGGCGAGATGTGGCGGGCCAGCGGCCTGCCCCGCGAGTCCCTGGACGTGGCCCAGCCCGTCCACGACCACATGCGCAGCGAGCTGATGTGCGGCCAGTACCTCGACCTGCTGGAGCAGGCCAACGGCGAGAACACCTTCGAGTCGGCGCTGCGCGTGGCGTTGTTCAAGAGCGGCAAGTACTCGGTCGAGCAGCCGCTCAGGCTCGGCCTCGCCCTCGCCGCCCGCGAGCTCGCGCCGTGGATGGACGAGCTGTGCACCGGATACGGGCGGCGCGTCGGGATCGCCTTCCAGCTCCGCGACGACATCCTCGGCGTCTTCGGCGACCCGGCGCAGACCGGCAAGCCCGCGGGGGACGACCTGCGTGAGGGCAAGCGCACCATGCTCGTCGCCCGCACCCTGGCAGCCGCCTCCGCCCCGGACGCCGAGACCGTGCGGCTGCTGCTGGGGGATCCGGGGCTGGACGAGAAGGGGGTCGCCACGTTGCGGGAGATCATCGACGGGACGGGCGCCCTGCGGGAGTGTGAGGATCTGATCGGCGAGTATCTGGGGCAGGCGTTGGAGGCGCTCGACGCGGCGCCGGTCACGCCCGAGTCCCGCAGCGCGCTGACGGAGCTCGCCATCGCGGCCACGTCCCGCAAGACCTGATCCGAGCACGGCAGCCGACGGAGGCGCCCGTGGCGAGAACGGGCGCCTCGGTCGCTCAGCCGCCTGACAGTCGTTTGGCGAACTCCGCAGCCGCCGCCCCAGGGTCGTCGGCATCGGTGATCGCCCGTACCACCACCACGCGCCGCACCCCGAACGACATCACCTCGTCCAGATTCCCGAGGTCGATGCCGCCGATCCCGAACCACGGCCGCGAGGTCTCCAGCGACGCCGCGTGCCGCAGCAGCGGCGGCCCGGGAGCCGGGCGGCCCGGCTTGGTCGGGGTGGGCCAGGTGGGGCCACAGCAGAAGTAGTCGACGCCCTCCTCCACTGCCGCGGCGGAAGCCTCGGCGGCGGAGTGGGTGGACCGTCCGATGACGATGTCGTCGCCGAGTATCTCTCGCGCGACCGTCACAGGAAGGTCGTCCTGCCCCAGATGGAGCACGTCGGGCCGGGCGGCGTAGGCGATGTCCGCCCGGTCGTTGACGGCCAGCAGCTTGCCGTGCCGGTCGCAGGCGTCGCGGAAGACTTCGAGGAGCGCGAGTTCTTCGCGTGCCTCCAGGCCCTTCTCCCGCAGCTGGATGATGTCCACGCCGCCGGCCAGCACCGAGTCGAGGAACTCTGCCAGATCGCCGCGGTCGCGGCGGCCGTCTGTGCAGAGATAGAGGCGGGCCTCAGAAAGCGAGGGCTTGGGCACGCCGCTTGACCTCTGTGTGACGGCCGGCCTTGATCGCCTCTATGGGCGACCCTGGCAGGGACTCGTCTGGGGTGAAGAGCCAGCGCAGCGACTCGACGTCGTCGTAGCCGGCGTCCTGCAACACGGTGAGTGTGCCGGGCAGGCCCTTCATCACGTCCTTTCCATCGAGGAACACCGCGGGCACCTGCGGCCCGCCGCTGCCCCGGCGCACGCCGAGGAGCTTGTGGTCCCGGAGGAGTTGCTTGGCCCGCCCGATCGGAAGATCAAGGCGCGAGGCCACTTCGGGGAGAGTGAGCCACTCTTCGACGAGCTGGTCGGTCTCCCGGTCGATCTGTGCAACAGAAAGCGTCACGAAACCACAACTACCACATGCCGTGCTTGCTCAAACAACACAATCTCGTAGGGGTACTTGTGGATCTACCAGGCGTTCCGCATCGAGGCGTGAACCGGCTTCGATGATTCGGCGCCCCTGGACGAGATCGCGCGGCCGGTCCACGGCCAGAACGGCGGCGAGTGTGCCGCCCGCGGTGAGCCACACGGCCGACCACTTTCCCTCCGGTTCGCCCCGATGGATGAGCCGATCGCCCGCCGGGTGATGGCCGGCGTACTGGAGCATGTGCCCGAACTGCTCCGACCAGAAGTACGGCACCGGATCGTAGACCGCCTCCTCCCCCAGCAGCGTCGCGGCGGCCACCTCGGGGGCGTTCAGCGCGGTGTCCCAGTGCTCCACGCGCAGCCTGGTCCGCCAGCGGCGCGACCACCAGGCCGCGCAGTCGCCGACCGCGACGACGCCCGGCAGGGACGTGCGCAGGTGCTCGTCGGTGACCACGCCGTTGTGCAGGTCGATGTCGGCGTCGGCGAGCCACTCGATCGCCGGGCGCACGCCGATCCCGGTGACGACCACGTGGGCCTCGACGAACTCGCCGCCCACGAGCTGCACGCCGCCCTCGTCCACGGAGTCGACCATGGTGCCGAACCGCACGTCGATGCCGTCGTACCAGGGCAGGGTGCGGCCGCCCAGCTCGGTGCCGATGGCGGTGGCGAGCGGGGTGGCGGCGCTCTCCACGACCGTCACGGCACAGCCCGCGCGGCGGGCCGCGGTGGCGACCTCCGCGCCGATCCAGCCGGCCCCGATGATCGCGACCCGGGCGCCCGGGACGAGCATCGCGCGCAGCTCGTGCGCGTCGTCGATGGTGCGCAGGACGTGCTGCGGGCCGTCGCCCGGCAGCCGGATCGGGTCGGCGCCGGTGGCGATGACCAGCCCGTCGTAGGCGACCTCGCCCTCGGTGGTCTCCACGACGCCCGCGCGCAGCGACTTGGCGGTGACGCCCGGCCAGAACTCCACGCCGAGCGCGTCGAGGTCGGTGTCGACGTAGCTGGTGTCGCTCTCGCCCTTCAGCACCGCCTTGGACAGCGGCGGGCGGTCATAGGGCCGATGACGCTCCTGCCCGATCAGGGTGATCCGGCCGGCGAAGCCGCGCCCGCGCAGGGCCTCCACCGTACGGACTCCGGCCAGGCCCGCTCCCACCACCACGACATGGTTCACGTTCATGACCATAACGGGGGGCGTGCGTGGACACCGCACCGAGGCCGTAGGCTGGTTGACGTAAGACGCGCGGGAGTCCGGCCGTTACCGGGCTGAGAGGAAGGCTTTACGGGCCTTCGACCGCAAGACACCTGATCCGGATCATGCCGGCGAAGGGAGCGCATGTGGATGTGATCGTTGGCGGCGGGGTCGTCGGGCTGTCGGTGGCCTGGCGGATGGCACGCTCCGGGCGGCCCGTCACCGTGGTGGATCCGGCTCCAGGCAGAGGGGCCTCGTACGCGGCGGCGGGGATGCTGGCCCCGGTCAGCGAGGTGACCTTCACGGAGGCGCCGTTGCTGCGGCTGGGGGTGGCGTCGCTGCGCCGCTGGCCCGCCTTCGCCGCCGAGCTGGCCGCCGACGCGGGCCTGACCCCGGACGCCCCGCCAGGCCAGAACGCCGGGCCGGGGTTCGCTGATGTGCGGGCGCTGGACCTGCGGGCGGACGGGACGCTGGACGTCGCGTTCGGAGCCGACGACCTGGAGGCGCTCGGCGAGCTGGCCGCGTACATGGAGAAGCTGGGCCTGCCGGTCGAGCGGCTCACCGGCCGCGAGTGCCGCCGCCTGGAGCCCATGCTCGCCCCCTCCGTGCGCGGCGGCCTCCTGGCCCCCGGCGACGCGTGGGTGGACCCCAGGCGCGTGACGGCGGCCCTGCTGTCGGCGCTGGAGCGGCGGGGCGTCCCTGTGGTGCGGGCGCGCGCGTCCGAGCTGCTGCGGGACGGCGACCGCGTCTCCGGAGTACGCCTGGCGCCACCCGAGTCAGAGGACGGCACGGGCGGCGAGGTGCGCGGTGATCGGGTCGTGCTGGCGGCTGGGGCGTGGAGCTCGGGGCTGGCCGAGGTGCCGGTGCGGCCGGTCAAGGGCCAGATCATGCGGTTGCGCTCGCCGCAGCCGCTGCTCAGCCGGTGCGTACGCGGCGCGGTGCACGGCTCGTCCGTCTACCTGGTCCCGAGGGGCGACGGCGAGCTGGTGGTCGGGGCCACGCAGGAGGAGATGGGCTTCGACACCAAGGTGACGGCGGGCGGGCTCTACGAGCTGCTGCGGGACGCCAGGGAGCTGGTGCCGGGCGTCACCGAGCTGGAGGTCGCCGACGTGGTGGCGGGGCTGCGGCCGGGAACGCCGGACAACCTGCCGCTGATCGGCCCGAGCGGGACGCCGGGCCTGGTGTACGCGACGGGGCATCACCGGGGCGGCGTGCTGCTCGCCCCGCTGACGACCGCGATGTTGCTGGGCGATCTGCCGGGCGAGGAGAGCGAGCTGGCGGCGCTGTGCGCGCCGGGGAGATTTTCATGATTGTTGTGATCAACGGGGCTGCCCACGAGGTGGCGGACGGCATGACCGTGGCTCAGGCCGTACATACCCTGACCTCGGCCACCACCGGAGTGGCCGTGGCCGTGAACGACGAGGTGGTCACGCGTGGCGCCTGGGAGACGACGGCGCTGCGCGACCGTGACCGCATGGAGGTTCTGACGGCGGTGCAAGGTGGATGATCTGATCATCGCCGGGGAGAAGTTCTCCTCCCGGCTCATCATGGGAACCGGCGGCGCGCCCTCGCTGGAGGTGCTGGACCAGGCGCTGGCGGCCTCGGGCACCGAGCTGACCACGGTGGCGATGCGCCGGCTCGACCCCGCGGCGCGCGGCTCCGTCCTGGACGTGCTGCGCGAGCGCGACATCAAGGTGCTGCCCAACACGGCGGGCTGCTTCACCGCGGGCGAGGCCGTGCTGACGGCCCGGCTGGCCAGGGAGGCCTTGGAGACGAACTGGGTCAAGCTGGAGGTCATCGCGGACGAGCGCACGCTGCTGCCCGATCCGATCGAGACGTTCGACGCGGCCGAGCGGCTGGTGGCCGACGGGTTCGTGGTGCTGCCGTACATCGGCGACGACCCGGCGCTGGCGCGGCGGCTGGAGCAGGCGGGCTGTGCGGCCGTGATGCCTCTCGGCGCGCCGATCGGGTCGGGGCTGGGCATCCGCAACCCGCACAACATCGAGCTCATCGTGGAGGCCGCCTCCGTCCCGGTGATCCTCGACGCGGGCATCGGCACGGCCAGTGACGCCGCGCTGGCGATGGAGCTGGGCTGCGACGCCGTGCTGCTGGCCACGGCCGTCACCAGGGCGCAGCGGCCCGACCTCATGGCGTCGGCGATGAGGTCGGCCGTGGTGGCGGGGCGGCTGGCCCGGCAGGCGGGCCGCATCCCGCGCCGCCGCTACGCCGAGGCGTCGTCCCCCATGACGCCCTGACACGCCGGGGCGTCCCAGAAAATCCAGCCCCGGGACGCCGTGGAACCGGGGGCGGAGGCGTTCCATCGAGAACGTCTCCGCATCGGTTTCGGGCGCTAGGGCCATGCCGGTGGCAAAACGCCCGTAAACTCGGCGGGGTGGATACGACGACTGCGGACCCCCTGGTCGGGCGGCTCCTCGATGGGCGCTACCGCATCGAGAGCCGGATCGCCCGGGGCGGTATGGCGACCGTCTACCTGGCGCTGGACATCCGGCTCGACCGGACGGTGGCGCTGAAGGTCATGCACCGCTCGCTCGCCGAGGACCCGGCGTTCGTCCGGAGGTTCATCGGCGAGGCGAAGTCGGTCGCCAGCCTCTCGCACCCCAACGTGGTGCACGTCTTCGACCAGGGCACCGACAACGACGTCGTCTACCTGTCGATGGAGTACGTCCCTGGCCGCACCCTGCGCGACATCCTCCGCGATCGCGGCAGGCTGCCCGCCCGGGAGGCGCTCGAGATCATGATCCCGGTGCTCGCCGCGCTCGGCGCCGCCCACCAGGCCGGGATGGTCCACCGCGACGTTAAGCCCGAGAACGTCCTGATGACCGACGACGGCCGGGTCAAGGTGGTCGACTTCGGCCTGGCCAAGGCGATCGAGGCGACGAACCAGACCCGTACCGGCGTGATGATCGGCACGGTCGGCTACATGGCGCCGGAGCAGGTCATCACCGGCGCCGCCGACGTGCGCAGCGACGTGTACGCCGCGGGCATCATGCTGTTCGAGCTGGTGACAGGGCAGCAGCCGTACGACGGCGAGACCCCGATGTCGGTGGCCTACCGGCACGTCCACGACACGGTCCCGGCGCCGTCGTCGCTGGTGCCTGAGGTGCCGCCGCTGGTCGACACGCTGGTGGCGAGCGCGACCGCCCGCGAGCCCGAGCACCGCCCCGCCGACGCGACCGCGATGCTCGTGGCCGCCGTGGACGCGCACCGCATGCTGCCGCGCACGACGATCCCGCCGGGCACCGGCCCGGTCATGTCGCATTCGCAGCCGCTCGGCCCGCCCCAGGGCACGGTCTCGATGCCGCTCGGCCCGTCGCCGATGCCGCCTCCGGCGGGGCACACGCTGATCCAGCCGCGGGCCGAGGCGCCCCGGCAGCGGCGCGGGTTCCGCCCCAACTGGTTCCTGGTGCTGCTCGCCGCCGTGATGGTGGTGGCAGTCGGGCTGACGGGGTGGTACTTCGCCCAGCCCGAGTACGTCACCGTGCCCGACCTGGTCGGCCAGAACCTCGCCGCCGCGGAGAAGAACCTCACGGGCGCCGGGCTGGTGATGCGCAAGGCCGAGGGCCAGTACGACGAGAAGGTGGCCGAGGGCCTGGTCCTCAGCACCGACCCGGCGGCCAAGTCCGAGCTGGAGAAGGGCTCCACGATCACGCTGGTGCCCTCGCTCGGGCCCAAGCGCATCATGGTGCCCAACGTCGAGGGCAAGACCGCGAACGAGGCCCGCGCCGAGATCGCCGGGGCCGGGCTGAGCGTCGGCACGGTCAAGCGCCTGGCCAACCAGGAGGTCGAGCGCGACCGGGTGATCCGCACCTCACCGCAGTCGGGCGAGAAGCTGAAGGAAGGCGCCAAGGTCAACATCTACGTCAGCGCCGGGCTCACCATGCCCGACGTGAGCGGGATGCCGAAGGACCAGGCCGCCGAGTTCCTCAGCCGTCAGGGCTTCCAGGTGCAGGTCAACGAGGTCGACGACGACGCGGAGCCGTGCACCGTCATCGCCCAGGCGCCGAAGGCGAAGTCCGAGGTGGACAAGAACGCGCAGGTCATGGTGACGGTGGCGCGCTGCCAGACCGACATCTGGGACTTCTTCCGCAAGCACGGCGAGGCCAGGGACGACGAGCAGTTCGCGCTGGTGCCCGGGGTGATCGGCAAGAACGTCAACGACGCGAAGGCCGAGCTGGAGGCGCTGGGCTTCCGGGTACAGGTGCAGCGGCTGGGCGGGGGCGGCGTGGTGCAGTACCAGCGGCCGCTGCCGAACAGCGAGCGACCGGCCGGGAGCACCGTCTACCTCTGGCAGTGACGCCCGAACGCGTGCCCGGTGAGCGAACGGGCACGCGCGGCGGCCAGGCGGGGCGGTCTCGGGCACGCGTCTCAGGCCGTCAGGCCAGGTGGCCGTGCAGGCGCACCCGGGCGAGCCCTCCGTCCGGGTAGATGTCCACCCGCACATGCGTGACCGGCTCCTCGGCCGCGAGCCGGAAGCGGTGCGGCGTGTCGGGCTGCAGCCGCGTCCTGGGCAGCAGCTCGACCTCACGCTCCCCGTCCACCCCGGTCAGCGCCACCGCGCCGGGCGAGTTGAACAGCAGGTTGGTGGTGTCGATCTCGGCCAGCCGGACGACGCCCCGCCCGGCCAGCCGGATGACGAGCCAGTCGTTGCCCCCGCCCCGCCGCCGAGCGGTCTCCCAGCCCTCCGCCTGGTGCCTGGCCAGCCCCGGCGCGATGACGTTGTTGGGCGCCGAGTAGAACTCGTCGGAGCAGGCGGTGACGAGCCCGCCGTTCGCGAGCGCGGCCAGGTCGAGCCCGAGCCCGTCGTGGACGGACAGGTCGGGCCTGACCTCCCCGTGCACGCGCAGCCGGGCGACGCCGCCGTCCGGGTGGATGTCGAGCCGCACGTGCGTGTACCGGCCCTCGTCGAGCACCTCGAAGGCGTGCTCGGCGTCGCCCTTGAGCGGCGAGAGCGGCACGATCTCGGTCCACGGCGCCGCCAGCACCTCGGCCGGCGACGGATGCCCCTCGACAGCGGTGGCCGCCACGCGGGCGTGGGTGGGGTAGTTGCCCTTGAACCAGGCGGTGTCGATCACCACGCCCCGGATCACGCCCGGCATCCCCAGCCGCACCACCGCCCAGTCGTGCCCCGGCTCGCGCCTGCGCCGGGTCTCCCAGCCGTCGTACACCTGCCCCTTGTTGCCGAAGGTCTCCGGCCGGAAGCCGGGCCTGCCCGGCCTGATCAGGCTCTCCTTCTCGGCGAACGACTCGTCGCTGGCGGCCGTCACCGAGCCGCCGTGGGAGCGCAGGGCCAGGTCGGGCAGCCGGTGGAAGGAACTCATCTACCGCACCTCCAGGAGCAGTCGTCCGTGTGGCGAGCCGTCCACCGGACGGCCGCGCAGCCAGGTGGTCAGGACGGCGCCCTTGAGGGTGCGGCCGTGGTAGGGGGTGACGGGGTTCTTGTGGTGGAGGCGGGCGGCGTCGACGAGCGTGTCGGCTTCGGGGTCGAATGCCACGAGATCGGCATCGTTACCGGCTTTTATCGCGCCTTTTCGGGGGATGCTGGCCAGGGCGGCCGGGTTGGCCGACATCCAGCGGACCACGTCCGCAAGCTTGTGCCCTCTGGTGGCGGCCTCCGTCCACACCGCCGTGAGCCCGAGCTGGAGCGAGGCGATGCCGCCCCAGGCGGCGGCGAAGTCGGGCACCTTGAGGTCGGCCGTCGAGGGCGAGTGGTCGGACACGACGCAGCTCAGCACGCCGCGCGCGAGCCCGTCCCAGAGCAGGTCGCGGTTGGCGCGCGAGCGGATCGGCGGGCAGCACTTGTACGTGGTCGCGCCCTCGGGCACCTGCTCGGCCGCCAGTGTCAGGTAGTGGGGGCACGTCTCGGCGGAGACCGGCAGGCCGCGCGCCCGGGCGTCCTCCAGCACCTCCAGGCACTCGGCGCTGGAGACGTGCAGGACGTGCACCCGGCACCCGGTCTCCTCAGCCAGCCGGACGACCTGGGCGACGGCGCTGCGCTCGGACGCGCCGGGCCGCGAGGCGAGGAACTCCCCGTAGCCCGGCCCGGCGGGCTCGGCCAGCAGCTCGGGGTCCTCCGCGTGCACGATCATCATCCCGCCGAACCCGGCGATCTCCTTCAGCGCGGCCCGCAGCTCCGCGCCGGCCAGCGGCGGGAACTCCTCCACGCCCGACGGCGACATGAAGCACTTGAACCCGTGGACGCCGCGGGCGTGCAGCGGCGCGAGGTCCTTGGCGTTGCCGGGCACGGCGCCGCCCCAGAACCCGACGTCCACGTGGCACTGCCCCTCGGCGGCCCGCAGCTTGGCGTCGAGCGCCTCGCAGGAGACGGTGGGCGGCAGCGAGTTGAGCGGCATGTCCACGATCGTGGTGACGCCGCCGGCCGCCGCGGCCCTGGTGGCGGAGTCGAAGCCCTCCCAGTGGGTCCGGCCTGGCTCGTTGACGTGCACGTGCGTGTCGACCAGGCCGGGCAGCAGGGCCAGGTCGCGCAGGTCCACGTCCTCGGCCGCGGGCAGGGGCGCGGCGTAGTCGTACAGGGCGGCGATCCTCTCACCCCGTACGGCGACGGCGGCGGCCCGCTCCCCCTCGGGGGTGACGGTCCTGCGGGATCTGACGACGAGCTCGAAAGGGGTCATCCATTGCCCTCCAGGTGGCGGTCGGCGGCGAGCCGGGTGGCGAGGCGTTCGAGCAGCGGCCCGGCCTCGGCCATGCAGCGGGCCGGGTCGGGCTCCAGGTCGGTCAGGGCGTAGGCGGCCTCGATGCCGGCAGCCTGCAGCTGGGCGTCGGTGAGCGTGCGGCGCCCGCAGACGGCCACCACGGGCACGCCGGCCCTGGCGGCGGCCTGCGCCACGCCGACGGGGGCCTTGCCGCGCAGCGACTGCTCGTCCAGCGAACCCTCACCGGTGATCACCAGGCGGGCCCCCCGCACCAGCTCGCCGAAGCCGAGCAGGTCGAGCAGGTAGTCGATGCCGGGCCTGATCTCGGCGTGCAGGAACGCCAGCGCCGCGAACCCGACCCCGCCCGCCGCGCCCGCGCCCGGCGCGCCCGCCACGCCCATGGCGCGCACCACGTCGTCGTGCTCGACGGCGCCCATCAGCCCGTGCGTGGCGGTGGCCACGGCGGCCAGGCGGGCCAGCGCCGCCTCCAGGGTTTTCACGTCGTCAGGCGTGGCGCCCTTCTGCGGGCCGTAGACGGCGGCGGCGCCGTGCGGGCCGAGCAGCGGGTTGTCGACGTCGCTCGCCACGACGAACTCGACGCCGGAGACGTCGAGGAAGCCCGACATGTCGATGCGGGCCAGGTCCTTCAGCGCCGCGCCGCCCCTGGGCAGGTCGCCGCCGTCCGCGTCCAGCAGGCGGGCGCCGAGCGCCTGGGCCATGCCCGCTCCCCCGTCGGTGCAGGCGCTGCCGCCGAGACCGAGCACCACGCGCTTGGCACCGCGCCGCACGGCGTCGGCGACCAGCTCGCCGGTGCCGTAGCTGGTGGCGGTCAGCGGCTCGCGGTCGCCCGGCAGGCGGCGCAGTCCGGACGCCTCCGACAGCTCGACCACGGCGGTGCCGGCGGGCTGCCAGGCGTAGGAGGCGGGGACGCGCTCGCCCGTCGGCCCGGTCACCTCGATCGTGATCCGCTCGAAGCCGCAGGCCACGGCGGCGTCCACGGTGCCGTCACCGCCGTCGGCGACCGGGAGCTCCACCGTGGGCACGCCGAGCCCGGCCGACACCCGCGAGCACACCTCGGCGGCCGTCAGCGTCCCCTTGAACTTGTCCGGGGCGACCAGAACATGCTGAACCACTACGAACTCCCACCTGATGATGAACAATGTCCAGACACGCCTTCCTGCCCGGTGCGAGCGGGCAGGAAGGCGTGACTCATCATCACATCCCGCGTTCGGCCGGGGCGGACCGCAGGTGGTTGAAGACCAGGTTCAGGGTGATCACCACCAGGCTGCCGGTGCTGATGCCGCTGTCCAGGATGGTCTGGGCCCAGTGGGGGAACTGGTCGTAGAAGTCCGGCGCGCCGACCGGGATGGCGGCCACGCCGATGGACACGGCCACGATGACCAGGTTGTGGTTGCCCTCGTAGCTCACCTTCGCCAGCGTGCGGATGCCGGACGCGGCCACGGTGCCGAACATGGCGATGCCCGCGCCGCCCAGCACCGGCTGCGGGATGGCCGCGATCACCGCGCCGAGCACGGGGATGAGGCCGAGCAGCACCAGGATGCCGCCGGCTGTCGCCACGACCCAGCGGCTGCGCACGCCGGTCAGCCCGACGAGGCCGACGTTCTGGGCGAAGGCGGTGTAGGGGAAGGTGTTGAACACGCCGCCGAGCGCGGTGGAGAACCCGTCGGCGCGCAGCCCGTCCGCCAGCCGCCGCGGGGTCAGCTCGGAGCCGGTCATCTCGGCCACCGCCACGAAGTCGCCGGTGGTCTCGGTCATGGAGACGAGCATGACCACGCACATCGAGATGATCGCCGTCACCTGGAAGGTCGGCAACCCGAACGCGAACGGCGTGCTGATGCCGAACAGGTCGGCGGAGCCCACGTTCGAGAAGTCGGTGAACCCGAGCGGGATCGCCACCAGCGTGCCCGCCGCGATCCCGGCCAGCACCGCGACCCTGCCGAGGAAGCCCTTGGACAGCCGGTAGATCGCCAGGATGAACAGCAGCACGGCGGCGGCCATCGCGATGTTGCGCGGCTCCCCGTACGTCGGGCTGCCCGCGCCGCCGGCGGCCCAGCGGGCGGCGACCGGCAGCAGCGAGAGCCCGATGATCGTGATGATGGTGCCGGTGACCAGCGGCGGGAAGAATCTGACGATCTTGGCGAAGTAGGGGGCGACGGCCACGACGAGCAGCCCCGAGACGATGACCGCGCCGTAGATGGCGGGCAGCCCGCCCTGGGTGGTGCCGATCAGCACCATCGGCGTGACGGCCGCGAACGTGCATCCCTGCATGATGGGCAGCCGGACGCCGAAGCGCCACACGCCGACGCACTGGATGAGCGTGGCGATGCCGCTGATCAGCAGGTCGGCGTTGATCAGATAGGCGAGCTGGTCGGGTGGCAGCTTGAGCGCGCCGCCCACGATGAGCGGCACCGCCACGGCTCCCGCGTACATCGCCAGCACGTGCTGCAGCCCGAGCGTGCCGAGTTGCGCGGCCGGCAGGCGGGCGTCGACCGGATGCACCTCACTCTTCATGGGTCAACTCCAGGTTAGGGGGGTGATCTCCAGTAGAGCCGCCGCGCCGCCCGCGAACCTATGCACGGGGTCATCAACCGGCACCCCTCGGACGCGGCTGCGGATGTGTGATCCTCCAACTAGGCTCACTGTGGCGAAGGGGGCGTTTGTGCGGATTTCTGATCAGCAGCGGCGTGCGCGCATCGGGGCGCGGCACCGGCTGGCGGCCAAGGCGGCCACCCCGGAGGAGGCGGCGGCGTCCGTGGTGGCGCTGCACGGCACGGACCCGGCGACGGTGTTCCTGTCGGCGGGCGCGCGCCTGGCCTCGCCCGGCCCCGAGCCGGTCGAGCAAGCCCTGTACGCCGACCGCACGCTGGTGCGGATGACCGGCATGCGGCGCACGGTGTTCGTGGTGCCGGCGGAGCTGGTGCCGGTCGTGCACCACTCCTCGGCGCTGGCCATCGCCCGCAGGGAGCGCGCGTCGGTGCTGAAGACGTTCGGCGAGGGCGGCTGGGACGAGGCGCGGCTGAAGGACGTGGAGGCGTCCGTGCTGCGGCTGCTGGCCTCGGGCGACGCGACCGCGGCCGAGCTGGGCAAGCTGGAGCCGCGGCTGCGCGAGCAGGTCAGGGTGGCCGTGGGCAAGCCGTACGAGGGCGTGGTGAGCATCGGCTCGCGGCTGCTGGCGCTGATGGCGATGGACGGCCTGCTGGTACGGCGGGCCCGCGCGGCCGGCACGTGGGTCAGCGGCACCCACTACTGGGGCCTGGCGCCGGAGATGGCCGAGTGGGCCGCGCACGAGGCGCAGGCGGAGCTGGTGAGCCGCTGGCTGGCGGCGTTCGGGCCCGGCACGGAGGCCGACCTGAAGTGGTGGACCGGCTGGACGCTCAAGGACGTGCGCCGGGCGCTGGCCGCCGTCGGCGCGGTGACGGTGGAGCTGGACGCGGGCACGGGGTACGTGCTGCCGGACGACGCCGGGGAAGGCCCGGCTCACCCAGCGGCGGGCGGCACCGGCGAGGGCGCGGCCCACGCAACGGCGGGCGGCACGGGCGGGGGCGCGGCCCACGCAACGGCGGGCGAGCCGTGGGCGGCGCTGCTGCCCGCGCTCGATCCGACGCCGATGGGCTGGCAGGAGCGCGACTGGTACCTGCCGCGCGAGCACCGGGCCGAGCTGTTCGACCGCAGCGGCAACGTGGGCCCGACGGTGTGGTGGGACGGCCGGGTCGTGGGCGGCTGGGCGCAGCGGCCGGACGGCGAGATCGTCTGGCGGCTGCTGGAGGACGCGGGCGCGCAGGCGCGGGCCGCGATCGAGGCCGAGGCGGCCGGGCTGGCCGCCTGGCTCGGCGAGGTCAGGGTCACCCCACGCTTCCGCACCCCGCTGGAGCGGGCGCTGGCGTCCTCATGAGCGCGCCCCTCAGGAGCGCGCCCCTCAGGAGTGCGCCCCTCAGGAGACGGTGCGGACGAACTCCTCGAAGGAGTAGCGGCCGTCCTGGTCGGAGTCGGCCTCCTGGCTCATCGCGCCGAGCGCCTCGGCCGGGAGGTCGGGGAAGTGCCGCTTCAGCTCGGCCTCGCTGATGTAGCCGTCGCCGTCGGTGTCGATGTCGGCGAAGGCAATCTTGAGCTCCGCCAGCCGCTCCTCGGGAAGTTCCTCCGACACGGGACCGCCTTTCCTACGCTTTATCCGTACATACTCACCCTAGTGGCCCTGGTGGATCCGCACGGCGGCGGTGAACCCGCGCTCCTGCGCCAGCTTCGTCAGCCGCCGGTGCGCCCGCACCCCCGCCCGCCCCGCCTCGTCCTGGGCGAGCGTCCGCAGCTCCCCGTCCTCGACCACCGTCCGCCCGCCCACCAGCACCCTGGCCAGCGGCGGCACGGGCCCGAACACGAGGGCGCAGACGGGGTCGGCGACGGCGGCGGTGTAGGGGCCGTCCACCCGCCACAGCGCGATGTCGGCCAGCTTGCCGGGCTCCAGCGACCCCAGCTCGTCCTGGCGCCCGAGGTTGCGGGCGCCGCCCAGGGTGGCCAGTTCGAGCGCCTGACGGGCGGTGAGCGCCTCCGGCCCGTATCTGGCGCGCTGGAACAGCAGGGCCTGCCGCATCTCCCCGGCCAGCGGCGTCAGCTCGGACGAGGCGTTGCCGTCCACGCCGATGCCGACGTTCGCGCCGCGCCTGAGCAGCTCCGACACCGGGGCGATGCCCGCGCCGAGCCGCCCGTTGGAGGACGGGCAGTGCGCGGTGCCCGTGCCGGTGGCGGCCAGCTTGCCGATGTCGGCGTCGCTGAGGTGCACGGTGTGCGCGAACCACACGTCGGGGCCCAGCCAGCCCAGCTTCAGCATGTAGTCGAGGGGCCGCAGCCCGAACCGCTCCTGACAGTGCTCCTCCTCGTCGAGCGTCTCGGCCAGGTGGGTGTGCAGCCGCACCCCCTTCTGCCTGGCCAGCACGGCGGACTCGGTCATCAGCTCGGCACTGGCGGAGAACGGCGAGCACGGCGCGACCGCCACGCGCAGCATCGAGGAGAACGACGGGTCGTGGTAGGCGTCCACGGCCTCGGCGGTCGCGCTCAGGATGTCGTCCAGCTCCTCGACCACGACGTCCGGCGGCAGCCCGCCCTTGGACTCCCCCAGGTCCATGGAGCCGCGCGCCGGATGGAAGCGCAGGCCGACCGCGCGGGCGGCCTCGATCTCGGCGGCCAGCAGGTCGCCCCTGCCCTTGGGGAAGATGTAGTGGTGGTCGCTGCTGGTGGTGCAGCCCGACAGCGCCAGCCAGCTCAGCCCCGCGGTGGCCGCGCCCTCGACGACTTCGGCGTCCATGGCGGCCCACACCTGGTAGAGCGCCACCAGCCATTCGAACAGCGTGGCGTCCTGGGCGAGCCCCTGCGAGGCCCACTGGTAGAGGTGGTGGTGGGTGTTGACGAGGCCGGGGGTGGCCAGGCAGCCGGTGCCGTCGATCCGGGTGACACCGGGCAGGTCGGGCGCGGGGCCCGCCGCCACTTCGGCGATCCTGTCGCCCTCGATGCGGAGGTATCCGGACTCGATCTCGGGGCCTCTGACGGGGGTCACGTAGACGTTCTCGATGATCATCGGGGCTCCTTGCGGGAGGCGGCCAGGCGTACCGCGTCGAGGATCTTCTCGTAGCCGGTGCACCGGCACAGGTTTCCCGCCAGCGCCTCCCTGATCTCCGCGTCCGACGGGCGCGGACAGCGTTCGAGCAGGTCGTGCGCCTGCACGATGAGGCCGGGCGTGCAGAAACCGCACTGCACGGCGCCGCACTCCACGAACGCCTCCTGCACAGGGTCGAGCCGGTCGCCGTCGGCCAGCCCCTCCACGGTGCGCACCCGCCGTCCCTCGGCCTGCCCGGCGGCGACCAGGCAGGCGCAGACCGGCACGCCGTCGAGGTAGACGGTGCAGGAGCCGCACTCGCCCTGCTCGCAGGCGTTCTTGGAGCCGGGCAGGCCGAGGCGCTCGCGCAGCACGTACAGCAGGCTCTCGCCCTCCCAGACGTCGTCGGCGATCTCCTGCCTGCCGTTCACGGTGAAGCTCACACGCATCAGGCGGCCCTCTTCTCCAGGTGGTCGTTCCAGGCCCAGGTGAGCGTGCGGCGGGCCAGCACGCCGATGGCGTGCACGCGGTAGGCGGCGGTGCCGCGCACGTCGTCGATCGGCGCGGCGGCCCGCGCGCACAGCTCGCCGAACCGCTTGAGCAGCGCTGGGGCGATCGGCGCGTCCCAGTCGAGCTCGGCGGCGAGCAGTTCCTCCGCCTCCAGGGCGCGGCGCGGGGTGGGCGCGGCCGAGCCGATGCCGGTGCCGACCCGCCGCTCGCGCGGGTGCAGCGCGATCGCGAACGAGCACACCGCGATCACCATGGCGTTGCGCGTGCCGACCTTGGAGAAGTACTGGGGCCCCGTGGCGGGGGGCACGTGCACGGCCCTGATCAGCTCGTCCGGCTCCAGCGCGCTGCGCTTGACCCCGAGGTAGAACTCGGCGGCCGGGATCATCCGCACGCCCCGGTCGCGCGACTCCACCTCGACCACCGCCCCGGCGGCCAGCAGCGGCGGATGGCTGTCGCCCGCGGGGGAGGCCGCGCCCAGGTTCCCGCCGACGGTGCCGCGGTTGCGGATCTGCGGCGAGCCGACCGTGCGGGAGGCCTGCGCGAGCCCCGGCAGCGGGCCGCCGAGCTCGTCGATGACCGCCGCGTACGGCACCCCCGCCCCGACCCCGCACAGCCCGCCGGTCATCGACCACTCGCGCAGTTCGGCCACCCCGGTGAGGTCGAGCAGCGCGGGCGGCCTGCGCACGTCGAAGTTGATCTCGACCATCACGTCCGTGCCGCCCTGGATGGGCACGGCTCCCGGCTGGTCCGCCTTGGCGGCCAGCGCCTCCTCCCACGTCGTGGGCCGCAGAAAATCCATCTCTCCCCTATTCCCAGGCGAATCCGGCGTCGGGGGCGTCGTCCCGCAGCACGCCGCCCTCGATGAGCCCGTACGGGCGGTCGGCGGCGTGGAAGACCTCGTTCTCGTTGTCCAGGCCGAACGGGGACAGGTCCACCGCGAAGTGGTGCTTGTTCGGCATCGACAGCCTGACCTCGCAGATCCCGGGGCAGGTGGTCAGTACGCGCTCGCCCATGGCGTAGAGGGTCTGCTGGAGCGAGAGGCTGTGGGTGCCGGCGAACGCGTCGACGAGGCACTGCCTGGCCTCGTCGTAGGACTTGGCGTAGCCGGGGCCGTCGTCGTCGATGTCGGCGGCGGCGTGCCGCCACCGGGCGGAGACGGCGGTGGCCAGGACGCGGTCGGTGGTCGGCGGGAGCGTGGTGTACTCGTCGGTGATGTAGCCGTGGAACTCCGAGCCCGTCGAGTTCAGCACCACCAGCTCCTCGATGCCGGACAGCACGGTGGTGCGGCCGTCCCGGTCGTGGTGGATCACGCAGGTGCGCACCTCGCCGCCGTGCCGGACGAACGAGTGGGGTCCCGCGCGGTTCCAGCCGTACTCCTCGATCGCGACCCTGGCGTGGTGGATCGAGGGCTGCGCCGCCACGAAGTGCCGGGCCAGGCGGAGCGCGAAGTCCTCGATCTGGCCGACGCCGTACCGCCTGGCGAACGCGTACACGGTGTTCTTCTGCGTGTCGGTCGGCAGGACGGCGGAGTTGTCGCCGGTCAGGTGCGCGGCCTCCATGTCGCCCGACAGGGAGACACTGACGTTGACGTCCTTGAGGTGGTGCACGGGGCCGTCGCGCCGCACGTGCACGAGCCTGGTCTCCGCCTTGCCGTAGCGGTTGGCGCCGAGCTTGACGATCATTCAGCTCCCTCGGTAGGTGGAGTACGCGTACGGGCTGAGCAGCAGCGGCACGTGGTGGTGCCGGTCGGGGTCGGTGATCAGGAAGGTGACCACGACCTCCGGGTAGAAGGTGTCCTCCAGGTATCCGCCGGTGTCGAAGATCACCCGGTGCACTCCGGCGCCCGGGTTCCAGCCCTTGATGCGGCCGTCGCCGTCGGTGCTGCCCTCGGCCACGACCTCGCCCTCGTGCTCCAGGCGGACGCGCAGGCCGGCGGCGGGCAGGCCGGTGACCGCGTCGAGCACGTGCGTGGAGAAGCTCATGCCGCCTCCCCCAGGAGCTTGGTCAGCCGCAGCCGGGTGATGGCGGCCAGCTCGGCGCGGACCGCGTCGCGCTCGCGCTCCTCGTCGTTGCCCAGCCGCTCGCGCAGCCTGGCCAGCATCTCGGCGCCGGTGAGCCCGGTGGCGCACACCAGGTAGACGTGCCCGAACCGCTCCTCGTAGGCCCGGTTGCCGTCGGCGAGCGCCGCGCGCAGCTCGTCCTCGACGCCCGACTGCTCCTGGCGGGACCAGGCGGACTCGCGGCCCTGCCCGCTCGCCCGCTCGCCGATCCTGGGGTGCGCGCTCAGCGCCTCCAGGACGTCGTCCCAGGCCAGCTCCCGCACGGTCGCGCCGGCGGCGTCGAGCAGCCGTTCCAGGTCGGCGTAGGGCCGCAGCGCGGCCACCTTACCGGCGAACGCGCGGGAGGCGCAGCAGGCCAGCAGGTCCGCCTCGGCCTCGGCCGGGGACCGGGCGTTGAAGTCGGTGAGCATGCCAGAAGTACACACAGGCGCTTCGTGCCCGGTCCATCCGCGAGAACTCCCAACTCGCGGTCCGGATGCAGGACACTTTTCGTGTCATGCTCCAATGACGTGGGACGCGCCGCCGGAAGCGCCGACGGAAACGGTCAGGCGCTGCGCCTACACTGAGAGCCATCATGACCCCAACTTCCCTGATCGGCGGACACGTGTCCGTGACGGGCGGCCTGGCGACGGGCGGCCTCAAGTACATGGCCGAGATCGGCGCCGAGATGATCCAGGTGTTCGTCACCAACCCGCGCGGCTGGGCGCTCAACGACGGCAAGCCCGACGAGGACGCCAAGCTGGCCGAGTCGGGGGTGCCCGCCTTCATCCACGTGCCCTATCTGGTCAACTTCGGCTCGCCCAGCCCGGAGACGCTGGCCAACTCCATCGCGGTGGTGCGCCACGGCCTGCGCCGCGGGGTGGAGATCGGCGCCAAGGGGGTCGTGGTGCACACCGGCTCGGCGGTCACGCAGCCGCGCGACGACGCGCTGCGCCAGTTGCACGACAACCTGCTGCCGCTGCTCGACGAGATCCCCGAGGGCGGGCCCGACCTGCTGCTTGAGCCGATGGCGGGGCAGGGCGCCATGCTGTGCGCCACCGTCCAGGACCTGGAGCCCTACCTGGCCGCGCTCGACTGGCATCCGCGGGCCTGCGTCTGCCTCGACACCTGCCACGCCTTCGCGGCCGGTCACGACCTGGCGGCCGAGGGCGGTGTGCAAGAGACGTTCGACGCGCTGCACGCGATCGCGCCGGGGCGGCTCAAACTGATCCACGCCAACGACTCCAAGGACGTGTGCGGCGCGAAGAAGGACCGGCACGAGAACATCGGGGCGGGGCACATCGGCGCCCAGCCGTTCGGCGACATGATGCGGCACCCGGCGGTGGCCGGGGTGCCGATCTGCATCGAGACGCCGGGCAAGGCGCCCAAGCACGCCGAGGACATCGCGCTGCTGAAGAAGCTCAGGGACGCCTGACCGCTCCAAGGGGATAAAACCCCCATTTGAGTGGTGACCGTGATAGGGGCGCCCGCTCTCGCGATCCGACCGCCCCCGAAGGCCGGATCGCGGGGCCGCGTCAGCGGCCTCAGCGGGCGCCCCTTCACGTTCGGCGTGGCGGGCCCCACCCCCCGGTAAGGGGCCCGTCAGGCCGCGGCGACCTGCGCTGTCGCCGGTGAACCCCGCGCATCAGACCCTCTCGGTGAGCCTTGCGGCCCGTCCCCCCGATGCGCCGGGATGGCTCCGATGTCGAAACCCTACGGTTGCGATCTTGTGGGCGAAACCCTGTTTACGGACAGCTCGATGAACGGTCCGTAGTCAGCGATATACGGAGAGTAGTGTCACGACGAGCGGTCGCCGCCACGCGACGAGCGGTAGGTTGGGGGGCCCGCAAAATGCTCGGGCAAATGCATCCTGGCCATCATCCGGCCCACCGTCTGCGGCACCCGACCCGGTGTGACCAGGGATGTCGCCACCATCGCGGCGAACGAGACCGGAACGGCGACCGGCGCGGGGCAGGAAGTCAGCGCGCCCATCTTCACGCCTGCCTGCTCCGCGATCACAAGCACCGCGGTCACGCCCCCGCCCGCCACGAACCCGGCCGCGACGCCCGCGTCCGTCAGCCGCCGCCACCAGATGCCCAGCACCAGCATCGGGCAGAACGTGGCGGCCGAGAGGCTGAAGCCCAGCAGCACGAGCGCCACCGACACCCCGGGGCCGCTGCCCGCCGTCAGCGCCAGCGCCGCCAGCATGACGGCGACCACGGCCGCGCGGAACGACCGGATCCCGGCCCGCGTCACGCACGCCGACAGCGCGCCGCCCGCGGCCACCAGCACGCCTCCCGAGGTGGCCAGGAAGGCCGCGAACGCCCCCGCCGCCAGCAAACCCGTCAGCACCTCTCCCAGGGGCCCGGAGAGCAGCGTGGCGGGCAGCAGGAGCACGATCTCGTCCGCGGCGGCCCCCTGGACGTGAACGCTCCCCAGAAGCCCGTACAGCGGCGGCACGAAGCAGAACGCGGCCAGCATGACCTGGGTGGCCACGATGGAGCGCCGGGCGCCGCGCCCGTCCCTGCTGGTGTAGACGCGCACGACGACGTGCGGCAGCCCCGCCGTGCCCAGCGCGCAGGCCAGCAGCACCGACAGCACCCCGGGCAGCGACGGGTCACCGGCCCCCGCCAGCCCCGCGCCGCCCGCCCGGTAGGCGCCCTCGAACCAGGCGGCGGGCCGGCTGCCGGCCATCCACCAGCACACCGCCCCGACGCCCAGGAACACCGTCAGCTTCAGCCAGAACTGCGCGGCCTGCACGCTGGTCACGCTGCCCAGCCCGCCCGCCAACGCCACGGTCAGCGCCGCCGCGGCGACGGCCGCCCAGCCCAGCCACGGCGGCAGCCCGGTCAGCAGCCGCACCACCACCCCGGCGGCGTGCAATTGGGCGACCAGGAACGCCAGCCCGACGACGAGCACGAAGCAGGTGGTGAAGCGGCGCAGCGGCGCCGAGCGCAGCCGCCACTCGGCGAAGTCGGGCAGCGTGTACGTCCCCGACCGCCGCAGCGGCGCGACCACCAGCGCCAGGAGGACGACGAACCCGGCGGCGGCCCCCGCCGGGTACCACAACATCGGCGAGCCGTGCGTGGCGATGAGCCCGGCCGTGCCCAGGCAGGCGGCGGCCGAGGTGTACTCGGAGGTGATCGCGGCGCCGTTCCACCAGGGGGGAACCGCCCTGGCCGCCACGTAGAAGCCGGAGACGCCGCTGGCGCGGCGCGGTCGCGCGGCGCCTACCATGACGCCCAGAACCAGCACGAAGGCGATCCCGGTCAGCACCGCGACGGTCATCTCTCCAGCCGTTCCGCCCACCTGAGCTGCAGCACGGCCAGGCTCACCCAGGCGCCCTGGACGGCCACCGACAGCGCCACCCAGACCCACGGGTGCGGCACCCACGCGGCGACGACCGGCACGCCCACCAGGAGCCCCGCCATGGCGCCCACGGTGCGCAGCGCCTGCCGTAACTGCCTGCCCACGATGGCGGGTACGTCGGGCGCGTCCGGTGAGCCCCGGCCGCCGATGCCGTGACCGATGCCGTGACCGAGGGGGGCGCCGAGCGCGGGAGGCCGGCGGGAGACGACGACCCGGCGCCCGCCGGTCACGAGATCACGCCCCGATGCTGGCGGACGAGCTGCTCGCGCACCTGACGGCTGTGCCTCCTGCTCACCTGCAGCGTCTCGGTGCCGACGGTGAGCGTCACCCGCCCGCCCTCGAACCTGAGCTCGCTGACGTGCCGGCCCGACACGAGCGTGCTGCGGTGGATGCGGATGAACCCGGCATCCGACCAGCGGCGCTCCAGCGCGGCCAGCGACATGCGGACCAGGTAGCTGCCGTCGACGGTGTGCAGGCGCACGTAGTCGCCCTTGGCCTCGGCGAACCAGACGGCCTGCTGCGGCACGAACCGCGTGCGCCCGCCCAGCTCGACCGGGATCACGTCGTCCTGACCCGGCTCGGAGACGGGGCTGGTCGCGGCCTCCAGCCTGCGCACCGCCTCGGACAGCCGCTCGGCCCTGACGGGCTTGAGCAGGTAGTCGACCGCCTCCAGCTCGAACGCCTGCACCGCGCACTCCTCGTGCGCGGTGACGAAGACGAGCCTCGGCGGGCTGGGGAAGCCGCCGACGAGCCTGGCGAGGTCGAGCCCGTCGAGGCCGGGCATCCGGATGTCCAGGAACACCCCGTCGAGCCGCTCGCCGCCGCCGATCATCTGGACCATGTCCTGCAGCGCCGTGACGCCGTCGGCCGCGGTCGTGACGTGTTCGATTCGGTCGTCCTGGCGCAACAGGTAGGCGAGCTCCTCCAGAGCAGGCACTTCGTCGTCAACGGCCAGAACTCTCAGCATGTCCACCACGCTGTCGTATGGAAGCAGAGATTACCAGCGCCACGCTAGCACAGGGTAAGGATTTGACTACAAAGAGCTAAGCTGCGTCTTGGGCACACGCAACCGCACCTTCGTCCCCGCGCCCAGCGCCGTCTCCACGACGAGGCCGTAGCCGTCGCCGTAGATCTGGCGCATGCGCAGGTCCACGTTGGCCAGGCCGATGCCGCTGCCCTCGCGCGCCGGGTCCTCGTCCAGCATGCGCCGGGCGCACTCGGGGTCCATGCCGGCGCCGTCGTCCTCGACCGTGATGTGCGCCTCCGGGCCCGCGTCGCGCACCACGACCCGCACCTCGCCGGGGCCGCCGCGGCCGGCCATGCCGTGCTTGATGGCGTTCTCCACGAGCGGCTGCAGGCACAGGAACGGCACCGGCACGGGCAGCACCTCCGGCGCGACCTGCATGCTGAAGCGCAGTTTGTCGCCGAACCTGGCACGTTCCAGCAGCAGGTAGCGGTCCACACAGGTCAGCTCGTCGGCCAGGGTGGTGAAGTCGTGCGCCCTGCGCAGCGCGTACCGGGAGAAGTCGGCGAAGTCGAGCAGCAGCTCGCGGGCGCGCCTGGGGTTGGTGCGGACGAACGAGGCGATCGTCGTCAGCGCGTTGTAGACGAAGTGCGGCGAGATCTGCGCGCGCAGGGCGCGCATCTCCGCCTCCAGCGCGCGCCGCCTGGAGGCGTCCAGCTCGGCCAGTTCGAGCTGGCCGGAGACCCAGCGGCCGACCTCGCTGACGGTACGCACCAGCGCCGCGCTCACCTCGCCGTCGAAGGCCGCCAGCACGCCCACCACCGTGCCGTCCACCGTCAGCGGCACCGCCACGGCCCCCAGGTCAGGCCCGTCGGGACGGCCGGGGAACACCTGCGGGCGCCCGGCGGCCAGCGTGGCGCGGGCGTAGGTGAGCACGTCGTCGGTGCACGGCCCGTCCCACGCCAGCGCGGCGTCCGTCGAGGTGATCGCGACGGCGGAGGTGCCGAGCAGGATGCGCAGATGCCGCACGGCCTTGCGGGCGGAGTCGCGGTCGAGCCCCCCGCGCAGGGCCGGGGCCGCCATCGCGGCGATGTGCAGCGTGGTGTACGTCGCGTCGTCCGCCCTGTGGCCCTCCGGCACCGCCGTCCGGCCGCGCCACGGCGCACGGGCCAGCCCGAAGCCGAGGATGAAGGTCAGAGAGCACAGCGCCACGCACACGGTGGTCAGCATGCTGGAAACCGTAACCAATAACGGAGCGTGCCCGGGGGAAAACCGGGAGTTGTGTCAGGGCGGGCCCTCTCCGGGTTCCTCCTGGTAGGAGTAGCGCTGCTCGCGCCACGGGTCGGCCACGTTGTGGTAGCCGCGCTCCTCCCAGAAGCCCCTGCGGTCCTCCAGGAGGTACTCGATGCCGCGCACCCACTTGACGCTCTTCCAGGCGTACAGGTGCGGCACCACGATGCGCAGCGGGAAGCCGCGGTCCGGGCTGAGCGGCTTCTCGTCCAGCTCCATGGCGAACAGCGTGCCCGGCGCGGTGAAGTCGGTCATCCGCAGGTTGGCGCTGTAGCCGTACTCGGCCCAGATCATCACGTGGCGCACGCCGGGGTCGGGCGGGGCCGCCGCCATGATCGTGGCGGGGGTGACGCCGCGCCACTCGTTGGCCATGAGGGAGAACTTGGTGACGCAGTGGAAGTCGGCGATGCACGTGTCGCGCGGCAACCGCTCGAACTCGCCCCAGTCGAAGCGGTGCTCCTCACCCGACTCCGTGGCCCCGAACACCCGGAAGTCCCAGCGGTCCGGCTTGAACGCGGGCACCCTGCCGTAGTGGATCACGGGTCGGCCGCGCGGGACGTACTGGCCTGGAGGCAGGCGCGACTCCTCCACGATCACTCCCCTCACCGATCTCGGGTCTTGGGCCATCCTGCCATCGGGTCGCGAGTGGTTCGCGAGCGGGTGCGGTGCGGTAGGCTTGCGCACTATGCACGCAGCGTTCCTGTTTTCCTATGGCGGCGGACCCGAGTCCGTTCGCCATCTGATGCTGCGCTAGCAGACAGGCGAACGAAGGCCCCGGGTCCGATCGGACCCGGGGCCTTCTGTGTTTTCCCGGCAGTTCTTCCCGTTGAAGGAGCAAGCAGATGGTGATCGTGATGGGGCCCGAGGCCACCGCAGCCGACATCGAGTCGATCGTGTCCGTCGTCGAGGCGGCCGGGGTGGAGGCGTTCGTCAGCAGGGGCGTGCGGCGCACGATCGTCGGCCTGGTCGGCGACGTGACGCAGCTCGACGCGGCGAGCCTGCGGGGCATGGCGGGGGTGCGCGACGTGATGCGCGTGTCCACGCCGTACAAGCTGGTCAGCAGGGAGAACCATCCGGAACGCTCCACGGTCCACGTGGGCGGCGTGCCGATCGGTCCCGACACCGTGACGCTGATCGCGGGGCCGTGCGCGGTGGAGACGCCCGAGCAGACGCTCGCCGCGGCCAGGATGGCGCAGACGGCCGGGGCGGTGCTGCTGCGCGGCGGGGCCTTCAAGCCGCGCACGTCGCCGTACGCGTTCCAGGGGCTGGGCGAGAAGGGCCTGCGCATCCTGGCCGACGTGCGCGAGGAGACCGGCCTGCCGATCGTGACGGAGGTCGTGGACGCGCGGGACGTGGCGACGGTGGCCTCGTACGCGGACATGCTGCAGGTCGGCACCCGCAACATGCAGAACTTCGCGCTGCTGCAGGAGGTCGGCGCGGCCGGCAAGCCGGTGATGCTCAAGCGCGGCATGACGGCCACGATCGAGGAGTGGCTGATGGCGGCCGAGTACATCGCGCAGCGCGGCAACCTCGACATCGTGCTCTGCGAGCGGGGCGTGCGCACCTACGAGACGGCCACCCGCAACACGCTCGACGTCTCGGCCGTGCCGGTGGCGCAGCGGCTGTCGCACCTGCCGGTGATCATCGACCCGTCGCACTCGGGCGGGCGGCGCGACCTGGTGCTGCCGCTGACCCGCGCGGCCATCGCGGTCGGCGCCGACGGTGTGATCATCGACGTGCACCCGCAGCCGGAGCAGGCGCTCTGTGACGGGCCGCAGGCCCTGGTGGACGCCGACCTGGGCGAGCTGGCGCAGGTCATGACCGACTTCCCCGCGCTGCTCGGCAAGACGGCCGCGACGGCCTGACCCGCCCCGCGCGTACGGCCGGCCGCCACGAGCCGCCGCCGGTCGTACTCATGGGTAACTTGAGTACGAGACCTCATGTGCCGGGCTTCGCCTGCGCCGCACGATGGCCCCATGACGAAGCCCATTCAACCCACGCAGACCACCGCGTTCTACGTCCAGGCGGTCCTGTCGTTCGCCGTCTCGCTGACCTCCGTGGTGATCGCCCTGATCTACCTGCCCACCGAGGGCTGGATCAAGGCGTTCCTCGGGCTCGGCCTCCTGTACGTCGTCACCTCCACCATCACCCTGTGCAAGGTCGTACGGGACCGTCAGGAGCTCTCGGAGGTCAGCAACCGGGTCGACCAGGCCAGGCTGGACAAGCTCCTGACCCAGCACGACCCGTTCAAGGTCGACGCCTAGGCTAGAGGGTGTACTCCTGGATCGAGTCGGCGAGCTGCACGCACAGCTCCTCGGCGTCCAGCCGCTTCTCGATCTGCTTGAGGTCCTCGATCTTGGCCCGCGTCTCGGCACGCTTGGGAGCGAGCAGCGAGCAGCAGTCCTCGTCGGGCAGCTCCGAGATCTCCAGCGTGCCGATGCGCCGGGCCTCCGCCATGATCTCGGTCTTGTCCCAGCCGACCAGCGGCCGCAGGATCGGCAGCTCCACCGCGTTGTCCTGGGCGGTGATGTTGGCCAGCGTCTGCGACGAGACCTGCCCGAGCGCGTCGCCGGTGATCAGGGCGGCGGCGCGGATGCGATGGGCGACCTCCTCGGCCGTCTTCAGCATCAGCCGCCGCTGCGCGATCACCGCCAGCCGGTCCTGGCCCGAGGTGCGGATCGACTGCTGGGCCTTGCCGAACGGCACCACCCACAGGCGCGACCTGCCCTGGAACCGGTCGAGCTTCCTGACCAGCGCGTACGCCTTGTAGATCGACTCCGACGTGGTGAACGGGATGCCGGAGAAGTGCAGGAAGTCGACGTGCAGGCCGCGCCGCATCATCCGGTACGCCGCCACGGGCGAGTCGATGCCGCCCGACATGAGCACCAGGGCCCGGCCGCTGCTGCCGACAGGCAGGCCGCCCTGGCCGGGGATGCCGCCGGTGAAGACGAACACCTCGTCCCTGTCGACCTCGATGTGCACGGTCAGCGCGGGGTTCTTCAGATCGACGGGCAGGCCGTACTCGTCGTTGATGGCGCCCCCGACGAGCCGGTCGAGCTCGTTGGAGCGCAGCGGGAAGCGCTTGTCGCGGCGGCGGGAGCGGACCGCGAAGGGGGCGCCCCGCTTGGCCTCCTCGCTCTCGCCGGCCAGCTCAAGACCGGCCTTGAGCACGGCGTCGGGGTCCTTGGCGACCCGCCAGGCGCGGTGGATCCAGACCAGCCCCGGCACGTCGGCGACGCGCTGCGCCACGGCCTCGGCCTGCTCGGGGGAGGCGCCCTCGGGCAGGAAGATCGCGATCACGCCGTGCCGCTTGCGCACGTCCACCTGGACGCCGACCGTCTGCAGGGCATCCTTGATGTTAGCGATCAGGCGGCGCTCGAACAGCTCGCGGTTCTTGCCCTTGAGGACGATCTCGCCCAGCTTGAGCAGAACGCACGGCTCGCCCAGGGCGGACATCGTCATGGTGGAACCTCCGGGGAAGATGGGGATTGACGCGGCGTCGCTGAAGCCAACGCCGCGACCACCCGAGTTTAGTCCGCGTCGAGCCCGCGCTCGATCGCATATCGCACCAGCTCCACCCGGTTGTGAAGCTGCAGCTTGTTCAGGGTGTTCTGCACGTGGTTCTGCACGGTGCGGTGCGACAGGACCAGCCGCTCGGCGATCTGCTTGTACGACAGCCCCTTGGCGACCAGCCTGAGCACCTCGGTCTCCCGCTCCGTCAGCCTCGGCCCCTCGGTGGGCTCCAGCTGGCCGGCCAGCCGCCGGTACTCCCCCAGCACCAGCCCGGCCAGCCCCGGCGTGAACACGGCGTCGCCGTCGGCCGTGCGGCGCACGGCGTCGAGGAACTCCTCCCGGCCGGCCGACTTCACAAGGTAACCGCAGGCCCCGGCCTTGACCGCCTCCAGCACGTCCTCCTGCTCGGCGCTCGCCGACAGCACCAGCACCCTGGGCGCCGGGTCCATCTGCGCCAGGCGGGCCGCCACCTCGGGCCCCGTCAGGTCGGGCAGCCTCAGGTCGAGCACCACGACCTCGGGCAGCACCGCGGCGGCCACCCTGACGGCCTGCCGCCCCTCCCCCACCGTGGCCACGACCTCGTAGCCGGCCTCCGTGAGATCCCTGGCGACGCCGTCGCGCCACATGGGATGGTCGTCCACCACCATGACCCGCACCATGGCGCAACTGTAAGCGTTCCTCAGGCTTGTGAGCGTTCCTCAGGCGGACAGGGTGATCTCCACCTCGGTGCCCTGCCCGGGGACGCTCACGATCGACACCTTGCCGCCCAGCTCGGCCATCCGCCCGCGGATCGACCTGGCCACGCCCATCCGCCCGTCCGCTACGGCCTGCTCCAGCCGTCCCTCCGGGATGCCCGGCCCCTCGTCCCTGACAGTGACCGTGACAGTGCCGTCCAGGTATTCGGCCAGCACCCAGGCGCGAGCCTCCTGACCGCAATGCGCGCGCACGTTGTCCAGGGCCGCGCCGACGGCGGCGGAGACGGACGCGGCGGCCTCGGCGGGCAGGACCAGCGGCGTGGCGGGGGCCGAGACCGTCACCGACGCGGAGGCGTGCCGGGCGAGCAGCGAGCGCAGGTCGGTCGTGCCCAGCGGCGGAGGCGGCCCGACCGAGACCAGCTCGCGCAGCGCGGCCTCCTGTTCCCCCGCCAGCCGGCCCAGCTCGGCCGCCTCGCCGCCGAGCTCCCGGCCGCGCCGCTGCACCAGGGCGAGAACCTGGAGCACTGAGTCGTGGATGTCGCGGGCCAGCCGCTCCCGCTCGCGCTGGGTGGCCTCCATCTCGGCGGCCCGCTGCATGCGCTCCTCGGCCCGTTTGGCCAGCCGGACCATGTGGCCGACCAGCCAGCCGGCCATGAGCAGCAGCACCGTCTCGTTGATGAGGGCGGAGGCGTCCTCGACCCGCGACCTCGCCCACAGCTCTCCGGCCGCGACCACGACCGCCGCGAGCGTGCCGGCGCGCCTGCCGTAACGCACGGCCCAGGCGAGCACGGGCGCGGCCATCCAGGTCGCGGGCACGGGCATGGCGCCCATCGCCACGTTCACGGGGCCCTGCACGTACGGGGTGCTGAGCAGGCACACCATGGTCACCGTCAGATCGACGGTCAGCAGCGGCCAGCGGCGCAGCGACTCGGCCGGGTAGGCGACGGTCGCCGCGGCCGTCCACAGCGCCATCACCCCGATGACCAGCCAGCCCAGCACCGGCTGCTCGTAGCCGCGGTGCTGGGCCATGAGCAGGGCCGCGTACACCACCGACGCCACCCTGAAGACCGCGATCGCCCGCCAGAAGGGCCCTTCGATAGCCATGAGTCCTTCTCATGTTTCCGACACAGAAGTTGACAGATAGTTCGGATATCCAAGCGAAAGGGACATCCGGGATGGCACAATCCGTGAACCCCTAAATGCAAGGAACCGATAGATGACCGCTGTGAATCATTTCACCTACGGACTGATCACGCCGTTGCTCGCCTACGTCATGTCCTGCATCGGCTCGATGCTCGGACTGCGGCTCACCGCGCAGGCCCACGCCTCGCGCGGCGGCGCCCGCGTACGCTGGCTGCTCGGCGCGGCAGTCTCCATCGGCGGCACCGGCATCTGGGTCATGCACTTCATCGCCATGATGGGCTTCGAGGTCGAGGGCACCCAGATCAAGTACGACGTGCTGCTCACCGTGGCCTCGGCGGTCGTGGCCATCGTGGTCGTCGGCACCGGCCTGTTCCTGGTCTCCTACGGCGGCGGCCGGATCCTCGCCCTGCTCGGCGGCGGCCTGCTGACGGGGCTCGGCGTGGCCTCCATGCACTACCTCGGCATGTACGCGATGAACATGTCCGCCCACGTCTCCTACGACCGGATCACCGTCGCCGCCTCCGTGGGCATCGCCGTGGTCGCCGCGACCGTGGCCCTGTGGTTCACCCTGCGTGTCAAGAAGCCCATCTGGATCACCGCCGCCGCCCTCGTCATGGGCGTGGCCGTCGCCGGCATGCACTACACCGGCATGTACGCCATGCACGTCTCGGTCGACGCCGAGCCCGGCATGGTGGGCGGCGCCGACGCGCTCGACTTCCTCGTGCCGCTGATGACCGTGATCAGCCTCATCACCCTCACCATGCTCCTCATGGTCATCCTGTCCCCGTCGGAGGAGGAACTGCACGAGGACGCCGAACTCGTCGCCAAGCTCGAACTCCGCCGTCGCACCGCCCACCAGCAACAACTCACGTATCCCGTGCCAATGCCGCGCCAACAGCACATGCAGGCTCGGCGAAGGTAGTTGCGCGCGCGACGACTCCCTGCTCATACTCCCTTATCGGTGCGTAAGGGATGGGTGGGGTATGTCGCCGATCGATCATTTCTCGCATGGGCTCTTGACGCCTGTGCTTGCTTACATCATGTCCAGCGTGGGCTCCATGCTCGGCCTCCTGCTCACCTCGCGCGCGAGGCTGATCGGCGGCCGTGAGGCCAGGTGGTGGCTCGTCGGCGCCGCCTTCGCCATCGGCGGCACCGGCATCTGGACCATGCACTTCATCGCCATGCTCGGCTTCTCCGTCGACGGCCTGGCGATCAGGTACGACGTGCCGCTCACCGCGGCCTCGGCGTTCCTCGCCGTCGTCGTCGTGGGCATGGGGCTGTTCCTGGCCGCCCACGGCGGCGAACGGCCGCAGTTCCTGCTCGGCGGCGGCGTCCTGACCGGGCTCGGGGTGGCGGGCATGCACTACATGGGCATGGCGGCGATGAACATGTCCGCCCACGTCTCCTACGACCCGGTGGTCGTCACGCTGTCGGTGCTGATCGCGGTGGCCGCGGCCACGGTGGCGCTGTGGTTCACGCTGCGGGTCAGCGGGGCGCTCAGGATCGGCGGGGCGGCGCTGCTCATGGGCGTCGCGGTCTCGGGCATGCACTACACCGGCATGTCCTCGATGTCGGTCGCCTCGCACGCCGAGATGGTGTCCGTCTCCGGCGCGCGGGCCATCGACTTCCTGCTGCCGCTCATCGTGGGGATCAGCGTGATCACGGTGGGGCTGCTGCTCACCGTCATCCTGTCGCCCTCGGAGAAGGAGCTGCGCAGCGAGGCGGAGTTCAGGGAGAGGCTGCGCGGACGCGACGAGGGCGCGCCGGAGGTGGATCTCTTCGGCACGCCCCGCGGGTGAACCATGTGCCAGGTACGGCTTGCGACGCGTGGTGGGCCGCCGACTCTCTGCGGCGCAAGCCGTACCTTGAGGGGGTTGTAGCGGCAACCCCGCTGACTCGAAGGTACGGCCGCCCGCTTGCAGGCCGCTTTCAGCCGAAGAACACCTCGGCCTCGGAGTAGCGCTCCACCGGCACCGTCTTCAGCTCGGAGGTGGCCTCGTCGAGGCCGACCCGCACGATGTCGGTGCCACGCAGCGCGACCATCTTGCCGTAGTCGCCCTCGTGCGCCGCGTCGATCGCCTGCAGCCCGAACCTGGTCGCCAGGACCCGGTCGTAGGCGGTGGGGGTGCCGCCGCGCTGGATGTGGCCGAGCACCGTGGTGCGGGCCTCCTTGCCGGTGCGCTTCTCGATCTCCTTGGCCAGCACCTCGCCGATGCCGCCCAGGCGGACGTGGCCGAACGCGTCGAGCGTGCCCGTCTGCAGCTCCATCTGCCCCTCGATGGGGTGCGCGCCCTCGGCGACCACGATGATCGGCGAGTAGCGGGTGCGGAAGCGGGACTCGACGTACTCGCAGACCCGGTCGATGTCGAACGGCTTCTCCGGGATGAGGATGACGTTCGCGCCGCCGGCCATGCCCGCGTGCAGCGCGATCCAGCCCGCGTGGCGGCCCATGACCTCGCAGATCAGCGCCCGATGGTGGGACTCCGCGGTGGTGTGCAGCCGGTCGATGGCCTCCATCGCGATGTTGACCGCGGTGTCGAAGCCGAAGGTGTAGTCGGTGCCCGACAGGTCGTTGTCGATCGTCTTGGGCACGCCCACGACGTTGACCTCGCGGTCGTAGAGCTGCTTGGCGACACCGAGGGTATCCTCCCCGCCGATGGCGATCAGAGCGTCCACGCCGGTCGAGGCCAGATTCTCCTTGATCCGGTCGACCCCGTGCTCGATCTTCATCGGGTTCGTCCTGGAGGAGCCAAGTATGGTGCCTCCGCGCGGCAGGATGCCGCGTACGGCCTGGATGTCGAGCGGCATCGTGTCGCCTTCGAGAGGGCCGCGCCAGCCGTCACGGAAGCCGACGAACTCATGACCGTAGACGCTCACCCCCTTACGCACCACTGCCCTGATCACGGCGTTGAGCCCGGGGCAGTCGCCGCCTCCGGTGAGCACTCCGATACGCATGGCGGGTTCCTCCCAATAGGGGTCATGAACCAGTCCTGATGTCAGACTCGCATTGTGCCCGGCCTCACACCGAGTGGTCTAGACCAAACGCGGCCCCGAAAAACTAAACCCTTACCCTGGAGGAAATTTCATGAATGTGCTGGCCATCGATGCTGGGACAACTGGGGTAACGGCGCTGGTTGTCGCAGAAAACGGGCAGATCATCTCCAAGGGGTACGAAGAATTCGCGCAGCATTTCCCCGAGCCCGGATGGGTCGAGCACAACCCCGAGGAGATCTGGCAGGCCGCCCTCTCCGCCTGCGCGACCGCCCTGCGCACCGCCACTGAACCGCCGTCCTGCGTGGGCATCACGAACCAGCGCGAGACCGCCGTGCTGTGGCATCGCCGCACGCTGGCGGCGCCCCGGCGGGCCATCGTCTGGCAGGACCGCCGCACGGCCGCACTGTGCGGGCGGCTGCGCGAGGCAGGACACGAACCACGCGTCTCGGAGCTGACGGGACTGCGCCTCGACCCCTATTTCACCGCCACCAAACTGACCTGGCTGGCCGAGAACGACCCCCGCGTATGGCAGGACGTCCAATCCGGAAATGTGGCGATAGGGACGGTGGATTCCTACCTGATCGCCAGGCTGACGGCGGGCGCGCGGCACGTCACCGACCCGTCCAACGCCTCACGCACCCTCCTGTACGGGCTCGACTCCGGCACCTGGGAACCTGAGCTGTGCGAGCTGTTCGGGGTGCCCGCGGAAGCGCTGCCCGAGATCGTGCCCAACTACGGGCCGATCGGGCGTACCGACCCCTCGGCCTTCCTCGGCCTGGACGTGCCCATCAGCGGAGTCGCAGGCGACCAGCAGGCGGCGCTGTTCGGGCAGACCTGCTTCGACGTCGGGGACGTCAAGTGCACCTACGGCACGGGATCGTTCGTGCTGACCAACCTCGGCGGGGAGATCGTCCGCTCCGGGTCAGGGCTGCTCACCACCGTCGCCTGGCAGACGCCGTCGGGCGAGCGCACGTTCGCGCTGGAAGGATCGATCTTCGTGACGGGCGCGGCGGTGCAGTGGCTGCGCGACGGGCTCGGCGTCATCGGGACCGCCGCCGAATCGGAGGCCGTGGCACGGACCGTGCCCGACAGCGGCGGGGTGGTGTTCGTGCCCGCGCTGACCGGACTGGGGGCGCCGCACTGGGATCCTGCGGCGCGCGGGCTGATCACCGGGATCACCCGGGGGACGACGCGGGCGCACCTCGTCCGGGCCACCCTGGAGGCCATCGCCTTCGAGGTGCGGGACGTGGTCGAGTCGATGACGTCCGGGGGGTCGGGGGCCGTGTTCAAGGCCGACGGCGGGGCCAGCGCCAACGACCTGCTCATGCAGCTCCAGGCCGACCAGCTCGGGGCCGTGGTGGAGCGGCCCGCCATCCAGGAGACGACCGCCTTGGGGGCGGCGTTCCTGGCGGGGGTGGGGGGGGGGGGGGGGGGGGCCGGGGGGGGGGGGGGGCGGGGGGGGGGGGGTGCGGGGGGGGGGGTGCGGGGGGGGGGGGGTCCGGGGGGGGGGGGGCTGGGGGGGGGGGGGGGGGGGGGGGGGGGGGGGGGGGGGGGGGGGGGGGGTGGGGGGGGGGGGGCGGGGGGGGGGGGGGGGGGGGGGGGGGGGGGGGGGGGGGGGGGGGGGGGGGGGGGGGGGGGGGGGGGGGGGGGGGGGGGGGGGGGGGGGGGGGGGGGGGGGGGGGGGGGGGGAGAGGGGGGGGGGCGAGCGTGGCGAAGGGACAGGGCGGAGGTGTGGTGCACGGTGGACGCGGCCGCAGGCGGCCCGAGTCGTGAGCCGTCACACCGCCTTCATCAGCGCCCCCGACACCTCCCCCAACACCCCGCCCACCCCCCGATCCATGGCCTGCTTGGCGTACCGAGCCGCATCCAGGGCGTTCCCCGCCGCGCTAGGCGAGTCCTCCACGACCATCCGCACCTCCAGCTCCAACGGCGACCCCCCGAACCCTTCGCCGTTCAACCGGATGTAGGCGACCTTCCGATCCTCCATGAACGGCACGTACTGGGCGCCGACGTGGACGGCGGCCCCCGCGCCGGCCGTCTTGGTGGCCCGCTTGCTCCGCATCCGCCCCCCGTCCTCCAGGTTGACGAAGTCCATGTTGCCCCCGCCGAGAAGCTGGTGCCCCTCGGTGAGCTGGACGCCGCCGGCGGTGAGGGCGTCGACGAGGGCGCGGTGCACGAGGGTGGCGCCGAACGAGCTCTTCAGGTCGTCGCCGACCAGCGGCAGCCCGGCGGCGGCGAAGCGGGCGGACCATTCGGGTGAGCGGGCGAGCACGGCGGGCATGCAGTTGACGAACGCGCACCCGGCCTCGATGGCCGCCTGGGCGTACAGTTCGGCGGCTCGCTGCGCGCCTGTGGGCAGGAAGTTGAGTACGACGTGGCTGCCCGTCTCCCGCAGCCGGGCGGCGACCTGGGCGGGGGTGGCGCCGCCGAGGGGGTCGACGAGGCCGGACGAGCCCGGGCCGACGCCGTCTGCCAGGATGCCCTCCGTGACGGGGACGCCGAGGTGGGGCACGTCGGCGAAGCGGCGGGAGTTGTTCGGCGCGGTCCAGATGGCCTCCGAGAGGTCCTGGCCTAGCTTGGCGCGGCCGACGTCGAAGGCGGCGGTGAAGCGGATCTGGGAGATCGCGTATCCGGCGCAGACGGGGTTCTGCAGGCCGGGGGCGTCGTCGCGGTAGTACTCGACGCCCTGGACCAGCGAGGACGCGCAGTTGCCCACGCCCACCAGGGCGATGTTGACGGTGCTCATCGCCCGACGCGCTCCATTCCGACCGTGCTCGTTCGCCCAGCGCGTCCCACTCCGACCGTGCTCATTCGCCCAGCGCGTTCCATTCCGACCGTGCTCGTTCGCCCAGCGCGTTCCACTCCGACCGTGCTCGTTCGCCCGGTGCGCCCCACTCCAACGGTGTTCATCGGCGCGTCCGCTCCACCCCGACCGTGATCTCGTTGCCGAGCCGCCGTTCCAGAAGCAGCTCCAGATCATCACCGCTCCAGAACCTCCCCGGGTCGTACCAGTTGGGACGCTTCCCCGCCGGCAGAAGCCCCATCTCCTCGTAGGTGACGGCCACGACCTCAGCACAGTAGGCGCTCTCCAGGCTCTGCTCCATCTTGCGCTTCCTGCGCGGCACCCGGCCCTTCATCCAGCGGGCGGCGAGCCGGGCGGTGGAGGGGAACGGGGTGCCGTCGAGCCTGGCCACCGTGCGCAGGGCGGCGTCCTCCATCTCGGGGGTGGCCTCGGGGTCGAGCTGGCGCAGCCAGGCCCGCTGGTCGTAGCGGTCGGCCCAGACGGTGACGGCGGCGCGCAGGTCGTGCAGTTGCACGCCGCGCTGGTGGACGCCCGACCACAGGTCGAGCAGGGATTTGCCCAGTTCGGCGTGCCACATCATCGGCGGCAGGTCCTCGATCACGATGGCCATGCCCACGTGGTTGACGGGGCTGTTGGTCATCGTCTGGATGGCGCGGTCGGGCACCGATCGCCCGCGGAAGATCCACAGGTCGCCGGTTCTGGTCACCTTTACGGCCTCGTCGAGAGTCAGCACAGGGTTAGCCTAGGCAACATGCGCTGGTGGAAGATGCTCGGATTGGCCGGAATCATGGGTGTGGCGGCCACGGGGGTGGTGATCGCGCGCGCTGAGCGGCGCCGCCGCGCCTACACCCCGGAGGAGATCAGGACGCGGCTTCGGGAGAGGGTCGAGAGCGATCAGCCGGAGGGCCGCAGGTCGTAGACGAAGACCACGTCCGGGTAGGCGGGGTTGTCGTCGTAGCCCTGGATGCCCCCCAGGTAGGCCCGCCGCGACTTGACCACCCAGGGCAGCGCGCCGGCCGCCCGCTGGTCCAGCACGCGTGTCGTGGCCTGCTCGTAGGCGCGCTGCGCCGCGGGCTTGTCGGTCACGGTCAGTTCTGGCACGCTGCCGAGCAGCGCGTCGAGGGTGCGGTCGTTGAGGTAGGTCAGGTTGAACTCGGGCGGGTTCGCGCTGTGGAAGACCTGGCCGAAGTAGGAGTAGCCGTCGGCGTAGTCGGGCCACCAGTACATGACGAAGATGTCCTGGCCGCGCTTCTTGCCCAGCTCCCACTGGGCGTTCCAGTGCATGGCCCTGACCTCGAGGGTCACGTTGAGCTCGCGCAGCGTGGCGCGTAGCCGCCGGGCGAGCACCTGCTCGTCGGCCTCGCCTTCGGCGTGGGTCAGGCGCAGCCGCAGCGGCCGGCCGCCGGGGCCGTAGCCGGCCTGCTGGAGCAGCCGGGTGGCGCCGGCGAGGTCCTGCTTGGGCACGCGGCCCGGCACGTGGCCGAGCAGCCCTTCGGGGACGACGCCGCTGGCCGGCATCACGGAGCCCTTGAGTGCCTTGATCAGGCCGCGGTAGTCGACGGCCTTCTGCACGGCCTTGCGGATGCGGATGTCCTTCATCGGCCCGGTGGCCGTGTTGAACAGCATCATCGCGGAGGTGAACGAGGGCCGGTCGGAGGTGCGCAGCCCGGGGGCGGCCGTGGCTCGGGCGAACAGCCGCGGATCGAGCCGGTCGACGAAGCTGGCCTCGCCGTTCTGCAGCATCCGGTACGCCCGCTCGGTGTCGGGCACCGCCTTGTACTTGATCGTGTTGTAGTGCGGCCGTCCCCAGCCGCCCCAGTACCCGTCGTAGGCCGAGAGCGTGAGCTCGTCCTCCTTGCCCTTGTTCCACTTCACCACCGTGTACGGCCCCGAGCCCGCGTCCCTGCCCTCCTGGAAGAACTTCGTCAGGTCGGGGGCGGCCTTGGTGTCGTAGATGTAGGCGGCGTACCCGGCGGAGGCCACGAGGTCCAGCGGCACGGGGTACTTCAGCGCGAACGTCACCGTGAGCGGCCCCTCGACCCTGATGGAGGAGACGGCGTCCCAGATGTAGGAGGCGCCGGTCTTGGCCTTCATGGTGCGTTCGATGGACGCCTTGACCGCCTCGGCGTCCAGGGTCCTGCCGGTGTGGAAGGTGACGCCGGAGCGCAGGGCGAAGGTCCAGGTGCGGCCGTCGGCGGAGGAGCGCCAGGAGGTGGCCAGGCGGGGGGCGGACTTCTTGGTGACGGGGTTCCAGAGCGTGAGGGTCTCGTAGACGTTCTGGAAGGCGATGATCTCGTTGGAGTAGGAGCGGCTGGGGTCCCACTCGGTGACGATGTCGGTGTTCTTGACGTAGACGAAGGGCGACTCCCCCGCCGGCGCCCGCTGCGGCTCCGGGGGCGTCGAGCACGCCGTCAGGAGGAGCAGCGCAGCGGCCGCTACGAGTCGACGGCGCAACGCATCTCCCTCTGTGGCCGATGTGATTCCCGGGAAACCTACTCCAAGATCCAGCCGAGGCGTGACACGTGTCCAAAAGTCCCGAAAAATTGGGCATTCCGGTGATCGAATTGCTATTCTCGGGGCTTGTCCCGTCCGGGGTTGCCAGCTTGGGACCGACCGGAGTGAGGTGCCATGGGTCGTAGCCGAACGATCCGCATGAAGATCATCGGACTACTACTGGTGCCGCTGACCTCCATGGTGGTGTTGTGGGGAGTCATCACCGCCGTTACTGCCAGCGAGAGCTTGGAGCTGCGTCAATACAAGACAGTCTGGACGAACCTCCGCCTTCCCGCGTACAAACTGATCAGCGAGATCCAGCGCGAACGTCTCATCTCCGCCCAGCTCCTGCGTAACGTCACGGACGAGTCCGCCGTCGCCACGCAGCGCACCAAGACCGACGCCGCCCGCGACTCGTTCACCAAGCTCTCCAGCACCTCGAAGGACAGATCGGAAGAGATCCGCACGCAAGTGGACGCGGTGTACACGCAACTCGACAGGCTCGACTCGGTCCGTGGGGAGATCGACGCGGGTCTGTCGGACCGTCTGCACAGCGTGGAGGCGTACAACTCGGTCATCGACACCCTGTACGGCCTGCACCGCAAGGTCGCGCTGATCGACGACATCCCGATCTACGAGCAGTCGCGTGTGGTGATCGAGATGGGCTACGCCAGGGAGCTGCTGAGCAGGGAGCAGGCCATCGGCCTCGGCACGGTGAACGCCGCCGAGCGCAGGCTGTTCACCCAGATCGCGGGCAACCGGCGCTTCCTCATCGACCAGGGCCTCGGCGAGCTCGACCCGGCGCTGCGCGACCCCCAGGTCGCCCTCGTCAGCTCCTCCGCCTACCAGCGGATGCGGATGATGGAGGACCAGATCATCGCCGGCGGCGTGCCGCTGGGCTGGCTGAGCACCACCGAGGGGCTGTCCAAGTCGTTCCACGAGGCCCAGATGAAGGCCAGCACGCTGCTGAACGAGCGCGCGGAGCCGGTGGCCGACGAGGTGCTGTCGCGGGCGTTCCTGCTGGCGGGCACGGCGCTCGCGCTGGTGATCGTGTCGATCGCGTTCTCGCTGCGGATGGGCAACCGCCTGTCCAGGGAGCTGGGCGCGCTGCGGCTGGCCGCCCTGGAGGTCTCGCAGGAACGGCTCCCGCACGTGGTCTCCAAGCTGCGCAAGGGCGAGAAGGTCGAGATGCCGGAGCTGTCGGTGGCCAGCACCACGGTCGAGATCGACGACGTGGGCCAGGCGTTCTCCACCGTGCAGCAGACGGCGGTGGAGGCCGCGGTCGGCCAGGCGCAGCTCAGCGAGGGCGTGGGGCACGTCTTCCGCAACCTGGCCAGGCGCAGCCAGACGCTGCTGCACCGCCAGCGCATCCAGCTCGCGGACATGCAGAACCGGGCCACGGACCCCGAGCAGCTCGACGACCTGTTCAAGCTGGACCACCTGACGACGCGGATGCGCCGCCACGCGGAGGGCCTGATCATCCTGTCGGGCGCGACGCCGGGGCGCGGCTGGAGCCGCCCGGTGCCGCTGCTGGACGTGGCCCGCGGCGCCGCCGCCGAGGTGGAGGACTACCAGCGGGTCGTCGTCGAGCCGATGTCCGGTCAGCGCCTGGCCGGCACCGTGGTCGGTGACGTGATCCACCTCATCGCCGAGCTGATCGAGAACGCCACCGTCTACTCGCCCGCGCACACGCCGGTCATCGTGCGCGGCGAGGCGGCGGCCCGGGGCTTCGCCTTCGAGGTCGAGGACCGGGGATTCGGGATGGAAGCAGAAGAGCTGGCCGAGTACAACGAGCGGCTGGCCAGCCCGCCGGAGTTCGACCTGGCCGACAGTGACCGGCTCGGCCTGTTCGTCGTCTCCCGCCTGGCCGCCAGGCACGACATCCGCGTGACGTTGCGCGGTTCACCATATGGAGGGACCACCGCGATCGTGTTGATCCCGGAAGAGCACGTGGCCGAGCCGGAGCCAGAAGCCCCGGCGAAGGCCGTGCAGACGGAGCCCGCCGCTCGTCCCATGCGGGTGGTGCGAAGTGACTGAAGAGCGCTGGCTGGACGAGGACGCCGGTCCGATCGTCCCCGCCTACCTGCTGACCAGGGGCCGGACGGTCCCCGCGAGCGAGGCCATCGACCTCATCGCGGTGATCATCACGGCGGGCGGGCTGACGCCGCCGCGCGGCCTCGACCCGGAACATCTGATCATCCTGCAGAAGTGCACCCAGCCCACGCGGCTGGTGGACGTGGCGGCGGAGCTGAACCTGCCCATCGGCGTGGTCCGGGTGCTGGTCGGCGACCTGCACGCCCAGCAACTCGTGCAGGTCGAGCTGCCGCCGCCCGCCCCGGACGCCAAGGTGCTGCTGGAAGTGATCAGTGGCCTGAAGGCGCTGTGACCGGCCCGCGGTTCAGATAGCCGTACCCGGCCGCGAACAGCGCGGCCACGACGCCCGCTCCGGCGGCTGCCCCGAAGACCCACGGGTAGCCGCCGCCCGCGGCCAGCACGGCGGCGATCGCGGCCCCCGCCACGCTCCCGCCCACGATCCTGACCAGCGCGTTCACCCCGGCCGCCACGGCCGTCCTGTCGGCCGCGACGTGCTCGACGGCCATGGTGCCCAGCGCCGCGTAGCCGACGCCGAGGCCGATCCCCATCAGCGAGGACGCCACGTACAGGTGCGCGGGGGCGCTGTGCTGGAGCACCAGCCAGAGCCCGGCCAGCCCGGTGACCCCGGAGCCGATCGCCACCATGACGGACGCCGGCAGCCTGCGCATGATCCGACCCGCGAACAGCGAGATCACCAGCATGAACAGCGTGCTCGGCAGCAGGTAGACGCCGACCTGGAGGGTGGTGGCCGCGAGCCCGCCCGCCGCCGCGGGCGCCTGGGCGAAGCCGGACATGCCGGTCAGCAGGGTGAAGAACGAGAACCCGAGCAGCAGCGAGGACACCGTCGCCCCCACGGTGCCTCTGTGCACCAGCATCGCCATTTCAACCAGCGGCTCGGCCACCCTGCGCTCGACCAGCACCCAGACGGCGGCCAGCACGGCCGCCACGGCGAACAGCCCTAGCACGCCCGGCGAGGCCCAGCCCCACGAGCCGCCCTCGCTGACGGCCAGCAGCAACGCGACCAGCCATCCGGTCAGCAGCGCCGCCCCCGCCAGGTCGGGGCGGCCCTTGACGGGCGGGGCCGAGTCACGCACGAGGACGGCCACGATGACGGCGGCCACCAGCGAGATCCCGCCGGTGATCCAGAAGACCAGGTGGTAGTCGCCGGAGGCGAGCCCGGCCAGGATCATGCCGCCGCCGCTGCCGAACCCCATGGTCGCGCTCAGCACCCCGATGCCGGTCGCGAGCTGCTGCCTGGGCAGGGAGTCGCGGACCACCCCGATCGACAACGGCACCAGCGCGGCCACGAAGCCCTGCAGCACCCTGGCCACGATCAGCCAGGTCAGCGAGGTCGCCAGCGCGGCCAGCACCGAGCCTGCCACCAGGAGCGCCAGGGCGCCGAGGATCATGCGGCGCCTGCCGTACATGTCGCCGAAGCGCGACAACAGCGGGGTGGACACCGCGCCGACCAGCAGGCTCAAGGTGAGTGTCCAGCTCACGGCGCTCAAGGACGTGTTCAGCTCGCGTTGCAGCACGGGAAGCAGGGGCACCACCGCGGTGTTCTGCAGGGCGGCGATGGAGGCGGCGAAGGCCAGTGAGACCACCGCGGGCCAGGGGTTCAGGCGTGATGCCTCGCGTGACGCGGGCATGACGACTGTCGCCATGTCGGCTCCTTAGATAACTTGGGTAAGTAGTCGAGAACCGATAATACATACGTAAGTTAGGTAATCAAGCGGATGGCCGAAGATCTGCAGCGCACGGTGAACGCCTATCGCCGCCTCGCGACCATGTTCAACCGCGCCAAGACCCACGAGCGGCTGACCGAGGCGGCAGGGGTCCGGCTCGACCGGCCGGACGTCCAGATCCTGGTCACGCTGCTGGACGCGGGCGAGCCGCGCAGGATCGGGATGATCGCCGAGGCGCTTCAGGTGGAGAGCCCGCACGTGACGCGGCACGTGGCGTCGCTGGAGCGGCGCGGGCTCGTCGAGCGCGTCCGCGACCCCGACGACGGGCGGGCCTGGCGCATCGCGCTCACCGAGGACGGGGCCGAGGCGGCGGTCGCGTGCCGCCGGGTCACCACCGAGTGGTTCGAGGGCGCGCTGACCGACTGGTCACCGGCGGACCAGGCGGAGCTGGCCCGGCTGATGGACAAGCTCGCCGAGGACATGTTCCAGCATCTGAAGCCTCAGCTCGACAGGACGTCCTCCGCACGGTGACAGGCCACCTGGCGGTCTTCCACGTCCCGCAGGGCGGGGGCCTGCTCGCAGGCCGCCACCGCCAGCGGGCAGCGCAGCCGGTACGGGCAGCCGGTCGCGGCGGGCACGGCCTCGGTCCTGCCCCTGGCCTGCGGTGGCTCGCCGCCGAGCGTGGGCACCGCGTCGCGCAGCGCCTTCGTGTACGGGTGCGCCGGGTTCGCCAGGAGCTGCGAGGTGGGGCCCGACTCGACCACGCGACCGGCGAAGAGCACGTGGGAGTTGCGGCAGAGCCGTTCCACCACGGCCAGGTTGTGGGTGATCAGCAGCCGCTCGGTGTCCAGCGAGGCCAGCAGGTCGAGGATCCTGGCCTGGACGGTGACGTCGAGCGCGCTGGTGGGCTCGTCCAGGATGAGCAGGCGCGGGCCGACGGCCAGGGCCCTGGCGATCACCACGCGCTGGCGCTGACCGCCCGAGAGCTGGTGGGGGCGGCGTCCGGCCAGCTCGGGGTCGAGGCCGACCTGTTCGAGCAGCTCGCCGACGCGGGCGCGGGCGGCGCGCGGCAGCGCCTCGGCGATGGAGCGGCCGACGCGCATCCTGGGGTCGAGGGCCTCGGCCTGGAAGACGGGCTGCACGTCCTTCCTGAACGCCTTCAGGTCCGTCTTGGCGAGCGTCCGGTCGCCGTACCAGATATTTCCGGACATGGGGCTCAGGAGGCCCAGGAACGCGCGCGCCAGCGTCGTCTTGCCCGAGCCGCTCTCCCCGATCAGCCCCACGCCGCCCTCGGTGATGTCCAGGCTCACGTCGTGCACGACGGGGCGGCGGCCGTACCCGAGCGTCACCCGCTCGGCCCTCAGCGTGGTCACGGCAGCGCCTCCAGCAACTCTCGGGTGTAGGGGTGGGACGGCCGGGCCAGCACCTCGGCGGCCGGCCCCGACTCCACCACCGCGCCGTCCTTCATGACCAGCACCCGGTCCGCGATCGTCGAGACCAGGGCCAGGTCGTGGGAGACGAGCAGGAGCGCCAGGTCCCGCTCGGTCCTGAGCCTGCGCAGCACGCCGACCACCTCAGCCTGCACGGTCACGTCCAGCGCGCTGGTGGGCTCGTCGGCCAGGATGACCTCGGCGCCCAGGGCGATGGCCAGCGCGATGGCGAAGCGCTGGGCCTGGCCGCCGGAGACCTCGTGGGGGTAGCGGCGCAGGATCTCGCGGTCGAGCATGACCGCCTCCAGCGCCGCGTCCACGTCGTTGCCCTGCCTGCCGTGCAGCTTGAGCGCGCGGCGCAGGAGCGTGCCGAGGCGGGTGGCGGGGCTGAGCGCGGCCTGCGGCGACTGCATGACCAGGGCCGCGCGGGCGCCGCGGATCTCGCGCAGCGCCTTCTGCGGGGCGGTGAGCACGTCCACGCCGCAGACGCGCACGTGTCCGGAAATTTCGGCATTCTCGGTGAGGCCGAGGAGCGAGAGCAGCGTCGTCGACTTGCCCGACCCACTCTCTCCCACGATCGCCACGCACTCCCCCGCGCCCACGTCCAGCTCGGGCACGTCGGCGACGACCCGCCCGCCGTACCGGACCTGGAGATCGCGCACCTCGATCACTTGACCACCCTTCGCGGGTCCAGCGCGTTGCGCAGCCCTTCACCCAGCACGTTGAACGCGAACGCCGTCAGCAGGATCGCCAGCCCGGGAAAGGTCACCACCCACCAGTTCGTGGTGAACAGCGTCTGCCCCTGCTGCACCATCAGCCCCCACTCCGCCGTCGGCTCCTGCGCGCCCAGCCCCAGGTACGACAGCGCCGCCGAGGTCAGGATCACCCCGCCCGCGTCCAGCGAGAGCTGCACCAGGACGGGCGTGAGCGAGTTCGGCAGCACGTGCCGCAGAATGATCATCGGGGCGGGCACGCCGAGGCAGCGGGCCGCGTCCACGTAAGGGCGGGTCGCGATCGAGGCGGCCACGGAGGCCGCCAGCCGGGCGTACCACGGCCACCAGGTCACCGCGATGGCCAGGATCACCGTGTTCACGCTGGGCTGCAGCACGACGGCCAGCGCCAGGGAGAGCAGCAGCGCGGGAAAGGCCAGGAACACGTCCGTGACCCGCATGATCACGTCCCTGAGCCAGCCGCCCGTGTACCCGGCGACCACGCCCAGCGTCACCCCGACCGCCGCCGAGACGGCCAGCACGGCCACGGCGATGGTCAGCGAGGTGCGCCCGCCGTACAGGATCCTCGTCAGCACGTCCCGGCCGACCTGGTCGGTGCCGAACCAGTGGGCGCCGCTCGGCGGCAGCAGCCGCTCCAGCGGGCGCGGCTCGTCCAGCGGGTACGGCGCCAGCCACGGCGCGAGAAGGGCGGCCAGCACGATCACGGCCAGCAGGATCGCCCCGAACGCGGCGAACCGGTCAGGGATGCGGGGCAGGCGTCGGCGCAGCGGTTGTACGTCCGTCATCGCGTCCTCGTCCGCGGATCGACGAAGCCCTGCAGCACGTCCACGACCAGGTTGGCCAGCACGTACACCAGGGCGACCAGGAGGGTGACGCCCGCGATGCCGGGAGTGTCCAGCGAGCGGATCGACTCGGCGGCGTACCGGCCCAGGCCCGGCCAGTTGAAGACGGCCTCGACGAGGAAGCCGTTGACGATCGCGTACGCGAAGACCAGCGCGATCAGCGACAGCACCGGGCTGAGCGCCGGCCGCAGCGCGAACCTGGTCAGGATCGACGTCTCGCCGAACCCGAGCGCCCGCTCCAGCCTGGCGTGGTCCTGCCCCGACTCCTCGATGAGCGCGGCCCTGGTCATCTGGGCGATCACGCCCATCGGGTACGCGGCCACGACGAGCGCGGGCAGCACCAGGTGTTCGAGGGTGCTGGTGAAGATGGGCCAGTTGCCGGTGATGAGGGCGTCGACGATGGTGATGTTCGTCCAGAGGGTGAGCGGGCTGGTGGTGTCGAGCGAGGTGTCGTACTCGCCGGCGATCGGGAACCAGCCGAGGTTGCTGGCGAACACCGTCTGCAGCGCCAGGGCCAGGAAGAAGACCGGCACGGAGACGGCCAGCATGCTGCCGAACCGCACCCCGAGGTCGGGCAGCCGCCTCTTGTGGCGGGCGGCGAGCACCCCGAGCGGGATGCCCAGCGCGATCGCCACCAGCAGCGCCGCCCCGACTAGCTCCAGCGAGGCGGGGAAGGCCAGGTAGAGGTCGTCGCGCACCGGCTGCCTGGTGCGCAGGCTGGTCCCCCAGTCGCCGGTGACCAGGTCGCGGGCGTAGTTCAGGAGTTGCACGGGCAGCGGGTCGTCCAGGCCGAACCGCGCGCGGGCCTCGGCGAGCTGCTCGGGCGTGGCCTTCGGCCCGGCGAACGCGACCGCCGGGTCACCCGGCACCAGCCGCATCACCGCGAACGTGAGCACGACCACGCCGGCCACGACCAGGAGGGCCTGGCCGAGCCGGCGGGCCAGATGGCGCAGCACGGCTCAGCCGGCGCGCTTGAGGTCGTAGAAGAAGACCACGTTGGGGTAGGCCGGGTTGTCCTGGTACCCCTGCACGTCGGCCGACAGCGCGCGCTGGTAGCGCTGCACGTACGGCACCGCCACCGCCGCCTCCTGCTCGATGATCTGCTGCTGGAGTTTCTGGTACTCCATCTCGGCCGCCAGCTTGTCGGTGGCCGTCAGCTCGGGCAGCTTGTCGATGGCGGCGTCGATCTGCGCGTTCTTCAGGTACGACAGGTTGAACTGCGGCTTCTCGGCGCTCTTGAACACGTTGAGGAACCACGAGTAGGCGTCCGGATAGTCCGGGTACCAGTACATGACGAAGATGTCCTGGCCGCCCTTCTTGCCCAGGTCCCACTGCGCGCTCCAGTTCATCGGCTTGGCCTGGAGCGTCACGTTGAGCTGCTTCAGCGTCGAGCTGAGCAGCGTCACCAGCAGCTTCTGGTCCTCGTCGCCGATGGCGTAGGTGAGGCTGAGCTTGAGCTCCTCCAGGTCGGGGCCGTACCCGGCGTCGGCGAGGAGCTGCTGCGCCCTGGGCAGGTCCTGCTTGGGCTCCATGCCGTTCACGTGGCCGATCAGGCCCTCCGGCACCAGGCCGCTGGCCTTGACGCCCGAGCCCTCCAGCGCCGCCGCCAGGCCGTCGTAGTCGATGGCGAGCTGCAGCGCCTGCCGCACCTTGACGTCCTTGGTGGCGCCGCCGGCGGTGTTGAAGAGCACCAGCAGGTTCTGGAACGACTGCGCCTGCGCGGTCTGCACGCCCTGCGTGGTGCCGGCCTGGGCGAAGAGCTGCGGGTTCAGGCGCCTGACGAAGTTCACCTCGCCGTTCTGCAGGAGCTGCCAGGCGGTGGTGATCTCCGGCGTGACGCGGAAGGTCACCTTCTTGTACTGCTCCGGCTTCCAGCCGCCCCAGTAGTCCTCGTACGCCTTCAGCGTCAGCTCGTTCTCCTCGCCCTTCTTCCACGAGTCGATCGTGTACGGGCCGGTGCCGGCGGTCGTCTTGCCGTCGGCGTCCACGGCGTCCGCGTCGTAGATCCAGGCCGCGTATCCGGAGGAGCTGACGAGGTCGAGCGGGGCGGCGTACTTGAGGGTGAACTTGAGCGTGCTCGCGTCCACCGCCTCGATCTTGTCCACCGGGTCCCAGATGTAGGCGGCGCCGCCCTTCTTCTCGATCGTCCGCTCGATCGCCTTCTTGGCGGCCTCGGCGTCCATCGGGTCGCCGGTGTGGAACTTCACGCCCTGCCGCAGCTTGAACGTCCACTCCTTGCCCTCGGCCGACGACGTCCACTCGGTCGCCAGGCGCGGCTCGGCCTGCTTGGTCTGGGAGTTGTACCTGGTCAGGCCCTCGTAGATGTTCGACAGGGCGACGATCTCGTTGGAGTAGGAGGTCGCCGGGTCCCAGTCGGTGACCACGTCCTGGTTCGGCGCGTAGACGAACGTGGCGTCGTTGGCCGGCCCGCTGGTCTGACCTGCCGGACTTCCGCTGCTCGGCTGGGGCTGGGGCGTCCCGCCGGCGCCGCGCACCTGGCCGCCCGCGCACGCGGACGCGGTCAGGGCGAGGACACCGGCTACCCCGGCGACGAGCAGCCGCTTGTGCCAGCGCATGGTGGGGGGATCCTTTCGAGAGGTCACCGGGCGAGGGGTCCGGCTGCTTTGACGTGCACCCGCACGGCGGGCTCGGAGAGATAGCTCAGCGGCACCTCAAGGAGGTCCACGATCTCGACGTGGGCGGGGTCCGCCCCCGCTGCCACGGCTCGCGCCCGCGCCTCCTCCTTGGCGCTCTCGATCGCTGCCGACCGGCTGTCTCCCGCTGGCAAGATCGTATCGATTCTGCCGCTCGCGAGCGCTATGGCCGCACCCACGGCATTCGCCACCTCCGCGTGCTCGGGCCTGATCACACGGCTCACGCCGGGGATGTGATCGGGCAGCAGGAACGCCCCACCCCCCACCGCCACCAGGGGCCGGTCGCTCCTGCCGAGCGTCATGCGGTCCACGGCGTCGATCACCATCTCGTCGGCTCGGGTAACCGCGCTTTCCAGAATGTCTGCCTTTTCTTCCGACATGTCACCCTGGAGCCGCTCGTGCCAGCTTTCGGCTCCCGGGGGAACCCTGCCCGCCACGACGGCCGCGTCCGTCATCGTCGCCGTCGTACCGCCGAACACCAGCGCCTCGCGCACGATCCGGTACCCGACCGAGTCGGGGCCGATGCCGTGCGGGCGCACGACGGTGCCGCCGCCGAGCGCGATGGCCAGGATGTCGGGCATGCGGAAGTTGGTCAGCACCCCGCCGATCTCTACCGCCGCCGCCGACTCCCTGGGGAACCCGCCGGCCAGCACCCCGAGGTCTGTGGACGTGCCGCCCACGTCCACCACGACCGCGTCCGCCACACCCGACAGGTACGCGGCGCCGCGCAACGAGTTCGCCGGGCCCGAGCCGATCGTGGAGACCGGCAGGCGGGCGGCGTGCTCCAGCGTCATGAGCGTGCCGTCGTTCTGCGCCAGGTACGGCCGCGCCCCCAGGCCCCGCTCCTGCAGCGCCGTGACCAGGGCGTCGGTGACGTGGGCGGCGACGCCGTAGAGGGCGGCGTTCAGCACGGTGGCGTTCTCGCGCTCCAGCAGGCCCAGGGAGCCGATCTCGCTGCTCACCGAGACGGGCAGGCCGTACTCGGCCCTGACCAGCTCCTCGACGCGGCGCTCGTGGCCGTCGTCGGCGGGGCTGAACACGCTGGTGACGGCCACGGCGTCGGCGCGCACGCCGTCCAGGAAGCGGCGGACGGCGTCCAGGTCGAGCGGGCTGATCTCGCGGCCGTCCACGTAGTGGCCGCCCCGCACGATCGCCTCGCCCGCCGAGACCGTCTTGCGCAGGTCGTCCGGCCAGTCGGAGAGCGGGGGGACGGCGGTGGTGGCGGGGGCGCCCAGCCGGATCACGGCGACCCGGCCGAGGCCGCGGCGCTCCAGGATGGCGTTCGTGGCGTGGGTGGTGCCCAGCATGACGCGCGTGACGTCCTGGTGCAGGTCGTCGCCGATCTCGGCGAGCACGGCGTCCAGGGCGGCGCGCAGGCCGTCGGTCACGTCCGGGCTGGTCGGCCGTTTGGCCTTGGCGATCACCCTGCCGTCGGGGTCGAGCACGACCGCGTCGGTGTTCGTCCCGCCGACGTCGATCCCGATCTTCAGGTCAGCCATGCGTCAGCTCCTCGACGGGCACGTAGTCCAGGTCGTAGCCGAAGGCCCGCGGCCCCGCGGTCTCCAGGCCCTTGGGCGTGCGCCAGAGCGGGTCGCACGGCCAGGCGAGGACCGTGACGCGCTGGCCGTACCGCAGGCCCTCGGTCTGGACGGCGGCGGCGGTCTCGGTGTCCACGACCGTGATGAGGTCGGGCACCATGGCGCGGGTCCGGCCGTCCTCGACCGCGACGAGGTTCTCGTTCTGCAGCTCCACGGTCAGCCGGCGGCCGCGGTCGTCGCCGGTGCCCTCGATCGTGGCGGTGCCGCGGACGAACCCGCCCGTGGTGCGCCGCTCCACGTCCGTCAGCTTGCCGGTGATCAGCCTGGTGGCGCCCAGGCGGTCGCGCAGCGCGCCGAGCGGGTCGGCGGCGCCCTCGGTGGCCCGGCCCACCTCCAGGGCGCGGGTGACCGTACCCTCGATGACCGCGCCCCTGGCCCGGTCGGCGGTCAGCACGTAGTCGGCCATCAGCGCGTGCGAGCCGGCCGCCACGCAGACGGCCCGCGCGATGCGCTCGGACCAGAGCCCGTCGATGGGGCGGATGGTCACCACGTTGCCCGCGACGTCGGACATGATCACCAGGTCCGCCGGGATGCCCGCCACGTACATCGAGACCATCTGCACCTCGGGGAAGGCGCGGCCCATGCCGTCGGCGTCGAGCAGCGGCACGCCGAGCTGGGCTGCCCAGGCGACGGGCGCGACGCCGTTGGCGCCGCCGATCTCGGAGGACATGATCGCGCTCGGTGGCCGGCCGAAGATGCGCTCGGCCTCCTCGGCGATGCGCTTCGGCTCGTCCTCGCCGTGGATCATCTCGTGGCTGACGGTCGGCGCGCCGATGCCGGACAGCGGCAGGATCAGCGCGTCGCCGGGCAGGTCGTCCAGTTTCAGCAGGGGGACGGGGCCGTACTCGCGGATGGCTCTGATCGCGGCGAGCGATCCCGTCCGCACGTCTCCCCCGCCGCCGGTGCCCAGCACGGCGCAGCCGCGGGCGAGGGCCGGAATATCGTTCATTTCAAGTCGCATATGTCGCCACAACCAAGCACATACCGCCGCACGACGCCAGTCTCACAGCCCCTTAGTCTGGAACGCGGAGGGGAGAGCCATGCGGATTTCGGTGGCCGCCGACAGCAAGGACGGCGTGGCCGAGCGGGTCGTGTCCGAGCTGCGCAGGCGGGGGCACGAGGTCGTGACGCACGGCGCGCTCGGCGACGACGAGCGCGACGACTGGGCGTGGGCCTGCGAGCTGGCCGCCAGAGACGTCAGCGAGGGCCGCGCCGAGCAGGCGGTCGTCTGCTGCTGGACCGGCACGGGCGCGTCGATCGCCGCCAACAAGGTGCCCGGCGTGCGGGCCGCCCTGTGCGTGGACGCCTACACCGCCGACGGCGCCCGCAAGTGGAACGACGCCAACGTGCTGGCGCTCAGCCTGCGGCTCACCTCGGAGGTGGTCCTGGACGAGATCCTGGACGCCTGGCTGGCGGGGCGCCCGAGCACCGACCCGGCCGACGTGGCGAACGTCGCCCACCTCGACGCCATCTGAATCAGGGGCCCTCCTCTGGTCAGGCCCTCAGCACGCGGGAGAGCGTCTCTTCGACGGCGGCCTTGACGGTGGCGGGGTCGTCGAGGTCGAAGCCGACCACGAGGCCGTCCCTGAGCAGCATGAGCACGTCGGCGGTGCGCTCGGGGTCCGGGTGGCCGTCGGCGGCCAGCAGGTCGCGGTAGAGGTCGCGGTTCCAGCGCCGGTGCGCGGCGATGGCCTGGCGCACCGGATGCCCGGGGTCGGGATACTCCGCCGCCGTGTTGACGAAGGGGCAGCCCCGGAACGTGAGGCCGGCGCCGAACTCGCACATGAACGCGAAGATGGCGTGCAGGCGCCGCGTCGGCGATCCCCCGCGCACGTTCTCCGCCAGGCCGCGCTGCATCGTCGACTGCTCGACGATGTAGGCCCTGACCAGCTCGTCCTTGCTCGGGAAGTGGTGGTAGAAGGTCGCCTTCGCGACGCCCGCCTCCGCGATGATGCGGTCGATGCCCACCGTGTGGACGCCCTCGCCGTAGAACAGCCGGGCGGCGGTCTCCAGCACCCGGGTCCGTGCCGGGCTCACCGTTCTCGCGCTCACCTGTTGACGGTACCAGACAGATCTGTCTAGTCTTGAGTGCACAGACAGGTCTGTCTACTAAGTGAGGGATCATGAGCATCTACACCGCCATCGCCACCTCCTCCGGCCGCGACGCCCGCGCCGTCTCCTCCGACGGGCGGCTCGACGTCAAGCTCGCCATGCAGAAGGAGCTGGGCGGCGACGGCGAGGGCACCAACCCCGAGCAGCTCTTCGCCGCCGGCTACGCGGCCTGCTTCGCCTCCGCGCTGCGGCTCGTGGCGGGCAGCAAGCAGATCGACGTGGCGGACGCCGCCGTCACCGCCGAGGTCGGCCTGTCCCCCAACGGCAAGGGCGGCTTCCAGCTCGACGCCACGCTCCGGATCGAGCTGCCCGACGACATCGCGCCGGACGTCGCGCAGGAGCTCGTCGAGGCCACCCACCAGGTGTGCCCCTACTCCAACGCCACCCGCGGCAACATCCCGGTCAAGCTCGTCGTCGAGTAGGTCTGTCGCCACAGGTCTTCAGAAACGTCACACAAGAGGCAGGGAAATCGTCGGTCCCGCCCTCTAGGGTGCTGGGCATGACCGACGTGCTGCTCCGTGGCGGGCTCCCCTGGGGGCTCGGAGCGCCTGCCGACATCCTGGTCCGCGCCGGCCGCGTCGCCCGGGTCTCGCTGAGCCCGGTCGAGGCGCCCGGCGCGCAGGTCCACGACGTGTCGGGGCAGCTCGTCCTGCCCGGCCTCGTCGAGGCCCACTGCCATCTCGACAAGACCCTCTACGGCGGCCCGTGGGTGCCGCACTCCGCCGGCGACACGCTCTCCGGCCGCATCTCCAACGACCTCGGCCGCCGCGCCGAGCTGGGCGTGCCGAGCGTCGCGCGGATCACCGCGCTGCTGGAGCGGATGAGCCGGGCGGGCACCACGCACGTCCGCACCCACACCGACATCGACCCCGTGGCGGGCCTGCGCGGGGTGGAGGCCGTGCGTGAAGCCGCCGCCGCCTCCCCCCTCGACGTGCGCCAGGTCGCCTTTCCCCAGCACGGCGTGCTCACCAACCCGGGCACGGCCGCGTTACTGGAGGAGGCGCTCAAGAGCGGCGTGGAGGCCGTGGGCGGCCTCGACCCCGCGGGCATCGACCGCGACCCGGTGCGCCACCTCGATCTGATCTTCGGCCTCGCCGGGCGCTACGGCACCCATCTCGACATCCACCTGCACGACGGGGGCACGCTGGGCGGGTGGGAGCTGGGGCTGATCATCGAGCGTACGAAGGCGCTCGAGCTGCGCGGCAGGGTGGCGGTCAGTCACGCGTACGCGCTGGGCCAGCTCGACGAAGCCGCCCAGGACCACCTCGTCGAAGGCCTGGCCGAGGCCGGCGTCGCGGTGGTGACGGCGGCCGTCTACGACTTCCCCGTGCCGCCCGTCAAGAAGCTGAGGGCTGCCGGGGTCACGGTCGCGTGCGGGCACGACGGCATCCGCGACCTGTGGGGCCCGTACGGCAGTGGCGACATGCTGGAGCGCGCGATGCACGTCGCCTACCGCAGCACGTTCCGCAGAGACGACGACATCGAGCTGGCGCTGGAGGCGGCCACCGTCGGCGGCGCGCGGGCGCTCGGGCTCGACGACTACGGGCTCGCTCCGGGCGACCGGGCCGACCTCGTCGTGGTGCCCGCCGGGAGCCCGGCGGAGGCCGTGGTCGTTCACCCTGCGCGCACTCTGGTCATGAAGGACGGCGTCGTCCTGCACAATTGACCGGCGGGACCATCGAAAGGCAGGCAAGTGCTCTCTATTCACCAGCGGATCGCCGCAGAGCTCGGCGTACGCGACGGGCAGGTGCAGGCGGCCGTCGACCTGCTCGACGGCGGCGCGACCGTGCCGTTCATCGCGCGATACCGCAAAGAGGCCACCGGCACCCTCGACGACGCGCAACTGCGCACGCTGGAGGAGCGGCTGCGTTACCTGCGCGAGCTCGAGGAGCGCAGGGCGGCGATCCTGGAGTCCATCGAGTCTCAGGGCAAGCTCGACGACGAGCTGCGTGAGCAGATCATGGCCGCCGAGACCAAGGCCAGGCTCGAGGACATCTACCTCCCGTACAAGCCCAAGCGGCGCACCAAGGCGCAGATCGCCCGCGAGCTGGGGCTGGAGCCGCTCGCCGAGCAGCTCCTGGCCGACCCCACCCTCGACCCGGCGGCCACCGCCGAGGGCTTCGTCACCGAGGGCGTCGCCGACGCGAGCGCGGCGCTCGAAGGCGCCAGGGCCATCCTGATCGAGCGCTTCGCGGAAGACGCCGACCTCATCGGCGGGCTGCGCGAGCAGTTCTGGAGCCATGGCCGGCTGGTGTCCAAGGTGCGCGAGGGCAAGGAGGAGGCGGGGGCCAAGTTCTCCGACTACTTCGAGTTCGGCGAGCCGTTCACGAAGCTGCCCTCGCACCGCATCCTGGCCATGTTCAGAGGCGAGAAGGAGGAGATCCTCTCCGTCACCCTGGAGCCCGACGACAGCCCTGACTACGAGCTGCGCATCGCCTCCCGGTTCGGCGTCTCCGACCAGGGCCGGCCGGCCGACAAGTGGCTGAGCGAGACCGTGCGCTGGGCCTGGCGCACCCGCATCCTCGTGCACCTGGGCATCGACCTGCGGATGCGCCTGTGGCAGGCGGCCGAGGACGAAGCGGTCCGGGTCTTCGCGACCAACCTGCGCGACCTGCTGCTCGCCGCCCCGGCCGGCGCGCGGCCGACGATGGGGCTCGACCCCGGCCTGCGTACGGGCGTCAAGGTCGCCGTCGTCGACACCACCGGCAAGGTCGTCGAGACCGCCACCATCTACCCGCACGAGCCCAAGCGGCAGTGGGACCAGTCGCTGGCGGTGCTCGGCGCGCTCGCGCAGCGGCACGGCGTCGAGCTGATCGCCATCGGCAACGGCACCGCCTCCCGCGAGACCGACAAGCTGGCCGGCGAGCTGGTCCAGCACATGCCGGGCATCACCAAGATCGTCGTCTCGGAGGCGGGCGCCTCGGTCTACTCGGCCTCCCCCTACGCCTCGCAGGAGCTGCCCGACCTCGACGTGTCGCTGCGCGGCGCGGTCTCCATCGCCCGCCGCCTGCAGGACCCGCTGGCCGAGCTGGTCAAGATCGACCCCAAGTCGATCGGCGTCGGCCAGTACCAGCACGACCTGGCCGAGTCCAAGCTCTCCCGCTCGCTCGACGCGGTCGTCGAGGACGCCGTCAACGCCGTCGGCGTCGACGTCAACACCGCCTCCGCGCCCCTGCTCACCCGCGTGTCCGGCATCGGCTCCACGCTCGCCGAGAGCATCGTGCGCCACCGCGACGCCAACGGCCCCTTCCGCACGCGCGGCGCCCTCAAGAGCGTCCCCCGCCTCGGCCCCAAGGCGTTCGAGCAGTGCGCGGGCTTCCTGCGCATCCGCGGCGGCGACGACCCGCTCGACATGTCGAGCGTGCACCCCGAGTCGTACCCGGTGGTGCGCCGCATCCTGACCTCCGCCAAGGCCGACCTCAAGACGCTCATCGGCAACACGGGCGCGCTGCGCACGCTGCGGCCTGAAGACTTCACCGACGAGACCTTCGGCCTGCCGACGGTCACCGACATCCTGCGCGAGCTGGAGAAGCCCGGGCGCGACCCGCGCCCCGCCTTCAAGACCGCCACCTTCAAGGAAGGTGTGGAGAAGATCTCCGACCTCTCGTCCGGGATGATCCTGGAGGGCGTGGTCACCAACGTGGCGGCGTTCGGGGCGTTCGTTGACGTCGGGGTGCACCAGGATGGGCTGGTGCACGTGTCGGCCATGTCGCGGAACTACGTCAAGGATCCGCGTGACGTGGTCAAGCCTGGTGACATCGTGCGGGTGAAGGTGCTTGACGTGGACATTCCGCGTAAGCGCATCTCGCTGACGTTGCGCCTTGAGGACGAGACGGCCGCCCAGCAGGGCGGCGAGGGGCCCCGCCGAGGCGCCGGCGCCGGTCGCCAGGGTGGCGGGCGCGGCGAAGGGGCTCGTGACGGTGGTCGCGGTGCCGACGGTGGTCGCGGTAACGGCGGCGGGCGCGGGGACGGTGGCCGCGGTGATGGCGGCCGCGGTGATGGCAGTCGGGGTGATGGCGGTCGCGGGCGTGGTGACGGTGGTCGCGGCCGGGGCGACGGTCAGCGCGGCGGTGACGGCGGTCAGCGCGGGCGGGGTGGTGAGGGGCGCGGCGGCCAGCGCCGCCAGGATCGTCCCGCTCCGAGCGGCGCCATGGCGGAAGCCCTCCGCAAGGCGGGCCTGACCGGCGACAACAACCGCTGACGTAATCAGACGACGCGGGACGGGCCCTACCCGGCGGGTGGGGCCCTCCCTCGCGAAGCCCGCGGGATCAGAGCACGTTCTCGGGGGAGCTCAGCCAAACGTGAGTCCCGTCCTCCGCGACGGTGACGCCGAAGTCGCTCCAGTGCGGCTCTCCCCAGGCCACCCATCGGGCATACGCCTGCAGCACCTCGTCCCAGACCGGCCGGTCACCGGCCTGCTGCACGACATGCCTGCTGCGGCCCGGACGCCATGTGACCGTCGCCCACCGGCCCGCGTCCACCGGGTCCGACACCCACATGCACAGCCATTCACCGTCGTCATCAACGCCCGTCTCAGAGTGAGCGTGCAGTCCGGTCAGGGCTGAGATGGCCAGGTCCGCACCGGCGGACAGGTGGTCCAGCGCACGAGGGTCCAGCGCGGTCCAATAACGCCGCCGCTCGTCGTCACGCTCAGGGTTCTCATCAGGCCGCAGCCGCTGGGACCGCATCATCATGTACGCCGCCCCGTCCACGACCCGGCCCCGCGCGGTGCCGTCCGCCTGCACCACCAGCCGCAGGCAGTGACCGGCGCCGAAACCGGGATGCCACGGCAGGACAATGAGCGCGCCCGGCCTGCATTGCGCGACCCATGCGGGCGGAATGTCGCGGATGCCGCACGTGACGTGCACCCGGTCGTACGGCCCGTGTCCTGGGTGACCGGCCGCGCCGTCGCCGACCACCAGCCATGGGCGCAGTCCCGCGGCTGCGAGTTTCTTGGCGGCCTGCTCGGCGATGCCCGCATCCACCTCGATCGAGACGACGTTGTCCTGCCCGACCATGTGGGACAGGAGCGCGGCGGTGTATCCCGTGCCGGTGCCGATCTCCAGCACGCGGCATCCCGGCTCGGCCGCCAGGTGCTTGAGCAACGTGGCGACGGTGCCCGGCTGCGATGCCGACGACGTGTAGTCGCCTTCCAGGGCGGTCAACGGCGTGCGGCCATCGTCCAATTGCGTGACCACGTAGTGGTTGCCGTAGACCACCTCGAACCAGGCGTCGGGGTCGGCCTGGCGGTCGATCAGGCGCCGGCTGCCGGCTCTGGGCTCGATGAGACCGACGTCCGGGATGAAGAGATGGCGGGGTACAGCGCGTACAGCGGCACTGATGGCTTGGCTGATCGCGTCTTGACCGTCCAGGTCGAGCGTGGCGATCAGCCGGTCCAGGTGCGTGGCGATGTCCACTACTTCTTGTCCTGGTCCTGGTCCTTGCTCTTGCCGTGTGCGCCGCCAGGCGACTGCGGCAGCCCGTCCCCGGTGCTGCCTGCCTTCCCTCCGTCCTTCTTCTTGTCATACGGCCGGTCCGTGGGCTCGCCCTTGTGTCGACCCATGTCGTTCCCCTTCACCTGAGATGTGCTCAACGATTGGATTCGCAGCAACGCGAAGGTGCGGCGAGCAGAGCTAGGTGCGGGACGTACGGAGTGTCGCCCAGACCTTGTGCCCGATTTCGTCGTCGCCCTCGTAGCCCATGGTGTCGGCGAGGGTCTCGACGACGATCAAGCCCCGTCCATGCTCGGCGTCGGCCGCACAGGGCTTCCGGAGTGGAGGGCGATGACCCCAGCCGCAGTCGTAGACGGCCAGTCCGATCTCCTGGCTGGTTCGCGTGATCTCGACGATGAAGGTTCCGGCGCGGCGACTGCTGGACGCGTGCAGCACCGCATTCGCCGCGAGCTCAGTGATGATCAATTCAGCGTCCTCCCGGCAGGGGCTGTCGGCCAGTAGCAGGCCAGCGAGGTGTCGGGCGTGGGGTACCTGGTCCAATGTGCCGGGGTAGACGCGCCGCCAAGTCAGGCCACCGGGGTGCAGGTTGATCATCGCGTCCACGAGCATGCCGGAGACCGCCCGTGAGCCGCGTTGGTCTGAATTGAGCAACTGTACGTTCGAGCGTTGAATGATGCCGGCCACTCAAACACCACCTTTTTTTGCGGAGTTGACTCGCGGCGTCCGACCGCTGAACCCCGCTCGACTGATCTACTCGACTAGAGGAGTATCTTCCTAGGTATGACACACTCCTCTAGACGAGTCAAGGGGACCCTGGATAGATGGGGCGGGGTGATGATCTGCCTATCGGGCTGGGAGTTGGTAGGACAGAACATAAGCGTCGCTGGACAACACCGTGTCACACACCTCGACCGCCCGGCCTCCTGCGGCAAAAGCTGTACGCACAAGATGAAAGACCGGCACGCCTGGTGGCAGCTTCAGCGCTCGCACTTCATCCCGTACAGGCATGCGTGACCGGATCTCCTCATCAAAGTGGTCCAGCCGATAGCCCATCTCCTCAAGCCGGGCATAGATGCCGCCAGGACCGCTGTCGACCATGACGATGGGAGACTCCCGCGCGATCTCCGCGGGGACGAAGGAAACAGCCGTCTCAACCGGATGCCCGTCGATCAAGTATCGCCGTGAACGCACGATGACGCGTTCACCCGCCGCCAGGCCAAGCCGTGTCCGAACGAACTCAGGGGCTTCAGCCTCCTCGACCTTGATCGAGTCGACGGAAGGCTTCCCTCCCGTCCCCTCGACCTCAGCGATAAAGGCAGCCTTACCCTGATCACGATGCCGCCTGGCGAAGCGATCGGACGCCAGCCGGCGTACGGGCGGTCTTGACCGAACAAAGACACCTCTTCCATGCTCGGCAACAGTCAATCCTTCGCTCTGGAGCTCACGAAGCGCCTGACGAATCGTCATACGAGCAACCCCGTAGTGAGCGATGAGCCGGCTCTCTGAAGGCACCTTGTCGCCCGGCGCCAGGCTCCCGGTCTCGATGGCGTGCCTGAGGTGGTCAGAGATTTGCTTGAACACGGCCCGGTCGCTGGCTGGGTCGATCGAGGGCAGCGCCAGATCTCCCACCATCAACTCCTCAACTCGTACATACATGTAGCGTGGAGTCTAACCAGGTCGGCTCAGGCGGAGGAGTTCGTGGATCACAACAACCGCCACTCGGTCAGCGTCGCGGGCGTGATTCTCGACGGCCATGGCAGAGCGCTACTCACCCAGCGACGAGACAACCACCACTGGGAGGCTCCTGGAGGTGTCCTTGAACGGGACGAGGACATTCTGACCGGCTTGACCCGCGAGATACGCGAGGAGACCGGCCTCGAAGTCGAGCCCGTTGCCCTTACCGGCGTATACAAGAACATGACCCGGGCCATCGTCGCGCTCGTCTTCCGCTGCCACATCGTCGCCGGACGCCTGACGGCGACCGATGAGACCCGAGCCGCCCGATGGGTCACCGCCGATGAAGTGCGATCGCTGGCGACCGAAGCCTTCGCCGTACGCGTTGTCGATGCGATGAGGTTCACCGGCCTCCCCGCTGTGCGCCACCATGACGGTACACACCTGCTCAGCGCGGTGTCGCCCCTTCCTCCCCAAGGTTTCGCAACACCGGACTGCGGAGACCACCCGGGCCTTGCCTGACTCCTTCGCCAGGCTCGACCACGAATTCAACCGCGCGAGGCGGCGCGATCCCCGCACCCAGGAGTCACGGTCGTCGGCTTCCCACGTCCCTTGCAGCGACCGATCAGTGCCCGTACGGTTACGCTGAGCAATCGCAAGGTGTGGAGGATCTTGTGGGTGGTAAGCACGGCGGCAAGGACCCGACCGATCGGCCCCACAACGGCAAGTCGGCCAGCACCAATGATCACGAGGGCCAGAGCCCCAGCGGCGCACACAGCGACGGCAAGGGTGAGAAGAAGTAGTGGGGACTCCCCCTGACTACCTGGACCGGCTTCTCGCGGCCCTGGATCCGGAGAACGCGAGGGACATCAGCGGGTTCGTCAAGGACGCCGTCCGCGCGGTGCCCCGCCACCTCTTCGTGCCGGACGTGGGCCTGATCGATCCGTACGGACGCGAGCCGTACCTGATCGACCGCAGTGCCGATCCGAGCGCCTGGTGGGATGCCGTCGGCTCCGTCGAGCCCATCGTCACCCAACTCGATGACGGCAGGACCCCCCTGACCGTCCTGCCGAGCTACAACAGCTCGTCGTCGTCATCCTCACCGGCCACCGTTGCCGACCTGCTTAACCACCTCGCTCCGGAGCCGGGCATGCGGGTGCTGGACGTCGGCACTGGCACCGGGTGGACGGCCGGGCTGCTGTCCCACCTGGCAGGGCAGGAGAACGTCGTCTCGATCGAGGTGGACCAGGCCGTGTCCGACCAGGCTGCCAAGAACCTTGCCGCCGCGGGCCTTCGCCCCCACCTGGTCGTCGGTGACGGCGCGGCCGGCTACCCCGCCCTCGGGCCGTACGACCGCGTTCACGTCACCTGCGGCATCCGAGACATCCCGTACGCATGGGTCGAGCAGTGCCGGCCGGGGGCGGTCATCGTCCTGCCGTGGCATCCCGGGTTCGGTGCCAGCCACGCGCTTCGGCTGGAGGTGCAGGCGGACGGTACCGCGCAGGGGCGGGTCGTCGGCGGCGCCGCGTACATGATGATGCGTTCACAGCGGCTGCGCCCGGATCGCGAGCCCGAGCGGGAGGAGGACCGGCGCCACTACTGGAGCGCGCTCGACCCACGCGCGCTGGACGCCCTGTCCGCAGGCGCGGACCTGGCCATCTCCGCGCTGACCGGGCTGCACTCGCACACCCAGTCCTACCCGGAAGGCGACGGGGAACGGCTGCGCATGTGGGTGTCGGACCCCGGCGACGCGGGCCAGTGGGCCACCGCCGTGTGGCGTCCGGGCCAGACCAGGCACGCTGTCCATCAGGCCGGCGATCGGCCGGTGTGGGACGAGGTGCTGCATGCGTACACCCGTTGGGTGCAGTTGGGGGAACCGCACTGGAGCGACTTCGGCGTCACCGTCGAGAAGGACGGCACCCGCATCTGGCTGGGCTCACCCGAAAACGTGCTCTGATCCCAAGGGCCCCTGCGAGGGAACGCGCCACCCGTTCGGGCCCCGTGCCTTCCCTCGTGTTCCCGAGCTGGGGCCGGTCAGGCGGCTGCGCGGGTCCGGCGCACGCGCGCCGCTCAACCGCTGATCACGAAGGCAGCGATGTCTTCTATGCGTACGATCTCCCCACCCGCGCCCCAGTTGCCTTCCGGTATCTCGTTGATGTGCACCCATGCGCTGGTGGGCTGGTTGAAGCGGGCGGGGTCGCTGTCGGCGTCCGCGAGAACCCGCGTGACGCGCCGCACGATGTCCTGGCGTTTGTCGTCGGTCATCGAACCGGCGGGAACCCCTACTCGCACCACGTATTTGGGCTTCTCCCCGGCGGGCAGTTGCCGGCCGCCGACGAACCAGGCGTCGATCTCGTTGACCAGCAGCCACGAGATGGACCTGGCCGCCTCGTTGTCGGGGGCGCCCTCGGCGATCATCACCTCCGACACCAGTCGCCCGCCGATCTTCTCGCGGTGCTCCGGGTCGAGCGAGCCCTTAGGGACGAACAGTTCCACGAACGGCATCAGTCAGTCCTTTCATTAAACCCTCTTGGCCGTACTGTACGACTGTGGGTTTAATGAATCAACCCTCTAAACTGAGGGTCATGCAACGGACCAGCTTCGCTGAGATGCACTGCTCGATCGGACAGTCCCTGGAACGCGTGGGCGAATGGTGGACGCCGCTGATCGTGCGGGACCTCTACCTCGGCCTGCACCGTTTCGACGACATCGCCGAAGACCTCGGCATCGCCCGCAACCTGCTCACCCGCCGACTGGAGACGCTGGTGAACGACGGCATCGTGGAGCGCCGGGCGTACCAGGAGCGGCCGCTGCGGCACGAGTACCACCTCACCGAGGCTGGGCGCGAACTCGTCCCGGTGCTGATGGCGCTCATGGCGTGGGGTGACAAGTGGGTGACACCGGCGGGTGGCCCGCCGGTGCGCCTGGTGCACAACGAATGCGGCACGCACTTCACGCCGCAGGTCTGCTGCTCGGCGTGCGGGAACCCGGTGACCGCCGCCGGCGTGACGGCGCTGCCCGGCCCCGGCGCCGCCTACGGGCCGGGGACGAAGGTGCTGGCCAGACGCAGCGGGCTCGCGCCCGAGGGTGACTGAAAAGACAGTCTTCGGCTGAGCGCGTAGCGGAGCCCGGGGCCGCTGGCGCGGCGATACGGTGCAGAGGTGAGCACGACGACGTTCGACACGGCGATCAGGCAGGCCCGCGACCTGCTCCGATGGCGTTCCCCGCTGCGGACGGAGCTGTGGGCGGCACGGCTCACGGCCGAGTTGGAGGCGTCCGGGCAGGTGGAGGAGTTCCTGCGGCGGTCAGCCAAGGACGGCGGTCAGGAGGCTCGTCTCGGCCTCGCCGCCTTGGCCGCTGTCAACGGTCCCGTCGAAACGAGCACGCCCTTGATCGCCGTCAACGACCCGGCCGAGACAGACGCACCTCCGGGCGCGGTGAACGACCCGGCCGAGACAGACGCACCTCCGGGCGCGGTGAACGACCCGGCCGAGACAGACGCGCTTCTGGGCGTGGTGAACGACTTGGCCGAGGTAGATGCGCCGAATCAGCCGTACACCGCGGCCGGGTCCGGTGTGGCGGAGAGCCTGCCCGGGTGGGCGCGGCGGATGGGTCAAGTGAGCTGCGAGAACGCCTGGTACGGCAAGGCCGACGTCTATGGGGAGCAGGTGCTGGCGGTGCTGAGCTTCCGTTACGAGAACGGGAAGGAGCCGCACGTCCTCGTTGTCGGCATCGACCAGCCCAGCGGCGGGCTGGCCGTGGACGCGCTGGTCGAGGAGGCGAAGTTCCTCGACGAGTTGGAGCTGCGGGAAGCGGAGCCGCAGGTGGTCGCGGGCATGATCCTGGACGCCTTCGAGCTGACCGACCGCGTGATGGGTGCGCAGGTGGCCGACACGCTGCCCGGTGTGAGGTCGTTCGCGATCGCCCGTGCCCGCTCCGTGCCCCGCCAGGATGAGGCTCTCGGCCGCGCCGACACCTCGGTGACCGGGTTCGACGCGTTGCCCGATCTGCCTGGTGCCGGGGAGGCCTTCGGGAAACTGGCCGAGTTCGTGGGTGACCGGCCGTTGTGGTGGAGCCCGGCGAGGGTGTCGCAGTTTCTGACGCAGTGGCTGCCCAGGGAGGCGATTCTCAGCGACGAGGCGATCGCGGCGATGCCCGAGGTGGTGCGGGCCTGGGCCCGGCACAACGGTGATCAGCCTGCGGTGCTGCGCCGGATCGATGAGGAAGCGCCCTGGCTGGCCGCCCTCATGGCTGACGACTCGCTGGCTTCTCTGAACAAACGCCTGGCCCAGGCTGCTGCCATGCCTCCGCAGGAGGACTGAGGGTCCTTGTGCGGTGATGACGTGAAGATCGTGGAGGGGACGGTGGAGCGTGGCGGGGCGATGGGGTGATGCTCAGTGGTTATGTGATCGATCCGGATGGCAATCCGATTGAGCTCAGCGCTTATGGCCGCTGAGGGTTTGATGGTTTGCTGGGCTGGTTTTCGGGCCGTTGGTAACCGGGGTACAGGCGGGCGAATGCGCCGTAGGCGCGGGGGTGCGAGAGCGCCGCAGGCGCGGGGGTGCGAGAGCGCCGCAGGCGCGGGGGTGCGAGAGCGCCGCAGGCGCGGGGGTGCGAGAGCGCCGCAGGCGCGGGGGTGCGAGAGCGCCGCAGGCGCGGGGGTGCGCCGCGAGGCGCCCGATTAGATGCGCCTGAGCTTCGAGGCGCGCAGCGCCCACTCGCGAAGCCCTTTCGGGGCGGGCATCAGATGGGCAACCACCCCATCGGGCAACGGGTGGGCTAGAAGGCGTACCGGATGCGGCAGTACGGGAGGCGGGTTTCGATCAGGTCGGTCAGGGCCGTGACGTAGCGGCCCTTGTGGCCGTTGCGGTAGCGGACGTTCCAGCCGCCCGTCTCCGAGCGTTTGGCCTGCTGGAGTTCCGGGCGCCACAGTACTTCCTCCGCCTTGGGGTGCCAGCCGAGGTTGACCTGGTGCAGCCGGTCGTTGTGGGTCAGGAAGATGACTTCGGCGGCGAGTTGGCGGCGGGATTCCTCGTTCAGGGCGGAGTCGAGGTGGTCGAGGAGTTCGGCCCAGTCCTCCAGCCAGCCGTCACGTACCACGACCGGGCTGAAGTTGACGTGCACCTCGTAGCCGGCCGCCACGAAGTCGTTGATCGCTTCGATGCGGGCCGCGATGGGTGAGGTGCGGATGTCGAGGAGCTTGGAGTCGGCCGCCGGCATGAGGCTGAAGCGCACCCGGGTGCCGCCGCGCGGGTCCCAGTCGAGCAGGTCGCGGTTGACGTACTTGGTGGCGAAGCTGGCCTTGGCGTTGGGGAGGCGGGCGAACAGGTCGACCAGGTCGCGCACGTTGTCTGACACCGTGGCGTCGAGGGAGCAGTCGGAGTTCTCGCCGATGTCGTAGACCCAGGCGTGCGGGTCCACCTGGTTGGGCTCCGGCTTGGTGCCCTGACGGCCCGCGTGGCGTTCGATGTAGCCGAGGATCTTCTCGATGTTGGCGAAGACCGTGATCGGGTTGCTGTAGCCCTTGCGGCGCGGCACGTAGCAGTAGGCGCACGCCATCGCGCAGCCGTTCGCGGTGGACGGGGCGATGAAGTCGGCGGAGCGGCCGTTGGGGCGGGCGGTGAGTGACTTCTTGACGCCCAGGACGAGGGCCTCGGTCTTGATGCGGACCCAGCGGGCCACGTTCGCCTCGTCGCCGTAGAGCTCCGGGATGCGGTGGTGGCTCTCGACCTCGACGCGTTCGGCGTCCGGGAAGCGGGCCAGGATCTCCCGGCCTCGTGGCAGCTCGGCGGCGGCGGGTTCGAGGTAGATGCGCCGGATGTCCAGCAGCGGGTTACGGATCGTGGTGGTCATGTCACTTCCAGGCTACCCGTGCAGGTCAAGTGGGGTGGTGTACGGGGGTGCGGGGCTGCCCGCGCCGGGGGTCGAGCGGGGGCAGGCGGGCGGAGATGGGCGAGCGGACGGGCTAGACGGGCGGAGATAGGCGGGCGGACGGGGCAGGCGGGCGCGCGGAGGAGGCGAGCGCGGAGGAGGCGAGCGCGGAGGAGGCGAGCGCGGAGGAGGCGAGCGCGGAGGAGGCGGGCAAATGGGGCAGGCGGGTGGGGCGGGCGTATGGGGATGCGGCTACGCGCGCTGGTCGAGTGGGCAGGCGTAGGCGGTCCTGGAGGCGAGCTGCCAGGTCGTGACGGGTGTGCCGCAGCGACGGCAGTGCTCGCGTTTGTAGACCCACCGCTCGTCGGGCGCCGCCGGATCGCTGACCACCTGCCCAACGTCACGCCCCAGCGCCATGTACGAGGACGCGGCCTCCCACAGCCGCCCGGCGGCGGGTTCGTCGAGGGCGCGGGTGTCCGGGTGCAGGCCGGTCAGGAAGAGCAGCTCCGCCCGCCAGGCGTTGCCGACGCCCGCCCACACCTTCTGGTCGAGCACGGCGGCCCCCACCGGCCCCCGGAACGCGGTCAGCCGCCGTACCGCCTCCTGCGCGCAGGCGTCGTCGCGCAGCGGGTCGGGTCCGAGGGAGGCGAACAGCGCGCCGACGCCGGTCGCGTCGAGGGGTTCGCAGCGGGAGGGGGCGATGAGGTCGTAGGCGACCTCGCCGGTGGCCAGTCGGAGCCGGGTGCCGCCGCGAGGCTCGACCGCCGGGTCGTCGTAGCGGAGGAAGAGCCCGCGCATGCCGAGGTGCACGTGGACGGCGGGGGCGTCGTCGAAGTGGTAGAGGAGGTGCTTGCCCACTGCCTCCACCGAGCGCAGCCGCCGTCCGTCGTAGGGCTGCGCCTCGAAGCGGCCCTGGGGGCTGGAGGCGTGCACGACGTGGCCGGCCAGGTCCGCGTGCTGTTCGCGGGCGTGACGGTGGATGAGGTGTCCTTCGGGCATGCCCGGGGCTTACCCCGCCAGCGCGGAGGGCATCCACGAGGCCTACCCCGCGAGCTGGGCCGCCGCGCTGGTGAGCAGCAGGTCGAGGGCCGTCGGGTAGGCGCTGTTGTTCATCCGGGCGACCAGCAGCGGCGCGGTGGCCGCGATGTTGGGGTGGGTGGCGGCGGGCAGTCGCGCGTACGTGTCGCGCCACACCTCCTCATCGGCCTCCCGCGCCGCCTTGGGCAGGGCGAGGGTGGCGGCGTCGAGGATGGCGAAGGCCAGGCTCTGGTCGATGAAGGCGTGATAGATCCGTACGGCGTCCGCGTCCGCGAACCCGGCCCCCCGCAGGATCCCGAGGATGGTCTCGTCGCCGGCCACCTCGTTGGGCCGCCCGGTGACGCGGCTGGCGGTCAGTACGGCGGCCTGCGGGTGCGCGAGGTAGGCGTTGTGGATGCGGTTGCCGAGCTCGCGCAGGTCGGCCCGCCAGTCGCCGCTGGGGCTGAAGGACGTCATGGCGCGGCCGAACAGCTCGTCGGCGATGGCCAGGATCAGGTCGTCCATGCCGCGGAAGTACCGGTAGACGGTGCTGGCGTCGGCGCCGAGGGCGAGGCCGAGGCGGCGGGCGGTGAGCCCGGCGGGCCCGTGCTCGCGCAGCATGCGCAGCGCGGTCTCGACGATGAGCGCGTGGCTGAGCACCTGCCCCTGTTTGGTGGGCCGCCGCCGCCGGCGTGCCGCTTCCGGCACCACCCGCTTGGCCATGGAACGCCTCCCTTATGCCAACGCCATTGACGTTGATAACCCTACGAGCGTTTGATGTAGGACACACCCCCCAAAAAAGCCATAAAAGGGGATCTATCGTCATGCGTATCCTTCTTGTGGGAGCCGGCGGCGTGGGAACCGCCATCACCCGGATCGCCGCCCGCCGCCCGTTCTTCGACCACATGGTGGTCGCCGACTACGACCTGCCCCGCGCCAAGGCGGCCGTCGCCGCGCTCGGCGACGAGGCCGCCAGGTTCACCCCCGCCAGGATCGACGCCGCCGACGCGGGCGCGGTCGCCGCGCTGCTGGCCGAGCACCGCTGCGACGTCCTGCTCAACGCCACCGACCCCCGATTCGTGCTGCCGCTGTTCGACGTCGCCCTCGCCGCGGGCGTCGACTACCTGGACATGGCCATGTCGATGTCCAAGCCGCACCCCGTCCGCCCGTACCAGGAGGTGGGCGTCAAGCTGGGCGACGAGCAGTTCGCCCGCGCGCCCGAGTGGGCCGAGCGGGGCAGATTGGCGCTGGTCGGCATGGGTGTCGAGCCCGGTCTGGCCGACGTCTTCGCCCGCCACGCCGCTGACGAGCTCTTCGACGAGATCGAGGAGATCGGCATCAGGGACGGCGCGAACCTCACCGTGGACGGCTACGACTTCGCCCCCTCCTTCTCCATCTGGACCACCATCGAGGAGTGCCTCAACCCGCCGCTGATCTACGAGAAGAGCCGCGGCTGGTACACCACCGAGCCGTTCAGCGAGCCGGAGATCTTCGACTTCCCCGACGGCATCGGCCCCGTGGAGTGCGTGAACGTCGAGCACGAGGAGGTCGTGCTGGTGCCCAGGTGGATCCCGGCCCAGCGGGTGACGTTCAAGTACGGCCTGGGCGAGGAGTTCATCGGCACCCTCAAGACCCTGCACGCGCTGGGCGTGGACCGCACCGAGCCGGTCGCGGTCAGGACCGACCAGGGCACCGCCAGGGTGTCGCCGCGCGACGTGGTCGCCGCCGTGCTGCCCGACCCGGCCGAGCTGGGCGCGCGCATGCACGGCAAGACGTGCGCCGGCACCTGGGTGAAGGGCGTCAAGGACGGCCGGGCCCGCGAGGTGTATCTGTACCACGTGGTGGACAACCAGTGGTCGATGCGCGAGTACGGCTCGCAGGCCGTCGTCTGGCAGACCGCGGTCAACCCGGTGATCGCCCTGGAGCTGCTGGCCACCGGCGTCTGGCGGGGCGCGGGCGTGCTGGGGCCGGAGGCGTTCGAGCCCCGGCCGTTCCTGGACCTGCTGGTCGAGTACGGCTCCCCCTGGGGCATGCGCGAGCAGTGAGGGGGCCGGGGGCCGCCGCCGGATCCGGACATTGGATCATTGTGGTGCCGCAACCCGTACATCGGAGGAACCCTCGTGAGCATCGCCGACGATCCCGACCGCGCACCGGCCCGCTCCCACCTGTACGCCATGGGCCTGTCGGAGGAGGAGATGCGCCGCCCCGTGGTCGGCATCGCCTCCACCTGGACCGGCACCATGCCGTGCAACCTGAACCACCGCGAGCTGGCCGCCGAGGTGGCCGAGGGCGTGCGGGCGGCGGGCGGGCTGCCGATGGAGTTCAACACCATCGCGGTCTCCGACAACCTCACCATGCACACCCCCGGCATGCGCACGTCGCTCGTCAGCCGGGAGGTCATCGCCGACTCGATCGAGCTGATGGGCCTGGCCCACCAGTTCGACGCGCTGGTGGCGATCGTCGGCTGCGACAAGACCGTCCCTGCGGGCATCATGGCGCTGGCCAGGCTGGACGTGCCGTCGGTGATCCTCTACAGCGGCAGCATGGTGCCCGGCCGCTGGCGCGGGCGCGACGTCACCATCCAGGACATGTGGGAGGCGCTCGGCGAGCGCGAGGTCGGCCGGATGAGTCAGGACGACCTCGACGACCTGGCCCGGCACGCCTGCCCGGGGGCGGGCACCTGCGCCGCCCAGTACACCGCCAACACCATGGGCACGGTCGCCGAGTTCCTGGGCCTGGCCCCGTTCGGCATCGGCGACATCCCGGCGGTGGCCGAGGAGAAGGGCGCCGCGGCCCGCCGGATCGGCGAGCTCGCCATGGACGCGCTGGCGCGCGACGCCCGCCCCTCGCGCGTCCTCACCGAGGACGCCCTGCACAACGCGATCGTGTCGGTGGCGGCCATGGGCGGCTCCACGAACGCCGTGCTGCACCTGCTGGCCATCGCCCGCGAGGCCGGGCTGCCGCTGGAGATCGACCGGATCGGCGAGGTCTGCCGCCAGGTGCCGATCATCACCGGGCTCAAGCCGAGCGGCGGCGACGCCACCGCGCTGGACCTGTGGCGGGCCGGCGGCACCTCGCTGGTGGTGCGCCGCCTGCTGGAGGCGGGCCTGCTGCGCGAGAACGTCACGCTGGTGGACGGCCGCACGCTGGCCGACGTGGCCGCGCAGGCGCGGGAGACGCCGGGACAGGAGGTGGTGGCGAGCGCGGAGCAGCCGTTCAAGCGGCGCGGCGCGCTGGCCATCCTGCGCGGCTCGCTGGCTCCCGACGGCTGCGTGCTCAAGCTCGGCGGCAAGGACGACTTCCGCCACGAGGGCCCGGCCAGGGTGTTCGACTCGGAGAGCGACTGCTACACCGCCATCCAGGAGGGGCGGATCGTGGCCGGGGACGTCATCGTGGTCCGCTACGAGGGCCCGGCGGGCGGGCCCGGCATGCGCGAGATGCTCTCCATCACCGGCCCGCTGGTCGGCCGCGGCCTGGGCTCGTCGGTGGCGCTGGTCACCGACGGCCGGTTCAGCGGGGTCTCGCACGGGCTGGTGATCGGGCACGTGGCGCCCGAGGCCTACCGCGGCGGGCCGATCGCGCTGGTGCGCGACGGCGACACGGTGGTAATCGACAGCGCCGCCGGGACGCTCGACCTGCTGGTGCCCGAGGCGGAGCTGGCCGAGCGGCGGGCCGCGTGGGTGCGGCCTGAGCGGGAGGTCGAGCGGGGTGTGCTGACCAAGTACGTCGCGACGGTCGGGTCCGCGTCGGACGGAGCCGTCACCACCTGAGGATCGAGCAGCGGGTGGGGGCGGCTATGCTGCGTTCTGGCGTTTGCCCCCACCCCTGACCTAAGGAGACTTACGCGATGTACAAGGAGTTCGCGGGCGAGGTCGTGATGTGGCTCGTGCCGGTCGTGGTGCTGATCGGAGTCGCGCTCCTCGTCACCGCGTGAGCCCCGAGGGGCCGGTCGGACCGGCCCCTTTCAGCCACGTCAGCGGTAGTACCGGTACGCCACGGACGTCTTGGCGTAGGTGCGGAAGTTCCCGTATCCGTCGATGTAGTCGTTCCACGCCTCCGACAGCCGCGCGGTGCGGACGGTGCAGCCCGCGTAGCGCACCTTGCGCGCCGCGATGCGACCGACGTTGTCGTAGCAGGAGCCGACCTTGCGCCCGTTGACCTTGAGGGTCACGTTGAGCTTGACGTTGAAGAGGTTCTTGCGCGAGATGTTCGTGATCCGCACCTTGATGCGGCAGGTGTCCTCGCACTTGCCCCAGGAGGACTTCGTGCGGATGAGCTGGGCGCTCGTGGTGGTGGCTTCGGCGGGCACGGCCATCAGCGTGGTCGCGGCAGCGGCCACTAACGCCGTGGCGGCAAGGCGTTTGAACATTTCGCCCCCATAGTCGAGACAGTCGCTCCCCCCTGTGGCAGCGACACGTACATGTCCGACTACTACCAGGCAGCCCACTTTCTCGGGTTCGCCGGGGATGATCCGATACGAAACGGTTATCCCTTTATCTCGGGCTTATCCGCCCGCAACCTGACGGGGTCAGGACGCCCACGCCAGCAACGGCCCCCCTTGCCTGAGCCGTCTCAACGCCTGCTTCTCCAGCTGCCTGATGCGTTCCCTGGTGAGCCCCAGATGCTGGGCGATCTCCGTGTAGGTGCGGACCTCCTCCCCGGTCAGCCCGTACCGGAGCCTGATCACGAACGCCTCCCTCGGCGGCAGCGTCGTGACCACCTGGCGCAGCTCGGCGCTGAGCGCGCGGCGCTCGGTCAGCTCCTGCACCTGCAGCCCGTCCTCGTCGGCGATCATGTCGCCGATCCGGCCCTCGCCGTGCTCGCCCACCGGGACGTCCAGGCTGACCATGTCCTGGCCGAGCCTGCGTAACGCCGCGACCTGGGCGGACGACCGCTCGGCCACCCGCGCCAGCTCCGCGTCCGTAGGCTCCCTGCCCAGCTCGGCGGCGAGCTGCCGCTCCACCCTGATCAGCCGCGACAGCTCCTCCGCGACGTGGATCGGCAGCCGCACGGTACGGCTCTTGTCGTGGATCCCGCGCTCGATGGCCTGGCGGATCCACCACATCCCATACGTGGAGAATTTGTATCCCCGCGTGTAGTCGAACTTCTCCACCGCTCTGATCAGCCCGAGATTGCCCTCCTGGATGATGTCAAGCAACGGGAGCCCCCGGAAGGAGTACCGCCTGGCGGCGGACACCACGAGCCGGAGGTTGGACCTGATGAGCAGGTCCTTGGCGCGCTTGCCATCGAGCGCGACGAGTTCGATTTCTGGCGTGCCCTTGCCACGCTCGATCAGATGGCCCGCGTACAGGCCTGCCTCGATCCGCCGGGCGAGCTCCACTTCGTCCGCGGCGGAGAGCAAGGGGGTCTTTCCGATCTGCTCGAGGTACGTACCGAGCAGATCGGGCTCTTCGGCCGACATGTTCGGGGACTACCCGGTAAACGGCGGCGAATGCCCCTCTTCGTTCAGTTCGGCGATGGCCAGCTCCGCCGTACTGCGGATATCGAAGAACTTGTCCAGCGCGGTGATCGCGAACAGATGCTTGCACCGGCCGTTCAGCCCCGACAGCAGCAGCCGCCCGCCGGAGGCCGTGACCGCCTTGTGCAGGTAGACCAGCACCGACAGCCCCGAGGAGTCACAGACGCTGACCGCCTGCATGTCGATGACCAGCATCGGGGGCTGCGTGAGATCGAGCGCCTTGGTGACGCGGTCGCGCACCTCAGCCGCGGACCCGAAGTCGAAATCCCCCGTCAACCGCGCGATGACGCAGGGTCCCTGGAGCCCGAGGCTGATCGACAAGGCCTGCTCCGAAGTCACCCAGCTCCACCTACCCGCGTCGCTCTCCCGATCCACCCACTTTACGAGAAGTAGCGCTTCGGGTTGAACACCAGCATCTGCTCAATCTGGTCATCGGTCACACCCGAGTCCAGCAGTGCGGCCAAGACGTCGTCGTGAATGTGATCGTAGCGCCAGTTCGGCGCCAGCGTACGACGGGCCTCGTCCCAGGACCCGCCGAAGTAGTCCATGAAGCAGGCGGTGTCGTGGCTGAGAACCATGCGATCGGCGTATCCGCGCTGGCAGAGGGCCGCGATCGTGGCCACGCGCTGGGACGTGGGATTGAAGGCGTCCAGACCGAATCGGTCCATCCCGAGGATTGCGCCCGTGTCGGCCAGCCGCATGAGGTAATCGAGGTCGTTGCTGTCGCCGGCGTGCCCGACGACGACCTTCTCCAGGTTCACGCCCTCCTTGGCGAACAGGTCGAGCGCGATCAGGCCGCTCTGCGTGAACGCGTTCGTGTGGACGGTGATCGGCGCGCCCGTTCGCACGTGCGCCTGCGCGACGGCCCGGCCGATGCGCTCGACGCCGGGCGTGAGGCCCTTGGCCTCGACCACGCACTTGAGGAAGGCCGCCTTGACGCCGGTGTCGGCGATGCCCACGGTGAGGTCGCGGACGAAGTCGTCGATCATCGGGTCCGGGCAGTCGATGAACAGGCCTGGGCCGCGGTGCTCGTACTGGTGGGGCAGCTCCTCGAAGGAGTAGATGCCGGTGGCGGCGACGATGTGCAGGCCGGGGACCTGCTCGGCGATCCGCTGGACGCGCGGGATGTAGCGGCCCAGGCCCCAGACCGTCGGGTCCACGATGGTGCGCACGCCCTTGGCCGCCGCCGCGTTGAGCTTGGTGACGGCGTCCGCCACCCGGAACTCCTCATCCCACCAGGCGCCCTTGCCGTAGTTGTCCACGTGTTCGGTGGCGACCACGAAGACGTGTTCGTGCATCAGGGTCTGCCCAAGCTCGTCGACGTCCACGGGGCCGCGCAGGGTTTCGACGGTGGGCATGCACGCCTCCATACCGGCTGGTCGGTGTGGCCGCCAACCTAGGCTTTCGGACGACCTCCGTCAACAGGCCCACCGCGTGTCCGCCGTACCGCGTAGATCACCAGCCCGGCCGCGAACACCGCCGCCCCCGCCACCACCGACGCGACCGGCAGCGTGGCCGCCAGCGCCAGGCACAGCACCAGCCCGGCCACGGGAACGACGCGCGGCGGCGCCCCCTCGTCCCGCCCGAGCGTGAGCGCGCAGGCGTTGGCGACCGCGTAGTAGACCAGCACGCCGAACGAGGAGAACCCGATCGCCCCCCGCAGATCGGCCACCAGCAGCAGCACGATCACCGCGCCCCCGACGGCCAGCTCGGCCCGCCGCGGCACCTGCCGGGCCGGATCCACGGCGCTCAGCACGCCGGGCAGGTCGCGCTCGCGCGCCATGGCCAGCACCGTGCGCGAGACCCCCAGCAGCAGCGCCAGCAGCGCTCCCAGCGCCGCCACCGCCGCCCCGGCCCTGACCACCGGCGCGAGCCCGCCGTATCCGGCCTCCCGCACCAGGTCGGCCAGCGGCGCGCCGGACGTGGCCAGCAGCTCGGGCTGGAGCGTGCGCAGCGCGGCCACGGCGACCAGCGCGTAGACGACCAGCGTGATGCCCAGCGCGATGCCGACGGCCCTGGGGATGGTGCGGGCGGGATCGCGCACCTCCTCGCCGAGGGTGGCGATCCTGGCGTACCCGGCGAAGGCGAAGAACAGCAGCCCGGCCCCCTGCATGACCCCCCACACGTCGGCGGGGTACGCGCCGGCCGCGTTGCTCAGGAACGCCTCCGGCGCGGGCGCGTAGGCGAACCAGCCGAAGGCGGCCGAGTCCTCGCCCAGCAGCCCGACCGCGATCACCATGATCAGCACGGCCAGCACGAACGCCACGATGATCCGCGCCACCCCCGCCGACCGCTGCACCCCGAACAGGTTGAGCACGGTCAGCACGGCCACCGCGACGATCGCGAGCGGCCGTTCCAGGCCGGGCAGGGCGTAGCCGCCGAACGTGAGCGCCATGGCCGCGCAGGACGCGGTCTTGCCGATGGTGAAGCCCCAGCCCGCCAGGTAGCCCCACAGGGGCCCGAGGCGACGCCTGCCGTAGACGTAGGTGCCGCCGGACTCGGGATACAGGGCGGCCAGGCGGGCCGAGGAGGTGGCGTTGCAGTACGCGACGACGGCGGCCAGCGCGAGCGAGGCGAGCAGCCAGTGCCCGGCGGCCGCGGCGGCGGGCGCGAAGGCGGCGAACACGCCCGCGCCGATCATCGCGCTCAGGCCCACGACGACCGCGTCGGTGGTGCCCAGCCGTCTGGCGAGTTCGTCCGGCAATGTCCGCCTCCTCAGGAGGCTCTCACTCTGCCGCAACGGACCGGCTCTCCGCACCAACGCCCAGGTGAACGCCGCAAGACGGGGGTCAGCCGCCCTTGCCGTTCGGGCCCGGCACCACCAGCACGGGCCGGTGCGCGTGGTGCAGCACCCGGTCCGACGTGCTGCCCAGCAGCAGGGAGCGCACCCCGCCCAGCCCCCTGGTGCCGGTCACGATGAGCTGAGCGTCCAGCTCGTCGGCCACGTCCACGATGGTCGACCACACGGCCACGGAGTCCACGTCGCACCGCGGCGTCGCGTCCAGGCCCGCCTGCTGGGCCAGCTCGGCGCCCTGCTTGGCCAGCTCGCTCATCGCCTGGCCGATGGCCTCGTCCTCCACGCCCGACTGGTCGACGGCCACCATGAGCCCGGCGGACGTCCTGGCGGAGGTCATCGCCAGCCGCTCCCACACCGTCAGCACCACCGCGTGCTGGCCGCGGAACAGCTGGGCTGCGAAGGCGATGGCGGCCTTGGAGTCGTCGGACCCGTCATATGCGATCAAAATCGTCATCTCAACCACTCCTGGAAACGAGGATCGGGATCCCCCTCTTTCCCAGGCGACGCGGTTCAAGCCTCACGCCATCACCGGCGACACAGCGCGCCGGGCGGACGGCCTGAGCAGCGACAGCCCCGCCAGAGCCAGCACGCCCAGCTCGGTCACGACCACGATCCGCTGCACCAGCCCGGCCGGGATGTCGTCGTTGCTCAGCGGAATGCCGAACATGCGCACCACGTACGGGATCACGACCAGCACCAGCGCGCCGATGGCCAGCATGCTGAGCAGCCGCGTCGCCCCGGCGTACCGGATCTTGGCCTTCACCAGCAGCAACCCGGCGGCCGGCATCACCAGGAACGCGGCGAACGCGGCGTAGCGGTGGATGCCGCCCGACAGCGACAGCGCCACGCCGGGCCGGTCGGTCGGGAAGGCCCCGATCAGGAACATGCTCGCCCCCCACACCACCAGCAGCGCGACGATCCAGCGGCTCATGCCGGCCCGCCGCGTCGCCTCGGCGATCAGCGCGGCACCCGCGGCGAAGAGGGTCAGCGAGGCGGGCAGCAGCCATCCGGCCGACTGCCACACGTACTCGCTGATCACGCTGTGGAACGGATCCAGGTCGGATCCGGCGTGCAGGGTGAGCATCGCGCCGCTCCCCGCGCCGATGGCCGCGAAACCAGTGAAAAGCAATCCCTTCATGCCCTTAAGCTCGTGGAATGCGGGCTTTGCGAACATCGGAGATGGTCCCGAAGCGGCCCTGAAGTCCCCCTTAAGACCTTGGTTCGACCGCCCCCTAGGCGAGGCCGTTGACCTGCCCTTCCTTGACCCCCGGTAGGGGAAACCCCCTCAGGGTGATGAGGGTTGCCCTGAAGGCGATTTGACTTGGAGCGCACTCTAAGGTCCACGCTGGACGCATGACGATCCAGGAGGCCGCGCAGCGGTCCGGCCTGAGCGCTCACACGCTGCGCTACTACGAGCGCATCGGGCTGATCCACTCCGTGGGCCGCAACAGCAGCGGCCACCGCGACTACGCGGAGGAGGACCTCCGGTGGCTGGAGTTCCTCACCAGGCTGCGCACGACGGGCATGCCGATCGCCGACATGTGCCGGTACGCGGAGCTGCGCCGCATGGGGCCGGAGACGGCCGGCGAGCGCAGGCGGATGCTGGAGCTGCACCGTGACCGCGTCAGCTCCAGGATCGCCCAGCTCAGCCAGGACCTGGAGGTCCTGGACTACAAGATCGACAATTACCGCAGGGGGCGGCAGACATGAACAAGCGCACTCTCGGCAGGGACGGCCTCCAGGTCTCGGCCCTCGGGCTCGGCTGCATGGGCATGTCCGAGTTCTACGGCCAGGGCGACGAGGAGGAGTCGATCGCCGTCATTCACCGCGCTCTCGACCTTGGCATGAATTTTCTGGACACCGCCGACATGTACGGCAGCGGCGCCAACGAGGAGCTGGTCGGCCGGGCCATCCGGGACCGGCGCGACGACGCCGTGGTGGCCACCAAGTTCGGCATCAAGCGCGACGGCACCACCCGCACCGTCGAGAACAGCCCCGAGTACATCAGGGCCGCCTGCGACGCCTCGCTCCAGCGGCTCGGCATCGACCACATCGACCTGTACTACATGCACCGCCGCAACCCCGACGTGCCCATCGAGGAGTCGGTCGGCGCCATGGCCGACCTGGTGCGCCAGGGCAAGGTCCGCCACCTCGGCCTGTCGGAGGTGAGCGCCGACACGCTGCGCAAGGCGAACGCCGTGCACCCGATCGCGGCCCTGCAGAGCGAGTACTCGCTGTTCACCAGGGGCCTGGAGGCGGAGATCCTGCCGGCGGCCAGGGAGCTGGGGGTCGGGCTGGTGGCGTACTCGCCGATCAGCCGCGGCCTGCTGTCGGCGGCGCTGCCCAGCGCCGCCGAGCTGCCCGCCGACGACTTCCGCCGCCACCTGCCGCGCAACACCGGCGAGAACGCCGAGCACAACCGGGCCCTGGCGGCGGAGGTCAAGAAGATCGCCGACGCGGGCGGGATGACGGCCGCCCAGCTCTCCCTGGCCTGGCTGCTCGCCCAGGGCGAGGACGTCGTGCCGATCCCCGGCACCAAGCGGCTGAAGTACCTGGAGGAGAACGCCGCCGCCGCGGACCTCACGCTCACGCCCGCTCAGCTCGACGCGCTGGCCACGGCCGTGCCCGCGGACGCCGTGCGCGGCACCCGCTACCCCAGCATGAACGAGGTCGAGCGTTAGGGAAGCACGAAGTAGGCGCGGATCGCGGTGGCGCCCGCGCGGGTGTGCACGCGCACCAGGTCGCTGAGGAGGTTGACGATGAGCAGGCCGCGAGAGCCCGCGTCACGCGGATCGACCGGCCTGCGGCCCACCAGCGGGTCGGTGATGTGCCCCGCGTCGCTGACCTCGCACACCAGCCGGTCGTCCTCGGCCCACACCCGCAGCACGCCGGAGCCGCCGCCGTGGTCGAGGCTGTTGGCGCCCAGCTCGGCCACCGCGAGCCTGATGTCGTCCAGCCGGTCTCCGTGGAAGCCCAGCGCGGTGGCCTCCTGGGCGGCCAGCGTCCGTACGGCCGACAGGTTCGTGTGGTCGAAGCTCAGCGAGGCGAACTTCCCCGGCTCGTCGAGCGGCCGGTTGTGCCCCTCGACGACCAGCTCGGGCGCGTAGTCGTCGCTGGCCCACTCGCTCGTCGCGTCACGCAGCACGGGGTGGGTGCGGGCCGCCTCGCGGATGACCTCGTCGGTCAGCCCCGCCAGGTCGTACGGGCACAGGATCGTCACCCTGCGCCCGGTGAACGCCAGATTGATCAGCGCCTCGTGCTGGGCGCAGGCCGGGTACTCCGTGGCGGTGCGACCGGCCCAGATGGGCTCGCCGATGATCCGGACGTGCCGGTCGAGATGCCGGTCGGCGAAGGCGCGCAGCACGCCGGGGATGATCCGCCCGGGGTTGCGCCCGGCCTGGGTCATGTCGAGCAGGAGCACGTCGCTCGCCTGCGCGCCGAGCTCCGCCTCGATCAAGGCCAGGTTCCAGGGCGGCACGGCCACCGCGACGGGCTCACCGGCCGCGAGCCCCTCGCGGATGAACGCCGTCGTCGCAGACACGTACTCGCCGCCGCCCCGGTAGAAGAGCGCCGGATGTACGAACGGTTCCGCCCACATCAGCACTACGCTACCTAACGTTGAGGAGTTCACGGCAATCCGTTGGGTACCTATTGAGTTGTGAAGAGAGTCCAGCTCATCCGCCGCCCCCGTCCCGAGCGCCGCCCGTCCCCCCTCGACCTTCGCACCCCATCCGGGCGACGCCTCCCGTTCTGATCCCCGCGCGCCTATGCTCGGGACATGTCGGAAATGCAGATGCGGGTCTCCGACGAGGACCGGGAGCGCACCACCCAGCAGCTCCAGCAGGCGTTCTCGGAGGGCCGGCTGAACCGGTCCGAGCTTGAGGAGCGGCTCGGGGCGGCACTGTCCGCGAAGACCTACGGTGACCTGCTCGAACTGATCACCGATCTGCCGGCAGCCCAGCCGCAGGCCGACGGCGTGGTCGAGCTGGGGTCCAAGAACGGCAACGTCAAGCGTTCCGGCGACTGGGCGGTCCCGCGCCGGCTGCGCGTGTCCTCCAAGTACGGCAGCGTGGAGCTGGACTTCACCGAGGCCGTCATTCCCCACCAGGTCGTGGACGTCGAGCTGGACCTCACCTACGGATCCGCCAAGATCATCCTTCCTGAGGGCGCGGTGGCGAACGTGGACGGATTCCAGGCCGACTGGGGCCATCCGTCGTCCAAGGTGCCGAGCAGGCCCCGCCCCGGCGTGCTCTGCGTGGTGATCACCGGCAGGGCCAAGTACGGCGGCCTGACCGTGCGCTATCCGCGCAAGCGCTGGTTCACCCACTGATGGAACAGGGCGATGTGGTGCTCGCTCGGCACGAGCACCCCGCCCTCCCGGTACGCCCGTGACGACATGCCGGGCTGCGTGCGCTCGCAGGCGTCGAAGTCCTGCTCGTTGACCCGGTGGAACAGCTCGACCGACAGCGTCAGGTCGGCTCCCGAGGCGACGACGTCGGGGTGGTAGAGCCAGTCGCACTCGACCACGGTGCGGTCGGCGGCCATGGGGAACATCCGGTGCAGGATCACGTGGTCGGGCACCAGGTTCACGAACACCTGGGGCTTGACGGTGATCGCGTAGTAGCGGCGGTCCTGCTCCTCGGACACCTCGGGCAGCCTGCCGAACCCGGCGCTGCCGTCCACGGTGAACCCCTCGGCCCGCTCGGCGAACTCCGCGCCGTGGCCCACGTAGTACTGCGCCGCGTAGCCGCCGGCGAACTCGGGCAGCACGGCGGTCAGCTCCGGGTGGATGGTGGCGCAGTGGTAGCACTCCATGAAGTTCTCGACCAGGAGCTTCCAGTTGGCCTTGACGTCGTAGACGATGCGGCGGCCGAGCGCGAGCCGATCCACCTGGTAGTGCTCGATGGCGGCGGGGTCGCCGAGCCGCTCGGTGGCCGCGTACGTCACGCTCTGCTCGAAGGACGGCGGCTCGGCGGCCAGGCACACCCAGGCGTACCCGAGCCATTCGCGCAGGTGCACGGGCACCAGCCCGTACTCGACGCGGTCGATGTCGGGCATCTTCGCCAGGTTCGGCGCGGCGGCCAGCCGGCCGTCGAGGTCGTAGGACCAGGCGTGATAGGCGCACCTGATCGTCCGCCTGACCTCGCCCGACTCCTCCGGGCACAGCCGGGCGCCGCGATGCCTGCAGACGTTGAGGAACGCGCGCAGCAGGCCGTCGCGCCCGCGCACCACGAGCACGTTCTCGCGGCCGACCTGGACGGTCCTGAACGCGCCCGGCGCAGGCAGGTCGCCCGATCGGACGGCGCAGAACCAGAGGCTTTCGAAGATCTTGGCCTGCTCGTCGGCGAAGATCTCGGGGTCGGTGTAGGCGCGGCCGGGAAGCGTGGAGATCAAGCTCGACGTGGTGGTCAACCGACACCCCTTGTTGCGTATTACGCAGCGAGTTGCTCTATATGCGACATCGTCAGACGGCCTCAGAAGGCTGTCAAGAGGTAGCTGCTGTAGTGGCGGAGCATCGCGGTGTAGGCCTTCGTCGCGAGCCGGTCGGGGATCAGGCGCACGATCGGCCCCTGCCTGTCGGTCAGCTCGGTGCCCGCCATCCTGGCGGGCCTGCGCACCACCTTCGACCTGGCCCGCTCGTACGCGCGCAGGTCCCCCAGCGAGCGGGCGAGCAGCCAGGCGTCCTCCAGCGCCTGGTTGGCGCCCTGCGCCATGGTGGGCGGCATGGTGTGCGCTGCGTCGCCGGCCAGCGTGACAGGGCCCCTGCCCCACACGCCGGGGATCGGCTGCTTGTGGTGCGGGAAGAAGTCGGGTTCCGTCATCGTGGCGAGGATGCCGGGCACCGGGTCCGTCCAGCCACGGAACCGCTCCCGCAGCCGCTCCACCACGTGCGGGTCGCCGGCCCAGAAGGGGCGCCCGGGAGCGGAGCGCACGTCGAACCACCACAGCAGCCGCCCCCGTCCGGCCGGGATCAGCCCGCACAAACCCTGCCTGCCCGCGATCATCACCGCCCGGTGGCCCTCGGTCAGCGCGGTCGGCATGGTGGTGAACCCCTGCCAGGTGACCCAGCCGCTCAGCTTCGCCCGGTCGTCCCCGATCAGGGCCTCGCGCACCACCGAACGGCGGCCGTCGGCGCCCACCAGCACGTCGCCGCGCACGGTGCGGCCGTCCGACAGCCGCACCTCGGCCCGCCCGGGCACCACGTGCTCGGCGCGCGCCCCGTACGTCACCGGCACGCCGTCGGCGAGCAGCTCGACCAGCTCGCTGCGGGCCACGTGCACGACGGGGTGGCCGTAGCGGCGCTCGGGCACGGTGAGATCGACGGTGAGCAGCCGCCGCCCGTCGGCGGCCCACGACTCCAGGGTCTCCAGCCGCCGGCCGACGCCTGTGAGGTCGGCCTTCAGCTCCTCCAGGATGGCGGTGCTGCCGGGCCAGAGCGAGACGGAGCCGCCGGCCGTGCGCGGCTCGGGGGCCTCCTCGTACACCTCGGCGTCGTGCCCCGCGTTCAGCAGGCCGCGGGCCAGGGCGAGCCCCGCGACGCCCGCGCCGATGACGATTACCCTCATAACGTCTCCCATTACTGAGACCCTGGATATCAGATACTAGGAGTATCACAATGTCTGTGCGCGGCCGCAAGCCCGACCCCACGGTCGATCACCGCATCAGGCAGGCCGCGGCCGGGCTGGTGCTCTCCCACGGTCTCGACTTCACCATGGACGACGTGGCCGCGGCGGCAGGCGTGGGCAGGGCGAGCGTGTTCCGCCGCTACGCCTCCAAGCGCGACATGCTGCTCGAAACGCTCACCGGCCTGATGAACGCGCACGTCTCCATCCCCGACACCGGATCGCTCGAGGGCGACCTGCGCGTGGTGATCACCGACACGCTCGGCCTGTGGCACCAGCCGGGCGTCGCCCGCATGGCCAAGCAGGTGTACGGCGAGGCGGGCCGCGACCCGGCGGTGGCCGAGCTCATCCGCACCTCCATGCGCAGCCGGATGGAGCGGTCATGGGTGGTCTACGAACGCGCGATCGAGCGCGGTGAGCTGCCGCCGAACGCCGACCTGTGGATGCTCACCGACCTGTTCACCGGCTTCGTCTCCTACCGGGGGCTCCTGGATCTTCCGCTGCCCGATCCGGAGGAGATCGTGCAGGTCCTGCTGCACGGCTTTACGTCCGCTTGATACCCGTGGTGTTAGTGGGGTGCAAGCGGCGGTCAAGTTCGGGCCCATAATGTTCCCTTCGTTCGCTAAACCTACGAAGGGCACGGAACATGACTCCCCCTCGTCGTCGCCTCGCCGTTGCGGTCGCGACGCTGTCGATCGCCGCTTTCACCACCGCCTGTGGTGCGATCGGCCAGGCTGTTGACTGCACTCAGGTCAGCCAGGAGATCACCAAGATCACCAACGAGTACAGCAGCTCCCTGAGCAGCGCCGCCACCGACCCCAAGGCCATCGAGAAGGCGAGCCAGGACGCCTCCGACAAGCTCAAGACCCTCGCGAGCAAGTACGACGGAGATCTCGCGGGCGCGGTGAACGACATGGCGGACGTCTTCGCGAGCATCAAGGTCGACGACATGGCCGGCGCCACCGAGGCGATGGGCAAGCTGCCCCAGATCCAGGCCAAGGCCGTCGCGGCCTGCGGCTGATCGGCTCGCGGCCGTCGCGCCACCGCCTGTGGGGGGCAGCGCGGAGCGGCGGCCGCGACGTGACGGGTGAGACGGTCGTGCTCGGGGGGCGCGCCACTCATCTGTCACGGGGGCGGGCCGCGCTCGGGGGAGCGCCACTCACCCGCCTCGGGCCTCACGGGCCCACGGCCACCGCGTGCGCGTCAGTCGCCGCGGTGGCCTTCCGCTTTCATGCCGCGCGCCTGCTCGTAAGCCCGCTCGAACCCTTCCAGCACCGTGGGCCACGCCCCGGCGGCGGGCGGCGTCGCGCGGTTGTACGCGGCGATCGACTCCCGCAGCGACGCGTCGGCGCACAGCCGCGCCACCGCCGCCGCCAGATCGCCGAGGGTGCGGCCGAGCAGCCCCTCGACGCCGTCCTTGACGAAGTCGGCCACCCCGCTCTGCGCCCTGGCCACCACCGGCAGCCCCGCGGCCCGCGCCTCCAGCGCCGCGATGCCGAACGACTCGCGCGGCGCGGGCGCCACGAACACGTCGGCCGACTCCAGCACCTTGGCGATCTGCTCGCGGGTGTGCCGGCCCGGCAGTGAGACCCATCCGCTCATGCCGTGCCTGGCCAGAAAGCGCGCCATCTGGCCCCGAGCGGGCCCGTCGCCGACGATCGTGGCCCGCATGGGGATCGAGGCGGGCACCCGCGCGCGAGCCGCCTGAAGCAGCTTCAGCAGCCGCACGGGCTGCTTGCGCGGCGCCAGCCGGCCCACCGCCACGATGTGCACCTCGTCGCGCGGGCTGCGAACGCGGTCCGCGGGCGGCGCCCAGCCCGACAGGTCGAGCCCGTTGGAGACCACCCGCACCGGCACCCGCGGCCCCGCCACCGCCCTGATCGGAGCCGCCGCGGCGTTGCTGACCGTGGTGGCCACCAGCCGCCAGCGCTCCCACCCGTACGCCAGGCGCAGCAGCCGGTAGATCCCCCGCGTCACCGGATCCCACATGCTGTGGACGGTCACCACGCACGGCACCCCCGTGCGGAACGCGGCCCGCACCCCCATCCACGCGAACGGCGATACCGCGCCCGTGTGCACGTGCACCACGTCGGGACGCGCCGAGGCGATGCGGCGTGTGAGATGCCCCACCCCGAACGGGTGCACGGGCAGGTCGAACGGCATCTTCGCGACGATCCTGTGCACCCCGGGCAGCGGCTCGCCCCTGGTCGCGGTGGCCACCGACACCTCGTGTCCCGCCTCCCGCTGCGTCCGCACGAGATCGGCGACCTGAACCTCGATCCCTCCGAGTCGCGGCAGGTAACAGTCACTCACGTGAAAGATCCGCACCCCTCCCAGACTAATCTGGGCGTGTGCCTCCACGTACCGCTGTGTTCTTCCACGCTCACCCTGACGACGAGGCCCTGCTGACGGCCGGCACCATGGCGATGCTCGCGGCCGAGGGCCACCGCGTGGTGCTCGTGGTGGCCACGGCGGGCGAGCGCGGGCTGGCCGAGATGGAGCCGGGCGAGGCGCTGGGCGAGACCAGGCTCAAGGAGCTGTACGAGTCGGCCGCGCTGCTCGGCTGCGCCCGCGTCGAGTGCCTGGGCTACGGAGACTCCGGGCTGAGCCCCGCGGGCGGCAGCGCCGAGGAGCGTCCCGACAACGCCTTCATCGACGCCGACACCGAGGAGGCGGCCAAGGCGCTGGCCGCGATCCTCCAGGAGGAGCAGGCCGACCTGCTGGCCATCTACGACCCGGCGGGTGGCTACGGGCACCCCGACCACGTGCAGGTGCACCGGGTCGGCAAGCGGGCGGCCGGGATCGCGGGCACGGAGATCGTCCTGGAGGCGACGGTCAACCGCGATCCGCTGCTGTGGCTGCTGCGGGTGGCGGGCCGGTTCTACAAGTTCCCGCCGGAGTTCGACGTGCGGACGTTCGAGAGCGCGTACTCGCCGGGCGAGGCCATCACCCACCGCGTCAACGTCCGGAAATATACGAAACAGAAGCGGGGCTCCATGGCCGCGCACGCCTCCCAGGCCAGCGGCGGCGACAGCGACCGCACGCTCGCCGTGATGCTCAAGGTCCCCCGCCCGCTCTACCGCTTCGTCTTCGGCACCGAGTGGTACGTCCGCCGCGACCTGCCCCCCGGCGCCCGGCTCGCTCATCCCTTCGACCGGTGGCCCAACTAGTACTCCAGAACGACGAGGCCGCCCGCCGCGAACCGGCAGACTGGTTCCCGATGAAGAACAAGTGGCTACAGATCGCCCTGTCCGTGCTGTCGCTCGGCCTGGCCGTGCTGCTCGTGCTCTACCTCCCCCAGATCGTGCAGGCGCTCACCGGCAAGCCGGTCTCCTGGGCCGAGATCGGCCGGGTGTTCGGCGCGCTCGACGCGGGCGAGATCGCGCTGATGGCCGCGCTGTGGCTGCTCAGCCTGCTGGCCTACACGTTCGTGCTGACCAACTCCTTGCCCGGCCTGAACAACCTCCAGGGCCTGACGCTCAACGCGGCGGGCAGCGCGGTCAGCAACCTGCTCCCGTTCGGCGGCGCGGTCGGCGTGGCGCTGTCGTGGGCGATGACCAAGGGCTGGGGCTTCACCAACCGGGCCTTCGTCGTCATGACGCTGGTCAGCGGCGTGTGGAACACGTTGTTCAGGTTCATCCTGCCCGCCATCGGGATCATCGCGCTGCTGGTCGCGGGGCAGGCGCCCAACCCGACCGTCGCCAAGGCGGGCTGGACGGGCGCGATCTCGATCATCGTGCTCTGCGTGGTCGTCGCGGTCGCGCTCTACTGGGAGCGCGCGGCCCTCTGGCTCGGCAAGGGCATCGACGGGGTGACCCGGCTGCTGCGGCTGAAGTTCCACGCCTCCGAGGCCTTCCACCGCCTGCGCGCCGACACCGCGGACGTGGTGCGCACCCGCTGGCCCGGGCTGTCGCTCGGCATGATCTTCTTCCTCGGCTTCCAGTGGGCGATCATGGCGGTCTGCATGCAGGTCACCGGCGCGTGGCCCGGACTGGCCCAGTCGATCGCCGTCTTCGCCCTGTCGCGGGTGCTCACCAGCGCCCTGATCACGCCCAGCGGGGCGGGGATCATGGAGGGCGGCGTGGTGCTCCTGCTGACCTCCGCCTTCGGCGTGCCGGTCGCTCCGGCCACCGCGACCGCACTGCTCTTCGGCTTCTGGACTTACACTATCGAGATCCCGTTCGGCGGCCTGGCACTGGGCGCATGGGCGCTGCTGCGCAGGCGCAACGGCCGGAACGCCGGCGCGGAGCCCCCGTCCGCGATCTCGAAGGCCACCCAGTGACAATCCCAAACCCATCGCGTGCTAATCGACCACGGGCCTTGTGCGTGATTCGCAGGCCCGCATAGCGTGGCGGCTGACATGGTGGCGTTCCGAGTTCTGGGGCCAGTCGAGGCGTACGAACACGACGACGAACTCGACCTCGGCGGGTTGCGGCAGCGGGCCGTCCTCGCCCGACTTCTCGTGGCCAGAGGTCAGGTCGTTCCGGTTGACACCCTTCTTTACGATCTGTGGGACGACGACGCGGCCAAGGGCGCGCAGTCGGGGCTCCAGGTCTACATCTCGCGGCTGCGCCGGGTGCTGGAGCCCGGCCGCCCACGCGGCGGGCCCAACAGGCTGCTGGTGACGGTCGCGTCCGGCTACGCCCTGCGCGTGGCCCCCGACCAGGTCGACGCGCTGCGCTTCGAGCAGCTCGTCCGCGCGGCGGGCGAGCACCTCGAAGAGGGCGACCCGCAGTCCGCCCGCGACCGCCTGGAGAAGGCGCTCGGGCTGTGGCGCGGCACCCCCTACTCCGACTTCGCCGACCAGGCGTGGGCCGAGGCCGAGGTCAACCGGCTGACCGAGCTGCGCCTGGTGTCCCGCGAGCGGCACGCGGACACGGGGCTGCGGCTCGGCCTGCACGCCGAGACCGTGCCCGACCTGGAGGCGCTCACCACCGAGCACCCGCTGCGCGAGGAGGGCTGGCGGCTGCTGGCGCTGGGCCTCTACCGCTGCGGCCGGCAGGGCGACGCGCTGGCCGCGCTGCGCCGCGCCAGGAACATCCTGGCCGACGAGCTCGGCATCGACCCCGGCCCCGCGCTGCGCAAGCTGGAGTCCGACATCCTGGCCCAGGCGCCCGAGCTGGAGCTGGCGCCCCCGCCCGCGCGGGCGCAGCGCTCCCCCGCGCCGGTCAGCGACACCTGGCCGCCGCGCCCCGCCGCGCCCATCGAGCCGCCGCCGCTGGAGCCCGAGCCGTTCGTCGGCCGCGACGCCGAGCTGACCAGGCTCACCACGTCCGCGTCGCGCACCGGCCGGTTCCAGGTCGCAGTCGTGACCGGCGTCGCGGGCGCGGGCAAGACCACGCTGCTGCGCCAGCTCGAAAGCAGGCTGGGCGCCGACGGCTGGACCACCGCCTCAGGCGCCTGCCCCGACTCCAGCGCCACCCCGCCCGGCTGGGCCTGGGTGGAGATCCTGCGCACGCTCATCGGCATGACGGGCGCGGGCGAGTACGCTCAGCTCCTCGCGCCGCTGCTGGACGACGCCGCCCCCGACCCCGACGAGGACGAGGCGTCCGGCGGCTTCCGGCTGCACCGCGCCGTCGGCGGCTACCTGGCGGGCGTGGCGCGGCGCGGCCCCGTCCTGCTGACCCTGGAAGACCTGCACTGGGCCGACGACCAGACGCTCGCCCTGCTGCGCGCGCTGCCCAGCCTGCTGGCGACCAGCCGGGTGCTGCTCGTGGTCACGTGCAGGGAGAGCGAGCTCGACGACCGCCAGTCCGACGTGCTGGCCTCCCTGGCCAGGCTGGGCCCTGTGCGGGTGGGCCTGTCGGGGCTCGACCCGAAGGCCGTGGCCGAGCTGGTCAAGGCCACCTGCGTACGCGACATCGACGACGACGCGGTCGAGTCGATCGTCGAGCGCACGGGCGGCAACCCGTTCTTCGTCCGCGAGACCGTGCGCCTGCTCGACGCCGAGGGCGCGGCCGACCGGGCCAGCGCCACCGAGGTGCTCTCCCAGGTGCCCTCAGGGGTGCGCGACGTGCTGCGGCGGCGCATCTCGCGGCTGCCCGCGGGCGCGCAGCAGATCCTGCTGCAGGCCGCGGTGATCGGCCGCGACGTCGACCTCGACGTGCTGGTCGCGGTGGCCGTCGACGAGGAGTCGGTGATCGAGGCCGTCGAGGCGGCGCTGCTGGCGGGCCTGGTCACCGAGCCCGGCCCCGGGCTGCTGCGCTTCGACCACGACCTGGTGCGCGACACCATCTACTCCGACGCCTCCCGGCTGCGCCGCACCCGGCTGCACGCCGCCGTGGCCTCGGTCATCGAGCAGCGTGCGCCGTCCGACGTGGCGGCGCTGGCCCACCACTACTACCTGGCCGACGCCGCCGAGAAGGCCGTCCACTACGCGGGCCTGGCGGCCGAGCAGGCCGAGCGGCGCTTCGCGCACCGCGAGGCGGCCACGCTGTGGGAGCAGGCCATCGCCGCGTTCGACCGCTCGCGCGGCGACGACCAGAGCGGCGAGCAGCGGCCCGAGCGGGCCAAGGAGCGGCTGCGGCTCATGCTGCGCCAGATCAGGGCGCTGGCCCTGTGCGGCGACATGCACGCGGCCCGGCTGCTGCGGCGCCAGGCGATGGACGCCGCGCTGCCGCTGGGCGACCTGGAGATCACCGCGAAGGTGGCGGCGTCGCTGGCCGTGCCGCACAAGGGCATGGCGCGCGACTTCACCCGCACCGCGTGGGAGATCGTGGACGTCACCGAGAAGGCGCTCATGGAGCTGCCGGCGGGCGAGCAGCGGCTGCGGGCCAGCCTGCTCACCACGCTGGCGCTGGAGCTGGAGGGCTCCTCCTCGCCCGAGCGGGGCAGGCAGGCGTCGCTGGAGGCGCTGGAGCTGGCCCGGCAGAGCGGTGACGCCGCGCTGATCGCGACGGCGCTGAGCGGGCGGCTGCGGCAGTCGTACGACATCCCGGCCGTCGACACCCGCGAGAGCATCGGCAGGGAGCTGCTGGAGGTCGCCCAGCTCTCCGGGCAGATGGCCACGCAGGCGCTGGCCCACCTGGTGCTGATGGAGTGCGCGGCGGCGCGCGGCGAGTTCAGTGCGGCCGACGAGCACGCGGCGGCGGCCGACCGCCTCGCCAAGCAGTACGACCTGTCGGCGCCCGCCGCGGTCGTCGTCTGGTACTCCGGCCAGCGGCTGATGATCGCCGGCGACTACGAGGGCGCGGAGCGGGCCTACGCCGACGCGGCCAGGATGACCGCGCGGGTCGGCATGCTGGAGGGCCGCCAGGATCTGCCGCTGATCACCAGGTTCTGCCTGCACCTGGTGGCCGGGCGGGCGGCCGAGATGGTCGACCTGCTGGCCGACGCGCACTCGCGGGGCGCCAAGTGGACGCTCGACGCGTACGCGCTGGCCCTGGCCTCGGCCGGGCACCAGAAGGACGCCAAGGCGGTGGCCGCGACCCGGCCGCCGGTGCGGCCGGACTTCCTGTACGAGCTGGCGATGACCTGGCGGGCGCTGGCCGGGATGCTGCTCGACGACCGGGAGCGGATGGTCGACTGCTACGACAAGCTCAAGCCGTTCTCCGACCGGGTGGCGGGCGCGGGCACCGGCGTGGTGGCGTTGTGGCCGGTGGCGCTGACGCTCGGCGACCTGGCCATCCGCCTCGGGCAGCCGGAGGCGGCGCGCGAGCACTACGAGAAGGCGCTGGAGGTGGCCGAGCGGGTGGGCGTGCCGCGCTGGGTGGAGGCGGCGCGCCAGTCGGTCAGCAGCTCGCTTGGAAACGGTCGCTCCTGACCGTCTCGGCGCCCTCGACCTCCAGCTCGACCCGGTACCATCCCGGGTTGCCGGTGACCTGGGGGCGCCACTCGACCGTCCGCTCGGGGGCGGCGAAGCCGTCGTGCTCGGCCAGGTACGTGCGCCACACCTTGGCCGACGGGCTCCAGCGGAGCAGTCTCCAGCTGTAGAAGGCGGCGCCTGACGGGTCGGGGCTGACCACGCGGCTGCGGGCGACGTAGGACTTGGTGCAGCCGGGGCCGCCGTCGGTCAGCACGGCCACGGTCACCTTGCCCGCCGTGGCGATCTCCTCGGCGGGGGCGGTGACGGGCAACTCGCGGGCCGACAGGATGACCTGGGCTGCGGGCTCCGTCGCCGAGCTGGCGTTACTGTAGGCGGAGAAGCCGACGTACGCGCTGGTGAAGGCGAGGGCCGCCACGAACAGTCTGGCGGCGTTCGCGGTCCCGCTGGTCAGGACGGCTGCGCTCTTCGTCGACATCTTCAACACCCCTTTGGCTCACCCCTAGAGTGAGGGCGGGTGGTTGAGTGCTGGTTGTCGGCCGGTTGCACCTTTTGCGGCGGGCTTGCAGGCCGGATGCGGGCTTCGCTTGCACGCTCCGGTGTGGCTTTCGCCTGCACTCGAAGGGTAAGGTAAGCCTGGCCTAAGGTCTGTGGAGGGGTGGTGGGCCGGACATGAGGCACGTGGTCAGCGCCGTCCCCGCGCCGAGCGAGCCGTTCTGGCTGGGGCTGCCGTACTGGCTCGTCGGAGCCGTCCTGATCCTGGCGCTGTTCGGAGCGTTCCAGGTCTACTACTGGGTCGGCCGCAAACTCGGCGAGAAGCTGTACGACTCCCGCATCGGCGTCAAGGTCGGCCGCGAGCGCATCCAGAAGATCGAGCACGTCGTCGAGCGGTGGGGCGCGCTGGCCGTCTACGGCTGCTTCTGGGTGCCCATGCTGCGGCACACGCTGCCGTGGGTGGCGGGGGCGCTGCGCGTGTCCTACCCCTGGTACGTGGTCGCCAGCGCGCTCGGCTGCCTGACGTGGGCGCCGCTGTGGTGGTTCGGCGGCACGGCGGCCGTGTTCGGCTGGATGGAGCTGGCCAGGCGGTCGCCCGTCACGGCGGCGATCGTGGCCGTGGTGGTGGTCGGCGGCGCCGCCTGGTTCATCTACCGGCGCAGGCAGAAGCGGCGGCGCGCCGCCGAGGACCAGGCCCTGGCCTCCTGACGGCGCGCCTTCTACCCGGTCAGGCTCCGACGTAGTCCGCCAGGTGCTCCCCCGTGAGGGTGGAGCGGGCGGCGACGAGATCGGCCGGGGTGCCCTCGAAGACCACCTGCCCGCCGTCGTGGCCGGCGCCGGGCCCCAGGTCGATGATCCAGTCGGCGTGCGCCATGACCGCCTGGTGGTGCTCGATGACGATCACCGACTTGCCCGCGTCCACGAGCCGGTCGAGCAGCCCGAGCAGCTGCTCGACGTCGGCCAGGTGCAGCCCGTTCGTCGGCTCGTCCAGGACGTACACGCCGCCCTTGTCCGCCATGTGGGTGGCCAGCTTGAGCCGCTGCCGCTCGCCGCCCGACAGCGTGGTGAGCGGCTGCCCGATCGTGAGGTAGCCGAGCCCGACGTCGGCGAGCCGTTCGAGGACGGCGTGCGCGGCCGGCGTGCGCGCCTCGCCCGCGCCGAAGAACTCCTCGGCCTCGGTCACCGACATGGCCAGCACCTCGCTGATGTCCCGCCCGCCGAGCCGGTAGTCCAGCACCGAGGCCTGGAAGCGCTTGCCCTCGCACTCCTCGCAGGTGCTCGACACGCTGGCCATGATCCCCAGGTCGGTGTAGACGACGCCGGCGCCGTTGCAGGCCGGGCAGGCGCCCTCGGAGTTCGCGCTGAACAGCGCCGGCTTGACGCCGTTCGCCTTCGCGAACGCCTTGCGGATCGGCTCGAGCAGCCCCGTGTACGTCGCCGGGTTGCTGCGCCGGGAGCCGCGGATCGGGCTCTGGTCCACCGACACCACGCCCGCGCGGGCCGGGATGGACCCGTGCACGAGCGAGCTCTTGCCGGAGCCCGCGACGCCCGTGATGACGGCGAGCACCCCGAGCGGGATGTCCACGTCCACGTCGCGCAGGTTGTGCGTGGTCGCGCCGCGGATCTCCAGCTTCCCCTTGGGCTCGCGCACCGCCTGCTTGAGCGCGGCCCGGTCGTCGAGGTGGCGGCCGGTGATGGTGCCGGCGGCCCGCAGGTCCTCCACGGTGCCCTCGAAGCAGACGGTGCCGCCGCCCGTGCCTGCGCCCGGGCCGAGGTCCACGACGTGGTCGGCGATCGCGATGACCTCCGGCTTGTGCTCCACGACGAGCACCGTGTTGCCCTTGTCGCGCAGCCGCAGCAGCAGGTTGTTCATCCGCTCGATGTCGTGGGGGTGCAGGCCCGCGGTGGGCTCGTCGAAGACGTAGGTGACATCGGTGAGCGAGGAGCCCAGGTGCCTGATCATCTTGGTGCGCTGCGCCTCGCCGCCCGACAGCGTGCCGGCCGGGCGGTCGAGCGACAGGTAGCCGAGCCCGATCTCCACGAACGACTCCAGCGTCCGCAGCAGCGCGGTGAGCAGCGGCTTCACCGACGGCTCGTCGAGCCCGCGGATCCACCCGACCAGGTCGGTGATCTGCATCGCGCAGGCGTCGGCGATGTTGACCCCGGCGATCCGCGACGACCTGGCCGCCTCGCTGAGCCGGGTGCCCTCGCACTCGGGGCAGGTGGTGAACGTGACCGCCCGGTCCACGAACTCCCTGATGTGCGGCTGCATCGCCTCGCGGTCCTTGGACAGGAACGACTTCTGGATCCTCGGGATCAGCCCCTCGTAGGTGAGCGTGGATCCCTCGACCTTCACCTTCGTGGGCTCCCGGTACAGGAAATCCTGCATCTCCTGCTTGGTGAAGTCACGGATGGGCTTGTTCGGGTCGAGGAAGCCGGAGGCGGCGTACGTGCGCACCGTCCACCAGCTGTCCGACTTCCAGCCGGGGATGGTGAACGCGCCGTCCGCGATCGACTTGGAGTCGTCGTAGAGCTGGGTGAGGTCGATGTCGGAGACCGTGCCGCGGCCCTCGCAGCGCGGGCACATGCCGCCCAGGCGGCTGAACGTGGCCCGCTCCGCCTTCTTGTTGGCGCCGCGCTCGACGGTGATCGCGCCGCTCGCCCGCACGGTGGGGACGTTGAAGGAGAACGCGTTGGGCGAGCCGATGTGCGGCTGCCCGAGCCGGCTGAAGAGGATGCGCAGCATCGCGTTGGCGTCGGTGGCGGTGCCGACCGTGGAGCGGGGGTCGGAGCCCATCCGCTGCTGGTCGACGATGATCGCGGTGGTCAGCCCGTCGAGCACGTCCACGTCGGGCCTGGCCAGCGTCGGCATGAAGCCCTGCACGAAGGCGCTGTAGGTCTCGTTGATCATCCGCTGCGACTCTGCGGCGATCGTGTTGAACACCAGCGAGCTCTTGCCCGAGCCGGACACGCCGGTGAACACGGTCAGCCTGCGCTTCGGGATCTCGATGCTGACGTCCTTGAGGTTGTTCTCGCGCGCGCCGTGCACGCGGATCAAGCCGTGGCTGTCGGCAACGTGCGGCTCGGCCGGCTGGGTGTTCGTGGTCGTATCCGTGCTCATCGTCTCTCCATCCGTCAGGCCCGCCTGTGGGGCGGGGCCGCCTTCACGGTCTCCGTCGGTGCTCAGCTGTCCTGGAGCACGCCGAGGACGTTGCCGTCGGGGTCGGTGAAGGTGGCCACCAGGCGGCCACCGCCCACGTTCCGCGGCTTGTCCTTGACCGTGCCGCCGGCGGCGGTGACCTCGGCCAGCTTCGCCTCGATGTCCTCCACCTGCCAGTACGCCACCGGCCCCGTCATGCCCTGGTCCGCGCCGCCCGGGACCAGCCCGATGTGCTGACCCTCAGCCTCGAATCCGACATAGTAGGACTCATCGGTCTGGGGCGGGAAGCCGAGGAGGGCGGTGTACACCGCCTTGGCCGCCGTGATGTCGGACACGGGGTGCAGCACGGTCTTGATGCCCTGGGTGGCAGAGTCCGCCATGGTCTTCTCCTGCGGTTCATGGGTCGTCCGACCCGGTGTGCGCCGTCGGATTGACGGCATATCCGCAGGTTAGGCGGGGCGCGGTAGTGAGCGCTTCTCGATTCCTGACCGGTTCACACCCAGCCCCCGACCAGTTCGCGCTCAGCCCCTTTACTGGACGCGCCCGGCCTCTGACCCTGGCGCCCTCAGCCCGTCTCCACGATGGCCCCCGCGCCGCTCTGGTCGTCGATGGGGGCGTCGGCGGCGTTCCTGCGCACGGTCTCGATGCCGTTCACACAGGCCACCTTGTTCGGAAACCCCTCACCGACCGCCAGCGTCTGCCCATTATTCGCGACCAACGCGAAACGGTAGCCACCCTGACCGTCCTCACTGATGATGAATCTTCCTGCCATGGCCGCCGCCCCCCGCCATATCGGATCTATCAATGATTTACCCCCATCTGATGCCGCCACGTGGGCGAGTCAGGCAAACGGCGCGTCCGTCTCTGTCAACATGATGGGCATGCGTATTGGGCGTTTGATGGGCTCTGTCGTGGTCGCCTTGGTCGTGGGGGTCTCCTCCCCCGCCCTGGCCGCGGACGAGCCGACCGTGGGGGCCAAGGCGGCGTACGTCATCGACTCGGCAGGAACGGTCCACCTCGGCAAGCGGGAGACGAAGCGGGTGCCGGTGGCCAGCCTGGTCAAGATCATGACGGCGTACGTCGTGCTCCGCGAAGGCAGTCTGAGCGACACCGTCACGATCACCTCGACCGACGTCAAGTACGCCGCCAAGAACGGCGCCGCCACGGCGGGGCTGCGCAAGGGCGAGCGTTTCACCACCAGGGACCTGCTGTACGCGCTCATGCTGCCCTCGGGCGCCGACGCGGCCAACGCCCTGGCCCGCCACTACGGGCCGGGCAAGACGGCCTTCGTGGCCAAGATGAACCGGGCGGCCCGCGAGCTCGGCCTCGCCGACACCCGCTACACCAACGCCGACGGCATGCCCACCCCTGCCAACGGCGGCTACTCCACGGCCGTCGACCAGGCCCGGCTGGCCCAGGCGGCGCTGCGGAGCACCGCGTTCACGACCGTCGTGGGCACCAGGACGCACAAGGTGGCCAAGACGGCGGTGCACAGGGCGCACACGTGGCGGAACCTGAACAAGCTGCTGACCAGGACCGATGGGGTGCTGGGGGTGAAGACCGGGTACACGAACGCGGCCGGGTACTGCTTGTTGTTCGCCGGTGAGCGCAACGGGCTCCAGGTGGTGGGCGTGCTGCTCGGGGACGGGAACGAGCGGCGCTTCTCAACGGCGGAGAAGCTGCTGGACTACGCGGGCGAGCAGATCTCCCTCGGCTGACGCCACCCGCCCCGCTTGCCCTTATCTCGCCGACCGGCCCACTTGCCGACCCGCTCGCTTGGCCGCGAGTTGGGCCGCTCGCTCACCGGCCCGCTGCCCCGCCCGCTCACCGGCCGCTCACTGGCCAGCTGCCCCGCTCGCTCATTGGCCGCTCACTGGTCAGCTGTCCCGCTCGCTCATTGGCCGCTCACTGGCCAGCTGCCCCGCTCGCTCATTGGCCGCTGACCGGCTCGATCACTGGCCGCGCCGGCCCGCCACCCGACCTGCTGACGGCCAGCGCACCGTCTCGCCGTATCGGGCCGACGTAGCGGAGCGGCCTGGCATGTCGGGCTGGCGTGTCGGGCTGGCGTGTCGGACTGGCGTGTCGGGCTGGTGTGTCTTGAGCCCGGCCGGCGGGCGCGGTCAGCCGAACACGATGCGGCCGCTCCCGGGAAGGGCGGCCATGCCCCGGGTGGCGCAGCCGAGCAGGGCCGTGGCGGGCGTGATGCCGCCCCTGACGCGCTCCTTGGCCAGCCACCCCGCCGCCACCGTGCCGGTCAGCAGCGTGTCGGCCGGGCGCTGGGCCACGAGCCGATCGGCCCTGACGCGTAGCCGGGAGGTGCCGACAGGGCGCCCGTTCACCCCGAACCAGGTGATCACGGCGCTGCCCCGCACGTCACGGGCGCTGGTGCACGACGCCTGGGCGGAGGCCTTCACACTGCCCCACCCCGAGCGCAGGAGCGTGGCCGTCCCGTCGGGCGAGGTGCAGCCGGTGAGCTCCAGGTGCCCGCGCGCCTCGACCCGCCGTGGCGCGAGACCGACCTTGGGCTCGAACACCAGCGGCCGGGCGGCGGGCGTGGCGACGGCACAGCTCAACGCGACGTCCGCCACCGCACGCGGCCCTGCCGCACTGGCCCCTGCCGCCCACGGTCCTGCCGCACCGACCCCTGCCCCGCTCGCCCCCGCCGCCCACGGCCCCGCCCCGACGGCCATCGCGACGATCCAGACCACGCTCATCGAGCCCCCGCTACCGCACGCGATTCTGTAACCGATCGCTCACATTGTGCAGCATCAGACGGCCCGGCACGCCGGATCCAGCCGGTCGGCCGTCCACCGCAGCGAGTACGCCAGCCGCATCCGCACCTTCGCCCCAGGCCGCTCCGGCTGCCTGGGCGCGCCCGGCAGGGCGGCTCCGAGCGACCCCCGATGACCCATCACGCTCTGGTGGGCGAGGACTTGCATGGCATCCATCAGATCCTCCTTAATCAATTAAGAGCTTAATCAATTAAGAAGGCTCCTGCAAGGTCTCCGATACGGTGGCTCCATGGCCAAGGTCACGCTGCAGACGATCGCCGACCGCCTCGGCGTGTCGCGGGCCACCGTGTCGTACGCCTTCTCCCGCCCCGACCAGCTCAGCGACGGCCTGCGGCGGCGCATCCTGGAGGTGGCCGACGAACTCGGCTACGCCGGCCCCAACCCGACCGCCCGCTCCCTGCGCCTCGGCCGCGCGGGCGCGCTCGGGCTGATCTTCAGCGAGACGCTGGCGTACGCGTTCGCCGACCCGTACGCGATCGGCTTCTTCCAGGGCCTGGCCACCGCGGCCGAGGACGCGGGCGTCGGCCTGCTGATCCTGCCGCTGCCGCACGGCGACCGGCGCAGCGAGACGGTCAGGGACGCGGTCGTGGACGCGTTCTGCGTGATGTCCCTGCCCGACGGGCATCCGGCGCTGACCGAGGTGCTGGCCAGGAAACTGCCGGTCGTGGTGGTGGACGAGCCGTACGTGCCGGGGCATCCGTTCCTCGGCATCGACGAGCCGGCGGCGGGCGCCGCGGCGGCGCGGCACGTGCTGGAGCTGGGCCACCGCCGCCTGGGGGTGGCCATGGTCGGGCTGCACGAGGACGGCCACACCGGCTGGGCCGATCCGGAGCGGCAGCGGGCGGCGCCGTTCGCGGCGATGCGGGCGCGACGCGGGGGCTACCAGCAGGCCTGCGAGGAGGCGGGCCTCGACTGGGCAGGAGTCCCGTTCTACGAAGTGGCGCGCAACTCGCGCGAGGCGGGGCGGCGGGCGGGCCACGCCCTGCTCAGCCGCGACCCGCGGCCGACCGCGGTGCTCACCAACACCGACGTGCTGGCGCTCGGCATCCTCGACGCCGCCGCCGATCTGGGGCTGAAGGTGCCGGAGGAGCTGTCGGTGGTGGGCTTCTCCGACAGCGCGGCCGAGGAGGCGGGTCTCACCACGATCCGCCAGGCCAAGCAGGAGATGGGCGCGGCGGCGGGCCGGCTGCTCCTGTCCGGCGGCACGGCCGGGCCCGAGAGGCTGCTGTTCCCGTACGAGCTGATCGTCCGCACCTCCACCGCCCCTCCCCCTGCCCCCTGACCTGCGCGACCGCGGCCGCGACACGAACTAACCGGGAAATCCCCGTGAAATCCGGCCTCTCTTTCGTTTCCGCAGGTAGGGTGAGGTGCACACCTCTCCGAATAAGGACACCTCATGGCGGAATACTTCGAGGTCCGCATGGCGATCGAGAGTCACGAGAGGGCGGCCGAGCTCGCGCACGGCATCCTCCTGGCGGGCCTGGCAACGTCGATCGACATCGCGGAAGCTCCGGACCAGCCGATCCACCGCGATGAGCCCGTCTGGCAGCTCACGCTCATCGCGACGGACGAGCAGGTCCCCACTCTGGAGCGGCACATCATGAGCTCCGGCGGCGGCGCCCCCATCGACTGCCGGCCGGTGAACCACGACTTCGACAGCTATCCCGACTGGCTGACGGACGGCCAGTCGTGAGGGCGCCCCGCCTCAGTGACCGCGTTTCTGGAAGGTCTGCGCGCCGGCGCGGTGCACGGCGGCCTTGACCAGGCCGAAGATCGCTCCTTGCAGGGCCGCGGCGACGAGGATCTCCGTCCAGCCGCGTTCGAGGTCGTCGGCGTCCGGGGCGTCGTCCTGACCGGAGGCGAGCTTCCAGGCCCGCTTGAACAGGGCGGACGCCAGCACGCCGCCCAGCAGGCCCATTCCCAGTGACGTGGCTTTCTCTACGGGTTGCATGGCTTTCTCCTTACCGTGGCGTGGTGTTTGCCCGTGCCCTGTGCTGGGCGCTTGACACCTCTCGCCCCGGCGATTGCCGTCTACGCACTTCGTAGCGGCGACTCCACGCTCGCGTCCAACCCGGCGGCTCGGTCTCTCCAGTGCGTCAGGCCGTCGCGGATACGCCTCGACAAGAACGGGTCGGGAAACGGGGTCTCAGCGAGCGAGGCCAACCGCCGTACCGCCTCGTCGGGCGCGCCTGCTTCGCCGATCCAGTGCGCGAGGCGCGCCAAGATGCCGATCCTGTAGACGTCTCGCTCCTCCAGGCTGGATGCGGTCTTCGCCGCGAGTTCCTCGAGCATGGCGACCGCAGCCTCGGGATCCCCCGCGCAGCCTGTCCATGAGGCGAGCCCTCTGGCTGTGACCACCTGATCCATGGTGAAGAGTTCCGGTCCGGCGAGACCGGCCAGGTGGTCGGCGACCTCCTGGTATTCCTTGACCGCGTCCGCGTGTCGCCCCAAGTGGCCCAGGGCGTCCGCACGACCACGCCGGGCGTTGAGTGTTCTGATGTGCAGCGGCCCGTCCATCGCTGTGGATGCCGCGACGCTCTGTGACCAGAAGGCGAGGGCCTCGCCGTGGCGTCCGGCCTTTCCCATGAGCCAGGCGCACTGCCATCTGAGTCGCGAGGTGACGGGATCGGCCGCTCCCCGAAGCGCGGACACCCGGTCGAGTAGTGCGATGGCCGCCTCCGCGCCGGCGGCTGCGGCATAGTGCGACGTGATTGTGGCCACTGCTTCGTGAGCATCGATCGTTCGTTCGTCGTCCTCCCCCAGGATCAGATCCAGCTCCTTCGCCAACGCGGCTCCCCGGCTGGCTGCGGCTGCGGCATCGCCACGGTAAAAGATCCACCACACGGCATCGATCATGATGCGCACCGTCGTTTTGTGGTCGGCGCCCAATGAGTGTCTTGCCTGGTCGGCGAGTCGATCTAACGCGGCACAGGCTCCGGCGGCATCACTTCCGCCCTTCTGCCATGCGATGATCCTGCGGGCTTCGTACCAATCAGCCGATCCACGAGCGACACGTCGCACCACTGTCCTGGACAACTCTTCCGCCGCCGCCTTACCGTCGAGCTGATGAGTGGCCGGCCCGAGCGCGCTGATCTCTCCGGCGTCGAGTGCCTTGAGATAGGCGTCTCTCGCTATGGGATGCTTCTGCCAGCTTCGCGCCGCTTCGCCCAAGGCCACAGCCTCCTGCGGGCTCGCCACAGAGAGCAGAGCCCGCAACGCCTCACCCGGGATCGGATCCTTCGGGACCGCATCGATCAGGTAGTCGAACGCCAGGTGACACTCACCGCCGGCTTCCGGAAGAAGCAGGCTGCTGGTGGCGTGGAGGGGCGTGCCCGCCCAGGCGAAGGCCGTGTCGAGGCTCTCTGGTCGCAACAGGAGCCCGCCGCGCCTGTTCAGGTACGCCTCGTGCATCGCGACGAGAACGGCTGCGGGCACGCCTCGGTGCACTCCCGCCCGCCGGGCGTCCACGGCTGCCAGGACCAGCGCCGCCCCGCGCGGGTTCGCGCCGGGAGCCCAGGCGTCGTGCCACTGACTCAGTAACTGCGGCCCCGCCGCCAGGAACTCCGCGACACCGAACCTTTCCCCCTGCGCGACGGCCGCCGCCAGCCGGGAATCGGCCGCGTGTTCACGTACCCTGTCCAGCTCCTGCTGCGACCACAGCCGGCTCACGTCGACCCGCGTGGCCAGCCGGAGCACGTCCCTGCCCTGGCGGGCCGTGTCGGCGGCGACCACGTCGCTGCCCGCCGAGAAGAACTTGCGGTATTCCTCCGACCGCATCGTGGCAACGATGTATCGGGGCCTGCCGGGGGCCTCCAGCATGCGCTGCACGTCCTGCCCGGTCAGCCCGCCCTGGCCGAGGAAGCGCTCCAGATCGTCGAGCCAGAGCACGCTGCCGGAGACCGCTACCGCCGTGTCGACCGCCACGCGCGCACCAGCGGGGCCCGTCGGCTGGACCAAGCGGCACCGGGGCAGCACGCGGCGGATGACCTCGAGGGCGAGCCGGGACTTGCCCGCGGTCGACTCTCCCACCAGGAGGACGTACCGATCATGAGTGAGCGCGTGCTCGACCCGCTCGTCGACGTCGCGCCTGACATAGCCGGGCAACGACCGTTTCCCGTCGGACGCGGGGGCTGCCGGGTGCACCCCGAAGGTCACCGGATCCCCCAGGTGCCGGACGAGAGGGAGCCGACCGCGTCTGCCTGCCCGGAGCAACTCCCTTCTCGTTCGCATGCCATCGGCACGCTGCTCGATCCGCTTCGTGCCGACGGCGGCCAGGACCCCGTTCGCCACGGCGACCGCCGCCACCACGGCACCGGCCACGCCTACCGGCACCTGCGACACGGCGGCCAAGCCCGCCAGAGCCACGGCGAGAACGACCAGAACCCATCCGCCGGCCTGCCTGGAGGCATTCCTCATGCGGTCGCCGCCTCTCGACGCGGGCGCTTGGCTTAATGCTTCCCCGCGCTACGACCGCGGCAACGGAACCGTTCTGCCAGCAAGACCTATCCCTGACCCGCCCGCATCAGTCCGTGGCAGGCGATCGCGGCCGCCGCGACCACGTTCAGCGAGTCCACGCCCGCGGCCATAGCCGCCGCGCTCATGGGGATGCAGACGGCCTGATCGGCCTCGGCCAGCCAGTGGGACGAGAGCCCGTCGCCCTCCGCGCCCAGCAACAGGGCGACCCGATCGGCCATCGTCACCTCGTCGATGGGAACGGCGTCCTGGGCCGGGGTCAGGGCGAGGGTCTGGAAGCCCGCCCCGCGCAGCTGGGCCAGCCCTTCGAACCAGTCGTCCATCCGCGCGTACGGGATGGAGAAGACCGCCCCCATGGACACCTTCACCGCCCGCCGGTACAGCGGGTCGGCGCAGCGGGGCGACAGGACGATCGCGTCCACCCCCAGCGCCGCCGCCGACCGGAAGATCGCCCCCACGTTGCTGTGGTCGACCAGGTCCTCCAGGACGAGCAGGCGGCCGGCGCCGTCCTTCAGCAGGGTTTCCACGGCGGGCAGGGGCAGGCGCCGCATCGAGGCCAGCGCTCCCCTGTGCACCTGGAAGCCGGCGATGCCGGACATGATCTCGTCGCTCACGACGTACACGGTGGCCTCGCCGAGGACGTCCTCCAGGGAGGTGAGCCAGCGGCGGGTGGTCAGGACGGAGCGGACGGGGAAGCCGGCGCCGATGGCCCGCCTGATGACCTTCTCGCCCTCGGCGAGGAAGAGGCCGCGTTCGGCTTCGAGGCTCTTGCGCAGTTCGACGTCCCTGAGCCGGGTGTAGTCGGACAGGCGGGGGTCGTCGGCGTCGGTGACGTACTCAAGCACCTTCCGATACTGCCACGCGCCGCCTGACCTGCCAGACCACGCAGTAGCAGAGGAGGACGGCGGCCAGGCCGATCACGGTGCCTGCGCCCGTCTTGGTGATCACGGCGGCGACGCCGAAGGCCGGGTTCGGCTCGTCGATCAGGGGCCAGAGGAGGCCGCCCGCCAGGATGCCGGCGGCCGCGGCGCCCAGGACGATCCAGCGGGTGCGGGGCCGCAGGCGCAGCCGGTCCGGTACGGGCGCCGCCGGCATGCGGGACAGGCCGCGCCACCCCCACCACACGACCACGGCCAGGCCGATCGCGGAGGAGACGTACTGGAGGAGGCGGAAGAGCCTGATCACGCCGAGGACGGAGACCGACAGCCACGCGCCCCACTCGACGGGGCCGGTGGAGTGGGTGAAGGAGTCCCACAGGACGTGGGTGGCGGCGCCGACGACGGCGCCGGCCGCCATCGGGAGCAGCCGTGGCCGGTCGGGGACGAGGAGCGCGGCGCGACCGGCCAGGCCGGGCGGGAGCAGGGCGATCAGAGGGTCGCGCAGGACGACGTGGAAGAGCGGCAGGAGGATCAGCACGGCGAGCGGGTCGATCGTAACGACTCCCACCCAGGAGTGCGTGTCGGTGTAGTCGGGCATGAACGGCAGGAAGACCGGCAGGTCGGGCACCATGGCGCCGAGCGCGAGCGCCCACGGGTCGAGATACCTGCGCAGCCGCGCCGAGCCGATCATCGGCAGCACGGCGGCGACATGGCTCGGCGTGAACGGCACGGCGGCTCTCCCCCTCGTCGATGACCCCTCGGTGATCATTATGCGGGCCGAAACTTGACCTTGCTTTACGGGCGTACTACAACGTCACGGACAGTAGTGGGTACGGTACGTAACGCTGTCGACGGCCGGATAGCCGGGAGTTCGGGGGTTCATGGTGCCTGATCAGCGGATTCAGGAGCATCCGGCCGCGTCAGCCGAATGGTTGCGCGCCGCGCGCGCCGCTCGTTCGCTCTCCGTGGCGACGCTGGCCTGGCTGGGCGTGGAAAGCACGCTCGGCCTGGCCGCGGGCCTGGCCGCGCATTCGGTGGCGCTCATCGGGTGGGGGCTGTCGGCGTTCGTGGAGGCGGCGGCGAGCCTGATCGTGGTGTGGCGGTTCACCGGCGCGCGCACGTTGTCGCCGAGCGCGGAGAGCACCGCCAGGAAGGCCGTGGCGCTGAGCTTCTGGCTGCTGGCGCCGTATCTCGTCCTGCACGTGGCGCACGATCTGGATGCCGGGCATCGGGCGGCGCCGAGCGTGCTGGGGATCGTGGTGACGACGGTCAGCCTGATCAGCATGCCGGTGCTGGGGATGGCCAAGCGGCGGCTCGGGTCGCGGCTGGCGTCGGCGGCCACCTCGGGCGAGGGCACGCAGAATCTCATCTGCGCGGCCATGGCGGCCGGGGTGCTGGCCGGGCTGTGGCTCAACACGGTGGGCTGGTGGTGGGTGGATCCGCTGGTGGCGGTGGTGCTGGCGGCCGTCGCCGTACGGGAGGGTGGGCGCGCATGGCACGGCCGCACGTGTTGCCATTGACAGGAGTTCATGGTCACGCTCTCCATCGATGACCATCACAATAGGTAATCGTCGCACCAAAAGGGCTGTTTTGCCACAGAGACCGCACCGAGTATCGTTCCCGAAGTATTGCGGAGCATCTCCCGCTAGGGTCTCCGGAAGGTCACGAGAACACCTAAGAGGACATCGTGGGGCGACACCGCACAGACGATCTCGACGGCGGATACAGGGCCAGCGAACCACCACCACCGCGCAGAAGAGCCAGACGCGGTCGCGGCAGGGTGCTCGTCCCGCTGGCGGGAGCCGTCGCCCTGGCCGTGCTCCTCGGTGTCGCCGCGTTCGTCATCTTCAATCGCGACCATGACTGCTCGGGCGGCAAGCTGCCGCTGCGCGTGGTCGCCACCCCCGACATCCAGCCGGCGCTCAACAAGATCGCGGGCAACTACAACAAGGCGCTGCACTCGATCGACAGCAAATGCGTCGAGGTGACGGTGGCCAAGGAGGCGGCGGCCAGGACGGCCAACGCGCTGGCCGCGGGCAAGGCCACCGCCGACTTCTGGGTGGCCGACTCGAGCCTGCTCATGGAGAGCATCCGCGCCACCGGCAACGGCGACGCGCTGCCGCAGGTGGAGGGGTCGATCGCGACCTCCCCCGTGGTGCTGGCGGCGGCCAGGTCGGCCGCCGCGAAGCTGTCCGGCGCGCTCCAGCCGAGCTGGGTCTCGATGATCTCGGCCGCGAACGTGGCCAACGTGGACGGCCCCGGCAGGAAGGTGCGGGTGCTCGCCCTCGACCCGCAGAAGAACTCCGCCGGCCTGGCGGCCCTGCTCGCCGCGGCGGGCACGGCCAAGGCGGCCAAGCAGGACCAGGCGCTGGTGGGCGCGCTGAAGGAGCTGTCGGGCCAGCTCGCGTCCGACTCGACCGCGCTGCTGGCCAGCCTCACCGTCAAGTCGGGCAGCAGGGTGCCGGTGGGCGTCACCTCCGAGCAGGCCATCTACGCCCACAACGTCAAGAAGCCCGAGTCTCCGGTGGTCGCCCTCTATCCCAAGGAGGGCACGCTCAGCCTCGACTACCCGGTCACGATCCTGACCAAGGACCCCGCCACGCTGAAGGCCGCCGCGGACTTCAAGCAGGCGCTGACCGGCGAGTCCGCCAAGAAGATCCTGCGTGACGCGGGCTTCCGCGGCACCGACGGCAAGGCGGGCGACGCGCTGACGGAGGACAAGGGCTTCACCGCCGAGACCCCCGCCGCGCTGGACCCGCCGGACGGCGCCACCGTGGCGCGCATGGTGCAGACCTGGACCCGGCTGAACCTCGGCACCCGCCTGCTCACCCTGCTCGACGTCTCCGGCACGATGGCGCTGCAGGTGCCCGGCACCAACATGACCCGCATGCAGGCCATCAACCGGATCGCCACGGAGGGGCTCGGCCTCTTCCCCGCCGGGTCCGAGATGGGGCTGTGGTCGTTCTCCACCCACCTGGACGGGCAGGGCAAGGACTACAAGGAGCTCGTCTCGGTCGGCCCGCTCAGCGAGACGGTCGACGGGGCGACCCGCAAGGAGCAACTGGTCAGGACGTTCGCCCAGCTCCAGGCCAAGTCCACCGGAGACACCGGGCTGAACGACACGATCAAGGCCGCCTACACGGAGCTGACCGAGACGTTCCAGGAGGACAAGGTCAACACCCTGCTGATCCTCACGGACGGCGCGGGCAACGACGACCCGGACGGCGGCGTCAAGAACGCCGAGCTCCTGCAGTTCCTGAAGAAGACCTACAACCCGAAGCGGCCGCTCACCATCCTGCTCATCGCGTTCGGCCCGGACGCCAAGAAGGGCAAGGCGCAGATGGAGGCCGTGGCCAAGGCGACGGGCGGCGAAGCTTACATCGCCGAGAACATCCTCCAGGTGCGCGAGTTCTTCCTCCAGGGCATGGAGCGCCGCCTGTGCATGCCGAACTGCGACGGCTGAGCCGCTAGCGCGCCCGCCATGCTCGTTCGGCATGGCGGGCGAACCTGGCCGATCGAGGCGGCGTCCTCTCCGCGTGGGGCTTGAGTGAGCGTCCTACCTGCGGGGAGGGAAATCCGTGCCTGGATGGCCGACCGTCGATCGTGCGCGCGATCAGGAGCTGGTCGAAGCTCTGCGGCGCGCGGAGAGCGCCGCTCCCGCCACGCTCTACGACTCCTACGCCGAACGACTGCACGACTACGCCTTCACCCTGTCCGGCCAGGGCGACGTGGCCGCCGACTCGGTGCACGACGCGCTGGTCACGGCGCAGGGCTGCGTGGCCAGGCTCAGGGAGCCCGGCCGGCTGCGCGCCTGGCTGTACGCGCTGACCAGGTTCCAGGTGCGGGCCAGGATGGCGCGCCGCTCCGGCACCCCGTCGGGCGGCATGCCGCTGCCCGGCCTGCCGGAGCACGACGACCAGGAGCTGGCCGACCTGGTCCACGAGGCGCTGGGCGAGCTGAGCAAGGGGCAGCGCGAGGTGCTGATGCTGTCGGTGCGCCACGGCCTGACCCCGGCGGAGGTCGGCGGGGTGCTCGGGCTGACCTCCCGGCAGTCGGCCGTCCGGCTGGGCAGGGCCCGCGACCATCTGGAGAACGCCGCCGCGGCCGTGGTGCTGGCCAGGACCGGCCGGGCGCACTGCCCCGACCTGTCGGCGATGCTGGACTCCTGGGAGGGGCCGCTCACCCCGCTGCTGCGGCGGCGGCTGTCGGGGCACATCGGCGGGTGCGAGGTGTGCACCGAGGGCAGGCACCGGCAGATCGCGGCGGCGAAGCTGCTGGACATGCTGCCGGTCGCGTACCCGGCCATCTCGCTGCGCCGACGGGTGATCGACACGTGCGTCAAGCCCGAACTGGACGAGACGCGCGTCCTGATCACCGACCGGGGCGACAGCTTCGACCGGTCGGGGTTCCCGGTGCCGGCCGACCGCCGCTCGCGCAGGCGCCGGCCCCGCCGGCTGGCGCCGCTGGTGCTGGCGGGCGCGTGCCTGCTGGCCGCGACGGGCGCGGTGGTGGTGATGAACGCGGGCGGCACGGCCGGTACGACCACGCTGCGGCCGATCCCCTCGCCCGAGACCTCCCTGGAGGAGAGCCCCACGCCTGCGCCGGTGTTCGAGGAGGACGAGCCCAGCCCGTCGCCGACGCCGAGCGCGACCCCGAGCCCCGCCCCGTCGCCCCGGATCACGCCGCCGGCCGCGGCGCCGCGCAGGAGCAGCAGGCAGGCCGCCGCGCCCACGGCCTCCCGGCGCAGGCCCGTGCCCGCCGCCCGGCTGCGCACCTCGTGCCCGCGGACGATCACCGGCGTGGCCACGATCGGGCTGAGCGCCCGCAACTCCGCCGTCTCCTGGGTGGCGACGGCCTCGCAGGGCCTGGACGTGCACCCGGCGAGCGGCTCGGTCAGGGCGGGCACGTCGGCCGCCGTCGTCGTGACGGTCGTCGATCCGAACGCCCCCGGCAGCGGCCGGGTGACCTTCACCTCCAACGGCGGCACCGCGACGTGCTCCCTGTCGTGGCAGGGCGACGACGTTCCCGCGCCGCCGAGCGACGACCCGCCGGCGACCGAGGAGCCGACCGAGTCTCCGAGCGCGGGCGTCGCTACCACGTCCGGGCAGGGTTCCGTGGAGGAGTCGACCGCCGACTCACAGTAACTCCATAGATTTAACACGACAAACGTATATAAATCGGACCCTGACTCGTGAAGCCTAGGCTACATAGGGCATTCTGGTGTGCTTGGGGATCGCACCAAAGCATGCCGATCACTTGACCGTGTGCCGAAGGTCACACGAGAAACCTCGGCATGCCTGTAAACCGGAGCGTGTCACCAAGCGTCGGCATTGACGTGTCATAGCGTGGATTGGTCCCATGAACTGCGATCAATCGTGCTTCAACCAGCAAGGCAGGAGAGAGACAGGAGATGCTCAAGCAGCACCGCAGAGCGCTGGCCTGGCTGGTCGCGCTCGCCTGCATCGCGGGAGCGGTCATCGCGCTGTTCGATATCGAGACACCGCTGCGCCCGTTCCTGATCTCCTTGTTCCTTCTGGTCGTGCCAGGGGCGGCAGTGGTGGGACTGTTGCGTGATCGTGACCCCCTCGCCGCCCTATCCGTAGGAGCCGCGGCGAGTCTCGTACTCAACGTGCTCCTCGCCGAGGCCATGCTGCTCTTCAACGCGTGGTCGCCCCGAGCGGGAGTCGCGACGGTCGCCGTGCTCGGAGGGTTCATGTACGTGCTTCGGGTGTTGTACCGGGGGAAGAGCATGCAGACCGAACAGGGGGCCAGGGCAAGGTGAACATCCAGGTAGTTCGGCCGGGAGAGCTCGGGGACTCCGAGCGCGCCCGATGGCGGGAGCTGCAGAAGGCCGACCGCAGTCTGGACAACCCGTTCCTGTCCGTCGAGTTCGCCGTGGCGATGGACCGCTTGCGCGACTACGTGAGGGTGGCGGTCATCTCCGACGGGAGCGGCATCAAGGGGTTCTTCCCCTACGAGCGGCACAGCTTCGGCATCGGCAAGCCGCTCGGCGGCTTCCTCACCACCTGCCACGGTCTGATCTCCGTCCCCGACCTGCAGCTCGACGCCAAGGCGCTGCTGCGGGCCTGCAAGCTGAGCGTCTTCGACTTCGACCACCTGGTGGCGGGGCAGCCGACGTTCGCGCCGTACGAGGCCGACGTCCGGCCCGCGCCGGTCATGGACTTCACCTCGGGCTTCGAGGCCTGGGTCGAGCAGGTCAAGGCCAACTCGCCGAAGAACCTGAAGACCGTCCGCTACAAGGAACGCAAGATGGGCCGTGAGCAGGGCGAGCTGCGCCTGGAGTGGTCCTCGCCCGACCCGGAGGTGCTGCGCACCCTGCTCGCCTGGAAGTCCGACCAGTACCAGAGGACTGGCCGGGTGGACAGGTTCGCGCAGCCGTGGATCGTCGAATTGACGGACATGATGCATGCCGAGAACTCATCGGACTTCGCGGGCGTCCTGACCATGCTCTATGCCGGAGACGTCCCGGTGGCGGGCCATTTCGGCCTCCGTACGGCGACCACGCTTGTAGGGTGGTTCCCCGCCTACGACACCGAGTACGCCCGCTACTCGCCGGGCATCGTCCACCACCTGCAGATGGCCGAGGCCGCCGCGAACGCGGGTCTGCACATGGTGGACATGGGCAAGGGCGGCAAGGAGTACAAGGACTGGCTCAAAAGCGGGGTCCTGTACGTCGCGGAAGGCCGGGTCTCGCGTCCGTCCGCCTCGGCGGCCGTTCACTGGATGGGCCGAACTCCTTTCAACAAAGCCCGAACAATTGTCATGGATCGACCGTCTCTCTATAGAGCGGCCGACCGTGTCCTGAAGGGCTTCGGTCGGGTGCGCACCTCGATGCAACGTCAGGAGCCATCCAACGCAGTAAGTCAGGAACCAACGGGAGCGCGCTGAGCGACCCCGGCAACACCCCCCGGCACCAGCACCAACACCCTCACACTCCACAGGACCCTTCGATGCACCGTTTGCCGGCTTCGCCGTTCCCGCAGCACCCGGGGGTGGTTCCGTCCGGTCCGCGACGCGGGGTCCCGGAAGGATTTCCCTCGCCATGAGTCCCGAGATAACCAAGCACAACGGCAAGGTTCACTCCTCGCCCCTCCGTTCGATGCCGCCGCCTTCGAGCTTCACGCCGGTCACCCCGCACCTGGCCATCTCCCCGACGGTCAGCGTGGTCGTGCCGGCGATGAACGAGGCGGAGAACCTGCCGCACGTCTTTGCCACGATCCCGCAGTGGGTTGATGAGATCGTGCTCGTCGACGGCAACTCCGTCGACGACACGGTGGCCGTGGCCAAGCGGCTGCGGCCGAACGTCAAAGTGGTGACCCAGACGGGCAAGGGCAAGGGTGACGCCCTGTCCGCCGGTTTCGCCGCTTGCACCAGCGACATCATCGTGATGATCGACGCCGACGGCTCGACCGACGGCCGCGAGATCATCAACTTTGTGGGCGCGCTGGTGACCGGTGCCGACTTCGTCAAGGGCTCGCGCTACGCCGCAGGGGGCGGCAGTGACGACCTGACGCTCAACCGGCGTCTTGGCAACAAGGTGCTGACCGGCATCGTGAACGTCATGTATCGCACCCAGTACACCGACCTCTGCTACGGCTACAACGCCTTCTGGGCCCGCCACCTTGACACGCTCGACCTCGACTGCGACGGCTTCGAGGTGGAGACGCTGATGAACGTGCGCGCGGCCAAGGCCGGGCTGAAGGTGCACGAGGTGCCCAGCCACGAGCGCAACCGCATCCACGGCGAAAGCAACCTGCACGTCGTACGAGATGGCTTCCGCGTGCTCAAGACCATCCTGAAGGAGTGGCGTCGCCAGCCCACTCCCCCTCAGCCTGAGCCCGCCGCCACTCCTGCCGCTGACCGAGGCGTCGCATAAAAAAGGGATCGTTGTGAACACGTCTGTTGTCATCTGCGTCTACACCGACGAACGGTGGGAGGACATCAGGCAGGCAGTCGAGTCGGTCGAGAACCAGACACGCCCGGCACACGAGCTGATCCTGGTGGTCGACCACAACCCCGACCTGCACCTCAAGCTGAAGCACGAGTACCCGCAGGCCATCGTGGTGGAGAACACGCACGAGCAGGGGTTGTCCGGCGGCAAGAACACCGGTGTGGCCACGGCCAACGGTGAGATCGTCGCCTTTCTCGACGACGACGCGGTCGCCGATCCCGGGTGGCTGGAGGCTTTGGAGGAGGGCTTCCAGGAAACCGGTGTCGTCGGCGTGGGCGGCCGTACCGACCCCATCTGGGCGTCGGGGCGGCGGCCCGGCTGGTTCCCGTACGAGTTCGACTGGACGGTCGGCTGCACCTACCGCGGCATGCCCGCGGTCAGGGCGCCGATCCGCAACGTCATGGGCGGCAACGCCGCCTTCCTGCGTGACGCCGTCTCCGAGGTGGGCGGCTTCCACAGCGGCATCGGCCGCAGCGTGCAGGGACGCAAGTCGCGCCCGCTCGGGTGTGAGGAGACCGAGTTCTGCATCAGGCTGAGCCAGCGCAAGCCGGGCTCGGTCATGCTGTTCGAGCCGCGCGCGGTGATCGGGCACAAGGTGTCCAAGCAGCGCGAGCGGTTCGCCTACTTCAGGTCCAGGTGCTACGCGGAAGGGCTGTCGAAGGCCCTGGTGACGCGTGAGGTCGGCACCCAGGACGGGCTGTCCAGCGAGCGCGCGCACGCGATCAAGACGCTGCCGCTCGGCGCGCTGCGCGGGGTCGGCGAGGCCGTGCGCGGCGACGTGGGCGGGCTCGGCAGGGCCGCCGCGATCGTCGTCGGGCTGGCCTGGACGACCTGGGGTTACGTCGTGGGTTCCGTACGGCTGAAGGTGGCACGGTCATGATCCGCGTACCGATCCTGATGTACCACTCGGTCACCGACTCGCCCAACGACGAGACCAAGCCGCACGCGGTGCGGCCGTCCGACCTGGCCGACCAGCTCGCCTACCTGGCGGAGAGCGGCTTCACGCCGCTCACGCTGGGCGACCTGGTGGCCAGGTTCAACAAGAACAACGGGCTGTCGCTGCCGGCCAAGCCGATCGTGGTGACGTTCGACGACGGCTACGCCGACTTCCACAGTCACGCGCTGCCGCTGCTGGAACGACACAACTTCCCCGCCACGGTCTTCCTGACCAGCGGCTGGGTCTCCGACGCGGGCAAGGACGCCGCGGGCCGTCCCCTCGACGACATGCTGTCGTGGGGGCAGGCCCGCGAGGCCGCCCAGACCGGCGTCGAGATCGGCGGCCACAGCCACAGCCACCCCCAGCTCGACCAGCTCCGCACCGAGGATTTGCGGCAGGAGCTGCGCAGGAACAAGGGGCTGCTGGAGGAGAAGATCGGCATGCCGGTCGCCACCATGGCCTACCCGTACGGGTACTCCAGCGCCCGAGTCCGCCGAGAAGTGCGCAAGGCCGGATACTTCGCCGCTTGCGCCGTGAGTAACACGATCGCCGCCGATCGTCATGACATGCTCGCCATCCCCCGGTTGACGGTCGGCAAGAGCACGACCATCAACATGTTCAAGCGCGCCGTCGAAGGCAATGCCGTACCTCTCATCTACATGCGCGAGCGCATCCTCACCAAGGGATACGCGGTGGTGCGCAGGACGAGGTACGGATTGCAGCGGGTGCGCGGAAATGTCTAGCCTCTGGGGGAAGATCCTTCGCGACCTCCGTAACCCGCTGTTCCTCCAGGGTTACGCGCTGATGGCGAACACCGTGATCACCGGCGTCCTCGGCATGGGCTACTGGCTGCTGGCGGCGCACTTCTACTCGCCCGAGGAGTTCGGCCGCGGGCAGGCCGTGATCACCGCCATGCGGCTGTTCGCGTCGCTGACCGCGCTCGGCTTCGTGGGCGCGCTGGCGCGTTTCCTGCCGGTGGCGGGCCGCCGCACGCCCGAGCTGATCCTGCGCGGGTACGGCCTGGCCGCCGCCACGGGCGGGGTCGCGGCCATCGGGTTCCTGCTGACGCTGCCCATGTGGGGCAAGACGTACTCGGTGCTGGGCGGCTTCGGGCCCGGCCTGTTCTTCCTGGCGTCCGTGGTGGTGTGGGCCGTGTTCACGCTGCAGGACGTGGTGCTGACCGGTTTGCGCCGGGCCACGTTCGTGCCGCTGAACAACCTGGTCTTCGGCGTGGTCAAGATGGGGCTCCTGGTCGCGATGGCGGGGGCGCTGCCGTCCGGCGGCATCTTCGTCTCCTGGGTGATCCCGACCGCGCTGGCCCTCATCCCGGTCAACTGGCTGATCTTCGGCGTCGTCGTGCCCAGGCACGTCAAGCAGGCCGACCCCAACCAGGACCCGCCCCGGCTGCGCGAGGTCGGCCGCTTCCTGGCGGGCGACTTCCCCGGGACGCTGTCGATCCTGGCGATCGTCTACCTGGTGCCCGTGGTGATCGCCACGCAGGTCGGCGAGGCCACGTTCGGCCGCTTCTCGATGGCGCACACCCTGGCCAGCATGATCGAGTTGCTCGCCATGAACATGGCGGTGTCGCTCACCGTCGAGGGCTCCTTCGACCGCACCGCCCTGGCGCTGAACTGCCGCCGGGCGCTGCGAAGAGCCTTCATGATCGTCACCCCGATCATCGCGGTGGCGATCCTCGGGGCGCCGCTGATCCTGCGCATCTTCGGCTCGGAGTTCGCCGAGGAGGGCACGACGCTGCTGCGGCTGATGGCGCTGGCGGTGCTGCCGCGGGTGCTGATCGAGGTGTACCTGAGCGCGCTGCGGGCGCAGAGCAAGGCGCGGACGCTGGCGATCGTCCAGATCGGGCTGGCGGTGCTCGTGCTGGTGTCCACGGTGGCACTGTTCCCTCACTTCGGGGTGAACGCCGTGGGGTACGGATTGCTCTTCAGCGAGGTACTTGTCGCACTTTTGATCTTCGGAAATCTACGTAAAATTCTCAAAATCGATGAAAGCGGTAGGTCGACTGTCACCCAGGGGTCGTCCGGGGCTTCATGATGGTCAACGTGAGGCAACGGGACGGCGATGGCATGCAAACGGGGATCACGGGCTCCTCGGACGTGCGTGGGGACAAGGAGGAGTCAGACGTGCCCTTCGATCCGGAAGCTACGGGAGTCATCCCCAAGCTGACGTTCCCGCCGCCGGGCGAGGACTCCTCCGCTGAGTCCTCCGGCGGCGAGGGGAAGGCCGTGCCGGACGCGGAGGCGACCACGGCCGTCCGGCTGCCCGGGCCCGTGCACATCGGGCATCCGCCCACCGCCGAGGAGGCCGCCGATCCTTCGACGGCCGGCACGGTTTCCATGCCTGTGCAGCCTGCGGGTAAGGAGGCCGAGGGTAGGGAGGCTGTGGGTGAGGAGGAGTCCGAGGAGGGCGACACCTCGCCCAACCTGCGGCTTCCCTCCAGCGCTCAGCCCGCTCCGGCCGCCAAGCCCGCTTCCGAGGCCAAGCCCGCTCCGGGTGCCAAGCCCACCGCAGAGGCCAAGCCCGCCGCAGGCGCCAAGCCCGGCCCGAGTACTCAGCCCGCCAGTGGGCCGCAGCCCGCCACGCCGGGGAAGCCGCAGCCTGCCGGCGGGCCTCAGCCCGCCACACCCGGCAAGCCGCAACCTGCCGGCGGGCCTCAGCCCGCCGCGCCTGGCAAGCCGCAGCCCGGTGCCGCCGGCGCGAAGCCGACGGCGGGCGGCCAGCCCGCGCGCGGCCCGCAGCCTACGAGCGGGCCTCAGCCTGCCGCGCCCGGCAAGCCGCAGCCTGCCAGTGGGCCGCAGCCTGCTGGAGGGGCCGGTGCGGGAACGCAGCCTATGAGCGCGCACCCCACCCCCAAGCCCGCGACCGCCCCCGGCTCCAGGCCCGCGACCGGTGCTGGGCCGCGCCCGGCCACCGGTTCGAAGGGCCTGGCCGACCTGGTGCAGCCCGCCCCCGGCGTCGCCCCCCAGGGCCCGTCGGGACCGCAGCCCGTACCGACGCCACCACCGCAGCAGGCCGCGTTCCAGCAGGCCCCGCCACAGCAGGCCCCGCCCAGGCCGCAACAGCAACAGCAGCCCCCCGCCAAGCCCCGTAAGGCAGGCGGGATCGGGGCTCTCGTGGCGAGCGCCCCCAAGTGGCTGCCCGCGCTGCTGGTCATCGAGGGCCTGATCATGTACGTCCTCGCCCTCAAGGTCCCCCCGGGCCCGCTGCGCGGCGTGAACCCGGCCGACATCGACGGCCTGGGCCTGATCTCGGCGCTGCCGACCACGGCGTTCATCGCGATCCTCATCATGATCGTGTCGTTCTTCATCACGGTCACCCAGAGCAGCGACCGCAAGTTCCTGCTGCTGTTCCAGATCGCCGCGATCACGTTCGCGCTGCACGGCGCAGGCGCGCTGGTGGCGGAGGAGCCGCGCTTCCCGACGGCGTACATTCATGCCGGTTTCGTGGAGTTCATCGGCAGGACCGGCGAGACGGCGATCAACATCGACGCCCGTATGGGGTGGCCGGGCTTCTTCGCGTTGTTCGCGTTCGTGACGAAGGCCGCGGGCATCACGGACCTGACGCCGATCCTGCAGTGGACGCCGCTGCTGTCGAACCTGCTCTACCTGCTCCCGTTCGTGCTGATCCTGCGCCAGGTGGTGGCGACCACGAAGGCGCGCTGGTTCGCGGCGCTGCTGTTCGTGCTGGTGCAGTGGATCGGGCAGGACTACTTCTCGCCACAGGGCTTCACGTTCGCGCTGTATCTGGCGTTCGTGGCGATCCTGCTGAGATGGTTCGGACGGGTGGAGCCGCGCACGAAGCCGATCCCGCCCAAGGGGCTGCGCAAGCTGATCGGCAAGCTGGACGCGATGACGCCGGGCGAGCTGGCCAACACGGGCACGTTCAGGGCCGACAAGCTGCTCATGCTGATGATGCTGGTGGCGCTGTTCGTGGCGTCGGTGGCCTCGCACCAGATCACGCCGTTCATGATGCTCGGCGTGGTGACGGCGTTCCTGATCTTCAAGCGGACGACGCTCACCTGGGCGCTGCCGTTCTTCCTGGGCCTGATCGTGCTGGCCTGGATCAGTTACATGACGGTCGGCTTCTGGGCCAGCCAGATCGACACGATCTTCGGCGGCCTGGGCAACATCCTGCAGAACCTGCAGAGCAACACCGGCGACCGCATCGAGGGCGCCGATCCCGCGCACGCGATGGTGTTGCAGGCCCGCCTGGGCATCCTCGCGGTGATCCTGGCCTGCGCGGCGGTGGGCATCTTCCGGCGGATCCGGCGCGGGGTGTTCGACCGCTCGGCGCTGATCCTGCTGTGCGTGCCGGTGCTGGCGCTGGGCCTGCAGAGCTACGGCGGCGAGATCGGGCTGCGGATCTACATGTTCGCGCTGCCGGGCGCCTGTCTGCTGGCCGCGTACGCGTTCTTCCCGAACATGCCGGCCGACAGCGCGGACGTGCGCGAGGAGACCGTGCCGCTGCGCAAGCGGAACGTGCGCTTCAACCCGGAGCTGACCAAGAAGATCTCGATCGTGCTGGCGGCGTGCTTCGCGGTCATGTTCGCGTTCGCGTTCCTGCTGGCCAGGTACGGCAACGAGAAGTTCGAGCGGGTCACCACCGGCGAGGTCGCGGCCCTGCACTACATCTACGACCACGACGAGCCCAGCGCTCGGGTGCTCTACCTGGTGCCCAAGGTCGGGCCGGAGGTCACGCCGACGCTGCCGTGGGGCGAGCGGGACGTGGAGAAGGTCAGCTTCAACCTCCAGGCGCTGGTGCACAAGGATCCGTCGAAGGTCACCGACGCCGTGCAGGCGCTGAAGGAGGCGTCGCGGAACTCGTACCTGATGGTGAGCCGCGGCCAGGTCAGCTACCTGCAGCTCAACGAGGGTTATCCGAAGGACTGGGGCGAGCGGTTCCGCGCGGCGCTGGACAAGTCGGCTGATCTGAAGCGGGTCTTCTCCAACGACGACGCGGCGCTCTACACCTGGAAGACGTTCGTCCGCGGCACCGAGATCCCCGAGCCGAACCCCTACAAGGGGCGCGGCGACCCCACCTCGCCGTGGACGCCGGTGGGCATCGGCGCGCTGGCTGTGACGTGGGTCGCACTCTTCGGGTACGAGATCATCCGGTTGAACGGCCCGAACCGGGCGCCGAGGGCTCGCAAACGCCTGCTGTTCCTGGCGGTTCCGGCGTTCGCGGTCGCCCTAGCAGTGATCATCGAGCGGTTCATCTATATCGCACAAAATAACTGAATTCACAGGAAACACTCAGCTTGTGCGGGATGATGTCCTCCGATGAGGACACAGGAGACACATCCCGCAAAGCCGGACGTACGCCTCGCCGCAGCGAGGATCGCCTCCGTCGACGCCTTACGGGGTTTCTCGCTGCTCGGCATCCTCGTCGTGAACATCGCCTTCCTGGCCTCCGGATACCGGATGGCCGGGATGGCGGAGCCGGCGTTCGACTCGTCCCTCGACTGGGGCGTGCGCTGGTTCGTGACGCTGTTCCTGGAGAACAAGTTCTATCTCCTGTTCTCGTTCCTGTTCGGGTACAGCTTCACGCTCCAGGTCGACTCGGCCAGGCGGCGGGGGCGGCCGTTCGTGCCGATGTTCCTGCGCCGGCTGGGCGGGCTGTTCCTGCTCGGGCTGGCGCACGCGGTGCTGCTGTTCCCCGGCGACATCCTGACGACGTACGCGGCCGTGGGGCTGGCCCTGCTGATCTTCCGCCGGGTCAGGCCGAAGACGGCGGTGGCCCTGGCCATCGCGCTCACGCTGCTGCTGGCGCTCGCGTTCGTGCTGCTGGCGCTGCTGGCCACGGCGGGCCTGGACATGTCGGGCCGCGTCGCCGACGGCTCTGCGCAGGCCGCCGCCTCCAACAGCGCCCTCGGCGGGGTGTTCTGGCAGATCGTCTCCGAGCACCTCAGGAAGCTGTCACTGATCATCGTGGCGCGGGTCTTCTTCCAGGGCCCCGCGGTGCTGGCCGCGTGCCTGATCGGGCTGGCCGTCGGCAAGCTGGGCGTGTTGCGCGACGTGTCCGCGTACACCGGGACGCTGCGCAGGCTGCAGTGGGCCGGGTTCACCGTCGGGCTGGGCGGCGCGCTCTTCTACACGATGGCGGCCTGGAACGGGTCCGTGCACAAGTTCTGGGGCGAGGCGGTCGACCTGGTGACGGCGCCGCTGCTGGCGGCGGCGTACGCGGCCACGTTCCTGCGGGTGCTGCCGCACGTGCCGCGGCTGGCGCGGGCGCTGGCGGCGCCCGGCAGGATGGCGCTGTCCAACTACCTGGCGCAGTCGCTGATCTGCTCGCTCATCTTCACCGGGTACGGCCTGGCGCTCGTCGATCGGGTCAGCCCGCCGCTGGAGGTGGTGATCGCGGTCGGCATCTTCGCGCTCCAGGTGATCTACAGCCGCTGGTACCTCAAGGGGCACCGGTACGGGCCGGTGGAGTGGCTGCTGCGCTTCCTGACGTACTGGCGCAAGCCGTCCGCGCCGCGATAAATCACCTGAGGCGGGCGGCGTGGCCGGGAACAATGAGGGAGTATGCGTAACTGGCCCGTACACGACCTGAGACTGACCACGCCCCGCCTCACGCTGCGGCTGCCCACCCTGGACGACCTCGACGAGCTGGCCGACCGCGCCGTGGAAGGCGTGCACGACCCCGGCAGGATGCCGTTCGGCGTGCCGTGGACCGACGCGCCCCCCGCCGAGCTGCCCGCCGCGGTCGTGCTCTACCACCTCGGGGTGCTGTCCCGGTGGCGGCCGGAGTCGTGGACCTGCAACTTCGTCGTCGTGCACGAGGGCCGGGTGATCGGCACCCAGGACGTGAAGGGCGTGGACTTCGCGATCACCCGTGAGGTGCACACCGGCTCGTGGCTGGGCCGCGCCTACCAGGGCAAGGGGGTCGGCACCGAGATGCGCGCCGCCGTCCTGCACCTGGCCTTCGCCGGGCTCGGTGCCCGATCGGCCGTCTCCAGCGCCTTCCTCGACAACCCTGCCTCGCTCGGCGTCTCGCGCAAGCTCGGCTACCGGGACGACGGGCTGCAGGTCCAGGCGTTGCGGGGGCGGCGGGCCACCCAGCAGCGGCTCCGGCTCGACCGCGAGGACTTCACCTGCCCGGTGCCGGTGGAGACGCACGGGCTGGAGGCCTGCCTGCCGCACTTCGGCCTGGAGACCGCGTAGTACCTCAGGGGTACGTCACAGATCCACTCCCAGGCGGGACGCGGACGACGGGGCGTGATCCATAGGTTCGCCGCATGTTCACCCGTTTGCGCCGATCCGCCGTTGTCCGCCTGCCCTGGATGCGCAGGACGTTGTTCGCCGCCGCGCTGGCCGCGTCCGTGGCGGTGCCTCTGTCGGGCTCTGAGGTCCCGGCTCCGGCTCCTGTCCGGGCGTCCTGGGGTTCGGCTGAGGGGCGGTACGCCGCCGTCCGTGAGGGCATCCTCGCGGCCGGGCGGACGGCCGCCGAGCACGAGCAGGCGCACCGGGCGGAGGCGCTCCGGGGGATGGCGTCCCCCGGGCGGCGGTTCCTCTTCTTCGACGGGCGTGACGGGGGGCGGGCTGCCGAGGTCTTCGGCGATCTGGCGGGGGCAGAGCGGGTCGCGGTGGTGGTGCCCGGCTCGGACACCGGTCTCGACACGTACGGGCGGCTGTACGCGGACGCGCTCGCCCTCCACCGGCAGCTGGGTGAGCAGGTCGCGGTCGTCGCCTGGCTGGGGTACCGGACGCCGGGCACGCTGGACGCCGCCCTTCTCACCACCGGGCGCGCCGACGAGGCCGTCCCCCACCTCCAGGCGTTCGTCCGCGAACTGGGCGCCGCCCGGGTGTCCCTCCTGTGCCACTCCTACGGCGCCGTCGTCTGCGGCCGGGCGGCGGCCGGGCTGGGCGCGGTGGCCGGCATCGTCCTGTACGGCGCCCCTGGCACCGGGACGGACGTGCCGCTCCGCACGTCCGCCCCCGTCTGGGCCGCCCGCGGCCGGGCCGACTGGATCGCCCAGGTGCCGCACGTGCGACTGCGGCTGCCCTTCCTCACCCTGGGGCTCGGCCTGGACCCCGTCTCGCCGTCGTCCGGAGCCCGGGTCTTCGCGGCCGGCGACGGCGGGCACAGCGACTACCTGCGGCCAGGCTCGCTCTTCCTGCGCAACGTGGCCGGCATCGTGTCGGGGGCGGCCCCGGATGCGTGACCTGCTCGAACGGGTCGAGACGGCGACCCCTGCGGACCGTGATCGCGGGGTGGACGGGCTGCGGGCGGCGGCCATCCTCGGGGTGGTGGCCGGGCACTGGCTGGTGACGGCGCTGGTGGTCGACAGCGGGGCGGTGCGGGTCGCCAGCCCGCTGCGGGAGATGCCGCAGCTCGCGCCCGTGTCCTGGCTGTTCCAGACGCTCGCGGTGTTCTTCCTGGTGGGCGGGATGGTGGCGGCCCGGAGCCAGGCGGGCTCCCGTCTCCCCTACCGGGTGTGGCTCGGGCGGCGGATGGCGCGGCTGTTCCGGCCCGTCGCCGCCGTGGTGCTGGTGTGGGTGGTGATCGCGGTCGCGACGCTCGCCGCCGGGGTGCGGCTGGGGACCGTGCTGTCGCTGGCCAAGCTGGTGTGGTCGCCGCTGTGGTTCCTGCTGGTGTTCGCCGTGCTGACGGCCGCCACCCCGCTGGCCGCCAGGCTGCACCCGGCGTGGCCGCTCGCCGCCGTCGCCCTGGTGGATCTCGTCCGGTACGGGCTGGACGGGCCCGCCTGGCTCGGCTGGGTGAACGTGGTGGCGGGCTGGCTGGTGCCCTACAGCCTCGGCGCGTCGTGGGCACGCAAGGATGAGCTGCCGGGGCGGTGGGCCGGGTGGGCGTTGCTGGCCGGTGGTGGTGCCGCCACCGCGGGGCTGGTCGTGTGGGCGGGTTACCCGGCGGCCATGGTGGGCGTGCCGGGCGCGGAGACGTCCAATCTGGACCCGCCTGCCCTCGCCGCCGTCACGTTCGGCCTGGCGCAGTGCGGAGCGGCCCTGCTCCTGCTCCCGCCCCTGCGCCGCGCCCTGCGGCGCCCGCCGGCCTGGGCCGCCGTGGCCCTGGTGAACCTGTCCGCGATCACGATCTTCCTCTGGCACCAGACCGCCATGATCGCCGTGACCGCCCTGGGTACGCTCGCCGGCCACGCCCTGCCCGGCCTGCACACCGCCCCCGGCTCACCCGGCTGGGTGCTGGCCAGGCTCGCCTGGTCGCCCGCGTTCTGCGTGGCGCTGGTGGCCTGCTGGGCGGCCTTCCGCGGGTACGAGCAGCGACCCGGACGCCGGGCCGAGCGATGTTAAGCTCCGCCCAGAGCACGCCGGGGCGGGGGCCCGCGCCTTGTCCGGGAGGAGCTGGGCACGTTGCCTTCACAGGTGGTCACCTACGAGCTCGACGATGCCACGGAGGTGAGGTTCGAGATCGAGCCGACGCCCGGCTACCAGCCGGCCGGCGGCGCCGACGAGATCGTCGGCAGGGTCAGGAAGGCCATCGGCCCCGCGCTGAACGCCGCCGCGCTGGTCCTCGACCAGGCACGCAGGGCGACGCCTGACGAGATCCAGGTCAAGTTCGGCATCAAGGTCACCGGGACCATGGACTGGCTGGTCGCCAAGGCGGCCACCGAGGGGAACTTCGAGGTCACGCTCACCTGGCGGCCCCCGGACGGCCGGCAGCCATGACGGCCGGGCCCGCCAACGACTCCTGGGTCGCCTCGGTACACCGTACGGCGGGCGACAAGGAGCCGCTGGGCGCGGCCGTGATCATCGACACCCGCAGGGCGCTGACGGCCGCCCACGTGGTGCTGCACAGGGGCGCGGTGGCCGAGGAGCTGTGGGTGGCCTTCCCGAAGGCGCATCCGCCCGTGTACCAGCGGTGCCGCGTCGAGTCCTTGGTGCTCGCCGAACACGTCGAGGACGTGGACCTGGCCCTGCTGGTGCTGGCCGGCGACGTGCCTGCCGGGGTGTGGCCGGCGCGCCTGCTCTGCCCGTCCGCGACCCGGCTGGTGAACCGCCGCTGGTGGGCGTTCGGCTTCCCGGACAGGCAGCAGTGGGGCGACTCCGCGGGCGGCAAGGTGGACGAGACGCTCGGCTACGGCTCGATCCGGCTGGCCACCGAGTCGGCCTCGCCCCTGGCGTCCGGCTTCAGCGGGGGCGGGTTGTGGTCGCCCGACTACGAGGCCGTGGTCGCCGTGGTGAGCGACTCCCGTGCCGTCAGCGGCGGCGGGCGGGCGATCACCCTGTTCGAGGCGGACCGATGCTTTCCCGGGCAGCGGCTGCGCCGCCTGGCCGACTCCTGGTCCACGGAGCAGGCCGGCCAGCTCGCGCTCGCGTCCTGGGGCTGGACGCTCCGCACCGACCCCGAGGGCAGGCGGCACTGGCGGCCCAGGGCGCGCGGCGTCAGCGTCGACACCGAGCGCGGCCACCGGTTCAGGGGCCGCGCGGCGGCGCTCAAGGCGATCACCGCCTGGCTCGACCGCGACGAGCCCGACCAGCGGGTGCTGGTGGTCACCGGGTCGCCGGGCGTGGGCAAGTCGGCGGTGCTGGGCCGCGTCGTCACCTCCGCCGACCCCGGCATCCGCGCCGCCCTGCCCGCGGACGACGAGGCGTGGAAGGCCACGCCGGGGTCTGTGGCCTGCGCCGTGCACGCCAAGGGCAAGACCGCGCTGGACGTGGCCACCGAGATAGCCCGCGCCGCCTCCGCCGCGCTGCCCGACACGCTCGCCGACTTCGAGCCCGACCTGCGCGCCGCACTCACCGAACGGCCAGGAACGCCCCGGGCCCGGTTCAACGTGGTCATCGACGCCCTGGACGAGGCCACGTCCCCGGCCGAGGCCCGCGGCATCGTCGCCAGGGTCGTGCTGCCACTGGTGAACGGGTGTGCGGGGCTGGGCGCGCAGGTGGTGCTGGCGACGCGGCGCGGGGACGACGAGGGCGAGCTCATCCCGCTCTTCGGCAGCGCCGCGCACGTCGTGAACCTGGACTCGCCCGAGTTCTACGCCGAGCGGGACGTGGTCGAGTACGCCAAGGCGACGCTGCAACTGCTGGGGGATCCGCGTCCGGGCAACCCGTACGCCGACGGGGCGGTGGCCGGGCCGGTCGCCGCCGCCATCGCGCGGCGGTCGGCGCACAGCTTCCTGATCGCGGGGCTCATCGCGCGTACGCACGCGCTGCACGACGCGGAGCCGGTGGATCCGGCCGCACTCACCTTCCCGCCCGAGGTCAAGCACGCGCTGGACGCCTACACCTCGCGGCTGCCGGGCATCGGCGGGCTGCCCGCGGCGGCTGCGCTGACCGCGCTGGCCTTCGCCGAGGCTCCCGGGTTCGACGTGGAGTTGTGGGCGCTGGCGATCAGGACGCTGGCCGGGGCCGAGGTCACGGCCGGGGAACTGCTCGCCTTCGCGCACTCGTCCGCGGCGAACTTCCTGGTGGAGTCGGATGATCGGCACGAGGTCTTCAGGCTGTTCCACCAGGCGCTCGACGACACGCTGCTGGGTGAGCGGAGTGATCTGCGGACCGACCATCGGGCTCTGACCAGGGCGTTCATGGGGTTCGTCGAGCCGGTGCCGCCTTATCTGGCGCGGTCGCTGGCGGGGCACGCGGCTCGGGGCGGGGTGCTGAAGGAGTTGCTCTGCCGGACGCCGTTCGTCCTGCACGCGGACCTGGCCCGGGTGATCGTGGCGGCCTCCGTGGATTCTTCACCGGCTGTTCGTGCCTGCCTGCGGCTGATCCGGCTGACGCCGATGGCCGCCGCGGCTGGGCCCGCCGAGCGTGCGGCCATGTTCGACCTGACCGCCGTGGTCGCGGATCTGCCGAGGATGAGGGCGCTGGCGAGCCGGGACGCGCCCTACCGGGCGGAATGGGCGGAAGTCAGGCCGAGGTTCGACGAAGCCGTTCTTCTCGGTCACGGGGGGAGGGTGACCGCCGTCACCTCCTTCGTCATGGCCGGGCGCACGCTGCTGGCCAGCAGCGGGGTCGACGGCACCATCCGGCTGTGGGACCCGGCAACCGGTCTGCCCGTGCACGCGCCGATCAGGACGCCCGTCGGCTCCATGCTCGCCATGTCCGCCGTGACCTTGAAGGGGCGTGTTCTGCTCGCCGCGATCGACTTCAGGCACGACTTCCGGCTGTGGGACCCCGCGACGGGCCAGCCCGTCGATTGCGCGCTCACCCGCGTGCAGGAGGGCGGTGAGTACCTGTGCACGCTGCCCCAGGGCGACGATGACCTGGTCGCCGTGGCCGGTCACTCCGGCGACCTCACGGTGTGGGATCTCGTGACCGGCCAGCCAGTCGGTTCTTCCAGCCACCTTCGCGAGGACATCCGCGGCCTGTCTTACCTGGCTCGCCATGACTGGCTCGTCACTGCCACCTACGACAGCCGGATCGACATCTGGGATGCGGGCACGAAACGGCTTCTCCACACCCTCGACGGTGTGCACCAGGCCAATGCCATCTGCGCCTTCAGCCTGGATGATCCTGTCCTGCTCGCCGTCGGCGACCTGTCCGGCAGACTCCATCTCCGGGATGGGCATCTTTCCGGCCACACCGACCTCATCACCGACATCTGCGTCTTCACCCTGGAGGACCGCACCCTGCTCGCCACGGCCAGTGCCGACGGCAGCATCAGACTGTGGGATCCCCTCCAGCGGGAGCTTCCCCTCCACGACCCCGTGCACGGCTCATGCGCCCTTCTGCTGCACGAGCGTGTCCTTCTCGCGGATATCGGCGACCCGGGAAAGGTGCGACTGCGGGATCCAGCCGGTGGCCGTACTGCCAGATTCGCCGCAGGCCATCCGCTGTCCCTGCAAACCTTCGCCCATGCCCTGCTGATCATCACGGAGCCTCTCGGCTTCCGCGTCTGGGATCCGGCGACCGGCGAACCGGCCACTGCCTTGATTCCCCTGACCCCACAGGCTGTCGAGCCGATAGACGCACGCTCGCTCGCCGTCGTCGCGGACGAGATCGGGCAAGTGGTCGACCGGGAGACCGGCAAGCGGCGCCTTCTTCGCCCTTCCCGCTTCGCCCGCCCGCTGGGCGACGTGGCGGCGTTGTGCGTCTGCACCGTGAACGGGAAACCGCTGATCGCCACCGCCCACCATCATGGCGAGGTGCGGTTGTGGGATGCGACCACCGGCCGTCCGGCCGGTCGTCCGCTCCTCGGCCACGGCGCCGGGGCGCGCGACGTGTGCGCCTTCGTTCTGAAGAGGCAGGTCCTTCTGGCCAGCGCGAGCTGGGATCGAACCGTTCGCATGTGGGACCCCGCGACCAGCCGGGCCTTCGGCTCGGTGCTCACCGGGCACTCCGATGTGGTGTCCGCGGTCTGCGCCCTGACGCTCGGCGGCCGGGTCCTCCTGGCCAGCGGAAGCGCTGACGCCACCGTGCGCGTCTGGGACCCGGCCGCCGGCACCTGCCTGCTCACCGTCCCCGTCCACGACGCCGTCCGGAAGTGCGCCTGGCTGGGAGGCCTGCTGATCGTCTACGGGAAGGGCGGCGGCATCCTGGCCATCCGCCCTTCCGAGCTGCTTCACGCGCCCCCGCGCCCCGACCACTTGATCTCGTAGGGCTTCAACGTGACCGGCCGCCCGTCCACGGTCGCGCTGACGTCCTGATCGGAGGTGTTCACCATCACGACCTGGCTGGCCTGCCCCATCGCCTTGACCTTCGGATCGGAGGTCTCCACCTCCCGCACCTCGACCCCGTTCGGGAACCACTTGGTGAACCCGCTGAGCAGCCCCGCCATGGGCAGCTCTCCACCCATCTTGGGCGACCAGAGGCACCCGGGGCACTCACCCTCCCCCTTCTGCTGCGGGTTCCAGTAGAGGGCGGTCGTGACCCCGCTCTTGGCGAACTCCATGAGCGCGGCGGCCTGGACGGCGGTGCGCTTCTCCTCGCTCCACTGAGCGTTCTCGGGCTCGACGTACCATTCGGCCCACCACACCGGCAGGTCGTCGCTCTCCTCGCGCAGCCACGTGGTGATGGCGCTGAACTTGCCCTGGGCCGCGAAGTCGTTGGGCACGTTGCCCTTGTCGTTGGTCATGGAGGCGCCGTCCACGACGATGAAGTCGGCGCCCTTCTTGTGCTGGATCCAGTACTTGACGGCGTCCAGCGCCCGCTGGTCGACGGTGCCCCAGGGGCCGGTCAGCTCGGAGGGCGGGCCTTCGGTGCGCGTGCTGCTGCTGATCGACACGTACGGGCCGCCGACCTGGATGTCCTTGTTGACCTTCTTCAGCGCCGTGTAGACCTTGTTGTACATCTCGGTGTACGCCTCGGCGTCCCACCGGTTGGTGGCCGGGTCCCAGAAGCCCTTGAACTCGTTCCACACCATGTAGTGCTTGACCGTCGGGTACTGCTTGGCCACCCGCGCCGCCAGCTTGGCGAAGTCGTCGAAGTGTTCCCGCTCCGGGGCGACGGTGTGGTTCTTGCTCCAGTCCGTACGCCCGGCCTGCCCGCCCTTCATCCAGTCGGGCGCGCAGCAGAGCGTGATCACCGGCACGGCCCTGGAGGAGGCCATGAAGGTCAGCCGCCGGTCCAGGTCGACGAAGTTGAACTGCCCGGGGCTGGGCTCGGGGTTGCCGACGCCCCAGCCCATGATGTGCTGGTTCTGCAGCATGGGGACCCGGCCGAGCACGCCTCTGGCCTGGTCGACGACGTCCTGCGGCTCGTTGTCCGCGCTGTACTGGGTGTGGGTGATGCCCCAGCGCGGCCAGTTGTCGAGCGCGGGGGGCTCGGAGAGCTGCGGCGCGGGCTCGGTGGGCGCCTTGGTGGCCACCTCGCTGCCCTTGAACACGCTGCGTTCCTTCGTCCGCATCGCGGCGTACACCATGATGCCCGCCACCAGGACGATCGCGAGAACGCCGGCTCCTAGAGCGATCGGCCATGGCGATCGTCGGCGCGCGTGCTTGCCGTCGGTCGGAATCACTGAAGGCTCCTCATCCTCGCGAGACGTCGGGGGGAACCACGAACCTACAAGGTCCGGGAACGTACAAGGGCTGGACAGCAGTCCAGCCCTGTTTACGCTAATCGTCCCGCTTGCAAGCCGCTTGCGGTCAATCTTGGCGCGGCGGCCGCTGCCCTCCCACCGGTCCTGGAACCCCGGCATAACGGTAGGGCACGGGCTGCCTGCCCGGTTGCACGATGAGGAGCGTGCCGGGGGTCTCGGAGTAGAACGCGGACTCGACGGCGGCGGCCACGTCCTCGGCGGTGAGGAGCGGGAAGCCCGCGTTGACGAACATGTCCCGCGCCTCGGCCACGAGGGGCGTGTCGGTGAAGCCGGGGCAGACGGCGCCGATGCGTACGTTCTGCGCGGCGAGCGGCTCGGCCAGCGCCCTGACGAGGCCGACGACGGCGTGCTTGGTCATCGTGTAGACGGGGTCGCCGGCGAAGGCGGTGAGCCCGGCCAGCGACGAGGTGACGACGATCGCGCCGCCGCCGGAGCGCAGGAGCAGCGGCATGCTGGCGCGCACGCCGAAGACGACGCCGTCCATGTTGACGCCGACGACCTGGCGGTAGCGGGCGAGGTCGAAGTCGGCCAGGTCGACCCGGCCGGTGATGCCGGCGTTGAGGTGGACCAGGTCGAGCCGCCCGTACCGCTGCTCGGCCAGTGCGACGGCCTCCAGCGAGGCCTCCTCGGTGCTGACGTCGGCGGCCAGCCACGCGCCGTCGAGCTCCTTGGCCAGCCGCTCGACCCCCTCGCCGTCCATGTCGAGGAGGACGCACTTGACGCCGCCCGTCGACAGCCGCCGGGCCACGGCGGCGCCGATGCCGCTCGCGGCTCCGGTGATCAGTGCAACAGTGCTCATGACGCTCCTTGCGGGGGATGGAAGGTTGCTCAGTGCTGGTCGAGCATCCGGTGCGCGCGGGAGATCAGGGTGGGCACGGCCGCGCCGATGCGGTCGAACCCCTCTCCCACGGTCTTACCCTGACGGAAGCGGGCGTGGATACCCTCCACGATGACGGCCAGCTTGAAGTTGCCGAAGGCCACGTAGAACCCGAGGTCCGAGATGTCCCGTCCGGACACCTTGGTGTAGTGGGCGGCGAACTCCGCGGCGTTCATGAACCCGGGCGCCACCGTCACGTCGCCCGCCACCGGGATGCGCGCGCGTTCCTCGTCCCCGCGATCGTGCCAGTACGTCAGCGTCAGCCCGAGGTCGGCCAGCGGGTCGCCGAGCGTGGACATCTCCCAGTCGACCACGGCCGCGATCTCCAGGTCGCCGGTCCGCAGCAGCGTGTTGTCCAGCCGGTAGTCGCCGTGCACCAGCGTGCCGGTCGCCTCGGCGGGCAGCCGCTCCCGCAGCCGCGCCACGAGCCGGTCGTAGTCGGGCAGGTCGGCGGTCTTCGACCGCTCCCACTGCTGGCACCACCGGTCGAGCTGCCTGGCCATGTACCCCTCCGGCCGCCCGAAGTCGCCCAGCCCCACCTCGCGGTAGTCGACGGCGTGGATGCCTGCCAGCACCTCGGCCAGCCGCTCCGACAGGCGCCGCGTCTGCTCGGGCGTCCGGTCGCCGAGCTGCTCCCGGCTCCGTACGGCCTCCCCCTCGACGTACCCCATGAGGTAGAACGGCGCGCCGATCACGTCCTCGTCGGCGCAGAACGCGACCGGCTCGGGCACCGGCACGGGCGTGGGCGCGAGCGCCGAGATGACCCGCCACTCGCGCCGCATGTCGTGCGCGGTGGGCAACACGTGGCCGAGGGGCGGCCGGCGCAGCACGAGCGAGCGTTCCCTGCCCTCGACCAGGTAGGTGAGGTTCGACCGTCCGCCGGAGATCAGCGAGACGGACAGGGGCTCGCCGGCGTCGGGCGCGTTCCGGCCCATCCAGGCGACCAGCTGGGGGTGGTCGATGCCAGGTACGGTCATGGTCACACATTAGAACGTCACTCGGTCCTGAAGACATACTGGGAGTTGTGTAACGTTCCGGAGCTGCGGCTATGGCATCCGGCGAGATCCTTTAATGTGGCAGTACACCCTGGCCCTCAGCTTGCCCAGAGAGTGTGTGCTGACAGTAGGAGCCCATGCACGTCACCCTTGCCCACCCCCGTGAACTGGGCGAATCCGAAGTGAGCCGCTGGCGCGCCCTGCAGGAGGCGGACACCGCCTTCGACAATCCCTTCTTGTCCCCAGAATTCACCCTCGCGGTGGGCGAACTCCGTGATGTCGTACGTGTCGCCGTCATCCACGACGGTCCGGAGATCGTGGGGTTCTTCCCGTTCGAGCGACATCCCCTCGGCATCGGCAAGCCGGTCGCCGCCGGGCTGACCGACGCGCAGGGGCTCGTGCACGTCAAGGACGCCCAGATCCACCCGCTGTGGCTGCTGAAGGAGTGCGGGCTGGCGGTGTACGAGTTCGACCACCTCGTCTCCGGGCAGCCGCTGCTGCTCGCCCGCCACGAGCGTCACCCGTCGCCGATCATCGACCTTCGCGACGGCTGGGACAACTACACCGCGTCACTGCTCAAGAACTCCGGCAAGACGTACAAGAGCACCCTGGCCAAGTCGCGCAAGCTGCAGCGCGACGCGGGCCCGCTGCGGCACGACTACGCCACCACCGACCTGGAGCCCCTGCGCACGCTGCTGGGCTGGAAGACCGACCAGTACCGCCGCACCGGCCGCGCCGACCGGTTCTCGCACCCGTGGATCGTGGAGCTGGTCGAGCGGCTGCTGGCCACCCAGTCCGACAGCTTCGCCGGGGTGCTCGACATGGTGTACGTGGACGACCGGCCGATGGCCGGGCACTTCGGGCTGCGTACGCGCACGACCCTGGCCGGCTGGTTCCCCGCCTACGACACCCACTTCGCCAAGTACTCCCCCGGCCTCATCCACCACCTGGCGATGGCCGAGCGCGCCGCCGGGGCCGGCATCGAGGTCGTCGACATGGGGCGCGGGCAGAAGGAGTACAAGGACAAGCTGAAGAACGGCGAACTGCAGGTGGCCGAGGGCCGCGTGGCGAGGATCGGGCCCGCCGCCGGCGTCCACTGGATGATGCGGGTGCCGGTGCGCAAGACGCGCGCCACCGTGATGGCCAATCCGCTCCTGCTCAAAACAGCGGACAAAACCTTGAAAACCTACGGAAGACTGCGTACCGTCCTACAACGGTGAAACACATCGCAGAGCGTACAGGCCGTCACTGTCTGTCGCTACCGTCCAACCGGCTGGGGCTCTATCTGGCCTTACGCCATTGGTGCCTGCCCGGGCAGCGGCTGCTGATGTCCCCCGTCTCCGCCGACGAGATCCTCTTCCTCGTGCTGGCGGCCGGGCTGCGCCCGGTCATCGCGCCGCTGTCCCCGCGCGACGGCAACATCGACGTCGCCCGCGTGGACCTCGACACGGTGGACGCGGTCCTCACCACCAACCTGTACGGCCTGCCCGACGACGCCCCCGCCTTCGCCGGCAAGATCCTCATCGAGGACGTGGCGCACGCCATGGAGAGCGACCTCGGCGGCCGGCCGCTCGGCACGTTCGGGCACGCGTCGGTCTTCAGCCTGTCCAAGCACCCGAGCGCGGGCTCCGGCGGCGTGCTCGCCGTCGAGGACGAGTCCGACCTGCTCGCCCTGACCCGCGCCCGCGACGAGCTGCTGACCCGCGGCTCCCTGCGCGCCGACGTGTGGAGCGTGGCCACCTCCATGGCCCGCCAGGCGGCGCTCAAGCTCGACCTGGTACGCCCCGCGCTCAAGCTCCAGCGCCGCCTCGGCATGCAGGAGGTCCGCGAGGGCCACCGCATCGCGGTGCGCGCCGAGGAGCTGAAGCTGGCGCTCAAGCAGGTGCCCGCGCTGCCGCCCTTCGACGCCTGGGTGCGCGCCGACCTGCACCACTACCGGGCCCGCCGGGGCCGGCTGGTCCGCTGGTACCAGGAGCGGCGCGTGGCCGGGGTGCCGCGCGACCGGGCGCGCCGGCTGTCCGGCGTGCAGCGGCTGGCCGAGCTGCCGACGGTGGCGCCCGCCGTGCTCGACGACCTGACCCGGCCGCTGTTCCGGGTGCCGCTGCTGGTCCGCGACAGGGACGCGGCCATCGAGGAGCTGGAGCGGAACGGGGTCTCCACGGGGTACCTGTACGACCCCGCCTACGACGACTACGCCCCCGGCTTCACCGAGCACGCCGCCGACCCTGCCCCGGCCCGCTGGTGGGCCGCGCACGTGCTGCCGGTCGACCCGATGTACACCGCCCGCTCGCTGCCCGTCCTGCGACGGCTGGAGCCCCCGGCCGCCGGGCCACCCGGGTAGCCCTACCGCCGGGCCTCGCGGATGAGGTCGGCGACGATCTCGCAGCCCCGGCGGACGTCGGGCAGCGAGGCGGAGCCGTACCCGATCACCAGGCCGTGCAACTGGGCGGGGCCGTGGTGGTGGCGCTCGGTCGAGTCGAGCAGCACCCCGCGCTCCCTGGCCCGCTCGATCACACCCGGCACCAGCACCCCGGGCAGCTCGGCCAGCACGTGCAGCCCGGCCGTGTCGCCGCGCAGGCGGCAGGCGGGGCCGAGCAGCTCGACGACGGCGGCGCGGCGGCGCGCGTACTCCAGGCGCATCCTGCGCAGGTGCCGGTCGAGGTCTCCGCGCTCCAGCAGGGTGGCCACGGCCTGCTGGACGGGCCCGCTGGTGCGGTCGGCCACCTCCCAGCGCAGGCCGGCGATCCTGCTCACCAGCTCCGGCTCGCCGACCAGCCAGCCCACGCCCACGTCCGGGGCGAGGATCTTGGACAGCGTGCCGAGCAGCACCACCCGGGACGGGTCGAGGCCGTAGAGCGCGGGCAGCGGGGCGACGTCGTAGCGGAACTCGGCGTCGTAGTCGTCCTCCACGATCGTCGCGCCGGTGGCGCGCGCCCAGGCCAGCAGCCGCTCCCTGCGCGGGATCGGCAGCCGGCCGCCCAGCGGGAACTGGTGGGCGGGCGTGGTGTAGAGGACGCGCAGGTCGCCGGGCAGGCCGTCCACGATCACGCCGTCCTCGTCCACCGGGCACGGCACCACCTCGGCGCCCCTGGCCTTGAACACCGTGCGCGCCACCCGGTAGCCCGGATCCTCCACCCCCGCCCTGGCCCCGGGGCCGAGCAGGGCCATCGCGCACAGGTCGAGGCCGTTGCCGGTGCCGCGGGTGACCAGGATGTTCTCCGGGCCGACGGCCATGCCTCTGGCGCGCCTGAGGTGGTCGGCGAGCAGCTCGCGCAGGCGCGGCAGGCCGTGGCTGTCGGGCTCGTCGCCGGGCGGCAGGTCGGCGGCCCTGCGCCAGGCGCGCTTCCACGCCGCCTCGTCGTAGTCGCGCACCCAGGGGGAGCCGCTGGTGAGGTTGATCAGGCCGGCCGGGGGCGGCGGCGCGGGCACGTACGCGCTCTCCTCGGGCGGCCTCGGCGGGTGCTCCATGGCGGCCACGAACGTGCCGGAGCCGTGCCGCCCGTCCAGCCAGCCCTCGGCGTAGAGCTGCTGGTACGCCTCCGTCACCACCGTCCTGCTGACACCGAGCTGGGCGGCCAGGGCCCGGGTGGACGGCAGCCGCTCGCCGGAGGCCATCGTGCCGTCCAGCATGGCGCCGCGCAGCCAGCCGACGAGCTGCGTGGTGAGGGGCTCGGCCGAGTCACGGGAGAGGGAGACCGGCAGGTCAACATGGGAACGCATGAAAGTGGTCTCTTGAAAGGTGCTGGTAGTGGCCCTACAGGATAGGTCCACTTCGTCGTTACCGTCGAATCATGCTCTCCACCACACCGCGCACCACACTGGGCCGCTCGAAGGAACGCGGCAGCACTGACAGGGACGACCTGTACGAGGTGCTCGACACCGGCCTGATCTGCCACCTGGGCGTGGTCGTGGACGGCCACCCCATGGTCGTGCCCACCGGTTACGGCCGCGTCGGCGACACCCTCTACCTGCACGGCTCCACCGGCGCCCGCTCGCTGCGCACCGGCACCGGCACCGGCACCGACGTGTGCGTCACGGTCACCCACCTGGACGGCCTCGTGCTGGCCCGCTCGATCTTCCACCACTCCGTCAACTACCGCTCGGCGATGATCTACGGCACGGCCCGCCTGGTGACGGACGACGACGAGCGGGAGCAGGGGCTGCGCGCCCTGGCCGAGCAGCTCGCGCCCGGCCAGTGGGACTACGTGCGCCGGCCCTCGCGCAAGGAACTGGCCGCGACCGCCGTGCTGGCGCTGTCGCTGGAGGAGGCGTCGGTCAAGATCAGGCGCGGCGGGCCGGTGGACGAGGAGGAGGACTACGACCTTCCGGTGTGGGCCGGCGTGCTGCCCCTGGTCACGTCATGGGGAGCGCCCGAACCCGATTCGGTACTCCCAGAAGGTATCGAGGCACCCGTTCACATCCTCCATCGGGAGTAGTTCCATAAATCCGGGCCACCTGGAAAACCTGAGCTCTTGATCGCACGTCTCATCAGGTGGGCCGGCTCCTGATGGGAGAGGCAAAATGGAGTGGAGCGCTCCCGGTTATACAGAGATAAGGCAGCTCGGGACGGGCGCCAGCGGACGCGTCGTGCTCGCCGTGCACGACGAGACCCGCGTCCAGGTCGCGATCAAGTACCTGTCCGGCGAACTGCTGCGGGATCCCTCCGCCCTGGCCAGGTTCCAGTCGGAGGCCCGGCTGCTGACCACGCTGCGCGACCCCCACATCGCCACGATGTGGGAGTACATCCAGGACGACGGCGGCGCCGCCATCGTGATGGAGCTGGTCAACGGCGTCTCCCTGCGCGCACTGTTACGCGAGAGCGGGACGACCGAGCCGGAGGCCGCGCTCGTCGTGCTGAAGGGCTCGCTCCTGGGCCTGGCCAGGGCGCACGCCATGGGCCTCGTGCACAAGGACTACAAACCCGAGAACGTGCTCGTCCGGGACGACGGCGCCAGCAAGCTCGTCGACTTCGGCATCGCGGTACGCCAGGGCACCGCCGCCCAGCCCGAGGGCACGCCCGCGTACATGGCGCCGGAGCTGTGGGAGGGCCGCCCCGCCTCGCCCGCGACCGACGTGTACGCGGCCACCGCCGTCTTCTTCGAGTGCCTCACCGGGCACCGGCCGTACCGGTCCAGCGAGCCCAGCGTCCTGGGGTACCAGCACGTGCACGCGCCGGTGCCCTTCCACGACGCGCCCGAGCCCGTCCGTGACCTGATCAGGCGCGGGCTGGCCAAGGAGCCGGCGGGGCGGCCCGACGGGGCGCTGACGTTCGTGACGGAACTGGAGACCGTGGCCGCGGCCGCGTACGGGGAGGACTGGGAGGAGCGGGGCAGGCGGCGGCTGGCCGCGCTCGTGGGCCTGCTGGCCCTGCTGTGGCCCATGCCCCTGGCCGCGCCGCCCGAGACTGCGACGTCGCTGGCCACAACCGTGTTCGACCGCGTGCGCGGGAGGGTCGGCCGGAGCACGCGGCGCATCGCGCAGACGAACGGGCGGCGGCTGGCGATGGGCGGCGCGGTGAGCGCCGTCGCGGCCGCGGCGGTGGTGGCCGTGCTGGTCAACCGGCAGCCGCCCGAGCAGCCGGTCGGGGCGGCGCTGGCCGTGCCGCCGAGCCGGATCGCCACTGCGCCCGTGGCGTGGCCGCCGAGCACGGAGGCGTCCACTTCGCCGGAAACGCCGGAATCAGCGCCTGAGACTGGGCCTGAAACTGGGCCTGAGACGCCGCCTGGGATCACGCCGCAGGTGGTGCCGCAGACGTCGCCGGAGGCGGACCCGCCCGAGCCGGATCCGTCCGACGAGGACCCCGCTGAGCAGGATCCGCCCGAGGAGGACCCCGCCGAGGAGGATCCGCCTGTCGTGACGAACGGGCCCACCACCACCGCGCCCACCACCCCTTCCACCACCCCTCCCACCACCCCGGCCACGACTCCGCCCACCACCCCGGCCACAACGCCTCCGACCACGCCGACCACTACTCCTCCCACGACCCCGACCACGACGCCTCCCACCACCGAGGAGCCGCCCCCGGACACCTCGGTGCTCGGCGTGACCGTGGGTGAGATCACGATCGGCGAGAACGGCGTCGCCACCAGCACGATCGGCCTGCGCACCAGCGGCACCGGCGCCGTCACCGCCATCGCCACCTGGTCGGCGCCCGGCGAGGACGGCCGCACCGAGCGCGTGAACCTCAACGGCGCCAGCACCTACACCCAGCGCCTGACCTGGTCGCTGGGCGAGCGCACGTGCGGCAAGACGGTCACTCTGACCGTCACCACCCTCCCCGCCCCCACGGGCGGCCCGCGCTCGGCGTCCGTGACCCTCCCGGCCTGCCCGACCAAGGTGACCGCGCTGAACGTCACGCTCAACCTGCCCGCCGCCCCCGCCCGCGCCGCCGCCGCGCGGGTGCGGGTCACCGCGAGCGGCACCGGCGAGATCCCGGTCACCGCCCGGTTCGCGGTCAACGGCGACCCGGTCGCCACCCGGTCGGCGACGCTGTCGGGGCGCACCTCGTACAGCGAGACGTTCAGGCACGTCTTCCGCACCCGTCCCTGCGGCTCGACACTGTCGGTGCAGGTCAGCGCGGGCGACAGGACCGACACGGCGCGCGTCTCGGTGCCCTGCCCGCCGCGCGTGCGGCAGGTCTCGATCGGCGAGGTCGGCACCAAGGGCGGGCTGAGCGCGCCGGTCAGCGTCACGGCGGGCAGCACCCAGCCGGTACGGCTCACGGTCAGGTTCAGGGCCGGCGAGTCCACGCACACCCGGACGGTCACCCTGTCGGGCGACACCTCCTACAGCCGGACCTTCGCCTACGAGGTGCGGCTGCCCTGCGGCACGAGCTGGTCGGTGACGGCCGCCACGACGCCCGCGGCGGCCAACGGCACGGCCACCCGCAGCGGCAGCACGCCGAAGTGCCCCGAGGAAGAGCCCACGAAGGAACCGACCAAGGAACCGACCAAGGAGCCCACGAACGAACCCACGAAGGAGCCCACGGGGGAAGCGACCAAGGAGCCGAACCCCGACTCCCCCGGCACCATTGAGTGATATTTATCCAGTTGTCGTATATCGGTAGCGGGAAAGCGGTTCCCTCTGGTTAAGCTACGGACCGTTTGATGAGGGTGGGGGCCCACAGAACTCCAGAGGAGTCCGTTATGTACGGTGATGGGCCATGGGGGGTCCCCGGCTACACCGAGGTGCGTGAGCTCGGCTCAGGCGCGGCCGGTCGGGTGGTCCTGGCCACGCGTGACTACGACGGCGCTGAAGTCGCCATCAAGTACCTCAGCGACGAGCTGAGATCCGACGTCGGGTTCGTCGCGAGGTTCCGGCACGAGGCCCGCTTATTGGCCACGCTGCAGAGCCAGTACCACGCCCGGCTGATCGACTACGTCGAGGCGGGGCAGGGCGCGGCCATCGTCATGGAGCTGGTCAACGGCGTGTCGCTGCGCGAGCTCCTCAGGTCCGAGGGGCCCACAGGCGCCGAGGCGGCGCTCACCGTGCTCAAGGGCTCGCTGCTCGGCCTGGCCTCCGCGCACGCGATCGGTGTCGTGCACCGCGACTTCAAGCCCGAGAACGTCATGGTGCGCGGCGACGGCACCAGCAAGCTCGTGGACTTCGGCATCGCCGTCCGGGCCGGTGAGGAGGCCGGCGCAGCGGGCACGCCGCCGTACATGGCGCCCGAGCAGTGGGCGGGCGCGCCGGCCGGTCCCTCGACCGACGTGTACGCGGCCACCGTCGTGTTCTTCGAGTGCCTGACCGGCATGCGGCCCTTCCGCGCGCCCAACATGGCGGCGCTGGCCCGCCAGCACCAGAGCGCGCCGCCGCCGGTGGAGGAGGTGCCGGGGCCGCTGCAGGGGCTGGTCGAGCGCGGCCTGGCCAAGGACCCGGCCGAGCGCCCGCCGTCGGCGGAGGCGTTCCTGACGGAGCTGGAGGCCGTGGCGGCCGAGGCGTACGGACCCGACTGGGAGGAGCGCGGGCGACGCCGCCTGGCCGCCCTGGCGGGCCTGCTCGTGCTGCTCTTCCCCAGCGCGCTGGACGAGCCCGCCGAGACGCAGACCTCGCTCGCCGAGACCCGCTTCGCCGAGCCGACGCGGCTGCTGAGCAAACTACCCGCCAAGATCGCCATCGGCGCGGTGGGCGCAGGCGTGCTGATCGCCGCGGCGGTGGTCATCCTCACCTCCGGGTCGGCCGAGCCGGTGCTCCAGGCGGGGACCAGCACGGTCACGCCCACCACCGCGGAGGCGGCCACACCGGAGCCGGCGGAGACCGTCCCCGAGGAGACCGCCGAGCCGACCCTCGACGAGACCACTCCCGACCCCACCCCGACGGACTCGGCCACCGCCGCGCCGCCGGTCGTCCAGCCGACCGCGACCAAGCCCGTCAAGCCCACCAAGACGGCCACCCCCACCCCGGTGAAGACGCCGCCCAAGACGAAGAAGCCCACCCCGGCGCCCACTCCCACGCCGACCCCCGACCCGCAGATGAGCGGCGAGGTGGAGGACAGCGTGCCCGCCACCGCCGCCCCCACCTCGGCGAGCCCGACCGCCGCCCCGACCCAGCCTCCGGCGACCGCCACGACCCGCCCCGCGCCTTCGGAGACCCCCAGGGAGACTCCCACGGGCGACGACAACGGGGAGCCCGGGGGCGGCGGTGAGGAGCCCACGGTCACGCCCGAGGAGCCGCGCAGGGAGTCCGCCGCCGCACTGCTGGCGCTCGCCCTGGTGACTACGGGCGCACTACCGGTCACACTTGCGGTGAGGCGCCGGATGGCGGGACGCCACAGAAGGAAGCGCTAGACGCGGCCGGGGGGCAACGGCGATGGACAACCCTGGAAACGGTATCGCCGGGTTCCGGCTCACCGAGCACACGTGGATGACCGAGCTCGGCAACTGGATCGACGCCATCTCACCTGACGGGCGCAGGGCGGGGGCCCTGCTGTTCGATCCCAAGCTCATCGGGCTGCCCGGCGTGCGCGACCGCGTCGTCCAGGCGGTCATGACCGATCAGCGGCTGGTGCTGGCCGGGCTCACCGGGCTGATCCCGGTGGCCGACGTGGTCGCGGCGGGCGACCAGGTCTGGCTGCTCACCGCGCAGGCGGTCTCCCCCACCTTGGCCGACCTGCTCGCCGTCGCGCCCATCGATCCGAACGGCGCGGCGTCCGTGCTGGTGGAGACCGCCCAGACGCTGCTCGCGCTGCACGCCGCCAGGACCACGCACGGCTCGGTGCACCCCGGCACGGTGGTGATCACGGCGGAAGGCGTCTCGCTGCTGTCGGAGCGCGGCCTGTACGACGCCATCCGCGCCCAGGTGTCGCCGCGCGAGCGCGACGCGGCCGGTTGGGCCTCGCTGGCCCGCGGGCTGGCCGCCGCCGTCGGGCGCGGCGCTCCCGAGCCCGCCGAGCTGTTCGAACGCGCCGCGGCCACCGCACAGACGCTGGGCCTGGGCACCGCGCGTGACCTGCTGGTCAACGAGCGGGGACGGTTGCCGGGGGGCCGGATCAGCCGGGACGGCCTGGCCAGGGCGGCGCGCGGGCGGTCGGCGTTCGCGCAGGCTCCGTCGTACGCGCGGCCTCCGGTCCGGACGCCGCAGGACGAGGGGGACATCGTCACGCTCCTGCGCGTGCCTGGACAGTCGGCAGGACCACTGCCGGCAGGCGCGGCGGGCGGCTTCGGCGGGGCGGGCGGGTCTGTCACTTCGGGTGTTCCGGGTGTCGGCACTCAGCCGCAGGGGCCGTCGGGTCCGGTCCAGTTCGGGCCCGGCGTGAGCACGCAGCCGCAGGGAGGCGAGACGCCCGCCCAGCGGATCTGGCGGGAGGGCCGCGGCGAGGCGGCCACCGTGCACCGCCCCGGCGGCCGGGCGGCCAAGGCGTCGCGAGCGAGACGCCGCCGGACGGTCCTGGCCACGGCCGTCTTCGCGGTGATCATGGCGGGCGCGACCCTGGCCTGGTTCACGCTGGGCAACACCCCGGACCTGGCGGTGAAGTCGATCAATGTGGTGGCGCCGAAGAAGACGCAGGGCTGCGACAGCGCCGTCATGATCACCGCCACCGTCGTCACGAACGGCGCCCCCGGGGAGATCACCTATGAATGGCGTAAGAATCTGGACAAGGAAGTCGTCAAGGGAACCCTGCGCACCAAGGCCGACCAGACGTCGTACACGGTGCCGCTGAGGTGGACGTTGAGCGGCAAGAGCAGCGTCAAGGCCACCGCGACACTGCGGGTTCTCACCCCTGGACCGGTGATCACGGACAAGGCGAGCTTCACGTACAAGTGTTGATCACTCGCCCGCCGATGCATCTCGCCCATGCATCTCAAAGCGGTTCTTACTAATCTGGCGAACATGACCACGCAGACCCCCGCGGGCTGGTACCCGGACCCCTACGGAGAGCCCCAGCTCCGCTGGTGGGACGGCAACCAGTGGACGGACGCCACCCATGCGCAGGAGCAGGGTCCGGCGCAGCCGCAGCCGTCCTCCGGGCCCCAGCCCCAGCCCCCGTCGCAGCCGCACTCCCAGCCGCACTCCCAGCCGCAGGCTCAGCCCCAGTTCGGGTCCCAGCCGCCGTCGCAGCCGCAGTCGCAGCCGGGTCCCGGCTGGTCCGTGACGCCGGCGAACCCCACGGCACAGTTCGGCCAGCCGACCTACGGGCAGGGAGCCTACGGCGCGCCCACCGCCCCCACCCAGCAGCAACAGCAGCCGCAGTGGGGCGGCGCGCCGCTGCCAGGCCCCGGCTTCGGGCCCCCGCCCAAGCAGAGCAACCCGCTACCCTGGGTGTTCGGCGGGCTGGCGGCGCTGCTGGTGATCGCGTTGATCGTGGTCGCCGGGATCTTCTTCATCAACAGCGGCGACAGGGACAACACGGCGCAGCCCAGGCAGACCGACACGTTCGAGCCGCAGCAGCCGCCCACGAACGAGCCGCCCACCCAGCAGCAGCCGCTGCCCAGCCAGGGCGCCGAGTTCCCGCAGCCGGTCGACGGGGTCGTCACCGACCCGCGCGCCGGCGTCTCCTTCCAGGTGCCGGACGACTGGGACGTCGCCGCCCCCGCCGACGTCAACAGCGGCAACCCCACGGACCAGCAGTTCAGCGCCGGAGTGAAGGCCGTCTCGCACGAGAACTACGAGGGCGACGGAGACTGGATCGGCAACGTCTACACGGGCGTGCTGAACGAGCTCTATCCGTACACCGGCGTCTCGGGCATGGGCGACACGGCCAAGGCCGTCTTCGTGCACTTCTCCACGCAGTACTACCAGCTCGCGCACGAGAGCAAGGTCGTGGCCGACAAGGCCATGAAGATCGGCGACCGTGACGCGTACGTGCTGCAGTTCGAGCTGGACTTCACGAAGATCTCGGAGGAGAACGGCTACAAGTGGAAGAAGGAGAACGGGGCCATCGTGCTGATGGACCGCGGCGAGGGCCAGAGCCCGGCGATCATCTACGTGTCGGTTCCCGACAATCTCGGCACCGACGTGGTGAGCAAGGTTCTCAGCTCGCTCAAGCCCGCCTGACCGGTGGCACTAGGCTGGTGGTGTAACAAGCGGGCGGATTGCTCCGAGCCGCTGGGCGAGGAGATCGTATGAGTGACTTGCTGGTCTGGATCGACTGCGAGATGACCGGGCTCGACCTGAGCCGAGACGCGCTCGTCGAGGTGGCGTGCGTCATCACCGACAGCGAGCTCAATCAGCTGGACGAGGGCGTCGACGTGGTCATCAAGCCGCCGCCCGAGTCGCTGGAGCAGATGTCGCAGGTCGTACGCGAGATGCACACCGCCTCGGGGCTGCTGCCCGAGCTGGCGGGCGGCGTGACGCTGTCCGAGGCGGAGTCGCTCGTGCTCGACTACATCCGCCGCCACGTGCCCGAGCCGAAGAAGGCCCCGCTGTGCGGCAACTCGATCGGCACCGACCGCACGTTCATCGCGCGCGACATGCCCGGGGTGGATGCGTATTTGCACTATCGGATGGTGGACGTCTCGTCCATCAAGGAGCTGGTACGCCGCTGGTATCCACGGGTCTACTTCGCCGCACCCGAGAAGCAGGGCGGACACCGTGCTCTGGCGGACATCACGGAGAGCATCAGGGAGCTGCGGTACTACCGCGCGGCCATCTTCGTCGGCCAGCCCGGGCCCGACTCATCCACGGCGAGAGCCCTGGCTGAGCGCGTCAGCGGTTAATCGAGTGGCGTAAAGACTCCCGAATCCCGCTACACTTTTCCTGTGCCGCCACACAGCGGGCGGCCGTGGTGGGTGTAGCTCAGTTGGCAGAGCGCCAGGTTGTGGTCCTGGATGTCGAGGGTTCAAGTCCCTTCACTCACCCCACGGCGAACGGCCGGTCCTTGAGGACCGGCCGTTCGCGTTTTCTTCTGGTTCTTCTGGGCAACGACCCCAAATCATGACAATGCGGGTTATGCTCGCTGTCTAACGCTAACGCCGGCAGCACGGGGGCCATCGGCGATCTTGACCGTCTGCGCGCCCCCGGAGGCCGGATGAGAGTCGACGACGCAGCTTTCGATAGCGTGTTCACGTCCTTGAGCAAGCGAGAAGCCGAGGTCATGGATCTGATCGCCACCGGTCAGTCCAACGGGCAGATCGCGCAGCGGCTGTTTCTCAGCGAGAAGACCGTCAAGAACCACGTCAACCGGATCTATGCCAAGCTCGGCGTGGACTCCAGGGTCACGGCCATCGGGCTGTGGCGGTCGCGGCGGCAGTAGCGATCGGTGGCGGCTCTCACCGGGCCTTGAGGCGGGTCGAGGGCCGCACAGGGTGATCGCGCCGTGCAACGGCACCCACCCCGCACGCCCCACGCCCACATGCCCGCACGCCTGCACGCCTGCACGCCCGCACGCCCGCACGCCCGCCGCGGCGGCACGCCCGACAACGCCTGCTGGGCAACGCCTGCCCGACGGTGGGTGCCGGACTGCGCACACGCCGTCGGGAACGTCAGTGGCACGTTGGCGCTCGCACGAAGCAGGCGCACAGGCGCGGCCACGACGCGGGGCGCGGGGCCGCGGGGCATGGCCGGCGCACGGACACCCGGCGCACGACGGCGCCGCACGCACAAGGCGGCCCGCGCAGACGGCGGCTCACGCGCGACGTGGACGCCGACGCCACAAGGCGTGGGGGGGCCGCTTATGGCATCCCGCGCCCGCCAACGGGTTTAAGAGAAGCTGGCGGTGCCATTGACATCCATGAGCCCGTTGAGGGGGAAGGAGAGATCATGGTGCAGAGAGCGCGTGTCGTCGTCGTGGGTGCCGGTTTCGCCGGATTGGCGGCGACACGGGAGCTGGCCGGAAGCGGAGCCCTGGTGACGCTGGTCGACCGCAACCCGTACGCGACCTTCCAGCCCCTCCTCTACCAGGTGGCCACAGCCGGCATGGGTACGGCGGACGTGTCCTACCCCACCAGGACGTACGCGGCGAAGTGGCCGAATGTGCGGGCGCGCCGGGCGGCGTTGAGCAAGATCGTGCCGGAGGAGCGGCGGGTGGAGCTCGACGACGGCGGCTCGCTCGACTACGACTACCTCGTGCTCGGCACCGGCGTGACCACCAACTGGCTGAACGTGCCGGGCGCCAGGGAGAACGCGTTGCCGATCTACTCGCTGGCCGACGCGGCGATCCTGCGGCGGCGGCTGCAGCACTACCTGGAGGACACCGCGGCGGGCCGGCGCGAGAGCACGCACGTCGTGGTGGTCGGGGCCGGGGCGACGGGTGTGGAGATGGCGGGCACGCTGGCCGAGTTGCGGCGCAACACGTTGCCGCTGACGCATCCCGAGGTGCGGCCGGACCAGACGAGCGTGACGCTGGTGGAGCGCTTCGAGTACGTGCTGGCGCCGTACAAGCCGCGGTTGCGGGACTCGGCGGCGAAGGCGCTGCGCAAGCGCGGCGTACGGCTGCGGCTGGGCGCGACCGTCTCCGGGGTGGAGCCGGACGCGGTGCTGCTGGAGGACGGGACGCGGCTGGACAGCGACGTGACCGTGTGGGCGCTGGGCGTCACGGCGCCGCCCGAGGCCGGTGCGTGGGGGCTGGAGCAGGGCAAGGGCGGCCGGATCACGGTGACGGAGGCGTTGAACGTCCCGGGGCGCCCCGAGATCTTCGTGATCGGCGACCTGGCCGGGCCGCCGCATCCGCTGCCGCAGCTCGCGCAGCCGGCGATCCAGATGGGCAAGCACGTGGGCAGGCAGATCGCCGCGATGGCCAAGGGCGGGCAGGCGAAGCCGTTCTCGTACCGGGATCCCGGGATCATGGCGACGGTCGGGAAGGCGGAGGCGGTGCTGCAGTTGGAGAACGGGCTGACGATGCGCGGGCTGCCCGCCTGGCTGGTGTGGATCTTCATCCACGTGGCGTACCTGCTGGGCGGGCGCAACCGGCTCAGCGTGCTGCTCAACTTCTTCTGGCGGTACGCCGGCCCGCACCGCAGCAGGGCCAGCGTCACCCAGTGATCTACAGGGCCGCCGACAGCGCGGCCAGGCCGTGGTCGATGTCGGGCTCGGGGATGTTCAGCGCGGGGCGCAGGCGTACGGACCTGGGGCCGCAGGGCAGCACCAGCACGCCGTGCTCCTCGCGCAGCCGGGTCACCAGGGAGTCTCTGGCGGCCTGGTCGGGCAGGTCGAAGGCGCACATCATGCCGCGGCCCCGCACGTTCGACATCGCCCGCGGGTGCTCGGCCTCCAGCTTCGACAGTCGTTCGAGCAGCACGTTGCCCACGGTGGCGGCGCGGTTGATCAGGCCGTCGCGTTCGATGATCTCCAGGATGCCGCGGCTGCGCACCATGTCCACCAGGCCGCCGCCCCACGTGGAGTTGATCCGGCCGCTCCGCTGGAACACGTTGTCGGGCACCTGGTCCACCCTGCGCCCCGCCATGATCCCGCCGACCTGCACCTTCTTCGCGAACGCCACCACGTCGGGCTCCAGCCCCAACTGCTGGTACGCCCACGGCGTGCCGGTCGTTCCGCCGCCGGTCTGCACCTCGTCGAGGACGAACAGCGCGTCGTTCTGGTGGCACAGGTGCTGCATGGCCTGGAGGAACTCGGGCCGCATGTGGTTGTCGCCGCCCTCGCCCTGGATGGGCTCGGCGATGAAGCAGGCGATGTCGTACGGGTGCCGCTCGAACGCCGCCCGCGCCTGCGCCAGCGCCCGCTCCTCGGCGGCCTCGACGTCGCCGAAGTGGATGGCGGGCACGTCGATGCGCGGCCAGTCGAACATGGGGAAGCGGTCGGTCTTGCCCGGCTCGGTGTTGGTGAGGCTGAGCGTGTAGCCGCTGCGGCCGTGGAAGGCCTTGGTCAGGTGCAGGACCTTGGTGCCCAGGTCGCGGGAGCGGCCCGCGGCCTCGTTGTGGCGGCTCTTCCAGTCGAAGGCGGTCTTGAGCGCGTTCTCGACGGCGAGTGCGCCGCCCTCGACGAAGAACAGGTGCGGCAGGCCGGGGTCGCCGAGCACGCGGGCGAAGGTGTCGACGAAGTCGGCCAAGTGCTCGGTGTAGATGTCGGGGTTGGCCGGCTTGTTGCGGGCCACCTGGCCGAGCAGCCGGACGTGGTCGGGGTCGAAGGGCGGGTTCACGCCGAGGGGGGCGGAGGCGAAGAAGGTGTAGAAGTCCAGGTAGCGGCGGCCGTCGCGGGCGTCGACCAGCCAGGAGCCGTGGCTGAGCTCCAGGTCGAGCACGAGCCGGTAACCGTCGACGAGCAGGTGGCGGGCAAGGCGGGTGTGTACGTCCATGGCACCTCCACGATGGGGCGGAGCCTGTCATTCCTCTTGAGGAACACAGCTATATATACAAAATTTACGGCACGTCAGCCCTTGGCGTGAAGTTCTTAACGCGCAGAGACAGCGCAATCATGGCGATTCCGTACAGGATCGCGAAGACGCCGATCAGCCAGACGAGGCTGAGCATGCCCGCGCCCGGCCAGATGAGCAGCAGCACACCGAAGATCACCGACAGCGCGCCGCCGACGATGAACATCCACTCGTTGTCGATGAGCTTGCGCAGGTGGATCCCGGCCGCGATCTCGGAGACGCCCGTGAAGATCGCCCAGAAGGCCACGACGTAGAGCAGGGCCAGCGAGGTGATGCCCGGCCAGACGAACGCCACGATGCCGGCGAGGATGCCGATGACGCCGGAGACGATCAGCCAGGTCCGCGACCGGACGCCGTGCCGGAACCCGGCGAACAGCGCGAAGACGCCGCTGACGAGGGCGTACGCACCGAAGAAGATCACCAGGACGAGCAGGGTGATGCCCGGCCAGATGAGCGCCAGAATGCCGAAGACGATCGCCGCCAGCCCTCTGACGAGCAGCAGCCACCATGAACGAGAGATTTCCCCCATGCTGGTCTGCTTTCCGGCATCTCACCGAGAACAGACCAGCAGCGGGTCAAATGTCGGTGATCCGCCCGAAAGCGGATCAGCGGCGGGTCACGCGGCGGCGGTCCGCCCGAAAGCGGATCAACGCGGCGGTGATCCGCCCCGGAACAGTTCAGCGGCGGGTCACACGGCGGTGATCCGGACGGCCACTGTGCCGGCGTCGCCCCTGCGGAGCCGGCTGCCCAGCAGCACGAGGCGGCCCATCACGCCGTACTTGCGGCGCAGGAGACCGCGCACGCGCGCGGTCTCCGCAGCATCGAGGATCTCGGCCCTGCCCCTGACCGGCTCAGTCGAGACCTTGCCGCGCACGTCGCAGCCGGCCACTCTGACGTCGGGGTTGTTCCTGATCCGCTTGACCTTGCCGGAGCCCGCCGTGGTCCAGATCGCGACCGCGTCACCGTCCTGGACCACCCAGACGGGGGTGGCGACCGGAGTGCCGTCCTTGCGGTAGGTCGTCACCGAGAGGTACTGCTCTGCGCCGAGGTTCACATCTCCGAGTATGGCAACGCGATCAGGATGCCTTGACGAGGGCGAGGGCGAAGACGCCGCGCGTCACCGCCACCTGGTCCAGCACCACCTGCGCGCCGATCGGCGCCTTCCTGTCGATCGCCATCGTGGTCACGACGTACGTCCTGCCCTGCGCCGTACGTGCCAGGAAGCTCGTGTCGGAGACCCCCGGCTCCGACCCGCCCTTGAACCACACGGCCGGCCACTGCGCCTTGTCCAGCCCGAGGCCGCCGTCGTTGATCGACATGACCTCGCCGATCCGCCGGTCGCCCAGCTTCACCAGCCCCGCGTACGCCCGGCAGATCTCGGCCGGCGAGGCGAACCACTCCACCGTGTCCAGCTCGCGCGGCGCGGTCCACGTCGCGACCTCCGACAGCGGCACCTTCGCCACCACCTTCTCCAGGTAGGCCCGCTGCCCGGCGTCGTTCAGCGACAGGTACCGCTTGGCGTGGCGCGGGTAGTCGACGCCCTTGAGCACGAACAGGTCGCGTGTCGTCAGGAACGGCACGTTGCGCTTGTCGCGCACGCCCCAGGCGCACATCGTGCGCTCGACCGCCTTGCGGCCCACCTTGTGGATCAGCAGGTCGGTGGCCGTGTTGTCGCTGATGGAGATCATCAGCTTGGCGGCCTCCAGCACGGTGACCCGGCTGCCGCCGGGCCGGTTCTGCAGCTCGCCGGACGGCAGGCTCTTGAGCTCCGGCGTGATCGTCAGCTCGGTGTCCCAGCCGAACGCGCCGCTCCTGACGCGCTCGGCCACCGCGCCCAGCACGTACAGCTTCAGCATGGACCCCAGCGGTCCTCGCTCGCCGGCGGCGACGCCGTGCACGGGACGGCACGTGCCGTCCTTGGTCAGCTCGGCGGCCAGGAAGCCGGTGCGCGGGGAGAGCCCGGCGAGCCGCTCGTCCACCTCGCCCCAGGTGCCGGGGGTGGGGGCCGTGAAGCGCAGGCCGGTCATCAGGCCTGCGGCGTCCACGCTGAGGGCGACGTCGAACGCCGACGCGCCGACCAGGACCCTGGCCACCAGACTGCGGTCCTGCGAGGTCCGCACGCTCTCCAGCTTGAGGTCCCGGAACGTGGCCAGGACCTGGTTGAGCTGGGCGGGGGGAATGGCCTTGAGGAAGTCGGCGGCGAAGTGGGCGGCCAGCTCGTCCTCCGCGATGGGCGCGCGCGTGGACGCGTCGAGCAGCCAGGCGAGCTGCCGGCCCGCCGGGGTGCCAGGCACAGCCGTGCTCACGGCCGTGCTGGTGGCCTCGGCTGTGACGGGCTGGCCGGCGCAGGCCGTCATGGCGATCGCCGCCACGGCCGCCGCGAGGATCCGGACGGGCTTCGACGGAGTGTGCATGAGTGAAGATTCCCTTCGACGGCTCGGCTTCGTCGCCCCAGCACATCGCGGCGGGCGGGCCCGTCACCACCGTGCGGGCCACCGTTCCCGCCGGTGCGGATGGCCGCAGGAAATATGCGGATAACCTCATAGACGTTCCCCCCGAACGCTCGTCACGATGGGGCCCTATGAGTTCCAGGTCGGTGGCCGCGCCGCTGGCGTTGATCGCCGCCGGCGGGGTGGTGGCCGGCCCGCTCCTGGAGAGTGGCCTGCCCGCCCCGCCACAGCAGTGGGCGTTCATCGTGCTCTCCCTGCCGCTGCCCGCGCTGGGCTGGCTGCTGGCCGCCAGGCGTCCTGAGCTGCGTTACGGCTGGTTGCTGCTGGCCGCCGCCCTGGCGCTCGGGCTCGGCGTGCTCGGCATCGGCCTGTCGGCCCGTGGTGACGGGCACGCGCTCCTCACCGCCCTCGGCTCGCTCAACGCCGTCTTCTACGGGCTCACCTGGATCTTCGTGCCGCTGCTGTTCCCCGACGGGCGGCTGCCCTCACGCCGGTGGCGGGCCGTGGCGTGGATCTCGGGCGGCGCGATCGCCCTGCACACCGTGGGCAACATGGCCTTCGGCTACGACCCGTACCATCCGCCCAGCGGGGCGCTGTCGGCCACGCAGTGGGCCGGTGTCTGGGCGTCGTCGGCCGGTCAGCTCGTCACCTGGGTCATGTCGGTGATCGTGTTCTGCGGCCTGGTCGTCCGGTGGCGGCGCAGCGGGCGAGCCGAGCGCGGGCAGTACGCCTGGATGGTCGGCGGCATGACCATGACCGCCGCGGGAGCGGTGCTGCTGTCGCTGTTCCACTTCGCCGGACCGGGCTACGGGGTCGCCGGGCTGGTCGGGCTCATGGCCGTGGTGGGGTCGCTGCCGGCCGCCATCGCGGTGGCGGTGGTGCGGCACCGGCTGCTCGACGTCCGCGTCGGGCTGCGCGGCTCGCGCCTGCACCTGGTCTTCGACCTGCGGCCCACGGTGGACGAGGTGCTGTCCGACCTCGGCACGGCGCTGCGCGAGACGCCCGAGCCGGTGGAGCAGCTCGGCCGGCTGGCGGCGGCGGTGCGCACCGGGCTGGACCTGCGGTGGGCGGCGGTCACCCTGCCGGACGGCACCCGCGTGGTCGCCGGCCACCAGGAGGGCGCCGCGGTGCTGGAGCTGCCGGTGCGCGGCGGGCGCATCGAGTGCGGCCCCCGGCAGGCGGGCCCGCTGACCCGGGTGGACAGGAGACTCCTGGAGGCGCTGGCCGTGCCCGCCGGGCTGGCCATCCAGAGCGCCGGCCTGGTCACCAGGCTGGTCAACGCCCAGGAGGCCGAGCGCCGCCGCATCGAGCGCAACATCCACGACGGCGTGCAGCAGCAACTCGTCGCGCTCATCGCCGGCCTGGAGCTGGCCAGGGCGACCGGCGCGGGCCCCGACATGCTCGCGAACCTGCGCGAGCAGGCCCGCCAGACCCTCACCGACCTGCGCGAGCTGGCCGCCGGCATCCACCCGTCCGCGCTCAGCCAGGGCGGCCTGGTGGAGGCGGTGGAGGAGCGCTGCTCGCGCCTGCCCGTACGGACGACGGTGACCTCTCCCCCGCCGCTGCGGGCCAGGCGCTTCGCCGACGAGATCGAGGGCGCGATGTACTTCACGGTGAGCGAGGCCGTGGCGAACGCGCTCAAGCACGCGAGCGCGGCCACCATCGAGGTGGGCCTGACGCTGGACGGCGGCCGGCTGCGCGCCACCGTGACCGACGACGGCAAGGGCTTCGACCCGGCCACGCCCGCCCGCCGGGGGCTGGCCACGCTGGAGGACCGGCTCGACGCGCTCGGCGGCAGCCTGGCAGTGGAAAGCGAGCCGGGGAAGGGGACACGGGTGGAGGCATGGGTGCCGGTCGATGGGTGAGCTGATCCGTACGGTGGTGGCGGACGACCACTACCTGGTGCGTGAGGGCACCCGTCAGTTGCTCGAGATGTCGGGCGAGGTGGCGGTCGTGGGCGCGGTGGGCGACGCCGACGAGCTGCTCGACGCCGTGCGCAGGCTCGGCCCCGACGTGGTGATCACCGACATCCGGATGCCGGGCGGCGAGTGGCGGCAGGGCTTCGAGGGCATCGACGCCGCCCACCGCATCCGCTCCGCGCATCCGGGCGTCGGGGTGGTGGTGCTGTCGCAGTTCTCGGACGCGCTGTTCGCGTTCGAGCTGTTCAAGCACGGCACCGAGGGTTACGCGTACCTGCTCAAGGACCGGGTCGGCGACCTCGACGAGCTGCTCGGGGCGATCAGGGCGGTGGCCGCGGGCGGCTCGGTCATCGACCCGAAGGTGGTCGAGGGCCTGCTGGCCAGGCGCGATGTGCGGGGCCAGCAGGAGGCGCTGACCGCCCGCGAGCGGGACGTGCTGCGTGAGATGGCACACGGCCGGACGAACTCCGCCATCGCCCGCGCCCTGCACCTGTCGATCTCGTCGGTGGAGAAGAACGTGAACGCCATCTTCACCAAGCTCGGCCTGGAGAACAGCGGCGACGTGCACCGGCGGGTGGCGGCGGTCCTGGCCTACCTGGGGCCCGAGCCGCCGCAGCAGGTCGCGGCCGAGCCGCCTCAGCGGTAGGCGAGCCGGCGGAGCAGGATCTCGGCCGGGCCGCGGTAGCCGACACGGCGCATGAGGTCGGCGAGCAGCAGCGAGACCAGCCACGTGCCCGCCCCCAGCAGCGTGGCGCCGAACAGGCCGAGGTCGTCCTGCAAGCCGAGCCCGTACGGGTAGAACAGGACGACGAACGCGATGGACTGGAAGAGGTACAGGCTCATCGAGCGCCGGCCGAGAGACTCGACCATCGTGGTGAGCCGGTCGCGCCGTCGCCCCGCGCGGATCGCGACGAGGGCGACGACGGCCGCCATGCCGATGCCGCCGGCGTACCCGGCGAGGGGTTGCGCCGCCGCGGCGGCCCACAGAGCAGCCGCTGACGGCTCCGCCCACGCGCCGACCTGCACGAGGGCGACGGGCAGGGAGCCGGCGACGGACACGGCGGTGGTGATCACGGCGACGCGGGCCAGGAGGCGGCGGTGCCGTGCGGGCTCGTCCAGGTAGCGGCGGCGCGCCGCCCACATGCCCAGCACCACGCCGGGGACGACGATGAGAGTGCCTGCCGCCAGGCTGATCGGCCAGACCGTGAGCCGTTCGGTGAGCAGGGCCCAGAAGCCCTGGTCGCCGGCGGCGGCGCTGCCCTTGGTGAAGGTGGAGATGCCGTTCGACAGCGGGAACCACATGCCTGCGGCGACGAACGCGGTGGCGGGGACGAGCGTGAGCCCGGCCGTCCACAGCAGGGCCCGGTCGCCGCGCCGCAGCAGGCCGGTCAGCAGGACGGCGGCCAGGCCGTAGGGGGCGAGAATGTCGATCGGGACGAGCAGCACCACGTGCGTGAGCCCGATGGCCATCAGCCACCAGCCGCGCCGGCGCAGCAGCTTGCGGGCGCCGACCCAGTCGCCGCCCGAGCGGTCGAGCTGCCGGTTGAGGAGCTGCACCAGCGCGTACCCGAACAGGAAGGAGAACATCGGCCGCGCGTGGTTGCCGACGAAGAGGAAGTGGAAGACGTCGGTGATCGCGTTGAGCACGGCGGGGCCGCGATGGACGTCGGTCACGAACAGCGGCGCGTGCGCGAACGCGATGGCCAGCAGCATCGCGCCGCGCGCCAGATCGGGGGCGAGGGCTCGCCCTTCGGCGGCGCGCGGCGGGGCCGGCGCCTCAATGGACGTGGTCATTCGTCACCTTCCTACCAGCATCGGCGTCAACCTCCCGCCGCGCCCGACTGCCTGCGCGACTCCAAGCTCTTGCGCAGCGCGGTGGCGACGGGCTCGACAGGTGCGGCGAGTTGCTCGATCCGGTGCCGGTACCGGCGCGCCTCGCCCCGGCCCAGAACCGCCTTGGTGCCGGCCGCGGCGGCCAGCGCCGCCAGGACGCGGACGTCCTGGTCCACCCGCCCGACCGGCTGGCCCCCGCGGATGGCCCGCCCGACGCGCTCGGCGAGCCTGCGTGACAGGTACGCCCTGCGCGGGACGATCCGCTCCACCGGGAAGAACAGCACCCGATGCCGCTCCACCCTGATCAGCCGGTCGGCGGCCAGTTCGTCGCGCACCACGCGGACCGCCTTCGCGCAGTCCTTGGTGACCCATCGCCGCCACGAGCGCGGCGGCGAACCGGAGATCTGCTCCCAGACGATGGCCCGCAGCGTTCCCGTCCCCGCGTCGGCGGGCTCCGTCACGGCCCGCGCCCTGCCCGACTCGTCGGCGAGGCTGCCCTCCAGCAGCAGCTCGGCCAGGGCCGCGGCGCGCAGCACGTAGCCCAGCTCGCCGCGGTTCGTCAGCCGCTCCTTGCGCAGGTCGAAGGCCAGCAGGAAGGCCGAGCGGGTCAGCGTCTCATCCTGCTTCACCGGCGTCTCCATCCGCTTGCTCCCCTTCTTCCTCTTCTTCCGACTCCCTGCGCGGCCGGCCCCGCGGTCGCATCCGCCCGACCCCCTCGGGCAGCCGCCCGGCCTCTGACAGCGCCCTGCGCAGCAGGAACTCGATCTGGGAGTTCGTGCTGCGCAGCTCGTCGGACGCCCATCTGGCCAGCGCGTCGTGGACCACCGGGTCGAGCCGCAGCAGGAGTTTCTTGCGCTCGATCATCACTGGTACAGCGTGCCCGTGTTGACCACGGGCTGGGTGTCGCGATCACCCACCAGCACCACGAGCAGGTTGCTGACCATGGCCGCCTTGCGCTCCTCGTCCAGCTCCACCACGTCGTGCTCGGCGAGCTTCTCCAGCGCCATCTCCACCATGCCGACGGCGCCCTCGACGATCCGCTGCCTGGCGGCCACCACCGCGCCGGCCTGCTGGCGGCGCAGCATCGCGTGCGCGATCTCCGGCGCGTACGCCAGGTGGATGATGCGCGACTCGATGACCTTGACCCCGGCGGAGGCGACCCTGGCGGCGATCTCCGTGGAGAGCTGGTCGTTGATCTCCTCGGCGTTGTCGCGCAGCGACAGCCGCGGCTCGCCGTGCGAGTCGTACGGGTACGTGCCCGCGATGTGCCGCACCGCCGTCTCGGCCTGGATGGCCACGAACTCCACGAAGTCGTCCACCTCGAACACGGCCTGCGCGGTGTCCTGCACCTGCCAGACGACCACGGTCGCGATCTGGATGGGGTTGCCGTCGGCGTCGTTGACCTTGGTGACGTCCGTCTCGTGGTTGCGGATCCTGGTGGAGACCCGGCGGCGGCCGGTGATCGGGTTGACCCACTGGAAGCCGGGGGTGCGCAGGGTGCCGACGTACCGGCCGAGGAGCTGCACCACCCTGGCCTCGCCGGGGGCGACCGCCGTGAGGCCGAAGAACATGATGAACGCGACGACGGCCACCAGGACTCCCGCGATCAGCGCCCCGAGCCCGGCCGCCGGGGAGCCCGTGGCCAGCATGACGATGCCCAGGACGATCAGCGCCAGGCCGGCCAGCTCCAGCAGCGTCGCCACGCTCAGCATCACGAACCCGTTGGCGGCCTTGACCGGGCGCTCGTGGGTGTGAGGTTCGGGCATGTCCACCACGCCGCCGTCGAGGACGCCCTCACTCGATGTGTCCGTCATCGTCTTCCCTCCCCTTGCTAGTGTGACTTCATCTTGCTAGCAAAGTGATATCACTTTTTTGAAGGCGGGGGAAGGGGGTGGTAGGGCTGGCCCTACCGGGCTTCCGGGTGACGGCGGCAATGCCGGGCCCGACCGGCCGCCTTTAGGGTTTGTGCCATGAGGAGAACGACGCTGATCGCGGGCCTGCTCGGGCTCGCCGCGGTGCTGACCGGCTGCGGGCTGGGTGAGCACAACCAGGACACCGTGACGTACGACGTCACGGACAAGGTGGCGGGCCTGCGCGTCGAGGCCGACTCCGGCACCGTCGAGGTCATCGAGTCCGATCGCGAGGGCATCCACGTCAGCGAGCGGCTCACCTGGCGCAAGGAGAAGCCCAAGACCACCCACGCGGTACGCGGCGACACGCTGGAGCTGTCGTTCACCTGCCCCACGAGCTGGGGGCTCGGGGCCGCCGGGGTGTCGTGCGACGTGAGCTACCGGGTGGAGGTGCCCAAGGGGCTGCGCGTCAAGGCGGGCACCGACTCCGGCGACCTCACCCTGACGGACCTGTCGGGCGAAATCGAGGCCACGAGCGACTCGGGCGCCATCGTGGCGGGCGGGCTGACCGGCAAGCGGCTCGTCGCGCGGACGGACTCGGGCGACATGACGCTGACCTTCACCGGGCAGCCCGACAAGGTCACGACCACCACCGACTCGGGGAGCACCCAGATTCACGTGCCGCGGGGGCCGTACAACGTGGTGGCCAAGACGGACTCGGGCGGCAAGGCGATCACCACCGACAGCGACGCCTCGGCGCCGCGCTCGATCGAGCTGACCAGCGACTCGGGCGACCTGGCGGTCTCGACCCCCTGACCGCCAGGGCCGCCCGGCGGCTCAGCCCTGCGAGTAGACGACGATCGACACCGCGATGTACTGCACCAGGTAGGCGGCGATCGTGAACGCGTGGAAGACCTCGTGGAAGCCGAACCAGCGGGGTGACGGGTCGGGGCGGCGCAGGCCGTACACGATGGCGCCGGCCGAGTAGAAGACGCCGCCCACCGCCACCAGCACCACGGCCGCGACCCCCGCGCCCTCCAGCAGTTGCGGCATCACGAAGATCGCGGTCCAGCCGAGGCCGAGGTAGAGGACCGTGTAGAGCCAGCGCGGCGCGTTCATCCACAACACCCGGAACAGCACGCCTGCCAGCGCGCCGCCCCAGATCACCGACAACACCGCCACCCGGGCCGCGCCGTCCAGCGCCAGCAGGGCGAACGGGGTGTAGGTCCCGGCGATGATCAAGTAGATGTTGGCGTGGTCGATCCTGCGCAGGAACTCCGCCAGCTTCGGGCCCAGCTCGCTGCGGTGGTAGGTGGCGGAGATGCCGAACAGCAGGGCCGACGTGATGGCGTAGATCGTCGAGGCCAGCCGGGCCTGCAAGGTGGGGCCCAGCGCCACGAGCACGAAGCCGGCGATCAGGGTGACGGGCAGCGCTCCAGTGTGCAACCAGCCGCGCAGCCGCGGCTTCACGGTGATGGTCGTCATGTAACCTACGGTACCGTAGGTTACAACCCATTGAAGAAACGGGCGGCAATAGGAACAGCCGCGGACCTTCCAGACCCCCCGTGCCTGACGAAAACACAGAACGCCAGGTCATCGCGGTATCCGATGAACCAGGCGTGTGACTCCTCACCCTCCACCTCGGCCGTCCCCGTCTTGCCCGCGGCCCCTTCGGGTAACCCCGCCTCGCTGGCCGTCCCGTAGTCCACGGCGGCCGTCATCATGTCCCTGAGCGCGGTCACGACGCCCTCGTCCATCCGCACGTCCGGATGCGGCGTGCCGTCGATCCTGCGCACCTGCTCCTCCGACAGCAGCCGGGGCGAGCGCCAGGTGCCGCTCTGGACGGCGGCGGCGAGCGCGGCCATGCAGAGCGGGGTGGAGACGACCTCGCCCTGCCCGATCGCGTCGGCGCCCAGCATGTCGAGGTCGTCGGTCTCGGGCACGGTGCCGCAGGTCCCGCCGATGCCGGTCGCGATCGGCCGGCCGAACCCCCACTCGTTCGCCGTCCTGGTCAGGTCCTGCCCCGTGAGCCTGGTGGTCGCCTGCTCGACGAACGTGGTGTTGCAGGAGAAGGCGAACGCGTCGGTGAACGTGACGACGCCGCGGTCCACCTCACCGTCGTTGTCGAAGGGCCGGTGGAAGGGGATCGTGTACGTGCCGGGGCAGCCGACCTGGTCCGCCGGGCCGAGCCCGCCCTGGATCAGCGCCGCCGCGGTGATCGTCTTGAACACGGAGCCCGGCGGGAACACGTCGCGCACGGCGCTGTAGTTCTCCCCCAGCCGGTCGGCCAGCGCGAGGATCTCCCCGGTGCTCGGCCGGATGACGATCAACGTGGAGTCCTCGGTGCCGTCGAGCGCCCGCGCGGCGGCCGCCTGGACGGATCGGGACAGGGTGGTGCGCTCGACCTTCGCCTCGGGGTCGCGGCGCAGCAGCGTCGTGGCCGGTCGGCCGGGCAGCTTCGACACCAGCGTCCAGCCGTAGTTGACCTGCTCGAACTCGGGCTTGAGCGGCTCCAGGTAGGCGTCGGCGTAGCTGTCGTTCGGGATGTTGTCGCCCTCGCTGGTGACCAGCTCGGCCGCCGACGTCTCCACCTCCTCCAGCGCCAGCGTGCCGCCGTCCTTGAGCAGCGGGTGCAGCGTCTCCGGCGCCCATAACACCTTCCACGCGCGGTCCCGCACGGCCATCCGCAGGACGCTGTCGAACGGCCAGTCCCCCAGCTCGCTCAGCTTGCGCACCCCCGAGAACGGCACCTCGGCCGCCTGCTCCCCCGTGCTCCGCAACTGGCCGGGGGTGAGCTGCAGGGACACGACGCCCAGCTCGTCGCTGAGCTTGCGGTGCCGTACGGAGAAGTCGGCCGGAGGCTGGAACACCAGCCGCTCCATCGCCGAGACGTTCCCCCGCCGCCAGGCGTCGAAGTACGCGGCGGCCGTCTGCGCGGCGCTGCCCTTGACCCGGTTCGACGCCACGACGGCGAAGGCGCCCGCCCCGGCTATCGCGACAAGCGCGATAACGAGCACAATCAGCCTTCGCCGTGCCATACGGTACTCCCAGGGAGGGGATCAGACGTGGCCCGTGGACAGCGTGAACCGATGCCCGGTCTGTACCCGGTGACGTTCGGCGAGGTCGAGCTTCTCCGGGATCTGGACAGGCAGGACGGCTGGGTGCTGTCCAAGGATGGCGTACCTCAGTCTTATGTAGATCTTCAAGACCCGACATTTCTGGAATTCGAGTATGTACGACTCATGGCGGATGTGATCGACCTTTTGTCAGAAGGGCCGTTGAGTTGCGTCCACGTGGGCGGCGGCGCCTGCTCGATCCCCCGCTACGTCTCCGCCACCCGCGCGGGCTCCAGGCACATCGTCATCGAGCCCGACGGCCTGCTGGTCAACCTGGTGCGCGAGCAGCTCGACCTGCGCTCGGTGCCCCGGCTGAAGGTCATCGTCGCCGGCGGCAGGGAGGGCACGGCCAAGGTCTGGGACGAGACGGCCGACCTGGTGGTCCTCGACGCGTTCACGGGCGCGACGATGCCGGTGGAGCTGGCGACCGCCGAGTACATGGGCGACCTGGCCAGGATCCTCCGCCCCGACGGCACCCTCCTGGTCAACATGGCCGACGGCAAGGGCCTGGCCTTCGCCAAGCGCCTGCTCGCCACGGTCACCGGCACGTTCAGGCACGTGGCGCTGATGGCCGAGCCCGGCATCATGCGGGGCCGCCGCTTCGGCAACCTGATCGTCGCCGCCTCACGCGCCGAGCTGCCGGTGGAGCTGCTGTCCAGAAGGGCGGCGGGCGGCCTCACGCAGGCGCGTTGCGTGTACGGCGAGGCGCTGACCAACTTCATCGCCGGAGCCGCGCCCATCAAGGACGGCGACGCGGTCATCGCGCCCGTCCCGCCGCCCGCCGTCTTCGGCTGACGGCCGGCCCCGGCCTGAACCTGCCCAAGGTGTTCGACGCGACCCGGAATAGTTGAAAACTAAACTTGGTTGAGCCCGGCAGACCCGCTGGAAGGAGCACCCGATGCCCGCCGTGACCGTAGAGAACCCGCTCACCCTCCCCCGCCTGCCCGAGGCGCAGGCCGGGACGCCGGGCCGCAAGGTGCTCGCCGTCGAGACCGCGCCCAGCGGCTTCGAGGGAGAGGGCTTCCCCGTCCGCCGGGCCCTGGCCGCGATCAAGCCCGAGTACCTGGACCCGTTCGTGATGATGGATCAGATGGGCGAGGTGGACTACGCGGCCGGCGAGCCCAAGGGCACGCCGTGGCACCCGCATCGGGGCTTCGAGACCGTCACGTACATGATCGACGGTGTGATGGAGCACCTCGACTCCAACGGCGGGGGCGGCACGATCACCAACGGCGACACGCAGTGGATGACCGCCGGGGCCGGGATCCTGCACAAGGAGGCGCCGCCGGAGTGGCTGGTGCAGCAGGGCGGGCTGTTCCACGGCATCCAGCTCTGGGTGAACCTGCCTGGGGCCAAGAAGATGATCGCGCCCCAGTACCAGGACATCGGCGGCTCCAGCGTCGTGCTGCTGAGCAGCCACGACGGCGGCGCGCTGGTACGGCTGATCGCCGGCGACCTGGCCGGGCACGTCGGCCCCGGCAGCACGCAGACGCCGATCACGCTGCTGCACGCCACCGTGTCGCCGGGGGCACGGCTGGTCATGCCGTGGCGCCAGGACTTCAACGCGCTGGCGTACGCGCTGTCCGGGCGCGGCACCGTGGGCACCGAGCGCCGTCCGCTGAGCGGTGGGCAACTCGCCGTGTTCGAGGGGTTCGGGAACCGGCCGGGGCTGGCGACGCAGGCCGGCAGCATCACGATCACGGCGGCGGCCAAGGAGCCGTTGGAGGTGATCGTGCTCGGCGGTGAGCCCATCGGGGAGCCGGTGGCGCACTACGGGCCGTTCGTCATGAACACCAAGGCCGAGCTGGTGCAGGCGTTCGAGGACTTCCAGGCAGGGCGGCTCGGGAGCATCCCCGCCCAGCACGCCTGATCGACCCTCCGCCCGGGGCCCGCGCGACTTCACGCGCGGGCCCTCATCTCATCGAGAGCCGGGTGGCAGCCGCGATCAGGTGAGCGGCGCCGCTACGGCAGGGTCAGGCAGGCGATCCGCGCCCCCGCCTGGCCCGCCTCGGCGCCGGAGGTGATGGTCGGCTGCGCGTGGATGACGAGGGCGCCGGGCAGCTTGGCACGTTCCAGCGACCAGTCGTTGCGGGCGCTGGAACGGCCCGCACCCTCGGCGTCGGTGGTGAAGTCGAGCCACACCTCGCTGACGGCGTCGATCCGGCCGGGGTGGTGCTGGTAGTGGGAGCCGGAGTCCTCGGGCTTGCCGCCGCACGGCTTGACGTGCAGGTGGGCGCCGTAGCGGCGGTCGGGCAGCAGGCCCTCGACGACGAGCGAGGTGCGGGTCTGGCCGCCGCCCGACTCGATGGTGACGCTGGCCTGGGCGCCCTCGGGGGCGAGCTTGCGGTCGTAGGCGACGGCGCCGGGGTCGTCGGCGCTGAACTCGCCGGCGGAGTTGAGGTTGACCGTCTCGTCCTGCGCGGTCTTGGCGTTCTGGACGGGGGCGGGCGGGCCCGCGCACGCCCCGGCCAGCGCGGCCGTCGCGGTCATCAGGGCGAGCAGGGACGCGGGCACGCGCATGGGACCTCCCACGGGTCGAGCCCCTCCGGCAACGGGGCTCCGAGAGGCCACCACTCTAACGAGTGAGCGGCTCGCTACGTACGGTCATTCGGCTCGCTCGCCGTGTTTTGCCGCGATGTCGTCGATCACGGCGGCCAGCGTGAAGTCGAGGTCGGTGAGGCCGCCCTGGTCGTGGGTGGTGAGCGTCAGGTGGAGGCTGCGCCATCGGATGTCGATGTCGGGATGGTGGTTGAGCTCCTCCGCCTTGACGGCGATCTCGTCGACGATGCGGATGGCGGTGGGAAAGTCGGGCGCGGTGATCGTGCGCTTGATCTCGTCGCCCTCGCGCCGCCATCGCGGCAGGTCGTTGAGCTTGCTCTCGACGTTCATGTCTCTCACGTTACTTCAGGGCGCCCGAGCTGAGCCCCGACTGGATCTGCCGCTGGAAGACGATGTACACGACCATGACCGGGAGGATGGTGATGGACAGGGCGGCGAACAGGCCCGGCCAGTCCGCCTCGTAGCCGGCCAGGGTGGAGATGCGCGCGATGCCCTGGGTGAGCACCCACTTGTCCGGCGCGCCGGCGAGCAGGACGAGCGGCAGCAGGTACTGGTTCCACTGGCCGAGCACGTTGAAGATGGTGATGCTGATCAGGCCGGGCCTGGCCATCGGCACCATGATCTGGAAGAACGTGCGGGTGTGGGAGGCGCCGTCGATCAGCGCGGCCTCGGCGACCGCCACCGGCAGCGTGCGGAAGAACGCAGCCAGGAAGAACACCGTGAACGGCAGCGAGTAGGCGATGTAGACCAGCACCAGGCCGACGTGGCTGTTGAGCAGCCCGACCTGCTTGACCACGAAGAACAGCGGCCCGAGCGCCAGGAAGACGGGAAAGGCCAGCCCGGCCACGAAGTAGTAGTAGATCAGTCTGCTGCCGGCGAACCGGTAGCGGGCCAGCACGTACGCCGCCATCGACCCGAACAGCATGGTGCCCGCCGTGCCGAGGACGACCACGACGACGGTGTTCAGCATGTACTGCCCGATGTGCGCCTTGTCCCAGGCCCTGCCCCACGCGTCCAGCCGCAGCGCGCCGGGCAGTTGCAGCGGGTCGCCGAAGATCTCGGTGTTGTTCTTGAACGAGGCGAGGAACGTCCACAGCAGCGGCGCGACGATCAGCAGGGCCCAGACGGCCAGCGCCACGTGCGACAGCGCGCTCAGCGCCCCGGGCCCCTTCTCCTTACGCGAGCCCATCGCTACAGCTCAACCCTCTCACCTCTGGTCGTACGCAAGGTCAGCACCGCGAACGTCACGGTGAGGAAGAACAGCGCCACGCCCATCGCGGACGCGTACCCGACCTTCTGGTAGGAGAAGGCGGTGTTGTAGATGGTGATCGGCAGGACGGTGGTGGCGCCGTCGGGCTCGCCCTTGTCGCCCGCCAGCACCTGGATGAGCGCGAACCCGTCGAAGGCCGCGATGCCCAGGTAGATCCAGGCGACCTGCACGGTGTCGCGCAGCAGCGGCAGCGTGATGGAGAAGAACAGCCGGACGCGGCCCGCCCCGTCCAGCGCGGCCGCCTCGAAGTAGTCCTTGGGGATGGCGGCCATGCCGGCGGAGAACAGCACCACGTAGAAGCCAACCGCCTGCCAGACCATCACCGCGATGATCGACCACAGCGCCAGGTCCGGCTCGATGAGCCAGCCGACGGGGCCGAGGCCCAAACGGGCCAGGATGCCGTTGAGCACGCCGTCCGCGTCGGGCCGGTAGACGGCCTGGAACAGCACCCCGACCACGGCGACGGCCAGGACCTGGGGGAAGAAGAACACCACCCGGTAGAACCCGGACCCCCAGACCCCCGCCATGCCGGCGCCGCGCGTGCCGCCGCCGAGGTTGAGCAGGAAGGCGAACAGCAGCGCGATGACGATGGTCGCGACCGGCAGCACCAGCAGCAGGATCCCGTGGTTGCGCAGGGCCCGCCAGAAGACCTCGTCCTCCAGCAGCCGGCCGAAGTTGTCGAGCCCCACGTAGCGGACGACCGAGCTGTAGCCGTTCCAGCTCGTCAGGGCGAGCTGGAACGCCTGCGCGTAGGGGCTGATGACGAAGACCGTGTAGAGGACGAGGGGGACGGCGAGGAAGCCGGCGACGAAACCGTATGTGCGCAGCCGCCGCATCGGTCACTGGCTCCGCGTCTGCTTCGTGACCGACTCGTCCTTCTTGACGGCGTCGGCCTTCTTCTGCATGTTGGCGCAGAACTCCTCGGGTGTGACACGGCCGGCCATGACCACGTTGATCTGCTCGGTGCCGTAGTCGAACAGCTCCTTGTACCAGCCCTCGAAGCGGGCCTCGGTGATGATGTTCTGACCGGCCTTGTCCTGGGCGCGGGCGGCGCTCATGAGCCCGGCGGGCAGGTCCACGCCCTCGGCGGCGCCGTTCACGACCGTGACGTTCTTGGTCATCTCGGTGAAGCCGCGCGCGCCCTCCTTCGACAGCATGATGCGCAGGTACTCGAGGCCGCCCTGCGGGTTCTTGCCCTTGGCGGCGACCACGAAGTTCTCGCCGACGCCGACCTGGATGGCGCCGTACGGCAGCTTGTCGGAGCCGGTGACCTCGGGGATGGGGGCGATGGCGTACTCGAAGTCGTCCGGCTTGTCCTTGGCCATCTCGGTCTCGATCCAGGAGCCGACCGGGTAGAAGAGCAGCTTGTTCTGGAGCTGCTTGATCTGGGTCTGCGTGTGGTCGAGGCCGAAGTAGGCCTTGTCGCCGTACTTCGCCTGGACGTCCACCCAGATGGTCACGGCGCGCTTCATCGGCTCGGCGTTCCAGGCGTTGTCGACGAGGTTGTCGATGTCCAGGATGACCTGGTTCCCGCCGATCTTCGCGGCGGTGTAGAGGACGTTCCAGAGCTGGTAGTACGGGCCCTTCTGCCCGGGGTAGGCGAACAGCAGGATGCCCTCCTGCTTGGCCGTCTCCCCCAGCGCGACGAACTGCTCCCAGGTCTGCGGCACCGCCCAGCCCTTGTCCGCGAACAGCTTGGCGTTGTACCAGAGCGCGCGGTGCGACACGGTGTAGTTGAGCACCAGGTCCTTGCCGGTGACCTTGGCGTTGTCGAGCACGGCGGGCGTGACGGTGTCGCGCACCTTCTTGGCCGGGTCGTCGATCGAGGGGGCGTCGAACAGCGGGGTCAGGTCGGCCAGGTGGCCCTCGGCGGCGAGCGCGGCCAGGTCCATCGACTTGGGGCCCGAGTTGTTGATCACGTCGGGCGGGTCGCCGGCGACCAGGCGGGGGCGGAGCTGGGTGCCGATCTCCTGGGTGGCCGTGTGCGTGATCGCGGCTTCGGGGAACGTCTTCTTGTACAGCTGTTCGTGCAGGTCCTTGGCGTACGCGTCGCCGTACGCGCCGCTGAAGATGGCCACTTCGAGCGGCTTCTTGGCGTCCACGCCGAAGGGGTTCGCCGGGTTCGCGGAGGCCGCGAGCGAGGTGGCGGGTGCGGCGGTGGCCTCGCCTCCGCCCGTGCCTGCGGTGGCGCAGGCGCCGAGCAGGCCCGCGCCGGGGCCGGCGACGAACGCGGTCATGCCGATCCTGCGGATGAGCTGGCGCCTGGTGATCTCGCCCGGGTGCGTCATGGGGGGCTCCCTGAATTAGGAAAGTTTCCTAAACGATTGCCCGCAACGTACGAACGGGCTCCGACGCCCGTCAAGGGGGTGCGATCGAGACGTGACCTTGCCGTGATGCCTTGCCTAGAACGAGGTTCTAGAAGCAGAGTGGGTCGCATGATTGAGAAGTACGCCGACCGGGTGTGGCGAGGCGACGCGGACGACAGCATCGTCGATGCGGGCATGACGGGGAAAGGCGTCCTGACCGTCGCCGACGGAGTGGGCTGGTGGTCGGGTTTCGGGAACGTCGTCACCTTCGAGACGGAGGGCGAGCTGGTCCTGTTCGACACCAGCAGCCCGTTCTCGGCGGCGAGGCTGCACGAGGACGTGCGCGCGTGGTCACGCGCGCCGCTGACCACCGCCGTCTACTCGCACGGCCACATCGACCACGTCTTCGGCACGGCTCCGTTCGAGGAGGAGGGCCCGCGAGCCACCGTCTACGCCCACAGGGCGGTGGTCGATCGCTTCGAGCGCTACCTGCTGACCAACGGCTACAACGCGGTCATCAACCAGCGGCAGTTCCAGGCCCCGAACCTGCGCTGGCCCGGCTCCTACCGCCATCCCGACGTGACCTACACCGACGCGCTGACCGTGCGGCGCGGCGACCTGACCTTCGACCTGGTGCACGCCAAGGGCGAGACCGACGACGCGACGATCGGCTACGTGCGCGAGCACCGGCTGCTGCTGCCCGGCGACCTGTTCATCTGGGTGACGCCGAATTGCGGGAACCCGCAGAAAGTGCAGCGTTATCCCCGGGAATGGGTGCACGCGCTGCGGCTGATGGCCGCCATGGACGCCGAGATCATGCTGCCCAGTCACGGCGCCCCGATCTTCGGCCGCGACCGCATCCGGCAGGCGCTGCTGGAGACCGCGCAATGGCTGGACTCGCTGGTCACGCAGACCCTCGAACTGCTCAACGCGGGGGCCAGGCTCGACGAGATCACCCATTCCGTGAAACCGCCGGAGCACCTTTCCGACCGGCCCTATCTGCGGGCCCGATATGACGAGCCGGAATTCGTCGTACGCAATCTGTGGCGCCTTTACGGTGGCTGGTACGACGGAAATCCGGCCCATCTCAAACCCGCCCCTGAATCCGTTCTCGCGAAATCCGTCGCCGAACTCGCGGGCGGCCCTTCCGCGCTCGCCGACGCCGCCCTGCGCGCCCTGGCCGACGGGGACGAGCGGCTGGCCGGGCACCTGGCGGAGATGGCCGCCCTGGCGGCTCCTGACGACGCGGGCGTGCACCGCGTACGGGCGGAGGTCTTCGCCACCAGGGCGGCGGGCGAGCTGTCCCTCATGGCCAAGGGCGTCTTCACCTGGGCGGCCGAGGAGTCGAAGCGGCGCTCCTAGTCCTTCCACCAGTTGGGCTCGAGCGGCTGGATCATCGGCAGCGAGTCCTTGGGCACGTCGGCGGGGGCCTTGACGAAGACCATCACGGCGTCGGAGGCGATCCGCTGGACGTGCTGCACGGTCCAGTCGTCCTCGACGTGCTCGGGCTCGACGTGGTAGCCGCCGCCGGTGCCGTCCGGGTTGTCCCACATCACCACGTACCCGACCTTCATCCCGGCCCGCTCCAGGTCGGCGCTGACCCGCGCGACCCGCTCGCCGGCGGGCCGGTAGCCCTTGATGACGCCCGCGCCCGGATCGACGTCGACCTGCACCGGCGTGGCGTAGAGCTCGCCGGGGGCGGCCGGGCGGCCGATCCCGATCAACAGCTTGCCCGTGACGCCGACGGGCATGGAGATCGTGCCGCACCACGCCGAGCGGCAGCCCTCCTCCCGTTGGGAGATCGTGACGCCGGTGCCCGGAGGGAACCGCCCCGACGTGAGCGCCGGGCCGATCAGCTTGCCCACGTCCTGCGGCGCGACCGGGGCCTCGCGCACCTCGACGTCCAGGCCGATCGCCTGGAACGCCTCGGTGAACCTGGCCACGTCGGCGGCGGGGTCGTTGATCTCGACCTCGATCTGCTCGGGGCCGGTCCTGAGCGAGACGGCGGCGTTCGCGTACTCGGTGGCGGGCCCCCAGAACGGCGTCCAGACGACGAGCGCCGCGGCCAGCCCGGCTGCCGCCACCGCCGGCCAGAGGCCGCGCCGCAGCGGCAGGCGGCGGCGGGCGGGCTCGCGCTTCACCAGCATGATCGACTCCATCAGCGCCCGCGCCCCGGGTTCCGCGGCCTGCCCCGCCGGGTCCCCGGCCAGGTCCTCGTCCCGCACGCGGGCCAGATCGGCGATGTTCACAGCCTGCTCCCTTCGAACGCGACGACGCGCGAGTGGTGGACGCCCGCCTCGGCCAGCCTCCGGGCGAAGCGCTTGCGGGCGCGGTAGAGCCTGACCCGCACGACGTTGGCCGACGTGCCCAGGACCGTGGCGATCTCGGCCGGGCTGAGCCGCTCCCAGGCGACCAGCGCGAGCAGCTCCCTGTCGTCCTCCGGCAGGGCTCTGAACACCCGGCCGAGCTCGGAGAGGTCCTCGCCGGGCAGGTCCGCGACGAGCGGTGAAGCGGCTAACTCGGCGCGCAGCGCGGCGGTGCGCTGCTCGTGCCGGCGCTCGCCGCGCCGGTGGTTGGCCAGCACCTTCCTGGCCACGCCGAACAACCACAGCCTGGCCTCGTCCCCGCGCGGGACCGCCTCGATGCGGCGCCAGGCGACCGTGAAGGTCTCGGCCACGACGTCCGCCGCGTCGTCCGGGTCGGGACAGCGGCGCAACGTGTACCCGAGCAGGGGGCGGTACGAGGTCTCGTAGAGCTCCTCGAAGCGCCTCTCGGGATCTTCTCCCACGTGGGCTCCTCACTTGGGGGCGTTCGACACTCAACCTCATGTCCGCGATGCCGGGAGCATTACGGGGTGAGGGAGGATCCGCCTCCGCCGAGGGCCTCGCCCAGCGGCGCGCGCCGCCGGGCGAGGGGTGGTGCGGGGTCAGCCGAAGTGGGCGCGGGTCTCGGCGAAGGCCTGGTCGGTGCCCTCCAGGGCCGCCGCCACGTCGGCCTCGGTGTGGGCCGCCGACATGAACCAGTTGTGCCACGGGTGGATGTACACCCCGTGCCGCAGGCAGGCGTCGCTCCAGTGCATGGCCACCGACAGGTCGGCGTCGCCGTCGAAGCTGAGCCACGGGATCGTCACGGGGCCCGTCTGGTTGACCACGAAGCCGTGCGTCTTGGCCTGGGCGTACAGGCCCTCGCGCAGTTGCGTGCCCGCCCGCTCCATGGCGCCGATGCCGTCCTCGTCGCGGAGGGTCTCGATGGTGGCCTTGGCCGCCGCCATGGCCACGGCGGAGAACCAGAACGAGCCGGTCGAGTACAGCGTCTGCGCGGGGCCGCGCAGGGCGTCGGTGCCGGTGACGGCGGCGATCGGGTAGCCGTTGGCCATCGCCTTCGACCAGGCCGTCAGGTCGGGGCGCACCCCGTACGGCTCCCACGAGCCGCGCAGGTCGATGCGGAAGCCCGCCCGCACGTCGTCGATCACCAGCGCCGCGCCCAGGCGGTCGGCCAGGGCGCGGGCGCCGCGGGCGAAGACCGGCTCCACCAGCTCCTGGTCCTCGAACGAGTCGTGCTTGAAGGGCGTGACGATGATCGCGGCCACGTCGCCCTCGACGGTCGCCGCCGCGGCCTCCAGGGACTGCAGGGAGTTGTAGTCGAACTCCACCAGGTCTGCCCGCTCGTTCGGCGTCGTGCCCGCCAGGGACGGCGTGCACCACGGGTCCGCCCCGTGGTAAGCGCCGTGCGCCATCAGCACCTTGGTGCGGCCCGTCGCCGCTCTGGCGACCATGAGGGCCTGCGTGGTGGCGTCCGTGCCGTTCTTGGAGAACATCGCCCAGTCGGCGCTGGGGACGGTGTCCACCAGCAGCTCGGCCAGCTCCACCATGACGGCGCCCGGGCCGTTGAGGCAGTCGCCGAGCATGGCCTGGCGGGCGGCGGCCTCCTCGACGCGCGGGTGCCGGTGACCCAGCACGACCGGGCCCCAGCTGCACATGAAGTCGAGGTAGGAGCGGCCGTTGACGTCCCACTGCCGGCAGCCCTCGCCGCGCTCGAAGAACTGGGGGTAGCCGGGGGCGAAGAGGGCCGCGTTGAGGTGGCCGTACATGCCGCCGGGGACGACTTTCGCGGCGCGCTGGCGGAGGTCGGCGTCTGTGGTCATGGAGGAGGTCCTAGGTGAGGAGGGCGAGGGTGTCGGGCAGGTCGGTGAGGCCGGCGTCGGAGCCGAGGCCGGTGGCGACGCGGGCGGCGGCGGCCGTGCCCCAGCGGGCGGCCGTGATGACGTCCTGGTCGTGCAGCAGGCCCGTGAGGAAGCCCGCGCAGTACGCGTCGCCGCAGCCGGTGGTGTCGGAGACGTCCGTCTTGAGGGCCGGTACGCGTTCCGTGCCCTGCGCGGTCATGACCAGGCTGCCCGAGGCGCCGAGCGTGACCAGCACGCCGCGCGGCCCGTCGGCGAGCAGGGCGCGGGCGGCGCTCTCCACGTCGTCCGTGCCGGTCATGAGCATGGCCTGCGACTCGTTCGGCAGCACGTAGTCCACGTGCGGGAGGAACGCGCGAGCCATCCCCAGCAGGTCGGGCATCTCCGAGAGCAGGTCCATCGTGACGACGGCGCCGGCCGAGCGCGCCTCGTCGAGGAGCGCGAAGAAGGCCGGGTCGCCGAGGCCGAAGGTGACGTCCGTCCCGCCCAGGTGGATGGCGCGCGCCGAGCGGAGCAGGCCCTGGTCGAGGTCGGCGAGGGTCACGCCGAGGTTCGCGCCGGGAACGTGGAAGCTGGGGCGCCCGCCGTCGGGTCTGATGGGCAGGATCGAGGCAGCGGTCTGCTCGCCTGTCCTGCGCACCAGGCGGGAGGTGTCGACGCCGCGCTTGGCCAGGATCATCAGCAGGAAGTCGCCGAGCTCGTCGTCGCCGATCGCGCCCATGGTGATCACGTCGTTGCCGAGCTTGACCAAGTCCACGGCCGTGCCGGCGGCGGCGCCCGCCGCGGTGAGGCGGATCTGGTCGACCAGCACCGTGTCCTGGCCCTGGGGGATGTGCTCGACGGGTCTGGCGAGGATGTCGACGATGTGGACGCCGACTGTGACGACGGTCATGCTCTTAAATAGACAGACGTCCGAATAAAACGTCAAGAGGTGTCCCCATGCCGAAGATCGTTGACCACGATGAGCGCAGGCGCGAGGTGCTGTCGGCGGCCAGCCGGGTGATCGTCAGGGACGGCATCGACGCCGCCACCACCCGGGCCATCGCCAAGGAGGCCGGCTACTCCAACGGCGTGCTGGCCCACTACTTCGCCGACAAGGACGAGATCCTGCTCTCGGCGTTGCGTAGCTCGCACCGGCGCATCAGGGACCGGCTGACCGGCAAGGTGGCGGGGCTGACAGGGCTGGCGGCGCTGCGCGAGGTGCTGCTGGACAACCTGCCGCTGGACGACGAGCGGGCCGGGGAGACGCGGCTGGAGGTGAGCTTCTGGAGCCGGAGCCTGGCCGCCGAGCGGCTGGCCGAGGTGCAGCGGGCGGAGGCGGGCGAGCTGCGGGCCGCCGTACGCGAGCTGCTCGGGCAGGCGCGCGAGGCCGGCGAGCTGGCGATGGACGACGACCTGGACGACGTGGCCGAGCGGCTGCTCGCCCTGATGGACGGGCTCAGCCTGCGGCTCCTGCTGTACCCGGACCGGCTCGGCCGCGACGACGTCGAGCGGCTGATGCTCCAGACTCTGGAACGGCTGTAGCGACCGGCCAGAATCACCCACTACTGTCCAGGCTCATGAGCCTTCGCGAGCAATTGTGCGAATACGGCCGGCGTGCCATCGAGCTCGGCCTCGTCATCGGCACCTCCGGCAACCTCAGCGTGCGCGAGGGCGACCTGGTGACCGTGACGCCGTCGGGCGCCGCGCTGGACCGGCTGACGCCCGAGATGTGCCCCGTGGTGGACCTGACGACCGGCCGCCGGGTGGCGGGCGAGCTTCGGCCGTCCAGCGAGACGCCCATGCACCTGGCCATCTACCAGACCACCGACGCGCAGGCGATCGTGCACACGCACTCCGTGTTCGGCACGGTGGTGGCCACGACGATGACCGAGCTGCCGCCCGTGCACTACAACGCGCTGCTGCTCGGCGGGGTGGTGAAGGTCGCCGAGTACGCCACGTACGGCACCCCCGAGCTGGCCGCGAACGTGCGCGAGGCGATGGCGGGCAAGCGCGCCGCCCTGCTGGCCAACCACGGCGGGATCACCATCGGGGCGACGCTGGAGGAGGCGTTCGAGGCCACCCGGCTGCTGGAGTGGCTGTGCGAGGTGTACGTGCGGGGGCTGAGCGTCGGCAAGCCGGCCGTCCTGACGGACGAGCAGCTCGCCGCCGTGGTCGAGCGGACGCTCAACCCCCCGCCGCTGTGACGGCGCGGGAAGGCCGGACGCCCGGCCCACCCCGCCGCTATGCCAGCGCCGCCTGCTCGGCCAGCCCGAGCGGGAGCCCGCCCGACCCGGCGATCCGGTCGTGGAACTCCTTGGGCGTGCCCTGGAACGACTCCCTGATCCGGTCGATCTCGATCGCGCCCGTGAGGTACGAGGGCGCCTGCGTGGGCCAGGCGCAGTAGCGGTTGACCTCGCCCTGCGCCGTGCCGGGCGACAGCGACGCCTTGGTGGCCATGTGCGTCTCGGCCTCCTCGATCGTCATGTCCTCGCAGTGCAGCGCGGTGTCCACGACGATGCGGGCGGCGCGGAAGATGCGGCAGTCCAGGTGCGCCAACTCGGTGGCCGGGGTGTCGAAGTAGCCCTGCTCGTGCAGGAGCTTCTCGACGTACAGGGCCCAGCCCTCGGTGAAGTACGGCGTCCTGAAGACCTTCCTGACCGTCCTGGGGTTGCCCGCCATGTACGACAGGTGCCAGTGGTGCCCGGGGTAGGCCTCGTGCACGGCGATCGAGGGCATCTGGGCCCGCGAGTTGGTGCGCAGGCGCTGGCGTACCTGCTCGGGGGTGAAGTCGTCCGGCGTGTACGGCACGAAGAAGACGCCGGTCCTGGACGCGCTGAGCGGCGGCGGCGCCAGGTAGTGGGCCACGGACAGCACAGGGCGGGTGTACTCGGCCGACGGCAGCACCTGGCACTCCTCGCCGTCGGCGAAGGTCACCAGGTCCCGCTCCTTGACGAAGGCGCGGGCCCGCAGGGTCTCCGCCTCGTACTCGGCCCGCATGTCGGCCAGGGTCGGCGGGTGGTCGTCCATGAGGTGCTCCATGGCGGCCCGCCAGTCCTGGGTGCCGTTGACCTGGAGCGCCACCTCGCGCATCCGCGCGTCCAGCTCCGCCCAGGCGGCCTTGCCCTTCTCGTGCAGCTCGGCGGCGCCGTAGCCGAGCAGCTCGCGCTCGCGCAGCAGCGTGGAGTAGAGCCGCTCCCCCATCCGCCAGGTGCCGCCGCACTCGAAGCCTTCGAGGAAGGCGACGAGCTCGTCGAAGGCCCGGGCGGCGGGCTCGGCGGCCTCGGCCAGCCTGGCGCGCAGGCTCTCGTCCTCGACCATGGACGGGATCGTGCGGGTCAGGAAGTTGCGGCCGGTGCGCGCCTGGCCGAGGCCGCGCTCGACGAGCAGCGGGGCGGCCAGGTCGGGGTCCAGGTTGGCGCGGCAGGCGGCCAGCACGCCGGGCACCTCGCCCAGGCGGAGCAGCGCGGAGGCGACCAGCTCGGGCTCGGGCTTGAGCCGGCGCTGGAACGGCGCGTACATGGAGGTGAAGATCGCCCCGAGGTATACGCTCGGGTCGCGCCGCCATTCGGGCCAGGAGGTCAGCGCGATGGAGCCTCTGAGCTGCGACAGGACGAGATCTCTGTCGATCGCGTCGTCCAGGGTGGGCGTCTCGGCGGCGGACAGGCGGTCGAGCCAGAGCACCTGCTCACGCTCGCGGGCCTGCCAGGCGGAGGCGGTGAAGTCGCCGAGGGTGTGATCGTAACCGTCGGCCCCCAGTGAGGCTGCGACGACCGGACGGTCGGAAAAGTACCACTTGAGAAACTCGTCCACCGGTGCACCATATCCTGAGCAAATGCCCCTGCAGATCACTGGCGCGCTAGGCGACCCTGACCTGATCCGCCTCCCCTGGGAGACCCCTCTCGAAGACTGGCCGCAACACCATCTGGTCGATCTGCCGCGCGGCATCTCGCGGCACGTGGTGCGCTTCGCCCGGCTGTCCGGCAAGGTGTACGCGATCAAGGAGATCAGCGAGCGTTACGCCAAGCGGGAATACCAGCTCCTGTGGGACCTGGCCAGGCTCGACGCCCCCGCCGTGGAGCCGGTCGCGTACGTCACCGGCCGCGAGGAGGGCCTGGACGCGGCGCTGATCACCCGCCACCTGCAGTTCTCGCTGCCCTACCGCGCCGTCATGTCGGGCACCCTGCGCCCCGACACGCTCACCCGCCTGCTGGACGCGCTGGCCGTGCTGCTGGTGCGGCTGCACCTGAACGGGTTCTACTGGGGCGACTGCTCGCTGTCCAACACGCTGTTCCGGCGCGACGCGGGGGCGTTCGCGGCCTACCTGGTGGACGCCGAGACCGGCGAGATGCACCCGATGATCAGCGAGGGGCAGCGGCTGACCGACATCGAGACCGCGCACACCAACATCTTCGGCGAGATGCTCGACCTGGAGGCCGGCGGGCTGCTGCACCCGTCGATCGACCCCATGGAGACCGCCGAGGACATCGTCGCCCGCTACCACCGCCTGTGGAACGAGATCAACGAGAGCGAGATCATCGAAGAGGTCGACTGGCACCGCGTGGAGCAGCGCATCAGGCGGCTGAACCTGCTGGGCTTCGACGTGGCCGAGATGATGGTGCGGCGCAAGGTCGGCACGGGCCGCCTCATCGTCCGCCCCAAGGTCGTGGACGCCGGCCACCACCAGCGGCGCCTGCTCCGGCTGACCGGGCTCGACGTCGAGGAGAACCAGGCCCGCCGGCTGCTCAACGACCTCGACGGCTTCCGGGTGGCCAAGGGGCTGCGGCACGAGGACGAGGCGATAGTGGCGCACCGGTGGCTGGCCGAGGTGTTCCAGCCCACCGTGGAGTCCATCCCCGCCGGGCTGCGCGGGAAGCTGGAGCCCGCGCAGCTCTTCCACGAGATCCTTGACCACCGCTGGTTCCTGTCGGAGCAGGAGGGCGGCGACGTCGGGCTGGCGGCGGCGGCGAAGTCGTACGTGGGCAACGTGCTCGTGCACAAGCCCGACGAGCGGGCGCTGCTGCCGGAAGAGGCCGATCAGTAGGCGATCGAGATGCGCTGACGGGGGTGGGCGGCCTTGTCCACCTCGTCGGCGATCGCGACGGCGAAGTCCTCGGCGGTGATGAAGCTGCGCCCCTCGGCGTCGGTCATCAGCAGGTCGCCGCCGAGCCGGTAGGCGCCGGTGCGCTCCCCCGGCGCGATCTGCGCCGCCGGCGAGACGAACGTCCAGTCGAGGTCCTCGACCTCGCGGTACAGGCGCAGCAGCGCCCGGCCGGCCAGCGCCTCCTTCTTGTAGAGGTCGGGGAAGTCGGGCGTGTCGACCAGGTCCTGGCCGGGGGCCACCTGAAGGCTGCCGGCGCCGCCCACGACGATCACCCGGCGCACGCCGGACGCCCGCGCGCCGTCGATGAGCGCGCGGTTGGCCGCCAGGAAGGGCGGCTCGGGCTCGCTGCCGTCGCGCGGCGGAGCGACGGCGGAGACGATCACGTCGTGCCCCTCGGCCAGCGTCGCGGTGTCGTTGATGTCGCCCTTGACGGGACCGGAGCGGCTCAGGCCGGTGACCTCGTGGCCACGGTCGCGCAGCTCGGCGGCGATGCGCTGCCCGACCATGCCGGTCGCGCCGAATAGAAGGATCTTCATGCCCGCAAGAGTATCCATCGGATACTGGTTACTTCATCGTGCTATAAGTACCTTATGGATACCGGTGATGTCTTCGACCCTAACTGTCCGACCAGGGTGGTTCTGGATCGCATCGGCGACAAATGGTCGGCACTGGTGCTGCTCTGCCTGGACGGCGGGCCCATGCGCTTCACCGCGCTCAGGACACGGATCGGCGGCGTCACGCCCAAGGTGCTGACGCAGACACTGCGGGCCATGGAGCAGGACGGGCTGCTGACGCGGGAGGTCTTCGCGGAGGTGCCGCCACGGGTGGAGTACGCGCTGACGGACCTCGGCCGCTCGCTGCACGGGCCGATCTCCGTGGTGGCCGACTGGGCCGAACGCAACGTCGGCGAGATCATGCGCTGCCGCGAGAAATTCTCATAAATCATACGTTTTTCCGTAGTAGTAGTGTTTTTCTACTTCGCGGCGATATAAAACCCCCTCACCTGCGACCGGCCGTCATGTGGACGTGCCTCCTTCGCCCTACGCTGACTGCGTTCCACCACGGTGAGGGAGGTCACGTGCTGGGAATCGACGGCTGCCTGGCGGAAGTCATGTCCATACCGGGCGCGCTGGACGCCATGCTGGTGGACCACACGAGCGGCATGGCGGTGGCCTTCAGCACGGCCGTCGGCGTGGACGCGGACCGGTCGGCCGCCGCTCTGACCGAAGCCCTGCGCGCCACCACCGACGGCCTGGCCCGCACCTGCCCCGGTGACGTCGTGCGCATCGACGACATGCTCGTCACCACCGACAAGGGCCACCATCTGCTCCGGCTGATGGAGACCGTCTTCGAAGGACCGCTGGTCATCTACGTACGCCTTGACCTGGAACGATCCAACCTTGCACTGGCCAGGCACCGCCTGCGCACCATCTCCAGCCGGCTCGCGACGTGACCCATGACCAAGCTCGACACACTCCTGGCCGGGCTCGCCCGCGAGCACTCCACCGGCGCGCTCCAGGTCGGCAGGAGCGGCACGATCTTCCTGCACGACGGGCGCGTGACGTACATGGAGTGCGCCCAGACCCCCAGCGTGGAACGGCTGCTCGCGGCCAGGGGGCTGATGAGCGAGGCCGCGCTGCGGCGGCTGCAGACCGACGGCGGCACCGAGCGGCTGCTCGCCGAGGGCGGGCCGCTCACCCAGGGCGAGCTGCAGTACGCGGTGCTCGGCGGAGTCCTGGACGCGGCGTTCTTCCTGCTGCCGGTCAGCGGGGCGCGCCCCAAGTTCCGGCCAGGGGAGCGGCACTGGCTGGGCGGGCAGTGGTTCTTCGACGTGCCGGGTCTGGTGCGGGAATGCGCGCGACGGCGGGCGCAGCTCGCCCAGATCTGGCCCTCCGCCGAGGTGGACAGCCTCCCCGTGCGGCCGATGGTGCGGCTGCCCGGGCACGCGGTGACGCTGGACCGCCTCCAGTGGGAGGTCATCGCCAGGGCCGACCAGAAGGCGACCCCGCTGGAGCTGGCCAAGCAGATGGGCCGGCCCGCGTACCCCGTGCTGCTGGCGGTGCGGCGGCTGGCGGCCTCCGGGCTGCTCGCCGCGCCCGACCTGCCCCAACGGCGGACCGATGGCGAGCATCCGCCGCACGACCCGGGGGCGCGGACCCAGCCGCTGGGCCCGCCCGTGACGGGCGACCCGACCGATCTGGCGCTGCTGATGCGGCTGAAGAAGGCGCTTGAGGAGCTGTCGTGAGGTTCCCCTCACTCAGGAGGAGGCCACCGGTGGAGCTAGGACAAGAGGTTCTGGAGGAGATGACGCTCCTGCGCGAGCGCACTCCGGACATACAAGGAAGCGTCGCCTGCACCGTGGACGGCCTGCAACTCGCCTGCGACCTCGCGGGAAAGGCCGGAGAGCAGGCGGCGGCACTCTCGGCGGCGCTGCTCGCGATGAGCAGACGCATGCTGGTCATCACCGGCCAGGGTGCGTTCGAGGAGACGCTCATCTCCGGCACGGCCGGTTTCACGGCGTTCTACGCCGCCGGGCCCACCATCGTCCTCACAGTCCTTGCCGGACCCGGCGCGAACGTCGGGCTGCTGCGGCTGGAGGGCAGGAAGACGGCTGCCGCGGTGGCCGCCGTCGCAGCTCGACAACGATGAGAGGAGACAGAACATGGCCGGCATGGACGTGTCGCTCAAGGAGATGATGACCATCGACGGCTCCGTCGGGGCCGCCATCGTCGATCACGGCAGCGGCATGGCGCTGGGCGCGCTCGGCGGCTCCAAGGACATGGACCTCCAGGTCGCCGCGGCGGGCAACACGGAAGTGGTCAAGGCGAAGCTCCGCACGATCGACTCGCTCGGGCTCAAGGACAGCATCGAGGACATCCTGATCACGCTGACCAACCAGTACCACATCATCCGCCCGATCACCGGTCGCAGCGGCAAGGGCCTGTTCCTGTACCTGGCGCTCGACCGTAATCGGTCAAATCTGGCGATGGCCCGCCACCAACTCCGGGGCATCGAGGAGAAGCTGGAGGTCTGACGCCCGTTCCGGTGGCCCGGCTCCGCGAGGAGCGGGCCACCGGCGGGGGCTCACGCCGACGTCAGTTTGGTGATCTCCGTGACGAAGCTCGGCCAGAGCTCGCGCGGCAGGTCGTGCCCCATCCCCGGGTACGTCACCAGCCGCGCCCCCGGGATGGCCGCGGCCGTGGCCTGCCCGCCCACCAGCGGCACGAGCGGATCCGCCTCCCCGTGCAGCACCAGCGTGGGCACCTTGACCCGGGCGAGCGCCGCCGTACGGTCACCCGACCCCATGATCGCGGCGAGCTGCCTGGCCGTGCCCGCCGGGTCGAAGCAGCGGTCGTACGCCAGCCCCGCCAGCGCCTTGATCCGCTCCTGGTCCACCTCGTAGCCCGGCGACCCGATGGTCGACCAGGTGCGCACCGCCTGCTCCAGCACCGCCTCGCGGCCCTGGGCCGGCCTGCCCATCAGGATCGCGGCGGCGGCCTCCGTGGGCGGGGCGATGGACGGGCCGGGCGTGGACATGATCGAGGTCAGGGTCAGCACCCGCTCGGGGTGCCGGATCGCCAGCGTCTGGGCGATCATCCCGCCCATCGAGGCGCCCACGATGTGGGCCGCCGTCCAGCCGAGCACGTCCATGAGGGCCGCGGTGTCGTCGGCCAGGTCGTCCAGCAGGTAGGGCGGCGCCGCTCCCATCGCGGGCGCGCCGTGCTCGTGCAGGTGCGTGGACAGGCCGGCGTCGCGGTTGTCGAACCGTACGACGTGGTGTCCCTGCTCGGCGAGGAGCTCGCAGAGCGTCTCGTCCCACTGGATGAGCTGGGCGCCGAGCCCCATGATGAGGAGCAGGGGACGCCCCGCCGGTGAGCCGAAGCTCTCGTAGGCGATGTCGATGCCGTTGGCGGCTGCGCGCATGGTCACGACCACCAGAATGTCATTCTGGTGGTCGCCGCGTAAAGGTCACTGCCCGAGGAGCGCGAGCGCCGTGGTCAGCGCACCAGGAGGGCGCGGAGGCGTTCGCCGCCGAGGACCAGGCCGCCGCCCGCCATGGACAGCACACCGGCCGTCAGCGCGCCGCCGACCATGCCCGACTCCTTCGGCTCGTCCACGGGCGCGTTGAGGAGCTGGCCGCCGGCGGCGGAGGGGTCCTCCTCGGGCTGCGGCGGGGTCGCGGGGTTCGTGTCGCGCTCGGCCCACGCGCCGGTGGAGAACGGCACCGGGTAGTTCTTCTTGCCCACCCCGGAGCCCCACTTGGTGATGACGTAGTCGACGTCGATGTGGCCCTCGCCGCCGATGCCGTCCACGCCCAGCGTGCTGGAGTTGAACTCGCCGCCGGTCAGCTCGGCGAAGGTCTTGGCGTCGAGGTCCAGCATGATGCCGCGGTTGGACGGCGTGCCAGGCCCGCGGTCACCGACGAAGAAGGGCATCTTCTTGCCCTTGTAGACCACGTAGCCCTCGGTCAGCAGCGGCCAGCTCGGGCTGGCGGCCAGCCCCTTCTGCATCGGCTTGCCGCTGGCCGGCAGGCCCGTGTCACCGGCGCGGCCGGAGGCGTCGTCCCAGAAGTACGAGGCGGTGGTCGAGCCCTTGAGCAGGATCTTCTGGTCGGTGTCGGAGTCGGCGTGGGCGGCGGTGCCGGCGATGGTCAGCGCTCCGACGGTGGAGGCGGTGAGCACGGCGAGGGAACGCAGGCCAAAACGGGCAGACATGAAGCAGCAAAACCCTTCACTGGGGGACAGGGAGGTTGCACTCACGGAAAAAGGGCGCGGCGCAGCAGAACGCCGCGATATCGCTACGCGGAGCGCAAGATACGAGCCTTTGGGGAAGGGGGCCGCTCAGTGGGCGGCCGGCAAGACGCGGTCCGGGGGTACGACGCGCTGATGCATGAAGTAACTTGTCCTCTCCATCACGCCTACCGGGTTAGCTGACGGGTTCGGGCGTGGAGATGCCCTACCGGCACAGGGCCGGATTCACCCCAACGGAGGTGGTTCCCCGGTTCCCGAGGGTTCGGGATTCGGCGCCAACCGGTGGTCCCTCTGGGGTAAGGACTAGGTCACCGGCTGGTAATGGCGATTACCTTAGCCACGGAATCGGACATCTGCCAACTATTCGCCATGAATCGCCACAAAGATCTACCTTGGCGCGGGAAGAAAAAAGGGGGCACGGCATGCCGTACCCCCGCGCGAATTTCAGCCTCAGCCGCCGCTCTTGCGCCTGAACGATCTTTTACTCGCAGCCGGGCCGTGCGCCCCGTGGATCTTTGATGGGTCGCCGCCCCTGCCACCCGCGCCCGAGCCCGCGCCCTGGTTGCGCTTGCGCTCCAGCGCCTCGCGGAACTTGCGCTTCATCTCGTCCTCGGGAGTTTCGCTGACTTCCGGCTCCGGTGTATCCGCCATGAGGACCTCCATGGTGTTGGGGACAGTTCACAGCTTCGCACGGCACCGCTTATGACGCGAAACCGGGCTCACCACGAAGTGAAGGCCAGCAACCGGAAGACCGGGTCGGGACCGCCCGAACGGCCCTGCCCGAGACCGACGAACCGGGACTCCCCGCTCAGCCGGAGCCCGTGCCCGGCCGCCTCCGCGATGACCGGGCGGGCGTCGCCGAGCAGGTGCAGCAGCCAGATCGTGCTGACCGCGTCCACCGAACGGTCGCCCACCGGGAGCCTGCGCCCGTCCCCCAGCACCACGCGCACCCGCCCCGAGGCGATCCGCGCCATCCCGGCGGCGGCGTCCACGCCGAGCACCCGTAGCCCGCGCGCCGCCAGCTCCCTGGTCACCAGCCCCGTGCCGCAGGCGACGTCCACCAGCGTGCCGGACGGCTCCGGCACCAGGCCGCGCACCGCCTCCGCCGCCGCGCGGGCACGCGGCAGGCCGCCCCTGGTCTCGTCGTACCGCTCGGCCTCCAGGTCGTAGTCGATCACGGTCCAGTACTACCAGGTAAAGGGGATCCGTTCCGTTCCTGGTGTTGTGTTGAGACGGGTGCGGATATAGATCCCGCGATGAGACTCCTCGGTCGTGACCTGGCGATGGATCTTGGTGCGGCGAGCACGCGGATCTACGTCAAACGCAAGGGAATCGTGCTCGACGAGCCCTCCGTCGTGATGTGCGACGACCTCACGGGCAAGATCGTCGGGTTCGGCGCGGAAGCCGTCGCCGAGACCGGCGGGCGCACGCACTGGCCCGTCAGCGGCGGGCTGCCCGCCGACGCCGAGCTCGCCCGCCGCATGATCCGGCACTTCCTGCGCAAGGTGCACTGGCATCCGTACGCCAGGCCGCGCCTCGTCATGGCGCTGCCCTGCGACTCCACGCCCATCGACCGCGAAGTGCTGCAGGGCATCGCGTACGAGGCGGACGCCAGGACCGTGCGCCTCGTCCCGCACGCGCTGGCCGCCGCGCTCGGCAGCGGGATGTCACCCGACGACCGCACCGGCCACATGGTGATCGACATCGGCCGCGACGCCGCCCGGATCGCGGTGCTGTCCGGCGAGTCCGTGGTGGCGACCGGCTCCGTGCCGTACGGCGGGCAGGCCGTCAACAGGGCGATCGTCCGGTTCGTCGAACGCGAGCACGGGCTGCTGCTCGACGACCGCGAGGCCGAGACGGCCAAGCGGCACGCGTACGACGGCGAGGTCATGGTGCGGGCCCGCGACCCCGAGACCGGCCGCGAACGCGAGCTGACACTGCCCGTCCAGCACATCTTCGAGGCCACCGGGCAGCCGGTCGAGTCGATCGCGCGGGCGGCCATGGAGACCGTGGAGCGCTGCCCCGCCGAGCTGGCCGCCGACCTCGGCGAGCGCGGCGCGGTCCTGGTCGGCGGCGGGGCGCTGCTGCGCGGGCTGGGGCGGCGGCTGCGGGAGACGTTGTGCATGCCCGTGCGCAGGGCCGAGCGGCCGGTGGAGTGTGTGGCGCTGGGGCTGGGGCGGTGCGTGGACGAGCTGGGACTGGTCGGGAGGCTCCGTGGCGGCCGTACGTGACGGCACTTCCCGGCCACGACCGGAGGCGGCCGTACGTGACGGCGTTCTCCGGCCACGACCAGAGGCGGCCGAACGAGACGGCGTTCTCCGGCCACGACCGGAGCCGGCCGTACGAGACCTTCAGTTTTCGGCTGGAGCAGGAGGCAGCGCATGACCGTCCGCGGCATCGACCACGTCGGGGTGACCGTGCCCGATCTCGACGCGGCCACCGAGTTCTTCGCCCGCGCGTTCGGCGCCGAGGTGCTCTACGACACGCTCCCCCGCGCGCAGGGCCCCAAGGGCGGCTGGGCGACCGAGCGGCGGCTCGGGGTGCCGCAGGGCACGGCGGAGGTCGCGGTGCGCATGCTCCGCCTGCCCAGCGGGCCCGGCATCGAGCTGTTCGAGTTCAGCGGGCCGCGGCAGGGCGGGGCCGTGTTGCCGTGCGATCTGGGGTGGCAGCACGTCGCCCTGTACGTGGACGACCTCGACGAGGCGTTGCGGCTGGTCATGGAGGCGGGCGGGGTGCGGCTCTCGGAGCCGGTGCCGCTGCCGGGGCCCGAGTCGGGTGAGCGCAATCGGTTCGCCTACTGCCGGACGCCGTGGGGCGGGACGGTCGAGTTGCTGACCTATCCGGACGCTCAGCCGTACGAGAAGGAGACGAACCAGCGCCGCTGGCGTCCGTGACGGGCGGCGGGGGGCAGCGTGGTCGGCGGCCGTGACGGCGACGGACTCATGAGCACACGTGCAGGCCGGGGGCCTGTTCCCAGCCGGTCAGCGCCAGGATGCGGCGGACGGCGGGAGAGATCGGGTCGAGGACCAGGGTGCGGTCCGCGGATAATCGGGCCGCCGCGACGACGACGAGCCGCATGCCCGACACGTCGATGAACGTCAGCCCCGACAGATCGAGCCGGATGTCGTGGCTGCCCGCCAGGAGGGCCCAGGCCAGGGCGCCCGCGAGCAGGTGCCGGTTGCCGCGGTCGATCTCGCCGCTTATACGCAGGCCGAAGGGGTGCGGAACGAGGGTGACGCGTGCGCGGTCGTCGGTTTCGAAGGTCATCCGGCTCCGTGGGGGCGGCCATATGCCGTACGTGGTGCATCTGCCCTAGAAAGACCGTTTCATGCCGTCGTAAAGCTGCCCCCGCCGTGCTTTTTGCGTAATTAACTCGTTAGCCGACGGTGATCTTCGATAGGGTCCCATCGTGCGCGCCCGCCGTCACGCCCTGTCCGCGGTGCTCTTCTGTGTCGCGGCGATTACGGCGTGCACTGCGGCGTCCGAGCTGCCCACGCTCGAAGCGGCCACCAAGCGGCTCGACGCCGACGCCGGCGAGCTGATCAGGGCCTCCGAGCTGCACCTGTCGGCGGTGAAGCGGGCCGACGACGACACCTGCGTCCCCGGGCAGCTACGGCATTTCGTCCAGGCCGAAAGTGATCTGGCCGGGTCCACCGACGGGCTGCTGGAGCGGTTGCGGGCGCTCGGGTACGACAAGGTCGTCGACGATCTCGACCTGCGCGACCACGACCAGGACGTGGCGGTGCTGCGCAACCCGCGGACGCGGCTGGAGTTCGAGCTGACCGTGCTGTCCGGGGAGCGGAGCGGGGTGCGGGTGGTGGGCAAGACCACCTGCTACGCGGCCGAGTAGACGGACGGCTCAGGCCACCCGGGCGAGCGGGCCCGGGCGGCCTGGAGATGTCCCTGGAGATGGCCCTGGAGAGGTCCCTGGAGAGGTCAAGGTGTGGACAGGGCCTCGGTCGGGGACAGGCGCGAGGCGCGGATGGCCGGGTAGAGGCCGGCGATGGCGCCGATGAGCAGGGTCGCGGCCAGGCCGCCCGCGGTGGCCCAGAGCGGGACGACCGACGGCCAGCCGCTGTAGAGCGCGTACCCCATCGTCACCCCCGTCCCCAGCAGGACCCCGCCGGTTCCGCCCAGCGCGGACAGCAGCAACGACTCGGCCAGGAACTGCGTCCTGATCTGTCCCCGGGTGGCGCCCAGTGACCGGCGCAGGCCGATCTCCGCGCGGCGTTCCAGAACGGAGATGACCATCGTGTTGGCCACCCCGACCCCGCCCACGAGCAGCGCCACCCCGCCCACGCCCAGCAGCAGGCCGGCGAACGCCTGGCTGGTGGCCTGCTTGGCGGCCAGCGCGTCGGACGGCCGGGAGATGTCCACCTCGTTGGGCGCCTGCGGGTTGGCCGTACCCGCCAGCACCGCCCGTACGGCCTCCAGCGCGGACTCCTCCGAGCGGGTGTAAAGGATGGTCGGATGGCCGTCGAAACCGAGCCGTTCCTCCGCCACCGGCCAGCCGACGAGGACGCCGCTGTCCAGGTCCGCGGCCAGCGCCACGGGCTCCAGCACGCCGACGACCGTGAAGCGGATGCCGCCGACGACGATCTGCGTGTCGGGGCCGGCCGCGCCGATGCCGAGCCGCTGGGCGGTGGCCGAGCCGATCACGGCGGCCGGGTAGCGCTCGGTGGCGGCGTTCAGCCAGGTGCCGCTGCGCAGGGTCGCGCCCACCGTGGCGGGCAGGTCGAGCCGGGCCGCGTACGTGTTCAGTCCGCCCGTCTGCGCCTCCGGGATCTGCTCCGAGCGGTAGACCTTGGCCTCGGGCACCTTGCCGATGGACGAGACCGACTCGACCGGCCCGATCCGCTCGATCATCGCCTCGGCGTCCTGCGGCATCTGAGCCGCCTCGCCGGTGAGGGTCGTGCCGGAGGAGAGGGTGAGCAGGTTCGTGCCCAGCGCGGAGAGCTGGCGGTCCAGCTCGGCCCCGGAGGACGAGGAGAGCCCGACCACGCCGACCATGGCCGCGATGCCGATGGCGATGCCCAGCGCCGACAGGAACGCCCGCAACGGGCGCGTCCGAAGGCCGACCGCGCCGACCCGCATGACATCCGCCGACCGCATCCGGGCCGGCAGCAGCCTCGGCCGCTCGATGACCGTCATCACGCCACCCCGAATTCCACGTGCTCCGTAGGCTCCGCGCGCTTCGCGGGTGGGCGGGCTGCCGAGTCGGAGATGATCTCGCCGTCGCGCATCCGTACCTGACGCGGCAGGCTGGCCGCGATCTCCCGGTCGTGCGTGATGATCACGATGGTGGTGCCCGCCGCGTTCAGCTCGTGCAACAGCTCCATCACCCCGGTCCCCGAGACCGAGTCCAGGGCACCGGTCGGCTCGTCGGCCAGCAGCAGCGGCGGCTCACCCGCCACCGCCCTGGCGATCGCCACACGCTGCCGCTCCCCGCCCGACAGCTCATGCGGCTCATGATCCATCCGATGCTCCAACCCCACCCGCTTCAGCGCCACCGCCGCGCGGCGGCGCCGCTCGGCCCTGCTCAGCCCGGTGTAGACCAGGCCGTCGGCCACGTTGTCCAGCGCCGGCACCTTGGCGGCCAGGTGAAAGGACTGGAAGACGAACCCGATCGTGGTCGCCCGCAGCGCCGACAGCTGGTTGTCCGACAGCTTCGAGACGTCATACCCGTCGATCTGGATGGTCCCCGCCGACGGCCGGTCCAGCGTGCCGACCACGTTCAGCATCGTCGACTTGCCCGACCCCGACGGGCCGACGATCGCGACCAGCTCGCCGTGGTCGATCCGCAACGACACCGACCTCAGCGCCGCCACCCCGCCCGGATACGTCCTGGACACGTCCGTCAGCGCGATCATGGGGTAGCTCATTTCGGCATCCCCACGGTCATGCCCTCGGTGAGCCCGTCGCCGGAGACCTCGACCCGGCCCCCCGCGAACAGCCCCGTCTTGACGGCGATGTAGCGGGACGCGCCGCCCTCGATGACCTCCAGGCCGAACCCGCCCTCCTGCAGCGCCACCAGCGCCGCCACCGGCACGGTCAGCACGTTCTTGCGCTGCGAGGCCGTGAACGTCACGTCCACCGACGCCTTGTCCAGCCCCTTGGCCGCCTTGGCGCTCCCGATCGAGACCAGCGCCTCCACCCGCGTCTCCGGGTCGGCGTTCTGGCTCTCGCCCGGCACGATGACCGTGGCCACCTCGGTGACCTTGCCGTTCGCGGTCTTGCCGTCCGGCAGCGTCACCTCGACCTTGGCGCCCTTCTTGGCCATCCGCTGGTCCTCGGCCTCCAGCTGCACGGTGATCACCTTTGCCGTGCCCGTGTACGTCAGCACCTTCTGGCCGGGCTGGGCCGGCTGGCCCTCCTCGGTCTCCAGGCTCTCCACGCGCACCTTGCCGGGCGCGAAGACGACCCGGCCCAGCTCGACCACGCCCGTCTCCTCCAGGCCGCGGTCCTCCTGCCACTCCTGGACGGCCTCGTAGGTGTCGTAGGTGTACTCGTCGTCCACCGTGAACCCGTCGTAGCCGAGCTTGCTGAGGTTGCGCTCCAGGTTCTCGACGTCCTTGCCCTCCACGCCGATCTTCAGGTCGCGGTAGGCGGGCACGTCCCCGTACAAAAGCATGACCGGCTTGTTGTCCACCCGGTACAGCGACTTGCCGCGGGTGATCGTCGCGCCGCTCTCCGGCAGCCAGGTGACCGTGCCGGGCTGGCGCGCCATGGCCGAGGTCACCGGGCCGTAACCGAGCTCGCCGTCGGCGTCCCTGGTGTCGTTCAACGTCTGCCTGGACACCGTCGTGGTCGCCGGAGGCAGCGCGGCGGCCGAGCTGGTCGGGCCGGCGCCGCCTTCGAGCAGGCCCGCGCTGTTCACCGCGACGAACCCGCCGCCCGCCACCGCCACCGCGATCAGCAGCCCCGCCACCAGCCTGCCCCTGCCACGGCGGCGGCGCTGCCGGGCAGGCGTGGCCTCCGGCTCCGCCTTGCCGTCGATGGTGGCCCCGTCCGTCATTGGGCCCATCAAGAACCTCCCATGCCGGCCTCGGCGGACACCTGCTTGCACTTCTCCTCCGCGGACTTGAAGTCGGGGTCCTCGGCGACGTCGGGAGTGAGGCGCATCATGTTGCCCTCGGGGTCGGGGTAGGCCTCGACGCCGTTGTCACGCATGCACTGGGCGACCTTGCGCATGTTCTCGGCCATCTTGGGGTCGCCGCCGCCCTGCCGCGTGCCGCTCGGGGCGTACTGCTGGCACGCCTCCTGGGCGGCCTGCACCTTCTCCTGCGGGGTGTTCTTGTCGAACTTCATCATGACCCTGCCGCTGGAGTCGGGGTCGGGCATGTCGACGCCGTTCTCGCGCATGCACTGGGCGAACTTGAGCGACTGCTCCTTCGGGTCCGTGCTCGGCTTCGCGCCGGCGCCGGTCGAGGCCTGGCCGCCGGTGCCGTTCGCGGAGGCCACCTTCGCTCCGGTGTCACCCGAGCCGCAGCCCGTCAGGAGCAGGGTGAGCGCGAACGGTGCTGTGACCAGCGCGCTGAGTACTCGTCGTCGCATGAAGCTCTCCTTGTCGAATGATTCGTCGCCACGAAGGCCGTTCGATGGGAGATGCAATAGGGGGCGGTGTTTCCTCAGCGTTTCCGCATCCCCCGGTTCTTGCGCTTATTCGGAGCAAATGCCACCTCCGTCACACTCGGCTCTGTAAGCGGATGGAAAGGCCTGGGGTGCGCCATGCGGGTGCTGGTGGTTGAGGACGAGCCGATGCTCGCCGACGCGATTGCCGAGTGGCTGCGCGAGGAGACGCACGCGGTCGATCTGGCCCACGACGGCGAGGCGGCGCTGCAGCGCATCGCGGTCAACGACTACGACGTGGTCGTGCTGGACCGGGACCTGCCGCGCGTCCACGGCGACGAGGTCTGCCGGGAGATGGTGGCCTCCGAGTGCGACGCGCGGGTGCTCATGCTCACCGCCGCCGCCCAGCTCGACGACCGCGTGACCGGCCTGTCCATGGGCGCCGACGACTACCTGACGAAGCCGTTCGCCTTCCCCGAGCTGGCCGCCAGGGTGCTGGCGCTGGGGCGGCGCTCGCGGCCCGCCGCGCCGCCCGTGCTGCGGCGCGCCGGGATCACGCTCGACCCCGCGCGGCGGGAGGTGTTTAGGAACGGGCGGTTCGTCCCGTTGTCGAAGAAGGAGTTCGCCGTCCTGGCCGAGCTGCTCCGGGCCGGCGGCAGCGTCGTCTCCGCCGAGCAGCTCCTGGAGAAGGCGTGGGACGAGCACGCCGACCCGTTCACCGGAGCGGTCCGCCTCACCATACTCAAGCTGCGCCGCAAGCTCGCCGACCCGCCGGTCGTGGAGACCGTCGCGGGAGTGGGGTACCGGATCGCATGAGCCTGCTCCCGCCGGCGCTGCGCAGCCGCCTGCGGCCCACGCTGCGCATGCGGCTCACAGTGGTGTACGGGGCCGTCTTCCTGCTCGCCGGGCTGGTGCTGCTCGGCGTCACGTACCTGCTGTTCAACCAGCAGCTCGTACGGACCTTCGACGACCGCTACGCCGCCCCCACGGAGCCCGGACGGTTCAAGCAGCTCTACATCCAGCAGCACGGCGTCACGCTCTCCGGCGACGCCGCGGTCGACTGGCTGTGGCAGGAGCAGCAGGAGCTGCGCGCCGCCGCCGTGACCTCGCTCCTCACGCAGGGCACGATCGCGCTCGTCGTGGTCGGCGGCGCGGCCGTGGTGCTCGGCTGGTGGGTCGCCGGCCGCGTCCTCGCCCCGCTGCACCTGGTCACCGCGACCGCCCGCAAGATCGCCGCCGCCCCCATGGCGGAACGCGGCCTGCACGAACGCATCGCGCTGACCGGGCCCGCCGACGAGGTCAAGGACCTGGCCGACACGTTCGACACCATGGTGGAGCGGCTCGACCACTCCTTCGACGGGCAACGCCGGTTCGTCGCCAACGCCTCCCACGAGCTGCGCACCCCGCTGACCCTCAACCGGGCGCTGGTCGAGCTGGCCATGCACCGCCGCACCGCCTCCTCCGACGTCAAGGAGCTGGGCGAAAGCCTCCTGGAGATCAACACTCGCCACGAACGCCTCATCAGCGGGCTGCTGCTGCTCGCCAGATCCGAGCAGGAGGTCGCCGACCGCTCGCCCGTGGACCTGGCCGACATCGTCACCCACGTGGCCGCCCAGTCCGCCGACCAGGCCGCCGACGCCAAGATCACCCTGTACGAGGTCGTCGCCCCAGCCCCGACCACCGGTGACGCGCTGCTCCTCGAACGGCTCGTGCACAACCTGGTGGAGAACGGCATCCGGTACAACCTCGACGACGGCACCGGCTGGGTGCGGCTCGTCAGCCGTACCGTGTCGGGGGACAAGGTCGAGGTGGAGGTCAGCAACACGGGGCCGGCCGTGGCGCCGTACGACGTGCCGCTGCTCTTCAAGCCCTTCCACCGGCAGGCCGGCGAGCGCTCCGTCACCGGGACCAGCGCGGGGCTGGGGTTGTCGATCGTGCGGTCGGTGGCGGTCGCGCATGGGGGCGAGGTGCGGGCGTGGCCCAGGGAGGGCGGCGGGCTCGTCGTGGCGGTGGCGCTGCCGCGGGCTACCGATCGCTTCTCGTGAGCAGTCCCCTGACTACCGGTCGGTGCCTGTGAGCAGGACGCGCAGTTCCTCGTGCAGGCGGCCTGGATTCACGGTGACGATCTCGTACGCCGCCACGCCCGCCACCGCGAACGGATCCTCCGCCGCCACCTTCTCCACCCGCTCGCGCGGACCGGTCGCCAGGATGACGCCGCCCAGATCGTCGGGGACGGTCTGACCTGACAGCAGGAACGTCCCGTCGGCGTGGTGGCGTTCCAGGTAGGCCACATGGCCTGGGACGTGGGGGGTCACCTCGTCGGCTGGGACGGTGTAGCGGACGAGGAGCACGTGCAGCATGGCGTCATTGTTCCTTATATATAGGGACAGCTTCCGTCGCGTTCCCGCCCTGGCGGGCTCCTTGCTCGAAGGGCTCATCCCTTTCCGGACGCGGGCCCCGGCTCGGCGCCGTACGAACACGCCACACCGACGGCACCACCAGGGTGGCGACGGTCAGCAACACGGTGAACCCGCAGTGCCCCTCGCGACGTGAAGGGTTTGGTGCCCCCTCCTGACGTGAAAGGGACCGGTGCCTTCCTGGCGTGGAAGGGCGCCGGCCGACGAGGTCTGGAAGGTCACCTTGCCAGAGGCCACCGACAGAATTCGGCTCACCGGCGGTCACGGACGTAGTAGTGGCCGAGGGTGTCGTCGTACCGGCCGGTGGGGCGGCAGCAGCGGCGGAAAGCGGCGTCCGGAGCCGCAGGGGCACGGGTCGTTGCCGCCGAGCTTCTCGATCAGCTCCTTGTCGCGGCCGACGCGGCGATCGCCGCGCTTGACCTGCGTCTCGCTAGAGGGAACCCCCTGCGGCGCTTGCTGGTCGGCTCAAAAGGACATCTCGTCGCGGTGCATGCCGGGCCTCCTCGGTCCGTGGGCGAACGCACGCCACGACAGGCCACCTGTAGGCCCCGGCACGATCGATTTTCCGCCACTGAAAGGATTTCGGACAAATAATCGACTTGACTCCAAATCCGTATATGAGTCGCTATCGTACGTAACATCCACCGCACCCGTCTCAGGAGTCACTTCTCTCATGGCGCATGTCGAACCGCTGCGGGAGGACGATCCGACGGCGGCGGGACCCCATCGGCTGCTCGGCCGGCTCGGCTCCGGCGGGCAGGGCACCGTCTACCTCGGCCAGGCGCCCGACGGGCGGGCGGTGGCGGTCAAGGTGCTGCGCGACGGGCACGCCGGGCTCAGCGATCGGCTCGCCAAGGAGATCGAGGCGGCGCGGCGGGTGGAGCCGTTCTGCATCGCACAGGTGCTGGACGCCTCGCTGAGCGGGCCGCGTCCGTACATCGTGACCGAGTACGTAGAAGGGCCGTCCCTGCAGCAGGCCGGCCTGCACACGGGGGCCGACCTGCAACGTCTGGCCGTCGCCACGGCCACCGCGCTGACCGCCATCCACCAGGCGGGCATCGTGCACCGCGACTTCAAGCCCGCCAACGTGCTGCTCGGGCCCGGTGGGCCGCGCGTCATCGACTTCGGCATCGCCAGGGCGCTGGACGACGGGGTCACGCACACCAGCAGCATTGTGGGGACGCCTGCCTACATGGCGCCGGAGCAGCTCGCGGGGCAGGCTGTGGGGGCGGCGGCGGATGTGTTCGCGTGGGCGTCCGTCATGGTGTGGGCGGGCACGGGGACGCCGCCGTTCGGGCAGGACACGTTGCCGGCGATCATCAACCGGATCCTGCACAACGAACCACAGCTTGGTGATCTTGGGCAGCCGTTGCGGGGGATCGTGTACGGGTGCCTGGTCAAGGATCCGCTTCGGCGGCCGGCCATGCGGGATGTGCTGCTGCGGCTGCTCAGCGGCCAGAACGCGACACCAGGGCCGGGGTCAGGGGCACACGCCGGGCCGGGGCCGCACACAGGGCCGGGGTCACACGCGGGGCCGGGACCACGCCCTGGGCCTGGGCTGCATGCCGGGCCGGGGTCGCACGCTGGGCTGGGGTCGCACGCCGCACCGATGCCTGGCGCTGGGCCGATTCCGGGCGGCGGGCCGATGCCGAGCGGCCATCCCGTGCAAGGCGCCGGGCACATGCCAGGTCAAGGGCCGGTGCCAAGCCGAGGGCCGATGCCGGGTCAAGGGCCGATGCCGAACCAAGGGCCGATGCCCGGGGTGGGGGTCGGGCCGGGGCATCGGGCGTCGAAGGGGACGTTGGCGCGGGTTGGGGTGCCGGCGGCCGTTGGTGTGGCCGTGGTCATGGTGGTGGCGCTGGTCGCCGGGGTCGTCTGGTTGTCCCCCTGGGCGAGGAAGTCCGGCCCCGAGTCGCTGGCCGCCGTCTCCTCCGCCTCGCCCACCACGTCCCCCACCTCGACCGACAAGCGCACACACCGGTCGTCAACGCCGAGCCCCCGCAAGACCACCCGCAAAACCCAGAAACCCACCCGGACACCCACCCCGAGGAGCACCCCGAAGCCCACCCAGACGCCGACCACCAGGAGCCCCGCCCCCTCCCGCACCACGAAGAAGCCGGTCACGAGCGCCAAGGTCAGCATCCTGGAGATCGAGCTGTTCGGCGGCCCCGGCCAGTCCACCGACAGCAGTTGCTACATGCCACCGATCCACTTCCAGACCATGGTGGAGTCGACCCGCCCCGGCATCTGGGTCTCCTACCTGTGGATCGTGGACGGCCAGACCCGCGAGAACCGCAAGTCCTGGGTCCCCGAGGACGACTACACGGCGTTCGTGACGGCCGGCCAATACATGCTGGACGAAGGCCGCCACACCATCACCCTGCGCGTCACGGAGCCCTCCGCCGCCAGCAAGAGCGTCACGATCAACATCTGCCCCGTGGACGACTACTCATGACGCCGCCCCACGCCATCGGCCAGTACCGGATCGTCGAGCAGCTCGGGGAGGGCGGCCAGGGGGTGGTGTACCTGGGCGTGGCCCCCGATGGGAAACGGGTCGCGATCAAGGTGCTGCGCGAGGGCGTGGCGGGCGACGGGCGGTTCGCCAAGGAGATCGCCGCCGCGCGGCGGGTGGAGCCGTTCTGCATCGCGCAGGTGCTGGACGCGTCGCTGGGCGGGCGGCCGTACATCGTGACCGAGTACGTCGAGGGCCCGTCCCTGGCGGCGGCGGGCCTGCACCAGGGCGCGGACCTGCAACGTCTGGCCGTCGCCACGGCCACCGCGCTGGCCGCCGTCCACCGGGCCGGGGTGGTGCACCGCGACTTCAAGCCCGCCAACGTGCTGCTCGGACGCGACGGGCCGCGCGTCATCGACTTCGGCATCGCGCGGGCCATGGACGACGCGGTGACCCGTACCAGCACGATTGTGGGGACGCCCGCGTACATGGCGCCCGAGCAGTTCCTGGGGGCGGTGGCAGGGCCGACGGTGGACGTGTTCGCGTGGGGGTCGGTGATGGTGTTCGCCGCCACCGGCGCGCCGCCGTTCGGCAACGACTCGCTGCCTGCCGTGCTCAGGAGGATCCAGTACGAGGAGCCGCGCCTGGACGGTGTGCCGGAGCCGCTGCGGTCCATCGTGTACGCCTGCCTCGCGAAGGATCCCGCCGCCCGGCCCGCCATGCAGGACGTCCTCTTCCGCCTCATCGGCGCCCCGGCCGAAGCGGGCCGTCCGCCGGCCGATCCAGGCCGTGCGCCCGGATTCGCGGGGGCGAGGGTGCCCGGCATGGGCGATGGGGTTGGGCTGCCCGGCATGGGCCGTGCGGCAGGCCTGCCCGGGATCGGCGATGCGGCTGGGCTGCCCGGGATGGGCGATGCGGCTGGGTTGCCGTCGAAGGGCACATGGGCTGAATCGCCCGGGGCGGGCGCACGGCCTGGGCCGCGCGGGACCGTGGGGAGCCAAGGTGGGATCGCCGCCGGTCCCACGCACCCGCCCTCCCCCGCCTGGAACGGCCACCTAGCCCAGGCCCCCACCGGCCCCGTCCGCAACCCGTCCCGCGACCGCCTGATCACCGCCCTCCTGGCCGCCGGCACGGCGATCATCGTGACGGGCGGCGCGGCGGCGGCGTGGTTCCTGCTGCCCACCTCATCAGGCGACGGCACCAGCTCCGCCGCCATCGCCACCGCCACACCCGCCACCCCCACCACCGCCTCCCACCCGGCGGGCAAGGCGAAGAAGTCGGCCAAGCCCCTGCGCCCCACCAGGACCCCCACCCCGTCCGTACGGCCGAAGACCCCCACCACGCAGCCCACCAGAACACCGAGCACGACACCGGCCACGACCCGGCCGCCCACCAGCCCGAAGCCCACGGCCGGGGGCGTGAAGTCGGTGGCGTTCGATTATGAGGGCATCAGGCTGGGCGACTGCTGGCGCTACGACATGAACATCTGGGCCAAGGTCGCCGCGTCCGGCACCTACAGCTACCGCTGGCTGGTGAACGGCCAGAGCCAGGGCAGGCAGCAGGGCACCGCTTCCTCCAAGCCCCTCCTCCCGTCGATCACCTGGAAGCAGGCAGGCACCTACCAGGTGGTCTTCGAGATCGTCACCCCGAACCCCAGCCGGAAGAGCCTCTCGGTGAAAATCTGCGACTTCGACGAGGGCTGGTGAGAGTCAAAGGCCACTAAGGGGTACGAATCGGACCACCGATCGGAAAGAGGTCCCGCATGGAACTCCCTCGCTTCCACCTCGCCGTCCCCGTGGACGACCTGGACGCCACCCGCCACTTCTACGGCGAGCTGATCGGCTGCGCCCAGGGCCGCAGCTCCGACCGCTGGATCGACTGGAACCTGCACGGCCACCAGTTCGTCACCCACCTGGCCCCCGCACGCACCGAGCAGGTGCACAACCCGGTGGACGGCCACGACGTGCCGGTCCCGCACTTCGGGCTGATCCTGACCATCCCGGAGTTCCACAAGCTGGCCGACCGGTTCCGGGAGGCGGGCACCGCGTTCGTCATCGAGCCGTATCTGCGGTTCGAGGGGTTGCCGGGCGAGCAGTGGACGATGTTCCTGCTGGACCCGGCGGGCAACGCCCTGGAGTTCAAGGCGTTCGCGGACGACTCGCAGGTGTTCGCCGTCTAGGGTTTAGTGGAAATAACTTCGATATCCAACCACATATTGCCATTTCTCGGCGGTTGGCCGATTTTTCGCGGGAAAAGGGGTTGGCCTTGGTGGTCGACCATCAGCCAGCCGGCGACGCATCTGTCACCCGGGTGGCCGTTCACGGTGATCGGCACGGTGACGGCGATGGTGTCCGAGGGGTCGGCGTCCGGAATGGCGACCCGCCGCTCGGAGGTGACGCACGGGTCGTCCCCGACCCGCTCGACGTAACGGCCGCGCCAGGGCGCGTTGCCGATGTTCTTGACCAGCCACACCTTGCTGGCCTTGGTGCCCGCGGCCAGCTTGGAGCCGTCGGGCAGCGTGGGGTCGGCGATCGTCCGCATGTCGTCGCCGCCGATGGCACCGGCGGGTTTCGCCGGCTCCTCATCGTTGAGCAGCGTGAACGTCCCCGCGATCACAGCCGAACAGACGGCCCCGATCACCCCGATCCAGGCCACCATGACGGCGGAGGACCGCTCCCGCCCGCTCACGCGCCGGCGAGCCCGCGTAATTCCCATGAGAACAATGACCCACCGCGTCGCCCTGTCGAATAAACGCCTGAAGGTTATCGTCCCGCCCGCATTTGCAGCGGATCAATCGGAGAATGCGCTAAGCAATTCCTCCAGGCTGGTGGCCGGGTGCCCAGTGAGTGCGGGAATGTCGCCGGTGACCCTTTCGAGCTCTCCTGCGGCGATGGCGAGGTACGTCGACACCCACGCCTCCACCTGCCACCCGGGCGCGCCGTAGATCTCACGGGACGCGTACGCCTCCGGCACCGTCTCGGCGTGGTACGTGACGTCCCGCCCCGTCGCCGCCCCGATGGCCGAGGCGACCTCGTCCAGCGTCAGCGCCCGCGGCCCGGTCAGCTCGTAGGTGACGCCCTCGTGCGCCTTCGGCGCCAGCAGCACGTTGGCCGCCGCCTCGGCGATGTCGTCCTGCGCCACGGCCGCCACCCGTCCCTGCCCGGCGGGGCCCCTGATCACGCCGTCGCTGCCGGCCATGCCCGGCAGGAAGTCGGCGTACAGGTTGTCGCGCAGGAAGGTGAAGGTGAGGCCGCTGCCGCGGATGTACTGCTCGGTGGCCCAGTGGTTGCGGGCCAGCGTGAACGTCGCCTCGGGCGCCGCGCCGTAGAAGGAGACGTAGACGAGGTGGGTGACGCGGGCGTCGCGGGCGGCGTCCACGAACGTCCGGTGCTGGTCGAGGCGGTCCTCGCTCTCGGACGCCGACACGAACAGCACGGTCGAGGCGCCGTCGAGCGCCTGCCGCAGCGCCGCGCGATCACCGTACGCGGCGTCGGCCGCCGTGGCCCGGTCGAGGCGGGGGGCGCCGGCGGTGGCGTGCCGGGAGACGAGCCGCTGCTCGGCACCGGCGGCGGCGAGCAGCGCGGCGACCCGGCCGCCCAGGCGTCCGGTGGCGCCGGTGGTGACGATGAACGACATACCGGCACCCTAGCCCGCGACACCGGCCCCAGCCCGAAGGCCACTCATGAGCCCGAGCACCGCCCAGAACCGGAAAGCCTCCAGAACCTGAAGCCCGCCCAGAACCTGAAGCCCGCCCAGAACCTGAAGGCCGCCCAGAAGCTGAAGGCCGCTCAGAGCCCGAAGGCCGCGCGCGTCCACCGGTACTGGGCGTCGAGCAGTTCTCCCAGCAGGTCGTACAGCGTGCCCTCCGGATACTCGCCCACCCGCTCGGGCTGCGCGTGGTCGCCGGTGGCGCTCAGCTCGGCCAGGAGGATCACCCGGCTGTCCGCCCGGTCCACCCCCAGCCCCACCAGCGCGTGCCGGGCGCCCGCGCACGCCTCCGCGTCGCCGTCGCGGTAGTAGCCCTCCACCAGGTTCTCCCACAGGGCGCGGGCGGGCGGGCTGTGCTCGGGGCTGAAGGCCCGCCCGGGGAAGACGACCACCATGGCGTCCACCCGCATGACGGCCGCCTGGCGCCGGTGCGAGTCGTCGTAGGTTCCCTCCGGTGGCACCGGCTGGGCGCGGAACGACTCGGTGAGCAGCCGCAGCACCGAGCCGAGATCGTACTCCGCCGTCCTGGGGTCCATCTCGTACTCGATGAACCCGGCGAGGGGGAACGGCGGATCGGGCAGCGTGTTGTACCCGAGGAAGAGCCTGGCCCCCCGGGGCTCCTCGCGTGGACGGCCGGACGGCGCCGTCATCGCTCCGTGTGCCACCCGGCCCAGCGCGCCGCATCCGTGATCGGGCAGTCCTTCAGCCGACCGAAACAGACTCATGAGCAAATTGTGTCAGTCACATTACTCTTCGTACAGGTGACGATGGCATTCCTTGGCTGCTCATCCCGCCGTCCACCGCCACGGTGCTGCCGGTCACGAACGAGCTGTCGTCGGCCGCGAGGAACAACACCCAGCGGGATGTGCGTGCCGAAGAGCCGCGCCGCCTCCCGCGGAGAGCGTTCCCCGTTGACGGCCAGCTCCACGGCCTGCTGGAACTCGGTGCCGACCGGGCCGGGATGGATGGTGTTCACGCGGATCCCCCGGTGTGCGACGTCCAGCCGCCCGAACGCCTCCACGACCGAGGCGACGGGCTGCGGGGCTGGTGGAGCCGTACCTCTTAGGCCGTCCCCGCCGAGCCGGCGATCACCGCGACCGCCTCCACCTCGACGAGCTGGTCATGGTAGCCGAGCACGGTGACGCCGAGCAGCGTGCTGGGGACGTCGTGCTCCCCCATGTACTCCCGGTACACCTGCCACGCCGTCACCAGGTCGGCCTGCCGGGTGGAGGCCACGTAGACGGTGGTCTTGACGACGTCGGTCAGGGACGCGCCCGCGCCGTCGAGCGCCGTGACGAGGTTGCGCATCACCTGGTGGGCCTGCCCGGCGTAGTCGCCGACGGCGACCGTCTTGCCGTCGAGGTCGAGGGGGCAGGCTCCGGCGACGTAGATGGAGCGGACGGGGGCGTCCACGGCGGCGGCGTAGGCGTACTCGACCTGGTCGGTGAGCCGGTCGTTGCGAATAAGTCGGACACCTGATGTCATAGCCGTTCTTCCTATCATTTGGCGGGGCCGTAATCTTCTGGATTTTTCGCCACTTCGACCAGCGCCGATACGATCCTCCTGGAGCGTCCCCTCTCATGCACCGTCAGCTCAAGGGAGACTCGCCGTGCGTGTCCGCCTGGCCGTCTTAGCCGCCGCCACCATTCTGCCGTGCGCCGTCGCCCCCGCGCACGCGGCCGCCGCCACGGTGGTCTACGTGTGCACCACCGCGGCCACGAACGAGACCCAGGAGGTCAGCCTGGACGTGGAGCTGACCGTGCCCGCACAGGCGACCACGGGGCAGCAGCTCACGATCGGGTGGAGCGGCGTGTTCATCACGGGCAAGGAGCTGACGGCCCCCGCCACGGGCATGGAGGGCGAGCTCAACATGTACGTGTACGCCGGGATCAGCGGCATCGACGGCCTCACCTCGGCCACCGGCGTCGCCGACATCGGCACCGTCATCCCCGGCGAGCCGGTCGCCATCCCCGCGACGGCCTCGATGACGACGACCCCTCGCAATCCGGGCACCGGCAACGTCCACGCGGGCGCGATCAACTTCGGCCTGACGCCTCAGGACGTCCTCGTCGAGTGCGAGGTGAAGGACAAGGGCGCCCTGACGGAGTACCCGCTCACCGTCACGGGCAGCGCGACGGGTTCCGACCCCACGGACACCGGCACCCCGGAGGCCGACGCCGGCACGACCGAGGACCCGGACGGGGCCGGCAGCGAGCCCGACAACACCGCCACGTCCACCTCCCCCGCCGACACCCCGTCCGGCGGGGTGGACACCGGCGCCGGAGGGCTGGCGGGCCCGGACGGGCGGCCGCTGATGCTGACCGGCCTGGTGATCACCCTGGCGGCGGTCATCGGCCTGCGCCTGCGTCTGCGCCCGCGCGGATCACATACACGCACGTAGGCTCCCCCACCTCCGACGGCTCCCTCACCCTCCGACGAGCGGCACGAGCTTGACGAACGACACCACCGGATCGACGGTCAGATCGATCATCTCCGCCAGATCCTCGATCTGCCGCTCCCCCACCAGCAGCAGGAACCCGTTGCGCTGAAACGCCCGCTCCGCCACGTCCGCCTGACACTCCCAGTCGATGCGCCGAGCCCGGCTGCCGTTCAGCTCCACCTCGGCCTCCGCCGGCCGGACGAGCCCCCGGAAGCGGGACCCCGGATCGCCGTTGTGCCGGGCGACCTCCTCCCGCACCCGCAGCCGGACGAGCTCACGCGCCGAGATGCGCTCAGGCAGATCAGGCAGCGTGAACTCGTCGAGCGGCTTCCCGGTCGCGCTCTCGTCCCTGAAGGTAACCGTGGCCATGGGGGGGCTCCTTTCGTATGGAGCCATGAATAGCAGCCCCCACCGACAGAGCGAGCCCGTTCAAACCATTGAACTCTGACGCCCCCGGCATTACGGTTCACCAAGAAGTCACTTCAGTAGTATTTTACCGATTGAGGCACCGAGCATGCCGAGCAGAGCGATGATCCCCCTGCTGGCAGCGGTCATGACAGCCGCCGTCAGCACGCCCCCTGCCACCGCAACCCCACCCGCCAAGAACGTCGTGTACGTCGCCAAGAACGGCCACGACGACGCGACAGGCACCGCGAAAGACCCGTTCGCCACGATTGAACGCGCCCGTGACGCCCTGGCGGGCAAGACCGGCCCGCGCAACCCCGGCACCGTCCACATCCGCGAGGGCGTGTACCAGACGTCCAAGACGATCGAGGTGACCGGCGAGGCCCAGTCGTACGTCACCTACGCCGCCTACCCCGGCGAGCAGGTCGAGCTGGCCGGGGTCACCACCCTCGCGCCGGACAAGTTCCGCAGGCTCGCCGACGTCCCGGCGGACGAGGCCAAATGGTCGTCGAAGACCCGCGTCCCGGCCGCCGCCGCCCCGAACGTCTGGGTGTACGACTTAGGCGCGGAGGGCATCCCCGCCGGCACGCTCAACAAGAACGGCTTCAACTGGAAGCCGCAGCCCTACGCCCCCGCGCTGATCACCGACGACGCCACGCAGACACTCGCGCAGTACCCCAACGGTGACACCAAGCTCGACCGCGACGACCTCACCGTCAAGCAAGCCCCCAAGGGCGCGCGCGACTACTTCTCGGACAAGACCGCCGACGGCACGACCCTGCCGTACGAGGACATGCTGAAGCTTCCCGGCCCCGTCTACACGGTCAAGGCCCCTGAGCTGGCCGCCCGCTACGAGAAATGGGCCGGCACCGACAGCACGGCCTACGAGACCGACGGCTGGCTGTCCGGATATTTCGGCAACAACTACGCCAACGACCGCCTGCGCATCACCTCGGCCGCCGGCGGCGACATCACCACCGGCTACCCCACCATGTACGTCGCCACCGACAAGTGGTCGTCGTTCGTGGCCCAGAACGTCCTCAGCGAACTCGACGCCGAGGGCGAGTACTACATCGACCGCCACCAGAGCCACGACACCCTCTACTACTACCCGCCCGGCGGCACCGTCGAAGGCAAGGAGATCAGCCTCACCTCCTTCGACGCCCCGTTCTTCGAGCTGGAGAACGTACGGAACGTCACCCTCAAGGGCCTGAAGCTGAACGGCACCACCGGCACCGGCGTCCGCCTGCTGGACGCCGAGTCGTGCACCGTGGACGGCCTGGAGATCCTCAACGTCAGCATGGACGCGGTCGCGATCGGCGAGGCCAGCGACGCGATCACGGCCATCGCCGAGTACCGCACCAGCCGCGGCGGCCACCGCAACCGCGTGGTCGACAGCAGGCTGCACGACCTGGGCGGCGGCGGCGTCTTCACGGCCGGCGGCGACCGCGACTCGCTCGAACGCGGGAACCACGTGGTCGAGCACAACGAGATCTACGACTTCTCGAAGCTGGCCACCTACACGCCGGCCGGCTACATGTACGGCGTCGGCAACACCTTCCGCCGCAACCACGTCCATGACGCGCCGCACATGGCGATCCAGATCATGGGCAACGACATGGAGATCAGCCACAACAGGTTCGAACGCCTCGTGACGCACGCCTCCGACCAGGGCGTCATCTACTCGGGCCGGGACTACACGTACCTGAACAACGTGGTGGCGTACAACCTGTTCAAGGACATCGGCGCGGACGGCAACCAGGCCATCTACATGGACGACGGCATGTCGGGCATGGTCGTCCACCACAACCTCTTCGACAACGTCCAGCACGGCCTGTTCTACCAGTCCGGTCACGCCAACGTGGCGGCGGACAACGTGTTCAAGGACGTCAAGTACATCGGCCACGACAAGCTCTACCACGAGGGCGGCAAGCGCCTGCCGGTGGCCAACGCGAAGGTCGTCGTCGAACGCTTCAACGACATGCTCAAGGCCGGCGACGGCACCGGCTTCACCAACACCCGCGAGAACGTCGAGAAGTGGTACCGCCGGTACGGCAAGCAGTACCCGGACATCCGCGACTGGTACGTCCCCGTCGACTCCCAGGGCCAGGTGTGCACGGCGGTCGGCACCACCGACTGCACCGACGAGTACGTGTGGAGCGACCCGGACTCCGTCTACGTCCCGGCGGGCAACGTGCTGACGCGGTCGGTGAGCATCGCGACGGGCGACTTCGCCTACACGGATGACGCGGGCGGGCTCAGCAACAAGACCTTCAACCCGGACTTCGACTCCTACAACGTGAAGAAGGCCACGGCCGCCGAGCTGGCCTTCGACCCGGCGACCGGTAAATTCGACGAGCGCGCCACGCCGCTCAAGAGCGTGGAAGGCTTCGGCCGCACGTGGGTGCGGGAGTGGAACAGGAGCTTCACCCTGGAAGGCATCGGGCCCAGGTGACCCACGTCAGGGTTCCCGGGGCTCGGGAACCCTGACAGGCCACGGCTCAGCAGGCCGCGAGCCGCTGAAAGATCTGCACCAGCGCTTCGGGCACTTCCTCACGGCTGGACAGCCGCTGAACGAGATGCGAGAAGAGGGTGGGCTTCTGCACTCTCATCCCAGAGCCGTCGTGCAGCAACGCGCACAGGGCGGTGCTGAACTTGCCGCCCGTTCTGAGCCGCGCGATGTCCTGGGCCGTCCAGAGCGCGCCGTCGGTACGTGGCCACGCGTCATTGGCGGTGGCGGCCCACTGCTCGTCGGTGAACAGCTCCTCCAACTCGTTGGGGTCGCCCACGTAGTCGATCCGGTCGGCGGCGACCCCCTTGTTGAGGAGGTTGTGCCGGTCGAAGATCTTGGGCTGATCGCGCTTGCTGTCCCTGTCGACCAGGACGTGCACGTCCCGCCCGAGGTCCCTGAGGTAGCGGACGAAGGTCAGCACGTTGCTGTTCCCGCCCGAATCGAACAGGACGATCCCCGACTCCTGCAACCGCCGCCCCGTCGAGAGCTGGAAGAGCCGGGGAAAGGCCGCCTTCTCGGTCGCGCCCTCGACCAGCAGGAAGCAACGTTCGAAGAGCACCGCGCTGGTGGGCAGCCCGAGCTCGTCGGAGAGCCGGCTGACGAACCGGCCGGCTCCCGAGTCGGAGTCGTCGGCCAGGCGGTCGACCGCTGTCGTCCCGTTGGGCAGCAACCGCAGGTGCGCGACGTCCTCGAGGGGCACGCGGTCGATCAGGTTGACCGAGTGCGTGGCGACGACCATCCTGACGTCGGGCCCCGCGCACTGCACCTTGATCAGGTCCATGAACTCCCGCTGGCGGATGTAGTCGAGGTGCGTATCGGGCTCGTCGTACGTGATGATCACGCCGCTGCGCACCCCATCGTGAATGGTCGAGGACAACTGCCCGTTGGACCACTCCCACACCGCCAGGTTGAGCTGCCGCTGCCTACCCGTGCCGACGCTGTCGAAATTCACCCGCTCGCCATCCCGCTCGGCCATGATCTGCACATCGGACAGCACGTCCTTGTAGGCCACGATCGGGTGGATCACCACTCCCCGGTAGCCGTCGCACCGCTCCTCGATGAGCTGGCACAGGTCCTCGAGCTCCGCTGCCAGCTTGAGGGAGATCTCCGTCTCCAGGTCTCTCACCCGCTCCGTGAACTCCGGATCCGAGAGCAGCCGGCGGTAGGTGATCCTCAACGCCTGGGTGAGCTGGGTACGCAGAGCGCCGCCTTCCGTCCCCGACAGGTGGAAGTACTCGGGGAGCTCCAGACCGTTGTCGTCGACCACCACCCAGTCGAGAACCGTCTCCGCCTCCGCCGCTCGTGCCTGCAGCGGCGCGAGGTAGGACTGCTTGACGTTCTTGGCGCCCGTGACCTCGATGCTCAACGTCTGCGCACGGTCCTTGAGCACGGCCAGTGGCAGGGAGTCGTCGAGACCGCGCAGCGCCTGCTCCCTGGGCACCTCACGCTCCACCTCGTAGAGCGCCCGCGAAGCCGAGGCGCCCCGCCGGCGCAGCCGTACGAGCTCGTCGAGACCGAGCTCCTTTCTCTCCGTCTCGGACAGCCGCACCGAGCACGTGACGGCGACCTGGCCGTCCGTGGCGTCCTTGCGGACGTCGTCCGGGGTGAGGTCGTACGCCTTGAGGAAGAAGGCCAGGGCGGTGAGGGCCGCCGTCTTGCCGCTGTCATCGCGCCCCGTGAGGAGCGTCGGGCACCTCAGGGGGATGTCGGTCACATCCGCCAACGATCGGAATCCGGAAATACTGAACGAATCGATCTGCACCGCTTTCCCCGCCATCCGATCAACTGCCTGGAACAGAATTCACAGCTCGATGTCGACGTGTGCGAACACACGATCGCCACGGCGATATTCAGCCGGGATCTCGAATTGCTCCGCGAGTAACTCCACCGCGGACATGGAGCCGACGTCGAAGAGCCGTGGGCGGCCGTCTCCGGCCACGCCCGAGGCGGACAGCCCGCCTACTTGCAGGGCTCGCATTCGCCACTGACCTGCGGAGGTGACTCCGAGCGCCCAGGGCGCCACGGTGCGCGGGAGGCCTTTGTAGGTAAATTCAAGGTGCCGTCGTTCACCCACGGCCGAGCGGATGGCGATGAGGACTCTCTCGTTCACAGACGCCCCTTGGTTCCCCGCAATCGAGTACCAAGAAATCGTCCTACACGGCAATCACTTCGGTCAAACCCAAATTACTGCGCCCAGCAGGTCGACAATTTCTAGAAAAATACACAAAACCTCGACACGCGAGCCTCGGGCGCGGCCAAAGCAGCAAGGCCCAAGCCGTCTGGCTTGGGCCTTGCTCCTGGTGCGCCGCCAGGGACTCGAACCCCGGACCCGCTGATTAAGAGTCAGCTGCTCTGACCAACTGAGCTAGCGGCGCTTGCAGGAAGGAATATACCGGTGATCCGCATCCGGGTCGAATCGGTATCGGTGCCACATCACCGGCTAGAATAAAGTTCGGCTCACAGCCGAACAGGCTTACAGGCTCAACAGCCCCGGCAGACAGGATCATGCATGTTCGACTCGCCCGCCGAAGTGACGGAGCGGCTCGCCGCCGTGGACTACCTCTCCGACGACGCCATCTCCACCTCGGTGTTCCTGGCCGCGGCGCTGGGCAAGCCGCTGCTGGTCGAGGGCCCGGCGGGAGTCGGGAAGACGCAGCTCGCCAAGGCCGTCGCGCAGACGACCGGCGCCGACCTGATCAGGTTGCAGTGTTACGAGGGGCTCGACGAGGCCAGGGCCCTGTACGAGTGGAACTACAAGAAGCAGCTCCTGCGGATCCAGGCCACCAGCGCCGACGACGACATCTTCAGCGAGGAGTTCCTGCTGGAGCGGCCGCTGCTCAAGGCGATCAGGTCCGACAGGCCGACCGTGCTGCTCATCGACGAGACCGACAAGGCCGACGTCGAGGTGGAGGGGCTGCTGCTGGAGCTGCTGTCCGACTTCCAGGTGACGATCCCCGAGCTGGGCACGATCGCGGCCACGCGCAGGCCGTACGTGGTGCTGACCTCCAACGCGACGCGCGAGCTGTCGGAGGCGCTCAAGCGGCGCTGCCTGTACCTGCACATCGAGTACCCCACCCCGGAGCGCGAGCGGGACATCGTGCTGGCGCAGGTGCCGGACATCCGGGCCGAGCTGGCCGAGCAGCTCGCCAGGACGGTGGCGACGCTGCGGGCGCTGGAGCTGAAGAAGGCGCCGTCCGTGGCCGAGACCGTCGACTGGGCCAACACGCTGCTGGCGCTGGGGCGCGACGAGCTGGACGAGGCGACCGTGGCCGGGACGCTGGGCGTGGTGCTCAAGCACGCCTCCGACCACGAGCGGGCGGCCAAGGAGCTGGGGCTTCCCGATGCCTGAGCCGGCGGCCGTGGGGTCCACCGAGCCGGTGGCGCCCGCGCCCGGCAAGGCGTCGCTCGTCGACCGGCACGTCGGGTTCGTGCACGCGCTGCGGGCAGCCGGGGTGCCGGTCTCGGTGGCCGAGGGGCTGGACGCGGCGAACGCGATGCGGGTGATCGAGCTGGCCGACCGCGAGTCGCTGCGGGCGGCGTACGCGGCGACGCTGGTGAAGAAGCCGGCCTACCGGCCGGGCTTCGACGTGCTGTTCGACCTGTGGTTCCCGGCCTCGACGACCGGCCTGTCCGCCGTACGGGCCACCGACCTGGCGACGGCGAGCGTCAAGGAGCTGCGTGAGCACCTCGCCGCCCTGCTGTCCGGCACGACGACCGACCAGGAGATGCGCGAGTTCGCCGAGGCCATGGTGGAGCGCTTCGGCAGGCAGGAGGCGACGGGGCCCGGCCGGCAGAACTGGTTCTCCTACAGCGTCATGCGCGCCCTGTCGCCCGAGACGCTGATGGCCGCCATCCTGCGCAACGTGTTGCAGGGCCGCGAGCGCGGCGGGCTGGCGGAGAAGACGGTGCGCCAGCAGGTCAACGCCGGGATCAAGCGCTTCGAGGACGCCGTGGCCACCGACGTGCGCCGCCGCATCGCCGAGGACGGGGGCATCGAGCGGATCGCCCGCTCGGCCGTGCGCCCGCCGCTCGACCAGATCGACTTCCTGCGCATCACCAAGGCCGACCTGGCCAGGCTGCGCAGGGAGGTGTACCCGCTGGCCAGGCGGCTGGCCGCGCGCCTGACGATCAAGCATCGCAAGGGCAGGCGGGGCAGGCTCGACTTCCGCAGGACGGTGCGGGCCTCGCTGCAGAGCGGCGGCGTGCCGCTGACGACCCACTTCAAGCCGCCCCGGCCGCACAAGCCCGAGCTGGTCATCCTCTGCGACACCAGCGACTCGGTCTCGTCGTTCGCGCACTTCACGCTGCTGCTGACGTACGCGCTGCGCGAGCAGTTCACGAAGGTGCGGGCGTTCGGGTTCGTGGACACCGTGGATGAGATCACCCGGTTCTTCCAGCCCGGCTCCGACGTGGTCGAGGCCATGACCCGGCTGGTGAACGAGGCGGACATGGTGCGCTTCGGCCGTACCAACTACGGGCACAGCCTGGAGGGCTTCGCCGAGCGGTACGCCGACGCGCTCGGCCCGAAGACGTCCCTGCTGATCCTGGGCGACGCCCGCTCCAACTACCAGCCGCCCGCCCTGGACGTGCTGAAGTCGCTGGCGTCGAGGACCCGCTCCGCCTACTGGCTCAACCCTGAGCCGAGACAGCAGTGGGACACGGGCGACTCGGTCGCGAGCGAGTACGGCACGGTCGTGCCCATGCACGAGTGCCGCAACGTCTCGCAGCTCACCGCGTTCATCGAGACGCTGGCCTGACCTCCTAGACCCGCTGCAGCTCGCGGGCGGCGGTGCGGGCGAGCAGCTCGATCTGCGAGTCGTTCAGCACGCCGGTGTCGGCGGCCTTCATCACCCGGGCCGCCGTGCGCGGCCTGAGCAGGGTGAGGCCCTCGGCGGACACCACGCCGTTCCTGGGCAGGATGCCGCAGTGGACCGCGATCATGGGGTTGATCGTGACCGGCACGCCGGTCTCGCGGGTGAGCAGCTCGGCGAACGCCTCGGCCTTCTCGACCAGCGCCTTGGCGGTCTTGCTGCCGTACTTCTCGCCGAAGAACAGCCGGCCCACGTAGCAGGCGATCTCGATGTCGGGCGCCCAGGACTCGTTGTCGACGATCCATACGCCGCCGGGGCCGATCACGAGATGGTCGATGGAGGCCTGACCGCGGATGGCCCGCCCGTCCAGGACCTGGTAGCCGTGGCGGCGCAGCGAGCGGCGCAGCAGGCGGCCGGTGATGGCCTCGCCGCGCCGGGCGCCCCGCCACACGGCCGTGCGGTAGAAGGAGTACCAGTCGAGCAACCAGTCTCCGCCGTAGACGATCCCCGCGAGCAGCAGGCCGGTCAGGACGGAGGCGGCCGTGAGGTCGAACCTCAGGCCGAGCGCCACGCCGATGACGAATCCCACTCCGGCCTTGACGTAGCGGTACTTACGCCGGTTCGCCGCGTCCTCGCGCCAGAACTTCTCGTACCACCACTGTGGGGAAGATCCTGTGTACTTCTCGTTGGGCTGCACGTAGATAGAGCCACCGGGCACGGCAAACTCCCCGAATGAGTAGGTGTTGTGCAGGATCTGCCACGCCGAAGATCCCTCGCCGGTCAAGAGATACCCGTTCCCCAACCAAGGCGAGCCTAAGGTGACGGAATTAGTACCCGCAAGACCATCAACCGACCAGTCGGTATGCTAAGGCGGTGACCAAGGGGGACGATGTGAAAGACGAACCGGTCAGACAGCGCCTGCTGGCCGAGGCGACCAGGCTCTTCGCCGAGCGCGGCTTCGAGAGCACCTCGGTGCAGGAGATCGTAGTGGCGGCGGGTGTCACCAAGGGCGCCATGTACCACTATTTCGATTCCAAGGATGATCTGCTCCACGAGATCTACGCCCGCGTGCTGCGCATGCAGATGGACCGGCTGACGCAGATCGCCGACGGCAGCGGCACCGTCAGGCAGCGGCTGCACAGGGCCGCGGCCGACGTCGTGGAGACGACGGCCGCCAACCTCGACGACTCGAAGATCTTCTTCAGGTCGATCCACCTGCTCGCGCCCGAGACGCAGAAGACCGTGCGGGCCGAGCGCCGCCGCTACCACGAGCGCTTCCGCGGCCTCGTCGCCGAGGGGCAGCGCGCCGGCGTCTTCAGCACCCGCGTCCCGGCCGAGCTGGTCGTCGACTTCTTCTTCGGCTCGGTGCACCACCTGGGCTCCTGGTTCCACGCGGACGGGCCGCTGACCGGCGCCCAGGTGGGCAAGCACTTCGCCGACCTGCTCCTGACCTCCCTCGACGCCCCGCTGTCAGGAGGGCCCGGGCACGTCGACGAGTGAGGCCAGCGCCGCCCGGTGATCGCCCGGCGAGCCCAGCGCGATCTCCGTCGCCTTGGCCCGCTTGAGATACAGATGCACCGGGTGCTCCCAGGTCATCCCGATCCCGCCGTGCAACTGCAGGGCCTCCTCGGCCGCGTGCACGGCCACCCCCGCGTTCCACGCCTGCGCCACGGCCACGGAGATGGACGACGCGTCCGCCACCGCGTTCCTGGCGGCGGCCCTGGCCCGCACCACGTCCAGCCAGAGATCGGCCAGCCGGTGCTTGATCGACTGGAACGAGCCGATCGGCCGGGCGAACTGGTGGCGCTCCTTGACGTAGGCCAGCGTCGTCTCCAGGCACCACTCGGCCACGCCGAGCTGCTCGGAGGCCAGCAGCCCCGCCCCGAACCTGAGCACCGCCGCCAGGTCGCACGCCCCGACCCGCCGCCCCTGCGCCTTCGCGAACGTCACCGTGGCCACCGGCCTGGTCAGGTCCAGCGACGGCACGACCTCGACCGAGGCGCCCTCGACCGCGTACAGGTCGCCGTCCACCGGCACCAGCAGCACGTCGGCCACCTCCGCCCCGGCCACGCCGGTGACGGTCCCCGACAGCCGCCCGTCGCCGTCCACGCTCACCGACGAGCCGCGGCCCGGCGCGTACGGCGACGCTGCGAACGACACGGCCAGCGCCGCCGTCCGCCGCCCCTCGGCCAGCTCGCCGAGCAGCGCGTCACGGGTCGGCAGCAGCGCCCGCGTGGCCAGCACCGAGCTGGTCAGGAACGGCACCGGCGCCACCGCCCGGCCCAGCTCCTCCAGCACCACGGCCGCCTCGCTGGCCGACGCGCCCGCGCCGCCCAGCTCCTCGGGGATCAGCAGCCCGGCCACGCCGATCTCGCCGGCCAGCGTCTTCCACAGATCCAGGTCATAAGGCTCCGACTCGACGCGCTTGAGCACCGCCGCGGGCGGGCAGCGGTCGGCGAGCAGCCCGCGCACGGAGGACCTGAGCTCCTCCTCGACCTCGGAATACAGCAGGGTCATCGCGGCAGGTCCTTCCAGGGCACGTCCTTGTCGACACGGGGTTCAGAAGGCAGGCCGAGCACCCGCTCGGAGATGATGTTGCGCAGGATCTCGGAGGTGCCGCCCTCGATGGAGTTGCCCTTGGCCCGCAGGTAACGGTAGCCGGGGCCGCGGCCGTAGAAGTCGACGTCCTCAGAACGGCGGAAGGTCCAGTCGTCGTAGCCCAGGTCGCGCCGCAGCTCGACGTCCAGGCCGGTCAGCGCCTGGTTGAGCCGGGCGAACGAAAGCTTCATCCCCGACCCCTCGGGCCCCGGCTGCCCGGCGGCGAGCTGCTCGCGCAGGCGTGCCCCCGACAGGCGGGTCACCTCGGCCTCCACCCAGAGCGACAACAGCCGCTGGTGCAGTTCGTGGGTGCGCAGCTCGGGCTGCTCGCGCCAGGCCGACAGCACGGTCGCCATGACGCCGCCGCCGCGCCGCGTGGGCGCCCCGCCGATGGCGACGCGCTCGTTCATCAGCGTCGTCTGCGCCACCCGCCAGCCGTCGCCGACCTCACCCAGCCGCAGGTCGTCCGAGAGCCGCACGCCGGTCAGGAACACCTCGTTGAACTCGGCCTCACCGGTGATCTGCCGCAGCGGGCGCACCTCGACGCCGGGCGCCTGCATGTCGCACACGAAGTACGTCATGCCGCGGTGCTTGGGCACGTCCGGGTCGGTGCGGGTGACGAGGATGGCCCAGCGCGAGTGGTGCGCGCCGGACGTCCACACCTTCTGGCCGTCCACCACCCACTCGCCGCCGTCCCTGACCGCCCGCGTCGCCAGCGTGGCCAGGTCGGAACCGGCGCCGGGCTCACTGAAGAGCTGGCACCAGATCTCCTCCCCGGTCCACAGCGGCTTCAGGAACCGGCGCTTCTGCTCCTCGGTCCCGAACGCCAGGATCGTCGGCGCCGCCATGCCCAGGCCGATGCCCTGCTTCCCGCCGTTGATCTGCGGCGTGTCGGCCAGCTCCCGCTCGACGACCTGCTGCAGCTCCCGGGAAGCCCCCAGCCCGCCGAGCCCCTCGGGGAACCACACCCACGCCAGCCCGGCGTCGAACCTGGCCCGCAGGAACTCCAGCCGGTCCCCGCTCGGGTCGTGCTCGCCGAGGAACGCCGCCACGCGCTCCCTGATCTCAGCTTCGTTCACATCCACCTCTTAAGCTCGCGATAGGCCAGCGACCGCTTGTGCACCTCGTCAGGGCCGTCGGCCAGGCGCAGGGAGCGGGCTCCGGCCCAGAGGCCGGCCAGGGGGAAGTCCTGGGAGACGCCGCCCGCGCCGTGCACCTGCACGGCCTTGTCGAGGATCCACTCCACGGTGATGGGAGTGGAGATCTTGATGGCCTGGATCTCGGTGTGGGCGCCCTGGTTGCCCACCGTGTCCATGAGCCAGGCCGTCTTGAGTACGAGCAGGCGGGCCTGCTCGATCTTGATCCTGGATTCGGCGATCCAGTCCTGCACGACGCCCTGCTGCGCGACGGGCTTGCCGAACGTCGTTCTGGCCAGGGCCCGCTTGCACATCATCTCGACCGCGCGCTCGGCCATGCCGATCAGGCGCATGCAGTGGTGGATGCGGCCGGGGCCGAGCCTGGCCTGGGCGATGGCGAAGCCGCCGCCGTCCTCGCCGATGAGGTTGGCCGCCGGGACGCGGACGTCCTCGAAGACGATCTCGGCATGGCCCCCGTGGTCGGCGTCGGTGTAGCCGAAGACGTGCATGCCGCGCTTGATGTGCAGGCCAGGGGTGTCGCGGGGGACGAGGATCATGCTCTGCTGCCGGTGCTTGGGCGCGTCCGGGTTCGTCTTCCCCATGACGATGAAGATCTTGCAGTTGGGGTTCATGGCGCCGGAGATGAACCACTTGCGGCCGTTGATGACGTACTCGTCGCCGTCCCTGGTGATGGAGGTGGCGATGTTGGTGGCGTCGGAGGAGGCCACGTCGGGCTCGGTCATCGCGAACGCTGAGCGGATCTCGCCGTCGAGCAGAGGTCGCAGCCACTCCTTGCGCTGCCACTCGCTGCCGAACATGGACAGCACTTCCATGTTGCCCGTGTCGGGCGCCGCGCAGTTGGTGGCGACGGGGGCGAGGGACGGACTCCGGCCCATGATCTCGGCCAGCGGCGCGTACTGGAGGTTCGTCAGGCCCGCGCCGTGCTCCCCGGGCAGGAACAGGTTCCACAGGCCGCGCTTCCTGGCCTCGTCCTTGAGGTCGTCCAGCAGGGGCGGCGGGCTCCAGCCGCTGGCCTGAGCCTGTTCCTCGAAGGCGGGCTCTGCTGGATAGACGCAATCGTCCATGAAGCGGAGCAGGCGCTCGCGCAGGTCCTCGGTGACTTGGTCGAAGGCGAAGTCCATGGGCGTGAGCCTACCGACCGGCCGGTATGCGTGTCGACAGGTGGTTCCCCGCAAAAAGGGGCATGTGGCCATAAAAGTGGCACAAGTGGTCTCGTAGGGTGTGCGGCATGACCGCGAAGCTGCCCGCGCCCGCCGTGCTCGAGAACGACGTCGTCCGCCTCGAGCCGCTCACCATGGACCACGTTCCCGACCTGTTCGCCGCCGGCGGCGGTGACGAGGAGCTGTGGCGCTGGCTGCCCATCGACACCCCGCGCACCGAGGAGGAGCTGGGCAAGGTCGCCAGGAAGCTGATCGACGACGACGTGCACGTGCCGCACGCCGTCATCCTCAAGGAGAGCGGGCGCGCCGTCGGCTGGACCACCTACGCCGACGTGCCCGGCTTCGAGGCCAGCATCGAGATCGGCTGGACCTGGTACGGCAGGGCCGTCTGGCGCACCGCCGTGAACACGAGCTGCAAGCTGCTGCTGATCGACCACGCCTTCTCCCTCGGCTACAACCGCGTCCTGCTCAAGACCGACAACCTCAACCTCCGCTCGCAGAACGCGATCAAGCGCATCGGCGGGGTGCACGAGGGCACACTGCGCCGGCACCGCAAGCGCTCGGACGGCACCTGGCGCGACACCGTCCTGTTCGGCATCCTCGAAGAGGAATGGCCGCAGCACCGCGAACGGCTGCGCGCTTCGTGAACCTTTCTTAGAAGGGCGGCGTCTCATCCCGCATGACCGACCGGCTGGGGGGCTACTGGCTCGGCGCCCGGCTCGACCGGGGCGGGCAGGTCGTCGTGCGCGAGGCGTACGACGAGTCGGGAGCCCGCCACGCGCTGGGCATGCCGTGCCTGCCTGACGCCGACGCGCGGGCCAGGCTGGCCGCCTCCGCCGAGGCCGCCGCCCGGGTCCGGTCATTGTCGGTGGCCCGGGTCACCGCGGTGTGCCTGGACGGGGAGCCGCCCTACCTGGTCAGCGAGTACATCGAGGGGCCGACGCTGCGGCAGGTGGTGCGGCTGCGCGGGCCGTACTCGGGAGACGACCTCTACCGGCTGGCCGCCGCCACGGCCACCGCGCTGGCGGCGGTGCACGAGGCGGGCGCCACGCACGGGGCGCTGACGCCGGACAAGATCGTTCTGGGCGGCGAGGGGCCCCGGCTGGTCGGGCTGGGGCTGTCGGGTGACGGTGGCGGGCCGCCCGCGGACGTGCACGCCTGGGGGCGGCTGCTGGTCTTCGCCGCCTACGGGCCGCCCGGCGAGCCAGGGGACGGCGGGCGGTGGGACGGCGGTGAGCGGTTCGACCGTCTGTTACGCGACCTCGTGGCCGCCGCGCTGCGCCGCGACCCGGAGCGCCGCCCGAGCGCCCGCCAGCTCCTGATGTCCCTCCTCGACGCGCCCCCGTCGCAGCAGGGCCGCCTGCTCCCTCCCGACCCCGTGGACGACCCGCCGCTCGGCGTCCGCGCGGAGGCCGTGCACGCCACGCTCAGCCCGGCCGAGCAGGACCTGGTGCCGGACGTGTTCCTGCGGCTGGTGGGCGTCGACTCCGAGGGCGCCGACACGGTCGCCGGCGTCGGCAGGGACGAGCTGGTCGCCGGGCGTGAACCCGACGAGGTGACGGCGATCGAAGGGGTGCTGGCCGCGTACGGGAAGGCCGGGCTGATCGAGGAGCCGCCGGCGATCGCGCACGCCGCGCTGTTACGGGCCTGGCCCCGGCTGCGGGAGTGGCTGGACGGCGAGCGCGCAGGGCTGGCCGTGCACAGGGAGCTGGCGGAGGCGGCGCGGCGGTGGGAGGCGGGCGGGCGCGGCGAGTCGCTGCTGTTCCAGGGTGAGCCGCTGGACAGGGCGCTGGCGTGGGCGGCCGGCGGGCGACGGCGGGTGACGTTGAGCGCGGGCGAGCAGACGTTCCTGGACGCGGGCCTCGCCCTGACCCGGCGGCGGACGCGGCGGCACGCCCGCAGGCGTCGCACGGCCACGGCGGGCCTGCTGTCGGTGGCCATGGTGGCCGTGCTGCTCGCGCTCTGGCAGCGCGGCGTGGCGGACGGGCGGCTGGACGAGACGATGGCCAGGGTGGCGGCCTCGCGGGCCGAGGCGGTGCGGGTGGCCGACCCGGTGACCGCGCGCAAGCTGGGCCTGGCGGCCTGGCTGCTGGCGCCGATCCCCGAGAGCAGGCGGGCGCTGACGGCGCCCGATCCGGCGGTGGAGGTGTTCGCCGACCCGCACGCGGGGCCGCGCACGCTGCACGCCATCACCGCCGACGGCGCCACGCTCGCCGCCCTGGACGAGAGCACACTGCGGCTGTACGACGTGGCCTCCGGCCGGCTGGTGACCACCACGGGAGGGCCCGCGCAGAGCGTGCGGGCGATGGCCTGGTCACCGGACGGCGCGACGCTGGCGCTGGTGGGCGTGGACCGCTCGTACCTGTACGACCCGCGTACCGGCGAGCTGGGCCGCCCCTTCGGCCGGGGCCTGGGCACGCCCGGCGAGCAGTCGGCGTGGTTCAGCCCGGGAGGCGGGCTGCTGTTCGCGGCGGCCAGGCAGTCGGGCGAGCGGTGGGCATGGGACCTGCGGGCGCGCCGGGCCGCCTACGTCGGCGAGTACGCGGTGATCGGCCCGGGCGACCGGCTGGCGCTGGTCTTCGACGGCAGGCGCTCGCAGATCAGGCGGTCCGGCAAGGCGTCGCCGGCGCCGTGGCTGGACAGGATGCCGTGGGAGTACACGACGTTCGCCCCCGACGGCGTGCGGGTGGCCATCGCCGAGGAGACCGGCATCCAGATCTACGGGCTGGACGGCGTGCCCACCCACAACAGCCGCTACCGGCCCTCCCCCGGCCATCTGCGCTTCAGCTGGGACGGGCGGCTGCTGGTCAGCACCGACAGCGATCGCGTGCGGGTGTGGCGGCTCGACCACGGCACGCGGATCGCCGACCGGCGGGTGCCCGCGTCCGTCGATCGGCAGGCGCAGGCGGCGATCTCGGCGGACGGGCGGTGGCTGCGGGTGCTGGCGGGGCGCGGCACCGTCCTGACCATCGACCTGGCGGCGCCGGCCGCTCCGGCGCGGCCCGAGGCGTGGGTGTGCGAGCGCTACGGGCCGCTGACGGCCGAGGAGTGGGGGCGGCACCTGCCCGAGGTGCCTTACCGGCCGACGTGCTGAAGCGCGGCTGGGACGAGACGGCACCGTGACGCCACGCTCACTAGGTTGTGTACTTGCTCGTATGCGAACCTGGTTCCCGGAGAGGTGTCCATGAAGACAGGCGCGACCCTGCGCGCGGTCATGACCGCGCTCAGCGGCCCGGTGACCGGGCTCGTCACCGCCCCCGGCGGCCTGGACGTCGAGCTGCGTGCCGTCGTCATAGCCGAGCCGGGCGACCCGGTCGGGCCGGGCGACCTGGTGCTGGTGGCGGGCGCGCGCGGCGAGGCGGCCGTGCCGGTGATCGAGGCCGCGGCCCGGTGCGGCGCGGCGGCGGTGGCGGTGAAGGGCGCCCCGGTCGAGGCGATGCGGCAGGCCGGGATCGCGGTGCTCGGGGTCGCCACGGACGCGCGCTGGGACCAGGTGGAGACGCTCGCCCGCGCCGTCATCGAGGGCTCGGGCTCCGACGGCGACAGCCATCAGGACCTGTTCTCACTGGCGCAGACCGTCGCCACGCTGACCGGCGGCGCGGTGACGATCGAGGACACCGCGCACCGCGTGCTTGCCTACTCGGAGTCCGACGACGAGGTGGACGAGCTGCGCCGCCAGTCGATCCTGGGCCGCAACTGCCCGGAGGCCTACCTGGCCCACCTGCGCGAGTGGGGCGTCTACCAGCGGTTGTGGGCCGGCGAGGAGATCGTCGACATCGCCGAGCGGCCCGACCTGGGCGTGCGCCGCAGGCTGGTCGTCGGCGTGCACGCCGGCAGCAGGCCGCTGGGCAGCATCTGGGTGCAGGAGGGGCGGGGGGCCCCGCGCCCGCGGCGGGCCGCGGGGGGGCGGGGCGCCGGGGGGGGGGGGCGCGCGCGGCCGGCGCCCCCCCCCCCCCCCGCCCCCCCCCCCCCCC
>NZ_VSEY01000069.1 GCF_008086045.1 Nonomuraea sp. PA05 | reverse complement strand
CCTGCGCCGCTTCACGTGAAACACCGGCCAAGCACGTCAAGCACGAGCTGAACCGGCGGCCGCTGCACTCGAGGCAGGGTCCGAGCCGCCGGCCGGTTCACGTGAAAGACGGGCCCAGTTGACGGCCGGCGCCATCACGGCGCCGGCCGTCATGAACATGGCGCCCACCACCAGCCACCCCACCGTCCCGCCACCGAGCACGAGCGTGGTGAGCACGACCGGCCCGAGCATCCTGGCCACGGCCACCCCGGTGCCGAAGAAAGCCTGGTACTGCCCCTGACGGTCGTCGGGCGCCAATGAGAAACCGATTTCCCATGATCCGGACGCCAGCAGCATCTCCCCCGCCACCAGCAACGCCGCACCTGCCAGCAGGAACACCCACCCGTACGAGCTGAGCGCGAACACCGCGCAGGCCAGCAGCATCAGCATCCCGGCTTGCCGTACCGCCGCCTTGGCGTCCCGCAAGCCGCGCACCCGCCGGGCCACCCGTACTTGGAAAAGCACCACCCCACCGGTGTTGACCAGCAGCAGCACCGACACCACCCAGGTGGGCGCGTCGGTACGCGAGGCCACCCAGAGCGGCACGACGACGCTCAGCAGCGGCATGTAGAACAGCATCACCGCGTTGATCAGCATCACGAGCGCGTAGGGCCGGTCACGCAGGACGGCCAGCCGGGGCCCGGCCGGAGCGGGTGCGGGCCGTACGGCGGGCAGTCTGAGCAGCAGGACGGCGGCGCCGAGGAAGGTGAGCGCGTCGAGCACGAACACCGCCAGGTACCCCTCCCGGGTGCCGAGGTGCAGCGCCAGCCCGCCCAGCGCAGCGCCGGTGGCCAGCCCGGCGTTCAGGGTGGCCTGGAGCACCGCCCGTACGCGCGTCCGCGAGGCGGGCGGGACGAGGGCGGCGAGCAGGGCCTGGCGGGCGGCGGACAGCCCGGTCTGCGCGGTGCCGTACAGGCAGGCCACCAGGGCGAACGCGGCGAACGAGCGGGCGAACAGGAAGCCGCTGACCGCGACGGCGGTGGCAACGGCGAGCAGCACCGCGACGCCGCGCGGCCCGCGCCGATCGGCGAGGTGGCCGAGCGGCACGCCGGCCACCGAGCCGACGGCCCAGCCCAGCGTGAGGCCGAGGCCTATCTCGGTGGCCGACAGCCCGACGATGCCAGCGAAGTAGAACGCCGAGGTGACGAGGTAGACGCCGTCGCCGATGGAGCTGACCAGCTGCGCATGTGCCAGGATTCGCCGATGTTTCATGGCCGAGATCTGGGAGGCGGGCGCCGGGTGGTTCGCGGAGGAGAAGCCAGTGGTGGCCATGATCAACGCATCCAGTCGCGTGGGGGACTCGGTGAGAACCGGCGCGGGCCGTTCCGGCTCGTCGAACAAAAGCGGTCTGGTGCCGCGCTCCCCCGCCGCCACGGCGCCCGCGTCCCGAGAGACATCCGCTCGGTCATGCACTCATGATGAATCCACATTTGTCCCGAGATAAGCTCCAATTTCCAGCAAGTTGATTGGGCCAAGATGGACGTCCACATCAGCCTCCACGGCCGCCGCGACCTGGCCGCACAGGTCTACCGGCAACTCCTCGACGCGATACTCGACGGCCGCCTCAGGGAGGGCGAGCGACTCCCCCCGACCAGAGAGCTGGCCCGCCGCCTCGACATCTCCAGAAACACGGTCGCCCTCGCCTACGACCGCCTGGTCGCCGACGGCTTCCTGGTAGGCCGGGCGGGCGCGGGCACGTTCGTGTCGGGAGAGCAGGTCAGGGGCAGGGCCGCGCCGCGCGGCGTGGTGCGCCCGCGTCCGGTCTGGGACGATCTGACCCCTCCGAGCAGGATGGCCCCGGCCAGGTACGACTTCCGCGTCGGCGTCCCCGACGCCCGCCTATTCCCCATGGAGACCTGGCGCCGCCTGGTGGCCCGCGAGCTGCGGGCGAGCGTGGCCGGTTACGGCGACCCCGCCGGGCACGAGCCCCTGCGCGAGGCGATCTCCCGCCACATCGGCCTGAGCCGCTCGGTCCACGCGGGCGCGGGCGACGTGCTGATCACCAACGGCGCCCAGCAGGCGCTCGACCTGATCGGCCGCGTCCTGATCGAGCCGGGCGCCGTCGTGGCCGTCGAGGAGCCGGGCTATCCCCCGGCCCGCCTGCTGTTCCGCTCGCTCGGCGCCCGGGTCGCGGGCGTGCCGGTGGACGCGGAGGGCATCGACGTGCGGGCCATCCCCCGGACCGCCAAGCTCGTGTACGTGACGCCGTCGCACCAGTTCCCGCTGGGCACACCCATGTCGCTGGCCCGCCGCGCCGCCCTGCTGGCCTGGGCGGAACGCCGGCGGGCGGTGGTGATCGAGGACGACTACGACAGCGAGTTCCGGTTCGGCGAGCGCCCGCTGGAGCCGCTGCAGAGCCTCGACAGGGCAGGGCGGGTGATCTACGTGGGCTCGTTCTCGAAGACCCTGCTCCCCATGCTCAGGCTGGGCTTCCTGGTGGCCCCGGCCTCGCTGACGCCGGCGCTGACGGCGGCCAGGCACCTGTCCGACTGGCACGGCGAGCTGCCGACGCAGGCGGCACTGGCCCGCTTCATCGACGAGGGTCTGCTGGCCAGGCACATCAGGAGGGCCACCCGCGAGTACGCGGCCAGGCACGCGTTGATCGCCGAGGCCCTGGCCGCCGACGAGCGCGTGCGGCTGGTGCCGTCCACGGCGGGCCTGCACCTGTGCGCGCTGGGCGCGTCCGTACGTCCCGCGCCCGGCCTCGCGGTCGAGGCCCTGGAGGCGTACTGCGGCCAGAGCCCGCCGCAGCGCGGCCTGGTGCTGGGGTACGGCGCGATCGGCAGGGACGCCATCCCCGAGGGGCTGCGCCTGCTCAGATCACGGCTGACACAAGCTTCGCAGGACAGCTCACGGATGTCGGCGGGTCCAGAACCGGCGGCTGCGCTCCCCTGACAGCTCGGGATCGTCGGGCGGCGACGGCTGCTGCACGATCACGACGGTCGTGCGGGCGTGCCGCGCGCAGTACATGCTGGTCGAGGGCAGGAAGATGCGGCTGAGCAGGCCGCGGCGGCCCCGCCCCAGCACCAGCAGGTCACCTTCCCGAGCCAGGTCGACGAGGTGGTAGCCGGGGTCGCCGACCCTGCCCACCACGAACGTCCGCACGTCGTCGGGCACCCCGCCGGCGACGTCCTCGAACACGCTGGTGATCACCTCGGTGCAGCGCGCTTCCTCGCCCGCCCTGACGGCGTGCTGCACGGGCAGCGCCTCGGGAAAGGGGTGGACGGGCGCGCGGCTGACGTGCACAGCCACCAGAGCCATCCGGTGCAGCCTGGCCGCGCCGATGGCCCAGGCCAGCGCCCAGCGCGCGGCCGGGGACTCGTCCACACCGACGATCAGCCGCGCACCGCCGGGCAGATCCTGTTCCACGGTGCCTCCTGTCGAAGTACGACCATAGTGCGCCACCACGCTGGTTACCGGGAGGTGGCAATTTGCGAACTCTGGAGTCCCGTCCGAATGCGGGCATAGCATGCGGGGGTGGAGCGCGGGTGGGTGCGCCCCCGTCCCGCCCTCGACCGGCGGCTCGACGGGGCGCTGACACACAGGCTCACCTGCCTGGTGGCCACCACGGGCTACGGCAAGTCCACGGCGCTGGCCGGCTGGGGCCCGGCCGTGGGCGCGGTGCTGCACCGGCTCGGGCCCGCCGACCGCGACCTGCCGACGCTGGCGGGCGCGGTGGCCGCGGCGTTGTCGGCGAAGGTGCCCGACCTTCCCGCCGACCTGGTGACGGCGGCCGCGGCGCCGCTCGGCCCCGACGCGGACGAGCTGTCCAAGGCGGCGGCGCTGGCGGGCGCGCTGACGGAGGCGCTGGTCACGCGGTCGCGGCGCGGGCTGGTGCTGATCTTCGACGGCATCGAGGCCATCGCGGGCGCGCCCGGCCCTGTCCGGTACGTGGAGACGCTGGTCCGCGCGGCGCCCCGGCACCTGCATCTGGTGACGGCGTCGCGGGCGCCGCTGCCGTTCCCGACCGCCCGGCTGCGCCAGGACCACGAGGTGCTCGACCTCGACGCCACCGACCTCGCGCTGACGCCTGACGAGACCGCCGCCTGGGCCCGCGACCTGCTGGGCGAGGCGGGCGCGGGCATCGCCGCCGAGCTGCACCGCACGTGCGGCGGCTGGCCAGCGGCCGTGCAGGCGGCGCTCGACGCGCTGGCCCGCGGCGACCCGGCCACCTGGCGCGGCACCGTGGCCGGCCTGGCGGCGAACTCGGCCACGCTGGAACGCCTCACGCTGGCCGCGTTCAAGGACCTGCCCGCGGCCATGCGCGAGCTGCTGCGCGCGGCCACCGTCCTGCCGGTGCTCACGCCGGGCCTGGCGGCCACGCTCGGCGCGCCTCCCGACACCCTGGACGCGCTCGCCGCCCGCGGCCTGTTCCTCGAGCCGGAGCCCGACGGCCACCGGCTCACCTCGACGGCCGGCACCGTACTGACCAGGAACCTGCCGCTGGACCGGCACGAGGCCCACGACGTGGCGGCCGTCGCCGCCCGATGGTACGTCGCGCACGACCGCCCCGAGCTGGCCCTGCGCGCCGCCGTCGCGACCGCCCACCCCACGCTGGCGGCCACGCTGCTCGACGGGCACGGCGCGGCGCTGGCCGAGCGCGGCGACGTGCTCGCCGCGCTGGAGCTGTTACCCGAGCCTGCCAGGCGCGCGCCGCCGATGCTCAGGCTGGCCGGCATCGCCGAGCAGAACCGCGGCCACTGGACCCGCGCCCGCGAGCTGCTCGCCGAGGCAGCCGAGGGGCCGGGGTTCGACGCGTCCGTGGCCAGGCGGCTGGCCTTCATCGACCACATGCGCGGCGACCTCGACCGGGCGCTGCCCATGTACGAGCGGGGCCACGCCCACGGCCTGCCGCCCGCCGACGCCGCCATGTGCGCCGCGTCCATGGCCTCGGTGCACTGGCTGAAGGGCGACCGGGCGGCCTGCGCCGAGCTGGCGGACCGGGCGCTGGAGCAGGCCATGAGCCTGGGCGACGCGAGCGCGCTGGCCATGGCGAACACCGTCCTGGCCATGCTGGCCGCACTCGACGGCGACCGCCGCGCCAACGACGCCTACTACCTGCGCGCCCTGTCCTACGCCGAGCGGGCCGGCGACCTGGTGCAGCTCATCCGCATCCACGCCAACCGGGCCTCCCGTCACCTGGACGAGGCCGCGTACGCCGAGGCGCTGGCGGAGACGGAGATCGCCGGCCGGCTGTCGGACCTGGTGGCGTTCGCCCCGTTCGCCGCGCTGAACGTCGCCAACCGCGCCAAGGCCCTGATCGGCCTGGGCCGGCTGGAGGAGGCTGCGGCCGAGGCGGCCGACGCGGCGGCCAGGTGGGAGGCGATGGGCTCCCGGCTGACCGGCGCCGGGCTGAACCGGCTGGCCGCCGTGCACGCCCTGCGCGGCGACCGTACGGCGGCCGCGACGCTCTACCGGCAGGTCATCGCGCGGGCCGAGCCGTCGGGCGAGGTGCAGGCGCTGTCGCAGGCGCTCAACGGGCTCGCCGAGCTGCTGACCGCCGACGACCCCGAGGCGGCCACCGAGATCGCGGCGCGGGCGTTGCGGCACGTGGACGGCATCTCCGGGGTGTCCGCCAGGGTCGCGGCGGCCCGGGTGGCGCTGGCCGCGGGCGAGCCCGGGCGCGCCCGGACGCTGCTCGACGAGGCCGAGCCGGCGGCGAACGACCGCAGGGACCACGCCGCGCTGGCCGCCGTGGCGGAGCTGCGCGCCCGGCTGGACGGCGACGCCAAGCTCGCCGACGAGGCCGTACGCAGGTGGGCGGCGGTCGGCGACCCGATCGGCCGGGCCAGGGCCGAGCTGGTCAGGGCCGCTCTGGCCGACCCTGCGACCGGCGGCGAGGTGGCCGCCGGTGTACGTGAGCGCATGCACGCGATCGGCTGCCGGGCGCTCGACGACCTGATCGACGCCCTGGTGGCGCGCGCCGGTCCCCCGCGCGGGGCGAAGCTCGCGATCGAGACGATGGGAACGTTCCGGGTGCTGCGCGGCTCGGTGCCCGTCCCCCGCACGGCGTGGCAGTCGCGCAAGGCCCGCGACCTGCTGAAGATCCTGGTCAGCCGCCGGGGCGGCGCGATCGGCAGGGAGCGGCTGGTCGAGATCCTCTGGCCGGAGCAGGAGGACGAGACGGTCGGGCTGCGGCGGCTGAACGTCATGGTGTCCACGCTGCGTGCCGTGCTGGACCCTGGGCACGCCTGGCCCGCCGACGAGTTCGTGGTGTCTGAGGAGGGCGCGTTGCGGCTGGAGCTGTCCGGCGTCGAGGTGGACGTCGAGACGTTCCTGGAGCTGGTGGCCCAGGCGTCCCGGCTGGAGCAGGCGGGCAGGCAGGCCGAGGCGCTGGCCCGGTGGGCGGCGGCAGAGAGCGCGTACGGCGGTGAGTTCTGCGAGGAGGACCCGTACGCGGACTGGGCGGTGGGCCTGCGCGAGCAGCTCAGGCTCGCGTACGTGCAGGCGGCGGCCAGGCTCGCCACGGCCAGGGCCGGCGAGCACCGCTACGACGAGGCCGCCCGCTACTGGCTGCGGCTGCTGGAGCGCGACCGCTACGACGAGCGGGCCCATCTCGGCCTGGTCCGCGTGCTCGACCTGGCCGGGCGCAGGGGAGACGCCCGCAGGCGCTACCGGCTCTACGCCGAGCTGATGCGCGAGCTGGAGGTGGAGCCCGCGCCCTACCCGGCCTGAACCGTACCTGAACCGTCCGGAGAGATCGTGCTCAGATGAGAACGGTGATCGTCCGGCTCGTCGAGCCCGAGCAGGCGGACGGCCAGCTCCGCGGCCTGCTCGAAGAGGTAGGGGGCGAGCCGGTGCCGTTCAGCGGCTCGGAAGCCGTCATCGAGCTGCTGCGTGCCGCCGCCGGGCTCAAGCGCGATCCCGCCTGAACCTCCCGCGAACCCCCGGCGGCCACGATGGGTGCACGAGAGGGGAGGCACGATGAGCGAGCAGGGGAGCGGTTGGCCGTTCGTCGGGCGAGGGGGGCCGCTGGCGGCCGTGCGCGAGGCGCTGCGGTCGGGTTCCGGCATGATGATCGCCGGCGCGGCCGGGGTCGGCAAGAGCAGGCTGGCGGCGCACGTGCTGGCCGGTCAGCAGGGGTACGCGATCGTGCGGGCGCTGGGCACGGAGACCGCGTCGATGATCCCGTTCGGCGCGTTCGCGCACGTGCTGACGGGTCCGCCGCGCAGCGGCGAGAACCTGTTGCGCTGGGCCACGCGCCACCTGCGCGGCCGGGCCCGCGGCGCGGAGCTGCTGGTCAGCGTGGACGACGCGCACCGGCTGGACCCGGCGTCGGCGGCGCTGGTGCACTACCTGGCCGCCAAGGGCGAGGCGCGGCTGCTGGTGACGGTCAGGTCGGGGGAGCCGCAGCCGGATCCGGTGGTGGCGCTGTGGAAGGACGAGCTGCTGCCGCGCGTCGAGCTGCCGCCGCTGACGGTGTCCGAGGTGGGCGAGGTGCTCGCGGGGGCGCTCGGCGGGGAGGTCGCGGCGCAGACCGTACGGCATCTGGCAGGGGTCAGCGAGGGCAACGTGCTCTACCTGCGCGAGGTCGTGCTCGCGGGACGCGAATCCGGCTGCCTGGCCGAACGGGACGGGGTGTGGCGCTGGCGCGGCGAGCTGTCCATGACGACCCGGCTGCGCGAGCTGGTCGGCGACCGGATCGGCCACCTCGACGAGGACGAGCGCGAGGTGCTGGAGCTGGTGGCGTTCGGCGAGCCGCTGGGTGCCGCGCTGCTGGTCGAGCTGACCTCGGCGGGCGCGGTCGAACGCGTCGAGTCGCGCGGCCTGATCGTGACCGTGGGCGACGGCCGGCGCGACCAGCTGGGCCTGGGCCATCCGCTCTACGGCGAGGTGGTGCGCGGCGACTGCGGCACGCTGCGGGCCAGGCGGCGGCTGCGCGTGCTGGCCGAGGCGCTGGAGGCCACGGGGCTGCGGCGGCGCGAGGACGAGCTACGCGCCGCCGTGTGGCGGCTGGACAGCGGCTCGGTCACCGACCCCGCCATGCTGACCTCGGCCGCCAAGCTGGCCTGGGGCAGACATGACCCCCGGCTGGCCGCGCGGCTGGCCAGGGCCGCGATCGACGCCGGAGCGGGCGTGGCGGCGGTCTCGGTGCTCGGCGAGGTGCTCATGGTGCTCGGCGACGCCGGCTCCGCGGTGACCGCGCTGCGGCAGGTGGCACGCGACGCCGTGACCGAGAGCGAGCGCGCCCAGCACGCCTGCAGCCTCGCCGTGAACCTGGCCTGGGCCGGCGCGGACGCCGAAGCGTGCCACGTGCTCGACACAGCCGTCGCGACGCTCACCGACCCGGTGTGGCGGCAGGAGGCGCACGTCTACCGCGCCGTCACCGACTGCTTCGCCGGCCGGCTGACCGGCGCGACGCGCTCGCTGGCCCTGGCCAGGGCGTGCACGCCGGGCAGCCTGCGCGGCGCGGCGCACGCGGCGTGCCTGGAGGCGTGGGTGGACGCGTACGCGGGCCGCACGGAACGCGCGCTGGCCGTGGCGGAGCGGACGATGGCCACCGTCGACGAGTGGCGGGACCTCGCACCGCACGCGCTGCCCACGTTCCTGGAAGCGCAGTGCGCGGCCCGGACGTTCTCCGGGAGGCTGGCGGAGGCGGCGCGGACGGCCGAGCACGCCATGCGGCTGCCCACCGCCGAGATGTCGGTGACCGGGTACGGCGCCTACCGGGCGATGGCGGCCCGGCTGCGCGGCGACGCCGAGGAGGCGGTCCGCTGGTGCAGGGAGGACATGGCCAGGGTGCCCGCCGGGGAGCCGTACCTGGGGCGGCTGGCGGCGGAGCTGGCGCACGCCCTGGCACTGCTCGGCCGGCTGGACGAGGCCAGGGAGACGCTGGCCGAGGCCGAGAAGCTGACCGCCCGCTGGGCCTTCACCCGCCAGCACGTGCTGCAGGCGGCGGTGTGGGTGGCGGCGGCGGGCGGCGACCTGGACGAGGCCACCGAGCTGTGCCGGGTGGCGGCGGCGCACGCGCGGCGGCACGAGCTGGGCGGCCACCTGATGTTCGCGCTGCACGACCTGGTGCGGCTCGGCGGGCGCGCCCCCGAGCTGGGCGCGCTGGCGACCGAGCTGGAGGGGCCGCTGGTGCGCGTGCTGGCCAGGCACGAGCTGGCGCTGGGCGATCCGGCGGGCTTACGGGCGGTGGCGGCCGAGTACGAGCGACTCGGCATGGTGCTGTACGCGGCCGAGGCCACCGCGCACGAGGCGAACGCCTACCACGACGCGGGGCGGGGGCGGCTGGCCAGGAGCGCGCGGGCGCGGGCGGGCGCGCTGGCCAGGCTCTGCACAGGCGTCTCGACGCCGGCGCTGGTCGAGCTGGTCACGCCGGAGCTGACGCCGCGGCAGCGGGAGATCCTGCAGCTCGCCGCCGCCGGGCTGACGAACAGGGAGATCGCCGATCGGCTGACGTTGTCCAGGCGGACGGCGGCCAACCATCTGCAGGCGGCCTACGACAAGCTGGGCGTGAACGACCGCACGCAGGCAGGCCGCCTGCTGGAGTCGCCTCAGACCAGTTTCATGAGCCCGTCGTAGAGGGCCTCGCGCTCCAGGCCTGTCAGGACGCCGTACGGCGCGGCGGCCCGCAGGTTCGTCTCCGCCTCGATCCCGGCGCGCAGCGGGCCGTCCGGCAGGACGACGATCTCGGACACGGACAGGCCCGCCGCCCGCCAGGCGGCGGCGTGCGCGTCGGCGCGGTGGTAGCGGACCACGGCGAGCCGGTTGAACAGCAGCAGGCCCGGGGTCGCGTCGTCCGGTTCGTACGGCGGCGTCACCAGCTCCAGCGCCCCGCCCGGCAGCCGCTCGGCCGCGTCGAGCACCCGGGCGACGAGGGCGGCCAGGCCCGGCACGTCGTGGGCCGCCCAGACGCGATCGGCCGTGGCGGCGTGCACCTCGTACAGCCTGTGGACGAACTCCAGGCCCTTGTCCGTCAACCGCAGCGTCCCGTCGTCCTCTGTGAGGGTGTGCTGGCGCAGGTGTTCCTGGAGGTCGCGCTCGCGGGCGGACGCGGTGCCGTACCGGTCGATGACGGCCAGGTGATCTCGGGTCAGGGGGCGCAGGGGGAGGGCGAAGCGCAGGTCGGAGAGCAGGGCCGGGGTCACGCCTGACGTCTCGGCGAGCTGGGCGACGGCTCTGGCGGCCGAGGCGTGCACGTTGACGTGGGCTGCGCCGATGACCGGGGCGATGGCCGCCGCAAATTCCGACAGGTCCTGAAATTTCGGCATCGGGTTGATTATGGGGTGGTCCGTAGCGGATCCGCAGGGAATCGTAACGGCCCGGTCCGAGGGTGGGGTCAACCGTCCGGCGTCCGGCGGTGTTCTTTCACCGCCTGCCCCTCTCCCTCCCCTGGAGTCACATGTCCACGCGTTGGGCCGCCCTGCCCGTGCTGCTGGTCGCGGTGTTCGTGACCACGCTCGACTTCTACGTCGCGAACCTGGCCGTGCCCTCCATCCGCGCCGACCTCGGCGCCGGCGACGGCGCCGTGCAACTCGTCATCGCCGGGTACGGGCTGGCGTACGCGGCGGGGCTCATCGTCTCCGGGCGGCTCGGCGACCTGTACGGGCACCGGCGGACGTTCGCCGTGGGGCTGGCGCTGTTCACGCTCGCCTCGGCCGGGTGCGGGCTCGCCGGCGGCACGTCGACACTGGTGGCGGCCAGGGTCGGGCAGGGCGTCGCGGCCGCGCTGCTCGCACCGCAGGTCCTCGCCCTGCTCGGGCGGCTCTACCAGGGGGACGATCGCGCCAGGGCCTTCGGCTGGTACGGCACCGCCGTCGGGCTGGCCGGGCTGAGCGGCCAGGTCATCGGCGGGATGGTGGTGGCCGCCGACCCGATGGGGTTGGGGTGGCGGGCCTGCTTCCTGGTCAACGTACCGATCTGCCTGACCGCCCTGGCCCTGACCTGCCGCCTGCTCCCCCGGGCCGCACCCGCCCCGGCGCCGCTCCCCTACGCCACCTCGGCCAGGCTCTCCAGCACCACCTCGCCACTCCCCCGCACCGCACCCGCTCTGCCTCCCCTGGCCAAGCCTGCTCCGCGTTCCCGCGCCGCTCGGGCTCTGCTCCCCCATGACCTCGACCTCGGCGGAGCGGTGCTCGTCATGGCCGGGCTGGTGGCCGTGGTGCTGCCGCTCGCCGAGGGCCGGGAGCAGGGGTGGCCGGGCTGGGCGTGGGCGTGCCTGGGCGCCGCGCCCCTGCTGCTGGGCGCTTTCGTGCGGCGGCAGCGCCGTCTCACGGCCGACGGGCGGGTGCCGCTGCTGGACCTGGCGGTCTTCAGGGAGAAGGGGTTCGCCTGGGGTCTGGTGGCGGTGGGCCTGCTGTTCGGCACGTCGGCGGGGCTGTCGTTCGTGCTCGCCCTCTACCTTCAGGACGGGCTCGGGCTCACCCCGCTCGCCGCCGCCACCGTGTGCACGGCCCTGAACGCCGGTTTCTTCGCCGCCTCGCTGCTGCGCCCGCGCGGCCGGTTCGGGGCGCCGGTGCTGGTCGTGGGGCTGGCGCTGGTGTACCACGCGTTGGGTGCCGGGCCGCTGCAGGTGGGGGTGGCGCTGGTGGTGACGGGTGCCGGGATGGGGTTGTTGATGTCGCCGCTGCTCTCCTCCGTCCTGGCCTCCGTACGTCCTGAGCGGTCGGCCGCCGCGGCCGGGGTGCTCGGGACCGTGCAGGAGGCCGGGGGAGTGCTGGGCGGCACGTTCACCGGCGCGGTGTTCTTCGCGGCGCTGGACGGCGGGTGGGAATCGGCGGCGCGGGCCGGGGTCACGGTGCTGATCGTGGCGTCGCTGGGTGTGGGCGCCTGCGCACCGAGCACGATCGGGTGTGCCGACCGGCGGGATGGCGTGGAATGCTAGGCGCATGGCGCCGCCGTTACGTCTCGCCCGCACCACGGTGTTCGCCGTCGTGTGCCTCGGGCTGGGCGTGGCGGCGCACGTGCTCGGCGGTGCTTCCGTGCCGATGCCCGCCATGGCGGCGGCCCTGGTGGTGGCGTTCGCGGCGGCGTACCCGCTGTCGGGCCGCGAGCGGTCGTTCGCGGCGATCCTGCCGCTGCTCACCGGCTTACAGGTGATCCTGCACCTGCTGTTCTCCCTCTCCCACGCCGCCTCCCCGCACGCGCTGACCGGCCACCTCCATGCGGGCCTGGTCCCGGATCTGGGCATGCTGGTCGCCCACGGCTGGGCGGTCGGGATGACCGCGCTGTGGCTGGCGCGGGGCGAGGCCGCGCTCTGGGCGCTGCTGCGCAGGCTCGCCGTCCGGCTGCTGGTCATCCGGCTGCCGCTGCTCACCCCCACTCCTTTCTCCACACCCCTGTGCACGACCGAGCCGCCCGTGCTGCGCTCGGCCGTGCTGCGGCACGTCGTCAGCAGGAGAGGCCCGCCTCGGGTGGTCGCCGCCTGACCTCCTGAAGGCCGGGCGAGACGTTCTCCCTCTTCAGACGACCCCCGCCGCCCGGCAGGGGCTGCTTCGGCATGCCGGGCGGAGAAAAGGAACACACCACCATGTACGTTCGCCATGCCCTCGTGCTCGCGTCCGCCGTCGTGACACTCACCGCCTGCGGCGGCTCCGCCGCCTCCCCCGAGCCCGCGGCCACCACCAGCGCCACCGCGAGCGCGGCGGCTACGACCGCCGCGCTGACCATCACCGACCCGTGGGTGAAGACCACCAAGGAGGGGATGACCGCCGCGTTCGGCACGCTGGTCAACGGCACCGACGCGCCGGTGACGATCACGTCCGGCGCCTCGCCCCTGTCCCCGGTCATCGAGCTGCACGAAGTGGTCGAGGACGGCGGCAAGATGGTCATGCGCCCGAAGGAGGGCGGCTTCGTCGTGCCCGCCCGCGGCACCCACCAGCTCCAGCCCGGCGGCGACCACATCATGCTGATGGGCGTCACCGAGGAGGTGAAGCCCGGGGCCAGGATCGCGTTCACGCTGCAGGTGAAGGACGGCGAGCCGCTGGAGTTCACCGCCATCGGCAAGGACTTCGCCGGTGGCGAGGAGGACTACCAGCCGGGGCACAAGTGATCTCCCGCAGGGGGCTCCTCACCGGGGGAGCCGCCACGGTGGCCGGCGCTCTCACCACGACAGCCGCCACCACCGCGACTGCCACCGCCGTCGAGCCCTTCCACGGCGCGCACCAGGCAGGCGTGGCCACGGCACCGCAGGCCCACGCCGTGTTCCTCGGCTTCGATCTGCTGAAGGGCACCCGCAGGGAGGCGATCGTCCGCCTGCTCCAGCTCCTCACCGACGACGCGGCCCGCCTCACCCAGGGACGTCCCGCGCTCGCCGACACCGAGCCCGAACTGGCCGTGAACCCGGCCCGGCTCACGATCACGTTCGGGTTCGGGCCGGGGCTGTTCGCGGCGGCCGGGGCGGACTCGCCGGTGCGGGCGCTGCCGGCGTTCTCGACGGACCGGCTGGAGAAGCGGTGGAGCGGGGGAGACCTGCTGGTCCAGGTGTGCGCGGACGACACCGTGACGGTCGCGCACGCCGTACGGATGATCGTGAAGGACACGCGTTCCTTCGCCCGCGTCCGGTGGACCCAGCGCGGCTTCCGCAGCACGAACCGGCGCAACCTGATGGGCCAGATCGAGGGCACGGTGAACGCCACCGACCTGGACAGAGCCGTGTGGATCGGCTCGGGGCCGCTGCGCGGCGGCACCACCATGGTGTTGCGCAGGATCCGGATGAGGCTGGAGACGTGGGACGCCGCCGACCGGGTGGCCAGGGAGTTCACGATCGGGCGGAAGCTCGGCGACGGGGCGCCGCTCACGGGCTCCGCCGAGACCGACCCGGCCGACTACGCCAGGAAGAACCGGCTCGGGTTTCCGGTGATCTCCGAGTTCGCCCACATCAGGCGGGCTCACGTGGCCGATCCGGCGCTGCGGTTGTTACGGCGGCCGTACAACTACGACGAGGGGCTGTCGCCCGAGGGCGAGTCGGACTCGGGGCTGCTGTTCGCCTCCTACCAGGCGGACATGGCGGCGCAGTTCGTGCCCGTGCAGCGCATGCTGGCCGAGGGTGACCTGCTCAACGAGTGGGTCACGCACATCGGGTCGGCCGTCTTCGCCGTGCCGCCGGGGTGCGCGCCCGGCGGCTGGATCGGGGAGGGACTGTTGACCTGACCTGAGGAACGTTCAGCCGTACCGGCCGCTCGCCGCCGGGCGCACGGCGGCGGCGAGGTCGGCGGCGAGCGGCTCGATCTCCGACGGGTCCAGGGAGGAGACGGTCAGGCGCAGCGCGGGCGGCGAGCCCAGGCGGTTGCGGGCGCCGGGCGCGCAGGCCCAGCCTCGTGACAGCAGCCGGGTGATGGCGGTGGACTCGTCGGCGACGGGAATCCACACGTTCAGGCCGCTGCGGCCGTACGCGGGAATGCCGCGTACGGCCAGCGCCCCCACCAGCCCGTTCCTGCGCCGCGCGTACGAAGCCGCGACAGCGGAGGTGTCCACGGCGTTCGTCCGCCACAGGTGGGCGACGGCGTGTTGCAGCAGGTGGCTGACCCATCCAGTGGCCAGCCGCTGCCGCCCGCGCAGCCGGTCGAGCGTGACCGGGTCGCCGGTGACCGGGGCGAGGCGCAGGTCGGGGCCGAGCGACTTGGCCGTGGAGCGCACGAGGATCCAGCGGGTGGTGACGCCGGCCAGCGGATACAGCGGCAGCTCCACGAACCCGGAGCCGTGGTCGTCCTCGATCAGCAGCACTTCAGGATGCCGCGCGAGCAGTTCCCGCAGCTCACCGGCGCGGGTCGCGGAGACGGCGGCGCCGGTCGGGTTCTGCGCGCGGGCGGTGATCACCACGGCCCGGACCCCGGCCCGCAGCGCCCGTCCGAGCTCGTCGGGCAGCGGCCCCTCGTCGTCGAGCCGCATCGGCACCGGCCGCAGCCCGAGGACGCCGACCAGGTCGAGCAGCGCCGTCCAGCCCGGGTCCTCGACGGCGATCGCGTCGCCGGGGCGCAGCCGGGCGGTGAGCACGCGTTCGACGGCGTCGAGGGTGCCGGACGTGATCGCCAGCGGCGCGGCCGGCACGCCGTCGGCACGCAGCCGCTGCCCGGCCAGGTCCAGCAGTTCCTCGTCGTCGCCGGTGCCGTACATGGCGGGCCGCTCCTCGTGCGCCCTGGCGGCGGCGGCGAGCGCGTCGTGCAGCGGCGGCAGCAGCCGGGGGTCGGGGTTGCCGGTGGCCAGGTCGCGCACGCCCGGCGGCACCTCGATCCGGATCTCCTCGCGGAACGTGCTGGCCGGGCGCGGCCTGACCCTGGTCCCCCGCCGCCCGGCGGTCTCGATGACGCCGCGCTCGCGCAACATCCGGTACGCGGCCGCCGCCGTCCCCGGGCTGACGCCCGTCTGCGCGGCCACCTCACGCACCGGCGGCAGCGTCGCCCCTGGCGAGAGCCGCCCTTCGGACACGGCGACCTCGACGCCCGCCGCAATCTCGCTGGCCGTGCCACCTGCGATCGTGTACTTTTCTAGCACAAAATACATTATGTACTAACACAAAGGTGGTCAGTGTGCTCATTCATCCGTGGGACGCCGCCAGGGACGACGACGAGTGGCGGAGCTGGCTGCGTACCCGCGACTTCGGCCAGCTCGCGGTCAACGGCGTGGACGGCGCGGCGCCCGTGGTGGTGCCCACCCACTTCCTCTACGACGGGGACGCCGAGGTGCTGCTCCACCTGGCCCGGCCCAACCCGGTCTGGGCGGCGCTGGAGGCGAACCCGGCGGCGGTGGTGAGCGTGCACGACGACTACGCCTACATCCCGACGTCCTGGCGCTCCGACTCCCCCGCGACCGGCGTGCCGACCAGCTACTACGCGGCCGTCCAGCTCGTGTGCCAGGCGGAGATCGTGGACGACAGGGAGGGCAAGGCCGAGATCCTGCGCCGCCAGCTCGCCCACCACCAGCCCGCGGGCGACCACGGCGAGGTGGCCGCCGACGCGGGGCCGTACCACAAGAACCTGTCGGCGATCAGGGGGCTGCGACTGCGGGTGGCGGAGGTGCGGGCCAAGTTCAAGTACGACGACCACCGGCAGGCCGAGTTGCACGAACGCGTCGCGCGCGGTCTGGCGGAGCGCGACCTGCCGGGCGACGCCGGCGCCCTGACCCGGCAACGCGGGCGCCGCGCCACCGCACCGTGAAGCGCTGATTCACAACCTGTGGACAACACCCACATCCTGTGGATAACTCTGTGGCGATCCACACCCCCGCAGGCGCCGCACATGGCAGAGACCACACCACTCGCCGCGCCCTCCGCCGGCAGGCATTCAACCTGGTCAGAGCCATATAGGGAGCACTCACCCGGGGGCCATACCACACCTGCCAGGGCCGCCGTCGCGTTACGGAAGAACCTTCATCAACAGGCTGCGAACCCGAGCCCACAGCCTGTGGATGAACTCACCCCCGGCGCCCGTAGGTGAGGCGTCGCAGCGCTGCCTCCGCCGGGCCCCGGCGCGGGGCGAGCAGCGCCGCGAGCACCACGGTGGCGAGCCAGGCCACCACGGCGACGCCGGACGCCGCCGCGTCGCCGACGCGGGTGCCGAGCCCTCCCGCGTACGGCGCGAAAACCGCCACGAAGATCACCGACTGGAGCAGGTAGCAGGTCAGCGACCACTGCCCGCACGCGGTGAGCGCCCGCACCACGGGCCCGGACGGCACCCGCGCGGCGATCAGCCCGATGATCGCCGCGTACGCGAGCCCGCCCGCGATGCCGGTCACGCTGTGCAGCGCGTACGCCGACACCGCGGCCAGATCCGGCACCCCCCACACCTGGACGTCGATCAGCGTCAGCGGCACCCCGCCGGCCAGGGACAGCGCGGTCCCCACGACGGCGACGCGCACGAGCAGCGGCCGGTGCGCCGCGGGCTCCTCCAGCAGGCGGCGGCGCGCCGCCCACACGCCGAACAGGAACGCCGGCACCACGCTCGCGGCGAAGTAGGTGGGCGTCATCCCGGACCACCCGATGAGCCGCATCATCAGCGCCTCGACGGGGTCGGCCATGGCCGCGGGCGTGTCCCCCTTGGGCGCGGAGATCGTCAGCAGCCCGAACCCGAACAGCACCACGACGTGCAGCACCAGCCCCGCGACGGCCGCGCGCAGCACCGCCCGGTCCTGCCTCCTGACGAACCCGACGAGCACCAGCCCGATCAGCCCGTACGCCCCGAGGATGTCCCCGAAGAACAGCAGCAGCGCGTGGCAGAACCCGAAGGCCAGCAGCCACAGGCTGCGCCGGCGCAGCACCGCGCGCACCTGCGGCCAGCTCCGGCCGGTGGCGAACTGCCGGTTGGCCACCTGCACCAGGCCGTAGCCGAACAGGGCGGCGAACATGGGCAGCGCGCGCCCGTCCACGAGCAGGATCTGCACCCCGGCGACCAGCCGGTCGAGCGGGCCGCCGTCGAGCGCGTACCCGCGGAAGCCCGCCTCGTGGCCCGACAGGTACATGTGCGCGTGCGCCAGCGCGATGAGCAGCAGCATCAGCCCGCGCGCGAGGTCAGGGGCGAGCGCGCGCCCGGCGACGGGAGTGGCCCCCTGGACGGGAGCCGGTGGAGCGATGGACATGGCTGTCCCCTCAAATGTAGATACACGAATGTAGCTAATCTCCACGCTAAAATACAATGGCGTAGCTAAACAAGGGGCGGACATGGACGAGCGGACCACCCGGACACGCCGGCGAGGCGACGAGCTGATCAAGGCCATCCACGACGCCGCGCTGGAAGAGGTGGTGGCCGTCGGCGCGGGACGGCTCACCATGGACGGCATCGCCCGGCGCGCGGCCACGCCCCGCAGCACGCTCTACCGCCGCTGGTCGGACCCGATCGAGGTGCTGCTCGACGCGCTCTACCACCAGCACCCCGTCGAGGAGCCCACTCCCGGCGCCACCGACCTGCGCGGCGACCTCATCCGCTCCCTGCGGCTCATGGTGGAGTGGGCCTTCAGCCCGGCGGGCCGCGCCGTGTCGGCCATCCTCACCGACCCGAAGAGCGTGGCGCTGATGTCCGAGGCCCTGTTCGAGCGGGTCTTCGCCGGCCGGGGCGGCACGTTCACCCGTACCGTGCTGCAGTACTACGCCGACCAGGGCCACTTCCCCGCCGCCCTGCTCACCCCGGTCGTGACCGACATCGGCGAGGCCCTCGTCACCAAGCACCTGATCGACGCCGGCTCACCGCCCGATGACGACTACCTGGCGGCCATCGTCGACCAGGCGATCCTGCCCGCGATCGGGCTGCGTCCAGGCCCGTGATTGAATCGCGCCATGGCTGTGGACCGTGAGCGAAGTGTCGTGTTCGGCCAGGCGGTCGACCTGTACGAGTCGGCCAGGCCCGGCTACCCCGGCAGGCTCGTCACCGAGGTCCTGGAGTACGCCCCCGACGGCCCGGCACTGGAGGTGGGGGCGGGCACGGGCAAGGCCACGGCGGTCTTCGCCGCCCGCCACCTCGATCTGACCTGCGTCGAGCCCGACGCGCGGATGGCGGCGGCCCTGGCGGCAAATTGCCCCGACGTACGCGTAAAAATCGGGATTTTTGAGGACTACACCCCTGACCGGCCTTTCGCCCTGCTCTATTCCGCCCAGGCCTGGCACTGGGTGGACCCCGAACGCCGCTGGGACCTGGCCCACGCCGCGCTGGCCCCGTCCGGCGCGCTGGCGCTCTTCTGGAACCACTACCTCGTCACCGACCCCGCCCTGCGGGCCGCCCTCGCCGAGGTGGACCACCGTCACGGCCTCAGCAGCTCCAGCCTGCACCAGGACACTCCGGTCAGGAACGAGGAGAGCCGCCACCTGCTCGCCGGCGACCCGCGCTTCACCGACCTCGACGAGCGCTCCTACTCCTGGACGGAGTGGTACGACGCGGCCCGCTACCTCGACCTGGTCCGCACCATCTCCGCCTACCGGATCCTGCCCGCCGAGCGCCGCGAGCCGATGCTGGCGGAACTCGCCTCTGTGCTGGGCGACGGCGTGGACATGACCTTCGTCACCGAGCTCACCCTCGCGCGGCGGCTGTAGCGAGCGCACCGCGCCGACGGCGCGGACACCGTGAGCGTCAGGACGAGCCGCCGCCAGAGGCAGACGGCGGGGCGTCGTCCCGCACACCCACCTGATGGCCGACGTCCTCGTCCTCGGCCGCCGCCAGCACCGCCTCCAGCAGCCCGGGGTAGCGGCCGCGCAGCTCCTCCCGCCGCAGGGTCACGAAGCAGCGGGTGCCCTCCTGGCGCGTACGGGTCAGCCCGGCGTCGCGCAGCACCCGCAGATGATGGCTGAGCGTGGACTTGGCCACCGGCGCCCGCAGGTCGCCCCAGCCGCGCTCGCGCCCGTCGGCCAGCACCCGCACCACTCCGACCCGGATCGGGTCACTGAGTGCGGCCATCACCCCGGTCAGCGTGATCTCGCCCACTTCGGGGTGTTGTGCCCGTCTCATGGCTCCATGGTAGCTTGTTCGATGTTTAACGAACATCGAACGAAGGGGTCGTCCCGTGACCGCCTCACTCCAGGACCGGGTCGCCGTCGTGACCGGCGCAGGATCCGGGATCGGCAGCGCCACCGCGCTCGCCCTCGCCCGCGCGGGCGCCCACGTGCTCGCCGTCGGCCGCCGCGCCGACGCCCTGCACAGGACGGCCGCCCAGCACCCCGGCATCGCCGTCCTGCCCGCCGACATCACCGCCGAAGACACCCCGCGGCAGGTCATCGACACGGCGGCCGGCCGCTGGGGCCGCGTGGACGTCCTGGTCAACAACGCGGGCGCCACCGCCGTCATGCCGCTCGCCGACACCGACGCCCGGCGCGTCACCGACCTCCTGGCGCTCAACGTCGTCGCCCCCAGCCTGCTCGCCAAGGCCGCGCTGCCGCACCTGCGCGCCGGTCGCGGCACGATCGTGAACGTCTCCAGCACCTTCGGCCACCGCCCGCTGCCCGGCGCCGCCCACTACGCCGCCTCCAAGGCCGCCGTCGAGCAGCTCACCCGGAGCTGGGCGCTGGAGCTGGCCGCCGACGGCATCCGCGTCAACGCCCTGGCCCCCGGCCCCACCGAGAGCGAGGCCCTGACCGCCGCCGGCCTCCCTGAGCACACCGTCACCCAGATCAAGCAGGACGAGACCGCCGCCATCCCCCTCGGCCGCCGCGGCGCCCCCGAGGAGGTCGCCGCCTGGATCGTGCACCTCGCCGACCCCGCCGCCACCTGGATCACCGGCCAGGTGCTCACCGTGGACGGCGGCCTGGAACTCGTCTGACTGATGAGCGCCCACGGCACGTCAGTCACCTGACGGAGGCGACGGGCGAGCCCGCCCGCCTAGCGTCTTTCGCCATGAAGTCGGTCACAGGCGGCTTGATCCGCGTCCTGGCTGCCGTGTTCGTCCTGGTGGTGTCGCTGCCCGCACCGGCCAGGGCGCATGTCGTCGAGGCGGGGGCGGAGCTGCGGGTGACGCAGACGTTCGCCGCGGGCGAGGTCACGCTGGTCATCGCGGGGGTCTCGGCGGTGCCCGCGCCGCTGCGGGTGAGCGCGCGGACCGTACAGCCCCTGGATCTGGACCTGCGCTCGCTGACCGACGGGCGCCGCTCCTCCGGCTCGCTGCGCGCCGGTCAGGGGTCCGCCGACCTGCGGGTGACCCACGCGGGGCCGTACGAGCTGCGGGTGCGCGCGGGCGCGGAGGTGACGTCGATCCCGTTCCGGGTGCTGGTGCCCGTGAGCGCCCCCTGGACGATGGTGCGGGACGGCGCCTTCCTGGTGACGGGGCTGCTCGTGGTGGGCGGCGTACTGGCGCGCGGCACATCACGGCCGGTGGCGGGCGGCACATCACGGCCGGTGGCGGGCGGCGCGCTCGCAGGCGGCGTGTCGCGGCTGGTCGTGGGCGGTGCGAGCGCGTCGGCAGCGGTCGCGCTCTCGTTGCTGCTGCTCGCGCCGCACCTGCCCGCCGCCGAGCCGGACGGCGCCGCACCCACGAGCGGGACCGGCCGCCCGTACGCGCAGGCCCGCTTCTCGACGTCGCCCGCCCGGCCCGTGACCGGCGCCGACTTCACCCTGACCCTGCGGCTCGTGGACGGCGCGACCGGGCGGCCCGTGGACGACCTCGCCGTCCACCATGAGGCCCCCGTGCACCTGGTCGTCACCAGCGCGGACGGCACGGTGTTCCGGCACGTGCACCCGCTGCGGACCGCGCCGGGCGTGCTGACGGTACGGCTGCGCGTCCCGCGCCCGGGACACTACCTCGCCCACGCCGAGATCGAACGGCAGGACTCGGGCGGCCAGCTCCTCTCCGGCGCCTTCGACGTCTCCGGGCCTGACGACTCCTACCAGGAGAGCGCCCCGCATCCCCTCACCGCCTCGGCAGGACGTCCGCTGACCATCCGGCTCACCTCAGAGGGACCGATCCGGCCGTGGCTGGGCATGCCCGGCCACCTGATCGTCAGGAGCGCGGACGGGCTGCACCTGGCCCACGCGCACGGCACCGCGTCCGGTGCCACCGCGCTGCACTTCACGCTCACTCTCCCGGAGCCGGGCCGCTACCTGGCCTGGGCCCAGTACGCCACCGGCGACCGGCTCGTGACCCGGCCCTTCACGGTGCAGGTGCAATCAGAACCCGTCTCAAAATCAAAACCATTGTGAGACGTTAGTTTTTGATACAGCGATAAACCGTAGCCCTGGAAACCTCGAACGTGGCCGCGATCTCCTCGGCCCCGTACCCGGACGCGTGCATCTGCCGGACCCGCGCGACCTGCTCCTCCGTCAGCGCGGCCGGCCGTCCGCCCTTGCGCCCCCGCGCCGGGCCCCGCGCACGACCCGCACCCAGCGGCTCCCCCAGCAGCGCCCGCGCCCCGGCCAGGATGTGCTCCTTGAGCACGTCTGCCGGGACGTCGCGGAAGAGCACCACCGGATCGGCCAGCCCCGCCACCACCTGGCAGGCCCGCACCCGCTCCTCCAGACCGCTCCCCGGCCCCGCCACCAGGTTGTTCGCCAGCGCGATCGCCGCGCGGAACCGATCGCCCACCGGCGCCTGCACCAGCAACGTCATGTCCTTGACCAGCATGGTGAGCGTCTGCCGGTGGCGCAGGTGCACCTCCACGTACCCCTCGATCGCCCGCCAGCGCACCTCCTCGGGCCCGCCCTGCGCCTCCGCCTCCGCCAGCGCCCCCTCCAGCTCGTCGAGCAGGGGCAGCGTGAGCTGGTGGAGGATTTCCTCCTTGGAGTCGAAGTGGTAGTAGAGCGCGGCCTTGGTGATGCCCACCTGGTCGGCGATGGACTGCATGGACGTCGCCCGGTAACCGTGGACGGCGAACAGGGCCCGCGCGGCCGACAGGATCCGCTGGGGGGTCATCGATCTCCTTTACCTGCGGTCAGTTCTGAGGCTAGAGTGCTTACCGGCAGTCAGTCAGTCTACGGCGCCGTTGGGGGATCCGTATGTCCGAGCAGATCAAGGTGTCGTTCGACGTCGCCGGAGTGCGCGTCGCCGGGCGGCTCCACCTGCCCGCCGGATCCGGTCGGGTGCCCTGCGTGGTGCTGGCCCACGGCTTCAGCGGGACGATGGACCGGCTGGTCCCCTACGCGGAGCGGTTCGCCGCCGAGGGGATCGGCGCGCTGGTGTTCGACTACCGGAGCTTCGGCGAGAGCGACGGCGAGCCACGGCAGTTACCCGACCTCGCCGGCCAGCGTGAGGACCTCCGGGCCGCCGTCGCCTTCGTCCGCGCGCACGAACGCGTCGATCCCGGCCGCGTCCTGCTGTGGGGCAACTCGCTCGGCGGCGCCCACGTCGTCGTCGTGGCCGCCGGCGACCCGGGGGTCGCGGCGGTGTCGGCGCAAATCCCGTTCAACGGGTTCCCGAAACGGGTGGAGGGCCGCAGTGCCGTCCGCACCGCACAACTGCTGGCCGCCATCGTCTGGGACGCGGTGCGCGGCAGGCTCGGGCTGAGCCCGTACTACATCCCCATGGTGGGGCACCCGGGCGAGCTGGCCGTGACCGCCACGGACGAGGCAGAACAGCACATCAGCACCCTGACCGGCGGCGACGCCGCGACCCTCTGGCGCAACAGCGTCGCGCCGCGCGCGATGCTGGACATGATGCGCTACCGCCCCGCAGAGGCCGCCGCGCGCCTCACCTGCCCGCTGCTCGTCTGCGCCGCCGAGGCGGACCGGGAGACCCCGCTGGAGCAGACTCAGGAGCTCGCCGACCGGGCGCCCCGAGGCGAGCTGCGCGTCTACCCCGGCACCCACTTCAGCTTCTACACTGACCCCGACCTGCGCGAACACGTCGTCGCCGACCAGATCGCGTTCTTCCGCCGGGTGCTGCGTTGACAAGATCTCGATCACTTGCTGGAGTGCCATGCTGTACGGGCGTCAGGCGGAGCTGTCCGTCATCGATGAGCTGCTGAAGGGCCAGTCGGGCGCGTTGATCGTGCGGGGAGAGGCGGGCATCGGCAAGTCGGCCCTCCTGGAGTTCTCGGAGGTGCGGGCGAGCGCCCGGGTGCTGCGCGTGACCGGCGTCGAGTCCGAGTCCGACCTGCCGTTCGCCGCCCTGCACCTGCTGCTGCGCCCGGTGCTCGAACAGGCGGAGGCGTTGCCCCCGCAGCAGGCGGAGGCGTTGCGCGGGGCGCTCGGCCTGGGCGGCGCCACCGGGGGAGACCGCTTCCTCGTCGGGCTCGCGACGCTCAGCCTGCTGGTGGAGCTGTCGGCGTCCGGCCCGGTGGTGTGCCTGGTGGACGACGCCCAGTGGCTGGACGGCGAGTCGGCCGACGCGCTGCTGTTCGCGGCACGCCGCCTGCACGCCGAGCCCGTCGTCATCCTGTTCGCCGCCAGGGAGGCCGAGTTCCCCTCACGAGGGCTGCCCGAGCTGCGACTGGGCGAGCTCGACGCAGAATCGGCCCGCCGCCTCCTCGACGATCAGGCGGCCGACCTGCCGCCCGCCGTCCGCGACCGGCTCGTGGCGGAGGCAGGCGGCAACCCGCTCGCACTGATCGAGCTGCCCCGGATGCTCACCCCCGAGCAGCGCAAGGGCGCCCTCACCCCCCTGTCGTTCACCGTCGGCACGACCCGCCCCGCGACCGACCGCGTCCTCACCGGCTTCCGTGACCGCATCTCGGCGCTGCCCCCCGCCACCCGCTCGTGCCTCCTCGTGGCCGCCCTCGACCACCACGACGAGCTGGACGTCATCGCGAGCGCGGCCGGCGAGCTGGGCGCCTCGCTGGCCGACTTCGCCCCGGCCGAGCGAGCGGGCCTGGTCCGGGTAGGCCTGGACGGCGTCGCCTTCCACCACCCGCTGGTGCGTACCGCGGTGCTGCTGGCCTGCGACATCGCCGCCCGGATGGCCGCGCACCGAGCACTGTCCGAGGCGACGGAGGACGACCGGCGCGCCTGGCACCTGGCCGCCGTCACCCTTCAGGCCGACGAGCGGGTGGCCGGGCAGTTGGAGTGCCTGGCGCTGCGGGCGCGGCAGCGCGGCGGGCAGGCGGCGGTGTCGGCGGCCTACGCTCGCGCGGCCGAGCTGTCCGCCGACCCCGGCCAGGCCGTTCGCCGGTGGACCGCCGCCGCCGACGCCGCCGCCGAGGCGGGCCTGTGGCAGCGCGCGGCCGAGCTGGTGGACCGGGCACGGCACAGGGCCGAGGCGATGGCGCTGAAGGGCCCCGCCCTGGCCGAGCTGATCTGCGTGCGGGCGAAGCTGGAGGTGGAGGCGGGCCGGCCGCTGCAGGCCGTACGGCTGCTGCACGAAGGGATCGAGGCGACCGACGACCTGCCCACGAGGTTGTCGCTGCTCGGCATGGCGGGCTACTACGCCTGGGCCGGCGCCGCCCATCCCGACCAGCTTGCACTGGCCCGCCGCACCGTGGAGCTCTGCCCGGACGGCGACGGGCTGCCCGCCGTGGTGCGTACGATCAACCTGGCCTTCAGCCTGATCCTGGAGGGCGACGAAGCGACCAGGCTCGTCTACCTGACGCCGGACCAGACCGGCGCCCTGCCGCCCGAGCTGCGTTTCCTCGTCACCTTCCAGGGCATGGGCCGCGCCGACAACGACGGCATGCTCGACGACGCCACAGCGCTCGTCGAGGAGTGCCGGGCGGTGGGGCGGCTGGGGCGCATGCCGCAGGCCATGACGCTCCTCGCCGTCGTCCAGGCGCTCAGCGGCCTGCACCCGTCCGCGCGGGCCACGGCGACGGCGGGGCTGAGCCTGGCCGCCGACGTCGGCCAGCCGATGTGGCGTGGCTATCTGGCGGGGGTACGCGCGTGGCTGGCGGCGGTCGCCGGAGCGGAGGAGGAGTGCGCGGCGATGGCGGAGCAGGCGATCCGCGACGTCGAAGACCGCCGCTGGATGCCGGCGGCCTGCTGGGCCGAGTGCGCGCGCGGGATGCTCGACTTCAGCCTGGGCCGCTACGAGGCCGTGCTCGAACGGCTGGAGCGGGCGATGACCGGCCCCACCAGGCACGCGTTCCTGTGGCGCTACTCCTGGCCGGACTATGCCGAGGCCGCCATCCGGACGGGCGACCCGCGACGGGTGCGCGACCGGCTGCCGCGCTTCACGGAGTGGGTCGAGGCCACGGGCCGCGCCGGCTCGAACGCCGTCCTGCACCGGATCCGTGCCATGCTGGCGCCCGACAGCGAGGCCGGAGCGCTGTACGAGCGGGCGCTGGCCCTGCACGCCGAGGACAGGCACCCCTTCGACGAGGCACGCACCCGCCTGGTCCACGGCGAGTGGCTGCGCCGCAACCGGCGCCGCACCGAGGCGCGTACGCAGCTCCAGGCCGCCATGGAGGCCTTCGACCGGCTCGGCGCGGCCCCCTGGTCCGCCCGCGCGGCCGCCGAGCTGCGCGCCGCCGGCTACTCCCTGCCGGAGTCCGCCCGCGCGGAGGATCCGCTTGCCGTCCTGACGCCGCAGGAGCTTCAGGTGGTACGGCTGGCCGTCACCGGCGCGTCCAACCGCGAGATCGGCGCCCAGCTGTTCCTGAGCCCGCGCACGGTGGCCTCACACCTGTACAAGGCGTTCCCGAAGCTCGGCGTCACGGCACGGGCCGAGCTGGCGCGGCTACCGCTCGGCGACTGACCGGCCCCGGCTTCGGTCGGGGCTTCAGTCGCGTGACGGAGGCGGCCGCATGGGCGATCTTTCTACGGTTCCAGCCATGACCAAGCGACCTGAGCCCTACTCAGCGACCATCATGGCGGTCCTCGCCGTCGCCTTCTGCGCCTGGGCCCTGCTCACGCTGCCCCTCCAGGGCGCCCTCGTCCTCGTCGTGGCCAGCGTCCTGGCCTGGAGCGGGTGGATGACCTTCAGCTACGCCCGCCCGGTGAAGTCCCGCAAGGTGATCGCCGTCTACCTGTGCGCGGTCGGCTTCCAGCTCGTGCACATGGCCGAGGAGTACACCGGCGGCTTCCCGCACGAGATCGTCGAGCTGTTCGACTCTCCCCGCGACTGGCCGATGAACGAGTTCCTGCTGGTCTTCGTCTTCGGTTTCGGCTCGCTCTACTTCTTCGCCGGCGCGGGCGCGCTCTACCGGATCCGGGTGTCCAACTTCTTCCTGTGGTGGTACGCCCTGGGCGCCGGCCTGCTCAACGGCATCGCCCACTTCGTCTTCCCGATCATCAAGGGCGGCTACTTCCCCGGCCTCTACACCGCCGGCGGCCACCTCATCATGAGCGGCCTGCTGATCTACTTCCTCGTCCAGGAGAACCGCCACCTCAAGGCCGCGGAGCAACAGCCACTACCGGCGGCGCCCCTCTCGGCCGGCCAGGAACGGAGCGCCCGATGACCTGGCCCACCGGCGCCGACGCCCTCACCGCGCTCGACCCCGTCTTCGCCCGGCTCGCCATCGGCGCGGGCCACCACCTCTGGGCCCTGCCCCACCTCACCACCCGCGAGAAGGCCTTCATCGGCCTGACCGCCGACCTGTGCCACCCGCACCCGGCCACGCACGTCCAGTCGGCCCTGGAGCACGGGGTGGACCCGGAATCCATCCGCGAGCTCTACCGCCACCTGGCCCCGTACGTCGGCTACCCCGCCCTCGTCGGCGCCTTCCAGCGCCTGACCGACCTCGGGCTCCCGCCGGCTCGCGACGACAACCCGGTCGAGCTCACCCTGCTCACCGGAGCGCTGGCGCGCGCCGTACGCGACCTGGAGAAGACGGACCCCGGCCTGGCGGTCTTCACCGAGGACCAGCTGGCCCAGCGCTGGGCCCGCCCCCACCTCACCGTCCGCGAGCGGGCGCTCGCCTGCCTGGTCGTGGACGTGTTCTACCAGACTCTGGACGACTCCCTGCGCCTCCACGCGGAGGTCGCCCGCGCCGCCGGCGCCACCGACGACACCCTCCGCGACCTGCTGCGCGGCGTCGCCGTCTGCGGCCTCCCACGAGCCTGGGCCGCGGCCCGCGCCATGGGCCTGTAAGCAGGGGAGGAGCCGCCGCCCGCCTCGCGTCCGCGCGGGCGGGCGACGACGTCCTCTCCGAACGTCTCAGTAGTAGGCACGCATCAGCTCGGTCGCCCACTCCGGCTGCACCGTCTCACCCTGCGGCCCGAACTCGGCCATGTACGGCTTGACGTCCAGCACGGGGCTGCCGTCGATGGCGTCCAGACCGCGCACATGGATGTCGAGCCCCTCGACGGCGACCAGCCGGCAGCGGGAGACACCCAGCAGATTCGGGCGGTTCTTACCGCGCTGAGCGAAGATGCCCACCTTCGGCCACTCGGGGTTGTCGCGCGGGTGACGGGCCGAGGTGGTGACCTTGGACGGATCCACGAGATGGAACTGGAACACCACCTCCAGATGAGAGAAGTCGTCCAGCCCGGCGAGCGTGTCCGGCCCGAAACGTGTCCCGTCGATGCGGATCACGGCCTGCTCGGCGTCCCAGTCGTCGTCGATCGCCTCGGCCCGGCCACCGACGACGCTTCCCACGGGCTGCAAGGTGATGATCTGCACGGTGTTTCCTCCATGTGCACTCGGCTGATCATGACGGTACGGCCCGATCGGTCGCACGGGATCAGTCGGACGACTGAAGTTCCAGGAGGTGCACCCGTGGGACAGCCGGCGAAGAGCCGTCACAGCCCCACCGGCGCCGGGTCGATCCTGACCGTCGCCGCACGAGCCTCCGGGCTGGCCACGAGGGCTTCGGCCGCCTCCCCGTACTTGTCGCGAAAGGCGGCGTCGAGCCCGGCAGGCGTCGCCGGCCCACCGGTCGTGAGCAGAACCTCGCGGTCGATGCCGCCCACCTCGATCCGGCCGTGACCGTGCTGCTCCGCCGCCCGGTACCAGCGGGATCGGGGGCCGCGGTAGGCGCGCACGTACACCTCGCCGCCGACGACCGCCATACCGATCTCCACCCCGGGCCCGCCGCCGTCCCCAGCGGTCAGGACGAGTGAGTAGGCTCCGGCGAGCAGAGCGAGGTCTTCGGACGTCCAGGCGCTTCGATCATCCAGCATGGCTCCAGTCTGAAGCCGCGGCCACGTACCCGGCACAGATCTGAGGGGGCAGGTTCTTTCCCAGGCAGAAACCCGCCTCTTTGCCCCGGCGCGGGCACGGCCGATGGTGGAACCGCCGCAGACGCGGTGTGGCACAACCCGTAGTTCGATCGACCAAGGAGAGTCCCCTCATGGCCAGAACCAGCGTCACCTTCCACAGCGCCGGGATCGAGATCGCCGCCCACCTCTACGTCCCCGACGCCCCCGCCGCCGACGGCCCGCTGCCCGCGCTGGTGGTCGGCCATCCCGGCACCGGGGTGAAGGAGCAGACGTCCGGCACCTACGCGCGACTGATGGCCGAGCGCGGGTTCGTCACCCTGGCCTTCGACGCCGCCTACCAGGGCGAGTCCGGCGGTCTGCCGCGCGGGCTGGAGGACCCCGCTCAGCGGGTGGAGGACTTCAAGGCCGCCGTCTCCTACCTCACCACCCGGCCGGAGGCCGACGCCGACCGGATCGGCCTGCTGGGCGTGTGCGCCTCCGGCGGCTACTCGCTCGCCGCCACCGGCGGCGACCACCGCGTCAGGGCGGTGGCGACGGTGTGCACCGCCGAGCCCGCCCGCCAGTTCCGCTACGGCGCCGACGGCACCCAGGACCCGGCCGTCTTCCAGACCTTGCTGGACGCCGCCGCCCAGGCTCGCACGAAGGCCGCCCGCGGCGAGGACCCCGGCGTGCTGACCATGTTCCCCGAGACCGCCGAACAGGCCGGCGCGCTCGGCGGGCAGCACGGCGTCGAAGGCTGGGAGTACTACTGCGGCCCGCGTGGTCACCACGAGCGCTCGGCGAAGTTCCTCGCCTGGGAGAGCATCGACAGGATGGCCTCCAGCGACGTCTTCCACTCCGTCCCGCTGATCGGCCCTCGCCCGATGCTGCAGATCCTCGGCGAGCGCGCCGTCACCGCCTGGATGGGCCTTGAGGCCCACCGGCGCGCCACCGGCCCCGCGGAGATCCACTGGATCAAGGGCGCCAGCCATGTGGACCTTTATGACAAGCGTGAGTACATCGACCTGGCGATCGACCGGCTCGCCGACTACTTCGGCACCAACTTGAACAAGTGAATTGGCGGCACAAAACCGAAAAGGCCACCCCCGGACTCCGGGGGATGACCTTTGAAATCTGTGGGGCTACCAGGACTTGAACCTGGGACCTCTTCCTTATCAGGGAAGCGCTCTAACCGTCTGAGCTATAGCCCCGCTCGCACCCCGAACGTTATCGCATCCACCTCACCGAGGCGAACCGCTTTGTTCGGGACGAGAAAAGCTTACCGCCTCCGACAGGCTGCTCGCGCCGTCCGCACTGACCCGGACGGCGCGAGCACCCCGCTTACTCGGCCTCGCTGAAGGTCACCTCAACGCCCCCGACCAGGTCGGAGGCGATGTTGTAGATGACCGCCCCCAACGTGGAAAGAGCCGTGATCAGTACGACGTTCACCGCCCCGATCAGCGCCGTGTATCCGAGGATCCGCACGGGCTCGAACCAGGACGCGATGTCGATCGGGATGGAGCTCTGCCCCTGCTCGCCCTGGCCGAGCTGGTTGACCAGGTCGACGATCGAGTCGAAGACGCCCAGGGCGGACAGCACGCCGTAAAGCACGGCGACTGCCACGAACAGCACCACGAAGCAGACGAGGGAGACCACGAAGCTGAACTTCATGGCCGACCACGGCTCGACGCGGCGCAGGACCAGATGGGCCTTGCGGGGCAGCCGGCTGCCGGCCGAGCCGGACCCCTTCTTCTTGGGCAGCTCAAGGGCCGGCGGGGCCTCGCTGGCCAGCGACGGGCGCAGGCGTACCGTCTCGTTGCCCTCGGACTGCTGCTGTGCCCCCTGCGGCGGGACAGGGCCGCCCTGAGGCCCGACGACGGGGCCGGGCGGGCCCTGCTGCGGCGAAGGCTTGTTGTCATCCTTGGCAGGCATGGACCTGCCCTGCGCGGGCGAGGTGTCCTGGCCTTCTTCGACCGCGTCGAACATCTCGGTCTCTGCGGGCTTGTTCGGCTGCTGTCCGTTACCCGAAGCCGCCTTGGTCCTGGCGGGACCACCCTGGGCGCTCATGAACTACTCTCCTCCCCCGTCTTCATCACTCTCCACCGAAGTCTCCATCGACTCGGCGTTCCGGGCGAGGGCCACCACGCTGTCGCCTTCAGCGAGATTCATCAATCGAACTCCCATGGTCTGGCGGCCGGACTGCTTGATCTCGCCGGCACTCGTCCGGATCACCCCGCCGGCGGACGTGATCGCGAAAACCTCGTCCTCTGGGTTCACCATGACGGCTCCGACCAGCTTGCCACGGGAAGATACGATCTTCGCAGTCAGCACGCCTCTACCGCCACGTCCTTGAACTGGATACTGCTCCACTGGCGTCCGTTTTGCGTACCCAGCCTTCGTGGCGATAAGCACATCTTGACCGTCTGCGATGCGATTCATGGCAAGAAGTTCGTCACCTTCCAGGAACCTCATGCCGATGACACCGCTGGTCGCCCGCCCCATGGGGCGTAGCGCCTCGTCAGAGGCGGTGAAGCGGATCGACTGCGCGCCCTTGGAGACGAGCAGCAGGTCATCTTCTTCGGAGACCAGCCGGGCTCCGATGACCTCGTCGTCCTCCCGCAGGTTGATCGCGATCAGTCCGCCGGACCTGGGGGAGTCGTACTCCGACAGGCGCGTCTTCTTGACCAGGCCGCTGCGCGTGGCAAGAACGAGATAAGGGGCGACGTTGTAGTCGCGTAGGTCGAGAACCTCCATGACTGTTTCGTCGGGCTGCATGGCAAGAAGGTTCGCGAGATGCATGCCCCGGGCGTCGCGACCCGCGTCCGGCAGCTCGTACGCCTTGACCCGGTACACCCGCCCCTTGTTCGTGAAGAACAGCAGCCAGTGGTGGGTCGTGGTGACGAAGAAGTGGTCGACGATGTCGTCCTGACGGAGCTGAGCACCGCGAACGCCCTTGCCGCCGCGCTTCTGCGCCCGGTACAGGTCGGTACGGGTGCGCTTGGCGTAGCCGCCCCGGGTGATGGTGACGACGATCTCTTCCTCGGCGATGAGGTCCTCGATCGACATGTCGCCGTCGTAGGCGATGATCTCGGTCTGCCGCTCGTCGCCGTAGCGGTTGACGATCTCGGCGAGCTCCTCGTTGATGATCTCGCGCTGCCGGCTCTCGCTGGCCAGGATCGAGTTGTACTCGGCGATCTGCGTCATCAGGGAGTCGTACTCGTCCTGGATGGCCTGCCGCTCCAGGGCGGCCAGCTTGCGCAGCTGCATGTCGAGGATGGCCTGCGCCTGAACCTCGTCGATCTCCAGCAGCCCCATGAGGCCCTGCTGGGCGGCCGAGGCGGACTCCGAGGCCCGGATGAGGGCGATGACGTCGTCGAGCCGCTCCAGGGCCTTCAGCAGCCCGCGCAGGATGTGCGCGCGCTCCTCGGCCTTGCGCAGCAGGTACCGCGTCCGGCGGACGATGACCTCGATCTGGTGGGCCACGTAGTGCCGGATGAACTGGTCGAGCCGCAGCGTGCGCGGCACGCCGTCGACCAGCGCCAGCATGTTGGCGCCGAAGGTGTCCTGGAGCTGGGTGTGCTTGTACAGGTTGTTCAGCACGACCTTGGCGACCGCGTCGCGCTTGAGCACGATGACCAGGCGCTGGCCCACCCGCGAGGAGCTCTCGTCCCGTACGTCGGCGATGCCCGTGAGCTTGCCCTCACGCACCAGCTCGGCGATCTTCAGCGCCAGGTTGTCGGGGTTGACCTGGTACGGCAGCTCGGTGACGACCAGAGCCTGCCGGCCCTTCTCCTCCTCGACCTCGACCACGGCGCGCATGGTGATCGAGCCGCGCCCGGTGCGGTAGGCGTCCTCGATGCCCCGGCGGCCGACGATGAGCGCCTTGGTGGGGAAGTCGGGGCCCTTGACCAGTCTGATCGAGGCTTCGAGCAGCTCCTCGTCGCCCGCCTCGGGGTTCTCCAGCGCCCACTTGACCGCCGCCGCGACCTCGCGCAGGTTGTGCGGCGGGATGTTGGTGGCCATGCCGACGGCGATGCCGCCCGAGCCGTTGACCAGCAGCTGCGGGAAGCGCGCCGGCAGGACGTCGGGCTCCTGCGACTTGCCGTCGTAGTTGGGGCGGAAGTCGACGGTGTCCTTGTCGATGTCGCGCAGCATCTCCATGGCGATCGGCGCGAGCTTGCACTCGGTGTACCGCATCGCCGCCGCCGGGTCGTTGCCCGGCGAGCCGAAGTTGCCCTGGCCGTCGACCAGCGGGTAGCGCAGCGACCAGTTCTGCGCCAGGCGGACCAGCGCGTCGTAGATCGAGGTGTCGCCGTGCGGGTGGTAGGTGCCCATCACGTCGCCGACGACGCGGGCGCACTTGAAGTAGCCGCGGTCGGGACGGTACCCGCCGTCGTACATCGCGTACAGCACGCGCCGGTGCACCGGCTTGAGGCCGTCGCGCACGTCCGGCAGCGCCCTGGACACGATGACGGACATCGCGTAGTCCATGTAACTGCGCTGCATCTCGGACTGGATGTCCACAGGCTCGATGCGGTCAGCCGGGGGAGTGGTGTTCACGTCCGTCACAGGTGTTGGTCCTTCTTAAACGTCGAGGAAGCGAACGTCGCGCGCGTTACGGATGATGAAGTCGCGCCGCGCCTCCACGTCTTCCCCCATCAGCACGCTGAACAGGTCGTCGGCCTGCGCCGCGTCGTCGAGCGTGACCAGGCGCAGCAGCCGGGTCGCCGGGTTCATCGTGGTCTCCCAGAGCTGGCCGGCGTTCATCTCGCCCAGACCCTTGAAGCGCTGTACGTTGTCGCGCGGACGCGGGTCGGGCTTGCCGTTGGCGATGCCCGCGGCGATCACCGCGTCCCGCTCGCTGTCGGAGTAGGCGTAGGAGGCGTCCTCGCCCTTGCGGTCCCACTTGATCTTGTAGAGCGGCGGGCAGGACAGGTAGACGTGACCGGCTTCGATCAGCGGCCGCATGAACCTGAACAGCAGCGTCAGCAGCAGCGTGTTGATGTGCTGGCCGTCGACGTCGGCGTCGGCCATCAGGATGACCTTGTGGTAGCGCAGCTTGGCGATGTCGAACTCGTCGTGCACGCCGGTGCCCAGAGCCGTGATCAGCGCCTGGACCTCGTTGTTCTTCAGGACCTTGTCGATCCGCGCCTTCTCCACGTTCAGGATCTTGCCGCGGATGGGCAGGATGGCCTGGAAACGCGAGTCGCGGCCGCCCTTGGCCGAGCCGCCGGCCGAGTCGCCCTCGACGATGAACAGCTCGCACTTCTCCGGGTCGTTCCACTGGCAGTCGGCCAGCTTGCCCGGCAGCCCGCTGCCCGCCTCCAGCAGCGACTTGCGCCTGGTCAGGTCGCGCGCCTGACGCGCGGCGATGCGGGCGCGCGAGGCCTGCAGCGACTTGTTGATGATGTCCTTGGCCTCGCCGGGGTTGCGCTCGAACCAGTCGCGCAGGTGGTCGTTGCAGGCCTTCTGCACGAACGACTTCGCCTCGGTGTTGCCGAGCTTGGTCTTGGTCTGGCCCTCGAACTGCGGGTCCGACAGCTTGACCGAAATGATCGCGGTCAGCCCCTCGCGGACGTCCTCGCCGCTGAGGTTGTCGTCCTTGCCCTCCTTGAGGAACTTCTGCTCGCGCGCGTAGCGGTTGACGATGGACGTCAGCGCCGCGCGGAAGCCCTCCTCGTGGGTGCCGCCCTCCGCCGTGTTGATGACGTTGGCGAAGCTGTAGACGGACTCCGAGTAGGAGTTGTTCCACTGCATCGCGATGTCGACCGCGAGCCCGTCGCTCTCCTCCTCGAAGGAGATGATCGACGCGTGCGCCGGCTCCTTCTTGGCGTTGAGGTGCTGCACGAAGTCGGACAGGCCGCCCTCGTAGTGGTAGACGACGGAGTGCGCCTCGCCGTTGATGTGGTCGGGACGCTCGTCGGTCAGCGTGATCGTCAGGCCCTTGTTGAGGAAGGCCATCTCCTGGAAGCGCCGCGAGAGCGTCTCGTAGTTCCACGTGGTGGTCTCGAAGACGTCGGGGTCGGCCCAGAACGTGACCGTGGTGCCGGTCTCGTCGGTCTCCTCGCCCTTGGCCAGGGGGGCCGTGGGCTTGGACATCTCGTAGCGCTGGCGCCAGTAGTGGCCGTTCTGCTTGACCTCCACCTCCATGGCGGTGGACAGCGCGTTGACGACGGCCGAGCCGACGCCGTGCAGACCGCCGGAGACCGCGTAGGACTGGCTGTCGAACTTGCCACCCGCGTGCAGCGTGGTCAGCACGACCTCGACGGCCGAGCGCTTCTCCACCGGGTGGATGCCGGTGGGGATGCCGCGCCCGTTGTCGACGACGCGGACGCCGTTGTCGGCGAGCAGCGTGACGTCGATCCGGTCGGCGTAACCGGCCAGCGCCTCGTCCACCGCGTTGTCGACGATCTCCTGCACGAGATGGTGCAGGCCACGCTCACCTGTCGAACCGATATACATACCCGGGCGCTTGCGAACCGCCTCAAGCCCTTCGAGTACGGTGATTGAGCTAGCGTCGTAGGACAACTGCGAAATCCTCCTGCCGCGGACACGCGGCGGGGGAGGCGACTATCTAGCGAAGCTGCCCCTGCCGTGCCCGTCACCGTCGTGAGTGCCCCGATGCGCGGTCACCCAGGGGAGTCGGCTTGCTGCCGGGGTGACACGCAAGCGGACGTGTCCGGAATCCTTTTTCATTCTACCGCTTCCGGAGGGCCAAGGTGGCAATGAACGCGCCTGTGATGCCCTCTAGCTCGTTTGGCCCCCTGCCAAGCATCCCCCCTCCGGAAAGGGGGCTTATCGCGTCTGCGGCTGTCTGATCGCCCCGAGCGCCCAACCGCAGCCCCTGCGAACGCCGCCGCTAGCCGTGGGTGTCGCGGGGGCCTCGCCTTCCGGTCACCCGCAAACCCCCTGATGGACGCGGCGCCGTCTGCGGGCCTCTGACCTTGACCTTTGTCACCGTGCCGTCGCCGAGCTCCTCGTTCAGCCTGCGTACGAGGGTGCGGGCGAGCAGCCGGACCTGCGTCGCCCACGCCGTCGAATCGGCCGCGATCAGCACCTCGCCGTCGTCGAAGGACTCGGGCTTGGTGTGGGCGGCCAGGTCAGGGCCCACGATCTCGACCCAGCGGCCGAACACCGCGCCCACCTTCGCCGGGCGCTCCCAGCCGCGATCGGCCAGGAGATCGGCGATCGCGCGTCCGAAAAGCTGTGGATCGCCGTTCTCCCTGCGGGCGCCGCCGCGTGCCTTCCGCCGGGGCTCGCGGCGGGGGAGGTTGCCGCGTTTGGCGGCGTCGGCCTTGGCCTGGGCGAGCTTCTCCCGCGCCATGGCCACGCCGCGGGCCGTCGCGCTCTCGCCTCCCGCCGCCGCGGCAGCAGGGCCGCCCTGCCCGGCCGACGGCGTTCGCGCACCGGTCACGCTTGTCCGCGCACCGGCCGACGGCACCTGTGCACCGGTCGCCCCCGCCTGTGGACGACCGTCCGCCGCCGCCGCGCGTCCACCGGCCGACCCGGCCCGTGGCCGTCCACCGGGACCCCCAGCTTGTGGATAACTTCCGCTCCCCAGCGGAAGGCCGTCGTCAGCGGACACGCGTCACACTCCCCTCCGCGACGTCGAACCTGCCTCCCGCCAGCTCCTGCGGCACGTCATCAGGCACGGCCGCCGTGATCAGCACCTGCTCGGCGGGCGCCACCATCTCCGCCAGCCGCCGCCGGCGCTGGCTGTCGAGCTCGGCGAACACGTCGTCGAGGATCAGCACCGGATCGCCCCCGTCGGCCCGCAGCAGGTCGTAGGCCGCCAACCGCAGCGCCAGCGCGAACGACCACGACTCGCCGTGGCTGGCGTAACCACGGGCAGGCAGATCGCCCAGCCCGAGAACCAGATCGTCGCGGTGCGGCCCGACGAGCGTGACGCCTCGTTCGAGCTCCGAGGAGCGGACCTCTATTAGCCGCTCCCGCAGACGTTCTTCAAGGGTTTTCCCCAAGTCTGTGGATAACGTCTGTGTATCGAAAGATCCCCGCTCACCGGGGACTTCACCCTCCACGACCCCCTCGCCGGGATCCCCGCCTGTGGACAACGTGCTGCGGTAGGCGAGCGTCGCGGGAGCGCTCGACGGGGCGAGCGCGGCGTACGATCCGGCCACCAGGGGGCGCAGCTCCTCGATGAGCTCCAGCCGGCCCCGCAACAGCTCCGCGCCGTGCCGGGCGAGGTGGGCGTCCCACACCTCCAGGGTGCTCAGCACGTCGCCCGCGCCGGCCGCGGCGAACCCGCTGTCGCTCTCCTGCCGCCGCGAGCTCCTGCTGCCCCTGCGGGCCTGCGCGGCCGTACGGAGCAGGGCTCCGCGCTGCTTCAGCACCCGGTCGTAGTCGGCGCGCACCCCGGCGAACCGGGGAGTCCGCGCCACCAGCAGGTCGTCGAGGAAGCGGCGGCGCTCGGACGGGTCGCCCTTGGACAGCGCGAGGTCTTCGGGGGCGAACAGCACCGTGCGCAGCAGGCCGACGGCGTCGCGGGCGCGGGAGACGGGCGAGCGGTTGAGCCTGGCGCGGTTGGCCCGCCCCGGGTTGATCTCCAGCTCGATCAGCGCCCGCCGGTCGTCCCTGTGGATGGCGCAGCGGACGATCGCCCGGGTGGCGCCCTGCCGCACCAGCGGCGCGTCGCTGGCCACCCGGTGGCTGGAGTGCGTCGCGACGTAGCCGAGGGCCTCGACCAGGTTGGTCTTGCCCTGGCCGTTGGGCCCCACGAACGCCGTGACGCCCGGCTCAAGGCCGAGCTCCACGGACGCGTAGGACCGGAAGTCGGTCAGCGAGAGGTGGGCGACATGCACCCCACGAGGTTAGTGCGCCTCACGGGTCACCGGGGTCACCGGCATGCGTTCTGTGGAAAACCCTGAATGACCCGGAGGCAGGCTCAGCGGTCGGCCTCGCGCGGCGGGGTCACGTCGGCTCCGGGGGAGTCGGCGCCCTTGCCGGTGCTGCCCTCCGCCGAGGTGGTGGCGTGGCCGCCGAACTGGTTGCGCAGCGCCGCCACGACCTTCATCGCGGGGGAGTCGTCCTGGCGGGAGGCGAACCTGGCGTACAGCGCGGCGGTGATGACCGGCAGCGGGACCGCGTGGTCCACAGCCGCCTGCACCGTCCACCGGCCCTCGCCGGAGTCCTGTGCGTAACCGCGGAGCTGGTCGAGGTGCTCGTCGTCGTCGAGCGCCCGCACCAGCAGGTCGAGCAGCCAGGAGCGGATCACGGTGCCGGTGCGCCAGCTGCTGAAGGAGCCCTTGACGTCCTTGACGACGTCGGAGGCCTCGAGGAGCTCCCAGCCCTCGGCGAAGGCCTGCATCATGCCGTACTCGATGCCGTTGTGGACCATCTTCGCGAAGTGCCCGGCGCCGACGTCGCCCGCGTGCACGAAGCCGTCCTCGCCCTCGGGCTTGAGCGTCTCGAAGATGGGCATGAGCCGCTCGACGTGGGCCTGGTCGCCGCCGCACATGAGCGCGTAGCCGTTCTGCAGGCCCCACACGCCGCCGCTGACGCCGCAGTCGACGAAGCCGATGCCCTTCTCCGCCAGCTCGGCGGCGTGCTTCTGGTCGTCGACGTAGTGGGAGTTGCCGCCGTCGATGACGATGTCGCCCTCGTCGAGCAGCTCGCCCAGGTCGTCGACGGTGGTCTGCGTGGGTTTGCCGGCGGGCACCATGACCCACACGGCGCGCGGCGCCTGAAGGCGTTCGGCCAGTTCCTTCAGGCTGGCGACGTCGCTGATGGCCGGGTCGCGGTCGTAACCGACGACCTCATGACCACCGCGGCGCAGCCGTTCGGCCATGTTGCCGCCCATCTTGCCCAGTCCGACCATGCCGATCTGCATGATGTACCCCCTTGTCAGACTTCCATCATCTCCGATGACAGGTTCAGCCTGACAGTCGGATGGGCATGATCAGGTATCGGTAGTCCGTTACGGCTCCGTCCTCCACAGGCTTGCCACCGGTGAGGATAGCGGGCTTCGTGGACGTGGTCATCTGCAGCCGCGCCACATCGGAGTCGATGGCGCCCAGTCCTTCCAGCAGGAACTGGTGGTTGAAGGCGATGTTCATCTCCTCGCCCTCGTAGTCGACGGGCAGCGCCTCGACGGCCTGCGCCTCGTCGCCGCTGCCGGCCTCCAGGACGACCTCGCCGCTCTTGAACGCCAGCCGCACCGGCGTGTTGCGCTCGGCGACCAGGGCCACGCGCTTGACCGCCTCGACGAACGGGCCTGTGGACAGGTCGGCGCGCGCGGAGAACTCAGTGGGCAGCAGCGAGCGGTACTTGGGGAACTCGGGGTCGAGCAGCCGCGTCGTCGTCCGGCGCCCGGCGCTGGAGAAGCCGATCATGCCCTCGCCGGTGCCGCCGGCGGAGCTGAGCGCGATCTCCACCTCGGCGCCCGTCGCGCCGAGCGCCTTGGCCGTGTCGGCGAGCGTCTTGCCGGGGATCATCGCGATGGCGGCGAAGTCGGGCTGGCCCGGCTGCCACTTCAGCTCGCGCACGGCCAGCCGGTAGCGGTCGGTCGCGGCGAGGGTGACCGTGTCGCCCTCGATCTCCATCCGCACGCCCGTGAGCATCGGCAGCGTGTCGTCGCGACCGGCGGCGACGGCGACCTGGCTGACGGCGGAGGCGAACACGTCGCTGCCGACCCGCCCGGCGGCCGGAGGCATGGCCGGCAGGGTCGGGTAGTCCTCCACAGGCATGGTCAGCAGGGTGAATCGCGCGCTGCCGCACGTGACGACCGCCTTGGCGCCTTCCACCACGAAGTCCACAGGCTGTGCGGGAAGAGCGCGGGTGATCTCGGCGAGCAGCTTGCCGGAGACCAGGACGACGCCGGGCTCACCGGTGTGCAGTTCGAGCGTCACCTCGGCGGAGACCTCGTAGTCGAAGCCGGAGAGCTTGAGCTGCTGCTGCTCCGTGACCTCCAGGCGCATGCCGGCGAGCACGGGCACCGACGGGCGGGCCGGGAGGCTGCGTGCCGTCCATGCCACCGCCTCAGCGAGGACGTCTCGCTCGATTCGGAACATCACGGTCATCAGCCTCCTGGGTTCGTCGTTGATTCAAGGATCTCAAGGATCCACCCTCCCGGCCTCGCGCTCCGGGAGAAGCCCAACTATGGGTCTTTGTGTTTCTTAGTTAGAGAAGGGAAGTCATCACACTAGGGGCTGTGGAAACTGTGGACAACCAGCGTCTTGGCTGGTCAGCCGCCATATTTTTATCCACTCGTCCTGTGGGTGAAGCCTGGGGAGAACTTCGCCGCCTGGGGATGACGAAACTTCGCCCACAGGCCGTCCCCAGATCATGGTCCCGTCATCCACCGTGAGACGGGAGTTATCCACGGGGTTTCCACAGGTTATCCACGGGGTAGAAGGGGCCCTTCTGGAGTCCCAGATCCGTTGTTCACAGTCTGTCCACACGTTGTCCACTGGTAGTCCCCAAGTTCCCCACAGGATGTCCCCACCTTTGTCCCCAGCCCTTGTGGACGGATTTTTCCCAGCATTGTCGGGCGAACGGCGGGTGAATTTCTGTGTTTCCGCTGGTCCACAGTGTTTTCCACAGGCTGTGCATAAACTCAAGATCCACGCTGTGTCTGCTTGATCCGCATTGTTAGCTCGTTGACCTGGTTGTACATCGACCTGCGCTCGGCGATGAGCGACCGGATCTTCCGCTCCGCGTGCATGACCGTGGTGTGGTCGCGTCCGCCGAACTGCTGGCCGATCTTCGGCAGCGACAGCTCGGTCAGCTCGCGCGCCAGGTACATGGCGATCTGCCGGGCGTTGACGAGCGCGCGGCTGCGTGAGGTGCCGCACAGGTCGTCGATGCTGATCCCGAAGTACTGTGCGGTCTCGCTCATGATGGCCGCGATGGTGATCTCGGTGTCGGACTCCGAGGTGATCAGGTCCTTCAGCACCACCTCGGCGAGCTGCAGGTCGACGCCCTGCCGGTTGAGGCTGGCGAACGCGGTGACCCTGATCAGCGCGCCCTCGAGCTCACGGATGTTGGTGGAGATGCGGCTGGCGATGTACTCGAGCACCTCGGGCGGCGCGGCCAGGCCCTCCTGGATGGCCTTCTTCCTGAGGATGGCGATCCGGGTCTCCAGCTCGGGCGGCTGGACGTCGGTGATCAGGCCCCACTCGAACCGGTTGCGCAGCCGGTCCTCCAGCGTGATGAGCTGCTTGGGCGCCCGGTCACTGGAGATGACGATCTGCTTGTTGGCGTTGTGCAGGGTGTTGAAGGTGTGGAAGAACTCCTCCTGCGTCTGCTCCTTGCCCTCCAGGAACTGGATGTCGTCCACGAGCAGGATGTCGATCGCCCGGTAGCGGCCGCGGAAGCCGTCGGCCTTGTGGTCGCGGATGCTGTTGATGAAGTCGTTGGTGAACTCCTCGGAGCTCACGTATCTGACCCGCGCCCCGTCGTACAGGCTCTGGGCGTAATGCCCGATCGCGTGCAGCAGGTGCGTCTTCCCCAGCCCCGAGTCGCCATAGATGAAGAGCGGGTTGTACGCCTTCGCGGGGGACTCGGCCACCGCCACGGCGGCCGCGTGCGCGAACCGGTTACTGGCGCCGATGACGAATGTCTCAAATGTGTACTTCTGATTAAGCCTGGCCGGTTCGCTGGGCTTGTTGCTCTTCGCCTCCCACCGATTAGGCGTCGGCTCGGGCGACTTCTCCACAGGCGGTGTGTACGGCTGGGCCTGTTCATAACCAAAGCCAGGCTGTGGATATTCGGTGGATATCTGGGGCTGCTCCGGCTGTGGAGAATAGAACTGCGGAGGCTCGGACACCTGGTTGTACTGCGGTTGGACGGGCTGTGCGTAACGAAGCTGACTCTCCACACCCTGGGGATAACTTTGAGTCACAGGCTGTTGATGGACGTCGCCGGCAGGCTTCTCGGGGGCCGCCGTGTCGATCATCACGGCCACCCGCATCGTCCGGCCGAGCTCCTGTGAGAGCGCGTGCGTCACCAGCGGGCGCAGTTTGTTGCTCTCGATGAGGTCCTTGAGGAAGTCGTTGGGGACACCGAGCACGATCGTGTCGTCGGCCAGGGCGATCGGACGCACCATCGACAGCCAGGTGCGCTGCTGGATGGGCACGTTCTCGTTGAGGAAGTTGCCCAGGGCGTTCTCCCATACCGTGCCGAGGTCGACACCGTTCATGGTGCGGCTCCCCCTCCTCCCTCTCGCGGCCCCCCGCGATCGTTATCCACATGGCAGGGTCGCCTGCGGCGGTCGGCGGCCCCCTTTGTCCACACGTGGGGACGGAGCTTCAGGCCGTCCTCCACAGGCGGTCCACACGCTATCCACAGGGCTTGAGCGGGCCGAAAGGGCCGACAGTATCTTTGTGCACAGGTGTGTTCAAGCGTTGTCCACAGCCTAGTGGCACCAGAGTGCACAACTTGTGGACGTGGGGCCCCCGGTGGAAAAGTGGGCTGTGGATTGGTGGATAACCGGTCTGGTTTGACCTGGACGGTACTTGCCCCGTAACGTACGACGGTCGGCTTGTCACGCGACGGCTATTTCGCGTGCCCTCGTATACTGGCAGGCCATCCATGTGTGTACAGCGCCCCCCGTGGCGCACCATCAAGCCTGGAGCCCACCCGTGAGCAAGCGTACTTTCCAGCCGAACAACCGTCGCCGCGCGAAGACCCACGGCTTCCGGCTGCGGATGCGCACCCGGGCCGGTCGCGCCATCCTCGCCTCTCGCCGCCGTAAGGGCCGCGAGAAGCTGTCGGCCTGATCGTCTCGCGCGACTACAGCCCGCCGGCGATGCTCGCCGGCGGGCGTTAGACGTATACGGTGCTGTCCCGTCAATCCCGCATGCGACGCGGGGAGGAGTTCGAGGCGGCGGTCAGGCGCGGCAAACGCGCGGGTCGCCCGACCCTTGTGGTGCATTTCACCATTTCTGGGGAAGAGCCACCTCTGGTGGGTTTCGTGGTGAGCAAGGCCGTCGGGGGCGCCGTGACCCGAAACAAGGTCAAACGACGGCTCCGACACCTGATGCGGGACCGTCTCGATCGGCTGCCGCGAGGTAGCCTGCTTGTGGTACGCGCCAACCCACCGGCCGCGTCCGCGCGATTCGAGCACCTGGCCGCCGAACTCGATCTCGCGCTGGATCGTTTGCTCAGGCGGCGCGAGTCCTCGACGGGTGGACAGAAATGACGGAGCAACCGCAAGGGGTGGTGCCGGGCCTCGCCGCCCGAGCGCTCATCATCCCCATTCGGTTCTATCGGGCGTTCATCAGCCCACTGCTCGGTCCACGCTGCCGGTTCTATCCGTCGTGCAGTGCCTATGGACTCGAAGCGATTGCCGTGCACGGGGCATTGCGCGGCACATGGCTGACTGTCCGGCGCATCGGGCGGTGCCACCCATTCCATCCCGGAGGTATAGACCCGGTGCCCCCACGCCCGGTCCGGTCCCACGAAACGCAAGGGAGATAGCTCGGTGGAGCTGTCCTGGCTGAGCTGGCTGTACCAAGCCGTAGCCCAAGTCATCATCTGGATCCACACTGCATTCAGCACGGTCCTCAACCCGGACAGCGGGCTGACCTGGGCGTTGACGATCATCACGCTTACCGTGTTCATGCGGATCCTGATCTTCCCGCTCTTCCTGAAGCAGATGCGCTCGTCGCGGAAGATGCAGGAACTCGCCCCCAAGGTTCAAGAGCTGCGCAAGCGTTACAAGAACGACAAGCAGCGCATGAACCAGGAGGTCATGGCGCTCTACCAGGGCGCGGGCGCCAACCCGCTCGGTGGCTGCCTCCCCGTCGTCGCGCAGTTCCCGATCTTCATCTCCATGTTCACGGTGCTGCAGAACATGGCGAACGGGCACGCCAAGTACGGCATGACGCAGGAGCTCGTCGACAGCGCGCGTAAGGCGCACATCTTCGGCGCGCCGCTGCCCGCCAACTTCTGGATGAACGCCGACGATCTCGCGGCCTTCGGCGCCGGCAACGTACAGACCAAGATCGTCCTGGGTATCTTCGTCGCGGTCAGCTCGCTGACCACCTTCCTCACCGTCCGGCAGAGCGTCACCCGCTCCATGGCTCAGATGCCGGACAACCCCATGGCGCAGCAGCAGAAGATCCTGATGTACATCTCTCCGCTGTTCGCCTTCTTCAGCCTGAACTTCCCGCTCGGTCTGATCATGTACTGGGTCACGACCAACCTGTGGACCCTCGGTCAGCAGCACTGGTTCTACAGCAGGCACCCGATGCCGCAGTACGACGCCAAGGGCAACGTGATCCCCGTCCAGAACAAGCCTGGGCTCCTCGCCAAACTGCGGAAGACGACTCCGGAAGAACAGGCCCCTCCGCCCCCTCCGGAGCCTAAGATCATTAGGCAGCAGCCGAGCAGGCAGTCACGCAGCAAGCGCACCGGCAGCAAGAAGTCTTGAACACGAAGGAGAGGCCGGCCATGACCGAGGCCGAGCAGGAGAAGGCTCCTGATCTCAACGCGCTGGAGCAGGAAGGTGAGATCGCTGCCGACTACGTCGAGGGCCTTCTCGACATCGCCGACATCGACGGCGACATCGACATGGACGTCGAGGGCGACCGCGCCCTCGTCTCCGTCGTCGGGCTGAAGAGCACGGAGCTGGTGGGGCCCGCGGGCGAGGTCCTCGAAGCGCTGCAGGAGCTGACCCGGCTGGCCGTGCACCGGCAGACCGGCGAGCGCTCGCGGCTGATGCTCGACGTGGCCGGCTACCGGGAGCGACGCCGCGCGGAGCTGACCAAACTCGGCACCGAGATCGCGATCCAGGTCAAGGAGGGCGGCGAGTCGAAGGCGCTGCAGCCGATGACCCCGTTCGAGCGCAAGATCGTCCACGACGCGGTGGCCGCCGCCGGGCTCCGGAGCGAGTCCGAGGGGGAGGAGCCGCAGCGGTACGTGGTGGTCCTGCCTGCCTGAGGCATGTGGGGGTCGTGCCCGGCTGAGGGGCCTTGGTGTCACTCGCCTGAGGTACGTCCCGCCGCCGTCCGAATCGGCCGTCTGCCCGCTGTCGCGCGTGGCAGGCGGCCGTTTCCGGTTTCCGGGGGCGGCGGATTCCGTGCGGGTGGGTGGCGGCTCGCGGTCGCCTTTCTGTACGGACTGGACGGACGCTGCCTTCTGCCCTTGCGTCAGGCCCCGCTACGTTCACACCCCAGCACTCACGCACCCCAGCACTCACGCGCTCCAGCGCCCGCACGCTCCACCACTCACACGCTCCAGCGTTCGCACCCCAGCACTTCGCCGCCCTCCAGCGCCTGCAACCCGCCCGCATCCCAGCGCCCCCGTTCCCCTGCACCTCCGTTCCTCTGCACCCCAGCGCCTGCGTTTGCCTGCACCCAGCGGCTGCGCCCGCACCCCGCTCGCACCCAGCGTCCGCACCCGAGTTCGCCCGCACCCCAGCGCCCGTGTCTACGTTCGCCCGCGTCTACCTTCACCCGCGTCTGCCTTCGCCCACACCTACGTTCGCTTGCACCTCCGCACTCGCCTTCGCCGCACTCGCGTTCGCCTGCACTTACGCTCTCTCCTCTGTTAGCGCTCGCAAGTCGGCAAGGGCGTGCCGACGGCGCGCTCACAGGCCTCCTTGACCCCAGCCCGCTAGTCTGCCTTTGTGATCTCACCCCGTAGCCTTGGGGGAGCACAAAACCGAGTCCGGACTCCGGAGCCGGCCGCCGCACCACCGAAGCAGACCGCCTACCGCAGCCCGCACCGGCGCGACACGAGACGACGACAAACACCGAACCCACGCCGACCCTTTCCACCCACTCTCCATACCTCACCCCTCGATACCGTCCACCCACTCTCCACACCTCCTTCCACACCGACACAGCGAGCAAGGGCCGCCAGGCCCCAGAAAGGGCCACCGACCAGTGAGCGACGATGAGCTTCCTGAGCCGCCGGAGATAGCGCGAGACGTCTTCACCGGGGAAGCTTGGGAGCGTGCCAACGCCTTCGCCGGGCTGCTGGCGGGTCCCGGCGTCGTCCGCGGGCTTCTGGGTCCGCGGGAGGTACCGCGCATCTGGGATCGTCACCTGCTCAACTGCGCGGTGGTTGCCGAGGCCGTGCCTCCGGACGTACGACTGGTGGACATCGGCTCGGGGGCAGGATTGCCCGGCCTGGTCCTGGCCATCGTGCGACAGGACATCACGGTTACCCTGTTGGAGCCGCTGCTGCGTCGTACCGTGTTCCTGGAGGAATGCGTTGAGGCGCTCAAGCTGGACAACGTCGAGGTGTTGCGCGGCCGGGCGGAGGAACTGGCCGGCAAGCACGTCTTCGACGTCGCCAGCGCCCGCGCGGTGGCGCCGCTCGACCGCCTCCTGAAATGGGCGATGCCGCTGCTCCGTGAGGGCGGCGAGCTGATCGCCATGAAGGGGGAGCGGGCCGCCGACGAACTCGCCGAGGCGGAGGCCCAATTGCGGGCGAGCGGAGCCCGAACGGCTGAGCTTGTGACCGTCGGGCACGGTAAGGTCGAGCCGCCTGCAACATTGGTTCGGGTGGTAGCGGGTCGCGCGCCGGAGCGAGCTAGGCCGCGACGAAGGAGGTGACGGTTGTGCCAGTCGCGTCAAGCGGTCTGGGCTGGCCGGACAGCCGTCGGTCCCAGAGTCCCAACGGGGTTGGCTGGCCTGAAATGGGCGTGTCGCGACAGCAAACTCCCGGCACCGGCACACCACTGGTTGAAAGGATGGCCAACGTGACCCAGACCCCCCTGAACCCCGGTGATTCGCCCCTGGTACGAGAGGCCCTCAGCTCAGTGGTTTCACGTGAAACAACCGCCACCCAGACGGCCGCCCAGTCGGGTGAGGTCTCGAGTGAGGGCAACGGCAACTGGCCGCGTCCAGCCAAAACCAGAGTGATCGCGGTTGCCAACCAGAAGGGCGGCGTGGGCAAGACGACCACTTCGGTCAACATTGCCGCCGCCCTCTCCATGCATGGGCAGCGCGTTCTCGTGGTCGACCTCGACCCCCAGGGCAACGCCTCCACCGCCTTGGCCACCGAGCATCGCGGCGACGTGCCGGACGTGTACCAAGTGCTGGTCGACGACCTGCCGATGGCGGACATCGTCAAGCAGGTGCCCGACATGCCCAACCTCTACTGCGCCCCGGCCACCATCGACCTGGCGGGCGCGGAGATCGAGCTCGTCTCCCTGGTCGCCCGCGAAGCCCGCCTCCGCCGCGCCCTGGCCGCCTACGAGGGGGTGGACTTCGACTACATCGTGATCGACTGCCCGCCGTCCCTCGGCCTCCTGACGGTGAACGCCCTGGTCGCCGCCGACGAGGTCATGATCCCGATCCAGTGCGAGTACTACGCGCTGGAAGGGCTCGGGCAGCTGCTCCGAAACGTCGACCTCATCAAGGCCCATCTGAACCCGACGCTGCGGCTCTCCACCATCGTGCTGACGATGTACGACGGGCGTACGCGGCTGGCGTCGCAGGTGGCGGAGGAGGTGCGGGCCCACTTCGGGGAGACGGTGCTGAACACTGTGATCCCGCGTAGCGTCCGGTTGTCGGAGGCGCCCAGCTATGGACAGTCGGTGATGACGTACGATCCGGGGTCCAGCGGCGCGATGGCCTACATGGACGCCGCGCGCGAGATCGCTCATCGGGCCGTCGTCGCCTGATTGCTTCTTCCACGCGTGTGTTGAAGGAGAACCGGGCGGGTTTGTTCTCATCCCGAGCGGGAGACGTCCGAATCCCCGCCAGAGGCCACGCAACTGGTGCGTGGTCTCGGCCCGCTGCGATGCCCCGGACTGGCGAGGGTTCCTGACACTTGCAGTGGCTCCCGCTGAGATGGTGCCTTGACGCGGGGCGGCGCTTCGGCGTGGGGGAGTGCGTTGTGTGTGGCGTGCGTGGGCTTGGATGGTGATCTGCTCCCGGCCGGCGTCCAGCCTTTGTGCTGTACGCGCACGCCTGCATGCCTCACACACACCCACGTACAGTCGCGCCCGACGCTCGTGCTCGGCACGGGTGGTTGGCGCGTAGGCGGGGCGGGACAGGTGCATCTTGGAGCTCAGTCACGAGTTAGGCAGGTTTGTGACCGTGTCGGTGTAAATCCAACTGGGTGGTGTGTGGCGAGGGGGCACCCCGCGGGGCGGGCGACGGTAACCTCTCCTGGAGACCGGAATCTACCGGGTGGATGAGGAGACGCAGTGAGTCAGCAGCGGCGGGGATTGGGCAAGGGGCTCGGGGCGCTCATCCCGACCGGTCCCATCGTTGACGGTACGGGGGCGGCGGCGCCGACCACGTCCAACGGGTCAACGGGGGAGACGGGGCCCAAGCCGATCGCCGGGGCGTACTTCAAAGAGATCGCCCTGTCCGCGATCGTCCCCAACCCGCGGCAGCCGCGTGAGATCTTCGAGGAGGAGCGGCTCAAGGAGTTGGCGGCGTCCATCCGAGAGGTCGGTCTTCTGCAGCCGATCGTGGTTCGGTCGATCGGCGGTGGCAAGTACGAGCTGATCATGGGGGAGCGTCGCTGGCGGGCGTGCCAGCAGGCGGATCTTGATCCGGTGCCGGCGATCGTCAGGAACACTCAGGACACCGATCTTCTGCGTGACGCCCTCATAGAGAACTTGCAGCGCGAGCAGCTGAACGCGTTGGAGGAGGCGGCGGCGTACCAGCAACTCCTTGATGACTTCCAGGCGACGCACGATCAGCTTGCCAAGAAGGTCGGCCGTTCTCGTTCTCACATCACCAATACGCTGCGTCTCCTCAACCTCCCACCCGACGTGCAGCGGAAGGTGGCCGCTCAGGTCATCAGCGCCGGTCATGCGCGGGCCCTGCTGGGGCTCGAGAGCGCGGAAGAGCAGATCGCGCTTGCCAAGCGCATTGTGGCGGAGCTTCTCTCGGTGCGGGCCGTGGAGGAGATCGTGGCCATGGGGAGCGCCAAGGCGGCCAAGTCAGCGCCGCGAGAGCGTCAGACGGCCAAGCCGACTGCGCCCGGGCTTACGCACCTTGCCGACCGGCTCTCGGATCACTTCGAGACCAAGGTGAAGGTGGATCTGGGGCGTAGGAAGGGGCGGATCGTTGTGGAGTTCGCGACGATCGATGACCTTGAGCGCATCATCGGCACGATGGCGCCTGAGGCGGTGCGTGCGATGCGGGAGGGCGAGGACTGACTGATCGGCGGCTGGCCCTGCCAGCTCCTCTGTCCGGCTCTGCCAACCTCGGCCAGCACGGCCAGCACGGCCAACATCGGCCAGTTCGGCCAGCACGGCCGCATCGGCGTCTCTCGGTGCCTAGTTAGCTGGGTGTTTAGCTATTGGCGTTTCACGTGAAACGCGGATGTGAAGAGCGAGCCGGGTCCGCGGTGAAGCCTGGCACTGTTTCACGTGAAACATGGGAGTGGACGGCGGCGGCTCCGTCTAGGCGATGTTGGCTGTGACTTGCTTGGCAGCGAGAGCGGTGGGGCTGGCGGGGTGGCATCGGGTAGGTGTCTGCCGCATGAGAGCCGTCGTGGTGTTTCACGAGAAACTGTGCGGTGGAGAGTTGGCGAAGCGGTTATAGACGCCAGCACGGATGGTGGGTCCCTCGCGACGGCGTGTTTCACGTGAAACCGGAGAAGCGCGGGGTGGATGGCGGCTCCCCGCTCTTACGTCGCGGCGGCCTTGTGGATGTCGTCGAGGAAGTCGTCTACGTGTCCCGGCGTCGTGTCGAAGGCGGTCATCCAGCGGACGGTGCCCGCGGTCTCGTCCCAGTAGTGGAAGAGGTAGCGACGGCTGAGGGGCTCGCCGATGGCCGGTGGGAGAGTGGCGAAGACGGCGTTGGATTGGACTGGGTACGCGAGTGAGACGCCTGGGACATCCGCGAGACCGTTCGCCAGGCGCGTGGCCATTGCGTTGGCGTGGGAGGCGTTCTGGCGCCAGAGGTCGTTCGTGAGGAGAGCCGAAAGTTGTGCTGAGATGAAGCGCATCTTCGAGGCGAGTTGGAGAGACTGACGGCGGAGGAACGGTACGGCGTGTGCCAGTGATGGGTTGAGGACGACTACCGCCTCGGCCGCCAGGGCGCCGTTCTTGGTGCCGCCGAAGCTGAACACGTCCACCCCTGCGTCCGTGGTGACGGCCTTCAGATCGCAGTCGAGGAAGGCGGCCGCGTTGGCGAGTCGGGCGCCGTCGAGGTGGAGGCGGAGACCTGCCTCGTGTGTCACTTCGGCGATGGCGGAGATCTCGGCGGGGGAGTAGGTGGTCCCGAGTTCTGTGGTCTGCGTGATGGAGACGACGGCGGGCTGGGACACGTGGTGGTTGCCGAGGCCGTCCAGGCGCGACTTGATGTCAGCGGGGCGTAGTTTGCCGTCCTCGGTCGGGACTGTCATGAGCTTTACGCCGAGCAGGCGTTCCGACGCGCCGGCTTCATGGGTGGCTATGTGGGCGCTGTCGGCACAGATGATGGCGCTGTAGCGGCCCAGCATGAGAGCGAGACCGACCATGTTGGCGCCTGCTCCGTTGAGGACCGCGAAGCCCTCGGCGTTGGGGCCGAATGTTTCCTTGACTTTCTCCTCGAAGGTTGATGTCCAGGTGTCGTCGCCGTAGGCGGGGGCGTCGCCGGTGTTGGCGGCGGTGATGGCTTCGAGGATGGTGGGGTGCACGCCGGCGTGGTTGTCGCTGGCGAAGCTCTTGGGGTACATCGGATCGATCGGCACGTTGTAAGGCTACTTATCGGTGTGGGAGCTTCGGTGCCTCCGGGTGGGGTGCCGCCAGAGTTAGGCGTTCAAGGGTGGGCGTTTCAACGCGGGCGTCTCAAGGCGGGTGCCTCAAGGGCGGGTCGTTCGAGGGTGGGTTGTTCAAGGGTGAGGCGCCTCAAGGTGGGGGTGACGGTCTCATGGCAGTTGGCGATGAAGGGAGAGGCGCGTGGCTGGCCCGCCGCGTGGGTGAGGAGGAAGTGGCGGCGGTTGGTTGGGAACAGGTGGGCTGGAGGAGGGATGGAGCGGGAGCGGA
>NZ_VSEY01000068.1 GCF_008086045.1 Nonomuraea sp. PA05 | reverse complement strand
TAGAGGAGACGCCGCAAGGTCATCGACTGGAACCGGCCGTCCCCGTCCCCCACAGCGTGAAAGTTCACGATGTCGAAACACTCGCGCGCGAACTCCTGAAGCCGGTCGTCGTCGCGGAAGGAGAAGAACCGGGGCGGCTGATGATTGTCGCCCTCGAACAGGCCCTCCCCCACGATGCTGCCTCCGCCGTACACACCGACGAAGAACAGACCGCCGGGCCGCACCACCGCCCGGATCGCCGCCAGCACCGCGGGAAGGTCGCCATCAGGTACGTGCAGGAGGCAATTGAACGCGTACACCGCGTCGAAAGAACCGGGCTCGAAATCAAGGCTGAGAAAGTCCATGACATGGGCTTCGAGGCCCTTGTCCCGGCAACGGTCCACCATGGCAGGCGACAGATCGACGGCCACGACGTTCAGGCCGTTCTCCTGGAAGTAGACGCTGTCCTGGCCGGTGCCGGCGCCGACCTCCAGCAACCGCTCGCACCCGTGCTCCCGTAGCTTGCCCAGGAACGCCTCCCGCTCCGCCAGCTTCCACGGAGCCTTGCCGTGGCTGTCGCGCAACTCCGCACCGTCGTCGTACGCCGCTCTGAGCGGACCGATCACATCGTCGTAGCGCAGGTTCATCGCGCCATGATGCCCCATCCCGATCGCACATCGGCGATGCTGTGACCCGTGCAGTACGTGTCCAGAGCGCCGCGACCACCCCTGGCCGCGTTGATCGACGACCTCTGCTACCTGGCGGGCACCCCCCGTACCCCCGCCTGACGTTGCCGCCCATGCCCTCGGCCCTGCTCGTCCTCAACCTCGGGCCCCTATTCCGCATCCGCCCCGGACCCGACCGCCTTACCCCGACGGCTGCGTGATCACCACCCCCACCCGCGTCATCGAATTCGACTCTCCCCTGGCAACCCGCTCGATGGGCGTCCACTTCAAGCCGTGGGACCGGGCACCGTTCCTACAGATGCCGAACTACGCGACCACCCAGCGACGGTGGAGCAGCTCAGAGACACGCCACCCGATGCCCGAGGGCTGGAACCGCGACGCACCCTTCCACTTCGCTGACAACATCGAGGCCGCCATGTCCCGGGCACGGGAGCTCGCGGGCAACCGCACGGTCGAGGTCGCCAGAGGCGACGTCAGGTGCTGACCGGTGGAGCTTGTAAACGGGGTGGCCATGGATGTGGTGCCTAGCGCTACTTCGGGGCCGTCGACGCGCAGCCCCTGCCGGAGGACGCGGACGTTGTGATCCGAGGTGATCGGGTGCTTGCTCTGCGCCATCGGGTGCGCCGCTGCCCTCTCCTGTTTGATCATTCGGGGATATCTTCTTCACAATGAGTGTCCAGTACCCATGGTCTGAACGTTTCCCCGCTAGGACAGATCACCGTGCGGTCAGTCCCCTTGGCGATCTGCATCCCCCGGCCACCGAAGCACAGGTCCGCGAGCTTGAAATACGGCTCAGCATCGAGCTGCCACTGAGTTACCGGCAGTTTCTCCTGTCCGCCGACGGATGGGGCAATGACGATGACTGCCGCCTGCTGCGGATCGAAGAAGTCGGCTTGTTCCGTGATGTCGATCCCTCGTTCGCCGAGAGCTGGTCCGACCCCAAGCCGGAAAACTCGTGGAGCGTGCCCGACGAGCTCTACTTCGTCTACGGACCGGAACAGGACTCCATCCATTACAGAGGGGAATATGTGCCCCGACACCCTTCTCATCGGATGCTGGGATGACGGAGTGGCTCTCCTGAATCCCCACATCAGGACCGCTGGAGGTGAGTGGGAGGCTTGGTATCTCGCGCCATGGCTGCCCGGCGCCAAGCGTTACAGGTCCTTCTGGGACCTTGCGATGAACGAGCTGCGCCTGCGATACGCGGGTTGACGTTTCCCCTGCTGGTCATGCACTGCCGCCGTACGCTGACGCGAAAGGCCCTCCCGGACGAACCTGGAGGGCCTTTGAACTGGGAGCCGCCTTGGGGATTCGAACCCCAGACCCCTTCATTACGAGGCAACGGGAACCTGCCTGGTACTACGGGCAAGGCCGCCGATGACCTGCATCAGAACTCCATCAACGTACGTGTGCATCCGTGATCGTCCACGACGATTGTCACTCAGACTGTCACTCGTCCCAACGACGCGACGGCTCGTGAGAGCGCCGATGCTCGCACTTGACGCTAGGCCAAGGCTGTTACGTCATGCCTGTATGGAGTTCGAATACGCTCATGCCTACGTCGGTACCGATCGCGATAAAGGCACCACTCGAGAACCACTCTAGAAGCCGAGGAGAACCCGCGATCCTCGCACTGCTCCGAGTCGATGATCGAATAATGTCCCAGACACCGATGACGCCATCCAGATCGATCACTGCAAGCTTCGTACCGTCAGGCGATGCCGCTACTGCGCGTACTTCCGTGGGCAATGCAAAGCGAGGACTACCGTCCGAGTTCCACACCTTTACCTTGGAAGCACTCATCCCGCGACGCGTCTTCGTGGACTGGGTAGCAAGCCAGGAACCGTCAAAGGCCAAGATCAAAGAATCTGACGCACCTGTTGATTCATGAACAATCCCTAGGAGATCCCCAGTAGGGCTATAAAGCTCCACCGTATCCTTTCGCGTAATGATCGCGATAAGGCTTCCATTGCCCGATACGTGCACAGACTCAGGCGGGCCGGAAGTCGGGGATATCGTCACTTTATGCTCGCTATCGGAGCTGTACAGTTCTACCGCTCCTCCTCTAGTGACTGCAAACCAGCGACCGTCGGGCGCGATACATACAGGATTCACCCCCACAGACCGAAGAGGAGCGCCACGCACCTTTCCCTGAGCGTCATACAGTTGGACGATACCATTCGAGAACGTCGTCGCAAACCAGGTGCTACAGGGCGACACCACCAGGCTATGAGGCTTCCCTATATCCACCTTGAAAGTCGCCCGTTGCGTACCGTCGGGATTCCACACGTAAATGGCGCTATCTTTTGCGTCGGAACCGCCCTTGGCCGCTTGTTCACGGCTGCCATAAGTCTCGGCAGCCACGGCAGCGGCCACCCATGTACTATCGGGCGCGATACCTACGATAGCTGACGTTACATCTGGAGTCACGAGCAACGATTTCGGGGAGCCGTCAGTGTTCCAGACAGCGATTTTAACTTTTGGACTGACTGCTAATCTACGGCCACTGGGCGTCGCCTTTTGTAGGGCATCTTTGGAGACAGTAACAAACCAAGCACTGCTTGAAGCTGGCATGACATGTTCAGCCCTCTCTGGCAACGTTGCTCGCTCATTACCTCCGGCATCCCAAAGGCGTACAGTGCCATCATCAGAGACACCTGCAATCCAAGTCCCGTCAGGAGCAATGGCGGCGCTCTCGACGCCGGTAAGTCGCATCTCCTCATCGTTTGGCTCCGAGCTCCATAGACGCACCGTACTGTCCTTTGAGCCACTGGCGAGCCACGCATCGTCATGAGACACAGCAACGGCAGTGACCCTGTCAACATGGCCACGCAAGACGGCACGGCGATCGCCGTTCATATCCCAGGTACGGACTAGATTGTCGCCGGAAAGCGTAACTAGAAGACTACCGCCCGGAGACACTACTAACGTGTCCACCTTATTGGTGCGAAGCATCTGCCGCATGGTTCCGTCGCTATTCCAGAGCACTACCGAATGATCTTCACTGGAGAGTGCAGCCAACCATGTTCCATCCGGCGCCACTACCGTTGACTTAATTCTCCGGCCTCGAATCGGCGAGCCATCTCTTTCGGCCCCATCGCGTGTCCATATCCGAATCGTGCCATCGTACGATGTACTTACCATGGAAGAACTGTCAGCAGTGATGGAAATCGCCTTTACTCCATCGGCGTGACCTTGAATGAGATGCAACAGCCTTCCACGCGGCTCCCAGCACCGAACTGTTCCATCGTACGAGGCAGTGGCGATCCATGCACCGTCCGGCGCAATGGCCACATGTTTGATGCCGCCGGTATGTCCTATGAGACTACTTATAGGGTTGCCGCTTAGATCCCATAACCGGACGATGTCGTCCTCAGGTGTACTTGTGGCAAACCAGGTACCGTCAGGAGCGATGGCAACTGCTTTTACTCCTGTAGAGCTGTCGACACGCGAGAGCAGAGTTCCATCGGCATTCCAAACCCAAACAGTTCCATCAGATAGTGACGCGGCCAACCACGTGCCACGCGGAGCAAGAGCGATGGACTCGGCTGCGTCATGCTGCACAGTGATTGTGGCCTGCTGGGAGCCGTCCCTACCCCACACTCGGATCGTTCCATCTCTTGATGACGACGCCAGCCACTCACCATCCACAGAGATTGCGACGGAACTTATGGCTTTTGTATGCCCATGCAGTGTGCGAAGCAGTTCGACCGAACTATCTTCCAACATTGGCCACATCGGCTGCATAAAGGAAATTTCCATCGCCTTGCAGGCAATGGCCGGCGGGGGGCTCATGCCGGGTACCGCGTATAAGTGTGTGAGAAGATGAGATTTTGTGTCACTCTCTACACCCATTGCGTGCAGGAGATGCGCATTTCTTGCCATGTAACGGCCGATTCGGCGGGACAGTGGAGATATCGATACATTTAAATCCGCTTCAGCCGCTACAAGACCATAGCGACATACACGCTCGATGAGCCACCGGGCATCTCCCACCAACGCGTCGGTTTCAGCCTCCATATTCGCGGCATGCATATGGAAGACAAGGTGATTCCATAGATAGCCTGCATCACTAGGAAGTTGCCACCATGCTTGGCTATTTTCATCGCCACCTAAGAGCTTTCGTGCGCCTTCCACCAACGCCCGGTGAGCGGCTGCCGCATTGTCGACACCGAGGCCATTGCCGGAAAGAGTGTAGGCCCGAATAACGTCATGTAGGACGACTGCTGGCGTGGAAGCCTCCAGCCAATGCTTGCTGACGAGAGAAAGCCCTTCAAGTTCGTCACATAGTGCCAGCGTTTGCTCGGCTGACAGCTCTCCAGTGATCTGCCATAGGACTTCGATAACTGATACCGGAATCTCAATGTCTTCCGGAAAAATGCCTAGCTCCAAGAACCGGCTCCGCTCGCCGGATCCAAGAGCGCTTAGACTGTACTCTACGGTAGCGGCCACCGCCGTTTCGCGTTGCTCCGTCTCTGTAACGTCTAACGCAGCGGGCCCTGCAACGAGTAATCGTTTTGACGCATAGGCACCGGCTGCGCTCAGGTCCGCGCCCTGTTTAACGTCACTTACCAAGCGTGCGTTGACCAACGACAGAAGTAGAGGCCATCGCCCCGTCAATCGAAGGAGCGTTCCCGCGAGCTCCTCATCCATGTCCTCCAGGTTTCTGGTAAGGAGTTGTACGGCCGCCTCGTGAGTCATTTCATCGACAAGTACGTTTGCGCTCCCCTCCGGAAGAGTCCTGGGTCTACGAGTTGTCACCAGGAGACGCGACTGCTCGGTGACTGGCAGGAAAGGGCGTAGTTGCCGAGTTGACCAGACATCATCTACGACTAGTAGAACTCGGCCTCGCTCGGCAAGACTTGTGGCTAGCTTCCGCCCAGCCACCTCAGCGTCCACGGTGTCTGGTCGTGAGCCGTCAAGCTCGCCTACGAGATCGTTTATAAGTGCCGTCAGATCGCCCCCAGATCTCTCCTGTCCAATTGTCACCCATACGATGCCGCCTTTGAAATGTCGCCGCACTCGATCATCGCGACAACCCGCGATCGCGAGTGACGTTTTGCCGAATCCCCCCGCGCCCACCAAGGCGGTCGTGACCCCTACGGCCCCGGTGTCGCGTCCAAGCAGCGTATTTATGAGCTGCTCGTGTTCAGCACGATTAACCCATCCCTCCTCAAGCGGCGGGACGTGGAACAGTCGCGCACGGCCACGACGCTTCTCGATGATCGACGTGAGTCCCGTTAACGTGATCATCAGGCACCCAGTACCGATGAGGCCACTCACCCACCACTCACGCTGCTCAGTTACAACCGGTGGGAAGTATGCGCTAACGACGTTCGTGGCCAGACCGCAGATGATTCCCAGCAGGACGAGCAGCGACGCGGTCACGTGCGTTAGAAGGGTTCCTTTGCGAGCCATCGACACCTCGATCGTTGCTCCGCCTGCCGTCATCCAGGAGCAAGGAGTCAATAGTAAGGCCATTTGCGAAGGTTGTTCGACATATCCGGAGTCGACCCAACTTGGCCTCCTCCCTCCATCAGCAAGGGCGGCTAGCGTAATTAGTGACAAACGGTCCATACGGGCGAATATGGAACATAATGACGCCACCTATATGCAGACCGCCCCGGGAGTCCCGGGTGCAGCTGCGTCCCTAGAGAGGTTGGCTCGTGTGCAGCATCCCTTAGCGCCATCCGGACCGTTTAGGGCGATGCAGGGCTGCTGAAACACCCGGGGGCACGTGATCAGTGTTTCAGCAGTACGCAGGGACAGCACGGTCGTTGCTGTCTGGAGCCTGTCCCAGCTGGTTTTCGTGAATATCCGCACTTCGAGAGGGGACGAGGGACGACTGGGACAGCAGGGACATTGACTACGGCCTCGAACCTACCAGGGACTCTTTGATTACCTCAGAGCCGGGAGCGCCGACGGAGGCTAGATCGTGGGCGGTGCGTTGGAGTTCAGTCACGGCGTAGGCGTTGAGCGCTGTAGCGTCCGGGGCGACGTCCAGTGCTGTGGCGACTGCGGCTTCGGCGTCGCCTTTGATGGCTTGGGCGCGGGCGAGGCAAGCGCCGTACCAGGCTCTGTCGCGGCGATAGTGCTCGGGCAGGGTGGAAAGGCCGCGTTCGAGGTAGTCGGTGGCCCGGCGTCCGTCGCCGAGTTGAAGCTCGGCCATGCCGCGTTGCATGAGGAACCAGCCTTCGTCGTAGAAGTACATCCAGGGTGGCTCGTCCTCGGGACGCTGGGCGGCGGTTCGGATGAGGTCTTCGGCTTCGGCGAGGCAGGTGCGGGCGGCGTTGGCTTCGCCGAGTTGGGCGTGCCCTCGGCCGGCCATTTGGGCGGCCATGCCTTGGACACCGTAAGTGGTGCGGCCGTCGTGCCAGCGGGAGGCTTCGGCCAGGCGGACGCAGCGGGGCGCGTCGCCGAGACTCCAGGCTTGGTGGGCACGCATGTTAAGGGTGGTGGAGGCGAGACATGCGTCGCCGGCTTCGAGGGCCCAGGCGTGGGAGCGGTCGTACCAGGCCAGGGCGGCGGCGTGCTGGTGGGAGTCCTGGCACATCCAGGCGATGAACTGAGCGTACTGGGCCAGCACGGCAACGGCCCGGTCGGCGAGCGGGCCTCGGGCGCCTCGGGCGAGGTCGGCCACGGTGGACAGCTGGGCGTGGATCAGCGGGAGAAGCGGACGGCTGCCGATGGTGTCCTCGACGCGGCGGTGTTCGGCCAGGCAGTGTTCCAGCCATTGCACGGTCGCCAGATCGACGCGGGACGGGTGCTCAATGGCGCGGGTGATGCGCTCGTACAGGTCGGCGTCGGGGGCCAAGGCAGGGAGTGCGAGGGTGGGGACCGGCTTGGTGACGGTGCCGAACAGCTGGTCTTCGGTCAGGCCGAACGCCTTGCAGTAGAGCCGGGTGTAGAAGGCGTCCGGGTGGTGCTCGCCGGTCTCGTGGCCTCGGATGCGGCGGATGAGGTTCGGCACCTCGGTCAGCGGCTCGTCCGAGACTCTGATCAGTTCGCGGGCCAGATCGCGCTGGGACCAGTCGCGGGCGGTGCGCGCGGCGAGCAGGCGGGTGGCCCAGACGGGAACCTCTGGGATGTCGGTCATCCTGTGCACCTCCGGGGACGGGCGGACACGGGGGCGGACATCAGGGGTCGCCTCTCAGTGTCCTCTACAGGCGTGGTACCGCACATGTCTCTGATGTAGTCGTGCACTTCGACACCGAGGGTTTCTACTCGTGGACGGCTTCTGACGACGACGGCCGGGGCTCGTGCGGCATCACCGGCGAGCTGGAGCGGGCCTCTGCGCGCCTGCGGCAGGCGCTGGAGTCGTTAGCGCCCGGCGCCTCGGGCGCGGTGCAGTTCGTGCGTCTGGACCGCTACGCATCGGACCCCTCCTACATCTACGGCGTGACCCTGCTGAGCCTGCGCAAGGAGAAGACCACCGCCGCCGCCGAGTGAGGCCGGCGGATTCGTATGTCAGATCAGTCATCGGTTGCGCGGCGCTCGCATGCGCCGCCCCTGTTGTGTGGACCGGAAGCCAGTCGCCATGTACGTATGGGAACCGCACGTCCCAACCAGCGCCCGTCGCGTTCGCGTGATGGAGACCTCGTGCTGTGGTGAGTACGAATGGTGCTGCGAGGCCGGGAAGTTCTTCGTCCTGCGCCACATCGAGGGCGTCGGCTACGAGGAGACCGCCCGAGGCCGCTACCCCCACGCTCGCCAGGTATGGATCGCCCTGGTGACTGCTCACCACCACTAGAAACGAGCGTCATGAAGTCGGTCCCTTCACCTCACAGGGCATCGCGAACGCCCTCGTCCACGATGTGCGGCACGGAGACGGGCGTGGCTCGCCGTTGGAAGCAGGCTCCCGAGTCGCGCCCGTCCACCACGACCGTGCGCACGTGCTCGAACCCGTGCTCCAGGTAGTAGCGCTGAAGCCCCTGATTGGTGCGCCACACATCCAGACGTAGCCACGGGAACCCCTGCCGGGCCGCCTGATCCACTGACCAGTCCACGATGTCACCGCCCAACCCCCGGCCCGCCCGGTCCCGCGCGACCAGCAGCTTGTACAGGTACAGAGCAGGCCCGTCAGTGTCCGGGTCCCAGAAGTCCAGATCCGGCCGGGTGTTGAGCGTCACTGTGGCGACCACCTCGCCGCCGACCTCGAACACCCACGTCTCGCGGTTGGCGATGTTGCGGCGGATCTTCTCCCGGCCGATCTCGTCCCACTTCGCCGTCCACTGCTGGATGCCACGCTCGGCCAACCAGCGTTCGGACTCGGCACGCAGCTCAACGACGCGCTCGGTATCGCTCTCGACGGCGAGACGGGCCGCCAGGACGGGACGGTCAGTCATCTCTGCACTCCACCTGGTAGATGTACTTCGACCCGTTGCCCGGCCTGATCTGGTGAAGCACCAGCACGGGCTTGCCTGAGGTGGTCAGCGTCGTACGGACAACTTCGAGCACCGCCATGACACCCGCCAGTTGCAGCCGGTCCGTCTCCTGGCGGGAGGCGATCCGCGGGGTCAGCTCGTCGATGTGGTCGCGCATCGGACACCCGAGTTCGGCCAGGACCTGAGCCGTGTTGACGCTGTCCGGCTCCATGATCCCGGTGTCCTTGACGAGGTTGTACGCGTAGTAGGAGTCCGCCAGCGACTCCGGCTCGTTGGCCGGCTGATCCGGCCCCGGCCCGATGTAGCGGACGCGGCTACGCACCACGACACGCTCGTTCTCCGGGATGCCCAGCCGCTCCGCGATCGGTGTTCCAGCCACCAGGTGGCTGCCGGGCAGGATGCTGACGCTGATGGTCTGCCTGTGGGAGAAGCCAGCCGCCTCGACATCCGCCGTCCAGCCGTCGGTCTTGACGTTCTCCAGGCGCTTCGGGTCCTGCCATTTCGTCATGTGCCAGGTCATACGCAGCGACTCGCGGACGTAGAAGCCCTTCTTCGGCACGGCCACGACCAGGCCCTCACCGATCAGCGCCTGGTAGGCGTGTCGCACGCTCAGCGACGACACCTGCTCCTGCTCCATGAGTTCCGACGTGCTGGGAAGCCGGTCCCCCTCGGCGTACTCGCCGCTCAGGATGGCCTGTCGTAGGTCCTCGGCGATCCGTGCCGACACGTCCCCGCGGAGCGTGTCCCGCCGCCTCTGGCTGGGCATGTTGAGCCCCTCTCATTCGCCTTGTTCAAACAAGTATGCCAGCAGTCGTTGACGGCGCTTGTTCGCCTTGTTTAAATAAGACACACCAGGGCATGATCAGCCCAGCTGACCAGGCCAAACAACGAAGAAGCCGGGATGCGGTCCCTAGTCGCCAAACCAGTCCCGCACCCCGGCGCCCCTTCAAGAGAGGTGTACTCATCATGACCTACGGGTCCAAGACCATGCGGATCGTCCCTGACGATCTCGCCGAGCCCGTCCAGTGGTTCTGTCTCATGTGCGACGGCGTGGAGGAGTCCGCGCCGGACGTGGAGCCGCCGTCGCCGCCGATCTGCCCCACCTGCATCCGCCTCGCTCTCGTCCAGGCCCTCCGCGCGCTGGGGGTGGACCTGTGAACAACGAGTACGAGAACGACGAGGTCTCCGATCTCCTGGACGACCTCATCAACGCCGAACCGGCATGCGACTCCACCATGGCCGTCCTCTTCACCGGCCCCGACATCGAGACCGACGAAGAGCGCTGGGCGCGGGAGGCGACGGCCAAGGCCATCTGCCAGACGCGCTGCACGGCCCGTGCCGCCTGCCTGTCCTACGCCATGGCGCTCGACCCGGAAGAGGGCGTCTGGGCGGGCTACACCGCAGAAGAACTGCGAGACGTACGCCCGCTCCTCACCTTCCTTCCCGACCGCCGCGCGAACGAGGTGGCGTAGATGGCCGCCCGCTTCCAGTGCTGCGAGTGCGGCAAGCGGACCCGCAGCCCGTTCGGCTGCCGCTGCGGCGGTGGCCGTCCGGCCCAGCGCTGCGTCATCCACGGCGCTCGCTGCCAGCCCGGCTGCCGCGTCTGCCGCATGCTCGTCCGCTCCGGCCACTGAACGGAGATCAGCACATGTCTCACGACCAGCCTCCGCACACCATCACCGACCAGCAGTGGGCGCGGCTCCAGGAGAACGCCCGCAAGGCCATCCCGCACTTCGACCGCTTCCGCGACCCGGAGGCGATCAAGCGTCGCAAGCAGTCCGCCCAGCAGTTCAAGAACCGCAAGTGGAGCTAGTCATGATCACAGTCCTCTCCTACATCCTCGCTTTCCTCGTCGGCGGCCTCTGCATCGAGCTGGTGCGCATGGGCCAGGAGCGTTACCGGCTCTGGCAGGTTTCCCGCGCCACCGTCCGCCAGGGCGGCTCTCTCGAAGTCGTCGCCCGAGGATGGGCCGCCTCTCCTCGGAACTGGTGCAGCAAGCCCGGCTGCCCGCGGTGCTGGGGACGGCGGTGGGGCCGATGAACAGTCCCGCCACTTCACCGAACGGAGCCAGCACCATGAACGACCAGTCCGGCCCGCGCCCGCTGTCGGAAGGAGAGCAGACCCTGATCTCGGTCACCGCCGCCGCTGTCGGCGTGCTGGGGCTGATCGGGTTCGTCATCTCCTTCGCCACCGTCATGGACGCGGCCAAGCCCACCTTCGGACCGCTCGCCTTCCTGCTGCCTCTCGGGGTGGACCTCGGCATCGGCGTGTTCTCCGCGCTGGACATCGTCCTGGCCCGGCTGGACATGCGGGTGCGCTGGCTGCGGTTCATCCCGTGGACGCTCACGGCCGTCACGGTCTACCTGAACGTCGCCGCCTACGCCACCGGGCCTGGCGGGCCGAACTGGTTCGCCGTCGTCGCCCACGCGATCCTGCCCGGCCTGTGGGTGGTGGCCGTCGAGATCGGCACGCACGCGGTCCGCAAGCGCGCCAACCTGGCCAACCCGTCCCACCGCCTGGACAGCATCCGCGTCTCGCGCTGGCTGCTGTCTCCGGTGCCGACGTTCGCCCTGTGGCGGCGGATGGTGCTCTGGGAGGTGCGCTCGTACCCCGAGGCCCTGAACCGCGAGCGTGAGCGGATCCTGGCCAAGACCGACCTTCAGGACCGGTACGGCCGCCTGTGGCAGTTCAAGGCCAGCCGACGCGAGCGCGCCCTGTACAAGCTCGGCGAACTCGCCCCGGCCGGCGCGCCGGTCCAGGCCGAAGCGGTACGGCTCACGCCGCCCGTCCCGCCCTCGACGCCCAAGCGTCCGGCACTGACCGCCGCGCCCGCCCGCAAGTCGTCATCCCGTAAGCCGCGCAAGACCACCCGTCCGGCCATCGCCCCCTCCGAGGTGGACGACCTCATGCCGCTGGGCTGGCAGGTCGCCGCCGACCACGACGCCCGAGGCGTCACGCTGACGCGGGACCGGCTCCGCGACGCCGTCCGCCAGACCGGCCGGTCCATCTCCACCGACCGCGCGGGTGCGCTGCTCGCCCGCCTGCGGACCGAGGCCGGTCCGGCCGCCGAGAACGCGGAGCAGGAGGCGGCTTGATGGCTCTCACCTTCGCCCGCCCTTCGACCGGCGATCCACCACCGGTCGGACCGCAAGGACCGACCGCCGACATCACCACAACCGCCCGTACGGACGAGACGCGGTCCGACCGCACACCGTCCCTGAACAAGCCAGTACGGGACGCGGCCTCATCCGCCAAGACTCCGGCCGCGCCCCGCAACCCCGCTCGCAGTTACGCACACGAGGTGCACACATCATGACGCATCACCCGCACGACCACGAAGACCACTCCGACGAGGACGGTCCGACCGCACCCGAGACCGGTGGCGAGGTAGTCCCGCTGGACGCGGCCCGCCGCCGTGCCCGCCGCGCGGACGACCGCGACGAGGACGAGTTCTTCGACCGCGAGACCATCGCGATCGAGGGCACGGTCCTCGGGCCGCCGGTCGACCCACCGGACGACGACGTGCCCTACCGCTCCAGCATTGACCGGCGCCGCGCTCCGATCGTCCCCGCGACCTTGAAGTCTTGGAACGCTACACGCTCCATGCTGATCTGGGCCGCCAAGGACGCCGGGTATGTCGTCGGCTACCACGCGGTCCGCTCGCCCAAGTACGCCGCCAAGGCCACCCTCTACGCCCCGGTCGGGTTCTTCCGCGCCACGGCCAAGCTCCTGCACTGGGCGACGGCGGAGGAGGGCAACTGGGCACTGCGCCAGTACGCCGCCGACCGCAACGACCCGGAGACCTGGCTCAAGCTGGACAAGCAGCGCCAGCGCCAGTCCCGCTGGCGCTGGTCGGTCCTGGCCGCCCTCGCGGTGACGGCCCTGATCGCCGTGCTGGTCTTCCTGCTCGCCGACATCCCGACGTGGGGCCGCCTGCTGGCCATCGCCGTGGTGGTGCCGCTGCTGGCCCGCGCCGGTAGGCCCACGGACAAGCCCATCACCGACCGCGTCTCGGAAGGACCGCGCTACCGCAAGCTCACCGCCGAGCTGGTCCGTCGCGCGCTGCTGTCCTGCGGCATCTCCGGCATCAACCAGGCCGTCAGTAAGGACCAGCACGCCATCAGCTTCCCTCAGGACATCCACCGCGACGGCCCCGGCCACCTGGCCATCATCGACCTGCCCTTCGGCGTGGAGGCCGCCGACGTGGTCGCCCGCCGTGGCCGGCTGGCCTCCGGCATGCGCCTGCCGCTCGACCAGGTATGGCCGGAGCCTGGTGACGGCCACCCGGGACGGCTCGCCCTGTGGGTCGGCTACGAGCCTGCCTCCCAGATGAAGCAACCGGCCTGGCCCCTGCTCAAGGACGGCAAGGTGGACGTCTTCAAGCCCTTCCCGTTCGCCACCACCCCGCGCATGGACACCGTCAACGCCGCCCTGATGTTCCGCAACTGGCTGGTCGGTGGCCAGCCCGGCTCCGGCAAGACCTTCGCTCTACGCCTGACCGTCCTCGCCGCGAGCCTGGACCCGCGCGCCGAACTGCGCATCTACGAACTCAAGGGCGTCGGGGACTTCAAGGTCCTGGAGCCGGTCTGCACCGAGTACGGCAACGGCTTCGACGACGAGACCATCGCCCGCTGCGCCGGGATGATCCGCTGGCTGTACAAGGAGTGCGAGCGCCGCTCCAAGCGCATCGCCCACTTCGCCCAGCTCGGCAAGGCCCCGGAGAACAAGGTCACCCCGGAACTCGCCTCGCTCAAGGACTCCGGCCTGCATCCGCTGATCGTCGCCATCGACGAGATCCAGGAGCTGTTCCTGCACGGCAAGTTCGGCAAGGAAGCCGGAGAGATCCTGGAGAAGGTCATCAAGCTGGGCCGCGCCCTGGGCGTGATCCTGCTGATCGGCACCCAGATCCCCGACAAGGACAGCCTGCCGACCGGCATCACCCGCAACGTCAACACCCGCTACTGCATGAGCGTCGCCGACCAGGTCGCCAACGACATGATCCTCGGCACCTCGATGTACAAGAACGGCTACCGCGCCACCATCTTCGAGCCGGTCAAGGAGGCCGGTTGGGGCATCCTGTCCGGCCTCGGCAAGCCCGCCGCCCGCCGCTCCTTCATGGTGGACACCGACGCCGCCAAGCACGTGGTGGCCCGCGCCATGCAGCTACGCGGCCTGGCCGGCACCCTGCCCGAGGAAGGCACCCAGACCCGCACCGACGCGCCCACCTTCGACCTGCTCACCGACCTCGCCCAGATCTGGCCCGCAGGCGAGACAGCCGCCTGGAACGAAACCCTGTGCACCCGCCTGGCCGAACTCCGCCCCGACTTCTACACCGGCTGGGCCTCTGAACAGCTCACCACCGCACTCAAGCCGCACGCCGTACCCGTCCAGAGCATCGGCCGCCGCATCGACGGCAAGGCCGTGACCAGGCGCGGCATCCGCCTGGACGACCTCACCGACGCCATAGCGGACCGTAACCGCCGAACCGGCACCGAGTGACCCCGCCGGAGGGTGCTAGCGCTAGCGGCTGACCCTGCTATCGCTAGCACCCCCGCTAGCACCAGAAATAAGCCCTGGCCAGGGCGTTAGCACGCTAGCGCCCTCCCTTGACGACACCCAAAAACGGCCCAGGAGGCCACCCATGGACCCTGCCCTGTTCATCGCTAGCGCAGTGATCGTCACCGCCTTGTTCATCACCGTCCGTTACGCCGCCGAGTGCTACATCCGGCCCTTCCGCCGCTGCCGCTCCTGCCACGGCAAGGGCCGCAAGCCCAACCGGATCGGACGCGGCACCCACGACTGCCGCCGCTGCCGCGCCACCGGCCTCCGCCTGCGGATCGGCCGCCACATCTGGAACCACTTCCGCGCCCTGCACCGCGACGCCACCCGCTGACTGGAGCACCCATGCCGATCACGAACCTGACCCGCTACGCCCTCGCAGCCGCCGCCCGAGGCTGGCACGTCTTCCCACTCGCCCCGAACGGCAAGACCCCGCCCCGCGGCTTCACCAACTGGCAACACCGCACCACCACCGACCCGGCCACCATCCGCCGCATCTGGCAGCGCCCGTACAACCTCGGCATCGCCACCGGCCCGTCCAACCTCGTCGTCATCGACCTCGACCAGCCCAAGCCCGACGAGCAACCACCACCGCACTGGAACCGCCCCGGCATCCGAGACGGCGCAGACGTCCTCGCCGCCCTCTGTGACCAGGCCGGACAACTACTCCCGCTGGAGACCTTCCAGGTCCGCACCCGACGCGGCGGCCTGCACCTGTACTTCACCGCACCCAATGGAGTCACCCTGACGAACACCCAAGGCGGCAACGGCGGCCTCGGCTGGCTGATCGACACCCGCGCCCACGGCGGCTACGTCGTCGGTCCCGGCAGCCACGTCACCGACGAGCACGGCAGCGGCACCTACGAGGTCCTTCACCCGATCCCACCGGCACCGCTCCCGGCCTGGCTAGTGGAGCGACTACGCCCGGCCCCACTGCCACCACAGAAGCCCATCACCGTGCCCCTCGCATCCGACCGCCACGGCGCGTACATCCGCGCTGCTGTCCTCGGTGAGCTGCAACGGGTGGCCAGCTCACCACCCCACGGCCACAACAACGCGCTCTACCTCGCGTCCGTCGCGCTCGGCCAGCTCGTCGCCGGAGGCGAGCTGCACGCCGCCGCCGTCACTACGTGGCTCACGGAGGCAGCCATGCAGATCGGCCAGCCTTACCGCGAGGCGCAGCGCACCATCGCCTCCGGCCTGCGCGCCGGAGCCCGCCGGCCCCGAACGGTGGCCGCATGACCAACGACCGCAGCACCCACCTTCGCCTGGTCAACGGTGATGCCGTCCAAGCACCAGGCCAGCCCGTGCCGTTCCGCACCTCCTGGACCGCCGACGAACTGATGGCCATGACCTTCCCGGAGCCCCGCTGGGCCGTCCCCGGCATCATCGCCGAAGGACTCAGCCTCCTGGCAGGCCCACCCAAGGTCGGCAAGTCCTGGCTCAGCCTCGGCCTCGGCATCGCTGTGGCCAGCGGCGCCAAGGCCCTGGAAGCCATCGAACTGGAGCCCGGTCCCGTCCTCTACCTCGCCCTGGAAGACACCGCCCGCCGCCTGCAGAACCGCATGGGCAAGATCCTCGGCGGCCAGCCCGCGCCCAAGGACCTGACCCTGGCCACCACCTGCCCGACCCTGCCCGCAGGCGGTGAAGAGGCCATCGCCCGCTGGCTCGACCGCAACACCAACGCCCGCCTCGTCGTCATCGACGTCTTCGCCAAGATCCGAGGCACCACACCACCCGGCCTGTCCGCCTACGACGCCGACTACGCCGCCATGAGCCGCGCCAAGCGCCTGGCCGACACCTACGGCGTCGCCGTCGTCCTGATCCACCACGTACGCAAGATGGCCTCAGAAGATTTCCTCAGCGAAGTCTCCGGCACCAACGGCCTGGCCGGAGCCGCAGACGCCACCCTCGTCCTCAAACGCGCCAGAGGCACCGCTGACGGCGTCCTGCACGTCACCGGCCGCGACGTCGAAGAGGCCGAGTACGCCATGGCCTTCCAACCCGCCGCCGGCCTCTGGCACCTCCTGGACGGCCCACCCGAAGACCACGCCCTCTCCGACACCCGTGCCGCCATCGCCCGCCACGTCCGCGCCAACCCGAACAGCACACCCAAGGCCATCGCCGACGCCACCGGCCTGTCCCACGAGAACGTCCGCAAGACCTGCCAGCGCATGAACGCCGACGGCCAGCTCTGCGTCAACGCCACCGGCCACTACCGCCTCCCCGGGACAGAGTCCCCAGGAGCAGTCCCCGGCGTCCCTACTGTCCCTGACCACGCCACGAGCAGCACCAACGCCCACCACCACGAGGGACAACCGGCCCTGCTGCCTGTCCCCGCTGTCCCCGCCGATGAGGAGACCCACCAGTGACCACCTCAGCGCCGGACAGCGTCCGGCTCGCCGACACCCAGCTCTACCGCGTCACCGACGCCATGCGCCTGCTGCGCATGAGCCGCACTGTCATCTACGACCAGATCCGCACCGGCCGACTGCGCTCCGTCAAGCAAGGCCGCGCCCGCCTCATCACCCCAAGCGCCATCCGCGCCTACATCGCCCTCCTGGAGAAGGAAGCAGAGGAAGCAGCCTGATGACCAAGCGACGCAGCCGAGGAGACGGCGGCCTCCACTGGGACGACAAACGCCAACGCTGGATCGCCACTGCCAGCCTCGGCTTCGACCCCAGCGGCAAGCGCATCGTGAAACGGGGCAGCGGCAAGACCAAGACCGAAGCCAAGAACAAGCTCAAGGAAGTCCTACGCGACTACGAAGATGGCCTAACCATCGCGAAAGGAGACGCCACGGTCGAGCAGGCGGTTAATGATTGGCTCACGTACGAGCTGAGCCGTCGGGACAAGGCCACCTTTGAGGCCGGACAGATCCTATGCCGTATCCACGTCATCCCGGCCCTGGGCAAGCGGAAGCTTCGGGACCTCAGTGCACAGGATGTGGACAAGTGGCTGGCCAAGAAGGCCGAGACGCTCAGCACGAGCACCCTCCGGTTGATCAGGTCGTATCTGAACCGATCGATCAAGCGTGCAATGGCCCGTGACCTCGTCAAACGCAACGTGGTGGATCTGTGCGCCGTCCCACGCGGCAAGACTGGCCGCCCCTCCAAGGCCCTCACACTGCTACAGGCCGAAGCCGTGCTGAAAGCTGCCGAGGGCTCTCGGGTGCACGGCTATATCGTGCTCGCTCTGCTGACTGGAGCACGCACGGAAGAACTCAGGGCACTGACCTGGGACCACGTAGATCTGGAGGGGCAGCCGGATGCCAGCCCTCCTGTGCCTCCGCACATGGCGGTCTGGCGCTCGGTGCGTGCGGGAGGAGATACCAAGACCAGGAAGTCTCGCCGTACACTCGCGCTTCCTCAACGCTGTGTGGAAGCGCTCCGTGCGCAAAAGGCACAGCAAGAGGATGACAGGAACATCGCGGGAGAGCGTTGGAAGGAGCACGGCCTCGTGTTCGCTTCAACCGTGGGCACTCCACTCGACGCCCACAACGTCCGTCGCGCCTTCCGCAGTGCGATCGCTAGGACTGACCTCGACCCAAGCAAGTGGACACCCCGTGAACTCCGCCACAGCTTCGTGTCTCTGCTGTCCGACCAAGGCATCCCGCTCGAAGAGATCTCACGCTTGGTCGGCCACAGGAGCACAGCAGTGACCGAGCTGGTCTATCGCAAGCAAATCCGTCCTGTACTACAAAAGGGTGCCGTAGCAATGGACCGCATCTTCAATTCCTGACGCCGGGCATACGACAGCCGCCGCTGAGACATAGTCGTAGATCTCAGCGGCGGCTTTCACGGGAAGTTGTCAAGAACTGCGGATGGCATGGCGATGTTCGGGTCCTCCTGGCGTAGTGAGGGATGAGTCGCCCGCGCCGGGCCAAGCTGGACAGGTCCAGGTACGCCCGTCCCATTCGACGAGGAAGGGATGTGCATGTGGCAGCGGTGTCCCCCAGACTTGGTTGCCGAGGGTACACAGCTGCCCAAGGGTGACGGTGAGGCTGGCGACGTGGCCGACGACCGCGACGCTCTCACCTGAATGAGTCATGGCAATCTGCCGGAGGGCCGCCGTCATACGGGCGACAACCTGGTGGCCTGACTCGCCGTCTGCGACCCGTCGTTCCAGGTTCTGATCGATGATCCAGGATCGGAGCACCTCGGCGGTGTGTGCGCGGATCGACGGGTCGCTTGTCCCCTCGTGCTGGCCGATGCCCACTTCGACCAGCTCCGACATCCTTGCGACATCGACGGTCAGTGCAGAAGCAAGAATGTCGGCGGTTTGGCGTGCCCGGAGCGCCGTACTGGCGTAGACCCTGGTGAGGGGTTCACCGGCGAGTTTTTGGGCGGCGGACATGGCCTGCTGGCGGCCGTTAGTCGTCAGCGGTGCCGTCGGAACGGCTCCCGCGATTCCGGCAGTGACGTTCGTCGACTCGCCGTGGCGCAAGCACCACAGGCGCATCCGGCCGCTCATCTGGCCTGGTCTTTGTGCTCAACCAGATGGCTACGTTCAGAACGTACTCCGCCGAGGATGAGCGCGACCAGGTACGGCGCGTTCACCGCCCACCAGCGGGATTTAGCAGATCCGATCAACTTGTACCGCCTTCCAGCCGACGTTGACGCGTCGGCCTATCTCGAACCATCCAGCGATGATCCGGAAAGTACACCACCATCCGATGATCGACAGGTTTCGATCATTCCTTCCGTAGACATTTGTTGGCCATGTAAATCTTCTATCCGTCAGTAGATCGCTCCATGCTGGCGTATTTCCGCTGCGCGGCTTGTGCACTGACTCCCAATGCTTCACCGATCTCCTTCCAGGTATGCGGACGGCTAGGAAGCTGCCCGTTGATGGCTTCATGCAGGAGAATCTCAACTCGACGTGCATTGCCATGGAGTATCAAGAGTCGAAGCTGCTCCTCGAGTTGACGAATCAGAACCTTGGTCATCCTGATCTGCTCTAGGACATCAGCTTCGCTCCCCTCGATGGCTAAGAGCCTGATCACGAGCTTCTCGGTGACTCGTGAGAGGAACGCATCAAAGCTTTCGGTGATCTCCGCCATCAACACATGTTGATACAGCAAATGCACCATGTCCCGCTTTCGGACATATTCGCAGGTCACCGCGTTCCGCTCCGCGACAACACGAGGACGGCATGCCGATAAGTTCTTACACGTAGTCGGCTCAGGGTCGTCACAACCATCAGACGGCCCCCCGGTGGTGCGGAGGGCCGTCTACACCGTCCAACTCCCACTGGATAGAGAGAAGGGTGCGGTGATGACACTGCCACGGAAACGGCGACCCCGGCTAGTCGGGGCGATCTTAGGGGTGATAGCTCTACTAGTAGCCGCTTCTCTATGGCCCGCGATGGCGCAAGCTGCCGGTGCCGTCGCTGCTGTCCTAGCTGTGGCCATGGCATGGCGCGATCGTGCCTCACGACGAGCACCCAGGCCTGATACGAGCCCTCGGAATGCCTCTGAGGCATCAAGCAGAACGCCCTCAGCCCCGAACTGCCACGGCCAAGGCTAAAGCGTAGTCACGCAGTTAGACACGCAGAGGCCCTCCGCGATCTTGCGGAGGGCCTCTGACCTGGAGCCGCCTTGGGGATTCGAACCCCAGACCCCTTCATTACGAGTGAAGTGCTCTGGCCGACTGAGCTAAGGCGGCGTGCGCTGTGCAGCTTGAAAGAGTCTACAGGAGCCCGAGGGGTTCTCGCTCCCTCCGATCACCCGATGCCCGGACACACCACCCCATCCCCCGGCACCACCCCCGCCACCAGGTACTCCTCCACCACCGCGTCCACACACCCCGACCCGCCGGCGTACCCGGTGTGCCCATCGCCCTCGTACGTCACCAGCACCCCCGGCTCCAGCTCCCGGGCCATCCTCCGAGCCCACGCGTAGGGCGTGACCGGATCCCGTTCGGTGCCGATGACCAGGATCGGCGGGGCGCCCTCCGCACGCGGGAGGCGGTCAAAGGACGAAGGGTGCGGCCAGTAGGCGCACGGCAAGGACGCCCACACCAAGTGCGCCCCGAACCGCGGCGCCCGCCGCCCCGCGAACCGCCCGTACCTCGAAGGATCCGTCGGATGGTCCGCGCAGGTGACGGCCATGTTGGCCGCCATCTCCCCGGAGTAGCCCCCGTCATCGCGACGGCCGACGAACTGGTCGGCGTTACGCAGCAACCACGCGCCATCGCCCGTGAACGCCCGCCGCAACGTCTCGCTCAACTCCGGCCACAGGACCGGGTCGTGAAGCGGACCGAGCAGCCCGAGAACGGCCACCGCCTGCGTCACCCGACGCCGCCCGTCGCCGCGCAGCGGCCGCTCGTCCGTACGCCGGAGCAGCTCGCTCACCTCCGCCAACGCCCCGCCCACGGTGCGGCTCCTGAACGGGCAGCCCGCCGCCGCGACGCAGTCCTCGACGTACGAGCGCAGCGCCCGCTCGAACCCCGCCGCCTGTTCCGCGGCGAGCCGCAACGGCGACGCGCTCGGGTCGAGCGCCCCGTCCAGCACCATGGCCCGCACCCGGCCGGGAAAGAGCTCCGCGTACACCGCGCCCAGCAACGTCCCGTACGACTTGCCCAGGTAGGTGAGCTTCCGCTCCCCCAGCGCCTGCCGCAGCAGGTCCAGGTCGCGGGCCACGTCCACGGTCCCGACGTGCGGCAGCAGCCCGCCCGAGCGGCGGCGGCACGCCTGCGCGAATCGCCTCGCCCCTTCCTCAAGCGCCGCGCGTTCGGCGGCCGAGTCGGGGGTGCCGTCGAGGGCGACGAACGCGTCCAGCTCAGGGTCGGTCAGGCAGCGGACGGGTGCCGAGCTGCCCACTCCTCTCGGGTCGAAGCCCACGATGTCGAAGCGCTCGCGTACCTTCTCCCCCAGCACGACCCGAGCCGCCCTCACATACTCCACCCCGGAGAGCCCGGGCCCGCCCGGGTTGACCACCAACGATCCGATTCGTTCGCCACTGGCCGGCAAGCGGATCACCGCCAGGTCCACCTGCTCACCGGATCCGGGGCGACGGTGGTTCAGCGGCACCCGCAAGGTGGCGCACGAGAATCCGCCGCCGCACTCCGTCCAGACCGACCGTGCCCAGCCCTGTCGCCGGTCGGAGGCGCCTGCCAGGCAGGTCACGGCCATGGCCAGCGCCCCGACGACGGCAACCGTTCGACGCCACCGCCCTTTCACGAGGGGATCAGTCGAAGAGCGCCCCGAGGAGCGCGCCCTGCCCGGACTGCAGGACGTGAGCGTTCTCCAGGGGTATCCAGAAGCACTCGAAGTCGGTCGGCTCCTGTTCGCCGTCGTGCAGTTCCTGGCTGGCCCATCGCTCCGGGGTGGGCTCGTCGAGCTCCAGCTGGAAGACGTGGCGGCGTTGGATCTCGAAGCGGTAGGGGCTGATGTCGTAGGTGACCTCGCCCAGCTTCCTGACGATCCTGTACTGGCTGAAACCGGTCTCCTCCCGTACCTCGCGCAGGGCGGCCTCCTCCGGCGTCTCCTCGGGCCGGATGCTGCCCGCGGGGACCTGGATGCCGACCTCCTCGTAGCTGTAACCGGTGTGCCGGAACACCAGCAGCCGGCCGTCACGGACGACGTAGCACAACACCTTGTCCTTGACGAGCCTGTCCGTCACGGTCGGGCGAGCTCCGCGGTCAGTCGCTCCAAGCCGCCCCTGATGAGCCGCCCGTAGTCGTCGTCGCCCAGCGCGCCGATCGTGTCCTGCGCCTGCCGGAGGTGCTCGCGGGCGCTGTCGAGGTCGTCCAGCTTGCGGTAGCACTCGGCGAGGTTGAGGTGCAGCGACGGGTACAGGCCGGCCACCGAGAGCGGCACGCCCGCTCCCGCCACCCGCTCGTCGGTGAGCGAGTCGGCGGCGGCGATCGCGCGCAGATCCCACATCAGCTCCTGCCGCACGTCGTCCTGGACGTCCGCCATCGAGTGGGCGAGCACGCACACGTGCAGCGGGTCGCCTCGCTCGCCGCCGATCTCGTCCCAGATCTTCGCGAACAGGTCGCGAGCGGCGTCACGCTGACCGTGCTGGTGGTGTAACTCCACCGCCTGGCCGATCTGCGTGAGGATGGGGTCGTTGTTCATCGGCTGCTCCCTTGGCCACATCGAGTCACCCTCACAACAATGCCAGGCGGGACCGACGATCAAACCGAAACGAACGCAGCGGCACGCGAGAAGAAGACCGTGCGGCAGGGCGCCAGCACCGCCGTGCCCGCCGCGACCAGCGCGGAGGACATCCCCTCCGACGTCGTGCCGCACGCCATCGACCCGGTGTCGGCGCGGCGCCTCCGGGAGCTGAGCGAGGCGCTGCTCAAGGCATGAGCTACCCCACCTCCCCACCCGACTCCTCGCCATAAGCCGAGTCGTAAGCCTTCCGCGGCCCGCACACGCTGGCCTTGGAGCACGAGCACCGCCGCCCTCCGTCATTCAGCCGCACCACCACGGAGTCGGACGGCACGTTGTGCCCCACCACCGTCCCGGCCCCCTGCGGTGTCTCCACGCTCGCCCCCACGCGCGGAGCCGAGGCGCGAAACTCCTGGTAGAGCGGGTGCTCATATTTCAGGCAGCACATCAGCCGCCCGCACGCCCCCGCGATCCGCAACGGATTGACCGGCAGGTCCTGGTCCTTGGCCATCCGCACGGACACCGGCTCGAAGTCCTTCAAGAACGTGGCACAACACAGGTCACGCCCGCACGGGCCGATGCCGCCCTGCAGCCGCGCCTCGTCCCTGGGCCCGATCTGCCGCAGCTCGACCCTGGCCCGCAGGTTGCGGGCCAGGTCGCGCACCAGGGCGCGGAAGTCGACGCGGTGCGGCGCCGAGAAGTAGACGGTGTAGACGTTGTCCTGGTCGAGGTAGTCGATGCCGACGACCTTCATCGGCAGCGTGTGCCGCTTGATCAGCCGCTTCGACACGCTGCGCGCCTCGGCCCTGCGGCGTTTGTTCAACTCGTCCCGGGCGAGGTGCTCCTCGCCCGCCATCCCCGCGCACACCGGCAATCCGTCGATGTCCTCGCTCGTGTACTGCGGCGCCCACACGCACTCCGCCACCTCGGCACCCGAGTCCGTCGGGACGAGCACCTTGTCGCCCACTTTCGGGCTGTGCTCGCCGGGGTCGAGGTAGTAGAGCCTCCCGTAGCGGGTGAAGCTCACGGCCATGATCATTCCCATGGGCTCGAGCTCGCCTCCTGACGGCCTAGGGGGTACGTACGGCCTTCCTTGCCAGATTACGTGTGTCCGAACGCGGGAAGTCAGGGGGCAGGAGTGTGGACGTCACCCGGCCCCCTGCCTCAGGCACATATTTTCCTTTCCTGGAGCCGCAACCCGAAATCGTAATAAACGGCCGCCACCTCGGCCGCGCACCGGTTGTCGGCGACCTGGGCCACGCCTGGCTGCTTCCTGAGCCGGTCGATCAACGGCCCCGCCGCGGCACCGTCCTTCAGTTTGATCCGGAAGGATCGCGGCATGTCCTCCACCCGGGTCGCCTCCACGAGCGACTTGTTGTCCTTGAACGCCGCCTTGAAGTTCTCGTACGCGGCCGTTCCGGATCACGGCCTCGATCGCCTTCAGCGTGGGCCGCCCTTCCTTGGCCTGCTCCGAGTCGCCCTCCGGCCGCGGGGCCCTGCCGTCACACGTGGGCAAGATCGTTCCCTCCTTGCACAGGAAGGCGCTGACATCCCACTTCTGGTCCGCCGCCTGGCGGTAGGGAACCGCAGCGTGAAGTTCGACTTCCACGTCCTGCCCAAGCCTTCGTCCACAGCCTGTGGACGAAGGCCGCACACGTCCGGGAGCACGCCCGGAACCGCCCACATCCGCGAGCGCCCGCGGAACCGTCCTCGTCGCCGAACGCGCCCCGAGAACCACCCGCGTCCACGAGCGTCATCAAGACCGCCCGTCTACGGGCGCAGCGCCAGCATCATCGCCTCGACCGCCATCTGCGGATTCACGTTCGCCGCCAGCCGCTCCCTGCACCGCATGATCGCGTCGATCCGCCGCAGCGTCTCCTCGGGCGTGGACGACTTGGCGAGCTGATCCAGATCGAAGCGCAGGTCGTCGTTGGCCAGCTCCACCCCGGCCGCCCCGAACTGCATGGCCAGCACGTCCCGGTAGAACGACACCAGCTCCAGCAGCGCCGCGTCCAGCGAGTCGCGCTTGATCCGGGTGGCCCGCGACTTCTGCCGGTCCTCCAGCTCCTTCAGCGCTCCGGCCCCGCCACGCACCAGCCCGCGGTTGAGCCCCTTCCCGCTGGACCCCTCCCCGTACAGCTTGCGCAGCTCCGAGGTCTCGCTCTCGTTGAGCGCGGTCGTGGCGGCGGCGGCCTCCTCCTCGGCCGTCTTCACCAGCCGCTCGGCGGCGGACACGCACTCGCCGACGCCGGTCAGCGAGCGGGGGATGCTCAGCACGGCCTCCCGCCGCGCCCTGACGCCCTCGTCCAGCGCCAGCGCCCGCGCCCGGCTGATGTGCCCCTGCGCGGCCCGTGCCGCGAACCTGGCGGTCTCCCACGGCACGCTGTCGCGGGTGGCCAGCACGTGGGCGACGGCCTCGGTGGCGGGGGTGGTGAGGGTGACCAGGCGGCAGCGCGACCTGATGGTGATCATCAGGTCGTCGGGCGCGGGGGCGCAGAGCAGCCACACCGTGCGCGGCGGCGGCTCCTCGATGGCCTTGAGCAGGGCGTTGGCGGCGGATTCCGTGGCCCGGTCGGCGTCCTCGAACAGGATGACCCGCCACCGCCCCTGCGTCGGCGCGCCGGCCGCCCGCAGGATCAGCTCGCGGGTCTGCTTGACGCTGTAGGACAGGCCCTCGGGACGTACGGACTCCAGGTCGGGATGCGAGCCGATGAGCACCTGGTGGCACTGGTCGCAGTGGCCGCAGCCGCCGTCGGGGCACAGCAGCGCGGCGGCGAAGGCGCGGGCGGCGTGCTCCCTGCCCGAGCCTGGCGGGCCGGTGAACAGCCAGGCGTGCGTCATGCCCGCGCCGCGCCCGCCCGCGACGACCTCGCCGGCCGCCGCCGCGGCCCGCGACAGCACGGCTGTCGCCTGGTCCTGCCCCACGAGGTCATCGAAAACCGTCACGCCGTAAGGCTAGTCGCGCTTCACCCTGCGAGGGACGCCAAAGCCGGGATCACCGGAGGCTAGTCGCGGATGGCGGGCATCGTGCCCGTGATGTCCTCCGACTCCCTGGGCACCGGGTCGGGCAGGATCTCCCTGATCCGGTCCTGGATCTGCCGGGTGATCACCTCTTGCGGCAGCGTGCCGTCCACCACGAGGTACCGCTCGGGCGTGGCCGCCGCCAGCGCCCTGAACTCCTTGCGCACCCGCTCGTGGAAGTCGAGCGGCTCGGACTCGATCCGGTCGGCCGCGCCGCCCAGCCGGGTCAGCCCCACCTCGGGCGGCGTGTCGATGAGCACGGTCAGGTGCGGGACGAGCCCGCCCGTCGCCCAAGCGTTGATCTTGGACACGTCCTTGGGATCGAGGGCCCGCCCCGCGCCCTGGTAGGCCAGCGACGAGTCGACGTAACGGTCGGTGATCACCAGCGAGCCCCGGTAGAGCGCCGGCCTGATCACCTTCTCCACGTGCTCGGCCCGGTCGGCGGCGTACAGCAGCGCCTCGGAACGCGCCGACAGCCCGCGCTCGGCCGCGTCGAGCAGGATCGCGCGCAACCGCATGCCGATCTTGGTGGAGCCCGGCTCACGGGTCTGCACCACGTCGTAGCCCTGGTCGCGCATCCAGATGGCGATCAGCCGCGACTGGGTGGTCTTGCCCGACCCCTCGCCGCCCTCGAACGCCACGAACAGCCCGGGCACGTGCTCGGCCGTCTCGGCGGGGAAGCGCTCACCGCGCACCGCCGCGATCAGATCGGCCGCCAACGAGATGCCCTTCCTGTCGTCCATGTGCCGCAGTGCCAGCACGCCGACGCCCACCGCGAGCGCCCCGCCGATCACCAGCACCAGGTTGGTGCCGTCGAAACGGTAGCTGAACTCGCCCAGCCCCAGCACGTGCACCCCGAAGATGGCGGCCAGCGGGTTGGCCAGGGAGACCACGAGCAGCAGCGTCACCCGCGCGGTCGACTGCAGGAAGGAGAACGTGCGGCCGCGCAGCGCGTCCTCGACCTCCAGGCCGATCAGCGTGTAGCCGATGATCCAGGCGATGCCCGCGCACGCGCCGAGCACCACGGTCAGCATGACCACGATCACCAGGTTGTGCACCAGCGCGATCGCGATCAGCACCAGCCCCGCCACGGTGATGGCCAGCCCGAACAGCCGCCGCCGCGACAGCTCGCGCAGCAGTCTGAGCCCGAAGAACATGCCCAGCGCCATGCCGACGAAGACGGCGCCGAACACCACGCCGTAGGCCGCGTCGCCGCCGCCGAGCGCCTCGACGTAGATCCTGGCCACGCCCACCACGGCGCCGCCCGCGGCGAACGCGCCGAGCATGCCGATGATCAGGCCGCGCACCATGCGGTTGCGGCCCACGAACCGCCAGCCCTCAACGATCTGCTTGAGCACGGAGGGCGTGGAGATGGCGCCGTCGCGCTTGGGGATGTCGCGCAGGGTGAAGATGAGGAAGGCCGACACGAGGTACGCGCAGGCGTTGACGATCAGGGCCAGCCCCGTCGCGTCCTGGCCGAGCGGGAACGGTATGACGCCGGCGATCAGGTCGCCCGCCACCGACAGCGCGGCGAAGAGCATGGCCGCGATGGGCGCGGTGCCGTACGTGACCAGCAGGTTGAGCTGGTTGGCCGACTCGAGCTGCGCCTTGGGCACCAGGTTGGGGACCGTGGCCTCCTTGGCCGGGACCCAGAACAGGTTCACGCACTCGACCAGGACGGTCGCGATGATGACCCACTGGTAGCTGCCCACGAACGGGATCGACAGCACCACGGCGAACCTGGCCAGGTCGGCGCTGAACATCGTCAGCCGCCGGTCGAACCGGTCGGCGAACACCCCCGCCAGCGGCCCCAGCAGCACGGCGGGCAGCATCTTGGCGAGGAAGACACCGCCGACGGCCAGCGACTGCACACGGTAGTCGCCCTGCGTGAGGTTGCCCGCGAGGGCGGTCAGCGCCAGCAGGTTGAGCCAGTCGCCCAGGCTGCACACCGACATGGCCGTCCACAACCGGCGGAAGGGCGCATTGGCCAGCACGTGAGTCGGGCGGCTTCGGCCAAGGGCAGTCATGATTTCAGCGTATCCAGGTGTTGACCGGAAGGGGGCGGACAAGAGACGAGCCGGATATTCCCGGCTGCTCGTGGCCGAGGGTATTACGGGAACGACCCCGAGCGCAGGTTACACACCTCGAATAGGCCCCCAAAAACATCATCAATTCATAACTCCGGACTCTTGCCGCGCCTCTTCCACCAATGGTTGCCACGCGCCCCTGATCTCGTCGGGAAGCACCAGCTCGTCCCACAGATCGATCAGCAGCACGCCGTCGACGTGACCGAGCACCTCCGCGGGCCCGCCCCCGCACAACAACGCCGTGTAGGCCGCCCGCCGCTCGTCACGGTCGGACAGGTCGTAGTCGCGCTCGCCGAGCCGTACGACGCCCAGCGCCGCCGCGACCGGCAGCCGCCGCAACCGGCTGGGCACGTGGAACGCCCGCCCGTCGGCGCCCTCGCAGGCCGCGCACTCGACCTTGGCCTCCAGCACCAGCCGGAACCCGGCCGCGTCGAGGATGCGCCCCGCCGTCTCCAGGGTCGGCGACTTCCTGCCGTGCTCGTAGGCCGACAACGTCGTGCGCGACGTGCCGCTCACGCTGGCCAGCGCCTTCTGGTTGAGGCTCGCGGCATGCCTGGCCTGCCTGAACAGCAGCCCGCCACGCCTGGCCCAGAGGGCTATCTCCTGGCCGAGCATCCGCTCCACAGGCGACGCGACCACGTACCACCTCCGCAAAGTATCCGGGCGGATACTCTACGCCATCATGGCATGGCGTGACCACTGGATTACCCGAAGTCAGGCGTGCACTTCCAGCATGGTGATCTCGGGCGGCGCCCCGACGCGCACCGGAGGGCCCCAGAAGCCCGCGCCCCTGGTCACGTACACGAGCGTGCCACCCACCGAGGCCAGCCCCGACACGACGGGCTGCTGCAGCCCCACCACCAGGTTGAACGGCGCGATCTGCCCGCCGTGCGTGTGCCCGGACAACTGCAGGTCCACGCCGTGCTCGGCCGCCTGGTCCACCTGGATCGGCTGGTGCGCGAGCAGCACCGTGGAGCGGCTGCGGTCGCGCCCGCCGAGCGCCTTGCCGAAGTCGGGCCCGTCGCCGCTCGCCGCGCCGCCGACGTCGTTCACGCCCGCCAGGTCGAGCACGGCGCCCCGATGGCTGATCTCCACCCGCTCGTTGCGCAGTGAGCGAACACCCAGCTCCTTGAGCTCCTCGATCCACTCGCCCGGGCCCTCGGGGGTGAAGTACTCGTGGTTGCCTGTCACGAAATAGGCCCCGTAGCGGGACTCCAGGCTGCGCAACGGCCGTGCCAGCGCCCCGAGCTGGGCCACCGTGCCGTCCACGAGGTCGCCCACGATCGCCACCACGTCGGCTTCCAGCCCGTTGATCATCCGGACGATCCGCTCGGTGTGCGCGACGCCCGTGAGCGGGCCCAGGTGGATGTCGCTCACCACGGCGAACCGCAGGCCGCTCAGCCGCGGGTCCAGCTTCGGCAGCGTGACCCTGACCCGCTCGATCACGGGGTCGCCGAGCGCGCTCGACATGCCGTACCCGACCGTGCTCAGCGCGCCGACGCCGGCGATGGCGGCGGTCGTCCGCCCGAGGAAGAGCCGCCTGCTCAGCGACGCGGCGCCGGGCGCAGGCGCCACCGCGACCGCCTCGGCCACCGGCGCCGCCGCGACCGTCTCGCCGGTCTCAGCCACCGGCGCCGCTGTGCCGGCCAGCACCGGGACCGGCTCAGGCTCCGGCTCGGGTTCAGGCTCGGGTTCAAGCTCCGGCGCCGGTTCCCGCCGCTCTGCCCTGCGCAGGACCGCCGCCACCGCCGCCCGCGGCACCTCCAGCACGACCAAGAGGATGACCAGGTAGAACATGACGGCCAGCCAGATGTACCCCGGCCAGGCCACCCAGCTCTCCAGCCCCATCCGCGTGCCTGCGAACGTCGCCACGAGCACCACGAACAGCGCGGCCAGCCCCAGGGTCAGCACCTTGCGCGACCGCCCAGGACGGGTCGTCCGGCGCACCAGCCGATGCCACAGGTACCAGTGCGCCAGCAACACCAGGGCCACGAAGATCAGGACGATCACACCATTGATGCTACTTCCGGCAATTACGACTTGGTCGCGGGCTTCTTCGCCGGAGCCTTCTTGGCAGGCGCCTTCCTCGTGGTGCCGCTCTTCGTCGTGCTGCTCTTGGCGGTCGTCTTCTTGGGCGCGGGCGCCCGCTCACGCCGCTCGGCCAGCAGCTCCGCCGCCCGCTCGATCGTGATGTCCTCGACCGTGTCGCCCTTGCGCAGCGACGCGTTCGTCTCGCCGTCGGTCACGTACGGCCCGAAACGCCCCTCCTTGACCACGACCGGCTTCTTGGAGTTGGGGTCGTCGCCCAGCTCGCGCAGCGGCGCGGCAGCCGCCGCCCGGCCCCGCCCGCGCTGCTTGGGCTGCGCGAACAGCTCCTTGGCCTGCTCGATCGTGACCGTCAGCAGGGCCTCCTCGGAGGTCAGCGACCGGGAGTCGGTGCCCTTCTTCAGGTACGGGCCGAACTTCCCGTTGTGCGCGACGACCTCCTCGCCCTCCAGCTCGCCCACCACCCGCGGGATCGACAGCAGCTTGAGCGCGTCGTCCAGCGTGATCGTGTCCAGCGACATGGTCTTGAACAGCGAGCTCGTCCGCGGCTTGGGCGCGTCGGCCTTCTTCGTCCGCCGCTTCGGAGCCTCCTCCTCAGCGGCCGGCTCGGGCAGGACCTCCGTGACGTACGGCCCGTACCGACCGTCCTTGGCCACGATCATGTGCCCGGTCGCCGGGTCGTTGCCGAGCTGCCGGTCGCCGGTCGGCCGCGAGAACAGCTCCTCGGCCTTCTCCGCCGTCAGCTCGTCGGGCGTCATGTCCTCGGGCACGTTCACCCGCGCGCCGTCCCTGTCGAGGTACGGCCCGTACCGCCCGACCCGCAGCACGATGTCGGTGCCCTTGACCGGGAACGAGCTGATCTCCTTGGCGTCGATCTCGCCGAGGTCGGTGACCATCTCCTTCAGGCCCTCGTCGCCGTCGGCGCCGTAGTAGAAGCGCTGCAGCTCCGGCACCCGCTCCGCCCGGTCGTTGGCGATGTCGTCGAGCACCTTCTCCATCTCGGCCGTGAAGTCGTAGTCGACCAGGTTCCCGAAATGCTGCTCCAGCAGGTTCACCACGGCGAACGCGAGGAACGACGGCACCAGCGCCGTGCCCTTCTTGAACACGTACCCGCGGTCGAGGATGGTGCCGATGATCGAGGCGTACGTCGAAGGCCGCCCGATCTCGCGGTCCTCCAGCTCCTTGACCAGCGACGCCTCGGTGTAGCGCGCCGGCGGCTTGGTCGAGTGCCCGGCCACGTCGAGCCGCGTCAGGCCGAGCGCGTCGCCCTCCGCCAGGTTCGGCAGCCGCTTCTCGGAGTCGTCCCGGTCGGTGGAGGGATCGTCGGCCCCCTCCACGTACGCCTTCAGGAACCCGTAGAACGTGATCGTCCGCCCGGACGCGCTGAACTCGACGTCCTCGCCGCCCGACGACCTGCCGCCCACCTTCACCGTGACCGACTCGCCGACCGCGTCCTTCATCTGCGAGGACACGGTGCGCTGCCAGATCAGCTCGTACAGCCGGAACATGTCGCCCGACAGCCCGGTCTCGCCCGGCGTGCGGAACTCCTCGCCCGACGGCCTGATCGCCTCGTGCGCCTCCTGCGCGCTCTTCACCTTGCTGGCGTAGACGCGGGGCTTGTCCGGCACGTACGAGGCGCCGTACAGCTTGATCGCCTGCGACCGCGCGGCCGCCACCGCCGTCTCCGACAGCGTGATGCTGTCGGTACGCATGTAGGTGATGAACCCGTTCTCGTAGAGCCGCTGCGCGACCTGCATCGTGTACTTGGCGGAGAAGCCCAGCTTCCGGCTGGCCTCCTGCTGCAATGTGGTCGTCCGGAACGGCGCGTACGGCTTACGCGTGTACGGCTTGCGCTCCACGGACTTGACCGCGAACGAGACCCCCCGCAGCCTTCCGGCCAGCTCACCGGCGGCGGCCTCCGACAGGTGCAGCACGTCGGCGCCGCTCTTGAGCTGCCCCGTGCTGGCGAAGTCGCGCCCCTGCGCAACCCGCTTGCCGTCGACCCCGGTCAGCGTGGCCGTGAAGTCGCGCGGACGCTCCTCGGGCTTGTTCGTGTCGAACAGCGCCTGAAGGTCCCAGTAGTGGGCGGGCGTGAACGCGATGCGCTCCCGCTCGCGCTCCACCACCAGCCGCGTCGCCACCGACTGCACCCGCCCGGCCGACAGCCTCGGCTTGACCTTCTTCCACAGGACGGGGCTGACCTCGTAGCCGTAGAGCCGGTCGAGGATGCGCCGCGTCTCCTGCGCGTCCACCAGCCGCAGGTTGAGGTCGCGCGGGTTGGCCACGGCGTCGCGGATCGCCTGCGGGGTGATCTCGTGGAACACCATCCGGTGCACGGGCACCTTCGGCTTGAGCACCTCGCGCAGGTGCCAGGCGATGGCCTCGCCCTCGCGGTCCTCGTCAGTGGCCAGGTAGAGCTCGTCGGCGTCCTTGAGCAACTGCCGCAGCTTGGCGACCTGCGTGCGTTTGTCGTGGTTGACGACATACAGCGGCTCGAAGCCGTGCTCGACGTTCACCCCGAGGCGGGCCCACGGGGCTCCCTTGAACTTCTCGGGAATGTCGTCGGCCCTCTCCGGCAGGTCGCGGATGTGACCGATGCTCGATTCGACGATGTAGCCGCGCCCGAGGTACCCGGCGATGGTCTTCGCCTTGGCCGGCGACTCGACGATCACCAGGCGTGTTCCGCCGGCGCTGCCGTTCTTGGCTGGCACGCTGCTTCCTACCTCGCTGTTCGCTAGCAAATCCCCCTGCCGGGAGTCGGCACAGACTGAAAGGTAACCCGACTCGCGGAAATTTCCTTCCCCCGGGCTACCCACTCGCTTCCGGGTCCACCCACAAGCACGCAGAATAAGGCCCATCGAGCGGCATGGCGCCCTGACTCACCCTGGAGACTAATCGTTGTGCTCGACTACTCCTACATGGATATCTTCATTCCACGCGATCTCACTCGCGAAGCAGCACGTCAACTGCTCACCGAACACGCAGAGTACGGGCAGTGGGAGCTCGCGCGCGTCCGCGTGCACCCCGACGGCAGCCGCCACGTGCGGCTGCGCCGTAAGATCATGCGGGTACGACGCACGCTCTGAACCCCGGACATGGCTTCGCCCGCCCCGGGCCGCGCCCCCGGAACGGGCAAAGCGTCTATGGCGGACTACTCACAGGCTGTGAGCAGGAGCCGTACCGTGTTACGTAGTAGCTGTATCCCTTACTTACGGCCGAGCCGGAACCGGTGAGCGGTCGCGAGCATCGTCACTTACGGCCGAGCCGGAACCCGTGAGCGGTCGCGAGCGTGGTCACTTACGGCCGAGGCGGAACCGGCGAGCCGTCGCGAACATCGTCGCCGAGGCGGCCAGCAGCGAGCCGAGCAGAAGCGCGAGCACCGAGCCCGAGTTCATGCCGGTCACGCCGGCGGGCTGCTCGGCGCTCATCAGGCCGACGGGCGGGACGGGCAGGCTGCGGGCGGCGGAGTTCACCGCGCCGCCGGCCGGGGTGGAGGCGACCAGGTCGGTGGCCGGGTTGAGCGCGGAGACCGGGCCCGAGGAGGCGGCGCGGCCCTTGCCGTCGACCGGGGCGGACACCGCGGTCCGCTTCGGCTTCTCGGGGCTCACGGGCAGGCCGGGCAGCTCGGGGAGCTGCGGGAGGCCGAGCGTCTTGGAGGCGTCCTCGACCGCCGGGAGCTGGCCGGTGACGTTCCCCACACCCTCGATCTGCTTGGTGACCTCGGCGACGTTGCCGTAGCCCTCCACCTGCTTGGTGACGGTGGGCACGCCCGGCACCCGCTTGGCCAGCTCGGTCGCGTTGCCGAGCCCCTGCACCTGCTGGGTGACCTCGCCGACCTTGCCGCCGACCTCCTGGGCGCCGCCCAGCACCGGCAGGGAGGGCGTGATGGGCAGCATGCCGCCCTTGGCCGCCGCGACCTTGCTGTTGGCGCGGGCGAAGCGCTCGAACCCGTCGGGACGCTCGGCCCCCGGCCGGCCGACGTGCGCGCCGCCGAGGCATCCGGCGGCGGCGTCACCCAGGACGGCCGCCGCATTGCCGCAGACGTTGATCGGGGCCGCGATCGGCGCGACCGCCTGGTTGCCGCTCAGCACGCCACCGGCGCCCGAGGTGCGGTTGCCGCCCCCGCCGATGCCGTCCTGCGCCCAGACGCCCGCCCCGCCCCTGCAGCGGGCCTCGGACAGGCCGAGCACCGCCGCCGCGTTGCCGCAGACGTTGATCGGCGCCGCGATCGGCGCGACCGCCTGGTTGCCGCTCAGCACGCCACCGGCGCCCGAGGTGCGGTTGCCGCCCGCGTGCCTGCCGGACTTGTGGACGGTCGCGCCGCCCTTGCACCCGGCGAACGCGTGGCCGAGCACGGCCGCGGCGTTGCCGCACACGTCGATCGGAGCGCTGACAGGGGCGACCGCCTGGTTGCCGCTCAGCACGCCACCCGTGCCCGAGGTGCGGTTGCCGCCCGAGCCCGCGTGCTCGACCTTCGAGCCGCCCTTGCACCCGGCGGACGCGTTGCCCACGGCGTTGCCGCAGACGTCCACGGGCAGGCTGATCGGAGCGACCACCTGGTTGCCGCTGCCGGCCCCGAAGCGCCCGTCGGTGTCGTTGCCCGTCGAGCCCGCGGCCATGTGGCGGGTCTGGTAGCGCTGGCCGGGGCCGCCGTTGTTGTTGACGGTCGAGCCGCCGCGGCAGCCGGAGAAGGCGTGCCCGATCACGGCGACCGAGTTGCCGCAGATGTTGATCGGCGCGGAGATGGGCGCCACGATCTGGTTCCCGCCTAGCACGCTGCCGTTGCCGGACGTACGGTTGCCGCCCACGCCGCGCCCGGTGTTGTTGACGACGGCGCCGCCGGTGCAGCCGGCCGTCGCGTCACCGAAGATCGCCAGCGCGTTGCCGCAGGCGTTGATCGGCGCGGAGATGGGGGCCGAGATCTGGTTGCCGCCGAGCACGCTGCCGTTGCCCGAGGTCCGGTTGCCGCCGGCGCCGCCCCTGCCCTGGGTGCGGACGGTCGCCCCGCCCTTGCAGCCCGCGTCCGACTTGCCGACCAGCGAGACGGCGTTGCCACAGGCGTTGACGGGAACGCTGATCGGCGCGTTCACCTGGTTGCCGCCGCCGACGGAGCCGTTGCCCGACGTCTCGTTGGGGATGCCGGGACGGTTCTGGTTGATGACCTGCGCGCCGCCCTGGGAGGTGGCCTCCGACTTGCCGATGGCCGCGGCGGAGTTGCCGCTGATGTCGATCGGCACGGAGATCGGCAGGTCGACCTGGTTGCCGCCCGCGACGGACCCGTTGCCGGAGGTGTCGGCCAGCGCGGTACCGCCGGCGCCGAACGACATGACTGCCACGGCCAGCAGGGCCGCGGGGCTCGATGCCTTCGCCCACGTACGCATGATGAATGCTCCTAGTGGTTCTTGGGGGGATTACCTGAACGAGTTCGCGGGCAGCCGGGAAGCACGCGTCGAGCACGTGCACAGCGGGTCCCGGATACGCGAACCGGTGGAACTTGAACTGACGTGTTTCACCCGCGGGCGGAGGGATTCATGCCACACTCCGCCGCTTACCTTGCGGATTCGGACCACCGGGACCAGGGCCGACTCAGCTTTTCGTGTCGGCTGACTCTGGGCCCTCTGAGACGTCGCGCTTCATCGCGCGCTGCGAACCGTCGTCGCCCGTCGTCCCGGGCCGGCTCGCTCGCTCATCTCGCTCGTCGAGCCGACGTCCTGGGTGCGGGGATCAGTCAGGTGAGAAGGAAGGGTCGTCCGCCGCTGTGCGGACGACGGGGGGAAGCAGGCGCGCCACGAGGGCGCGCCCGGCCTGGAGCCGCGGGTCGAAAGCAGACCTCACGGCATCCCCTGTCGCAGGCGCCACGGGACCGTTGCCGCCGCCGTTGGGCACCAGACCATCGGTGTCCAAGATCTTCCCGGCGGAGGAAGGTGCGGGCAGGCCAGGGTCCCGCTGGCTGTTGAGACCGTCGACCGTACGACCGGCCATGGCCTCGGCGTTGTCCGACGCCGAGACGCGGACGGGGGCGGTGAGCCCGTGTGGCGCGTCCTCGGACGCTCCTGTCACGGCGGCTTCCGTTACGGCGGTTCCCGTCTCGGCGGCTTCTGTCACAGCGGTTTGCGTCACGGCGGTGGCTTCCGCCGGGCCGGTGCCCGCGCTCTCTGCCGCACCTGTCGCCGCGGTGGCGTCCGCGGCCGCCGGAGCGGCGGTGAGCATGCCGAACACGAGAACAAGCAGCCACCCGGCGGCCACCAGGGCGCCAATCGCGACTGCCCGCACGACGACCCGCCGGGCACCGGCCGCGAACCGCGCCATCCGGTCACCCAGCTCGGTGGTCGGGCCCTGAGCCGGGACAGCCTGGACAGTCACGCGCGGGCGGCGCGCAGCACGGGCCTTCGCCCTCAGCTGCCGCAACACCGCCACGCGCGTCACATGCCCTCCCGAGCTCCAGAACCGGCCTCACGTCGTGAGGCCGGTCCGTGGACTCACCCCTCAACGATCCGTAACCGTAGCAGCACCCAAAGTTGTCGCAAGGCCTTTTCAGCCGAGGACCAGAAATTGGCCAACCGGCGCGGGGGCGAACCCTCCCCAACCCCGACATCCTGCTGTAGCGGCCCCCACGAGAAGCCCATCCGGGGCCCCAGGCCGGGTATTCCAGGGGGTTGCCGGGCCTGTCTGGCGTCTCTTCGGCGGGGTACGGATTCTTGGTATGACGCACCCCGCAGAGTTTGCTAACCTTACTGAGCCGACGCGGGATGACGGTCTCACGTGCAGGCACCAAGTCCGGGTGGCGGAATAGGCAGACGCGCTAGCTTGAGGTGCTAGTGCCCAGTGATGGGCATGGGGGTTCAAGTCCCCCCTCGGACACCATGAAGGCCCTGAGAATGTGCAAGACACAGGCTCAGGGCTTTTTCATTTGTGCCGCCGGAACGAGCCGGGGCCGGCGTGGCCGCAGCGAATCACCGCAAGCACGGCCGGCCCAGGTGTCGTAGGACTCGTGCAGCGAGATCAATCGGTCAACGAACTCGGCTCGGCCCTGCGCTGTGGTGCGAGCCGGTGATGTGCACCCCCGGCCCGTCCGGGACGGGAGACGACCTCTTCTACACGCGACCCGAGGTAGATGTAGCAGCCGGACTGGTCGCCGCTCTGACGGCTACGTCGACGCGTTGGACGTGCCAGTCGTCGGCGTCTTTCGCTTCGGTGAGCCACGCGTAGGCGTAGCGGATGTAGACGGGTCAGTTGTTCAGGTCGTCCGGGGTGCGTTGAGGGCTACGGGGGTCGTTCCACTTGGGTCGCTCGACGTTGGCGCCTTGCCCGAGGATGTATTTGGCGCTGGTGTTCTGCTGGAAGTCCTCGATGTCGGACTGGGCCAGGCCGAACTCTCGGGGCTGGTTGGTCGGTCTCAGGTCCGACGTGTCGTCCTGACTCGGAGCGACGCACGCGCGAGCCGGGCGCCACGTCACATGACGCCCGGCTCGTCTCCACGCGGGTGCTCAGCGTTGGTCGCGTACGTGCGACGCCTGCTCCTGCGCCTGCTGCTTGGTGGCCTGTGCCGCGTCGGCGGCCGACTCCTTGACCTGCTGGGCCGCCTCCCGCGCGGTCGACTTGGCCTCCTGGCCCAGCGACTGCGCCGACTCCTTGAGTGACTCGACGACGGGTTCGGCGTAGGCGCCCGCCTGCTCCTTGGCCTGGAGGGCGGCGCGCCGTTCGGCTCGGGTCTCGGGGATCAGCGCGGCGGCCAGGGCGCCGAGGCCGAACGCGATCAGACCGGCGGCCAGGGGGTTGCCCTGGGTGGTGCGCATGGCCTGCTGGGGTGCGGCCCTGACGGCGCCGGCGGCCTGGGTGGCGTTGTCCTTCACGACGCCCGCGGTGTGGGCGACGTTGTCACGCACGGTGGCGCCGCTTTCGGACAGGGCGCTCTTCACGTTGCCCGCGGTGTCCTGCATGCGTTCGCCGGCGTGTCCGGTAGTGCCCATGACGCGCTCCTTGAAGTTACGGGCCTTGGTTCGGATACCCGCGGTCCTGCGGCGGATGATCTGGCTCGGGCTGGTCTTCTCGGCCAGCCGGTCGACGTCGCGGCTGATCTCGCCGCGGGTCTGCTCGATCTGCTGTTTCAGTTCTTCAGATCGCGTGCCCACTGCGCGTCCTCCTTCAGTGTCTTCACGGTCTCCTCCGGCACCGGCGACACGGTCTGGAGTGTTCTGCGGCCCATGACGAACATCACCGTCGCGGCGATGCCCCACAGCAGGGCCACGATGAGGGCGGCCCATCCGGCGTCGATGGCGGCGTCCAGTGCCCAGATCAGGGCCAGGCTCAGGAACAGCGCGGTCATCCAGCCGGCGAAGCCGGCGCCGCCGAACATGCCGGCGGCCTTGCCGGCCTTGGTCGCCTCTTCGCGGATCTCGGTCTTGGCGAGCTCGACCTCCTGGCGGAACAACTTCGACAGGTCGCTGCCGAGGTCGCCGACCAGGTCGCCGAGCGAGGGCTTGGGGTCCGGGGCGGGCGTGCTCATCGATGTTCACCCTCCGGGTAGCGAGGTGTGCCCGGGGGCTGGACGGGCGGCGCCACCGGGGTGACCGGCTCGGTCGGCGCCGTCGCGTAGGTCGAGGGCGGCTCGGTCGGCGCCGTCGCGTAGGTCGAGGGCGGGTCGGCCACGGGGCCGACCGGCTCGTAGTTCTGCGTGCTTCGCGGTGCGGGGGTGGCCTCGCGTGCGATGTCCTGACGCTGCCAGTCGTCCTGGCGCTGCCGGTCGTCGCCCTGGCGCTGCCAGTCGTCCTGACGCGGCCGGTCGTCGTCCTGGGCGGCTGCCGCGCTCGCCTTGACCAGGCGTCCGAAGAGGAACCCGGCCGCGAGCGCGCCCGCCAGGAACACCCCGGGACGGCGGCGCGCGAAGTCCTGCAGCTCACCGACGGCGCCGCCCAGGCCCTGGTCCTCCAGGTAGTCCGCGGCCTTGTGCCCGGTGCCGGCGACCCGCTGGAGCACCCCCTGCACAGGGCTGTCGGGCTTGCCGCTCTCGGTCATCTCCCGCAGTTCGTCGGCCCAGTGGCGGAGGTTCTGCGCGGCGCGACGGCTCTGGGAGTCGACCTCGTCGCGCACCCGTCCGCGTAGGTGGGTGACGGCCTGGCCGGTCTGCTGCCTGATCTCGCCGCCGACCTGGCGAGCCTGCTGGGTGGCGGTGTGCGCGGTGTGGGCCGCGGCGTCCCCGGCACGGCTCACCGTGCCGTGCTCGGAGCGGGGCTCCGGGTGTCCGCTGCGGCCGGATGTCGGGAATTCACTCATCGGTGGCTCCTCTGCCATCGCGGTAGGACCCACCCTGACTGCCCTGCATATTTCGGTAAAACTCATTTGTATGGCGCGGATAAACGCAAGAAGATTTTCTTCCGCATATAGGCGATCAATACAGGGGCTGCGACGTGGGTTGATGAAGTGTTCGCGAGAACGGTGAGATCGCCGCAGAAAATTCGCGTCGTTTCGACGGGTCAAGCGGGGGCAGGAAGCGCGTTCACCAGCGCAGGGTCGATGACGGCGCTCCGCCTCACCGACCGGAAAGCGGCATGGCCCGATGCCGTTCTTTTTCGCCAGTAGATTGGATTTCGAGGGTTCCCGTCCGTCAGAGCGCGCTGCCCCCAGCCGGTGCGAGCCGCAGGGCGAGCAGCGCTATGTCGTCGGTGAAGTGCTCGCCCCGGTACGCCAAAAGCCGGTCGCACATCTCCTCCAACGGCAGCCCCCGCAACTCGGCGGCCAGCCGAGCGAGGCCGCCCATCCCCTCGTCCAGGCTGTGCGCGGGATCCTCGACAAGCCCGTCGGTGTACAGGATCAGGGTCGATCCGGCGGGAATGATCTGAGCGTGATCAGGGCGGGGCAGGTCGGGGGCGACGCCGAGGGGGTGGCCGCTGTCGGCGCGCAGGTAGCGGGCCGGGCCGGAGGAGGGGACCAGGAGCGGAGGCGGATGGCCGGCGCTGCTCCAGCACAGCCGCCACCCGGCACTGGCGTGCGACTCCAGACGGGCCAGGAGGACGGTGGCCATCGGGCCGCCGTGCAGGCCGTGCAGCACCTCGTCCAGGCGGCGCAGGATGAGGGACGGCGGCTCGCACTGCTCGTAGGCGATCACCCGCAGCATGTTGCTGATCTGGCTCATGACGGTGGCCGACCGCAGGTCGTGGCCCATCACGTCACCGACCATGAGGCAGGGGACGCCGTCAGGAAGGACGATCGCGTCGTACCAGTCGCCGCCGATCTTGGGCAGTGAGCTGGAGGGTCGGTAGCGGGCGCAGGCGCGCAGGCCGGCCACGTCGGGCAGCTCCGGGAGGTCGGGGAGGAGGCTGCGCTGGAAGTCCTCGGTGCTGCGGCGCAGGCGGTCGTAGAGGCGGGCGTTCTCGATGGCGACGCTGGCCGCGCTGGCCAGGGCCGCGATGATGCGCTCGTCGTCGCCGGTGAACGGGCCGCCCGAGCGTTTGTCCGCGAAGTACATGTTGCCGTAGACGGTGCCGCGCACCAGGAGTGGCGTGCCCAGCAGGCTGTGCATCACGGGGTGGCCGGCCGGGTACTCGCGGAAGTGCGGGTGCGACTGGACGTCGTTCACGCGCATCGGTTCGGGGTGGGCCACCAGCTCGCCCAGGAGGCCGTGGGTGGTGGGCATGCGGCCGATGGCCTCGTACACCTCCTCGGAGACCCCGCAGGTGAACAGGTCGGCGAACTGGCCCTCCTCGTTCAGCACGCCGAGAGCGCCGTAACGGGCGTCCACCAGGTCGGCGGAGACCTCCACGATGGTGCGCAGCGCCGCGTTCAGCTCCAGCTCGGAGCTGATCGCCAGCACCGCTTCCAGCAGGCGTTTCATCCGGTCGTGCAGGTCGTGGAGCTGGGCGAGGCTCTCCTGCAGCCGCTGCAGGTCCTCGGCGCCCAGCCGTCCGAGGAACCCGTCGAAAGCGTCGCCTCCCACCTGACCCCCCGAGGTGTTCTCGCCTGCCTCATGCCCCCTGGCCATTCGCATGACACCTGGTCAGAGGGCAGGCTCTGGACAAGGGGGCGATGTCGTGATCTGACGGAGGTAGAGCGCCGACGATCACGAACAGGAGCACCTGGGACATGAGCGACACGCCGCGACTGCACAGAGCCGGCACGACCCTGCTGCACAGGGCCCGCGACCTGCGCCCGCTGATCGAGAGCGAGGCGGGCCGGGCCGAGGCGGAGGGGAGGCTGACCGCACCCGTCGTGGACGCCCTGCACGAGGCGGGCGTCTTCGGCCTCTGGGTGCCGGCGCCGCTCGGGGGCGCCGAGCTGTCCCCCCGCGAGCTGCTCGACGTCTTCGAGGAGCTGACGTACGCCGACCCCTCGACGGGCTGGGTCGTCATGGCCACCACCCTGGAGAACGGCACGGCCGGCGCCTATCTCGGCGACGACGCCGTGGAGCTGCTCTTCAAGGGCCCCCGCATGCCGCTGATCGCCGGCCAGGGCACCCGGCCCGGCGTCGCCGTGCCGGACGGCGGCGGGTTCCGTCTCACCGGGCAGTGGAGCTTCGCGTCGGGGATGCTGCACGCGCAGTACGCCCACAGCGCCGCCGCCGTCGAGGGCACCCACGAGGTGCGCATCTTCATCACCCCGATCGAGGACGTCACCATGCTCGGCAACTGGGACGTCCTCGGCCTGCGCGCCACGGGCAGCGTCGACTACACCATCGACGGGGCGTTCGTGCCGGAGTCGCACTCGCACGACTTCCTCACGACCGAGCCGCTGCGCGGCGGCGCGATCTTCCGGCTCGGCCTGCTCGACCAGGCGCTGATCTGCCACTCCGGCTGGGCGCTCGGCATCGGGCGGCGGCTGCTGGACGAGCTGGCCCGGTACGCGGGCGCCCGGACCGGCCGGCCCGGTCAGCTCGCCGACAGCGACGCCTTCCACACCGACTTCGCCCGCGCCGAGGCGGGCTTCCGCGCCGCCTCGGCGCTGATCCGCGAGACCTGGGACGACGTGGAGCGCACGCTGGACGGCGGCGGGCGGCTCGGCACCCGCCAGGAGACGATGGTGCGGCTCGCCCTGAACCACATCACGGCGACGATCGGCGAGGTGGCCGGGTTCGTCTACCGGTCGGGCGGCACCACGGCGCTGCGCGACGGGCTGATCCAGCGCCTGTTCAGGGACGCTCAGGCGGGCACCGCGCACATCCTGTCAGGGCCGCAGGCGCTGCGGGAGTGCGGGCGGGAGCTGGCGGGGCTGGCCGAGGGGCAGTCGTGGGCGGTGCTTACGCTGGAGGGTGAAACCTGAGCAGGAGAGTGAGGACTCATGAGGCAACCCCGCCTGTCCAGTGTCGTCGAGCGCCGCCTGCTGGTGAACTACCGGGTGGACGCGGAGGCGGCGGCGCGGCTGCTGCCCGCGCCGCTACGGCCTCAGCTCGTCAACGGTCACGCGGTGGCCGGCATCTGCCTGCTGCGCCTGGGCGGCGTACGGCCCGCCTGGGCGCCGCGCGGGGTGGGGCTGCGCAGCGAGAACGCGGCGCACAGGTTCGCCGTCGAGTGGGACGGGCCCGGCGGGGTGGAGACCGGCGTCTACATCCCGCGCCGCGACACCGCCTCCCTGGTCAACGCCTGGGCCGGCGGGCGGGTGTTCCCCGGCGAGCACGGGCGGGCCGACTTCTCGGTACGCGAGACGCCGCGCGAGCTGCACGTCGCCTACGCCACCCGCGATGGCGGCACGCGGGTGAGCGTCGAGGTGGAGGTGACGCCGGAGCTGCGCGGCAGCGAGCTCTTCGAGGACCTGGAGGGGGCTTCGGCGTTCTTCCGCGCGGGCGCCAAGGGGTTCTCGGCGACCGCGTCGGGGCCGCGACTCGACGGCATGGAGCTGCGTACCGAGCACTGGGCCGTGGACGCCTGCCGGATCCGCTCGGCGAGCTCCTCGTTCTTCGAGGACCCGAGCCGATTCCCCGGCGGGAGCGCGGTGCTGGACTGCGCGCTGGTGATGCGCGAGGTCCCGGCGGTGTGGCAGCCGCTGCCCGCGATGGCGGTCTCCTGAGCGATGAGTTCCGTTGGCAGCCGGGGTCTGACCTTCGACAGCTTTGAACGAAGGAAGGAAGGTCTCGCCATGACCGCCATTCACACCCTGCGCCGCCCGGACGTGCGGCTGCGTTACGAGGTACGCGGCTCGGGGCCGCTACTGGTGGTGACCGGCGCGCCGATGGCGGCGGCGGACTTCGCGCCGCTGGCCGAGGCGCTGGCCTCCGATCACACGGTCGTCACGCACGACCCGCGCGGCATGTCGGGCAGCGTGCTGGACGACCCGACGCAGGACTCCACGCCCGAGCTTCGGGCCGACGACCTGGCGGCCATCATCGAGGCCCTGGGGGCCGAGTCGGCCGACGTGTTCGGCAGCAGCGGCGGCGCGGTGACCGGGCTGGCGCTGGTGGCGCGGCATCCCGGGCGGGTGCGGACGCTGGTGGCGCACGAGCCGCCGTGCGTGGAGCTGCTGCCGGACGCCGGCGAGCAGCGCGCCGCGGTGGACGACATGATCGAGACCTTCCACCGCGACGGGCTGTGGGCGGCCTTCGCGAAGTTCATGGGGAACGCGGGGTTCGAGGAGGGCGAGGATTCCGGGCCGCCTCCGTCGGAGCAGATGGTGGCCGACAGCTCGCGGTTCTTCGCGCACGAGCTGCGCGGCACCACCCGCTACGTGCCGGACGTGGCCGCCTTGCGGGCCGGGAGGGTCGTGGTGGGGGTGGGGGCCGAGTCGGGGCAGCTCGTGACGTACCGAACGTCGGTGGAGCTGGCCGGGCGGATCGGGACGACGCCGGTGGAGTTTCCGGGGGATCACGGGGGGTTCATGGCGCACCCGGAGGAGTTCGCGCAGGTGCTGCGCAAGGTGTTGTAGGGGTCGCCGCCGCATCCGGGCGCGAGGTCCGGTGGACGTCACCGCCGCATCCGGGCGCGAGGTCCGGTGGACGTCACCGCCACATCGCGCCCACCCTGGCCGCCAACCCCCGGCCCTGGGTGTAGCCGGCTTCGGCGCTGGGCGTGCGCACCTCGGGCGACAGCAGGTCGGCGCCGAACGCGGCCAGCGCGGCCTCGTCCGGCTCGATCACCTCGACCGTCCCCTCCAGCCGCCCCCATGACGGCTCGCCCAGGTCGGCCATGGGGGCGAGCACCAGCACCCGATCGAACCCGGCCGCCAGGTCGGCGTTGGTGCTCGTCCGCACGCCGCCGTCCATGTACCGCGCCCCGCCGATGCTGACGCACGGCCACACCCCGGGCACGGCGCAGCTCGCCGCCACGGCGTCCACCAGGCTCACGCCGGAGCCCGGCCCGAACAGGCGCTCCTCCCCCGTGTGCGCGTCCACCGCCACGATCACCAGGTCGCGTTCGGGCCACGAGTGCACGGGCAGCCGGGCCTCGATGACGGCCCGCCGCTCGGCCTCGCCGACCGTGTCGGCGGCCAGGGCGAGCGCGCCGATCTCGCGCCGCTGCCCTGCCGGGTCGAGCGGGCCCTGGGCGATGAGCTGCAGCGCGATCCACAGCTCTTCCAGCGACACCCCGCTCGCCAGCTCGGGCGTCTGCAGCGCCGGATCGGTCTGGCGGGCGAGCAGGTCCTTCAGCGGTAGCCCGCTGGTGACCTGGGCGGCCACGGTGGAGCCCGCCGACGTGCCGACGATCCGGTCGGCGGTGGTGACGTCCACCCCTTCGCCCGCGAGCGCGGCCAGCACGCCCGTCTCCCACGCGATCCCGGCGACGCCTCCGCCGCCCAGCACCAAGGCTCGTCTCATGGCGCCCACGGTAGCCGGGCGGTCATTCGAAGCGCACGGCGTCGTATCTCGTCGTGACGTTCAGCAGCGGAAGCGCCGCCATCGTGATGGCCATCGCCGCCAGCGCGCTCCCAGCCAGCCCGGTGGCGAGGGCGAGGCCGGGCGGCGTCCACGGGTCCCCGGCCGCCGCGGTGACGGCGTACGAGGCCGTCGAGCCCAGCGCGGCACCCATCAGGATGCTGAGCACCAGCGGAACGGCCGTCTCGACCAGCACGATCCGGCGCAGCTCCGCGAGCCGCGCGCCCGCCGCCCGCAGCAGCGCGAACGACCGGCGCCGCTCGATCAGCCCCGCCACGGCGCCGACCGTCAGGCTGCAGCCCGCTACCAGGATGACGAACCAGGTCACCAGCCGGGCGTACGTGGTCAGCTCGTCCTGCAGCCTGGTCTCCTGCAGCACGGTGTCGCGCCGGCTGTTGACGATCGCACGCGGCAGCACGATCGCCGCCCTGGTGCGGACACGTTCCTCGGCGGCGAGGCTGCCGTCGGTCCTGACGTACAGTGCCCGCACGGGCAAGCTCCCATGCCCCGGGGCCGGCTCCCTGAGCTCCCCGCTCATGACGCCGATCGTGGCGTACCGGCCGAGGCCGCGCGCCCGCGCGGTGGCGGGCAGCGGGCAGGAGGCGTTGACCACCAGCTCCAGGTCGGCGCAGGACACCGCGGAGCCTCCCCCACTGACCCTGACGACCACTGTGCCCGGGCCCATCAGGGGTGCGAGGCGGCCGGCGGGCTGTTCACCGACGTAGACCTCGATCACGCCGGGACGCAGCTCGCCATGGAAGTTCCCGCCGGGCTCCTCGCTCGCCAGCCCGGCCGCGAACGTCGCCGCGGACACGGTGAGCACCACCCCGCTGACCGCGCGGAAGGCGGCACGAGGATCGCCGGCCACGCGCCGCGCGGCCATCAGCGTGGCGAAGCGGCGGCCGAGCCGGCCCAGGACGCGGGCCGCCGCCAGGCAGAGCCAGGGCCCGGCGACCACCGTGCCCACCATGGCGGGCAGCAGGAACCAGAGGTACAGCCCCTCGTCCGCCAGCGGCGGCACGGACGGGGCGAGGCACAGCCCGAGAACGCCGGCCGCCGGCGGCAGCACCCGCCACGCCCGGGGCGGCCTCCTGCGGACGGTCTCCGGCCCGATGCCGAGCGGCGTCACCCGGAGCCCGCGCAGCGAGACGGCCGTGGTCGCCACGGCCAGCAGCGGCACCCCGGCCAGCACCGCGGCCATGGCACCGGCCGGCACGGAGACGTCGGAGCCGAGGAAGCGCACCCCGCCGTGGGTCAGGTGCGCGGCCACGAGCGGACGGACAGCGAGGTAGCCGAGCAGGCCGAGCAGCGCCCCCGCGGCGGCGGCGAGCCCCGTCTCCGCCGCCGCCATGACCGCGGTCTGCGCGCGGGTGGCGCCTGCCAGCCGCATGGCGGCGAAGCGCTGCTCGCGGCGGACGGCGGCGATCCTCGTGACCATGACGATGAACACGACGACGGGCACGAGCAGCAGCAGCGCCCCCACGCCGAGCAGCAGCCTGGCCGCGACGGTGTAGGAGTGGTCGCCGGGCGGGCCCGTCTGGATGCCTCGCACCTCCTGTGCCCCCGTGTGCGCCCGCAACTCCCGCACGCTGTGCCCGACGACGGCCACCAACTGGTCGGGATGGGTCAGCGCCGCGGGGCCGACCGTCGCGGCGATCCGGCCGGGGAAGCGGTCCCCGAGCTGGTCCGCCGGAATGGCCTCGATCAGCCGCCGCAGCGCCGGGGAGACGGCCACCTCGCCGTCGGACGGGAGCCGGTCGAGCCCTGGCGGCACCGGCGGGCGCGGGCCGAGCGCGGCCACGTGCAGCCTGAACAGCGGCTCGCCCGCGTAGTGGTCGCTGACCCCGAGCCACAGCGCCGCGTCCTGGGCGGTCGGCGGGGTCTCGGACGTCGAGTCGCGCCACGTCGCGCGGTCCGCCCGCCCCTGCAGCGCGGACTGCCCGGTGAGGCAGAGCAGCAGCAGGACGACTCCGACGCCGACCCCGAACGCGGTCAGCCCCAGCCGTGCCAGGCTCTCCCGCCCACCGGCCAGCGCCAGCCGCAGGCCCAGCCGTACGGCGCTCACCCCGCACCCGCCAGCCGACCTGACGGCCTTCATCGCGCGCCCACCGGCTGGACGACGCGGCCGTCCCTGACGGTCACGGTGCGGTCGGCGAAGGCCGCCACCCTCGGCTCGTGTGTCACGAGCACCATGCAGGCGCCCTGCGCGCGTACGGTGTCCACGAGCAGCTCCATCACCTCGTCGGCGGCCACGGAGTCGAGCGAGCCTGCCGGCTCGTCGGCGAAGACCACGCGCGGGGCGGCGATGAGGGCGCGGGCCACGGCGGCGAGCTGCGCCTGGCCGCCCGACAGCTCGCCGGGCAGCCGGTCCCACAGGCCGTCCAGGCCCAGCCTGGCCACCCAGTCGGCCGCCTCGGCCAGCGCGGGCCTGCGTGAGCGGCCCGCGAGCAGCAGCGGCAGCGCGATGTTCTCGATCAGCGGCAGTTCGGGCACGAGCTGGCCGAACTGGAAGACGAACCCGAACGTGCCGCGCCGCAGCCGGCTGAGCTCGCGATCGCTGAGCCGGTCGAGCCGCACCTCACCGACAGACGCCTCACCTGCGCCGGGCCGCACCTCACCGAAGCGCACCTCGCCCGCGTCGGGCCGCAGCACGCCGCCCAGGCAGTGCAGCAATGTGGACTTACCTGAGCCGCTCGGCCCCATGACGGCCAGGATCTCGCCGTCCGCGACACGGACGTCCGCGCCCCGCAGCGCCCGCGTACGGCCGAAGCTCTTGCTCAGCTCACGACCCTCCAGCATCACCGACCTCCTCGGCCAGGGCGGGCAGCCGGCCCGCCGCGTGTTCGATCCAGCGCAGATCCGCCTCGACGTGGAAGAGCTGATAGTCGGCGAGCAGGGCGTCCTGCGCCGAGACCGCCTCGCGGCGCATCGCGGTCAGCGCGCGCATCGCGGCCAGGTGCCGTGCCCGCTGGGCGTCGAGGAACTCTGCGGCGGGCCTGCCGGACATCAGCGCCAGCGTCACCTTGGTGAACAGCACCGCCTGGAGCTGGGGTTGCGGGTCCTCGGGTTCGGCCAGCCAGCGGTCCAAGTCGGTCACTCCCTCCGGGGTGATGGCGTAGCGCTTGCGGTCGGGGCCCGCCCCCGGCTCCACGCCGGCGACCTCCACCCGGCCGTCGCGGACGAGCTGGGCCAGCGTCCGGTAGACCTGCCCGAACCTGATCGGCTTGGCCGCGCCGAAGTGGCGGTCGTAGGCCTGCTTCAGGTCGTAGCCGTGACGGTCGCCCTCTTCCAGGAGCCCCAGCAGCGTGTAGGAGACGGTCATGTCGCTGACTATACACATCGGGTATACCCGTCGGGTATATCTGTTCCGGTGACTCCCAAGTGACTTCCAAGCCCCCACTCCTAGGTTGGCGGCCATGAGGCTCATCTACCGCGAGGAGGCCCTGCGCGAGCGGGCGCGGGGCCGCGCCCCCGCACGGATGCCGCTGGTGATCAGCGGGCCGTCCTTCCTCGTCCTGTGGATCGCGGTGGCGATCGTCGTGACGGCCGGGATCGGCGTGACCGTGCTGGCGCTCGGGCTGGTGCGCTGATGCGGCGCGTCCCCGTCGTGCTGCAGAACACCGACACCGAGTGCGGCGCGGCCTGCCTGACGATGGTGCTGGCCCACCACGGTCACCGCACCACGCTGCACCAGGTCGCCGGCCGGCTGGGGATCGGCAGGGACGGGCTGAGCGCCAGGGCGATCGTGGACGGCGCGCGCGAGCACGGGCTGCGGGCGCGGGCCTTCTCGCTGGCGCCGGAGGACCTGGCGCGGGTGCCGCTGCCGGCCGTGGCGCACTGGGAGTTCAGGCACTTCGTGGTGGTGGAGCGTTGGTCGCCGGACCGGGTGGACCTGGTGGATCCCGGGCACGGGCGGCGGCGGCTGACGCCGGAGGAGTTCGGGGCGGGGTTCACCGGCGTGCTGCTGGTGTTCGAGCCGGGTGAGGGGTTCCGGCGGGGGTCATCGTCGATGGCCGGGGCGTGGCGGCGGGAGTTCGCGCGCACGCTGCTGCGGCGGCGCAGGGGGCTGCTGGCGCAGATCGTGGCCGCCTCGTTGCTGCTGCAACTGCTCGGGCTGGCGCTGCCGCTCTTCTCCGGGCTGCTGGTCGACACGATCGTCCCGGCGCGGGCGGCGGAGGTGCTGCCGCTGCTCGGGCTGGCGATCGGGCTGGCGGGGGCGGCGCAGTTCGTGATCGGGTACCTGCGGGCGGCGCTGCTGGTGGCGGTGCGGGCCAGGGCCGACCAGGAGCTGACGGAGAGCGTGGTGGGGCGGCTGGTGGCGCTGCCGTACCGGTACTTCACCCAGCGGGCCAAGGGCGACCTGGTGACGCGGGCGGCGGGCGTGTCCACGCTGGGCGACATCCTGACCGGTCAGGTCGTCGCCGCGCTGCTGGACGGGCCGCTGGCCCTGGGCTACCTGGTGCTGGTCTACCTCTGGGACCCGGTCTTCGGGCTGGCGCTGACCGGCGTGGCCGTCCTTCAGACGGCGCTGCTGCTGTCCACGACGCGCAGGATCGCCACGCTCACCCACCAGGAGCTGGCCGCGCTGTCGGCGTCGCAGAACAGCCTGATCCAGACGATCACCGGGATCGAGACGCTGAAGGCGTCGGGGGCCGAGCGGCGGGCCGTGGACCAGTGGTCCGCGCACTTCGCCAGGCAGCTCGACGCCGACGTGCGGGCCGGGCTGACCAGGGGGCTGCTGGAGGCGGCGCTGTCGGCGATCAGGGTGACGGCGCCGCTCGCCCTGCTGTGGCTGGGCGCCTGGCGGGTGCTGGACGGGCAGCTCACGCTCGGCACGCTGATCGCGCTGAACGCGGTCGCGCTCGGCGCGCTGACCCCGCTGGGCTCGCTGATGACCGGGTTGCAGAGCCTCCAGCAGGCCGGAGCGCACTTCGACCGGCTGTCGGACATCCTCGCCGCCGAGCCCGAGCCGAGCGACGGCATCGAGGTGCTGCGGCTGCGCGGCGCGGTCGAGCTGCGCGGGGTGGGCTTCCGCCACGACCCGCGCGGCCCGTGGACGGTCCGGGACGTCTCCGTCGCCGTCCGTCCCGGCCAGAAGGTCGCGCTGGTGGGCGCGTCAGGCTCGGGCAAGAGCACCCTCGCCAGGCTGCTGCTCGCGCTGCACGACCCGGTCGAGGGCGAGATCAGGTACGACGGCGTCCCCGCCGCCGAGCTGAACCTGCGCACGCTGCGCCGCCAGTTCGGCGTGGTCACCCAGGACCCGTCGCTGTTCAACGGCTCGATCAGGGAGAACATCGCGCTGAACGACCCGGGCGCCCCGATGGAGCGGGTGGTCGCGGCGGCCCGCCTCGCGGCGCTGCACGACGAGATCGCGGCCATGCCCATGGGGTACGAGACGATCCTGACGGACGGCGGCGGCCTGTCGGGCGGCCAGCGGCAGCGGCTGGCCCTGGCCCGCGCCGTGCTGCCGCGCCCGAAGATCCTTCTGCTCGACGAGGCCACCAGCAACCTGGACAGCGCCACCGAGGCCGTCATCGAGGCGGGTCTCGGCACGCTCGCGCAGACCAGGATCGTGATCGCGCACCGGCTGAGCACGGTCAGGGACGCCGACCTGATCCTGGTGATCGACGACGGCCGGGTGGTGCAGCGCGGCACCCACGACGAGCTGATGGCGGCGGGCGGCCGGTACGCCGGGCTCGTGGCCGCGCAGGCGGTGCTGACTTGACCTTCGTCTAGGGGAACACTGGCGGCAAAGGCTCTCGGGGGATCCATTCCGTCAGGGACACACGATGAACAACATGCACCCCAAGGTCGAAGAGGCGCTGGACACCCTCCGCCTCACCCCCCTCGCCAGACGGCGGCTGCTCACCGGAGCGGGGCTGGCCAGCGCCTCGGCGGCGGCGAGCGCGCTGCTGGGCGCGTGCTCGTCCGGGCAGCCGCAGCCGGCGGCCACCGGCGGGGGGGGGCCCCCCGGGGGCCTCCCCCCCCCGCCCGAGAGGGAAGTTGTGGTGGGCTGCCCTGTCACGACGAAAACGTTCTTTACCCCCACCCCGGAAGGCGCGGAGGGAGCCCGCGCGCCGGCCGGCACCAGAACGGGAGAGGAC
>NZ_VSEY01000067.1 GCF_008086045.1 Nonomuraea sp. PA05 | reverse complement strand
ACCCGTACCAGACGACGAAGACCCGCTTCGAGGGCTCGGACACGGCGCAGAAGGTCGTCGAACGGTCCGGGGCCATCAGCCACGCCTCCTGACGTGCCGGGACGGCCGCGCCCTTGACGGGGCGCGGCCGTCGCGGTCAGTTCGTGCCTTCCCGCAGGGCCGTGGGGCCGGAGCGCAGGATGGCGACCAGTCGCTCCCCGGCCGCCCAGGCGAAGGACGCCGGCATCCGGTCCTGCCTGCGGGCCACATGGACGACGCAGCCGCCGTCCTGGCGCGGCCACACCCCCGTCACCAGCTCGCAGGTGGCCTCAGCCGGGTCGGGCCGGCGGAACGCCCCTGCCAGGCCGCCCAGCTCCAGGACGGGCTCCTGGTCGTGCAGGCTGAACATGGCCTGGTACAGCGGGGTGCCCGAGCCGTCACGCACGGGGTTGACGAGTTCGACGACCTCGCTGAACGGCACGTCCGCCGCCGCGAGCGCCGCGCCCGCCGCCTCCCGCACCTGGGTGATCAGGCTCTCCCCGTCGGGGGCCGCGGCCGGGCGGACGCGTACGCAGACCGTGTCGATCAGGCAGGTCAGCGCTGTGGCGAGGGTCCGGCTCGCCCGCCTGGCGACGGGGGTGCCGATCGCCAGGTCGGGTTGCCCGGCGACGCGGTGCAGCGCGTCGGCGTAGGCGGCAAGCAGCACCGCGAAGCGGGTGGTGCCGTAGGCGCGCGCGGTCTTGTCCCAGACCGCCAGCTCCCCGGCGGTGATGGTCCAGGAGCGGGACGCCGGCGCGTTCTCACCGGGAGGGACGGCCGGGACGCGCAGCCGGGGAGTACCGCCGAGGGCGGTGCGCCAGTAGGCGCGCTGCGCGGTCAGGTCCGCCTGCCCGCGCTGCCGCCGATACTCCGCGACCACCTGCCACAGCGCCGGGGGAGGCGCCGCGGGAGGTTCCGCGAGCCCGAGCCTGACCCGGTACGCGCGCGACAGGTCGTCGCACAGGACGCTCTGCGACCACTCGTCGAAGGCCACGTGGTGCACGGCCAGCCCGAGCAGCGTCCGGCCGGTGTCCGCGGAACGGACGAGGCCGGCCCGCCAGACGCGCCCGTCGCCGATGGCGAGCGGGTGGACCAGTGCCGCCTCCAGTGCCCGCCAGGCGTGTTCCTCGTCCGGCTCCGCGGGCAGCGCCAGCCACTCGCGTTCCTGGCCGACGGCGGGCGCGTGCGCGTCCACGAGCGCCAGCGGCTGCCCGTCCGTCTCGTCCACGACGTAACACGCGCGCAGCGCCTCGTGCCTGGCGGTCACGTCGCGCAACGCGCCGAGCAACGCGCCCTCGTCCGGAGGCTCGTCGAACCACCAGGCCAGGCGGCACAGGCCGGCGACCTCCTGCGGGTCGAGCAGGTGCTTGATGAGAAAGCCGACCTGCATCGGCATGAGAGGTACGCGCTCGGGGTCGATCCGCTCGTCCTGGGCGGGGGCGTGGGCGGCGTCCAGCCAGGCGGCCAGGCTGCTCGCGTCCGGGGTGCGGAAGAGCTGCGAGACCGGTACGGCCGTGCCGAAGCGCGACTCCAGCCGTACGCACAGCCGCATCGCGTCCAGCGAGGTTCCGCCGGCCGCGAAGAACGACAGGTCGGCCCGGACGCCGGGCATGCCGAGCACGTCGGCGAACACGGCGGCCACCGCGTCGCCGGTGAGTTCGGCGGTGTCCGCCCGCGCCGCGGTCCCGCGCCGGCCGGCCGTGCGCTGCGGCAGGGCGAGCAGCGCCCGCTGGTCGAGCTTGCCGGTGGAGGTGAGCGGTACGCCGCGCACCTCACAGACCTCGTCCGGCACCAGGTATCCGGGCAGGGCGGCGCGCAGCAGCGCGGACAGGTCACCCGGGAGGAGGGCGGCGCCATCCGCGAGCCGGTAGAACAGCACCATCCGCCGGTAGGCGCCGTCGTGGGCCTCCGGGACGGCGGCGCACCAGGTCACCCCGGGCACGTCGCCGGCCGCCCGCTCGATCTCGGCCGGTTCGATCCGGTTGCCGCGGATCTTCACCTGGCGGTCGGCCCGGCCGCTGTAATGCAGCAGGCCGTCGGCCGACCGGTGGCCGAGGTCGCCGGTCCTGTACAGCCTGGTGGGCTCGCCGTCGAGGTCCACGGTGGCGAACTTCTCCGCCGTCAGCTCCGGGTCGCCGAGGTAGGCGAGCGCCAGGCCGTCGCCTGAGACGCACAGCTCGCCCTGGACGCCCACCGGGCAGGGCCGGTCGCCGTCCAGGACGTGCACGCGGGTCTTGGCCACGGGCCGCCCGATGGGGATCTGCCCGCCGCTCGCGCAGTCCTCCGCCGTGATGCGGTGCGTGGTGGCGAAGATCGTGCTCTCCACCGGGCCGTAGCCGTTGACCAGGCGCAACCCCGGATGATGGTCGAGGACGCGCCGCACGTGCGCGACGGACAGGCGCTCCCCGCCGGTCATCACCTGGCGCACGCCGGTGAAGGCGGCCACGTCCTCGTCGGCGTACAGGTTGAACAGCGACGCGGTCAGCCAGAGGGTGTTGACGCCGTGGCGGGCCACCATCTCGCGCAGCTCGCCAGGCAGCAGGTGCTCGCCGCGGACCAGCACGGACGTGCCGCCGTTCATCAGCGTGCTCCACAGCTCCAGGTTGAAGGCGTCCCACGGCAGGGGAGCGGCCTGGGGCATCACCGTGTCCTGGCCGAAGTCGGCGAACGCGCAGTCCTGGAACAGCCGGACGGTGCCGCGGTGCGGCGAGACCACCCCCTTGGGCGTGCCGGTGGTGCCGGAGGTGAAGAAGACGCAGCACGCCGCGTCCTCCGTCACGGTGATCGGGGTGTGCGGGCGGGCGGCGGCGGCCACCTCGCTCAGGGCGTCCCGCGGCGGTGTCCAGACGCGCGCCGGCCACGCTGTGGCGGTGCGGCGGGTGACCAGGAGCGGGCCGCACTGGCGTACCAGGGCCGACAGCCGTTCGTCCGGCCACCGCTCGTCGAGCGCCGCGTAGGCCGCGCCGCGCTTGAGGATCGCCAGCAGCACCGCGACCAGGTGCGCCGAGCGCGGCAGCAGCACCGGGACGACCGTCCCCGGGCCGATGCCCAGCTCTCGCAGCGTCTCGGCGTAGGCGTCGGAGGCGGCGTCGAGCACGCCGTAGCTCACCTGCTCGGCGCCGTCGATGAGCGCGGTGGCACGCGGCCGGCGCGCCGCCTGCGCCCTGACCCGCTCGTGAACGACGTCAGGCCTGGTTTCAAACGCCTTCGCCGCGTTCCCCGCCGGCTCTGGCAGGGCCGTCTCGATGCGCATGTCAGCCCTCCCGTCCGGCGAGCCGCCCGAGCAGTGTCCCGATGCGGCCGGCCAGCGCGCTCACGGCGGGCGCGCGCATGACCGAGTGGTGGTCGCCGCCCACCACTTCGACGGTGAGGCGGTCGGCGACCAGCGCCGGCCAGCCGAACCCGGCGTCCTGCCCGCCCGCCAGCTCCTCGATCGGCCGGTAGAGGACCACCGGATGATCGGGCAGGTCGCCGGGGGTGAACTCGTCCAGGTACGCCTCCACCGCGCGGATGTTGTTGCTGTAGACGCGCAGCAGATGGCCGAGCTCGGTGCGCCCGGCACCGGCGGGCAGCACGCCGTGCTCGCAGGCGACGTCCAGCAGATGATCGAGCCGCTGATCGCTGGTCAGCGCCGCCAGGTCGGGACGCAGCCGGCCGTCGATGCCGAAGTGCCAGGCGAAGCGCCTGACCAGGACGTCCTCGGTGGGTTCCGCACGAGTGGCGCCCGCGCCGGCGGTGAGCGGATTGTCGCTGTCGATCAGCACGAGCAGCGCGGTCCGCTGGTTCTGGGCGCGCAGCACGCACGTCATCTCGTAGGCGATGATGCCGCCGAGGCACCAGCCGCCGATCAGGTAGGGCCCCTCGGGCTGGACCGCGCGCATCGCCTTGACGTACTCGGCGGCCATCTCCGGCAGGCTGGTCAGCAGCTCGCCGCCGTCCAGGCCGGGTGACTGCAGGGCGTAGAAGGGCTGGTCGGGGCCGAGGTCCCGGGCCAGCTCGCGGTAGCCGAGCGCGGTGCCGCCGCCCGCGTGCACGCAGAAGAACGGTTGCCGCGTGCCGCCGGGGTTGAGCGGCACGATCACCGCCTCCGGCGCGTCCGTATCCCCGCGAAGCAGGCGCGCCATCGACTCGACGGTCCCGGACGGGAACAGAGCCGACAGCGGCAGGGCATGGCCGGTGGCCCGGCGGACCTGGGCGATGAGCCGTACCGCGAGCAGGGAGTTGCCGCCGGCCTCGAAGAAGTCGTCGGTGACGCCGAGCGAGTGGTTGTTCAGTGTGTCCTGCCACACCGCGAGCAGGCGCGCCTCCTCCTCGTCGCGGGGCGCCACGACGGGGCGGGACGGATGGGCGGCCTGCGGCTCGCGTTCGAGCAGGGCCTTCCTGTCGACCTTGCCGTTGGGGGTGAGCGGCAGCGCGTCGAGCACCTCGATGGTGGCGGGGACCATATGGTCCGGCAGCCGTTCGTGCAGGAACTCGCGCAGTCCCGCGGCTGCCGGGCCGGGCCCGTGCGCAGCCCCTTCAGCAGCCCCTTGAGCAGCCACGTAGGCGGCCAGGTGGCGGTCGCCGGCGCCGTCCTGGCGGGCGAGCACGGTGACGTCGTGCACGTCGGGGTACGTCCTGATGACGGCCTCGATCTCTCCCGGCTCCACCCGGTAGCCCCGGATCTTGACCTGGTCGTCGACCCGGCCGAGGAACTCCAGCGCGCCACCGGGCAGGCGCCGCAGCAGGTCGCCGGTGCGGTAGGCGCGCTCGCCCGTGGGCAGGGTCAGGAACCGCTCGGCCGTGACGTCGGGCCGGTTGAGGTAGCCGCGCGCCACCTGGGGCCCGCTCACGTACGCCTCGCCCGGCACCCAGTCGGGCACCGGGTTGCGCGCCGGGTCGAGCAGCAGCAGCCGCGTGCCGCCGAACGGCCGCCCGACGGGCACCGTGCGGCAGCGCGCGTCCACGCCCTCGGCCACCGCGTAGGTGGTGGCGCCGACGGTCGTCTCGGTAGGACCGTAGTGGTTGACCAGCGCGCAGGAGCCGAGCTCGGCGATCCGCGCGGCCAGCTCGTGGGTCAGCGGCTCGCCGCCGAGCACCAGCGTGGTGCGCGGGAGCAGGTCGGCGGGCCTGGTCGCCGAGTCGAGCAGGGCGCGCAGATGGGACGGTACGATCTTCATCCGGTCGACGGCCTCGGCGCGCAGGTAGGCGGCCAGGCCGTCGGGGTCGGAGGCACGGTCCTTGGAGATGACGTGCAGCGTGCCGCCGCCGCACAGCGCGTGGAACAGCGCGGTGTTGCCGAGGTCGGCGGCCAGCGTGGACACCATGGCGAAACTGCCCGCCACCGGAGCGCCGAGTCTGCCGGTGACACCCGCCACGTAGTGCGCGATCTGGCCGTGCTCCACGACGACGCCCTTCGGGGTGCCGGTGGTGCCGGAGGTGTAGATCACGTAGGCGGGACCGCCGGCGTCCACCACGGCCGTGGGCGGCTCGGCGCCGCCCGGCTCGCGCAGCGCCTCCAGCTCGACGTGCCGCACGCCGGCGGGGAGCCGGCCGGCCAGGCGCGACGGGGCCAGCACCACGCGGGCACCGACGTCGCCGAGGATGAACGCGATCCGGTTCGCGGGCGTGCCGGGCTCGACGGGCACGTACGCGGCCCCGGCCATGAGCACGCCGAGAACGGCGGCGATGGCGTCCGTGCCCCGGTCGGCGAGGACCGGTACCAGCTCGCCAGGACGCACCCCGGCCGCGGCCAGCCTGCCCGCGGCGCGGTGAGCGCGTTCGCGCAGCTCGCCGTAGGTGAGCCGGTCACCTTCGAAGGCGACGGCCACGGCGTGCGGAGTGGCGGCCGCGTGCCGCTCGAACAGCTCGTGCACCAGGGCCGGGTTCCCGGCGGGCGGGCGGGCCCCGGCCTCTTCCGCGAGGGTCAGCCGCAGGGATCCCACCTCCGTCTCCGGCTCCGAGGCCGCGTGCTCGGCCAGCGCGGCCAGGCTCGCGGCGAGAGCGCGCACGTCGGCGGCGGCGTACCGGCGGGGACAGTGCTCGATCGTGAGCAGGACCGTGCCGGGCAACTCGACGCAGCGCAGCTCCAGCGGGGCCAGGCCGCTGGAACGCTCCAACGAGGCGATCGAGAAGCGCACGCCGCGGCCGGTGGGCAGCGCCTCGACCGTGTCGTGCCCGACGGCCACCCGATGGCCGGCGGCCGCCGCTCGCCCCGTGTCGTGGGCCGATGCCCGCCCCGTGTCGTGGGCCGATGCCCGCGCCGCGTCGGCGGCCGTCGTTCGTCCCGCGTCGGCGGCCGGGATTCGTCCCGCGTCGTAGGAGAACGCGAAGTCGCGCAGCTCGGCGTCCAGGTGCGCGACGCGCCGGACCGCCTCGGCGAGAGGCAGGTCGTCGGCGAGTTCCACGCCCATCGGCACTTCCCTGCCCACCGGGCCGATGCCGTCCCGCAGGTCCTCGTGGTCGCGGCCGGCGCAGGCCAGCGTCAGGGTCATGGCCTGCTGGCGGGTGTAGCGGTACAGGGTCACCGCCCAGAAGGCCGTGAGCACAGCGCCCGGCGACACGGCCAGCCGCCGCGCCATCTGCCCGGCGTGCTCCCAGACGCGCCCGGCGACGGGGACGCGGGCGCTCGCGGCCGTCGTCCCCTCCTCGCCGATCTCGCGCCGGAAGGGCAGCAGCGGCGAGCCCCCCGCCGTCTGCCGCTGCCAGAACTCGGCGCCGGCCTCGGCGTCGGGCGAGGTGAGCAGCTCGTTCATCCACTCCGCCAGGTCGGCGTACTGCGGTAGGTCCTGTTCGGCGGGGCCGGTGGCGGCGCCGTCGCCGTAGTGCGTGACGATCTCGCGGGCGAGCGCCGCCATGCCGGGGACGTCGGCGCAGAGCGCCGGCAGTCTCAGCAGCAACGTGTGCTCGCGCGCCGAGCGCCGGACCAGTTCGGCGCGCAGCAGGCTCACCCGGGCGAGGTCGTCCCGCGACGCCGCCTCCGCGCCGGCGAACGGGGCACCGCCCGCCCCGCGGATCAACGCGCCGGCGGGCACGTCCGCGGCCGGAGTGATCACCTGGATCGGCAGCGTCAGGCCCGGTACGAGGTGGAAGCCGGTCCGCAGGATCTCGTGCCGCGCCACCACCTCGGCGACGGCCCTGCGCAGCTCGTCACGGTCCAGGTCGCCGTCAATGGTCACCGCGCAGCGGATCTCGGGTACGGGCTCGCCCGCCTCCTCGGCTCGCACCCACAGGTCCCGCTGCTGCGGTGACAGGGCGAACCCCTCCACGTGGAGGGAGACCTGCTGGATGTCAGAAGCTCCGTTCACTGCACGTCCTCTCGTTCCGCGTCCGCGTCCGCGTCGGGATCGGGATTGGGGTCGGTCATGGCCACGAGCACCTTGCGCGGCCCGTCGTACGGCCGCCGGCCGTGCGACATCAGCACGTTGTCGATCAGCAGCACCTCGCCCCCGGCCCACGGCTCGGCGACGGTCTCGGCCGCGAAGGCCGCTCTGATCTCCTCCAGGGCGGCGTCCTCGATGGGGGAGCCGTCGCCGTAGAGGGCGTTGCGGGGCAGGTCGTTCTGCCCGGCGGTGGCGAGCAGCGACTCGCGCACGTCCGCGGGCAGGTTGGACGGGTGGAACAGGTGCGCCTGGTTGAACCAGGCGGCCTCGCCGGTCACCGGGTGGTTCGCCACCGCCTGGCAGACCTGCCAGGTGCGCAGCCGGTCGTGCGGCAGCCACTCGTAGGTGATGCGCAGGGTCCTGCAGACGCTCTCGACCTGCTCACGGCGGTCGGTCTCGAAGACCTGCTGCCACGACAGGTCGAGGCCGCCGCCGTAGTTGCGGACGTAGCGCACGCCCCGCTCGGCGAAGCGGCGGCGCAGGCCGGGGTCGAGCCGGGCGAGTACCCGGCGGCTGTCGGCGAGCGGAGTCTCCCCGCCGGCGGCCGCGGCGATCTTGCAGAAGAACCACAGCTTCATCGGCCAGCGGCGGGAGTACGCCATCTCGTTGTGCTGGGGAATGACCTGGTCGGGCGGGTACTCGGTCGAGGTGTACACACTGCCCTTCTCGCGTGAGCGGGGCGTCGAGCCGTACACGTAGTCGAGCAGCCCGGGACCGAGGCTGTGCGAGACGGCCTCGAAATCGGCGGCGGTGGCGACGCCGAAGCCGCGCAGCCGGATGGCGCCGCGCTCGTGCAGCAACCGCTCCACCTGCGCGCGGTGATCGCGCAGCCACCCCGCCAGGTCCACGCCGGCCACCCGGGGCCGCACCACGACCGCCAGGCCGGCCTCGGTGTCGACGCTCACCAGCTCCCCGTCGGAGACTCTGATGGCCCGTCGCCGGACCGTGCGTACAGGTGTGCCCGTGCCGCCGGACGCGAGCGGGCTGGTCATATCTGTGGTCATCACTTACCTCCGGTTGGAGCCGCGACATCCATCGCGGCGGACGACGACCGCACATCGGTGCGCAGCCGTGCGAGTGGTGAGATCAGCAGGAGCACGACGGGGACGGCGAGCCCGGCCCCCGCCACGAGGACAGCCGTCCGCAGGCCGGCGTGCTCGGCGAGCAGCCCGCCCGCGAGCGCGCCGACCGGCATCGTGCCGAAGATGAGGAAACGCATGCTGGCGTTGACCCGGCCGAGCAGCCGGTCGGGGGTGATGAGCTGCCGCAGCGTGACGACGGCGACGTCGAAGAGCGGAACGCCGAACACCAGCAGCGTCGCGGCGAGCCCCGCCAGGCCGACCCGCATCGGGTAGGGGCCGCCGGCGAGGCCGAGGACGACCCCGCCCGCGGCCGTCGTCGCCAGCCCGATGATGAGCGTGGGCCCGAAGCCGGCCCGCCTGATCAGCGTGGTCGCGACCGCCGCCCCCGCCACGGCGCCGAGGCTGCCGACCCCCAGGATCAGCCCGATCAGGGCCGGGCGCAGCCCGAGACCGTTCAGGATGAACAGCACCTGCACCGCCAGCAGCATGTTGCCGAAGAAGTTGGCCGTCGCCGCGGCGATCACGTTCCACCGCAGCAGGCGGTGCCCGAGGACGAACCGCAGGCCCTCCTTGATCTCGGCGGGGATCGAGCGGCCCGTCGCCGGGGCGGCCACGGCGGGCTCCCTCGTCCTGATGCGGCTCAGCAGCACCGCCGAGACCAGGAACGACACCAGGTCGACGACGATCGTGACGGGCGCCGAGACGAGCTGGACCAGCACCCCGCCCGCGCTCGGCCCGACCGCCTCGGCGCCGGCCCGGCTCATCTCCAGCTTGCTGTTGCCGTCGGCCAGCCGCTCCGCCGGTGTGATGGCGGGCAGGTACGACTGCGCGGCGATGTCGAAGATCACCGTCATCGACCCGAGCACGAACGTGACGACGTACAGCTGTTCCACGGTGAGCACGCCCAGCATCGCGGCCACCGGGATCCAGGCCAGCGCCGCCGCCCGTACGAGGTCGGCGCCGACGAGCAGCCCGTGCCGCCTTCTGCGGTCGGCCAGGACCCCCGCCGGCAGCGCGAACAGCAGCCACGGCGCGCGGCCGAGCGCGGTGAGCACGCCCACCTGGATCGCGTCGGCGTGCAACGTCAGGACGGCCAGCAGCGGGAACGCGATCACGCTGATCTGGCTCCCGGCCTGGGACACGCACTGTGCGGTCCAGAACTTCAGAAAATCTGCGCTGCGCAGCAGAGCCCCCGCCATCGATTGCCCCCTCGATCGATCCCGTAGGAGGAGGCGTTCCAAGTCGTTCCACGGGAGTGCCGACGATCGCAGAGAGCCTGCTGAGGAACGCGCTCGCGGAGGCCCGCGACGGCCGAGGGCTGAGCAGGCTGACGGTCACGGGCCGATCAGTGAGGGCCCGCGGGCGCGTCCGTCCTCACCCTGACCGGCCGGGCCGGAGCCGCTCGGCCGGTACGGCCCGCAGTTCCCACCGCAGCGGCCGTCCTGTCGTCAGGTCCGTGCCGTGGATCAGCAGGCGGCCGGCGGTGAGCTCGTACCGGCCGGACAGCAACCGGTCGCCCTTGCGGAGCCAGGTCTGCCAGATGCCGATCGTGGCGGCGGCCGGATCGACCTCGAAATGGTGCGTCTGCCAGGTCTGCCCATGGCGGAGAACCACCTGGAACGCGCGATTGTGCTCGAAATAGACGCGCTCGACAGGGCCGGGCAGGCCCGCCGGCTGGAAAGTGCCCGCGGTCACGTCCCACGTACCGTCCAGCGGGGTGGGCAGCCGATTGTTGTAATTGGCGACCAGATAGGAGCACGAAGCCGCTCCGATGACCAGGAGCAGGACGACTCCGGCGTGCACCCAGCGCAGGCGCGCGGATCGGGTTCCCGGCGCGATGCGATTCTGGTCGCGCCAGAACAACGCGGTCAGCTCCCGGCGGTGCTGCCACAACAAATACCCGGCGCAGGCTGTCCCGAGCGCGGCGACCACCATCGCGTCGATGGCGATCCCGTAGGAGACGTTCAGCACGGTGATCCCGCCGAGCAGCGCCGCGGCTCCGGCGGCGCCGAGCAGGGTGGTGCGGCGAAACGCCAGCGCCAGGCCGAAACCGATCTGCAGGAGTGCTATCAAATTGCCGAAGATCGGTGAGTATCCGAAGTAATACCAGGTCAGCCAGAATCCGCGGACCGTGCCCATGGGTTTGTCGAGCTCGGAATCGAGAATGGTGAACTGCGCGCCGAAGATTTTGGCGAAGCCGTACTGCAGCAGAATCACCGTGAGGGTCCAGCGGCAGATCGGGTAGAGCAGTTTCCTGCTCACCGGCTGACCGCCCTCGTCATTGCGTTCCGTCGACGATTCCCGCGCCATGCTTCCGCTGCCCTTCTTCGATTCCGGTGATGACAAGTTCGGGCGACTGCAGCTGCCGGTTCTGCGGTAGATAATGCATGATCTTCTTCGGTGTTTGGAGGCGCGGGATGCGGTTGTGGCCGATCGGTGATGAGCCCGGGGCGGGCATCTCGTCCACAGCGCTCGGCGGCGGCACGTCCGAGCGTCGCCAGCGTCGGACAGCGGGTCGGGCAGGTCTGTGAGGTCAGCGGACCTCGCGCAGGAACCGCTCGGTCACGTGCCGGGTGATCTGGCTGCCGAAGCCGCCCCAGCTCAGGTCGAACTGGTGGTCGGCGTACGGGATCTCGACCAGCCTGTGCTCGACCCCGGCGGCGGCCAGGCGGCCGGCGAAGGCGCGGGTGTCGGCGGCGGGCTGCAGGAAGTCGCGCCCGCCCTGGACGAGCAGGGTCGGCGGGAGCCCCCGGCGGAGGTAGGTGAGCGGGGAGACGCGCCCGGCCTCCTGCGGCGACGGCAGCGGGCCCTCCTCGGTGAGCTGCCGCCGCAACGGCTCGGCCAGCCGGAACGAGGGCGTCATGGGCCTGGCCAGGTCGGCAGGGGGGTACCAGGCGACGACGGCGGCGATGTCCGGCTGCGGGGCGGGGCAGGTGGCGGGCAGCTCGGCGGCGGTGGTGTAGGAGGCCAGCAGCGCCAGGTAACCGCCCGCCGACTGGCCCATCATGACGATCCGGTCCGGGTCGGCGCCGTAGCGCGCGGCGTTGCGGGCGACCCAGCCGAGCGCGCACTTCACGTCCCCTGGCGTCGTCCGCCAGTCACCGGAGCGGAAGAAGCGGTAGGAGATGTCGAACACGACGTAGCCGGAGTCGGCCAGCCAGGCGTCCCAGCGCGGGAAGAGGCTCTGCCCGGCCTGCTGCGTGCCGCCGTGGATGTTGATCACCGCGGGTGCGGGAGCGCCGGTCGGCCGTGGGGGCCGCCAGACGTCGAGCATGAGGTCGGTGCCGCCGATCCGGGCGTACCGGACGGTGGCGTCAGGCCCGCGCGCGGCGGTGCTGGACAGCCCGCCGAAGTACCGTGACGGGCTCAGCCGGACGTCGAGCTCCCGCGCGGTCGCCCAGGCCGAGACCGGCGGCAGCAGGCCCGCGACGAGCAGCGTCGCGTTGACGAAGGCCACCACCCCCGCGCTCCACGCCGCGCCCCACCTCCTCGCCAGAACGGCCGCCCCCGCTCCCAGCGCCGCGAGGCCCGCCAGGGCCAGGCTGAACTCCGTGACCAGCATGCCGAGCGCCCACAGCTCCAGGTTCGGCATCGGCAGCAGAGCCGGCGCCGCGAGGACGAGTGCGATCACAGCGGCGAGCCAGGACCCGGTCAGCGCGATCCTGCGGCGTCCTGTGTGCCGGTGCGGTGCCATGACGCCTCCTTCTGAATACGATCGTATTTAATACGACTGTACCCGCATGCCGCCGCATGCGGGAGACTGGAGGAATGCCGAAGTCGGTCGATCATCAGGCGCGGCGCCGCCACATCGCCGCCGCGCTGCTGCGCGTCACCGAGCGGGAGGGGATGGAGGCGGTCAGCGTCCGTACGGTCGCGGCCGAGGCGGGCTGTTCGGTGGGCGCGGTGCAGCGTTACTTCCGCACCAAGGACGAGATGCTGCACTTCGCCCTGCGCAGCGTCGTCGAGTCGGCCAGGCGGCGCCTGGGCGGGATCCGCCTGGGCGGCCCGGACGCGATGACGTTCGCCGGCGCGCTGCGCGCCGCGATCCTGCAGTCGCTGCCCCTGGACACGACCAGGCTGGGGGAGGCCCGCGTCTGGGCCGCCTTCTACGCGAAGGCCGCCGTGCGGCCGGACTTCGCCAAGGTGATCGCGGAGCTGCACCAGGAGGCGCTCGGCAACCTGGACCGCGCGCTGCGGTACGCGCGTTCCACCGGGGAGCTGGGCCCTGGCCAGGACACGGAAGCGCTCGCCCGCCTCATCCTGGCGATCATCGACGGCCTGATGTGGGCCATCCTGATGGATCCCGGGCCGGAGCTCGCGGGCGCGGACGCCGTACCGCAGCTCGCGGCGCTGGACGCGGCGCTCGGCCTGATCACGCGCTGATCGGTACCCCTTGTCCACCGATCGGTGGACAACAGGTTCAACCCATCGCCGCTGCCGACGGGGCGCCTCCGGCGGACACCATCGTGGGCATGAGGAATCTCCCCGCAACTGCTGCTCGCTGGAGCGCGCGCCACCCCTGGCGGGCGATCACCGGCTGGATCGTCTTTGTCATCCTGTGTCTCGGCGCCGGGATCGCGCTCGGCACCAACGAGGCGACCACGCAGGACTTCCGGGTCGGTGAGGCCGGACGCGCCGAGACGGTCGCCGAGCAGGCAGGCCTGCATCGCGAACCCACCGACCACCTGTTGATCACCGCCGTCCACGGCTCGCTGGCCGCCTCCCCGGCAAGGCGGGCCGCCACGGAACTCGCCGCCGCGATGCGCGGCCTTCCCGAGGTGAAGCGGGTCGGCGAGCCCGTCGCCTCCAGGGACGGTACGGCGTTGCGGGTCCCGGTGGTCCTGCACGGGCCCGAGCTGGAGGGCAAGAAGAACGTCGTCCCGTTGCGGGCGCTGACCGGGAAGATCGCCGCGGCGTACCCCGGCCTGCGGATCGAGCAGACCGGCTCGCCCTCCATCAGCCAGGGCGTCAACGATCAGCGCGGCGAGGATCTCGCGCTCTCCGAGAAGATCACGCTCCCCGTCACGGTGATCACCTTGCTGGGCGTCTTCGGGTCGATCGTGATGGCGGCCGTTCCGCTGGTGCTGGCGCTCTCCTCGATCGCCGCGGCGCTGGGCCTGTCCATGGTCGTCTCCCATCTGGTGCCCGACGCCGGCGTGGGCACGAACATGATCCTGCTGATCGGCCTGGCCGTCGGCGTCGACTACACGCTGTTCTATCTCAAGCGGGAACGCGATGAGCGAGCCAGGGCCGGTGGGCGGCTGAGCAGCGAGGCGCTGGTGGAGCTGGCGGCGGCGACCGCGGGCAGGACCATCGTCGCCTCCGGCCTCGCCGTGATCGTCTCCACCGCCACCCTCTACCTGGCCTCGGACGTGATCTTCTCCTCCCTGGCCACCGGCACCATCCTGGTGGTGGCGGTCGCCGTGGCCAGCTCGCTCACCGTGTTGCCCGCCCTGCTGGTGAAACTGGGACGGCGAGCCGAGCGCCGCGCGCGGAAGAGGGTCGGACGCGTACGCACCGACCATCAGGTGCTCGGCCGTCTGCTCCGCCCCGCGCAGCGGTATCCCGTCGTCACCCTGGTCGCATCGACGCTCCTGATGCTGGGGCTGGCCGCTCCCGTCCTCACGATCAACTTGATCGACCCCGGCAGGGACACCTTCTCCAGGGACATCCCGGCCATGCGGTCCTATGACCGGCTCACCGCCGCGTACCCGGAACTTCTCGTCAAGCACGAGGTGGTGGTGCGCTCCACCGCCGAGCGCGCCCCGCAGATCCGCCGGGCTCTCACCGAGCTCGCCGGACGCGCCCAGTCCGACCCGCTGTTCGCCTCCACCGCCGCTTCGAACAGCACCAACTCCGACACCGCGAAGGCCACGGCCACCGGCCTCGCCGACCGGTCCGCCGAACCGATCGTCCGCGCCTCGGCCGACGGCCGCACCGCCGTACTGGAGCTGGCCGTTCCCTACCCCGCCCAGGACGCGAGGGCCGTCGCCTCCCTGCAGCGCCTGCGAGAAAGCTACATCCCCGCGACCGTCGGCAAGATCCCCGGCGCGGAGACCGCGGTCAGCGGCGACGTGGCCCGCGGCCAGGACTACGTCCGGCATGAGAGCGGCAAGCTGCCCCTGGTCATCGGCAGCCTGCTGTTGCTGACCTTCCTGATGACGCTGCTGGTCTATCGTTCGGTGGTCATCGCCGGGCTCGGTGTCCTGCTCAACCTGCTGTCCGCGGGGGCGGCGCTGGGCGTGCTCGTCATCGTCTTCCAGGGCACCTGGGCGGAGGGACTGCTCGGTTTCGACTCGCTCGGCGCGATCGCCTCCCGGGTGCCGCTGTTCCTGTTCGTCATCCTCTTCGGCCTCTCGATGGACTACCAGTTCTTCGTCATCAGCAGGATCAAGGAGGCGATGGACCGTGGCGTGCCGGCGAGGCAGGCGGCGGTGGAGGGCATCGGGCACTCCGCTCAGGTGGTGACCAGCGCGGCCGTCGTGATGGTGACCGTCTTCGCCGCCTTCGTCTTCCTGCACCTGACGGAGATGAAGCAGATGGGCTTCTGCCTGGCCCTGGCCGTCCTGCTGGACGCGTTCGTGATCAGGCTGCTGATCCTGCCCGCGGCGCTGCGGCTGCTCGGCGACCGGGCCTGGCCCGGGCGGCGCGGCCCGGGTTCCGCCGGCCTGACGCCCCGCCCCGGCGCGATGTCGCCTGATCTGGAGACCGTACGCTGACCTCCATGCTCAATCGGCCACAGCGCGGGGACCCGTTCTGGATCTGGATGCTCCACTGGTGGGAGGTCTTCTCGTGGGCGATCATCGGCCTGCTGGCCCTGATCACCGTTCTCAGCGACCTCCCGCCCGGGCCCAAGTACGGATCGCTGGCGCTGATGGCCGTGCTGGGCGCCTGCTGCCTGCTGGTCCGCACCCGCAAGGCCAACCCCGTACGGCTCGGGTACGCCTATGTGGGCGTGCTCGTCGCGGTCCTCGGCGCACTCGCCTATCTGCGCCCGGGGTACGGGGTGCTGTACACGGTGATGCTCCCGCATTTCATGATTTATGTGGACGCGCTGATCCCGGCCATCGTCTCCAGCGGGCTGGGAGCCGTCGCCATCACCGTCGGCGGGGCCTTGAGGCAGGGCTGGAGCGCCGGCACCCTGACCACCAACACCATCTCCTCCGCCGCGGTGTGGGCGGTGGCCGTGCTGATCTCCGTGGCCACGCCCCGGGCCCTGGCGCTGCGCGACGAACGGGCCCGGCTGCGCTCCCAGCTCGCCGACGCCCAGGAGGAGCTGGCGGAGGCACACCGGCGCAGGGGAGTGGCGGAGGAGCGCGAGCGCATGGCCAGAGAGATCCATGACACCCTCGCTCAGGGCTTCGCCTCGATCGTGGCCCTCACGGTGGCGGCGCGCACGAACGTGCACGACGACCCCGGGCGGGCCGTGGACCAGCTCCGATCCATCGAGCAGACCGCCAGGGAGAACCTGACCGAGGCCCGCGCCCTGGTCGGGTCCGCGCCGCGCAGCGGCCTCGCCCCCGACCCGATCTCCCGCACCCTGCACCGGACCGTGCGGCGCTTCGCCGAGGACACCGGCCTGACCATGGTGGCCGAACTGCCCGACCTGGACTGCGACCAGACCGGCCGGATCGCCCTGCTGCGCTGCGCCCAGGAAGCTCTGGCGAACGTCCGCAAGCACGCCCAGGCCACCACTGTCGGTGTCGTGCTGGCGCAGCGGCCGGAGGCCATCGAACTGGAGATCACCGATGACGGCCGGGGTTTCGACGTCAGCGAGTCCATCGGGTTCGGCCTGGACGGCATGCGGCGACGGCTGGACGAACTCGGCGGCGAGCTCACCATCACCAGCGCGGCCGGCGCGGGGACCCGGATCCTGGCCGCGATACCCCTGAGGACGGGCCCCTGATGAACAGCACCTCCGGACACGTCCGCATCGTGGTCGCCGACGACCATACGGTGATGCGCGCCGGCGTCCTCGCCCTGCTCGCCGACGACGAAGGCATCGAGGTCGTCGGCGAGGCGGGCAACGGCAGGGAGGCGGTCGAGCTGGTCCTGCGCCTGGAACCGGACCTGGCCGTGCTCGACCTGCGGATGCCCGTCATGGACGGCGTGGCGGCGACCGCCGAGATCACCGCAGCACCGGTCCGGACCAGGGTGCTGATCCTGACCACCTACGACACCGACACCGAGATCGAACGCGCGGTGGAGGCCGGCGCCGTCGGCTACCTGCTCAAGGACGCCACCCGGGAGCAACTCGCCGACGGCATCCGCGCCGCCTCCCGCGGTGAGACGGTGCTCGCTCCGAGGGTCGCCGAACGCCTGGTCGCCCGGATGCGCAGGCCCGCACAGGTTCCGCTGACCAGTCGCGAGGAGGATGTGCTGTCGGCGGTCGCCGACGGCCTGTCGAACGCCGAGATCGGCAGGCGGCTGGTGATCGCCGAAGCCACGGTGAAGACCCACCTGCTGCGGATCTTCGCCAAACTCGACGCCCGTGACCGCACGCACGCGGTGGTGGTCGCCTTGGAACGCGGTCTGCTACGGCGGGGCTGAGAACCGGCGGGCACCGCGACGCCGGGGCCGGTCACGCCCTCGGTAAGGTGCTCATCCTCCCGTGACCCCGTCACGCAGCGACCTCCGCACAGCGGCCTCCACCAGCTCGTGGACCTCCTGCTCGGTGAAGATGTCGGGCAGCGTCAGCCGTTCGACGATCAGCCAGTTGAGGGTGAGGTAGAGCAGCACCACCGAGGTCGAGTCGCCGGGCAGGCCTGAAGCCGCGTGAAAGCCGATGTTGGCGTCGATGTCCTCGCGGATGCGCTTGGTCAGCACGGCGCGCAGCTCAGGGCGCCGGGTGGACTCCAGTCGTAGCTCCAGCAGGGCCAGGTAGCCGGAGTTGAAGGCGGAGATGCGGGCCACCAGCTCGTGCATGAGCTCGGCGTAGCGGGCTTCGTCCTGCACGCCCTCCCGGCTGCGGGTCATGGCGGCCTCGTCCGGCAGCAGCCGCTCGTAGATGCGCCCGCCGACCTGGGTGAACAGGTCGTCGCGGTTGGCGAAGTAGTTGGACGCCGTGCCCGGAGGAACGGCCGCCTCCGTGTCGACGGCCCGGAAGGTCAGCCCCCGCGCCCCTTCCCTGGCCAGCACCTCGATGGCCGCGTCGATCAGAGCCTGCCGCCGCTCGGGATTTTTCCGCACTTGACACCACTCCAGCCGTAGTACTAGTTTCGAAGCACTTCACTCATAGTACTACAGCAGGAGTTGCTTAGCATGCGAAAGCTCGTCTACTACATCGGCGTGTCCCTCGACGGCTACATCGCCGGGCCCAAGGCCGAGTTCGACTTCTACCCGTTGTCCGACCAGATGGCCGCCTGGATCAACAGCCGCTATCCGGAGACCCTCCCCACCCACATCCGCAAGCTCGTCGGCCTCGAAGACGCGCCCAACCAGGTCTTCGACACGCTGGTGATGGGCCGCGGCACGTACGAGCCGGCGCTGGACGTCCCCACCACCAGCCCGTACTCCCACCTGCGCCAGTATGCCGTCTCCAGCACCCTGAAGATCGACGACCCCACCGTGCAGGTCGAGACGGGCGACCCGATCGAGCTCGTCCGGCGGCTGAAGGCCGAGGACACCGGCATGGACATCTACCTGTGCGGCGGCGGCAAGCTCGCCGGCTCCCTGCTCCCGGAGATCGACGAGATCATCCTCAAGGGCTACCCCGTGGTGGCGGGGGCGGGCATCCCCATGTTCTCCGGCCACTTCAGCCCCACCCTGTTCACCCCCACCCGGCGCGAGTCCTTCGACAACGGCGCCCAGGTCACCTGGCTCACCAGGGCTTAGCGCCACAAGGAGCGAACATGCACATCAAACTTCCGGCCACCCTCAACCAGCCCAAGACGGACGACCGGTCCCGATCGTCGCACCGCCACGATCACCCGGTACGCACCCTCAAGCCCACCGCCCGAACCAACCTCTCCCGCCGTCCTACCGCCGCCCCGCGCCGCGGCGGTTACTGAGCACGGCTCCGAGCGCGCGAGCGACGGTGACGGAAAGGGCCGTCCAGGGCTGCCCACTGCAGCAGCATGATCGTCTTCGCGTCGACGATCTCGCCGCTGCGGACCATGGCCAGGGCGGTGTCGAAGGGCAGCTCGACGACCTCGATGTCCTCGTCCTCCGCGGCCACTCCGCCGCCGGTGCCGGCACGGGTGCCGGCGCTGTAGGGGGCGGCGTAGAAGTGCACGCGCTCGGTGACCGAGCCGGGGCTCATGTAGACGTCGAAGACGTGCCGTACCGGTCCGATGACGTGCCCGGTCTCCTCGGCGGCCTCCCGCCGGACGGCGTCCTGCGGGGTCTCGTCGTCGAGCAGCCCGGCCGCCGTCTCCAGCAGCATGCCGTCCGGGTGGCCGTTGACGTAGGCCGGGTAGCGGAACTGGCGGGTCAGCAGGATGGTCGTGCGGCGGGTGTCGTAGAGCAGTACGGTGGCGCCGTTGCCGCGGTCGTAGGTCTCCCGCTGCTGGGTGCTCCAGCAGCCGTCGGCGTGCTGGTAGTCGAAGGTCGTCGTGCGCAGCACCGACCAGTGACACGCCAGCAGCCGCACCTCCCGTACCTGTACGCGCGGGTTCCCCGCCAGGTCCAGGCCGGCCCGGTCCAATCCGGTACGGCCGCGCCGATCGGGAACGTCGATGCCCGCGGTCATGACAGGACCAGCTCCGGACGGGCGTCGTCGACGCCGGGGTCGTGCACGGTGTGGTGGGGAATCATGAAAGATCTTCCTCTTCGCCGGTCCGCGATCGTGAACGCCCTCGGGCGGCCGCGACACGCGAGGCCCGGCGTCGCTGGGGTGGTCAGGCGGCCTGATATCCGGGGATGTCCTCGACGCGGTGGTAGACGGGCAGGCCGCGCTCGACGGCGATCCGCACGTCCTCATCGGCGCCGCTCGACTCACCGGGCAGCCGCAGGACCGCGTCGCAGTGCCGCAGCAGGCGCTCAGCGGTGGGGTACATGATCTGCTCGGCGACCGGATCGGCCGGCCCGGTGCCGCCCGCGCCGCGCAGCACGGGCAGCGCCACCCATTCGCCGATCATCGGGACGTGGCCGCTACGGAAGATCGGCCAGGCGGCCTCCTCCAGCCGGGCCAGGTTGCGTGCCATCAGTGCCGGGTCGTCGCCCGTGCCGGAACGGTAGGGGCCTGCTATCAGAATCATCACGATGCGCCACTATAATCGGAAACAATCGGAAAGAACAAGGAGAAACGTGCACCTTGTCGAAGCCACCTGAGGACGCCGGGGCGGTCCAGGCCGGCCACGAGACACGGCCCGGCCGTGCCGCGGCCACCGCCCACGGCTCCGGCGGGGTCAGCGTCGCACGGTCAGGACCACACGCTGGTAGGAGGTGAGGGACGGGGTGCCGTCGTCCGTGCCGCGCAGGACGAGGTGGATGGTCTGGCCGGGCTCCGCGTCGCGGGGGACATACAGCCGCACCTGGGCGGGCCTGCTCTGGGTCAGTTCGACGGCGCCCGGGTAGGTGCCGGCGTCGGTGTACTGCCACCACGTCGCGGTGACGGCGTCCCGATCCGGGTCGGTGACACGCCCGTTGAGCGTCACCAGCCGGCCGGGCCGGACGTCGCGGTCGAGCCGTCCGGAGACGCTGACGTCCGGCGCGTGGTTGACCGCGTCGTACCGCGGGGTGGTGGTCCACTTCAGCCGGGCGGCGAAGTCGTGCTGGGCGGCGCGGAACCAGCGGGTGGACGGGTAGCTGGTGGACGCGGCGCCGTCGGGGGCGAGGTCCGTCCCCGCGCGGCCGCCCCAGCCGCCCCAGGTCGCGTCGGTGCCCGCGCGCAGGCCGTTGTCCAGGAGGTTCATGAAGATCGAGGTGTCGCCTTCTGAGATCCACGACCCCTTCTCCTGCAGGGACGTCCACACGATGTAGCCCATCTCCTGGAGCTGTTCGGCGGTCAGGCCGGTGAAGCCGAAGAAGTCGAAGATGTCGCCGGGCGCCATCTGTTTGCCGTCGCCCCACACCCGGTAGAACGGCCCGAACGGGCCGGCGTCCGACACGTTGGTCTTGGTCCAGGCGGCGGACAGCAGCTCGGCGTCCTCGGGCAGGACGGCCCGGCGGGCGCCGTAGCCCCAGATGGTGGTGGCCATCTGACGGAACTCGATGTCCGGCCAGTCGGGCCCGATGTACTTGGCGTAGGTGTCGTCCTGGTCGCCCCACGACTGGATGATCGCCTTCTGTGACACCTTCCGCTGGATGGCCGGCCAGTCCGGGGTGTTCTCGTACTGGTCCTTGATGGACTTCAGAGCACGGGCGATGGTGCTCTGGCCCGCCCCGGTGAGCAGGTACAGGGGGCCGGGCTCGTCGTCGAGGAGTTTGCGCCTGACGAGGTCGGAGCCGGGGGAGTCCTTGGAGATGTCGCCGTCGAACTCGATGTTGCCGTTGAGGATCTTCGACTTCAGCTCGCCGGGGCTCGGGTATCCCCTGGCGTGCGCCCGCAGGTTCGGGTACGCCTGCGCGTACAGGTCGACGGCCTCGTGGATGAAGCGTTCGCCGGGCTTCCACCGCCAGGAGGTGCACGGGCAGATGTCGCGGCCGATCCGGTCGTACTCGCGGCCGGGGACGAACCAGGTGGTGCCCTTGCCGTCGCCCGCCCAGTGCACGCCGCTGCTGGTGTAGACGAGCGCTTCGGTGTCGAACTCGTTGCTGTAGAGCAGGTAGCGGATGAGGGTGTTCTGGTCGTCCAGCTCGGGATCGTGCATGAGGATGACGCGGGGCTTGCGCTGCCCGTCTCCGTGACGGGTGTCGCCGGCCACCGCAGGCGGCGCCGCGGCGACGGTGACGACGACGGTCAGCGCGCAGATCAGCAGGCGGCTCAGTAACGTCGCGGTGTCTCTCATGGGGTTGCTCCGCTCTACTTGCGGGCGAACACGCCGAACTCGTCGGCGTTGTCCTTGGTGACGAGCTCGCAGTCGATGGACTGCTTCTCCTCCTTGCCGGTCTTGCCGGTCTTGATGAACTGGTCGGCCTGGTCCACGGCGCTGGTGGCGCCGAGCGCGGCGGGCTGCAGCGCGGTGGCGTGCATCTCGCCCGCCTTGACGGCGGCGATCGCGTCGGGGCTGCCGTCGAAGCCGACCACCGTCACCTTGTCCAGCAGGTTCGCGGCCTTCAGCGCGGCGACAGCGCCCAGCGCCATGGTGTCGTTGCCGGCGATGACGCCCTGGATGTCGCGGTTCTTCTGGATGATGGTCTCCATCTTGGTGAACGCCTCCTGCTGGTCCCAGTTGGCGCTCTCCTTGGCGACCTGCTTCAGGTCCGGGTACTGCGAGATGACGTCGGCGAACCCCTTGGAGCGGACGCTGGCGTTGGTGTCGGACTCCTTGCCGACCAGCTCGACGTAGTTGCCCTTGCTCTTCATCGCCTCCACGAACGACTGCGCGGCGGCCTGCGCGCCCTGGGAGTTGTTGGAGACGATCTGCGCCTTGGCGATGCCGGTGGCGTTGATCTCCCGGTCGATCAGGAAGACGGGCACGCCGCCCTCGGTGGCCTTGCGGACCGGGCCGATGGAGGCGTCGGCGCCGGCGTTGTCCAGGATGATCGCCTTGGCCTGGCGGGAGATGGCGGCGTCGATCAGCTCGCTCTGCTTGTTCGGGTCGTCGTCGTGGGAGGCGACCGACGTCTGGTAGCCGAGCTTCTCTGCCTGGGCCTTGGCCGCGTCGGCCTCGGCCTTGAAGAACGGGTTGTCGTGCGAGGGGGTGATGATGGCGATCAGCCCGCCGGCGGCGGCGCTGCCGCCGCCGGCCGAGGCGCTGGTGGCGGGCTGCTCGCCGCCGCCGCCGCAGGCGGCCAGTGTGGTGCAGGCGATCGTCAGGGACAGGGCTGTGGTGAGGACACGGCGCATGGGTGGTTCTCCTTCGGGGGGTGGTGCTGTCTAGTCGTGGTGTCTGGTGGCGGCGACCGCGGCCGCGGCGGCTCCACGGCGCTTGAATCTCTGCTGGCCCTGGTCGAGCAGCACGGCGAGGATGATGACCGCGCCCTTGATGAGGATCTGCCAGAACGTCGACACGCCCAGGATCACCAGGCCGTCGGCGAGGAAGCCGATGACGAACGCGCCGACCAGGGTGCCGCGCACGGTTCCCCGGCCGCCGCTGAGCGCCGCGCCGCCGATCACGACGGCGGCGATCGCGTTGAGCTCGTAGGTCTCGCCTGCCTGCGGGGCGGCCGAGGTCAGCTCCGAGGCGATGATGAGCCCGGCCACGGCCGCGCACGCGCCGGAGATCACGTACACGACGGTCTTGACCCGGCGGACCGGCACGCCGGACAGGTCGGCGGCCCGCTCGTTGCCGCCGGTGGCGTACAGCCAGCGGCCGAACGGCGACTTGGCCAGCAGCAGCGTGACCGCCACGGCCAGCGCGATCATGATCCAGATGGAGGTGGGCAGGCCGAGCGGCCGGCCGCTGCCGAGCAGGCCGAACCCGGTGTTGCCGAGTGCGGGGTGGCCGGCCAGGTTGGGGTAGGTGGCGCCGTCGGAGATGAGCAGGGCCGCGCCGCGCGCCACGTACAGCATGCCCAGGGTGGCGATGAACGGCGCCACGTTGAAGCGGGTGACCAGCACGCCGTTGACCGCGCCGACCGCCATGCCGACCGTCACGCACAGCACGATCACCACCCACACCGGCGGGTAGGCGATCACGCCGCCCACGTGCAGGCCGCCCAGCAGCTCACCGGCGACCACGCCGGACAGGCCGACGATCGAGCCGACCGACAGGTCGATGCCGCCCTTGAGGATGACCAGCAGCATGCCGAGCGCGATCACCGCGTTGATCGCGACGTGCTTGGTCATCGTGATCAGGTTCGGCACGGTCAGGAACGCGTCGGACAGCACGCTGAACACCACGATGAGCACGGCGAGCGCGATGAAGGCGCGCAGCTCGAAGACCACGTTGAGCAGGGACATCCGGCGGGCCGTGGCCGCCGCCCTGTCCGGCCGCGCGGTCGCCGGCTCGGACGCCGTCGAGGTCATCGGACGGCACCTCCGTTCGTGCCGTCGGATACGCGCATGAGTTCCTCCCGATCGATCTCTCCGCGCCGGTAGTCGCCGACGACGGCCCCGCGGGCGAGCACGAGCAGCCGGTCGGGGATGTGCAGGGCCTCCTCCGCCTCGGAGGTGGTGAACAGCACGGCCAGCTCGCGGCCCGCCTGCTCGGCCATGAGCTGGAAGATGTCGGCCTTGGCGCCGACGTCCACGCCGCGCGACGGCTCGTCCAGCAGCAGCACGCGCGGCCCGGTCAGCAGCGCCTTGCCGATGACGACCTTCTGCTGGTTGCCGCCGCTGAGCGAGCCGATGGGCGCCTTGGCGCCGCTGGTCTTGACGGTGACGTCGGCCATGACGCGCCGCACGGCCTCGCCCTCGCGCGCCGCGGAGACGAACAGCCGCCGCACGTACTGGTAGAGCCCGGCCAGCGACAGGTTCTCGCCGACGGTCATGGTCTGCACGAGCCCGTCGCGCTGCCGGTCCTCCGGCACGAGCACCAGGCCGCGCTCGATGCGGTCGCGGATGCCCGTCCGTGTCAGGCGCTCGCCCGCCAGGACGATCTCGCCGGACGCGGGCGGGATGCGCCCGGCGAGCGCTTCGAGCAATTCGGTACGCCCGGACCCCATGAGCCCGTAGACGCCGACGATCTCCCCGGCGCGCAGGGTCAGGCTCACGCCGTTGACGGCGAGCCTGTCGGGGTTGGCGGGGTCGGCCACGACCAGGTCGCGCAGTTCGAGCACCGGCTCGCCGGCCCGCGTCTCGCGGTCGGGGAACAGGGTGGCCTGGTCGCGGCCGACCATCTGCTCGACGATCCACCGCAGGTCCACCTCGGCCGCCCGCGCCGTGGCCACCAGCGTGCCGTCGCGCAGCACCACGACGTCGTCGGCGATGTCGAGCGCCTCGTCCAGATGGTGGGAGATGTAGACGATCGCGACGCCGCGGGCCGTGAGGTCGCGGATGACCTTGAACAGCACCTCGACCTCGGGCGCGGTCAGCGCCGACGTCGGCTCGTCCATGATCAGCACGCGGGCGTCCTGGAGCAGGGCGCGCGCGATCTCCACGATCTGCTGCTGGCCGAGCCGCAGGTCGGCCACCGGCGTGTCGGGGTCGAGCTCCTCCTCCAGCGTGCGCAGGACGCCGGAGGTGCGCTCCCGCTGTGCGCGCCGGTCCACCGCGCCGTACGGCGTGCGCAGCTCGCGGGCGAGGAACAGGTTGTCGGTGATGCTGAGATTCGGGCACAGGCTCAGCTCCTGGTGGATGATGGCGATGCCCTGGTCGGCGGCGTGCCGAGAGGAGTGCAGCCGCACCGGCCGGCCGTCCAGCTCGACGTGGCCGGTGGTGGGCTGCTCGATCCCCGCGAGGATCTTCATGAGCGTGGACTTGCCCGCGCCGTTCTCGCCGAACAGGGCGGTGACCCGGCCGGGCGCGACGGCGAAGTCCACGCCCTTGAGCGCCTGGGTGCCGCCGTAGATTTTGGTGACCTCACGGGCCGTCAGCGTCGTCATGAGATCTCTACCGGCGTGATCGTCACGGTCTGCGGGGTGAGCAGCGTGAACGCTCCGACGAACGAGATCGTCTCACCGTCCAGGGCGGCCGTGTCCAGGCCGTCGAGGAGCTTGGCGCGCATCTCGTCGTTCAGCGCGGTGGCCGCGTCGGCGTACTCGACCTGGTTGGTGAACTGGCCGAACGTGATGTATCCGGCGGCGTCGCGCAGCGCGGTGCCGTTGATGGCGGGGCCGATCTGCAGCGACACCCTGGTGTCGTCCGGCAGGCCCTCGACGGTGACCGGCAGCAGCCCGGACTTCGCCTCGCCTGCCGTGCCGGTTGCCTTGACGGCGAAGGTGTAGGGGCCGGTGCCCTGGCGCTTGCCGTACTTCTGCCCGGCGGCCTCCTTGTCGTCGGCCAGCGCCTTGAGCAGGACCGGCAGGTCCACGGCGGCGGCCTGGACGGCGGGCACCACCTTGGCCTGGTAGTTCTGCGCGCCGAACGCGGCGGGGTCGAACTTCTTCGGCGCCGCGGCGGCCGCCGTCTCCACCGTCCGGTACTCGGTGTCGGCCGCCATGAGGACGACCAGCACGGCGACGGCCGCGGCGATGATCCAGCGGGCCGGCACCCGCACGCTCATGTGACGCTCCCTTCGTCGGTGGGCCTGGCCCTGCGGACGGCCTCGTGCCAGGCGTCCTTCCTGGCCTGACGCTCCGCCGGGTCGAGCCCGGGCTCGAAGGTGTCGGCCGGGCGGGCCCTGCGCTCCAGCTCCTCGGCCGTCCACAACTTGGCGGCCAGCCCGGCGGCGTCGGCCGCGCCGAGCGCCGACAGGTCGTGCTCGCCCGAGCGGGCGACGGCGCGCCCGCTGAGGTCGGCCTGCAGCCGCATGAGCCGGTCGCTGCGGGTGAGCCCGCCGTCGGCCATGAGGACGCGGACCTGCCCCGCAGCCTCGTCGATCGCGGCCACCACGTCCTCCACCTGGAAGGCGACGGCCTCCAGCGCGGCGGCGACGAGCTGGGCGCGCCGGGTGGCCAGCGACAGGCCGGCGACGACGGGCGTGGCGTCCGGCTCCCACCAGGGGGCGCCCAGGCCGCCGAACGCGGGCACGAAGTGCACCCCGGCGGGGTCGGCGTTCCCGGCCTCGGCCAGCAGGGTCTCGGCGGGCACGTCCAGCAGCTCGGCCAGCCAGGTGATCGCGCGGCCGGTCGCGCGGATGTTGCCCTCCACCGCGGGAACGGGGCCGTCGCCGAGATCCCAGGCGATGCTGCGGCACAGGTCTCCGGATGGGCCGTCGCCGATGGCCATCACCGAGGAGCCGGTGCCGTAGGTGGCCTTGACGACGCCGGGCCGCCAGCCGGCGTGGGCGAACATCGCGGCGTGCGAGTCGCCCATGACGGCCAGCACCGGCACCCCGTCGGGCAGCGGCGGCAGGTCGCGGGCGGCGGGGAACGGCCCGCACGAGGAGACGACCCGGGGCAGCACCCCGGCGGGAACCCCGAACAGCTCCAGCAGCCGGGGGTCCCATCGCGCGGTCTCGATGTCGAGGAGCTGGGTGCGGGAGGCGTTGCCGACCTCGATGAGGTGCTCGCCGCCGAAGCGGCTGAGCAGCCAGGAGTCGACGGTGCCCAGGCACAGCTCGCCCGCCCGGCGGCGGTCCGGGTCATAGGTGTCGAGCAGCCAGCGGGCCTTGAGCGCGGAGAACATCGGATCGAGCGGCAGCCCGCTGACCGAGCGGACCAGCTCGGCATCGCAGGCCAGCTCGCGGCAGTGGGCGGCGGTGCGCTGGTCCTGCCAGCTCAGCAGCGGCCCGAGCGGCTCGCCGGTTCGGCGATCCCACAGGACGAGCGACTCGCGCTGGTTGCTGACGCCGATGCCGATGACCCGGCCGGCGAGGGCGGGGGTGACGCAGGCGGCGACGGCCCGGCGCACGCTCCGCCATAGCTCTTCCGGGTCCTGCTCCACCCAGCCGGGCCGGGGCTGGGTCTCGCCGAGCGGCGCGGACGCGCGGGAGACGACGTGGCCCGCCTCGTCCACCAGGAGGGCTTTGGTGGAGCTGGTGCCCTGGTCGATGGCCAGGATGAGCGGGTCAGCCATGGCGTAGCAGGTTCCGTGCGGAGGCGGCGATGGCCTCGGGGGACATGCCGTAGCGGTCGAGCAGGAACGCGGCCGATCCGGTGGGGGCGAACTCGGGGATGCCGAGGATGGCGACCTTGGCGGGGTGGTGCTGGACGACGGTCTCGGCGACGGCGCCTCCGAGGCCGCCGGCGATGGTCGACTCCTCCACGGTGACGATCCCGGCGGTCTCCCGCGCCGCCGCCACGACCGCGCCGGTGTCGAGCGGCTTGACGGTCGGCATCGACAACACTCGCGCCGAGATGCCTTCGGCTTCGAGCTGTTCGGCGGCGACCAGCGCCCGCCACAGCACGGTGCCGTTGGCGATCAGGGTCACGTCGCCGCCGTCGCGCAGCGTCACCGCCTTTCCCGGAGTGAAGGTGTAGTCGTCCGCGTTGACCTGGGGCACGCTCATCCGGCTGACCCGGACGAACACCGGCCCCTCGAACTGTGCGGCCCAGCGCAGCGCGGCGCTGGTCTCGACCGGGTCGGCCGGGACGATGACGGTCAGGTTGTCGATCGCCCGCAGCCAGGCGATGTCCTCGATGGAGTGGTGGGTGGGGCCGAGTTCGCCGTAGGCCAGGCCGGGGCTCATGCCGCACAGCTTGACGTTGTGGTTGGAGTAGGCGACGTCGGCCTTGATCTGCTCCAGCGCGCGGGCGGTCAGGAAACAGGACGCGGCCGACACGAACGGGATCCGGCCGCCGTTGGCCAGGCCCGCGGCGACGCCGACCATGTTCTGCTCGGCGATGCCGACGTTGATCAGCCGGTCGGGGAAGGAGGCGCGGAAGGCGGCCAGCTTGCTGGAGCCGACCGAGTCGTTGACCACGCCGACGATCCGGTGGTCGTCGTGGGCCAGCTCGGACAGGGTCGCGACGTAGGCGTCGCGGCAGTCGTAGCGCGGTCGGTCGGCGACCGAGGTGGGCATCAACGCTTCTCCAGTTCGGTCAGCGCCTGGTGGTATTCGGCCTCGTCCGGCACCTTGTGGTGCCAGGCGACGTTGTCGCTCATGAACGAGATCGGATGTCCCTTGTGCGTGTGGGCGATCACGAAGGCGGGCTTGCCCGGCGATGGCGCGGCGGACAGCACGTCGAGCAGCTCGCCGTGGTCGTGCCCGTTGACCTCGGCGACGGCGAAGCCGAAGGCGGCGGCCTTGCCGGGCAGCGGGTCGAGGTCGTTGGTGTCCTTGACCGTCGCCCCCTGCTGGAGGCGGTTGCGGTCGACGATCACGGTGAGCCGGTCGAGCCGGTGCTGGGCGGCGGCCATCATCGCCTCCCAGTTGCTGCCCTCCTGCAGCTCGCCGTCGCCGGTCAGCACGTAGGTGCGGCGCGGCGAGCCGTCCAGCTTGGCCGACAGCGCGTGCCCGACCGCGACCGGCAGGCCGTGCCCGAGCGGCCCGGTGTTGGCCTCGACGGCCGCGACCTTGGTGCGGTTGGGGTGACCGTTCAGCGCCGACAGCGGTTGCAGGAAGGTCGCCAGCTCCGCGACCGGAAGAAAGCCGAACGCGGCGAGGGTGGTGTAGAGCGCGCCTGCGACGTGGCCCTTGCTGAGGATGAACCGGTCGCGTTCGGGGTCGTTGACCCGGTCGGGGCTGATGTTCAGCACCGCGCCGTACAGGGTGGCCAGGATGTCGATGGCGGAGAAGTCGCCGCCGATGTGCCCCGCCCCCGCGTGATAGACCAGTTTGAGGTCTTGGACGCGGATCTGCCGGGCGGCCTCGGAGAGGTGCGCGACCTGTTCCGCGCGGCTGGCGTGCGGGCCGATGCGCTCGAAGACGGGCAGGCCGACGTGCTCGTGCACGGCCAGGTCCGTCATGCGTTCTCCAGCCCGGCCATCGAGGTCAGCAGCGCGTTCTGCACCAGCCGCTGGGCGGCCAGCGCGTCGTGCGCGGCCTGCGCGGTGGCGAGCGCCTCGTCGTCCAGCACCTCCAGGGCGCGGTCGATCGCCTTGAGGAAGCGGATGGCCTGCTTGGCGGCCTGCACGCTGTCCTCGCGGAAGGGGAACTGGTCGAGCTGCCAGACGCCGTCCCAGTCGTTCTTGCGCAGGGTGTGGAAGAACTCGAACGTCTCCACCAGGTGCACCGAGCCGACCACCATGTCGTCGTCCCAGCCGCGCATGTTGTCGTTGACGTCGATCGCGAACAGCCGGCCGTGGTCGATGGCGAGCTGGGCGGCGTCGGCGGGGGTTTCCTGGCCGTAGAGGGAGTGGCCGAAGTCCAGCAGGATGCCCAGGTTGGGCAGGCCGATGCGCTCGATGCCGAGCAGGGTGCGGGCCACGCTCGGGAAGATGATCTTTACGCGGGGCTCGCGCGGCTTGTACTCGATCACGTAGTTGATCTCGGGGTGGGCCGAGCACAGTTCCTTGAGCCCGTCGAGGGCGAGCTGCCAGACGTCGTGGTAGTCGACCTGGAAGGGGTAGTCCCAGCCGTCCTGGCCCGGCCACAGCTTCACATACGAGCAGCCCAGCTCCAGGGCCACCTCGGTGGCGTCGTGCATCAACGCGATCGCCTTCTTGCGCACCGCCGGGTCGGGGTTGGTGAACGAGCCCTTCACGAAGTCCCGGGTGTAGATCTCGGGCGTGATCGCGATCGCCTTCAGGTCGTTCTTGGCCAGGGCGGCCTTGACGTCGTCCAAGGTGCCGTCGAACCCGACGAACGGCCAGTTCAAGTCCACCACCGACAGCTCGCCCACGGCCCCGGCCCGGTCGATCTGCTCCAGCAGCCCGACCGGCGGGCCGTACCCGTCGGTGGCGTAACGGTCCTTGTAGGTGGCGAAATGCCAGATACCAGCGCCGAAGGTCGGCATGGTCATCACTCCTTATCCCTTGGTGGCGCCGGCGGTCAGGCCGGCGACGATCCACCGCTGCAACAGCGTGTACGCGATGAGAATGGGCACGACCGCGATGAGGATCCCCGCGGCCAGGCCGGTGTTGTTGTTGGAGAACTGGCCCTGGAAGTTGAGCAGCCCGACGGGCAGGGTCTTGTTCGCGTCGGAGTTCAGCAGGATCAAGGCGAACAGGAACTCGTTCCACGTCGCCACGGCGTCCAGGATCAGCACCGTGACCAGCGCGGGCGCGGACAGCGGCAGCACGATCCGCCAGAAGATCCGCCAGTCTCCCGCCCCGTCCACCCGGGCCGCCTCGACGATCTCGTCCGGGAGCTGCCGGAAGAACGACTGCAGGACGAGCACCTCGAACGGGATGCCGAAGGCGAGATACGGGCCGATCAGGCCGAGGACGCTGTCGGTCGCGCCGGCGGTCTTCATCATGATGAACACCGGCACGATCGTGATGTAGATGGGGATCGTCAGCCCGAGGAAGACCGTGAACATCACGGTCCTGCGGAACTTCATCCGCAGCTTGGCCAGGGCGAAGCCGAGCATCGCCGAGATCAGCACGCCGAGCGGCACCTTGAGGATCAGCAGCAGGGCGCTGTTGCCGTAGGTGGTGGCGAAGTTGCCGATGTCCCAGGCGCCGGCGAAGTTCTCCCAGGTGAACGCGGACGGCCAGGACAGCGGGCCGTTGCCGATGAAGTCCGCCAGCGGCCGGACCGCGGTCACGACGAGCAGCGCCAGGGGCGAGATCCAGAAGACGGCCGCCGCGGCCAGCACGACGGTCAGGGCGAGGCCGCCCTTGGTCTTCTTCCCGGCCGGTGGCGGTGCCGGGGCGACGGTCCGCGTCGCCGGTGCGGAGGCGATCGAGGTCATACCGCACGCTCCCTGGTCTGGGACCGGACGTACGGGATGCCGACCGCGATCGCCACCAAGGTGATCACGACGGCGATGGCCGTGCCGTACCCGGTCTGGTAGTACTGGAAGACGTTGGCGTACATCCAGGTCCCCATCACCTGGGTGGCCGTGCCGGGCCCGCCGTAGGTCATGGCGTAGACCAGGTCGAAGACCTTGAACGAGTCGATGAGGGAGAGCGCCAGCACGATGTAGTGCGCCGGGCGCAGGCCGGGCATGGTCACGTGCCGGAACTGCGCCCAGCGGCTCGCCCCGTCGACTCTCGCCGCCTCGTACAACTGCTCGGGGATGCCCTGGAGCGCGGCGAGGTAGAGCAGCATCGGGAAGCCCGTGCGCAGCCACACCGCCGGCACCATCACGGCCCACAGCGCGGTGGAGTCCTGCCCGAGCCAGGGCTGTGCCAGACCGTCCAGGCCGATGAGCTGCAGGAAGGAGTTGATGGCGCCGTGCTCGGGGTTGTAGAGCCACCCCCAGATCGAGGCGATCGACACCAGCGGCAGCACCCCCGGCGCGTAGAAGATCAGGCGCAGCACGGGCTTGCCCCGCACCTTGCCGTTCAGCAGCAGCGCCAGCGCCAGGCCGAGCGTCACCGGCACGACGATCGTGACCACCGACCACAGGAGGTTGTTCCGGCCCGCGGTCAGCACCACGGGATCGCTGAGCAGGCGCGCGTAGTTGTCCAGCCCGACCAGGTTGTAGGCCGGGCTGAGGCCGTCCCAGTCGGTGAAGCTGAACCACAGGGATGACACGGCCGGGTACACGAGGAAGACCAGGTAGACCCCGAGCGCGGGGAGCGCGAAGAGCCAGGGCCGCCATCCGCCGTTCTGCCGGACGTGCCGGGGGGCGAGGGTTGTCATGAGCCGTCCCCGGTCAGTCGCGGGCCCAGGCGGAGACGATCTCCTGCATCTTCCTGGCCGCCGCGGCCGGCGTCACCTTGCCTTGGAGCAGGTCGCTCTGCACGCTGAAGTACTGGTCCGACTGCTGCTTGGGGAAGGCCTGGTCCTGGATCGTGTAGAAGGGGCTGGAGCCGTACTTCTCGTCCCACCCCGCCGACAGCGGCATCACCGCGGGGTCGGCCTCGGCGCCCTTCACGGTGGACGAGGTGATCTGCATGGCCTTCTGGCTGTCCGGCTTCAGCAGGAAGTCGAGCAGGGCCGCGGCCTTGTCCTTGTTGCCCGAATGGGCGTTGACCATGTAGCCCTCGACGAACCCGGAATGCCGGGCAGGGGAGTGGCCGGTGGGAAGCTGGAAGACCCCGAAGTCCTTCGGGTCCTTCTTCGCGGCCAGGATGGCGGTCGTCTCCGACCACTGGCCCTCGAGGTCGTAGGCGACCTTGCCCTGCACGTACCAGTTGCCGACGTCCGCGGGATCGAGGCCCAGCGCGCCCTCGGGCAGCCACTTGCTGTCCTGCCACTTCTTGAACAGCGTGAACGCCTCGACGACCTCGGGCCGGTCCCAGCTCTCCTGCCCCAGCAGCAGCTTGTCGTGCAGTTGCGGACCCGTGGTGTGCTCCAGGAGGTACTCGAACAGGCGCATGACGTGCCAGCCGTACTTGCCGCCCAGCCCGCACGGGGTGATGCCGGCGGCGACGAGCTGCTCGTTCATCTCCTCAAGCTCGGCGTACGTGGCAGGCGGGGCCTCGATCCCGGCCTTGGCCAGCAGCTCCTTGTTGTACCAAGCGCCTATTCCGCGCGCTGTGAACGGCACGCCCGCCTTGACGCCGTCGAACGTCATGCCCTGGATGGCCGCGGCGCTGATCGAGGAGTCCCAGCCGAACCGCTGGTAGTACGGCGCGAGGTCGGCGGCCTGCTTCGCCTTCGCGAACGGCGCGCCGAGCTGCCCGCCCCAGATCCGCCAGATGTCGGGGCCGCTGCCGCCCAGCAGCTCGGTCCGCAGTTTGTCGGGATACTGGGCCGCGCCCGAGCCGGGCAGGCTGTCGACCGTGGTGGTGGTGCCGTTCTGCTGGTCGAACTTCCGCACCTGGGCCTTCAGGGATCCGATGGTCGCGTCGTCCTCGTAGGTGAACAGGCGCAGCTTGTCCGACGGCGCGGCCGTCGTGGTGCCGCCGCCGACGGAGGCGCCGGTGCAGGCGCTGACGGCGAGCCCGGTGGCCGCGACGGACGAAAGGGCGAGGAACCCTCGGCGGGTGTATGACCTGTCAGTCATGTCGATCTCCCTTGGTCGGGACGGGCGCCTCAGGCGTGCTCGCGGCCGAAGCCCCGGATCTTGGCGAACATGTCCGCCAGCAGGAACCGCACGTCGATCTCCTCGACGACCCTGATCGGGTGGTTCGACCCGGGCAGGTAGGAGCCGTCGGCGCCGAAGCGGGGAGCGGGCCGCACCCGCAGGTTGCCGCTCTGCGGGAAGAGCATCAGCGCGATGGCGGGGGAGTCGCCCAGCGACCGGGACTCGATCGGTGCGGGATGGTGGGTGGCGTTCCACTCGTGCAGTTGCTCGATCAGGTAGCGGCCCAGCGGGCCGGCGTCGCCGATCTTCTCCTCCAGCTCGGCGTAGCTCACCGAGACCTTGGTGTAGACGTCGCGGGGCACCTGCCACACGGTGATCCCGGAGTCGAACACCACGTTGGCGGCGTGGATGTCGTTGGAGAGGTTGAACTCGATGCCGGGGCCCTCGTCGTAGCCCCGGTAGCCGGAGCCGCCGATCCAGATCACGACCACCGGCCGGCGGACGAGCTCGGGGTCCAGCAGGATCGCGGTGGCCATGTCGGTCAGCGGCCCGAGGAAGGCCACGTGGAGCGGGTCGCCGTCGCTCGCCAGCTTGGACTCCTCGATGATCAGCCGGGCGCCGGGCGAGTCCACGGGGGTCCGCTCGTCGGGCAGGGCGGCCGCCGCTCCGTTGGCGACGGTGACGGAGCCGGTCAGCTTGAGCAGTTCGAGCAGGAGATCGATCTCCTCGCGCGACTCCTCCATGCTGCGCTGGGTGCGCCGGGTGCCGAAGTGGGCGGGGATCAGGCCTCGCACGTCGAAGCTGGGTGACAGGAGGCCGTGGACGATGGCGAACTGGTCGTCCGCCTCGTTCTTGGCGTCGGTGTTGATGATCACTCTGCGTTGGCGCATGGCAGCCTCTCGCCAGTGCATAATTATGCGGTAGCGCATAAATTCCGTGCCCGTAGATTGGCTGATCCGTCCATGTCTGTCAATAACTCTGCGCGACCTGTGATCGTGAGAACTGCTCATCGCCTGCGAAACACGCAGCCCGCGCCTGCTCCGCGCACGCCATGGCGCGCACACCGGGAGCCCCGCGGCGGCCACCACCCATGCCCGGCGTGTACAAGGAGTGACCCGCCGGATGGACAATATGGGGCGACGAGACTCTGCCGCGGCGAAGGGGACGGATCTTGATGGCTGTGCACGCGAGCGGCGCGGGCCGGTCCGCCTCCGATGGAAGGGTGCGGCTGATCACCAAAATTGCGCACATGTACCACGAACAGGGCATCCGCCAGGCCGACATCGCCGAGGCCCTGCACATCTCCCAGACGAAGGTGTCCCGGCTGCTGAAGCGGGCGGGCGAGATCGGCATCGTGCGAACGGTGGTGGTCGTCTCGCAGGGCGTGCACTTAGCGCTGGAGCAGGCCCTGGAGGACCGGTACGGGGTGCGGGAGGCGGTCGTGGTCGATGTCGAGGGCGACGAGTCCGAGATCATCGCAGGCATCGGCTCCGCCGGGGCGGCCTACCTGGAGTCGACCCTGGCCGGTGAGGAGCGGATCGGCATCTCGCCGTGGAGCCAGACGCTGCTGTCGGTCGTCGACCGGCTGCATCCGCTGCGCGTGGCCGGCGCCGACCGCGTGGTGCAGCTCGTCGGCGGCGTCGGCGAGAGCGCCGTGCAGGCCAAGGCCAACCGCCTGCTCAGTCATCTCGCCGAGCTGGTCGGCGCCGAACCGCTCTACGTGCAGGCGCCGGGCCTGGTCGGCTCCGCCGAGATCCGTGAGAGCCTGGTCGCGGACGCGGCCATGCAGTCGGTGGCCCAGGAGTGGCGGGGCCTGACGATGGCGCTGGTCGGCATCGGCAGCGTGCAGCCCTCGCCGCTGCTGCGTGACAGCGGCAACGCGATCGCCGCCGCCGATCAGGACCACCTCATCGCCGCCCACGCCGTCGGCGACGTCTGCCAGCGGTACTTCGACGCCACCGGCGAGCTCATCCACAGCGACCTGAACAGCCGCGTCGTCGGCATCGACCCGGAGGTCCTGCGCACCATCCCGCATCGCATCGGCATGGCCGGCGGCGCACGCAAGCACGCGGCCATCCGCGCGGCGATCAGCGGCGGCTGGGTCAACGTCATCATCACCGACGTCACGACCGCCCGCGTGCTGCTGGATGAACACCCGATCGCTAACGACGGCCAGTGACCGACGGCCAGTGATCGACGCTGGAGTGCGCCCGCGCCGCGGGCTCGCCGTCGTGTGGAAGCCCGCAGGCGCGACGCTGCGCCGGAGCCCGGGTCTGTGGCGAGGCGGCCACGCTCGGCCGCGCCTTCCCGCCCCGAGGCCCCGGCCGGCGGTGGCGGCGGGCGCGGGGGTCACTTCGCCTGGAAGCCGCCGTCGATGTTGAGGATGGCGCCGGCGACGAAGGACGCCTTGTCGGACAGGAGCCAGTGGATGCCTTCGGCGATCTCCTTCGGCTGGCCCATGCGCCCGATCGGGTGCATCGCGGTGATGGTCTGCTCGTCGTACTGACCGAGTGAGATGGCTCGCGCGATGATGTCGGTCTTGATGGCGCCGGGGGCCACGGCGTTCACGCGCACGCCCTGGGAGGAGTATTCGAGGCCGGCGGTCTTGGTAAGGCCGACGACGGCGTGCTTGGTGGCGGCGTACGGGCCGCTGTAGGGGATGCCGTTGAGGCCGGCGATGGAGGCGAGGTTGACGATGGCGCCGCCGCGGCCGCCGGCGAGCATCTCCTTGATCTCACGCTGCAGGCACAGGAACAGGCCCGTCACGTTGGTCGAGAGCATCTGCTGGAACTTGACGGGGTCGGCGTCGGCGATCGCCACAGTCTCGTGGGCCAGGCCGGCGTTGTTGACCGCGTAGTCCAGGCGGCCGTGTTCGGCCAGGACGGAGTCGAACAGGGCGGTGATGCTGTCGGGTACGTCCATGTCGGCCACCACGAAGGACGCGCTGCCGCCGTCCTGGGTCAGCTGGGCGACGGCCTGCTTGCCGACGTCCTCGCGCCGGCCGGTCACGACGACGTGCACACCGTCGGCGACCAGCAGCTTGGCGGTCTCCAGGCCGATGCCGGTGGCGCCGCCGGTGATGACGGCGATCTTGGTGTCGTTGCTCATGATGGGGTTCTCCCTGGTGGTGATGGCTGTGACCGTTTCCCCCCGGACCGCTAACGGACCGTCGGTCTCTTGCGACGAAATTAACGTACCACCGGTCTGATGTCAAAAGACCGGAGGTCTGTAAGATGGGGGCATGTCCACCTTCCAGCGCGCCCGCAGCGAGGAGCAGCGAGAGCTGCGTCGGCGAACGATCCTCGACACCGCCGCCGCGATGCTCGACGAGATGCCCGTCGCCGAGGTCAGCCTCAACGAGCTGAGCCGGCGCGTCGGCCTGGCCAAGTCCAACGTCCTGCGCTACTTCGAATCCCGCGAAGCCGTCCTGCTGGAACTGCTGGACCGCGCCTGGAAGCAGTGGATCGACGACCTGCCCGCCCGGATGGCAGCCGAGGTCGGCGAGGACGGCCCCGCGGGGGAGCGCGGCGACCGGCTGGCCGCGGTCCTCACCCGATCACTGCAGGAACGCCAGGTGCTGTGCGACCTCCTCGGCGCCCAAGCCGGCGTCCTGGAACGCAACGTCTCCGCCGACCTGGCGGGCCACTTCAAACGGACCGCCATCGGCAACGTCGACGCCATGGCCCGCCTGGCGCGGCAGCACCTGCCGGAACTGGGCGACCACGCCTGGACGTTGTGCGCGCAGGCCATCATGGCCGCCGCCGCGGCCTGGACCCACGCCCGCCCGTCCGCGGCCATGCTCGCCGCCTACGACGCCGATCCCTCCCTGGCGGTGTTGCGCATGGACTTCGCTCCTACCTTGCAGGACCTGCTGTCCACCTTGGTCGCGGGCACCCTGGCCCGCGCCGCCGTGCCCCGAGAGGGTGCCTGATGCGAGTAGAGGCGTTCGCGGGCGCGCCGCTTGGTGCCGGCCATGAGGCTTTCTCCTTCCACACGTTCGAGAGGTGCCGCTCTCACTCTCGGACGTGAGGGCATCCGCAACATCGGTCACTTGACGGCCTGCCGTCGCTGACGGCACCGTCACTTCTCGCCGTCATGTGACTGAAGTGCCGTGCCGGCCGGGCGGGTGAAATGGAGGGCGCTGTTCAGCGGACCTCCGCCTATGGACGATCACGCAACTACCTCGGACCCTGAACCATTCCAGGTCCGAACACCCCCCTCCTACCGTTGTGGTCATGCGTCGTCCGGCACGTCCCCGCCGAGCCCGCGCCGCACCGACCACGAGTCCGATCCATCACACGAGAAGCTTGGAGCACCCTTCATGACCACCGTGATGCTTGTGCACGGCGCCTGGCACCAGCCGGGCAGCTGGGCCCGGCTCGAGGCCGAGTTGCACGCTCTCGGCCATGACACGCGCACGCCGGCGCTGCCGAGCGCCGGAGAACATCCCACCGCGGGCATGCATGACGACGCCGCCGTGCTGGCCGCGGAACTGGCATCCATCGCAGGACCGGTCGTGCTTCTCGGGCACTCCTACGCGGGCATCCCGATCACCGAGGCCGCCGCCGGAGCGAGCAACGTCGATCGGCTGATCTACCTCGCCGCCTACATGCCGGACAAGGGGCAGTCGATGTACACCATCCATGGCCTCCCCGGCCCCGAGGACACCAGCGGCCTGTTCCCGCGCGCCGACGAGCCGCGTGTCTCGCTCTACGGCGACCTGCCCGACGAAGAGGCCGAGCAGGCGGTGAGCGAGCTGGTCAACCAGACCGTCCGATCGTTCGCGGAGCAGGTCGACGCAGCCGCCTGGCGGAGCATCCCGTCCACCTACATCATCACGGAGCAGGACAAGGCCATCCCTCCCGCGCTGCAGGAGCAGATGGCGGCCCAGGCGGCCGAGACCCGCCGGCTCCCCGGCGGTCATTCGCCGTTCCTGTCCCAGCCGCGCCGGCTGGCCGCCCTCATCGACGAGATCGTACGGCCGGCCTGAACCTGCGAGGCGTTCCCGGGTCCCCGCACCAGTGAGAAATTGCCGAGGCCTTTGTGCACATGGCATTATCCGCGCTGGTGAAAGGATGTGCTGGTGATGCCGAGCCGCGAGGGTGCGCCCGCCGAGTTGGTCAACCGGATCAGTGAGCGGGAAGCGCTCATCGGGTTCCTCAGGGCGGTTCGCGAGGGCACGGGACGAGCCCTCGTCCTGAGCGGGGACGCGGGGCTCGGCAAGACCGCGCTGCTGGACGACATGGCCGCCAGGGCGCACGGGTTCAGGGTGCTGCGGGTGTCGGGCATGCAGTCGGAGATGGAGCTGGCCTTCGCCGGGCTGCACCAGCTGTGCAGCCCCATGCTGGAGCGGGTGGCGGTGCTGCCCAAGCCGCAGCAGCTGGCCTTGCGGACCGCGTTCGGGCTGGCGGAGGGCCCGCCTCCGGCACGGTTCATGGTGGGGATGGCCGTCCTCAGCCTGCTGGCGGATGTCTCCAGGGAACGCCCGCTGCTCTGCGTGGCAGACGATCTGCACTGGCTGGACCGGGCGTCGGCGCAGGCACTCGGCTTCGTCGCGCGAAGGCTCGGGGCCGACCCGGTCGGCATGGTGTTCGGGGCGCGAACCCCGACCGACGAGGTGGCCGGCGTCCCGGAGCTGCGCCTTGCCGGGCTGGCCGATCAGCACGCGCACGAACTGCTGGCCACCGCGCTGACCGGGCCGCTCGACATGCGGGTGCGGGATCAGATCGTGGCCGAGACGCGGGGCAATCCGCTGGCCTTGCTGGAGCTGCCGCGGACGATGTCCCGCGAGGAACTGGCCGTCGGGTTCGGCTTTCCCGGGACGGCTCCGCTGTCGGGACGGATCGAGAAGAGCTTCGCCCAGCAGCTGGACGCTCTGCCCGGCGACACCAGGCTGCTGATCTGCCTGGCGTCGGCCGAACCCTCGGGCGACGCGAAGCTGATCTGGCGGGCCGCGGGCCGCCTGGGGATCTCGCATGTGGTGGCCCGGCCCGCGACGGAGTCGGGGCTCGCCGATTTCGGGCACCGGATCAGCTTCCGGCATCCGCTGCTCCGCAGGGCCGCCTACCGGTCGGCGACGGCCGAACAGCGGCGTGCCGTGCATCGGGCGCTGGCCGAGTCGACCGACCCGATCACCGATCCGGATCGCCGGGCATGGCACCGAGCGCAGTCGACGGACGGGCCGGACGAGGACGCCGCGGCCGACCTTGAACGCTCCGCGAGCAGGGCTCAAGCTCGTGGCGGGCCCAATGCGGCGGCGGCCTTCCTGGAGCAGGCCGCCGCCCTGACCGTCGACCCGGCGCGCCGGAGCGACCGCCTGCTCGCCGCCGCTCACGCCAACCTCCAGGCCGGCTCCTACGACCGCGTACTCCAACTGCTCGCGATCGTGCGGGCGGAACCGCTGACAGAGCTGCAGAGCGCCCGCGCGGACCTGCTGCGGGGAAACGTCGCCTTCACCTCCGGACTGGGCAACGACGCTCCGCCGCTGCTGTTGAAGGCGGCCAGGCAGCTCGAACCGCTCGATCTCGACCTGGCTCGCGAGACCTACCTGAAAGCGTGGATGGCGGCCATGTTCGCGGGTGACCTCGCGATCGGCGGAAGCCTGGCGGACGTGTCCCGGGCCGCCCGCCGCCTGCCGGTGTCCGCGCACCCGGACGAGGCGGAACTCGTCCTCGACGCGCTGGCGCAGGTGATCGTCGAGGGGCCGGTCGTCGCCGCGCCGGTGCTGCGCAGAGCGGTCAGCGCGATCGTCGAGGCCTCCCTCACCCCGGACGAGGTGCTGCGCTGGGGCTGGTTCGCGCACGCCGCCGCCATCGGCAGCTGGGACTTCGCCAACTGGCGCTTCCTGCTCGATCGGGAGCTCAAGGTGCTGAGGACGATGGGCGCGTTCGACCTGCTGCCGATCGTGCTGATCACGCTGGGATGCGTGACCACCTGGTCAGGCGAGTTCGCGGCGTCCACGGCCATGTTCGCCGAGGCCGAGACGATCTGCGAAGTGACAGGCGCGCCCGCGGCCGCCTTCGGCCCGGCGATGCTGGCCTGCCTGCGCGGCGATGAGGAGAAGGCCGTCCCTCTCCTCCGCTCGATGATCGCCGAGACGCAGGTGACCGGTCAGGGCGCGAGCGTCACGTACGCGAACTGGGTGGCGGCGGTCCTCTACAACGGGCTCGGCCACTACCACAAGGCACTGGCCGCCGCCGTCGAGTCGAGCGAGAGCTCCTCCGACTTGTTCATCGCCCTGTGGGCGCTGCCCGAACTGGTCGAAGCCGCCACCCGTACGGGGGACGCCGGGGCCGCGGAAGCGGCCCTCGCCCGGCTGGCTGAGTCGACGACGGCGGGCGGCACGGATGTGGGCCTCGGCCTCGAAGCCCGTTCGCGCGCGCTGCTCAGCGTCGGAGACGTCGCCGAGCGGCACTATCTGGAGGCCGTCGATCGGCTCGGCCGGACCTCCCTGCGGCCCGAGCTGGGCCGGGCACATCTGCTCTACGGCGAGTGGCTTCGCCGGGACAACCGCCGGGTGGAGGCCAGGCACCACTTGAAGACCGCTCACGAGATGTTCACCGATCTGGGGATGAGGGCGTTCGCCGAACGCGCCCGCCGCGAACTGCTGGCGACCGGCGAACGGGTCCGGCACAGCGCGGCGGACAGCGAGAGCACCCTCACGGCCCAGGAGACGTTGATCGTGCGCCTGGCGTCCGGCGGCCTGACGAATCCGGAGATCGGCGCCCAGCTGTTCCTCAGCGCTCGCACCGTCGAGTGGCATCTGCGGAAGGTCTACGGGAAACTCGGCATCACCTCCCGCCGCCAGCTCGCCACCGTCCTTGACCGGAACGGCGATCTGCCGGACCGCTAGATCCGGGGCTCGCGGGGTCACGAGTCCGGAGACGCGTGGCGGGGGACGAATCCGTGGCCGCTGCCGGAGCCGGAAGGAGCGGATGCGGCGTAGGCGGCGATCGTGTCCTCCAGGCGAACCGGCTCGGCGAGCTGAGTGAAACGGCTGAACTCGTTGAGGGCGGCCATCTGGTGGGCGTACCAAACGGGCCAGTCGGAACCGAGGTCCGGGCCGGAGTCGGAAGCGTGGGCCGCGGCGACGCGGCGGAGCGCGTCGGCCAGGTCGTGGACGGAGTCGAAGATCACTTTCATGGGGGCTCCAGCTAGGCGCGGATGAGAGGGTCGGTGTGCAGGCCGTCCGGGGTGCGGAAGACGTCGGCACGGTGGCGGTGGCGGGCGGCGCCCTGGCAGCGGGTGGCGACCCGGATGGGCCAGGCGTCCGCTCGAAGACGCAGCTCGAAGCCTCCGGCCAGGTAGGCGAAGAAGGTCCATGGCAGGAAGAACCACTCTCTCTTCTCCGCTGCGGTCTCAGCGCCCGCTGCGCAGCGGTACGGCGGTGTCCCGGTAGGTCTCGAGGAGACGGAGCCAGACCTCGCTGAGCGTCGGGAAGGCCGGGACGGCGTGCCAGAGGCGGTCCAGCGGGATCTCGCCGGTGATGGCGAACGTCGCGGACTGGAGAAGCTCGGCGACGCCGCGGCCGGCGAAGGTCGCGCCCAGGAGCGTGCCACGGGCAGGGTCGAGGAGGATACGGGCACGGCCCCGATAGCCGGGGCTGTGCTGGTGGGCGCCGGCGACGAGGCCGAGATCGTAGTCGACGATGTCGGCGTCCCTGCCCAGACGGGCGGCGTCGGCGGCGGTGAGGCCGACGAAGGCGACCTGGGGGTCGGCGAAGAGTACCTGGGGGGCGGCGACCAGGTCGGCCGTTCCGGTGTGGCGGCTCCACGGGCTGCGGTCAAGGGGATGGTTGCGGGCGCGGTCGGCGATGACCGTGCCGGCGATCCTCGCCTGGTACCTGCCCTGGTGGGTGAGGAAGGCGCGCTGGTTGACGTCACCGACGGCATACAGCCAGTCGCCGGTGACGCCGGGCACGGTGCAGGTGTCGTCGCTCGGCAGCCAGCCGCCAGGGCGCAGGCCGACGGTCTCCAGGCCGAGGTCGTCGGTGCGGGGAACGCGGCCGGTCGCCAGCAGCAGCTCATCGGCATGGAGCACCTCTCCGCCGGACAACGTGAGCCGGACGTCGGTGGCGCGGGCCGCGGCGACGACGGTCGTGCCGAACCGCAGCTCGGCGCCCGAGGCCCGGAGCGCGTCGGCGACCAGGCCGGCGGCGAAACGTTCCACCCGGGGAAGCAGCTCGGGCCCCCGGATGACGAGGGTGACCTGCGAGCCGAGGGCCTGCCAGGCGGTGGCCATCTCGACGGCGACGGCGCCCCCGCCGACGATGGCCAGACGCGGCGGGACCCGGGTGGCGCTGGTGGCTTCGCGGCTGGTCCAGGGCCGCAGGGCGGCCAGGCCCGGCAGCGGGGGGAGGGCGGCGCGGGTGCCTGTGCACACGGCCACGGCGTGCCGGGCCGCCAGCCGGAGGATCGCGCCGTCCGCGCTGGTCACCTCCACGATCCGGGGCCCGGACAGCCGTCCGTGCCCGCGGACCACAGTGATGCCCGCCCGCTCCAGCGATCGCGCCTGAGGCCGGTCGGGCCGGCCGCCGGACATCCGGTCGCGATGCCGCAGGACGGCTTCGACGTCCAGCGCGCCCGGGTCGATGCCGGGCGTGCCGCGTGCCTCGGCGTGCAGCAGGACCGGCCGTAGCAGCGCCTTGCCGGGCTCACCCGCCCAGGAGGAGCATTCTTCGCCGGCCGGTCCGGCTGCCACGATGACGGTGTTCAGCCCGGCGGCGGCCGTCCGGGCGGCGACGTCCTCGCCGGCCGGTCCGGCGCCGATGACGACGACGTCGAAAATGCGCACAAGATCTCCAAGAGGGGGCGGTACAGGTGATCGGCCAAGTGGAGCCCTGCGGGTCACCTGGACGGCCGGGAGCGGTCGGACGCTCCCACCTTCGGCTGTGCGCCCGCTCCCGCACATCCGTCATCTGACGGTGAGTCGGCCGGCAGCCGGAACGACCGGCCGTCCGGTGACGGACCAAGCCGAGCCCGGCGCAGGCCCGTGCACCCCAGGGAGCAGCCCAGGGACACTCCCTGGCGCTCCGAGGCCTCGCGCCGGGCAAAACTGATCACCGGGCAGGGTCGAGGAGGAGAACGGGGAGTCAGCGATGGTGATCATCGGTCGGGATCGTGAGCGGGCGGAGATCTCCGCAATGGTGCAGTCCACCGCCAGCCGGGTGCTCGTCGTGCGGGGCGAGGCTGGAGTGGGCAAGAGCGCTCTGCTGGAGGAGGCGGCGGAGCTGGCGGTCCGGGACGGCCACCTCGTGATCCGGATCACCGGGGTCGAGGTCGAGTCCGGACTGCCCTACTCCGGGCTGCACCAGCTGCTCTACCAATTACTCCCGCTGAACGACGACATCCGCACGGTCCTCGACGCGGTCACCGGGCCGGGAGCCGATGCTCCCCCCTCGTTGATGACGCTCGGCATCGCGGTGCTCGAACTGCTGTCGGACATCGCCACGCGACGTCCCCTCCTGGTGATCCTCGACGACGGCCATTGGCTCGACGAAGGCAGCGCCGACGTCCTGGGCTTCGTCGGGCGCCGGATCAGGGGCGTCCCGCTGAAGCTGCTGGTCGCCCTCCGGGACGAGGTCGTCTCCCGGTTCGACCTGGCGGTGCTGCCCGAGCTGACGGTCGGCCCGCTCACCGACGAGGACGCGGTTCGCCTGCTCGACCAGCACCACCCCTCCCTGGGGGAGCGGGTGCGCCAATGGGTGCTGGACCAGGCTCTCGGCAACCCGCTCGCGCTGCTGGAACTACCGTCGCAGGCCGGCGACGCGGGACTGCCACGCAGGCTGCACCAGCTGTACGGCTCCCGCATCGCCGCGCTCAGCGACCCGGCCCGTGCGGAACTGTTGCTGGGGGCGCTCGACGGTGTCGGGACCCGGCCGGGCGACGGCAGAGCGAAGCCGCGCCACCGGATGCGGAACGTCGGCGAGGCGGTGGCGTGCGGGCTGCTGGACACCGAACCGATCACCGGGGACGTCACCTTCCGGCATCCGCTGGTCCGGTCGAGCGTCGTGCAGATGGCGACTCCCGAGCAGCGCCGGGCGGCGCATCGCGCCCTCGCGGACCTCCACCGGGACGACCTGGAACGGCGTGCGATGCATCTGGCTGCGGCCTGTGACGCGCCCGACGAGGAGGCCGCCCGGGTGCTGGAGGCCGCGGCCGACTCGGCGATCCGTCACGGCGGCGCCGTCACCGCCGTCGGCTGGCTGACCCGTGCCGCCGAGCTGAGCGAGGACACCGTGGAACAGGCCAGGCGGCGCGGCTACGCGACCTTCCTGTCCGGATACGCGGCCCGGCCCGGCAGTGAGCTTCCCCCGGTCCATCTCACCTCCAGGCCGGACGCCACCGTCAACGCCATCCACCAGGCGTTCTTCGAGGACGGTGACGTTCGCTCCGCCCACAGGCAGGCGCTGGCGATGATCGAGGGCCTGCCGGACGGGTCCACCGAGACCCTCGCCCGCCTGCAAGTCCTCCTGCTCGCCGTCAACCAGTACGCCGCCGACCCCGCCATGTGGAAGGAGGCCCATCGAACGCTCGCGTCCCTCGGCGATCTCGTCACCGAGCAGACCCAGATCTACAGCAACACCTGGAGCGACGTGGTCCTGCACGGGAGTGGCTGGGCCGCGCCCCTGGAACGGGCCGCGGCGAACCTGCACGACCGCGAGCCCTGGGACGTCACCCGCCTGGCGACCGCCGCCTACCACCTCGATGTCGTCAGTCAGTACCGGCCTCATCTGGAACGCGTCGTGGATCGCGAACTGGCGACCGGCACCATGTTCAGCGGCCTGATCATGCTGACAATGATCATGCTGGATCAGATGGGGTCCGGTGACTGGGACGCCGCCGTTCGGACTGGAGAACGGGCTCTGGCCCTGGAGGTCGAGCACGGCCTGCATCTGCTCGCCCACCAGACGCGTGCCCATCTGGCGCAGCTCGCGGCACTACGTGGCCAGACCGCCCGGGCCCTCGAACTACGAGCCGAAGCCGACGCCTGGGCCAGGCCGCGCGGCGTCGGCTTCGTCACCGGCCTCGCCGATTCCATCGCCGTGACGGCCGCGTTGAGCGAGGGCGACTACGAGGCCGCGTACCGCCACGCGGCCGGCATCACGACGCCCGGCACGTTCCGGCCCTACTGCGGCCAGGCGTCACGGACCCTCCTCGACCTCATCGAGGCGGCCCTGCGCACCGGCCGCACCGAACAGGCCCGCCGCCACGCCCTCGCCGCCCGCGACGCGGGCTTCACCGGCCTCTCCCCGCGCCTCGCCCTGACCTGCTACGGGGCGCTCGCGATGACCGCGGGCTCCGAGCGGGAGGCCACCGAGATGTTCACGCGCGCCACCTCCCACCCGGCGGCCGCGCGGTTCCCGTTCGAAACGGCACGGATCCAGCTGGCCCATGGGATCCGCCTGCGCCACACGCGCGAACGCGCCACCGCCCGGTCGCTGCTCACCCACGCCGCCGGGACCTTCGAACGGCTCGGCGCCGCCGCATGGGCCGGGCGGGCCGGCGCCGAACTGCGGATCATCGGCGCGGCACCGCCGGCCTCCGCCCCGTACGCGTCGCTGACCTGGCAGGAACGGCGCATCGCCGACCTCGCCGCCAGCGGTCTCACCAACAAGGAGATCGGGGCACGGCTACGGCTGTCGCCGCGTACCGTCAGCTCTCACCTGTATCGGATCTTCCCCAAACTGGGCATCACCACCCGCGCGGCCCTGCGGGACGCCATGAACCGCCCTGACCGCGTCACCGAGTCGAAGGACTGACATGACCACGCCCAGGGCCACAAGGAGGGCGATCAGCCGGTCGTCGCGCTGAAGGTGTAGGTGCCGGACGGCACGCGGTAGACGGCGTGGCCGCCGTCCATGCGCAGGAATTCGGCCCGCTGCGAACTGGCGGCAGGGCGCTCCTCGGCCGGGACCCGCACTTCGGCGGCGGTGTTGGGCGGGATCTCGACCGTCAGCCTGAACGTGCGCTGCCCGCGGCTCCACTCCGACTTCGCCACGCCCTGCGGCGTGGTGTAACTGCCCTTGACGAAGGTGAGGTCGCCGACCGGCTTGGGCTGGATGACCAGCTCGCGATAGGCGACGGAGCCGTCGGCCGCCCGGATGCCGGCCAGGCCGCTGTGGAACCACTCCTCGATCTGGGCGAGGATCATGTGGTTCTTGGAGTCGCCCCGGTTCCAGCGTTCGCCGATGGTGGTCATGCCGCCCGGGTTGGCGGGGGTGGAGGCCATGAAGTAGCCGTAGCTGGGCTGGGCGTCGCTCTGCAGCAGCTCCCACAGCACGTCGTCGCGCCCGCCGGCGGACAGCGCCCGGACGGTCGGGGCCATGCCGATGGTGCCGCCGCTGAAGTGCGGACCTTCGCCGTTGGGGTGGAAGGCGTGGACGAGCTCGACGAGCGCGTCGAGGACGGCCTGCCGTTCGCCGTCGGGGACGAGCCCGGCGTCCAGGGCGAGCGCCTGCGCGGTCTGGGTGGCGCCGGTGGCGCCGGCGTCGCCGTCGGTGGTGTAGCGGCGCAACTGCTGGTTGTAGAAGTGGCTGTTGAAGGCGTTCTTGATGTCGGTGGCGAGTGTCCGGTAGCGGGTGGCGTCGCCGGGGTGGCCGGTCAGCTCGGCCATCATCGCCAGCTTGCTGATCATGGTGTGGTAGCCCCAGGTGCCGGTGATGCGGCCGGAGGTCTGGTCGGCGGCCACCCAGTCGGCGAGCGCGGCGTCCACGATGTGCGCGTCCGCGCCCGTGCCGGCCTTCTGCCGCTGGATGTAGTCGGCGAACAGCACCATCTGGTCGTAGTGGCGGCTCATCGTCTCGGTGTCGCCGTACAGCTCGTACAACAGCGCCGGGACGAGGATGATCGCGTTGCCCCAGTTGATCTCGTCGCCGAAGCGGCCGCTGTAGCCCCAGTCGTAGACGGGCGTCTTCAGCGCGACATTGCCGCGCATCGGGGTGTCGGCGACCGACTGGCCCTCCACGAGGTGCCGCATCGTGGTCCTCAGGTACGCGGCGAGCTCGTGGTTGCGGTGGATGGCGCCCATCGGCATCGTGTAGTCGGCCGGGTAGGACAGCTTCTCCCGGCCAGGGCAGTCGGTGAACACCGACATGACGTTGGACGCGAACGAGTAGCGCGACATCCGGTGAATCCGGTTGATCCGCGCGTTCGAGGTGGTCACCGCGCCGGCCACCGGGGTGTCGGCCTGCAGCCGGACGCCCTTGACCAGGTTCTTGTCCGGGGTGTGGCCCTCGGGCAGGCCGGTGACCTGGACCCACTGCATGCCGAAGTAGTTGAAGTCGGGGTGCCAGCTCTCGCCGCCGGGCAGCCCGGCCGCGGTGTAGGTGTTGAACAGGTCGCGGCCCCGGTTGCCGCCGCCGCCCATCAGGGACGCCTGGTCGACGGTGCCGTCGGCGGCCAGCGACTCGGCGGGTGACATGCGGATGACGGTGCCGGCGGGCACGGTGCCCTTGAGGTGCAGTTCCGGCCAGCCGACGATGTTCTGCCCGAAGTCGAACACCCAGGTGCCGGGCGCCGGGTTCGTCATCGACACCGGCCGGAAGGTTTCCACCACCCTGATCGGCTCGGCGGTCCGCGCGACGAGCTTGGTGGCGAGGTTCGGCGGCGGCGCGATGCCGGCGGAGGTCCACTCCATGGCCGAGCCGTCACGCCGCTTGGCGGCGGGGGACAGGTCGGCACCGGGGCGGTCCCAGCCGGGCTGCTCGCGGCGGGCGTCGTGGTCGGAGCCGGAGTACCAGGCGTCGGTGACCAGGGCGCCGAGGGCGGTGCGCCAGCTCCGGTCGGAGACGATGACGTCCGATGAGCCGTCGCTGTAGGTGATCTCCATGCGCGCGATCAGGCGAGGCGTCACGGCCGCGCCGGCGCTCGGGTCGCTGGCGGCGAGGTTGTTGCCGGAGCCGGTCACCGTCGCGCCCGCTGGGTGCGGCTTGTCCAGCGGCGGGGTGAAGGTGATCTCGGATGCGCCGATCGCGGTGATCGTGCGGGATTCGAGGTTGTCGCCGCCGCCACCGGTGTCGACGTTGATCGTGCCGCCGACGTGGTAGCCGGTGACGCTGCTCAGTGTCACGGTGGTGGCGCCGGGGGCGGTGTCGGCGGTCAGGGTGCCGCTGCCCTTGAGCTGGCTCTGCCACCAGGAGTAGGGCGCGGTGCGGCCGGCCGCCGGGTTGGTGACGCTGCGCCGCACGTAGGCGGGCCCGTTGCCGAGCCGCACGCCGAGCGTGTTGGCGCCGGCGCGCAGCTCGCCGGTGACGTCGTAGGTGCGGTACTCGCTGGAGAGCTGGTAATTGGAGTTGCCAGGGGCGAGCACCTCGCCGGACAGCTCGCGGCCGTTCAGGGTCGGCAGGTGCAGGCCCACGCCGGACAGGTAGAGGCGGGCACCGGCCACGCGCTTGCGCCGGTCGAGGTCGAACGCGCGGGCGAAGATCGGCATGGGCTGGGACTCGGTGCGGCCGGCGTACTCGATCCAGCGCGCCTGCCCCCAGTCGCTCTGCTGGAGCAGGCCCATCTCCCAGGAGGACGGCCTGCTCCAGTCCGAGGGCTGCTCGCCGGCGTCCCAGACCCGGACGTGCCAGCTGACCTGCTGCCGCGACCCCAGGGCCCGGCCGCCGTAGCGGACCCCGGACTGGGTGGCGGCGTTCACCTTGCCGGAGTCCCAGATCAGCCGGCCGCGCCTGAGGTCGCTCTCACTGGCGGCCACCTGGATCTGGTACGCGGTCTGCGCGTCGGCCGGACAGGCGGCCCGCGAGCCGGGACGGTGGCACGGATGCCCGGCGGACGACCGCGCCGGGGCCATCCGCCACCCGAGCATAGGGGCGGGGTCGTCGAGGCCGAGGGGCCGGTCGCGCCGGCCGTCCACCCGCAGGTCGACGACCTCGACGGAGGAACGTCGCGCGGCGGCCGCAGGCGGGGCCTGCGTGAGGACGAGGGCGAACGCCACCCCCAGCCCTGCTAACGCGCGGATGCGGCGATGGAGTGAGGACACAGGTACTCCCTTCCGGTGCTTCACCGGTCGGTGGCGGTGTCAGGGCGGGCGCGGGCCCGCATGCTCCTTGAATCTATAAATCGTTTTAAGCACCCCGGAGATGCCGCCAACGTAAGCGCTCCCTCATCGGTCGTCAAGAGGAAGGTGAGCAACGATTCATGAAGAAACCGCATCTAGACTTGCGGGTAAGTCTGCTGTTTGGGTAACGATACCCATCTCGAACCCGCCTCTGGCCAGGGTTCGGAAGCCGGCGGCGATGGGGCCATGTCACCAGCTCATACAATCGGACCACGCCGCGGAAATGGAGTCCCATGGTTGCGTCCGATCGACGACGAAAAGTGACGATCGCCGACGTGGCGAACCATGCCCAGGTCTCCGTCACGGCCGTGTCCAAGGTGATCCGCAATGCCTACGGTGTCAGCCCGGCCATGAAGAACAAGGTCAAGACGGCCATCGAGGAGCTCGGCTACCGGCCGCAGGCCGTGGCCCGCGGCATGCGTGGCCGGACCTTCACCCTCGGCCTGGTGTTGCCGCACATCCGCAACCCGTTCTTCGCCGACATCCTGGACGGGCTGACCGCCTACCTGGAGACCACCGACTACCAGGCGTTCATGATCCAGGGCGGTGCCACCCGCAAGGTCGAGCAGCGGGCGGTGGACGCCCTGCTGTCCCGGCAGGTGGACGGCATCATCATGGTCGCCCCGCTCGCCTCGAAGGCGCGGCTGGAGGAGGTGGCCAAGGAGAAGCCCGTCGTGGTGCTCGCCCGCCACGAACGTTCGCCCCACTACGACTCGGTCTTCGACGACGACGAGGCGGGCGCCGAGCTGGTGGTCAACCACCTCATCGAGCTGGGCCACCGCCGTATCGCGCACATCACCCACCAGGACGACAGCATCGCCAAGTCCGGTGATCTGCTGCACAGCATCCGGTCGGCGACCTATGAGCGGGTCATGCGCGAGCACGGTCTAGAGGGCGAGATCGCGGTCGCGACCAGTTTCTACAACGAGCAGGGCGGCTACGACGGCGCCCGCGAGCTGCTGAGCCGCACGCCTCGCCCGACGGCGATCTTCGCGGGAGCCGACCAGGCGGCGCTCGGCGCCCTGGCCGCCGTGCACGAGGCCGGCCTGTCCGTCCCGGCGGACGTGTCGGTCGCCGGCTACGACAACACGCACCTGGCCGCGCTGCCCAACATCGCGTTGACCAGTATCGATCAGGACGGCCGTGAGATGGGGCGGGCAGCGGGCAAGCTGCTGCTCGAACGCGTGGAAGGCCGGATGACGCCGGTGCGCTTCACCGTCACGCCGAGCCTCGTCATCCGCGCCTCCACGGCCGCGCCGCCGACTCCATAGCGTTCGGCGGGAGCCGATCCTGGCACACGGCTGCCCTCAATGAGAACCGTTACGCAGGTAGCAGCCATGTTAGCGTTTCCATCTGCTAAAACATCGGGAACCGTTACACAAAAGCACTCTTGACACGGTCTCGTATGACGCCTACGTTAACCGCATCGGGGGATCGCTTAAAACGATTCAATAACCCTGGAGGGGTGTGTGAAGACCTCCCACCGCCTGCTTGCCACGGCCCTGGCCGTGCTCGCGACGGCGGCTTCGACCTCGTGCGGGTCCGGCTCGGCGCCCAGCGCCGACGGCACCGTGACCCTGACCTTCATGACCGGCAGCGACCAGTCGACCGTGGACACCTCCAAGGCCCTGGCGAACGCCTTCATGAAGGCCAACCCCACCATCAAGATCGAGATGGAGCATCAGCCGGGCGGCAGCGAGGGCGACAACGTCGTCAAGACCCGCCTGTCGACGGGCGAGATGACGGACGTGTTCTGGTACAACTCGGGCTCGCTGCTCCAAGCGCTGAACCCGGCCCAGACCCTGGTCGATCTCACCGGCGACCCTGTCCTGGCCAACGTGCAGGCCGAGTACCTGCCGGTGGTGACGAACGAGAGCAAGGTGTACGGCGTCCCCGCCACCACGCTGACCGGCGGCGGCATCCTGTACAACCGCGAGGTCTACGAGCGGCTCAAGCTGGAGGTGCCGAAGACCTGGGCCGAGTTCATGGCGAACAACGACAAGATCAAGGCCGCCGGGGTCACCCCCGTGATCGGCACGTTCAAGGACACCTGGACCTCGCAGCTCTTCGTCCTGGCCGACTACCACAACGTCCAGGCCGAGGTGCCGACCTTCGCCCAGGACTACACCGCGGGCAAGGCCAAGTACGCCACCACGCCCGCCGCCACCGGCGGCTTCCAGCACCTGGCCGACGTGCACGCCAAGAACCACTTCCAGGAGGGCTTCGGCTCGGCCACCCTCGACCAGGGCCTGAAGCTGCTGGTGGAGGGCAAGGGCGCGCACTACCCGATGCTCAGCGGGCTGCTGCCGCCGCTGCTGGCCACCTACCCGCAGACCGCCACCGACGTCGGCCTGTTCGGCATCCCGGGCACCGACCCGGCCAAGAACGGCGCCACCGTCTGGGAACCCCCGGCCATCTACATCGCCAAGACCACCGAGAAGCTGGACGCGGCCAAGAAGTTCCTCGCCTTCGTCGCCTCACCGGCGGGCACCGAGGCGGTGACCGCGGCCGTGCAGCCGTCGGGGCCGTACCGGATCAAGGGCTCCAAGCTGCCCGAGGACGCCCTCCAGGTGGCCAAGGACCTGCAAGGCTACCTCGACCAGGGCGCCACCACGCCCGCGCTGGAGTTCCTGTCGCCGATCAAGGGCCCGTCGCTGGAGCAGATCACCGTCGCCGTCGGCTCCGGCCTGACCCCGGCCGCCGAAGGGGCCGCCCAGTACGACAAGGACGTGGAGAAGCAGGCCAAGCAGCTGGGGCTGGCCGGGTGGTGACGCGGCAGCACGCCGGGCTCCGCGCGGGGTCCGGCGCGCCGCCCGGCCGGCGGCACGCCCGCTCCGCCGCCAGGCGCAGATCGGCCTACCCGTACGCGCTGTACGCGCCTGCCGCCGTCATCTACGTGGTGATCTTCCTGGTGCCGACGGTGATGGCGTTCTACTTCGCGCTGACCCGCTGGACCCTGTTCGACAGCACCTTCGTGGGGTTGCAGAACTTCCGCGACTTCCTGGCCGAGCAGAACCTGCGCATCGGCTTCCAGAACACCGTCGTCTACGCGGTCGTCACGTCCGGCCTGAAGGTCGTGCTCGGGCTGCTGCTCGGCGTCCTGCTCACCTCCCGGCTGCGGCTGCGCGGCTTCCTGCGCTCGGTCGTGTTCTTCCCGGTCCTGGTCTCCACAGTGGCGGTCGGGATCACCTTCAGCGCGCTGCTGCGGCCGGACACCGGGCTGGTCAACAAGCTGCTCGCGCTGGCCGGCGTCTCCGGCCCTGACTGGCTCGGCGACGCGAACACGGCCCTGCTGTCGGTCGCCCTGGTGGATGTCTGGAAGGGCGTCGGCCTGGCCACCGTGATCTACATCGCCGGCATCATGTCGATTCCGCAGGAGTACTACCAGGCCGTGGCCGTGGACGGCGGGGACGCCTGGCACCGCTTCCGCCACGTGACGCTGCCGCTGTCGTGGCCGGCGACCTACTCGGTGATCATCCTGTCGTTCATCGGCGGCCTGCGCTCCTTCGACCTCATCTGGACGATGACGCGCGGCGGCCCCGGCTTCACCAGCGACACCATCGCCTCGATCATCTACAAGCAGTACCAGGCCGGCTTCTTCGGCCTGTCCACCGCCGGCAACGTG
>NZ_VSEY01000066.1 GCF_008086045.1 Nonomuraea sp. PA05 | reverse complement strand
GGGCCCCCCGGGGGGCGCCGCGGGGGGGGGGGGGGGGGGGGGGGGGGGGGGGGGGGGGGGGGGGGGGGGGGGGAGGGGGGGTGGGGGGGGGGGGGGGGGGGGGGGCGGGCGGCCGGGGGGGGGGGGGGGGCGCCCCCCCCCCCCCCCCGGGGGGGGGGGGGGGGGGCGCCCGGGGGGGGGGGGGGGGGGGGGGGCGCCCCCCCCCCCCCCCCGCCCCCCCCCCCCGCCGCTCCTCCGCCCCGCCCCGCCCTGCTCGCCCGCCCTGCTCGGCTGCCCGCCTGCTCACCCGCTCGCCTGGTTCGCCCGTTTGCCGCCCGCCTGCCCTGCAAGGCCCGCCGCCCGCTCAGCGGACCGGAGCGGGCCGGCGAGGACGGGCGAGCGAGGCGTGCGGGGCAGCCCGGACGCTCCGGACGTCAGCCGGGCGTCTGCTCGGACGGCGGGCGCAGGAGCAGCGCCTGCCTGGCGGACGCGACGTGATGCCGCATCGCGGCCACCGCCGCCTCAGGATTGCGCGTCACGATGGCCAGGAGGATCGCCTGATGCTCCTCTAACGAGCCGGCCCGCGGATGCTGCGCGGACAGGTTGCGATACTGCCGCATCACCAGCGGATACAGCAGCGTGTCATACGCCCTGGCCAAAGTCCGCTGATGCGCCGCCGCCTTCACCTGCTGATGGAACGTGCGGTTCCCCTGCGAGTACGCCGCCTGATCACCCCGCGCCTCGCAGTCCTCCATGAACTCCAGCGTCCGGCGCAACTCCTCGATCTCCTCCGCGGTGGCCCGCTCCGCGGCCTTGCCCGCCAGCGCCGACTCCAGCACCTCGCGCGCCTCCAGGATGTCCGCCGCCTCCTCGACGGAGAAGCTGCGCGTGCGCACCCCGCGGTTCACCTCGCTGGTGACGTACCCCTCCTGGGTCAGCCGGACCAGCACCGAGCGCATGGTGCTGCGGGAGACGTTGAACCTGCTGGTCAGCTCCGCCTCGGTGAGGCGGGCGCCGGGTTCGATGCCGCCCGACAGCAGCAGCGAGCGCAGCCCCTCGTACGCCTCGTCGTGCCGGGTGCGCGAGGTCTTGTCCTGCGCGTCGGCGTGTTCCCTGACTTCCACCATGATCACCTTGTGCTTCGGAGGAGATGCTCGTTGCTCCCGGAGTATTCCTGCTCTCCGGCCTGCCACCCGCCATGCCCCGAACGTCCCGTGTGTCGCCCGCCCCGGCTCGGCGTCCGGCGGGCGCGTCAGCGTAGGTGGCGGAGGATGGCGTGGCGGATCTGCTCGGGCGTCATCGGGTCCGTCGACAGGGCGCTGTGCAGGACGAGGCCCTCGATGAGCGCGTCCAGCTCCCTGGCCGTGGTGGCGTCGAAGTGGCGCTCCAGCGCCCGGCGGCTGCGCGCCATCCACGCCTGGGTGACGGCGCGCAGGGCGGGGTTGCGCGCCGCGGCCACGTACAGCTCCACGGAGAGGACCAGGTCGTGCCGCGAGCCGAGCAGGTCGGCCGAGACCATCGCGATGACCGCCTCGGCCGCCTCGTCCGGGTCGCGGGCGGCGCTCATGCGTTCGTCGAAGACGCGCGCCACCGCGTCGGCGTGCCGGGTGAACGCCTCGGCGAGCACCTCCTCCAGCGACGTGAAGTGGTACGTCATCGAGCCGAGCGGCACGTCGGCGGCGCGGGCGATCTCCCGGTGCGTCGTCCCGGCGACGCCGCGCTCGGCGATGACGGCGAGGGCGGCGTCGATCAGCCGATCCCGCCGCCCGGGATCGTGCCGCCGCGCCCGCCTCCGTGGCGCGGCCCCGCTCGCGTCCTCCGCGCCGCGCCCGGCCCGATCGTGCCCAGTCCCGCTCGGGTCGCTCCGATGGTGCGGGAGTCCGCTCGGATCGGGCCGAGTCCCGCTCGGGTCGCCCCGATCGCGCGGCGGCCCGTTCATCTCGCCTCTGTCGCGCCCGGCTCGATCGTACGAATCACCCGGGCGGGATTCCCCACCGCCACCACGTTCGCCGGCAGATCCCGGGTGACCACCGCCCCGGCCCCGACCACGGTGTTCTCCCCGATGGTGACCCCGGCCAGCACGATCGCCCCGCTCCCCAGCCACACGTTGTCGCCGATGACGATCGGCTTGGCGGCCTCCCACTTGGCCCGCCGCAGCTCCGGATCCACCGGATGCGTCGGCGTCATGAGCTGCACGTTCGACCCGATCTGCACGTCGTCGCCGATGGTGATCGAAGCCACGTCCAGGGCGACGAGACCGAAGTTGGCGAACGAGCGGGCGCCGATGCGGATGTGGCTGCCGTAGTCGACCCACAGCGGCGGCCGGATCACGGTCCCCTCACCGACGGCCCCCAGCAGGTCTTCCAGCAGCCGCTGCCGGAGCTGCGGGTCGCGGGCCGACGACCCGTTGTACGCCTCCATCAGGTCGGCGGCGCGCAGCAGGTGCTCGCCCAGCTCAGGGTCGTCGGCGAGGTAGAGGTCGCCGGCGAGCATCCGTTCGCGCATCGTGCGGTTGTCCACGTCAGGTATCATGTGTACGAGCGTACATAAGATTCCGTCAGCAGTCCTGCGACGCCGGCCGCGTGCCGACGGCCGCCAGCCGCCGCAGAGCCGCCTGGGAGGCGGAGCCCGGGACCGTCGTGAACAGGTCGAGCCGCAGGGGCGGATCGTCCGGCAGCGGCAGCAGCTCACCGTGCACCTCGATGGCGCCCACCTGCGGATGCTCCAGACGGTAGACGCGGTGTGTGACGCCGCGCACGTGCAGGGCGTTCCAGAGGCCGTCGAACTCGGGGCTCTCCGCCCGCATCCGCGCGATGTGCGCGGCCAGGGCGGCGTCCCCGGGGTAGCGGGCGGCCAGCGTACGCAGGTGCGCGACCGCCTCCCGCGCCACCCTGGATAGCTGGTCGCCGTGCAGCCGGCGGAAGTCCGCGTTCAGGAAGAGCAGGTGACTGATGCTGCGCCGCTCGCGCGGGACCACGGCGAAGTCGGCCCACAGGGCCGCGCCCAGCCGGTTCCAGGCGACGACCGTCGTGTCGCTGTCGAGGATGAGCGCGGGGACGGTCTCCATGGACGCGAGCAACTGGCGCAGCCCCGGCCGCAGCGCCGGGGTCTCCACCGGCGGGGCCGGCTCGGGGTGGGCGCGGCGGTGCAGGTAGAGGCGTTCGTCCTCGGTGAGGCGCAGCGCGCGGGCGACCGCGTCGAGCACGGCGGCCGACACGTTGCGCGCGTTGCCCTGCTCCAGCCGCGTGTAGTGGGCGATGCTCACCCCGGCCAGCGCCGCCAGCTCCTCGCGGCGCAGCCCCGGCACGCGCCGCCGCTCCCCTGACGCGGCCAGCCCGACGTCCTCCGGGCGCAGCCGGGCCCGCCTGGACTGCAGGAACGCGGCGAGCTCCCGGTCCTTACCCTTGTCGTGGCGCACGTCGGACCATGCTAGCCAGCCGCCTGATCAAACGTTGCGTAGGCAAGGCGGGGGTCTGGCTCGGGCGGCGTCCGGTGATCCAAGCTGGTCGCCATCCACGAGTTTGGGGGACGTTCATGACAGACGCAGGTGAGGGCCGCGCGTGGGTGGCGGGGTTCCGCTCGGGCGTGATCAGCCCGTACGAGCAGATCAAGCTGGCCGAGTCGCGCGGTTTCCGTGACGAGACGGTACGCCAGGCGCTCGTGCTGGCCGGAGGCGGCGACCAGGTGCGCGTCCGGCTCACCAACCGCTATGGCCGCGCGCCGCTGACGATCGGGGCCGTTCGGGTGGCGCTGCGCCCGACCGGCGATGGGTTCGTGCCGGAGACCGGGCGAGAGGCGCGGTCCGGTGACGCGGCCGGTGGCGAGGCGCGGTCCGGTGACGCGGCCGGTGGCGGGGTGCGGTCCGGTGACGCGATCGTGCCCGGGACCGAGCGGGAGGTGCGGTTCGGTGGGGCGGGCGAGGTGACGATCCCGGCGGGCGGCGAGGTCGTCGGCGACCCGGTGGAGCTGGTCGTGCGGGCGGGCGAGCACCTGGTGCTGAGCCTGTACGTGCCGGGCGGGACGGAGCCCGCGACCTTCTCCCACCAGCCGATGGAAACGGCCTACGTCGCGCCGGGCGACCAGGTGAGCGCCCCCGCGCTGCCCGGCGCGGAGCAGGTCGCCGCCCGCTTCTACGTGTCCGGCGTGGACGTGCGTGCGCCGCGCGGCACGTCGATCGGGGTCGCGTTCGGCGACTCGTGGTTCGAGGGCGTGGGCACCACGATGGGCGCCGACCGGCGCTCGGTGGACGTGCTGAACGCGCGCCTGCCACGCGGCTGGGTGGTCAACCAGGGCATCGCGGGCAACCGGCTGCTGGTGGACGAGATCGGCGAGCACGGCCTGGCCCGCCTGGAGCGGGACGCGCTGTCCGTGCCGGGCGCGACGCACGTCCTCGTGCACTTCGGCATCAACGACCTCGGCCTGCCGGGCATGGCCGGGGCGCCGCCCGCGACGGCCGAGGACCTGATCGCCGGGTTCACCGAGCTGGGCGGGCGGGTGCGGGCGGCGGGCATGAGGGTGCTGGCCGCCACGATCGGGCCGTTCGCCGGTGCGATCTATCCGGGGGTGAGCACGCCGGAGGGGGTGGCGGCGCGGCGGCGGGTGAACGAGTGGATCCGTACGGGTGCGGCGTTCGACGGGGTCTTCGACGTGGCCAAGGCGGTCGAGAAGCCGGACGAGCCCGACTTCATCAGGCCGGAGTTCGACGCGGGCGACGGGATGCACCTCAACGACGTCGGCGCCCAGGCCATGGGTGCTGCGGTGAACCTCGCCGACCTACTGCTCTGAACTGCTCTGAACGCCGTGCCGGTGGATGGATGGCAAGATGTGGTGATCGCGACGTACGACCAGAAAGAGGCACCACCGGCATGGCCGTCATCCACCGCACCGAACTCAAGCCGACCAAGCTGGAGCTGCTCACCGCCTGGTTGCCCACCCGCCCGTGGTACCGGGGTGGCGCGCCGGAGCTCGTCAAGGCGGGCGGTTTCCGGCTGGACGATCCCGAGGGGGCGGTCGGCATCGAGTTCATGGTGGTCACCGACGTCTCGGGGCCCGAGCCCGCGTCCTACCTGGTGCCGCTGACCTACCGGGGCGCGCCGCTCGACGGGGCGGAGCACGCGCTCGTCGGGACCATGGAGCACGGGGTGCTGGGGCGGCGCTGGGCGTACGACGGGTGCCACGACCCGGTGCTGGTCGGCCAGTTGCTGGCGCTGATCGGGGGCAAGGCGGAGGCTCAGGACCAGAACGCCAGCGACACGCCCGATCGGGAGGTCACCCGCTCCTGCTCCGGTCCCGTCCCCTCGGGGCTCGCCGCCGCCGACGACGATCGCGAGGGCACGGAGCTGCGCGCGCCGGACGGGACGGTGCTGCGCGTGCGCCGGCTCCTGCACCCGGACGCGAACGCCTCGAACGCCTCGAACGGCGCGGACGGCGCGGACGGCGGGAACGGCGCGGACGGCGCGGGGCCGGGGGTGACCGGCTATGTGGCGGGTGCCTGGAACCTGCTCGACGGCACCCGCGTCCGAGGCCTGCTGGCCGTTCTGAGCGAGTGAGAGGTCAGGCGTCGGTAGCGGTCTTGATCGCGCTGCCCGCCAGCCACTCCTCCCACGACTTGGCCCACGGCGTCGGCCCGTTGCCGAACTGGAGCCTTTGCGAAGTCCCGGTGACCTTGATGATGTCGCCCCGCTGGGTGAAGTTGTAGAACCAGCGGGCGTCGCCGGTCCCGGCGTTCACGCAGCCGTGGCTGACGTTGCGGTGCCCCTGTGCCCCGGTGGACCATGGCGCGGCGTGGAAGAACATGCCGCTGTAGGTCATCCGGACGTTCCACTTGGTGTGGTGCAGATACTCGCCCGGGATGCCGATGGTGGCGGAGTCCATGAGGAAGTTCTCCGCCTTCTCCTGGGCGATCATGGTGCCGGACCAGCTCTCGAAGCCCGGCTTGCCCAGGCTGACGGGGATCTTACGGACGACCTCGCCGTTCTTGCGCACGATCGCCCGGTGGGTCTTGTTGCGGATCGTGGTGATGTGCTCGGGCCCGACGGTGAACGTCACGCTGCGGTCCCTGGCGCCCCACACGCCCCGTCCGATCCGCAGGCCGGCCAGGTGCGCGACGACCGTGACCCGTTCGCCGGCCGGCCAGTACGCGCGCGGCCGGAACTGCACCTCCCGGTCGCTCACCCAGCTCCACGAGCCCTCCACCGGCTTGGACATGTGCACCGTCAGCGACCGTTCGACCGCGACCCGATCCTCCAGCCGGCTGGCCGGCTTGGACAGCAGGATCTGGATCGGCATCCCGACGCCGACCTTCTCGCCGTTGAGTGGCGACAGGCCGGTCTCCAGCACGTGCTTCGGCTTCAGCGTGGTGAACGCGGAGCGCTCCGTGACGGTCTGCCTGCCGTCGGCGCCGGTGGCCTGCGCCCGCACCGTGTAGGCGGTGGACGGCTTGAGCGGCCAGGTGGGCCGCCACGTCCCGTCCGGGCCCAGGTTCCCGGCGATCTCGTGCCCCTTGGCGTCCAGGACGGTCAGCGCGGTGACCCGGCCGTCGGTGACCTTGACGCCGATGCCGATGTCCGGCGGCACCTTCTTCGTGCCGTGGGCGGGTGAGATCGCCAGCGCGGGAGGCGGCGGCGCGACCTGCTTCTGGACCTTGACGGGCTGCTCGGCCGAGGTGCACCCGGCCAGCAGGAGCAGCATCACCGTGGACGTGCTGATGAGTATGGTGCCGCCGTTCCGCATCGCCGATGTCCTTACTTCTCCCGACACATGGTCCCTCTTCGGGACGAGAAGGGTTATGCCCGTCACTCAGAGTAATCATGCGGAAACGGCACCAACAGGTGCGTCAGCCCCGCGAGGCGGGCTTGAGCAGGCCGCTCTCGTACGCCGCGGCCACCGCCGCGGCCCGGTCCTTCACCCCGAGCTTGGCGAAGACGTGCAGCAGATGCGTCTTCACCGTCGCCTCCGTGATGAACAGCCTCCCGGCGATCTCCCGGTTGGTCGCCCCCCGCGCGATGAGGGCGAGCACCTCCACCTCCCGCGGACTCAGCACCCGGGCGGGAGCCTCGCGGGCCTTCTGGCTCAGCACCCCGGCCACCGTGGGCGACAGGACCGTCTCGCCCCTGGCCGCGGCCAGCACCGCGCGCCGCAGCTCGTCGCGCGGGGTGTCCTTCAGCAGGTAGCCGGTCGCGCCCTGCTCGATGGCGGGCAGCACGTCGGCGTCGTCGTCGAACGTGGTCACGACCAGCACCCGCACGTCCGGCTGCTGCTCGCGCAGGCGGCGGATGACCTCGACGCCGCTCATGTGCGGCATCCGCAGGTCGAGCAGGACCACGTCGGGGCAGGTGCGCAGCGCCACCGCCAGCGCCTCCCGGCCGTCGGCCGCCTCGCCGACGACCTCGAAGTCGCCGGTGGCGAAGATCCCGCGCAGCCCGTCGCGCACCATCGGGTGATCGTCCACGATGATCAGGCGAATCGGCATGGCTCACGACCTCGCGGGGGCGGGGATGGCGGGTACGGTGGCGGAGATCCCGGTGCCCTGGCCAGGGGCGGTCTCGACGGCGAAGCTGCCCGCCAGGCGGATGACGCGCTGCCGCATCCCGATGAGCCCGAACCCGCTCGACTCGCCGGGTTCGCCGGGCTCGTGCACGAAGCCCGTCCCGTCGTCGCGCACGTCCAGGGCGACCACGTCGTCCATGTAGGAGAGCGTCAGGACCACCCGGGCGGCCGAGGCGTGCTTGGCGACGTTGGCCAGCGCCTCCTGCGCCACCCGTAACAGCGTGCTCTCCACCTCGGCGTGCAGCGGCCGGGCGTCGCCCGTCACGGACACGGCGGCGGGCACCCCCGACACCCGCGACCACCGCTCCGCCACCTCGGACAGGGCCGCCGCGAACCCCGTGCTCTCCTCCAGCGGCACGGGCCGCAGCGCGTGCACCGAGCGGCGCGCCTCGGCCAGGCTCTCCCTGGCCAGGCCGCGCACCGTGTCCAGCCGCTCGCCGGCGCCCGGCACGTCGCCGAGCGCTTCGAGCTGGGTGAGGATCGCCGTCAGGCCCTGCGCGATGGTGTCGTGGATCTCCCTGGCCATCCGCTGGCGCTCGCCCAGCACGCCCGCCTCACGGGCCTGGGTCAGGAGCTGCGACTGCAGGTTCGCGTTCTCCTCGGCGAGCGCGGCCAGCCTGGCGGTGGTCTGCTTGAGCCGCTCGTTCTGCTCGGCGACCGTCTGGAAGACCAGGCCCGCCATCGAGGAGATCAGCACCCCCACGACGAAGGACGCGAGCAGCTCCACGGGGGTCCGCCCGTCGGCCGGGCGGGCGGCGACGAGCAGGCCGACCGTCACCGCCACCCCGGCGTACGCCCACAGGCCGGGCAGCAGGGCGAAGCACTGCAGGAACGCCCCCACCCCGGTCACCGTGAACACCGTGTCGATCCGCACCAGCGCCGCCACGGTCGCCAGCAGCACCACGAAGTGCACGATCACCACCCAGCGGCGGGCGATCCAGCCGGGGTGCGCCGTCACGACCACCCAGTGCCAGGCCACCGAGAACAGCGCCAGGGCCAGCACCTCCACCCGCCACTCCCGCAGCAGGGAGAACAGCGCGGGCAGCAGGACGAGCAGGTACGGCAGCGCCGCCAGGACCCGGTCCCAGCGCCTGAACGTCACCACCGGTACGCCTTCAGCGCGACGCCGCCCGCCACCACCGTGACAGCCACCATGATCCCCAGCGTAGCCCCCGAGGCGGGAACGCCCTCCCACCCGTCGCGGACCGCCCGCACCACGGGCGCCATCGGCATCAGGTCGCCGATCGCCCGCATGGAGCCCGACATCGTCTCGCGCGGGATGACGGCCCCCGACAGGAACACCATGGGGAAGAACAACCCGAGCCCGACCACGGTAGCCGCCCGCCCGCTCGGCACCACCGCGCCCAGCAGCAGCCCGATCGCGCCCAGGCTGAGCGCGCCGAGCAGCCAGCCCAGCAGCACGCCGGGCAGGCTCGCCGGAGCCGCCAGCCCGAACCCGGCGGCTCCGACGGCGACGATCAGCGCCGTCCCGGCCACCGCCAGCAGCGTGTGGGCGATCCACTGCGCGCCGAACAGCATGGCCGGCGCGGCCGGGGTGACGCGCAGCCGCCGCAGCACGCCCCGCTCCCGGTACTGGGCCAGCGTGGCGGGCAGCACCACCAGCGTGGCCAGCCCGATGACGAAGACGGCCAGCATCGGCACGGTCGCGTCCACGACCGGCACCCCGCCCGGCAGCGGCTTGTTCCCGCCGCGCAGCTTGACCCAGAGCATGATCAGCGGGAAGGCCAGCGCGAAGAACGCGGACATGGGGTCGCGCAGGCCCAGCTTGAGCTCGACGGCGACGACGTTGGCGAAGCCCTTCATGGTCAGTTCCTTCCGGTGAGTGCGAAGTAGGCGTCCTCGAGCGAGCCGGTGCCGGCCTGGCCGATCAGCTCGCGGGGGCTGCCCTGGGCGGTCACGCGGCCGCCGTCGATGATGGCGACGCGGTCGCAGAGCGCCTCCGCCTCGTCCATGAAGTGCGTGACCATCACGACGGTCACGCCGCGCTCGCGCATCGCGCGGATCAGACCCCACGTCGTACGGCGGGCGTCCGGATCCAGGCCCGTGGTCAGCTCGTCGAGCAGGACCACCTCGGGGTTGCCCACCAGCGCCAGGGCGATGAACAGCCGCTGCTTCCAGCCGCCGGACAGCCCGCCGAACCGGCTGCCCTTCCTCGCGGTCAGGCCCCATTCGTCCATGAGCGCCCGATAGTCGGCGGGACGGTCGTAGAAGGAGGCGTACATCCGCAGCGCCTCACCCACCTTGATCCCGTCAGGCAGCGCCGCCTCCTGCAGTTGCGCGCCGATGCGCTGCTGCAACGCGCGCCGGTCGCCGCCGTGCGGGTCCAGGCCCAGCACCCGCACGCTGCCGCTGTCGGGACGGCGCAGCCCCGACACGCACTCCACGACCGAGGTCTTCCCCGCCCCGTTGGGGCCGGCGAGCCCGAAGATCTCGCCGCGCCCCACCGTGAGGGAGACGCCGTTCACGGCCTGGTTGCCCTGGTAGCTCTTACGCAGGTCGGTGATCTCGATGACTGTCATGCATCGAGGATCTTCCGCCCGTGCCCGCCCCGATATCCACCGATCGGTTGACCCCCCCGCCCGGGAAAAAGCTGCCGTGGCGGCAGCTCACGACCGACGCGGCGGGTAGGCGAACTCCCGCACGTCGGCGAACGTCTGGGGGCCGGTGATCGCGTAGCCGTGGGCGGCCTCGCCGGCGAGGTGCCGGGGGCCCACGTCGAGAGTGTCGGCGGTTCGCCAGCGGCCGTTGATCCGTTGTTCGACGACGTACCTGAACTCGTTGAAGTCCTGCTCGGACGAGACGAACGTGTTGACGACGGTCAGCGAGCCGCGGCCGGTGGTCAGTGACGGCGGGAGCTCCGCCGTCTGGTCCTGCCATCGGTACGTTTCGCGTGCCGGCAGCGGGCGCCAGGTGGCTGCCTGGGTTCCGTTCACCGTGATGGTGGCGTGCTGCTCGCCGATGCCCGCGTCGAGGCGGCGGGTCAGGCGGACGCCTGTGTTGGACGGGTGCACTGTCACGGTGAAGCGGCTCGAACCGCCGGGGCCGAACGCGCGGCCGTCGTCCGCGATGGTGGGGGGTTCCGGGGTGGTTCGGTGTGGCAGCCAGGTTCCTACCAGGAGGCCCAGGATGGCGGCGGCCAGCGAGGCGAGCACGGCGACCCCCAGCGACCGGCCCCGCGCCCGCTCCTTGCCCGGCGACGTGTCCACGCACGTCCCGCCCGCCTGAGCCGCCGCTTCCGGCTCGTCCTGTGGCGCCGCCTCGTCGCGTTCCACCGTCGCGGCAGGCGTGACGCGCAGTGGCGACGCGACCGTGGCCAGCGCACTGAGCTGCGCCTGAGCCTCCGCCTGCGCCCGTGCCGCCATGGCCGCCAGCCGCGCCACCCGTACCCGCTCCCACGCCCGCTCCCACGCGGGCAGCCGATGCTCGGGCACCCGGCACCCCCGCAGGAACGCCACCATCACCGCCTTCTTCGGGAACCGCCGCCCCGCCAGCATGTCGGCGCAGGTGGCCCGGGGCAGCCGCGTCCCACCGGCCCGATCGGCCCGGGCCTGCAACTCCCGCAACGACACGTCCGCCCGCGCGAACTGCTCCGCCAGCAGCCGCACCAGCTCCTCGTGCCGCGTCACCGACTCCAGGCCGCCACGAGCCTGCGCCCCGGCGACCCCTTCCAGCTCCGTGCTCATCCGCGCCTCTCCCGACCAGAACCGGGGTGTGCCAGTGATGGTCAGTGTACGAGTGATGACGCTGCGTGCACGAAGCATTTTCCGCCAGGCGGGGTCTCCCCGCCCCCGCGCCGGGAGACCCTCGTGGAGCAGGCCGCAAGCGCCATGGGCGCCTCGGGCGTGAGGCTACGGCGCGCGGGCTTCAGGCCTGCTTCATCGGGTTGTCGTGACGGCGACGCCCGGGTGGCCGGTCGGCGAATCAGAGCGAGTCGATCCAGCGTTCCAGCCGGTGGCCCTCCGTCCGCATCAGGCCGGGGTCGCGGAAGGTGTTGGTCAGCAGCGCCGCCCCCTGGTACGCGGCGAACAGGGCGACCGCCAGCTCCCGCGCGTCCGCCCGCCCCATGGCCGCGAACTGGCTCTCCACCCAGTCGACCATCCGCCCCATGACCTGGGCGATGGCGCGGTCGAGGCCGTCGTCGCGCTTGTCGAGCTCGGCGGCGAGCGTGCCGGTCGGGCAGCCGTACTTGGCGGTGAGGTCGCTCTCGCCGATCCAGCCCCGCAGCAGCGCCTTGAGCCGCTCCTGTGGCGTGCCGAGCCGCTCCAGCGTCTCGATCATGGTGTCGAGGTGGTGGCCGTGCTCCTCGATGGCCGCCTCGACGAGCTGGTCCTTGGTCTTGAAGTAGTAGTAGACGTTGCCCACGGGAACGTCGGCCGCGCGCGCGATGTCGGCGAGGGTGGTCTTCTCGACGCCCTGCTCGTGCAGCACCCGTACGGCGGCGCCCGCGAGCCGCTCCCGCTTCCCCGCCCGTGTTGAGTTAGTCACCTGACTAACTATAGACACGCCGCTTGGCATCCCGCTATGGTCGTGGCACTGAGTCAGTCAACTAACTAACTCCTGAGGAGTGTTCCATGTTCGTCGTCACAGGTGCCACCGGGAACGTCGGAAGCGAGCTGGTGCGGCTGCTCGCCGCCGCAGGCGAGCAGGTCACCGCCGTCTCCCGGCGTCCCGCGCCCCTCCCCGGCGGTGCGCGGCACAGCGCCGGAGACCTGGGGGATCCCGCCGGTCTGAAGGCCGCCTTCGAGGGGGCCGGTGCGCTGTTCCTGCTCGTCGCCGGGGACGAGCCGCGCGCCGTGCTCGAAGCGGCTGCGGCGGGCGGGGTCCGGCGCGTGGTGCTGCTCTCCTCACAGGGCGCGGGGACCAGGCCGGGCTTGTACGGGCATCCGGTCGCCTTCGAGGAGGCCGTGCGCGAGTCGGGGCTGGAGTGGACGATCCTGCGGCCGGGCGGGTTCGCCTCCAACGCGTTCGCCTGGGCCGAGCCGATCCGCGCGCACCGCACGGCCGCCGCGCCGTTCGCCGACGTGGCCCTGCCCGTCATCGATCCGGCCGACATCGCGGAGGTCGCTTCCGTGGTGTTGCGTGAGGACGGGCATGCGGGGCGGACGTACGTACTGACCGGGCCGGGGCCCGTCTCGCCGCGGGAGCGGGCCGCCGTGATCGGTGAGGCGGTGGGGGCTGAGGTGCGGTTCGTCGAGCAGAGCAGGGAGGAGGCTCGGGCACAGATGCTGGGCTTCATGCCTGAGCAGGCCGTCGAGGGGACGCTGGCCATCCTCGGGACGCCGACCGAGGAGGAGCGGCGGGTCAGCCCGGACGTGGAACGGCTCCTCGGCCGCGCCCCGCGCACCTTCGCCGACTGGGCGGCCCGCAACGCCGTGGCCTTCCGGTGACCGGCGTGACCGCCTCTGATGGTCGCGGCCTTCCGGTGACCGGCGCGCCCGTCCGTAGCATCGCGGGCTCCCGATGACCGGCGCCACCGTCCGCCTGCCTCGCGCGGCGCGGGACTTCCTGGCCGAGCCCGGCGTGGCGACCCTGACCACGCTGCGGCCCGACGGCACCCCGCACGTGGTGCCCGTCCGCTTCACCTGGGACCGGGAGTCGGGCCTGGCCCGCGTCCTGACGGTCGCCACCTCCCGCAAAGCCCGCAACTTGACCACCACCCCCGCCACCCCGGCAGCCCTCCCCGTCCCTGCCACCCCGGCCACCCCCGGCGGCCGGGCGGCGCTCTGCCAGGTCGCGGGCTTCCGCTGGCTCACCCTGGAAGGCCGGGCCACGGTCTCCCACGACCCGCACCGCATAGCCGAAGCCACCACCCGCTACACCCACCGCTACCTCTCACCCCCGCCCGCCCCGCCAGGCCGGGTCGTGATCGAGATCGCGGTGGACCGCTTCCTGCACCTGAACCTCTGAAAGGACCCGCACGACATGCCCATCCAGCAAGTCCTCGACTCCGCCATCTCCTACCGCGACCTCGGCACCGGCGCCCCCATCGTCTTCCTGCACGGCAACCCCACCTCCTCTCACCTGTGGCGCGCCGTCATGCCCGCCATCGGCCAGGGCCGCCGCCTGGCCCCCGACCTGATCGGCATGGGCGACTCAGGAAAGCCCGCCATCGACTACACCTTCGCCGACCAGGCCCGCTACCTCGACGCCTGGTTCGACGCCCTGGACCTGCGCGACGTGCTGCTCGTCGGCCACGACTGGGGCGGCGCGCTCGCGTTCGACTGGGCCGCCCGCCACCCGGACCGGGTGCGCGGCATCGCCTTCACCGAGGCCATCGTCAAGCCGATGACCTGGGAGGAGTTCCCCGAGGGCGGCCGGCCGCTGTTCCGGGCGATCAAGACCGACGGTGTCGGCGAGACCATGATGCTCGACGACAACGCCTTCCTGCGCGGCCTGCCCGGCAGCGTCGCCACGCCGATGGCCGACGAGGACACGCAGGCGTACCTGCGGCCGTACCCGACGAGGGAGAGCAGGCTGCCGCTGCTGCGCTGGGCCCGCTCGATGCCGCTGGACGGCGAGCCCGCCGACGTGGTGGCCAGGATCGAGGCGTTCGACCGGTGGCTGGCCGCCAGCGTCGAGGTGCCGAAGCTGCTGATCGACTTCCGGCCCGGCCCCGGCATGATGTGGACGCGGGAGACCATCGACTGGTGCCGCGCGAACATCGCGTCCCTGGAGGTGGTGGAGCGCGAGGAGGTCGCGGGCCACCACACTCCGGAGGACCATCCGGAGGTGATCGCCGAGGTGGTCACGGCGTGGATGGCCAAGCACCTCTGACCGGTCGGGATGCAAGTCGTACGGGTGTTGGCCTACACTTGTTGTCATGGCATTCACCGAGAGATCGGCAGCCACCAGGAACGCCATCCTCTCGGCTGCCAGGAAGCTGCTCGTCGAGCGCGGCTACGAGGCGATGACGATCCGGGCGGTCGCCTCCCTGGTCGGCGTGGACCCGTCCATGGTCATGCGCTACTACGGCAGCAAGGCCGGGCTGTTCCACGCCGCCGTGGACGTGGACCTGCAGCTCGACAAGCTCGCCCGGCCGCCGCGCGAGCGGCTCGGCGAGCTGATCGTGCGGCACTTCCTGTCCCGCTGGGAGGGCGAGCAGGCCGACGACGTGCTCATCCTGCTGCTCCGCTCCGCCAGCACCAACCCCACGGCCGCTGAGCGGATGCGGGAGGTGTTCGCGACGCAGATCACCGCGCTCGTCGCCCGCCTGACCGGCGCGCCCGACGCCGAGCACCGCGCCGCGCTCGCCTCCACGCAGCTCCTCGGCCTGGCACTGACCCGGTACGTGCTGCGCTTCCCGCCGATGGCGGACGCCGACGTCGACACGCTCGCCCGCGACATCGGGCCGGTGGTGCAGCACTACCTGACGGGCGGCGCGCAGCCGCTCACGCGGTGATCCGGCTGCGCTCCTGCTCGATGATCGGCTCGATCTGCAGGTCGTAGTTGCACAGCACCACCGCGACCCAGTCGAGGTCGAGGTAGATGCTCCAGTTCGTCGAGCCGCCCGCGATGCCGCCGCCGTGGGAGATGTAGCGGCGGTCGTTGAAGGTGGACGCGGTCGGCCCGTACGCGTGGAACGCCTCCCCGCGGCGCGGATCCGCCGGGCCCTCCCGCAGGGGCGGGCCTGACACCTTCGCGTTCACGTACAGCTCGGTGTAGGCGCGCTTCAGCAGCTCGTCGCGTTGCAGCGCGAGCGCGAAGCGCACCATGTCGGGGGCGGTCGTGAAGCCGTTCCCGCCGCCGGACCCGATGAACGCGCGGGCCGAGTTGCTGCCCTTCACCCCGCTGACGCCGCCCTTGTCCAGGTTGCGCACGCCGTCGACGCGCGTGCCGTCCTCCTGCAGCATGTACGGGTGCGCGATGCGCTCGTCCGCCAGCCACCGCGTCCTGGTGAAGTAGGCCGAGTCGGCCATGCCCGCCCGCTCGAAGACGTGCTCGCGGACGTACTCGTGGAACGGCTGCCCCGACACCTTCGCGACCAGCTCGCCGAGCACCTCGTAGCCCATGCTGGAGTACTCCTTGGCGGTGCCGGGCGTGAAGCGCAGCCGCTGCGATCGGGCGCGGGCGGCGATGTCCTGGTTGCGTTCCTCGACGCTGGTGAAGACGCGCGGGTCCGTCGCGTCGTTGGTGGGGTCGGTCATCCCTGAGGTGTGCGTGAGCATCTGGTGAACGGTGACGTTCTCGGCGATCTCCGCCGGGAAGCCGTCCAGGTGGGCGCCGACCTTGTCGTAGAACCTGAGCTTGCCCTGCTGGGCGAGCCGCACCACGGCCAGGCCGGTGAAGGGCTTGGAGGCGGAGGCCATCGCGTAGATCGTGTCCAGGTCGTTGGGGACGCGTCGTTCCCTGTCGGCCATGCCGTACGCGCGGGCCAGCACGTGCCGGCCGCGGTGCGCCAGCAGCACCGTCCCGGAGAACTGGTCGCGTTCAGCCAGGTCCTTGAGGTACCGGTCGAACGCGCCGCCCGGCCGCAGGTCGGCGGGGATCCCGTCGGAGCGGTCGGCCGCCGCGGCGACGCCGGACGCGGCCACCACGCCTCCCGCCGTCAGGGGCACGGCTCCCAACAGGCCCAGCGCGGTGCGCCGGGACAGGCCGTGGGCACGTCCGGGCAGGTCGCGCGCGGTGTGCAGGGACGGACCGTGGACACGTCCGGGCAGGTCGTGCGCGGTGCGCCCGGACGGCTCGGCGGCGGATTCGGTCATGGGTGCCTCTTCTCGTCGTGATCTTCGCGGACTGGGCACGATGCAACCGCGCACGGCGTTTCCGCGCCGTTTCCGCCGCCTAGCGGGCGCTATTTCCCATGTAGCGCCTCCTGTCCGACAGACAAGAACCATCGGACAGGAGAACACGGATGACGATTCTCGTGACCGGCGCCACGGGGACTGTCGGCCGCCGCATCGTGAGCGAGCTGGCCGGACGCGGCGTACCCGTACGGGCGCTGACCAGGAACCCCGGCAAGGCCGCGTTCCCCGACGGCGTCGAGGTGGCCTGCGGCGACCTGACCGAGGCCGCGACGCTGGCCCCCGCGCTGGAGGGCGTGACGGGGCTGCACCTGATCACGTTCGGCGGGGACGACGGCGCGCCGCTGGAGAACGGGCCGGAGCTGGTCGAGCTGGCGGCCCAGGCCGGCGTGCGGCGCGTCAGCGTGCTGAGCGGCTGGGACGAGTCCACCGTCGAGGAGGCGCTGCGGGCCGGGATGCTCAGGTGGACGCGGCTCCAGTGCGTCGAGTTCATGGCCAACGCCTTCGACTGGGCCGACTCCATCCGGCGGGAGGGGGTGGTGCGGGTCTTCGGCAACCATCCTGGTGCCGTGGTGCACGAGGCCGACATCGCCGCCGTCGCCGTGGCGGCGCTGGTCGAGGAGGGGCACGCGGGGGAGACGTACCTGCTGACCGGGCCCGAGACGCTCACGCCGGAGCAGCGGACGCGGCTGATCGGCGCGGCGATCGGGCGGGAGCTGCGGTTCGAGGAGCAGAGCGAGGCGGAGTACCGCGCCGCCATGCGGGCGGCGGGGGTGGGCGACGAGCTGATCGAGTTCGGGGTCCAGCTCGGCGCGAACCCGCCGGACGCCGGCTCCGTCGTGCTGCCGACCGTGGAACGCGTCACGGGCCGTCCCGGACGAACGTTCGCCCAGTGGGCCGCCGAGCACGCCGCCGCCTTCCGCCCTCTCTGAGCCGAGCACCCCGCGGCCTTCCGCCCCCTCGGACGCAGAGCACCCCGCCGCCCTTCCGCACCTTTGAGAGGAAATTTCATGACCATTCACCCGTTCCGGATCGAGATTCCGCAGCAGGACCTGGACGACCTGCACGCCCGCCTGGCCCGCACCCGCTGGCAGGACCAGCTCCCCGGCACCAGCTGGGAGCGCGGCGTCCCGGTCGGCTACCTGCGCGAACTCGCCGAGTACTGGCGCACCGGCTACGACTGGCGCGCCCACGAGGCCAAGCTCAACGAGCTGCCCCACCACACCACCACGATCGACGGACAGCGCCTCCACTTCGTGCACGTCCGCTCGGCGCGCGCCGACGCGCTGCCGCTCATGCTGCTGCACGGCTGGCCGGGGACGTTCGTGGAGTTCCTGGACGTCATCGAGCCGCTCTCCCGCGACTTCCACCTGGTCGTCCCGTCGCTGCCGGGCTTCGGCTTCTCCAGCCCGCTGTCCGCCACCGGCTGGGACGCCGCCCGCACCGCCCGCGCCTTCACCGAGCTGATGGACCTGCTCGGGTACGGCCGGTACGGCGTGCAGGGCGGCGACGCCGGAGCCTTCATCGCCCCCGAGATGGGCAGGCACGCGCCCGATCGGGTCGCCGGAATCCACCTCAACGCCGCCCTCACCTTCCCCGCCGGGCAGGAGGGGGAGATGGACGGGCTGTCGGAGGAGGAGCGGCGGCGATGGGAGGCCATGGAGAACATGAACGACGGGTACCTGCAGACGCAGTCCAAACGGCCGCAAACCGTGGCGTACGGGCTGCACGACTCGCCGGTGGGGCAGCTCGCGTGGATCATGGAGAAGTTCAAGGAGCTGACCGAGCCCGTGGAGGGGCTGCCGGAGGAGTCGCTCGATCGGGACCTCATGCTGACGAACGTGAGCTTGTACTGGCTGACGGGGACGGCGGGGTCGTCGGCGCAGTTCTACTACGAGAACATGAGCGCTCCGGCGGGCTGGGGCGACTCCGAGAGCCCGGCCGGTGAGGATGACTGGGCCGCCGCTGCCCGGGGCGCCGTCCCCACGGGCGTGCTCGTGTCCAAGGCCTGCGACGTCACCATCCGCTCCTGGGCCGAACGCGACCACAACCTCGTCCACTGGTCCGAGTACGACCGGGGCGGGCACTTCTTCGCCGCCGAGCAACCCGCTCTCTTCACCGACGACGTCACGGCCTTCTTCACCAAGCTCCGCTGACCCAGCACCCGCCTTCTAGATCGGCAACTTGGTAGGGTGCCCAGGTCCGGTGCAGCGCGCAGGGGGAGAGGAGCTGGGCGACGATGCAGGCGTCAGAGGTCAGACGAGCCACAGCAGCGGCGATGGCGACCGCCGCATCACTCGGTCTGACCGCCGACGACGCGATCGTCCTCAACAACTCCAACAAGCTCGCTCTGCGCCTGCTGCCGTGCGACGTCCTGGCCCGCGTGGCACCCGTGGAGAACCAGGCGCTGGCGTTCGAGATCGACATGGCGCGACGGCTCGCCGAGGCGGGGAGCCCCGTGGCGAGTCTCGATCCGCGGGTGGAGCCGCGGGTGCACGAGCGTGACGGCTTCGCGATCACGCTGTGGACCTACTACTCACCGGCCACGCCCGACGAGATCCCGCCGGCCGGCTACGCCAAGGCGCTCGAACGGCTGCACGCCGGCATGCGCACGATCGACGTCCCGGCGCCGCACTTCACGGACCGGGTCGAACAGGCCCAGCTCCTCCTGGCGGACCGCGACCGCTCCCCGGAGCTCCCGGACGCGGACCGGGAGCTCCTCACCGACACGCTCCGGAACATGAGCCGGGCCATCAGCGAGCGCGGTGGCGCCGGGGATCAGCTCCTGCACGGTGAGCCGCATCCGGGCAACCTGCTCGCCACGCGGGAGGGGCCGCTGTTCATCGACCTTGAGACGTGTTGCCGCGGGCCCGTCGAGTTCGACCTCGCCCACGCGCCCGAAGCGGCCGGTCCGCACTACGCGGGTGCCGATCAGGAGTTGCTTCGTGAGTGCCGGGCGCTCATGTGGGCGATGGTCACGGCGTGGCGGTGGGATCGCAACGATCAGCTTCCGGACGGGCGGCGGCTGGGTGTGGAGTGGCTCGGCCAGGTCCGGGCGGCGATCGGGCGCGACGAGCTGGACGCTCGCGGGTGACAGGGCACCGCCCAGAACCGACCGACGCACCCCGCCACCGACCGCCAGCGTCCAGCCGACGAGTGCGCCTCGGAGGCTCGTGGGTGGCGATCAGGCGGACCAGCGCGCCCCGGAATCTGGTCGGCAGCGTCCAGCCGACCGATGCGCCTCAGAGGCTGGTGGGTGGCGTCAGGTGGACCAGCGCGCCCCGGAATCTGGTCGGCAGCGTCCAGCCGACCGGTGCGCCTCGGAGGCCGGTGGGTGCGTCAAGTCGACCAGTGCACCTCCGTCTCCGGCCGGTAGCGGCACGTCGAGCCGGTGGACACCGAGGCGCGCAGGTGGGCGGCCAGCTCCGGATGCCGCTGGTCGAGCTGGCGAAGCGTGTTGCGGATCCGGTTCGTGACCGCCTTACGAGCACGCTCGGCCTCGTCCCCCAGACGGCGGGGACGACCGCCCAGCCCGGTGGCCGCACGCAGCTCGTCCAGCAGCGCCTGCCGCTCCACGTCGAACTCGGCCGCACGACGCTCCTCGCCCAGCCCCACCGCCCGCTCGATCTCCTCGTCCAGTAACTCCAGCCGCCTGCGGTAACGCGCCCTGGCCTCCTCATCCAGCACGTCGTCACCGCCCATGCCGCGCGCCGTGACCACCACCTCACCACCGGCCGGGTCGAGCAACTCGACCGCAGGCACGTCCCTGCCGGGGTGGGCGAGCAGGACGCGCAGGTCGGCCAGGCCCTTGGCGTCGGGCAGGTGCACGGTGCGGCCGGCGAAGGTCAGGGCCCACACCTCCCCGTCCAGGCGGAAGGCGTTGGCGGTGCCGGGGCTGGGCAGGCGTACCAGCATGCCGAGCTCCGCCGCCTCCCGCTCCACCTGCTCGATCAGCGCCGAGGCGTCGTCGCCGCGCGCTTGGAGGGCCCGAGCCAAATGGGCCCGCGACTCGACCGACCAGGGCCGCGCGCCCAGGACGTCCGCCGCCTGGTAGGCCGCGGTGAAGCCGGCGATCGCGTCGTCCCAGCGTTCCTGGGCCGCGTCCAGCACGGCGGCCCAGTGGGCGTACGGGCCCTCGACGGTGACGGTCGCGGTGACGCCCCACTGGCCGACGTACGGGGAGATCGCGGCGCGGGCGCGCTCGCACAGCGCCGGGTCCTTCGAACGGGCCGCCGCCTGCGCCTGGAACCTCAGCCACAGCGGCGCCATCCAGCGCAGGTACTGCTCGCCCGCCGCCATGATCTGCGCCGGATACCGCCCGGCCGTCTCACCGCCGTCTCGCCACCGCCCGGCGGTCTCGCCGCCGTCGTCGTGCCGTGGCGCCGCCGTCGCCAGGTCGTCCCGCTGCACTGCCGTCACCGCCCGGAAGAGCGGGACGTGCTGACTGCCCGCCGCCTCCATCTCCGCCAGGACGGCGTCGGTCACGTCGAAGCGGCCCCTGAGGAGGGCGGCTGACCAGCGTTGCATCCAGCGCAGGTCCTGCCTGCCGATGCCGGGCTGCTCGCCGAGGTCGTAGGCGGCGTCGATGTGGGTGTCCGCCTCGTCGAAGCGGCCGGTGAGCGTGGCGAACATGGCCCGCAGCACGGTGGCCTCGTGCTGGAACAGGGCCAGCCCCGAGGACTCCGCCCGGGTGGTGAACGCGCGCTGCTCGGCCAGGCAACGGGGGTCGCCCAGCTCCAGCAGGGCTCCGGCGCGCCAGGAACGGGCGGTCAGGCCGAGCTGGTCGTCGCCGGTGCGGGCGGCCACCGCTGACAGCTCCGTCGTGATCGCCAGGCGTTCGGCCGTGGTGCCCGGGTCCCAGATGACGGCCAGTCTGGACAGGAGGCTGTAGGCGAGCGCCTCGTCGTCCGCGCCCTGTCTGGCCAGGTCGGCGGCCACCTCGGTCAGCTCACGCGCGGCGGCGTTCAGCCGGTCGTCGTCACCCTCACGCAAGCCCGCGCTCGCGCCCCCACCTGCGCCCGTCTCCCAGCTCGCGCTCGCGCCTCCGCGCGTGCTCGCGCCGCCGTCTGCGCCCATCCTCCCGCCCGCGCCCATCCTCCCGCCCGCGCCCATCCTCCCGCCCGCGCCCATCCTCCCGCCCGCGCCCATCCCGGCGCCCATCCTCCCGCCCGCGCCCGTCCTCCCGCCTGCGCCCGTCCCCGCGCCGGCACCCACTTCCGCGCCTGCTCCCGTCCCTGTGCCCGTCCCCGCGTCGGCGCTCATCTGTCCGCCGACGCCCACTTCCGGGCCTGCGCCCGTCCACACGCCTGCGCTCATCTCCCCGCCTGTGCCCATCCCTCCGCCCGCACCCAGCAGCGCGTGATGGGCGGCGTGGGCGAAGTCGGCCCAGCGCCCTTGCCCTGTGGCGCACACGTCGTGCAGCTTCAAAGCCGCGACCGCCAGCAGATCGGGCGCCCCCAGGCGACGGGCGACCGCGAAGGCCGCCTCCAGACTGCGTCCCCCCGAAACGCTGTCACCCGCGCGATGCTGCGCCACGCCCAGATCGAGCCCGATCACCGCCCGCCGCCGCGACTCGGACTCGGGCGTGAGCTCCAGCGCCCGCCGATAGTGCCCTGCCGCCTCCTCGTCCGCCATCCGCCCCTCGGCATCCCGGGCCGCCGCCAGCAGCAGGTCAACCGCGCCGGGCGCACCGGCCAGGCAGGCGTGGTGGGCGCGCACGGCGGGCGGCGCCGTGTCGAGCGCCACCAGGGCGGACGCGTGCAGGGCGGCCCGGCTGGGCACGTCCAGCTCGGCGTAGAGCGTCTCCCGCACCAGGTCGTGCACGAACGAGTGGCGCCCCGAGCCGTGCGAGACGACGAGCTTGGCCGCGACCGCCTGTTCGAGCGCCTCGACGACGGGCAAGCCGGGACGGGCGCCGTGCCGCAGGCCCGCGGCGAGGGTGTCCTGGGTGAACTCGCGCCCCAGCACGGCCGCCATCCGCAGGACAACCAGCACCCCGCCCGCCAGCCGCGACAGCCGCCGCCGGATCGCCGCCTCCACGCCCGGCGGGATGGTGGCGAGCGGGCTGCCGCCCTGCCACAGGCGGGCCGTCTGCTCCACGTAGAACGGGTTGCCGCCCGTGCGCCGGTGGATCTCCGCGACCAGGCCCGGCTCCGGGTCCAAGCCCGTCGTACGGGCCACCAGCCGCCGCACGCCTTCGAAGTCGAGGCCGGTCAGCGTCACTGTGGTGGCCTTGGCTTCGAGCGGGAGGCCGGTCACCTCGCCGTCGCGGTATGTGCCGATCACCAGCAGCCGCTCGGACCAGGCGTGCCGCACCACGAACTCCAGCAGCCGCAGCGACGCGGCGTCCGCCCAGTGCAGGTCTTCCAGCACGACCACCACCGGCTGCTCCCGCGAGGCGCCCACCAGCAGCCGCGTCACCGCGTCGTAGAGCTGGAACGCCTCCCCGTCGGCCCCCGCCAGGCTCTGCGGCGTGGCCCCCGGCGCGAGCTGCCTGACCACCTGCACCCACGGCCAGTGGCCCGGCGCGCCCTCGCCCTCCCAGCAGGCGCCGGCGAGCAGCCTGGCGCCCGCGCGGACGGCCTCCCCGGCGGCGCTCGCCACCAGGGTGCTCTTGCCGATGCCCGCCTCGCCCGCCACGAGCACCAGCGCCCCATGGCTGATCAGCGCGCGCTCGATCTCGCCGCGCAGGAGGGCGGCGGGGCGTTCGCGTCCGATGAGCGTGGCCATGGCGGGAACCTTACGCGGGCGCACCGACAATCCGGGGGCTGTGAAAGTTTCAGCGGGAACGCCCAGGTCGGTGGCGGTCCTCTGGCTGCCGATTTGACGGCCGGTCAAGGGCGTGCGATCAAGTCTCGTGCGAGGGCGCCCCGCTCCAGGAGGGCGTGCGATGTAGTACGGCGAACTGACGAGCCGGGCCTCGAGGAAGCGCGCCCTTTCTCGAGGCCCACGAATGTTAGCGCTACCAGAACGGAGGACCGGCGTGAAAAGACGCACGAGACGCCTGGCCATCCTGCCCATCCTGCTCATCTGCGGCTTCCTGTTACCGGCCCGCCCGGCCCTGGCGGACACCAACGTCGCCACGACCGCGACCCCCACCGCCTCGTACACCTCCCCCTGGGAGAGCGTCGCGGCGATCAACGACGGCATCACCCCGCCGAGCTCGAACGACACCGCCAACCGCCGCTGGGGCACCTGGCCCAACACCGGCTCCCAGTGGGCCGAGCTGACCTGGAGCGCCGCCCAGCCGCTCATCTCCGCCGAGGTGTACTTCTTCGACGACGGCGGCGGCGTGCGCGTCCCGTCCTCGTGGAAGCTGCAGCGCTGGACCGGCAGCGCGTACGCGGACATCCCCGGCAGCTACCCGATCGCCGTGAACGCCTACAACAAGGTCACCTTCGCCTCGGCCGTCAGCACCACCCGGCTGCGGGTCGTGCTGCAGAGCGGGCAGGGCTCCGTCGGCCTGCTGGAGGTCAGGGCGTGGACCGCGGGCTCGCCGGGCGGCACGGGCTGGAGCCCGCCGGCCAACCTGGTCACCCCGCTGAACGAGGTCTGGCAGCACCAGGAGAGCACGTACCCGAACCTGTACGGCTTCCGCAACTACGGCTGGGACCAGGTCATGGCCAACGGCGGCTCGATCAACTACTGCGTCCGCTGGGACACCGGCGCCTCGGTGACCGCCGCCCAGCGCGACCAGATCCACGCCACGCTGGCCCGTCAGTTCAAGAAGTGGATGGACCTCATGGTCGGCCACAACGGCTGGCCGTACAGCAGCGTGCCGGTGAAGGTGGTGGGCTGGGCCGTGCGCGACCGCGCGCAGCTCCAGTGGAGCGACACCTCCGTGGACATCTACGTCAACAACATCCGCGAGAACGCGCCCCAGTGCGCGGAGGCGTGCGGCCGCTTCTTCAACCAGAGCGGCAACTACCCGAACTGCCCGGGCGGCGCCTCGCACCACTACGACATGTCGCTCTGGCTGACCGCCGGCTTCGGCGGCGGCGCCGGCGGTGACTGGGGGCAGCGGATCGGCAGCGAGTACTACCTGTCCAACCTGAACACCGACAACGTGCACATCCTGCTGCACGAGATGGGGCACTCGTTCGGCCTGGACGACTTCTACGACTGGACGCCGACCGGCGTGTGCTGCTTCCTGATGAAGGCGGGCAGCGCGTCGTCCATCACGGAGTTCGACGCGTGGATGTTCCGGGACTGGTGGCGGCATCTGAAGAGCCGCTACGGGCTGTGAGCCGGGTGTAGGGCCGCGGCGCGGCGTGCGGGGCTGGTGCCGGACATCGGTGCCGGCCGCAGGCACCAGGACGAACGCCGCGCCGCGGGTCTCAAGGGCGGCCCCGGTCAGTGACCGGGGCCGCGTGCGTGCCGGTCAGCGCTGGGCGCAGCCGGGGGAGTCCACCGAGCCGATCGGCACCTTGACGCCGACGCCGGCCGCGTCGACGTCTTGCAGGCAGAGGTTGTTCCCGTTGAGGACGTTGTTGCCGTTGAGCGCGTCGATACCGCTGGGGATGGTCGCTGCCGCCGGCCCGGCGACGGCGGCGAGCGCGAACGCGCCGGCGAGGGCGAGGGTGGCGATGCGGGCTGATTGACGCATGGAGATGCCTCTCTGTGAGTGGAGGGGGCCGTGGTTTGTCCTGTGTTGACTTTGCCGATCGCGATGGTTACTCAACGTAACCAGCGGTTACGGTGTGCTGTCAGAGCTGGCATCGAGGGCTGCCGAACCCGCAACCCCTTTTCATGCGTCTAAGGCGCCCGCCACCGCTCTGAACTGCGGAAATCGGTATCTGACCGGACGCCCGCTCAGCGGACGCTGCTCCGGCGGGGACGCAGCTCGGTGGGCAGGACCACCGTGGCCGGACGGGCGGCGGGCGCGGCGATCCGGTCGGCCAGGAGACGGGCGGCCATCCGGCCCAGCTCGTACGTCGGCTGCGCCACCGTCGTGAGCGACGGCCGGACGAGATCCGCCCACGGGATCTCGTCGAACCCGACTAGCCCCACCTGCCCTGGCACCTCCACCCCCCGGTCGGCCAGGCACCGCAGCGCCCCCACCGCCATCAGGTTGCTGGCCACGAAGACCGCGTCGGGCCGCGCGGCGGACGACAGCAGCGCGGCCATGGCGTCGTAGCCGCCCTGCTCGCGAAAGTCCGTCCGGACGACCACGGGCGCGCCGCCCAGGGCGGCGGTGTAGCCGCGCAGCCGCAGGTCGGCGGTGCTGACGCCCTCCGGCCCCGTGACGCAGGCGACCCGCGAGTAACCGGCGTCCAGCAGGTGGCGGGTGGCCGCGCGGGCGCCCTCCTCGTTGTCCACCACGACCGTGTCGACGGCCCCGCGCGGCAGCTCGCGGTCGATGGCGACGACAGGGACCGGCGAGTCGAGCAGGCACCTGGCCGCCTTGACGCTGCCCGAGGAGGCGATGATGACGCCCGCCATCTGCTCGCTCAGCGCCGCCGCCACGTACGTCTCCTCCTTGGCGGGGCTCTCGTCGCTGTTGCACAGCACCACCGAGTAGCCGGCCTGCTGGGCGACGTCCTCGATGCCGCGGACCGTCGAGGTGAAGAACGGGTTGCCGATGTCGGGGACGATCACGGCCCACAGCGTCGTACGGCTGCGGCGCAGGTTGCGCGCCACCGCGTTCGGCCGGTAGCCCAGCTCGCGGACCGCCGTCAGCACGCGGGCGACCATCTCGGGATCGACAGTGCGCCGGCCGTTGAGCACCCGGGACACGGTGGCCGCGGAGACGCCGGCCTGGCGGGCGACGTCGTAGATCGTGGGCATCGCAGCAAGTGTCCACCATCGGCGGCGGCCTCCGCGCCCAGACGCTCACGCGGAATCGATTTCCGGGACGAGCGCTGCTCAGGAGTCCGAAATATGCGTACTGACCTGCCGACCCCTCCGGCGCTCCGTACCCGTGAGAGGGTGAGCGGCAGTTGACCATTCGACCGACGAGTGAGGATCCCGTGCCTTCGAACCAGGCTGAAGACGCCGGCGGCGTGCGCAGCGTGCAGCGGGCGTTCGACATCCTGTCGCTGCTCACCGAGGACCGGCGGACGCTGACGATCCGCGAGGTGGTGGACGAGACGGGGCTGGCCAAGACCACCGCCCTGCGGATGCTGCAGACGCTGGAGCACATGGGGCTGCTGTGGGCCACGCCGAAGGGCTACGCGGCGGGCCCGGCCCTGTGGCGGTGGGCGCACCTGGCCCGCAACGCCTGGGAGCTGCCGCCGGAGACCGTGCAGCTCATGCGGGAGCTGGGCGCGCGGCAGCGGGAGACCGTCAACCTGTACGTGCTGCGCGACGTGCACCGCGTCTGCATCGCGCAGCAGGAGAGCCCGCAGCCGCTGCGGCACGTCGTGCGCGTGGGCGACGAGCTGCCGCTGTGGGCGGGCGCGTCCTCGAAGGTGCTGCTCAAGGACGCGCCGGAACGGCTGCTCGAACGGGTGGCGCGCGCCTCGCCGTACGGGGAGGGGCATGTGGCGGCACTGCGGGAGTGGGCCGCGCGGACCGAGCGCGACGGGTACGCGATCAGCCACGGCGAGCGCGAGCCAGGGCTGTCGGCGGTCGCCGTCCCCGTGACCGGCGGATCCAAGGCGACGGTCGCCGCGCTCACGCTCAGCGGGCCGACCGTGCGTTTCACCGACGAGCGGGTCGAGGAATTCAGGGCGGACCTGATGGAGGTGGCCAGGCGCATGTCGGAGCGCGGCTTCGAGCATCCGCTCACCTGACCGGACGGGACGAGGGCGGCACCAGGCAGAGCGTCACCAGCGACGACAGAAGCGTCACCGCGCACGCGGCGTTGAGCGCCACCGGCAGGCCCGACAGCTCGCTCAGCGCCGGGCCCGCGAAGGCGCCCGTCATGGTGGCGGCGGCCTCCACGGTGAGGAACGCGGCGGTGACCCGGCCGAGGAGGCGGCCGGGGGTGGCGCGCTGCACGTACGTCTGGATCGCCACCAGCACCGTCACCCCCGGCAGCCCGAGCAGTGCGGCGGCGGCCAGTGCGGCGGGCAGCGTGGTGCTGTTGAACAGCAGCAGGAAGGCGACGCCTGCGAGTGCCTGGGCGATGGAGATGACGCGCCTCGGCGCGAAGCGGTCCACCAGGCGGCGGCTGACGGGGGCGCCGAGCAGGAAGCCGAGGCCCAGCGCGGACAGCAGGTAGCCGACCTCGGTGCTGCCGCCGAGCCTGGCGACGCCGAAGGGGATGAGCAGGGCGGTCAGGGCGGCGTTGGCGAGCAGGTACACGCCGTCGGCGGCGAGCAGCCCGCGGGTCGCGGGCGCCTGCCACACCGTCCGCAGCCCTTCCCCGACGAGAGCATGCTCCGGCCTCTCCCCGGCGGCCCTGGGCGAGGTGCGGGCGACGGCCAGGGCCGCGAGCAGCCCGGCCGCAGCCGCCGCCGCGACGACCGCGCCCACCCCGGATGTGGCGAAGATCAGCCCGCCGAGCGGCGGCCCCGCCAGCCCGACCACCCCCGTGGTGACGGCGCTGACGGTGTTCGCGCTGGTGAGGGCGGGGCCGGTGCCGACGACGGCCGGGATGTGCGCCCGGACGGCCGGACGGAAGAACACCGCCGCCATCCCTTGCCCCAGCACCGCCACGTACACGAGCCAGACCGTCTCGGGCGTCCTGGCGAGCAGCACGACGGACACCGCCAGCACGTGCACCAGGTTGGTCGCGATCATCAGGCGGCGGCGGTCCCACCGGTCGGCCAGCACGCCGGAGACCGGTCCCAGCAGCAGCGACGGCAGGTGCTCGAACGCCAGCGTGACGCCGGTCGCCAGCACCGAGCCGGTGACGGCGTAGACGTGGGCGGGGACGGCGACGACGAGCATGCCGCTGCCCAGCCCGCCGGCGGCGCCCGCCGCCCAAAGGTGCCGGAAGTCGCGGTTGCGCAGAATGTGGGCATGCGGCATCGCCGTTCCTCCTCGTCAGGGAAATTATTCTCACAAGAGAGAACAGGCTGCCGATTATTCTGTCAAGATAGCCTTGTGGATGCTGTGGAACTGGGCCGGCGGCTGCGCGCCCGCCGCGCCGCACTCGGCCGCACCGTCGCCTCGGTGGCCGCCGACGCCGCGCTGTCGGTCCCGTACGTCGCCAACCTCGAGAACGGGCGGGGCAACCCCACCGTCTCCGCCCTCGACCGGCTCGCCGAGGCGCTCGGCACCCGGCTGGTGATCACCCTCGACGGCACGGAGCCGGGCGCGCCGGTGCCGCCGCCGTCCCTGGTGGAGTTCACCCGCGGACGCCGCTTCCGCCGTGCGGCCGGGACGCTGGCACAGTCGCTGGGCGAGGACGACGCGGTGCTGCGCGCGAAGCTGGCCGGGGCGCTCGCGGCCGTGGCCGTGCCGCTGGGGCGCGACCTCGGCGAAGGCGACTGGCAGCGGCTGCTTGACGCGCTGGTGCTGATCCTCGGCTGCCCGGCGGGCGATTGACGGATCCCCTGGGACGCGCGGCGGATCTCCGGTTGTCCCGCGAGCGGGTCGCGGCGCTAGGGGCGGGACGTCAGGGCGTCGAGAGCGCGATCGACGTCGTCCTCCGTCGTGTACACATGGAAGCTGGCCCGCACCCTGCCCGCCCGCACCGCCGCCCTGATCCCGGCCGCCTCCAGCCGCTCGCCGGGCGCGTCCACCGAGACGATGGCCGTGTCCGAAGGCGGCAGGCCGAGGCCCGCCCGGAAGCGGTTGGCCAGGGCGACGTCGTGGTCCCGGACGCGCTCGACGCCGAGCTCGTTCAGCAGCTCGATGGCGGGGGCGGCCCCGACGTAGGAGAACCAGGCCGGCGACAGGTCGAACGCGCGCGCGTCTGCGGCCAGCCGCAGCGGCGGGCCGTAGTAGGAGCCGCCCTCGTCCGCGCCGCCGTACCAGTTCGCGGCCAGCGGGCGCATGCGCTCGCGCAGCGACGGCGACAGGTAGCCGAACGCCGCCCCGCGCGGCGCCATGAGCCACTTGTACGCGGCGCAGGCCAGCGCGTCCACACCCGCGACATCGACGGGCAGCCAGCCGCACGCCTGCGAGGCGTCCACGATGACCAGCGCGCCGTGGTCCCGGGCGGCGGCCACGATGTCCGCGAGCGGTGCCACGTACCCGGTGGCCGACTGCACCAGGCTGAACGCCACGGCTGCGGTGTCCCGGGTGATCGCCTCGGCCAGCCGGTCGGCGGGCACCGTCTCGACCCCGGCCGCCACCGCCCAGGGGAACAGGTTGCTGGTGAACTCGACCTCGGGCACCACCACCTTGCCGCCGGGCGGCAGCGCGGTCGCCACCACGGACATGATCTGGGACACCGTCGAGCTGACGCTCACGTCGGCTGCCGGGGCTCCGATCAGGCGGGCGAACGCCGTCCTGGCGCGCCCGACGGAGGCGTCCCAGGGTTTCCAGTCGGTGTCGCCGTGCCGCCAGTCGGTCAGGACGGTCTGGAGCTCCTCGAAGGCTCGGCGTGGAGGGAGGCCGTAGGAGGCGGTGTTCAGCCAGCCGGGGGTGGCGTCCCAGAGCTTGGCGGCCGTGGTGATGTCCATGGTTTCAGGGTAGAGGGGCGCTGCGGGAAATCTACAATGTAAAGGCGCTCGGCCGGGTGCCGCGCCCGGTGGGCGAGCTTGCCAGTGGGCGGTGTGTCAGCGGGCGGCGCGTTGCCACAACGCGTTCCAGCCGCCGTGCCCCAGCCAGGCGACCGGCACGTGCAGCCCCTCACCGGCGACCCGCTCCCGGAACGCGTCCAGGTCCGCGCCCAGTTCCACGGCGCCGGGAAGCGCGCGCTGCCACGGCCCCGACGGGTCGTCGAGGTCGGAGCGGGGAAAGCCGGGCACGCACGTTCTGCCTGGCTCGCTCACCGCGACGGTCGGCAGGGCGGGATCCGGCGGCCAGGACGTGACGGCCACGACCAGCGAGCACAGCACCGCCGTGTCGGCGCGGCGGGCCACCTGGTGGGCGAGCGCGGGGTCCCCGGCGCGGGCCAGGCGGCCGATGGCGGCGCGGATCCGGCGGGCGACGAGCTCCATCGAGCGGGCGGGCGCGATGGCGTCGTGGCGGGCGAGCTTTCTCAGAGAGCCGGGCAGGGGCGCGTCGAGCAGGAGGAGTGATAGCTGCGGCCGGCCGCCGGCGTCCTCCGGGGCGCGGGCGGAGGGGAGGGCGATGAGGGCGCGTTCCAGGGGGCGTGCCGAGGTGGCTCGCCACAGCGCCGGTAAGCCCACCGCCTGCAGCTTGTTACGGCTGAGCCGCTGGACGCGGTCGGCGGAGAGGCGGCGGAGCGAGGTCAGCGCCTCCGCCGGAGGCGCACCGCCCGAACCGTGCAGCACGCGGAGGGCGTCCACCGTCTCCTCGGCGGCCAAGGCGTCGGCCGCCAGCCGCGCCAGCGGCCCGCTGACCTCCTGGAACGTGCGATCGACCCGCCGACGGAAGGTGGGCCGGGCCGCAGGAAGGCGCTCGCCCTCCGGATCGGCGGCCGGCTCCTCCACGATGGCCGAGGGGAGGGCGGCGGCCCAGGCGACGACGCTCCGGCGCAGCTCGAGATCGGGATCGGCGTTGAAGCGGGCGCGCATCTCCCCGACCCGCCACCCCCGGACGTGCTGGTCGAGCTTGACGTTGACGACGATCCGCCCGTCCTCGTCATGTAAGGCGACCAGAGCGGACTCGCCCTGTTCGGCAGCTTCGACGTACGGCAGCGAAGCGATGCAGTTGCCCATGTAAGTGGCCCACCGCGTGAGGGCGCGCGCGTCCCGGGCGAACCGCAGCCGCACCTCCGTGCCGGGCAGGACGGTGCCGTCGAGGGCGAGCAGCGGCTCGGGGACGCGGAAGGCGGTGGTGAGCCGCTGCGTGACGCCCAGGGCGGCGAGGAGCCGGTCGGTGAGGTCGGGCCAGGTGCGGCACTGGCGGGGCGGCGGCCCGCCGAACGAGACGAGTTGCGCCGCTCCCGCCAGGGCGGCGGGCAGGGAGTCGAGCGAGGGCACGAGCTGCCGGTCGTCGTCGGGGACGGGGTCGTGGTCGATGTACGGGTAGTGGGCGCCGTACTCGACGTCGGCCTGCTCGTGGCCGTTGAGCTGGGCGAGCGCGTCGGCCAGCTCGGCGTACCAGAACAGGTCGCCCGCCGTCTCCTCCTCGGCCGCCGGCACGCCGGGGCGGGCCTCCAGGCGTTCGGCGAGCGGGGGACGGCCGTCTCCGACCGGCGGTTGCGCCCATCGGGCGGGGTCGCGGCCGGTGAGGTACCCGACGCCGGCGCGCCAGTCGCGCATGCTGATGGACGGCCAGCCGCCGAGCTGGTTCCGGAACTCGATGAGGCGGTCGGTGGCGACGTCGAGGAGGATCTCGGCGTACTCGGCGGCTCTGGCCAGGCGCTGCCGTACGTACTGTTCGGCGGGGTTGCCGAGCTGGGCGGCCAGGTCCCTGACGTAGCAGCCGGGGCGGGCGGGGAGCCCCGTGAGGCCGGGGACGCGGCGGGCGGCGGCGCGGGCCTCCTCCTGGCTGATGGCGCGGGCGGCGGCGGTGAGCAGGGCGGTGGAGCGGTTCATGCCCTGGACGACGCCGTGGTCGCCGACGTTGACGGCGGTGCGCACCAGGGCGGTGGCGGCCAGGGCGTCGGCCAGGGTGCGGTTCAGGGACACCTCCGCCTGCCAGGCGTAGGGGAACCAGCGGGCGGCTTCGGCGACCGTGGGCTCGTGGCCGAGCTCCTGGCGGATCTGGTCGAGGAGCAGCGCGTCGTCGTGGCTGCGGTAGCGGGCGGTGAGCTCGTCGAGCCTGCTCCGCTTGCCCTGGGTGGCGCGCCGCCGCTGGTCGCGGCGGAGCCGTTCCTGGCGGGCGGCGACGCGCTGCCACAGGTCGAGGAGGAGGTCGAGCCGCCGTTTGCCGGAGTACGGGGCGAGGAGCTGCCCGAGGTGGGCGGCCATGGTGGAGGCGGCGGCGTCGGGGGTCGGGTCGATCGGCGGGCCGTCGAGGGTGAGGAGGCGGACGAGTTGTTCGGCGCCGAGCACGCCGCTGGCGGCGGAGGCGAGCTGGAGCGCGGCCCAGCGGCGCTCGGCGATGGCCTGCCCGGCCGCGGCGGCCAGCGGCTTGGTGGCCTCCGCGCCGAACAGCGCGACCAGGACGCCCGCCCGCTCGCCGAGCCGGTGCAGGCCGTCGAGGCCGAGGAGCTGGACGGCGGCCAGTACGGCGTCGCGCCGGTCACCGCGCGCGCCGTGCAGCCGGGCGGTGACGAAACCGGGGGAGAGCGCTATGCCGGCGCCGGCCGCGGTCAGGGTGCCGCCGTCGCCGTGAAGGTACCGGGCGAGCGCGGCCACGGCGGGGCGCGGGTCGGCCCCGGCGGGCCCGGCCGCGACGGCCGCCCCAGCCGCGGCGAACCCGGGCGCGCCGGCCCCGGCGGCTTCGCTCTCGTCTGCCACCAGCCGCCCGTGCGCGTCGAGCACCTGCTGATCCCGCCCCGTCACCACGCCGAACGCCATCCGTACCACACGCACATGATTCGGGCAGGAGACGGCGCCAGGCAAGCGGAATTCGCGCCCCGGGGGCCGGGTTGACGGCGGCGGCGGGTCGGCCAACGCTGGAGGGAGGCGGCCGAGAGGAGCGGCGCGTGGGGCAGATCGTCGGTGCGGCGGGCGTGCCGCACACCCCGCACTTCCCCGGCATCGTGCGGCGTGGCGAGCCGCTGGGGCGGGAGCTGGAGCGGCTCTACGGCGAGGTGGCTGGGGTGTTGCGGGAGCTGGCGCCGGACGTGCTGGTCGTGTTCACCTCCGACCACTACAACACGTTCTTCGTCGAGAGCGTGCCGATCTTCAGCATCGGGGTGGCCGAGTCGGCCGCCGGGCCGAGCGACTACGCGGAGCTGCCGCGGTGCGAGGCGCGGATCGACGCCGCGTTCGCCAGGCGGATCCAGGCGGAGCTGGTGCGGGCGGAGTTCGACGTCGGCATGAGCCAGGAGTTCGAGCTGGATCACGCGGTGACGGTGCCGCTGCACTTCCTGATGCCGGGGATGGACGTGCCGATCGTGCCGGTGTTCGTGAGCGGGCTGATGCCGCCGATCCCGTTGTCGCGGCGCTGTCACGCGCTGGGGGCGGCGATCAGGGCGGTGGTGGAGGAGGATCCGGCGCCGACGCGGGTGGCGGTGCTGGCCAGCGGCAGTTTCTCGCTGGAGATCGGCGGGCCGCGGATCAGCGCGGACTCGCACACGGGGGTGCCGGATCCGCGGTGGGCGGAGCGGGTGCTGACGCTGCTGGACGCGGCGGAGGTGGGCAAGCTGGTGGCCGAGGCGAGTGAGGAGCAGCTGGCGCGGGCGGGCAACGCGGGTGGTGAGCTGCTCGACTGGATCGCGATGCTGGGGACGTTCGATCCGCGGGCGCCGGTGTTCCTGGAGGCACAGGAGAGATTCGGTCATGCCTACGCGGCGTGGCGGATGACGTGACGGCGCGAGGTCAGTGGCGGGGACGTGACGGCGTGGAGTCAGTGGCGGGTGAGGTGACGGCGGTGAGTCTGTACGCGGTGAACAAGGTGTGTTACCGGGTGGTCAGGGAGCCGGAGTTCCGGCGGGAGCTGGCGCGGGCGCCGGAGGAGGCGCTGCGGGCGGCCCGTCCGCCGTTGGACGAGGCGGAGCTGGCGGCGCTGCTGGCGGGCGACGTCGGCCGGCTGTCGCTGATGGGCGCGAACCATTTCCTGCTGCACCAGCTCGGCCGTTTCCGGGTGCTGGGCCTGGACCTGCCGACGTACGCGGACCGGATCCGCGCCGCTCACCGCTGAGGGGCGGGCGGCGGTCCGGAGGCGGCGCGGCGGGCGCCGAGCACCTCGTGCAGCTCGGCCGAGCAGCGGGCCAGGTCGGCGGCGTAGGCGTGCTGGCCGAGGGTGCGCGGCCTGGGCACGTCCACGTCCACGACGGTGAGGATGCGGCCGGGCCGCGGGGTGAGGACGACGACGCGGTCGGCGAGCAGCACGGCCTCCTCGATGGAGTGGGTGACGAGGACGACGGTGGCGGCGTGCTCCATGTGGATCTGCTGCAGCTCGATCGACAGCTCCTCGCGGGTGAGCGCGTCGAGGGCGGAGAAGGGCTCGTCCATGAGCAGCACGCGGGGCCGCTGGATGAGCGCCCGGCACAGCGCGACGCGCTGCTGCATGCCGCCGGACAGCTCGTGCGGCAGCCGCCGGTGGAATGCCTCCAGCCCGACCATCTCCAGGAGGCTGTGCGCGTGGGCGCAGTGTTCCTGGCGGGGCCAGCCGAAGATCTCGACGGGCAGCAGGACGTTGTCGAGCACGCTGCGCCACGGCAGGAGGGCGGGCCGCTGGAACATGATGGCGACGTCGCGGCGGGGTTTGACGACGGGCTCGCCGCCGACGCGTACCTGGCCGGAGGTGGCGGTGAGCAGGCCGGCGATGAGCCGCAGGAGCGTGGACTTGCCGCAGCCGGAGCGGCCCACGACGGCGGTGAACTCGCCGTCGGCCACTTCGAGGTCGAGGTCGCGCAGCGCTTCGACGGCGCCGCGGCGTCCGCCGAACACCTGGGAAACCTCGCGCAGCAGGATCACCTGAGGACCTCCTGACCCCGATGGTATGCCGGGTGCCGGGCCGGAACATCTTGACCGTCGCGCAGGGTCCGTCATGATCTGGGGCATGGGGCGACTGCCGCGCGTCATCACGATCTCCGTTCTGGTCGCGACGTCCTTCCTCCCCGCCGCCTGCGGCTCGGGGGTGCGGGAGCCGTCGCCGTCCCGGCGGGCGGCCGATCAGGTCACGTGGGTGACCGGGTTCGGCGCTTTCGGCCGGGAGGCCTATGTCTACGTCGCGCAGGAGAAGGGCTTCTTCCAGGAGGCCGGTCTGGAGGTCGCCGTGCAGCCCGGTCAGGGCAGCGGCGAGAACCTGGCCGCGGTTCTCGGCGGCCGGGCGCAGTTCGCCGCCGTGGACTTCACAGCCACGCTGATCAGCGCCGCCGGGGGCAAGGCGGAGGGCGCGGTCGCGGTGGCGGCGCTGCACCAGCGCACGCTGGCCGCGCTGATGGCGCTGGACGGCAGCGGGATCAGCGCTCCGAAGGACCTGGAGGGCAAGACGGTGGCCGACGCCGCGTCGTCGGTGATCAGCATGATGTTCCCCAGCTACGCCCGGCTGGCCGGGGTGGACGCATCGAAGGTGAAGTGGGTCAGCCTGGAGCCGGCGCAGCTCGCCGCGAACCTGGCCTCGGGGCAGGTGGACGCGATCGGCCAGTACGTGGTCGGCCGGCCCACGGTGAGCAACGCCGCCAAGGGCAAGGAGGTCACGGTCCTGCCGTTCGGGGACGTCATCACCGACCTGTACGGCTCGGCCGTGACGACCTCCACCAAGGTCGCGGCGGGCCAGCCGGATCTGGTCAGGAGGTTCACCGGGGCGCTGCTCAAGGGCCTGGCGTACGCGGTGGACCATCCGCAGGAGGCGGCGAAGATCCTGGTCGCGAAGCAGCCCACGCAGAACGCCGAGGTGGCCGCCGCCGAGCTGACCCTGATGGCCGGGTACGTGCGCCCGGACGGCGGGGCGCCGATGGGCACGATGAGCCGGGAGCGCGTGGAGCGGGCGATCACCGCGCTGAGCACGGCCGGGGCGCTGGAGGAGGAGCTGACGCCGGACTCGGTGGTGTCGTTCGACCTGGTGCCCAAGGGCTGAGGCGGGTGGAGCGCGGCCGGGACGCGGTGACCGCGGCGGGCTGGTCCACGCTGGGCGTGGTCGTCGCGGTCGGCGCGTGGGCGCTGGTGGCGTCGGCGTTCGCGATCCCGGAGATCGTGCTGCCGTCGCCTGGTGACGTGGTGGCGGCGTTCCTGCGGATCCCGGACTACCTGCTGGAGCAGGCGGTGGTGACGCTGGGCGAGACGGTGCTGGGGTTCGTGCTGTCGGTGGGCTGCGGGCTGGTGATCGGGATGCTGATCGCGGCGTTCCGGGTGGCGGAGCTGATGTTCTATCCGCTGCTGGTGGCCTTCAACGCGGTCCCGAAGGTGGCGCTGGCTCCGTTGCTGGTGGTGTGGATGGGGTTCGGTCAGCAGCCGAAGGTGGTCATGGCGCTGCTGGTGTGCTTCTTTCCCGTGGTGTTGTCGGTGGCGGGCGGGCTGGCCTCGACGCCGCCGGAGCTGGTGGAGCTGGCCAGGTCGCTGGACACGCCGCGCTGGCAGACGTTCGTGAAGATCCGCTTTCCCGGCGCGTTGCCGCAGGTGTTCACGGGGTTGAAGGTGGCGATGCCGCTGGCGTCGGTGGGCGCGGTGATCGGGGAGTTCAGCGCGGGGGACGCGGGGCTGGGCTTCGTGATCGTGCAGGCGGGCGGGAGTTCGGACACGGCGCTGGCGTTCGCCGCCATCGGGTTGCTGGGCGTCATGAGCATCGCGTTGTTCTACGCGCTGGTGCTGGCCGAGCGGCTGTTGCTGCCCTGGGTGCGGGAGACGGCGGCCGTCCGCTGAGCCTGCTGGAGGCCGATGGCCGAACGGCGTGTTGCGGCGCGGTCTGGGCGGGTACGCGTACCTCCTGCCTCTCGTGTGGGAAGGACGCTGATGTTCGGAAGGCTGATCGACCTGGGCGGCTTCGGTCTGGGTGCCGCCGCCGCCCTCGTCCGCAACGGGTTGCTCGGCCCGGTGCACCCGTCGGCGCTGGCCCGCGTCGTGGAGGCGTACCGGCACTTCCACCTGACCCCCGCCACGGGGCTGGCCGCCGCCGCGGCCCGCTGGCCCGATCGCCCCGCCGTGCTGGACGAGGACGGCACGCTCACGTTCGCCGAACTCGACGCCCGCGCCGCGGCGCTGGCGTCGGCCCTGCACCACCGCCTCGGCATCGGCCCCGGCCACACGGTGGCGGTCATGTGGCCCAACCACCGCGGCTTCGCCGAGGCCGTCGCCGCCGTGTCCCGCCTGGGCGCGGACCTGCTGCTCCTCAACACCGGCCTGGCCGGGCCGCGCCTGCGCGACGTGCTGCGGCGCGAAGCCGTCCACGCCCTCATCGCCGACCCCGCCCTCCCGCGCGTCGGCTTCGACGGCCCCCGGACCGGCGACCTGGACAAGCTGATCGAGGAGAACGGCTCGGCCACGGCACCCGCGCCCCACCGGCCAGGGCGGCTGGTCCTGCTCACCTCCGGCACCACGGGCGTCCCCAAGGGCGCACCGCGACGGCTCTCCCCGGCCGCCGTGGCGGAGCCGTTCCTGTCGATGCTGGCCACCGTGCCGATCCGTGGCGGCGAGCCGATGCTGATCGCACCGCCGCTGTTCCACGGGCTCGGACTCCTCTGGTACGCCGCCGCGCTCGTACTCGGCTGCCCGGTCGTCCTCATGCGCCGCTTCGACCCGCAATCCGTCCTCGACGCCCTCGACCGGCACCACGCCGGAGCGCTGGTCGCCGTACCGGTGATGCTGAAACGCCTCCTGACCTGCGACCCCCGCCCCCTCCCGCACCTGCGGGCAGTGGTCTCAGGCGGCTCGGCACTGCGACCGGACCTGGCCACCGCGTTCATGAACACCTACGGGGACGTCCTCTACAACCTCTACGGCTCCACCGAGGCGGGCTGGGCCGCCCTGGCCACCCCGGCCGAGCTGCGCGCCGCCCCCGGCACCGTCGGCCGCCCCCCACGCGGAGCGACCGTGCGCATCGAAGGCCCGGACGGACGCGAGCAACCGGCCGGCGAGGTGGGCCGGGTGCTCGTCGGCGGCGGCCTCACCTTCGCAGCGGGGAACGGAACAGGACCGGACGGCCTGCTGGCCACGGGCGACCTCGGGCACCGGGACGGACAGGGGCTGCTGTTCATCGACGGGCGCGACGACGACATGATCGTCTCCGGTGGCGAGAACGTGTTCCCGCAGGAGGTGGAGAACGTGCTGGCCCGCGTCCCCGGCGTCGCGGACGTGGCGGTGCTGGGGATGCCTGACGAGGAGTACGGGCAGCGGCTGGCCGCTTACGTGGTGGCGGATGACGGGGCCCGGCTGTCGGCGGAGGGGCTCAGGCGGGCGGTCAAGGAGGAACTGGCGGGGTTCAAGGTGCCGCGCGATGTCGAGTTCGTGGCGTCCGTGCCGCGCAACCAGACCGGCAAGGTGGACCGGGACCGGCTCCTACGAGGATGAGCCCGTCACCTCACCCCCGGTGCCTGGCACGCGACCAGGTCGTGTTGTTCCCGGGACGTTGTCATCGCCGTACCCCGCCCCGCTTCCGGCCCTCCGCTTCCGGACGAGCGCAGAGCCGTCGGGGGGCACCCGCCCGGGCGCGTCACCTCTGGTGGATGAGGCGCTCGATCGGCGGGTTCACGCGGGCGAATCCCTCCTGGCTGCGATACGGGTAGTAGGGGTAGGCGGCCGTCACGGTGCTGGCGGCGTCGAGGCGGGCCACCTGGCCGGGGGTGAGGGACCAGCCGACGGCGCCCAGGTTCTCGCGCAGTTGCTCCTCGTTGCGGGCGCCGACGATGACCGAGGCCACGGTCGGGCGGCTGAGCAGCCAGTTGAGCGCGATCTGCGGAACGCTCCGCCCGGTCTCCTCGGCGAGCTCGTCGAGCACGTCCACCACCGCGTACAGCCGCTCGTCGTCCACGGGCGGTCCGTAGGCGGCGGTGCGGTGCAGGCGGCTGCCCTCGGGGAGCGGACGCCCGCGACGGATGCGGCCGGTGAGGCGGCCCCAGCCGAGCGGGCTCCACACCAGCGCGCCGACGCCCTGGTCGAGGCCGAGGGGCATCAGCTCCCACTCGTAGTCGCGGCCGATCAGCGAGTAGTAGACCTGGTGGGCCACGTAACGCGGGTAGCCGTGCCGGTCGGCCGCCGCCAGCGACTTCATGAGGTGCCAGCCGGAAAAGTTGGACACGCCCACGTACCGGAGCTTGCCGGACGCGACGAGGTCGCCCAGCGTGGACAGCACCTCCTCGACCGGCGTGGCCGCGTCGAAGGCGTGCAACTGGAACAGGTCGATGTGGTCGGTGCCCAGCCGGCGCAGCGCGTCGTCCACCGTCCTGATCAGGCGGGGCCGGGAGGTGCCGGCGCCGTGCGGGGTGTCGTCCGTGGGAAGGCCGGCCTTTGTGGAGATCAGCACCTTGTCGCGGCGGCCCTTGATCGCCTGGCCGAGCACCTCCTCGGAGGCGCCGCCGGAGTAGACGTCGGCGGTGTCGAACATCGTCACCCCCGCCTCGATGGCCACGTCCACCAGGCGTCTGGCCTCTGCCACGTCGGTGTTGCCCCAGGCGCCGAACAACTCACCCCTGCCGCCGAACGTTCCGGCGCCGAAGCTCAGCGCGGGCACCTTGAGACCGGACGCCCCCAACTGACGATATTCCATGATTCCATCCTTTAACGGGTCGAAGTTCCCGTTAAGAACGGTAGCACACTAATGGAGTTTTTGTTTCATTAGGAGTCGCGGGCCTCGCCGGGGCTTGCGTCGTCGCCCGCGCGGGGCCGGCTCGCCGGACCGAGCAGCGCCGTCGCCATCTCCTGGACGGAGCGGGTAAAACGGCGAGGGTCGCCGGGCGTCGTCACGTGCCGGATCAGGTCGCCGTCGAAGACCGCCAGCAGGGCGTGGGCCAGGAAGTCGGCGTCAAGGCCGGGACGTGCGGTGGTGAACAGGGCGGCGAGGTGGCCGTGCCACAACCGGTAGCTGGGGTCGTCGTACTTGTCCTGCGCGCATGCCTGCTCGTGCGCCGCCAGCAGAACGGCGTTGCCCTCCGCGATCGCGCCGAGCCCGTCCAGGAAGGCGTGCAGGCGGTCGCGGGCGGGCGCGCCGGGGCCGAGGGGCGGCGGGCCGCTCGTGATCGCCTCCCGCAGCTCGCGTGAACGTTCTTCGAGCAGCGCTTGCAGGAGACCTGCCCGGCTCCCGAAGCGCCGGAAGACCGTGCCCTTGCCCACTCCGGCCAGTGCGGCGACCCGATCGAGCGATACGTGGTCCCCGCCGCCCTCGGCCAGTAGTCGCTCGGTGGCGCGGAGCACCGCCTGCCGGTTGCGCGCCGCGTCGGCCCGTTCGGCCCGTTCTGTGCGCTTGTTCTGTGTGGCGCTCCCCGTGTTCTCGATGCCGTTGGAGTGGCGGCCGGCCATGGGACCCCTCGCGAGACGGTTGCGGACTGTCGGTCCGATTATGCTACCGTCCAGCCAAGCGGACTGACAGTCCGAATCCTCCTGAACGGAAGGACGATCACACATGCACGCCCTCCTCGTCACCCCCGACGCCCCCGGCTCCCTCCGCCTCGGCCCGGCCCCCGACCCTGCCCCCCAGCCCCACCAGCTCCTCCTCGCCGTCCACCACATCTCCCTCAACCGCGGCGAGGTCGCCTTCGCGGGCCGCCGCCCGGCCGGAACCGTCCACGGCTACGACGCCGCCGGAATCGTCGTCCGCGCCGCCGCCGATGGAAGCGGGCCCAAGGTGGGCGCCAGGGTGGCCGCGTTCGGCGCGGGGGCCTGGGCGGAGCGCATGGCCGCGGACACCACCGCGGTCGCCGAAGTGCCCGACGCGGTGGACCTTGCCGACGCCGCCGCTCTTCCGATGGCCGGCATCACCGCACTGCGCACGTTGCGTACCCGGGACATCCTGGGGCGGCGAGTGCTGATCACCGGCGCTGCGGGTGGCGTCGGACGGTACGCGGTGCAGCTCGCCGCGCTGGGCGGTGCTCACGTGATCGCGTCCGTGGGGTCTGCGGCGCGCGGTGAGGGGCTGGCCGAGCTGGGTGCTCAAGAGGTGGTGGTCGGGTTGGCGGGCGTCGAGCGGCCCGTTGACCTGATTCTGGACAACGTGGGCGGGCCCCAGCTCGCCGCCGCCTGGCAGCTTCTCGCGCCTGGTGGGAGTGTGCAGAACATCGGGTGGGCGTCGGGCGAGCCGGCGGTGTTCGAGGCTTACTCGCTGCTCTCCGTCGGGGCTGCCAAGACGATGAGCACGTTCGGTGACGTGCACGAGGTGGGGCCGGATCTGGGGACGTTGCTCGGGTTCGCGGCGGCGGGGCGGCTCTCGCCGGAGATCGGCTGGCGCGGGTCCTGGGAACGGATCGCCGAGGCCGCGGAGGCGTTGCTGGAGCGGCGTGTCGCAGGCAAGGCCGTGCTGGATGTGGCCTCTCCCGCCTGACGCCCGCTCGCCGTCCGGCACGTTCCCGCCCGCCGCCCCCGCCTGCCTGCGGACACGTCCGGCTGACGACCCTACGACACGGGTGCGTCCGAGCGGGCCCGGTCGAGGTCCGCAGTCCGGTAGAGCCGCTCAGGGATGCCGGCCAGCCGCGACGAATGCACCTGCCCCCCAAGCCCGTAAAGTTTCTGGAAGCTCATGATCAACGGCCGCCAGGCATCAGGATCAACATGATCATCAGTCCCGGCGAGCCGGATCTCCTCATGCGCCCACACCCGCACCACCCGGACCTCGAAGGCGAGCGTGCCCCCATCGGCCACCGGATGCACCGCCTCCACCACGCACTCCATGGCGACCGGGCACTCGGCCACCCGCGGCGGCGCCACCACCTCGGAAGGCACGGCCGTCAGCCCCGCGTGGCCGAACTTGTCGGTCACGTGCCGGTACCCCCGCTCGTACTTGCGTTCCGGCACCGGGTCGGAGCCCGTGGTGAGCGCAAGGCGGTCCACTGCCGGCGCGAGCGCGTCGGAGGGGAGGTTGAGGACGCATTCGCGGGTTCTGCGCAGGTTCGCGGCCGTCTTCGATCTGGCCCCGAGCCCCAGCATGCCGCGCCAGCCCAGCCAGAACGCCGACGACATGGGGGCCAGGTTGGGGGTGCCGTCCTCGTTGCAGGACGAGATGAGCACGACGGGGGTGCCGAAGTAGAGGATGTTCGGCTCGATGCGGACGTGTTCGTGCACCACGGTGTTGTCGTTCATGGGTGACAACTCTCGTGCCTGGCCCCGCCGGGCGCTGGCGGAGTTCGGACCTCCCGTTCGCCTCCCGTTCGCCTCCCGTGAAGGGCGGTGCGGGGGTGTCAGTCGGCGCGGGCGGCCATCATGGCGAACGCGTCCACCCACAGGCGCTGCTTGTCCTCCGGCTGGCCGACCAGGTAGGTGGCGCGTAACTTCGGCGGCAGGTGCGGCAGCAACCGCGCCACCACCTCCAGGTGCTCGCGCAACTGCGACACCTCCGCGTTGGCGAAGATCTGGTGGACGGTGTCGGAGTCGCCGGTGCCCTCGTCGTGCCGCCCGGCCGCGGCCAGCCGCGCCTCCCAGTCGTCCGCCTCGGCTGCCAGGTCGCGGATGCCGACCGCGCGGCGGCCCGACAGCCGGTGGCGCAGCCCCGCGAGGGGGATGGGCGCGTACTCGCCCTCGCCCAGGTAGATCAGCCCCGTCTCCAGCGGCTCGCCGACGTGGTGCAGCTTGATCAGCCGCTCCAGCGTGCGTTTGGTGACCCATTCGCGGCCTTCGTCGTCGATGTCGTTCTTCCACCACTCCAGGACCACTTCCGCGGTCTGGCCGTAGGTGTCGATCAGCCACTGGTTGGCCGGGATGTCGTCGGGGCGCACCTCGTAGCTGACCGTGAAGCGGCTGGCCTGCGCCACGTTGTTGGAGCTGACGAGAAGCCTGCGGCCCAGGTGGTAGGGCGGGTTCTGCAAGGCGACCTGGGCGCGCAGACCCGGGATGGGCCGCCCCGCCAGCGACCACTCCTGGGTGACCTCCATCAGCTTGGCGAACGTCGACTTGTCCTTCGGCCGGTTGTACTCGTCCCAGACCAGCACCTTGGGGTCGGGGCTCAGCAGCGAGCGCGTCATGAGCACGTCCAGCGTGCCGTCAGCGGACGGGATGGGCACGCAGAGGTCCTCGACGTTGGTGACGGGCAGCGAGAAGTAGACCGGCGGGCGCCCGATCTCCTCGGCCACGACCTGCTTGGTGATCTCCGTCTTGCCGCAGCCCGGCGGCCCCTGCAGCAGCACCGCCCACCGGTTGCGGACCGCCGCCCGCAGGATGCGCCGCACCGGGTCGGCGATGCGGCCGGGGTTGGCCGCGCCCGCCGCCGCCGCGATCCGATCGAGGATCTCGTCCGTACGGTCGGCGCCGGGCGACCCGTCGGCCCCCGGCTCGGCGAGGGCGACGCGGGCGCCGTTCAGCAGCGGCAGCCCCCACCGCAGCGGAAAGCCCTCGCGGGCGCAGGCGAGCACGTGCTCCAGCGTGCGCGGCGACAGCAGATGCCGCAGGTACGGCCCCAGCCCCGCCCAGATCCTGAACACCTCCGTGAGATCCCGGTCCGGATGCCGGGACGCCAGATGCCGCCGCCAGGCGGTGTCGTTGGCGGTGATGCGCAGCGTCACCATGCGATCGAGCACGGCCAGGTCGGTGCGGCGCGCGCTCGTCTCGGCCACCGACTCGTTGTCGGTCAGGAACACCCCCACGCACCCCAGCTCGCGCAGGTCGTGCTCGCCCAGCGTCCAGTTGCACGCCACCTGCATGAGCTGCGACTGGATCGTGTCGCCCGCCTGCAGCGAGTCGTCGATCAGCAGCACGAACGGCCTGCCCGGCCGCAGCTGGCGCATGATGAGCTGCTGGAGGGCCAGCTCGCCCCGATCGCCCCGGACGGGCGCGTTGACCAGCAGGTCGTCGGGCGTCAGGTTGGCGGCGGGAACCAGCACCACCTCGGTGCCCGGATGGGCGCGCGGGATGTACGACAGGAACGTCGAGGTCTTGCCGATGCCGTGCTCGCCGAAGACCTGCCCGGTCTGCCCCATGGCCAGCATCGCGTCGATGAACCGCTCCAGCCGCGAGCGATCACCCGCCTCGGGCGGGTCGGGGTAGGTGGCGTTCGGCTTCCACTCGGCCACAGTGGTGGTGGTCACGGCGCGGATCGTCTCCATCTCTCGTCGGTACGGGGGTCAGCGCTCGCCGGTCGTGACCCGGTGGCAGGCCATCGGCGGGTGGTGCGTCTCGGGCCAGGTGCTGCCGCCGTCGGTGATCAGCCAGATCCACCGGTCGGGATCGGACGGCGTGACCGGCGGCGCGTAACCGTCGGTCACCATGATCACAGCGTCGGGCCGGTGCTCGAACGCCCGCCCCGCCACCTGCAGCCGGCCCTCGGCGTAGTCGACGACGTTCTGGAAGTTCGTGCCGCCGCCGCCCAGCACCCGCTCGCCCGCCACGAACGGCATCACCGCGCCGTCGAAGCTCAGCCAGTGCGTCTCCACGCCATCGGTCCGCCCGACGAGCGTGGTCAGCCACTCCACCACCGTGTCCGGCATCGAACCCGAGGTGTCGAACGCCACCAGCACCACCTTGACCCGCTCGGGCCCGCGCCGCGACAACATCGGGTCGTGCCCCAGCGACAGCAGCACCGCGCCCAGCTTCTTCGGATAGACCAGGCGCTCGCCCTCGCGCAGCTTGGAGGCCAGCGTGTCGGCCAGCCACCGCTTCCACCACTCGACCCGCCGGGTGCGCGGCGTCTCGCCCCGCAGCGCCGCCAGGCCCAGGTCACCCCACAGGCGCTCCAGCCGTTCGCCGCCGCCCTCGGTGCGGCCGGCCAGCTCCAGCAGCTCGGCGCGGGCGTGCTCGCTGCCGCCCAGCGCCTGCCGCATCACCTCGGCCAGCACGTCCTTGGCGACCCCCGCCAGGGTCTCCGCGTCCACCGGGACATCCTCGCCCAGATGCACGCAGACCGGCTCCGGCACGGGCGGGTCGGCCATGCGCTTGAGCTCGCCGTAGACCGTCAGGTCGGTGCGCACGAACGCGTCGTACGGCAGCGGCTCCAGCCCCTGGCCGCGCAGGTCGTCGGTGTAGGCCCGGTGTACCTCGCGCGGATCGACGCCCGTGCTGCCGCCCTCCGGGGTGCGCGGCAGCTCGTGCCTGCCCAGCCGGGTCAGCACCACGTGGTTGATGCTCACCTCGGTGGCCAGCGTGAACACCGGGTCGGCGCGCAGCGTCTCGTCCACGTACAGGTGGCGCTGGATGAGGTGGCGCGCCTCGTGGTACAGCACGAACTTGACGCCCTGGACGCCGAGGCCGTCGAAGAAGACCGGGTTGTACAGCAGCAGGCACGTGCCGTCGCCCGAGGCCACGACCGCCGCCGTGGGCACGGCCGTCGTCGGGATCTGGTGGTGGCACTTGGTGTACAGCCACGAGGCGACCACGCTGTCCTTGATGCCGAAGTCGAGCAGCGCGGCCTCCTTCCACCGCCGCGCCCGCTCGATCACCTCCGGGTCGGCGGGAGAGCAGGCGGCCAGGGCGCGCCGGTCGGTGAGGTCGATGACGCGCCCGCGGGTGGTCGCAGTGGCCACGTGTCCCCCTTCGTGTGTTGCGTTGTAGCTGGTGTTGCGTTGTAGCGGCACGTTATCGATCGCCACCGACAAACCCGCGCCGGCCGATGGCGGGCACGAGGCCCGTCCCTCAGCCCGCCGCCGCGGGGCAGGCGGAACGGTCAGCCCGCCGCCAAGCCCGCCGTGCGCAGCAGCTCGGCCACCGTCCCCGTGAAGTCCGGCACCATGGACACCGCCAGCAGCCAGGCGTCCGCGCCGCCCTTGAGCGTGCCGTCCATGAGCACGGCCAGCGCCGCGCGCCCCTGCTCGTCCTCGCCGAGCTGCTGGAGCACGGCTCTCGCCGGGCGCGCGTGCTCCAGGGCCTGCGCCCAGGTGACGCGGCCCCGTCGTATCGCCTGGAGCAGCCACTCACGTCCCATGGAGTCGAGGTGGTCGGCGTCGGACTCGGCGAGCACCTCCGCGGCCGGGACGCCCGCCATCAACTGCCGGTACGGCTTGCCCTCCCAGCTCAGCAGCACCGTACGGGCCTCGCGCCGGAACTCGTCCGGGCAGTCGGGCAGGCGGGGCAGCAGCCCGACGAGATCGCTGTGGAACGGCTCGCGGCGGTGCTCCTCCAGCAGCTCGGCCCAGTGCCATCGATGGGTCTCCTTCACCATCGCGGCCCGGTCCCTGCGCCCGCGCCACATCGCGGCCTGTCCCCGCGCGCTCGTCCCCTCGGCCACCCGCGCCTCCAGCTCGGCCAGCGCGGCGGCACGGCCGGGCAGGGCCAGCAGGTCCCGGATCTCGTCGCGCGATCCGTCGTAGGTCGAGTACGTGACCGGAGTGCGGGTGAGCATCGCCGCGACCTGGCCGGGGCCCCAGGTGCGCCAGACGTGGCAGAAAAGTTCGAGCTGCGGCACGCGGCCGAGGACGAACACCTCCTTCAGCGCGCGCAGGAACAGGTCGGGGGAGGGGCAGGCGCAGAGGTCGCCGAGCCGCCAGCCCTGCGCGTGCTCAGGCAGGCTCACCAGGCGGTCGAGCTGGGCGAGGAGGGGCTCCGCCGCGGTGGACATGATGCGGGCGCGCTGGTCGCCGGTGGTGGCGAGGTGCCAGAACAGCGTGGTGAGCACCTCGGGGTCCGGGACGTCCAGGAGCCGTTCGACCGCGTCCACCGGCAGGCCCGGCCGTGCGGCCAGGATTCGCGCCGGCGACGCCGACTCCGTGGTGGCCGCATGGCCCGGCCACGAGTGCCGCCAGGAGCAGAAGCGGTACAGGTCGTGGGTGGTCCGGGCGTCGAGGTGGGGGAGCAGGGCGGCGTGGGCGGTGTCGGGGGCGGCGTCCAGCAGCGTCACGAACGCGGCTCGCGCGCCGGACAGGGAGGAGGGTGAGGACGTGAGGGGGTGGTCGGCGGCTTCCGGCCACTCGGCCGCCGGACTTGGGTGAGGAACGGCGGCGGCTTCGGCCAGCAGCTCGGGAACGGTGCCCGCGAAGCCGCCCAGCAGGGCGCGCGCCGAACGCCAGGCGTGGACGTCATCCCCGAGCCGCTCCGCCACCAGCCCCGCCAGCACCTTGGCGAACGCCTCCCACTCCGCCCGCGCCGCCCCCGGCTCCCCGGGCCGCGCCCGCATCGCCTCCAGGACCGCGACGGCCGGGGCGCCGTCCATGGCCAGGGCGGCGCCGCCGATGCCCTGGCCCAGGCCGCGCTGGATCAGCGTGCGCACCGCCTTGGCGCGGCTGCGCTTCGGGCACGGCGCCGTGACCAGGTTCAGGTCGAGGTGGGCGGCGCGCTCGGCGACCGCCGCCGGATGCCGCGTGTAGAGGAGGTCGCGCAGGTCGTCCGGGCAGCCGGGGTGGGCGGCCACCGCCGCGGCGGCGTCCTTCGGGAACATGTTCTCGCGTGCGGCGGCGGTCAGGGCCGCCCAGTCCAGGGGCTCTCTGGCCGCCAGGGAAACGTCGTGGCCGGGGAACGGGGCGTGCAGCTCCGCGACGAGGCCTTCGGCGCCCATGGCCCGCTCGGCCGCCGCTCGCAGCCGCTCCCCGCCGTCGAACGGGTGCAGCACCTCGGCGACCTCGGGCAGCAGCCGGTCGGCGGCGACCCCGGCCAGGCGCTCCCCGTGCTCGTGCAGGACGAGCAGGGCGTAGAGCTGGTCGGCGGCGGACACCCAGCCCTTGTGCCCGAGCAGCTTCCACGCCTGACGAACCGCCTCACCAGGCCCTGCGGCGGCCAGCACCTTGCGGCGCAGCCGGTAACTCCAGCCGGTGCCTCCAGGGACGTGCGCCTCATCCGCGACCCGGGGGTGCCCCGTCTCCGCCAGCCGCTCCCGTACCTCGGCCCGGCTCACCATGGCCCGCCGCACCAGCAGCGGCCCAACCAGCGGCCGGATGTCACCGGCCAGCGCGAGCTCCGCGATCTGGTCGAGCAGGGCCGGGTCCGCGAGCACCTGGTCGTTGCCCAGGACGGCGTCGAGGAAATCCGGCTCACGTTGCCCGATCGCGCACTCCAGCAGCCCGTCAGGGATGACGCCGCCGTGCCGGAGCTGCTCCGTCAGCAGCTCGGCGGCCCCGGACAGCGGCCGGGACCAGTCGTCGACGGCGGCGGCCTCGATCAGCGGCCGGACGTCCTTCCAGCGGTGGATGCCTGCCATGGCGGGGGCTCACTCCGTTCCGTGGGCGAGGACGACGCCGGTGGCCGTGGCGGCGGTGCGCAGCAGCTCGGCGACCGAGCCGGTGAAGTCGGGCAGCATGCGCAGCGCCAGCACCCACGCCTCGGGGGCGGGGTCGAGGCAGGCACGGACGAGGGAGGTGAGCGGGTCGCGCAGCCGTTCGCCGCCCCAGAGCATCAGCACCCTGAGTGCGGGCCGTGCGGACTCCAGCACCTCGTCCCAGGTGAGCTGCCCCGTCTTGGTCGCCTGGTGCACCCAGGTCACGACGTCATAGTCGATCGAGCCGCCGCGCAGCAGCTCCCGCGGTGTCGTCCCGGCCGCCAGGGCGTCGAGAACCTCCCGGGGAGCCTGGTCGTAGCCGTGCAGCGCGGCCTGGGCGCGCAGCTCGTCAGGGCACTCGGGGATCTTGGCGAGGCCGTTGAGCGCCACGCCCGGCAGCGGGTCGCGGGCGTGTTCGGCCATCAGGTCCGCCCAGTGCCACAGCTGCGCCTCCTTGAACAGCTCGTTGCCGGAGTGGTCCTGCTCGCGCAGCGCGGCGATCTGCCACTGGACGGTCTCGCCCTCGGTGACCCTGGCGCGCAGCTTGGCCAGGGCGGCTTCGCGGTCGCGCCCGGCCAGCAGTTTGGTCAGGTAGGCGCGGACCTCGCGGCGGATGACCTTGCGGGTGTGGGCGATGGCCTGCGGCTCGTCGTCCAGCAGGTTGGTCACCTGGTCGGCGCCGTGCCGCTCCCACAGGTTGAGCATCATGCGCAGCTGCGGGACGATGCCGCGCACCCGGACGTGCCGCAGGATGTGCCGCTGCAGCTCCAGGTCGGCGCAGTCCACCGCGTCGCGCCCGCGCCACCCCGCCGCGCGCCGCGACAGCTCCTTGACCATCTCGGGGTCCAGGGGGAGCGGGCCCGGGGCGTTGAAGGGCCGTCCGGACAGCAGGCGCTCGCGTTGCGGGGCGGTGGCGGCGGTCCGCACGAACAGGCGGGCGTTGACGGCCGGGTCGTCGAGGCGCATCAGCACGTCGATGGCGGCGGCGGGGAGGGAGCCGCGGTTCGTGAGGACCCGCAGGTGGCGGGGGTCGGGTGAGGAGAGTGCGAGGTCGATCCACTCCGGACGCCACCGGCCGTGGCCGAACAGGTCGCAGACGGTGCGGCCGTCGAGGTGGGGGAGCAGGGCATCGTGCGCGGGGGCGGCGTCCAGGAGGGTGAGGAAGGCGGAGCGGGCGCCGGTGACCGTGGTGGAGCGCTCGGACTCCGGCATGGCGCTCCCGCCGGGCCATCCACCGGCCTGCTTCCCGGCGGGTGGGGCCTGGTGCAGGAGCTCGGCGACCGTCCCGGCGAACCTGGGCAGCCGGGCACGCACCGCCCGCCACGCCTCGACGTCCTCGCCCAGCCGCTCAGCCACCAGGGACGCCAGCGACGCCCAGACGGGCCCGGCGCCGCCGGACGGTTGCCGGAGCGCCTCCAGCACCGCCACGGCGGGCCGCGCCGCCTCCAGCACCGCGACGACAGCCGAATCGCCGGGCCCCTCGTCCAGCACCCGCCGCGCCACCACACCCACCGCCTTGGCGGCACGCGCCCCACCCGGCGCCACGGCGAACATCCCCACGTCCACCCGCGCCGCACGCTCCGCCACCGCCACCCCGTGCACGCGATAGAGCTCATCCCGAGCCCAGCCGGGACAGTCCGCCCGCGCGACGAGCGCCCCGGCGGCGACCTCGTCGAACGCCTCCGTCCAGGCGGCCACCAGCGCCCAGTCCACCTCGTCACGCAGCCCCAGAAGCTCCTCGCGCTCCGCCGACCCGGTGTCGAGCAGCTCCTCGACCAGCCCGTCCGTGCCCTCGGCGACCTCCGCCGCCTTCCGCAGCGCCCCGGCGTCACCAGTAGCGAGAACGTCCCGCACCACCTCGGCGACGACCGGACGTAACCAGGAAGCCCCGTCCAGCAGCCGGAGCGCGGCCGGCCCGCCATCGTGATCGTGCACGGTCAGCAACCCGCGCAGCTGCTCGGCCCGGGTCAGCCCACCACCCACCGCGACCAGCACGCCACGAGCCACCCCGGCCACCGGACAGCCCACGGCGGCCCGCAGCAGCCCCGGGTCGGACATGGCCAGCAGCGCCGTCGCCACCCCTTCCGGCCCCGCCCACCCCGCACCCCCGGCACAGTCCAGGACACGCCGCCGGGCACGCAGCGGCCACGCGGTCTCCCGGGCGTGGCCCAGCCCCAGGATCACCCGCGCGACCGGGGCGCAGCCGGTGGCGGCGAGCCGGTCGCGCAGGTCAGGCCTGTCGGAAAGAAGCCGCTGGTTGGCCGCCAGGAGGCCGAGCTGGGCGGGTTCGCCGGCGGCCAGCACCGCTTCGACGAGGGCGCCGGGCAGCGGGGCGCCGGCGAGCGCGGGCCGCAGGACGTCCGCGGCAGAGGCGAGGGGGTGGGTCCAGTCGGGCAGGGCAGAGACGAGCAGCGGGAGGAACAGCCGCTCGCTCTCCTGCGGCCCGAGCCGGTACGGCCAGGTGTCGATGGCGGGCTCCGTGAAGGCCAGGGGGACGAAGCCGGGAAGCGTACTTGATCTCCGCCCGCCCGTCAAAGATCGTCAGCCCGGCGTCCCCGCGCCGAGCCTGGGCCGCCGGAGCAGGCCGACCAGCAGCGGAGCCACCTGGTCCAGCGGCACCACGTGGTCGACGGTCGCGTCCTGCACGATGCACGCCGCGGGCATGTCGAAGTGGTTGCTGGTCGCGGCGTCGGTGGCGACGACGGTGCCGCCGAAGCGGTGCACGGCGGCGGCGCCCGTCGCGCTGTCGTTGCCCTTGCCCGACAGGACGACCGCGATGGCGTCGGGCCCCGCGGCGAGGGCAAGGGTCACCAGCAGCAGGTCGGCGGACGGCCGGGACGGCGGGTACGGGCCCGAGGGGGTGAGCGCCAGCCGCCGGTCGCCGGACACCAGCAGGTGCGAGCCCGGCGGCGCGACCGCCACCCGCCCGGGGACGAGTGGCTGCCCGTCGTAGGCCGCCGCCACCGGCAGGAGTGTCCGCCGGCCGAGGATCTCCGGCAGGAGGCTTTTGTGGTCCGGCGCCATGTGCTGCAGCACGATCACGGCGGCGTCCAGCTCGGACGGCAGGCCCGCCAGGACCGTGCCGGTCGCGGTGAGCCCGCCGGCCGAGGAGACGAGGGCGACGACCGGGCACGCGGCACGGCCCGGCGAAGCGGGCCCTGACCTGTCGGTTGCGGAGACCATGACGGTGCTCCTTCCCTCAGGAAAAGCGACATCGCAGGTCATGCCGCCGGAATCCCTCGGATTCCACTCTACGACGACGGCCGCGGTGGCGGGGCGGAAGGCCTCCATAACGGGCGGCGGACGGCTGGGGAGGCAATCGGAACGCTCCCTTGACAGATGCTGACTTTCCGATCAAATTAGGCAAGGCTTACCTAACTAAAGCATTCGGGGAGGACTTGCCGCAATGGACGGGATCGAAGGCGGCATCGCCTACGCCGCGTCCAAGGCGGCGGCGCGCATGTTCACCCGCTGCCTCGGCCTGGAGGTGGCCAGGCACGGCATCAGGTGCAACGTCGTCTCACCCGGCTCGACCGACACGGCCATGCTGCGCGCGCTGTGGAGCGGAGAGGACCCGGACGAGGCGCTGTCGGCCACGCTCGCCGGCGACCCCGGCGCCTTCCGCGTCGGCATCCCGCTCGGCCGGGTGGCCGACCCGGCCGACATCGCCGACGCGGTGGTGTTCCTGTGCTCGGAACGCGCCAGGCACATCACCATGCACGACCTCCTCGTGGATGGCGGCGCGACCCTTCGCGCCTGACGAGATTGGAACTTCATGCATCTGCTGACAACCGCGGCGGATCCGCTGGCGGGCTCTGACCGCGCGGAGTCGGTGCTGTTCGCCTCGGCCAAGGACCTGCACGAGCACCGCCTCGTCGCCGAGGCCGTGGCCGACGCGCCGGCGCCGTACTGCAAGGACCTGCACGGGCCGGTCATCCCCGAGCCGACCTCCACCGAGACGATGTGGCACCTGTCCAGCCGCGTCATGACGCTCATCGAACGCCGGCAGCGGGAGGGGCGCACGATCGGCTTCCCCGGCCTGGTGGAGCAGCCGCCGATCGCGGCGTGGGCGCAGCTGCTGGAGGGGCGGTCGCCCGCGTGACCCAGCAGAGCATGCCGCTGTCCGGAGCGCAGGCCGGAATCTGGTTCGCCCAGCGCCTGGACCCCGGCAACCCCGTCTACAACGCGGCCGACCGGATCGACATCCACGGCCCGCTACGGGTGGACACCTTCGAACGGGCCCTGGAGCGCTGCCTGGCCGAAGCCGAGCCGCTACGGCTGCGCTTCACCGACGAGCCCGCCCAGTACCTGCCCGAGTACGACTCCCTGCGCGGCTGCCTCACCGTCGTCGACCTGCGCGGCGAGCCCGACCCCGAGACCGCCGCCCGCGAGTGGATGGCCGCCGACCTGCGCACCCCCGTGGACGTCGTGACCGGCCGCCTGTCCCGCCACGCGCTGCTGCGGCTGACCGGCGAGCACCACGTCTGGTACCTGCGGGCGCACCACATCCTCATCGACGCCTACGCCCTGTCCATGCTCGTCTCCCGCACCGCCGGCATCTACACCGCCCTCGCCGACGGGCTGACGCCGGGCGCGGGCCCGTTCGGGTCGATGGCGCCGGTGCTGGCGGAGGAGGAGGCCTACCGGGCCTCCGGACGGTACGCGCGCGACCGGGCGTACTGGCTGGACCGGCTCGGCGGCGCCCCGGCACCGGCCGGCCTTCGCCGTCGGGGTTCTGCGTGCTCTCTCTGCGGTTCCCCGCGCCCCCACGCCTTCCTCCTCCCTCGCGCCCCCTCGCGGCCCCCCGTCTCCACGGCCCGACGCGCTTGCG
>NZ_VSEY01000065.1 GCF_008086045.1 Nonomuraea sp. PA05 | reverse complement strand
CGCCGTCACGAGGGCTGCGGCGAGCCACCACACTCGGACGGCCAGCCGCGGAAAGCCGGCGAGCCCTGGTACGCGCCCAGCGAGCCGCCAAAGGCGGGCGGCCCCAGAAGCGCGCCCAGCAAGCCACGGAAAGCGGGCGGGCCCAGGAGCGCGCCCAGCAAGCCACGGAAAGCGGGCGGGCCCAGGAGCGCGCCCGGCGAGCCGCAGAGGGCGAGCGCCGGGCCCTGGGGCGCCGGCGGCGTGCCGTGAAGTGCGATGGATCATGCCCGCCCGGCGTCGATCGTGCCCGCCCCGGCGTCCTTCGCGGCGACCGCATTGGGCAGGAACAGCGCCCCGAGCGCCAGCCCGATCAGCCCAGCGATGATCGGCGCCCCGGTCCACAACTCGGGCACGGCCGGCAGCCCACCACCCGCGACCGACGAGATCCCGATGTACAGCGTCCAGGTGGCGAACGCCGACAGCCCGGCGAACGCCCAGTAGGCGCCGCGCCGCTCCCCCGACGGCCGCAGCCACCGGACGAGCAGATCGCTGACGAGCCCGGCGACGATGAACGACACCAGCACCGGCACGTTCTGGAACTCCGTCTGAGCCCCCGGCATGAGCACGGCGATCGTGTACATGACGGTGACCGAGCCGAACGGCAGCACCCACCGGCGCGCCAGCAGCAGCACGGGGCTGAGGACGACGACGTTGGTGACGACCATGGCCAGGGCGAGCCGGTCGGCGCCCGGGTCGTTCACGGAGGAGAACGCCTCGACGATGCGGGCGGGGCGGTACTGCATGGCGTCGCCGTACGAGAGGAACAGCGACACCAGAGTGGTGGCGAACGCGAGCCCGATCAGCGCGGGCAGCAGCCGGCCGAGTGCCGGGCGGGCGCCCACGTCGGGGGCGTTCCACGCGGAGCGGAGCGGTGTGGTGATGATGAGGAGCATCGTCACGATGAGCCCCAGATGTGAGGGGCTGAAAAGAATGTCGAGGCTCGTTTCGATGCCCAGAATGGTGTGCCACATCATGTCGGCGAATCCGAAGGCGGCGAACGCGGGGATGGCCACCAGCCCGGCGAGATATCCCGTGGGCACGGCCGCCAGCCCCTGCCTGCCGGTGCGCACGTTCCGCCACACCTGCCAGAGGATCCAGCCGGAGACCACCGCGAACCCCGAGTAGAACACCGCGTGCCACGGGGTGAAGAACGTCTCCAGCTCCGTCAGATTGGTGTGCGCCCAGGCGTCGATCATCAGCCCGACCCCGAACCACACCCCGAGCAGCGCCGTCACCAGGTCGGTCCTGGGGGACACCCATCCTCGGGGCTCCCCCGAATCCACCAGTAATCGCCGGATGCCGGCGTCGGCCAATGCCACGTTGCTGACTCCTTTCCGTCAGAGTGAATCTATCCATATCGAGCGGAGAGAAGGACCAGAAAAGCGGCATACGGATTTCACGGTGCGTACCGACGCGAACACGTTTCATCAAATGTCCGGCAAATCCTGCATATGCCGTCGAAGCGTATTCGGGAATCGCGCACGGCCGGATGCCCGGCCTCACGGGTTGAGAACGGTGGGTTTCCTGCGGGATGCTGGGACGTCGGATGATGTTCACTCGGGGGTCGGATGAGGTCACTGCGAATCCTGCGCTGGCTGCCCTTCGTCGTCATGCTCGGGGTCGCCCTCACCGATTTGCTGGCCGGTGAGAACCTCGTCTTCCTGCCGCTGCTCACCCTCGGCCCCGCCTTCGCGTCCGTGTCGGGCGGCGTGCGCCGCACCGCCGCCGTCGGCGCCGTCGCGCTGGCGCTCTGCGTGCCCATGGCCGTCTACAACGACCTGCTGTTCACCTTCGAGAACAACCTCACGGTCATCAGCATCGTGGGCGTGACGGCGGCCAGCATGCTGGCCAGCCGCCTGCGCCTGCGGCGTGAGCGCGAGCTGGCCAGCGTCCGGCAGGTCGCGGAGGCCGCGCAGCGCGTCCTGCTGCGGCCCGTGCCCCGGCGGGCGGGGGACCTGCGGGTGGCGCTGTCGTACACCTCCGCGGCGGCCGAGGCCCAGATCGGCGGCGACCTGTACGAGATCGTCACGACCCCGCGCGGCGTGCGGCTGCTCATCGGCGACGTGCAGGGCAAGGGGCTCGCGGCGGTGGAGACGGCGGCGTGGGTGCTGGGGGCGTTCAGGGAGGCCGCCTACGACCAGCCCGGCCTGGCCGACATCGGCGAACGGCTGGAGGCCAGCCTGACCCGGCACCTCGGCGGGGAGCAGTTCGTCACCGCGATCATCGCCGAGATCCACGAGAGCGAGATGACGCTGGTGAACTTCGGGCACCCGGCGCCCCTGCTCGTCCTGGGCGACGGCACGCTCCGCACCGCCGAACCACCCGACCCCGGCCTGCCGCTGGGGCTGGGGGCGCTGGAGCCGGCGGCGGTCAAGGAGCATCGGGTGCCGTTCGGGGGCGGGGATCGGATCCTGTTCTACACCGATGGGGTCATCGAGGCGCGCAACGGGCGGGGGGAGTTCTATCCGCTGGAGGAGCGGGTGCCGTTGTTGCGGCGGGACGAGCCGCAGGCGGGGCTGGACGCGTTGCGGGCGGATCTGGTGCAGCACACGGGCGGGCCGCTGCTGGATGACGCGGCGATGTTGCTGCTGTACCGGCCGGGCGACTGACCTCCCGCCGGTACGGGTGAGGGACCGGCGTCACGGGGCGGGCACCAGCGGGACGGTCGTGGACTCCCGGACCACGAGGTGGCACGGCCGGGCGTGCCGTCCAGGCGCGGGGCTGCCGTTGATGGCGGCGAGCAGCATCTCGGCGGCCGTCCTGCCCAGCCCTTCCAGGTTCATGTCGACGCTGGTCAGCGGCGGCTGGCAGGCCTCGGCCATGACGTCCCAGTTGTCGTACCCGATCAGCGCCACCTCATCGGGCACCCGCCGCCCGACGGCCCGCAGCGCGTCGGCGACGCCGCGCGCGATCTGGTCGCTGCCGCAGAAGACGGCGTCGAACGAGGTGCCGCCCGCCAGCAGCATCCCCACGGCCTGCCGCCCCCAGGCCTCGCTCCACGCGCCGAACAGCGGCGGCCCCGCCAGGGCGAGCCCCGCGTCGGTGAGCCGCTGGACGGCGGCGGCCGAGCGCACGCGGGCGGAGTGGTGGTGCTCGGGCCCTGTCACGTGCGCCACGCGGGTGCGGCCGATGGCGAGCAGGTGTTCCACGGCCTTGCGCGCCCCGCCCTCCTCGTCGGGCACCACGGAGCAGTCGGCGGGATCGGTCGAGCTGATGAAGGCGTAGACGACGGGCACGGGCAGCCTGGCGGCGATCGGCGCGCGCGCCTCGGTGCGGCGGCCCGTGACGATGATGCCGTCCACGCGCCGGCTGAGCAGCGTCTTGACGTGGTACTGCTCCCGGATCGGGTCGTCGCGCCCGTCGCACAGGAACACCGACATCTGCCCGGCGCCGAGCGCGTCCTCCGCGCCCATCAGCACCGGGATGCTGAATCGGCCGATGGTGTCCGTGGTGATCATTCCGACGGTGTACGTGCGGCCCGAGTGCAGGCTGCGGGCGCCGGCGTTCACCTCGAAGTTGAGCTGCCTGGCGGCGTCCCTGACCCGGGTGCGGGTCTCCTCGCGCAGGGACCCGCGCCCGTTGAGCGCCTTGGAGGCCGTGCCCACCGACACCCCGGCGAGCGCCGCGACGTCGGCGATCGTCGCGTGACGCTCCAATTTCCCCATACTTTCCTCCACTTTCCTAACACCTTGCCCGTCGCCACTCTACCTCCCGTTGACTCCGGCAATACGGCGTTGCTAGCTTGAGGCAAACCTTTTCCTAACTTTCCAAGAGAGAGCTGGATGACTGCGCCGAAACCCTCAGGCAACCCCTTGGCGACCCGTGCCGCCGGCCCGGCCACCCCCGGCCCCGGCGCGCTGCACCCGCTCGGGCTGGACCACGTGCGGCTGGACGACGGCGGCCTGCTCGGGCAGTGGCGGCGGCGCAACGCCGGGCAGACGCTGCCGCACTGCATCGAACGGCTGGAGAGCAGCGGCAACCTCGGCAACCTGCGGGCCGCGGCCGGGGAGACCGGCGAGGAGTTCGCGGGCATGTGGTTCGCCGACTCCGACGTGCACAAGACGCTGGAGGCGGCCCTGTGGGAGCTCGCCGCCCCCAGCGCGGACCCTGGCCTGCGCGAACTGGCCGCCCCCAGCGCGGACCCGGGTCTGGAAGACGTCGCGGGCGACCCCGGCCTGCGCAAGTTCGTGGACGACACCGTCGCGCTGCTCGCCCGCGCCCAGCACCCCGACGGCTACCTCAACTCCTACTTCACCCTCGCCGAGCCGGACCAGCGCTGGCTCAAGCCGGTCTGGAGCCACGAGCTCTACTGCGCCGGGCACCTCATCCAGGCCGCCGTGGCCGCGGGCCGCACCGGCGCCTGCCCGGAGCTGGTCGCGGTGGCCAGGCACTTCGCGGACCTGCTGGTCGAGCGGTTCTCGCAGGTGGAGGAGGTGTGCGGGCACCCGGAGATCGAGACGGCGCTGGCCGAGCTCTACCGGCTCACCGGGCACCACCCCTACCTCGACCTGGCCAGGCGCTTCCTCGACCTGCGCGGCCGCGGCCTGCTGGAGCGCGGCCGCTTCGGCCCCCGCTACCACCAGGACCACGTGCCGCCGCGCGAGGCCCGCGAGGTGACCGGTCACTCGGTGCGCCAGCTCTACCTGCTGGCGGGCATGGTGGACGTCGCGGTGGAGACGGGCGACGAGGCGCTGATGGCGGCGTCCCGCCGGTTGTGGGACGACGCGATCGGCACCAGGACGTACGTGACCGGCGCCCACGGCTCCCGCCACCGCGACGAGGCGTACGGCGACCCGTACGAGCTGCCGGCCGACCGCGCGTACGCCGAGACCTGCGCCTCGATCGCCGCCTTCCACGTGAGCTGGCGCCTGCTGCTGGCCACCGGCGAGGCCAGGTACGCCGACGAGATGGAGCGCGTGCTGCACAACGCCGTCGCCGCGGCCGTCTCCGAGGACGGCAGGCACTTCTTCTACTCCAACCCCCTGCACCTGCGCACCGGCCACACCAACGCGGGCGAGGAGTCGGCGGGCCACCGCCTGCCGTGGTACTCGTGCGCCTGCTGCCCGCCGAACATCGCCCGCCTGATGGCCTCCCTGCCCGCCTACCTGGCCACCGGCGACGCGAGTGGCCTGCAACTGCACCTGTACGCCGCCGCGACGATCGAGGCGGGCCCGGCCACGGTGCGGGTGCGTACGGACTATCCGTGGCAGGGCCGGGTGGAGCTCACCGTGAGCGCGCCCGAGGAGTGGACGCTGGCGCTGCGCGTGCCGTCCTGGTGCTCCTCGTTCAGCGTGCTGATCGACGGCGAGCCGGCCCGCGCGTCCGTGGACGCCGGTTACCTCCGGCTGTCCAGGGCGTGGGGCGAGGGCACGAGCGTCGTGCTGGACCTGGGCATGCCCGTCAGGCAGGTGCGCCCGCACCCGCGCGTGGACGCGGTGCGCGGCTGCGTCGCGCTGGCGCGCGGCCCGCTCGTCTACTGCCTGGAGCAGCACGACCTGCCTGACGGCGTGGTGCTGGAGGACGTCCGCCTCGACGGTGACGCCCCGCTCCGGCCCACCGGCACCGCCCCCGTGGTGATCACAGCGTCCGGGAAGGCGCTCGACGTCACGAACGTCCCGCTCCACACCACCGACCGGCGCCCGACCGGCGCCGCCCCGCTCCAGCTCACCGCCGTCCCCTACTTCCTGTGGGGCAACCGCAGCCAGGGCCCGATGCGGGTCTGGCTGCCCACGACCGGCACGCCATGACAGAACCCCTCTAGAACGAGCGAGGTACGAACGTGTCCACCCCCCGGCCGAAGCGAACCGCCGCCGTCTTACTCACCGCCGCCCTGCTCGCCTGCGGGTTACCGGCGGCCCCCGCCCACGCGGCGGGCGCGACCCTCACCGTGGACGTCGCCCGCCCCTTCCGCCCGGTCACGCACGCCGCCTCGGGCGGCCTGTACGGCCTGGCGGAGAACTCCAGACCGGCGGACTCGACGCTGCTGCCGATCAAGGTCAACTCACTGACGCAGCCCGCCCCCGGCGTCGGCCAGCGTCCCAACGGCCAGCCGCCCGGCGGCGACTCCCTGCTCATCGCCCCGCAGGCCACCCGCGTCGGCGCGGGCCAGTTCATCAGGATGCCGGACATCTACCCCGACTTCCCCTACCGGTGGGTGAGCTGGGACGACTGGCTGGCCAAGGTGGACACGATGGTCAGGGCCAGGCTCAACGCGACCACGGTCACGAACGTGATCGGCTGGGAGCTCTGGAACGAGCCCGACTACACCTGGAACACGGCGGCGGCGGGCAACTTCAACGACGGCTGGGTGCGTACGCACCGGGCCGTGCGCGCCCTCGACCCGCAGACCCCGATCGTCGGCCCGAGCACGGCGGTCTACAACCGCTCCTGGATGCAGGCGTTCCTGACCCGCGCCAGGGACACCGGCACGCTGCCCGACGTCATCTGCTGGCACGAGCTGCAGGACCCGGTCAGGATCGCGTCGGACATCGCCGACTACCGCAACCTGGAGGCGTCGCTGGGCATCAGCCCGCGCCGCCTGTCGATCAACGAGTACGCCGCCCCGGCCGAGGTGGACGTGCCGGGCCGGATCGCCAGCTACGTGGCCAAGCTGGAGCGCGGCGGCGCGGAGTCGGCGCACCGCGCCTTCTGGTACGAGTACGGCACCATGAACGGCCTGGTCGTGAACAACAGCCAGCCGACGGGCACGTGGTGGCTGTACAAGTGGTACGGCGACATGGCCGGCGGCATGCTCACCACGACCCCGAGCACCCAGACGGGCCTGGACGGCTTCGCCTCCTACGACGGCACCCGCAGGATCGTGAACGTGGTGTTCGGCAACGAGGCGGGCACCAACACGGTCAACCTGACCGGTCTCGGCGCGCTCGGCTCCTCGGTGCGCGTCACGCTGCTGTCCACGCCGTCGAGCGGCCGCTTCACCGCCGTGACGGCGCCGGCGACGGTCTCCACCACGACCAGGACGGTCAGCGGCGGCCAGCTCAGCGTGTCCGTGCCGAACATGGTGGCCACCAGCGCCTACCAGCTCGTCGTCGAGCCGGCCTCCGGCGTGCCCGCCTACCAGCAGCGCTACGAGGCGGAGAACGCGTCGGTGTTCCGCGCCCAGCGGCTGAGCGCCGCGAGCGCGTCGGGCGGCGGGTACGTGGGCCGCATCGACAACGCGGGCACGCCCCGCACCGACAGCTACGTCGACTTCGTCGTCAACGTGCCGGCCGCCCGCGCGTACACGATGACGATCGGCTACGCCAACGGCACCGGCGCCACCGCCACGCAGGGACTGGCCTACAACGGCGGCGCCTGGAGCACGGTCAGCTACCCGCCGACCGCCGGGTGGGGCCAGTTCGGCGCCACGGCCGGCACCACCGTCACGCTCCGCGCGGGCTACAACGTGATCCGCCTGGCCAAGGGCTCGCCGTACTTCGCGGGCGGCACCGGATACGCCGAGCTGGACTACATCCAGCTCACCTGAGAGAGGAATCAACCGACATGGCGAGCTTCGTCCCCCGGGCGGCCTGCCTGGCCCTGGCCGCCGTCACCCTGGCGGCCTGCGGCTCCACACCCGGCGCGCCGGCCGCGACCAGCACCGCGTACACGATCTGGGACCCCTACCCGCAGTTCGACAAGAGCTCGGACTGGGTGAAACTCCTGGACACGTGCGGCGCCGAGGCCGGGGTGAAGGTGGAGCGCACCGGCTTCGACACCACGGACCTGACGAACAAGGCGCTGCTGGCCGCCCAGCAGGGCAACCCACCCGACGTGCTGATCGTGGACAACCCGGTGGTCTCCACGCTGGCCGAGGCGGGGGTGCTGACCACGACCGAGGAGACGAAGACCGACACCTCCTCGATCGCGCCGAACCTGCTGGCCGCCGGGCAGACGGGCGGCAAGACGTACGGCGTCCCGATCGGCGCCAACACCCTGGCGCTCTACTACAACAAGGCGGTGCTGGACGAGGCCGGCGTGGACCCGGCGTCGGTCAAGGACTGGGCGACGCTGACGGCGGCGCTGGAGAAGGTGAAGGCGTCGGGCAAGAAGGGCATCACGTTCTCGGCGATCGGCACCGAGGAGGGCAGCTTCCAGTTCCTGCCCTGGTTCTGGGGCGCGGGCGCGAGCCTGACCAAGCTGGACTCCGCCGAGGGCGTCGCGGCGGTGACGCTCTGGGCCGACTGGGTGAAGAAGGGGTACGCGCCCAACTCGGTCATCGGCAACACGCAGACGACGAGCTGGCAGGAGTTCGCCACCGGCGACTTCGCCTTCGGCGAGAACGGCACCTGGCAGCTCGCCAACGCCAAGAAGACCGGCTTCGAGTACGGCATCATCCCCATCCCGGCCAAGGCCGGCGGCACGGCGCCCGCGCCGACGGGCGGCGAGTTCGTCAGCGTGCCCGTGCAGGCCGACACGGGCCGCTACGCCACCTCGCAGAAGCTGGTGGCCTGCCTGACCAGCGCCGGCAACGCCTACACCACCGACACGACGCTGTCGTACATCGCCGCGACCGAGGCGGTGCAGGCCAAGCAGGTCGCCGCGAACGAGGAGCTGACGGTGTGGGTGGAGGCGGTCAAGGCCGCCAAGGGCCGCACCAGCGACAACCTCGGCACCAAGTACCCGAAGATCTCCGAGCCGATGTGGGGCGCGGTGCAGGCGGCGCTGAGCGGGTCGAAGCCACCGCAGGAGGCGATGACGGCGGCACAGCAGGCGGCGGCGAGCGCCGTCCGATGAGCGCCCGCATCCCGATGGCCCTGGACCGCCCGGCGGCCAGGGCCCATCGGGCCCCGCGCCGCAGGTCGGGGCAGTGGGCGGCGTGGGCGTTCCTCGCCCCTGTGGTGCTCTACCTGCTGCTGTTCTACGCCTATCCGCTGTTCAGGAACGTGGAGCTGAGCCTGCGCAGCTACACCGTGCGCTCGTTCGTGCAGGGCGACGCCCCGTTCGCCGGGTTCGCGAACTACGCCAAGGTGTTCGCCGACGCGACGTTCTGGCCGGCGCTGTGGCACACGGTGGTGTTCACGGTGGTCTCGCTGGTCTTCCAGTTCACCATCGGGCTCGCGCTGGCCCTGTTCTTCATGAAGAACTTCCGGCTGTCGGCCACGCTGCGGGCCCTGTTCCTCGTGCCGTGGCTGCTGCCGCTGATCGTGTCGGCCTCGACCTGGTCGTGGATGCTCAACAGCGACTCCGGCGTGGTCAACGCGGCGCTGACCTGGCTCGGCCTCGGGCCGGTGAACTGGCTGACCTCGCCGGACTGGGCGCTGTGGTCGGTGACCATCGCCAACATCTGGATCGGCATCCCGTTCAACCTGGTCGTCCTCTACAGCGGGCTGCAGGCCATCAGCCCGGACATCCACGAGGCCGCCGCCCTGGACGGGGCGGGCGCCTGGCAGCGGTTCAGCAAGGTGACGTTCCCGCTGCTGCGCCCGGTGTCGGCGATCACGCTGCTGCTCGGGCTGGTCTACACGCTGAAGGTGTTCGACATCATCTGGATCATGACCAAGGGCGGGCCGAGCGGGGCGTCCACCACGTTCGCCACCTGGTCCTACCGGCTGGGCTTCGGCAACCTGGTGCCCTCCTTCGGGCCGGGCGCCGCCGTCGGCAACCTGCTCATCGTGATGGCGCTGGTGTTCGGGCTGGTGTACGTGAGGAGGCGGTCCCTGGCATGAGCCGCGTCAAGACCGCGATCGGCCTGCTGCTGACGGCCGTGATGTTGTTCCCGGTCTACTGGATGATCAACGTGTCGTTCACCCGGGACACCGACATGCGCAGGTCGCCGCCCAACTGGTTCCCCGTCAACGGCACCCTGGACGGCTACCGCACGGTCCTGGACCAGCAGCTCCCCTACCTGGGCACCAGCCTGGCCGTCGGGTTCGGCACGGTGGCGCTGACCCTGGTCGTGGCCGCGCCCGCCGGGTACTCGCTGGCCAGGCTGCGCCCGCGCGGCGGCAGGGCGCTGAGCTTCGTGCTGCTGGTGGCGCAGATGATCCCGGGGATCATCATGGCGATGGGCTTCTACGCCATCTTCCTCAACACCGGCCTGCTCAACACCGTGCCCGGCCTCATCGTGGCCGACTCCACGCTGGCCGTGCCGTTCGCGGTGCTGATCTTCACCGCGTTCATGTCCGGCATCCCCGAGGAGCTGCTGCAGGCGGCCCGCACCGACGGGGCGGGGGTGGTGCGCACGTTCGTCTCGATCGTGCTGCCCGTCTCCCGCAACTCGATCATCACGGTGTCGCTGTTCGCGTTCCTGTGGGCGTGGTCGGACTTCATCTTCGCCTCCACGCTCGACCAGGGCGGCGACCACCAGCCGATCACGCTCGGCATCTACCACTACATCGGCAACAACAACCAGGAGTGGAACGCCATCATGGCCACCGCCGTGGTGGCCTCCGTCCCGGCCACCGTCCTGCTCGTCATCGCCCAGCGCTACGTCGCCGCCGGCGTCACGGCCGGCGCAGTGAAGGACTAGCCATGTATGTCAGGATCGCCCTCCTCCTCGCCTTATGCGCCCCCGTCCCCGCCCCTGCCGCGGCGGATGCGGCCCCCGCGCCCGTGCTCGCGTACGAGTTCGACGCCGACGACCTCACCTCCGGCACCGTCACCGACTCCTCCGGCAACGGCCTGGACGGCACCCTGGTCAACGCCGCCACCGCGGCCCTGGTCGAGGGCCGGGGCGGCGGCCACGCGCTGAGCCTGCCCGGCGGCGCGCCCACCTCCGGCGGCGCGTACGTGCGGCTGCCCCTGGCCGTCCTCCAGGGCAGGACCGACCTGACCGTGTCGGCGCGGGTGCGCTGGGACGGCACGACCGCCCCGTGGCAGTGGATCTACGCGCTCGGCAAGGACACCGGCCGCTACCTGTTCACCACCCCGTACAACGGTGACGGGCGGCTGCGCACGGCCGTCACCACCGGGGGAGGCGGCGCCGAGGCACAGGTCACCGGGTCGGCCGCGCTGCCGTCCGGCGCGTGGAAGACGCTGACGGTCACGCTCGACACGACCGCCGGCCGGATCACCACCTACCTCGACGGGGCCGCCGTCGCCTCGGCCGCCACCACGATCACCGCCGGGCAGCTCATCGACGCCGCCACGACGGAGGCGGGCTTCATCGGGCGCTCGTTCTACCAGGACCCGCTGTTCGGCGGCGCGATCGACGACTTCCGCGTGTACGCCGCCGCGCTGACCGCCGCGGAGGTCGCGCAGGACGCCGGGGTGGAGCCGCCGTCGCCGACCGGGCCGGCGCAGGACGCCTTCGAGGTCCGTACGGTCATCGGCACGGCGCCGGCGCTGCCCGCCACGGTGCGCGCCACGTTCTCCGACGGCTACGACCGGGAGCTGCCCATCACCTGGCCGCCCGTGGACCCCGGCGACTACGCGCGGGCGGGCACGTTCACCGTGAGCGGGACGGCCGCCGGCAGACCGGTCACCGCCGAGGTCACGGTGATCCGGGAGGGGCAGCTCGTCATCGACCTCGCCGAGGACACCGGCCCCTTCCACGGCGGCGCGTCCGGCACCCTGTACGGCCTGTACGGCCCAGGCGTGCCGACGAACAACCTGATCGAGGGCATGCGGCTGCGCACGGTCTCCACCAAGGCGCAGGACGGCCCGCAACATCCGGGCGCCGACGCGCTGGAGGTGGTCAAGCCGCTGGCCGACAGCACCGGCGGCGACGTGTACGTCTACATGACCGACATCCACCGCGGCTTCCCCTACCAGTGGCCGGGCGGCACGCCGGAGGAGAAGCTGACCCTGTACAAGGAGAAGATCGCCAAGCAGGTCGCCCAGGTCCAGCAACTTGACACGAAATATCAGGACAACATTGTCTTCGTGCCGTTCAACGAGCCCGAGGGCAACATGTTCGGCACCGGCCAGTGGAGCTACAACGGCGTGAGCTGGCTCAGCGACCCGCGCGACTACTTCCGCGCCTGGGACGAGGTCTACCGGCTCATCAAGGACGAGCTGCCCGCCGCCCGCATCGCCGGCCCCAACACGAGCGTGCTCTACGCCCAGGTCAAGGACTTCCTCCAGCACACCGCCGAGGCGGGCACCGTGCCCGACGTGATCACCTGGCACGAGCTGAGCCACCCCGAGCAGGTCCGCTCCAGTGTCAAGCGGTACCGCGAGATGGAGGCCGAGGTCCTGCCGGGCAGGCGGCTGCCGGTCAACGTCAACGAGTACGCCTTCAACTACCACACCTCGGTGCCCGGCCAGATGATCCAGTGGATCTCGGCCATCGAGGAGTCGAAGGTGGACGCCGACATCGCGTACTGGAACATCGACGGCAACCTCAGCGACTCGGCCGTGCAGGCCAACCGCGGCAACGGGCAGTGGTGGCTGTTCAACGCCTACGGCGGGATGAGCGGCCGCACGGTGCGGGTCACGCCGCCGTACCCGGGGCAGAACTACACGCTGCAGGGCGTCGCCACGCTCGACCCGGCCAAGCGGCAGGCCAGAGCCATCGTCGGCGGGGCCGCGAGCGCGGGGCACATCCGCTTCGAGCACGTGCCCCGCAAGGTGTTCGGCCGCGAGGTGCACGCCTGGATCAGGGAGATCCCGTGGACCGGCCAGCTCGGCGACTCCGCCCAGCCCAGGATCGTGGCCGAGCGCGACGTGACGGTCAGGGACGGCACGGTGGTGCTCGACTTCGACGGCACGGGGCTGCCCAGGCTGAAGGAGTCGTCCGCGTACGAGATCGTGCTCAGCCCGGCCGGCTCCGGCAGGGCGACGGCGCCCGTGCCCGAGCTGTGGGAGAAGTCGTACGAGGCGGAGGACGCGAAGTACACCGGCTCCGGCTACAGCCGTAACGGCCCCGAGGGCTCGCCCCGCGACGTGTCGAAGTTCTACACCTCCGGCGGCTACGACGTCGGCGGCCTGCGCACCGGCTCCGACGGCGTGCTCGACTTCACCGTCGAGGTGCCGGAGACGGGCCGCTACGACCTGAGCGTGTTCGCCAACTCGCTCAACACCTACGACCTGGTGCGCGAGCAGGGCCCGACGAACGTCTTCGTGCGCGTGGACGGCGGCGCGGAGCAGGAGCTGTTCCTGCCGCTCGGCTACAAGTGGGTGGTGTGGGACCACGCCGGCGCCACCGTGGACCTGACGGCGGGCAGGCACGTCATCTCGCTGGCCGCGCGCTCCCTCGACGGCTCCCGGGCGACCAAGGGCGACGCGATCCTCGACCGGATCAGGCTCTCCCTGCCCAACCCGGCCGCGGCGGCCTCGGTCTACGAGGCGGAGCTGGCCGACCTGCACGGCGCCCGCGTCACCTACGACCGGGGCGAGTCCGGCTCCGGCGCGGTGAGCGCCGGGCGGGGCCGCTCGGCCGTGTTCTGGGTCTACTCCGCCGCCGACGCCGCGGCCACCCTCGACCTCGCGCTGCTCGGCTCCGGCCGGGCCTCGGTCACGGTCAACGGCGTGCCGGTGCTGAACGCCCGGCGCGGCGCCTCCGCCGTGGACGTGTCGCTGTCGGGCGGCGTCAACAAGGTCACGGTCACCGGCACGTCCGGCACCGCGCTCATCGACCGCCTCACGGTGCGGCAGGCCGACTCCGAACTGCCCGCCACCGTGTACGAGGCAGAAGCCGCGCAGCCGGCGGGCACCGCGAAGGTGTCGCAGCTCTCGCTGGCCTCGGGCCGGGCGGCGGTGACCGGCGTCGGCGGGCCGCCGGGCAACGGCAACACGCTGACGTTCACCGTCCAGGCGGGCGCGGCGGGCACGTACGCCATGCGGGTGCGCTACTCCAACCCCGAGCAGTCACCCGCGACGCACTACAACCCCGACCCCCTCGCCCGGCACGCCGACATCGCGGTCAACGGCGGCGCCGCCCAGCGGACGCTGTTCCCGCACACCTTCCACGAGAACAACTTCTGGGAGCTGACCGTGCCGGTGAAGCTGCGCGCGGGCGGCAACACGGTGCGGTTCTCCTCCCAGGAGCTGCCCAACTTCGACGGCGAGACCTACGCCTCGCAGACCTTCCCCGGCGTGCTGCTGCGCTCGCAGTACGCGCCGGTGATCGACCGGATCACGCTGGCGCCGTACAGCGGCTGACGTTCAGGTGTCCGCCCGCAACGCGGGCGGCACGATCCTCTCGTACGCGGGCAGGTGTCTGACCAGGCCGGTGACCCGGTGGAAGGCGATGGCCGTGTCGAACGACGCCCGCGAGAAGCCGATGCCCTCCGGGATCTCCGTGCGCATCAGGCCGGGCAGCTCGGCCAGCGCCCTGGGGTCGATGCCCTTGAGATAGACCGTCAGCAGCTTGACGATCTCCTCCGGCGGGGCCTGGTGGATGTGCCGGTGGGCCCGGCCGAGGGCCCGCTGGAAGGCGGCGACCTCGCGGGGTTTCTTGTCGATGATCCGCTGGGTGGTGAACACGACGCCGTGCGCGGTCCGTTCGAGCCCCGGCACGTCGCCGGCGGCGGGCGAGATGTAGCGGGTGCCGATGCCGGCCGCGGCGGCCTGCTGCGCGATGGGCTGGAAGAAGGCGAGCGCGTCCACCCGGCCGGCCTTCAGCGCGCCCAGCGCCGACGCGGCGGTGCTGCCGAGGTTGACGAGCTCGCAGTCGGTGGCCGAGTTCATGCCGGTCTTCGCGAACAGGTAGGTGACCAGCGCCTCCGTGCCGCTGCCCGGCCCGGTGATGCCGATCTTCTTGCCGCGCAGGGCGCGGATGCGCGCGTCGAGCGGGTCGGACGGGGACGCCCCGGCGAACGAGGTGCCGACCACCACGTCCACGTAGTACCGGTCCACCAGGTTGGCGACCAGCCTGCCCTTGTCGTCGATCCTGGCCAGGTTGAGCGCGTCCGTCATCACCCCGGCGCCGAGGTCGATGCTGCCCGACTTGAGGGCCGCCGCCACCTTCGCGCCGGTTCCCAGCCGGGGCCGCTCGCCCAGCTTGACCCCCTCCTGGGTGAAGTAGCCGTTCTGCTCGGCCACGAACAGCGGGAAGAAGGCGATGGAGTTGCTGATCTGGCCGACGTTCAGCACGCCCGGCGGCGTGGTCGAGGTGCGTTGCGCGCAGCCGGACAGCGCCAGCGCCAGGGCGGCCAGGATCGCGGCGATCCGCCTCACTGCCTGGCCTCCATCGGCTTCCACCGGCCGACCCGGCGGTCCAGCAGCCCGACGACCAGGTTGAGCAGCGCGGCGATCACGCTGAGCACGACGAGCGTGGCGAACACGCCGGCCGTGTCGAACTGGGCGGCGGCGTCGTTGATCAGGTAGCCGAGCCCCCGGTTGGAGGCCACCAGCTCGCCGATCACGGCGCCGATCAGCGCGTACGGGATGGCCACCTTGAGCCCGGTGAGCAGCCCCGTCATGGACGAAGGGACGACCACCTTGACCATGATGGTGCGCCGGCCGCCGCCCATCAGGCGGACGGCGTCGACGAGCCCCCTGTCCACCTCGCGCACGCCCGCGGCCGTGTTGAGGAAGACCAGGAAGAACACGGTCGCGGCGGCCAGCAGCACCTTCATGTGCATGCCGATGCCGAACCAGACGATGAACAGCGGCGCCAGCGCCACCTTCGGGATCGCGTACAGGGCCATCACGAACGGGTCGAGCACCCGGTAGAGCGCCCGTACGGAGGCCACCAGGAAGCCGGACAGCGCGCCCGCCACCGCGCCGACCAGGAACCCGTACACCACCTCCTGCACCGTGATCCAGGTGTTGGACCAGAGCGTGCCGTCCTGGTGCCACTGGACCAGGCGGGTCCAGATGTCGCTCGGGCGGCTGGTGAACGTGATGTCGAACCACCGCTCGGCGGTCAGCTCCCACACCACCAGCAGCGCCACGACCAGCAGGGCACGGATCGACCACACCGTGGCGGTGCCGCCGTGCCTGTTCCACCAGCTCCTGTCGAGCCGCACCGTCTGAATCGTGGCGGTCACCGGGCTCCCTCCCGCGGCTCCGAGGTCGTGGCGGTCACCGGGCTCCCTCCCGCAGCGCCTGGCTCAGCTCGCGGTGCAGGGCCACGAACTCCGGGTCCACCCGCAGCTCGTCGGCGTCCCTGGGCCTGGGCAGGCCGATCGGCCGGTCGAGCACGATGCGGCCGACCCGGCCGAGCACCACGACGCGGTCGCCGAGCAGCAGCGCCTCCTCGATGTCGTGCGTCACGAACACCACCGTCTGCCCGCTCTCCCCCCACAGCCGCAGCAGCTCCGCCTGCAGCTCGGCGCGGAGCTGGGCGTCGAGGGCGCCGAACGGCTCGTCCATGAGCAGCGTCTCCGGATCCCCGGCCAGCATCCTGGCCAGGCTGACCCGGCGGCGCATGCCGCCGGACAGCTCGCGCGGGTAGTGCCGCTCGAACCCCCGCAGGCCGACCTTCTCGATCAGCTCGGCCGCGCGTGCCCTGCGCCGCCCTGCGGGCACGCCGGCGACCTCCAGGGGCAGCTCGACGTTCCTGTGCACGCTGCGCCACGGCATGAGCGTGTCGGACTGGGTGAGGTAGCCGACCTCGGTACGCGGCCCGGCGACCGGCCTGCCCCGGTAGGCGATCGTGCCGGAGGTGGGCGTGGTCAGGCCGGCGAGCAGGTTGAGTATGGTCGACTTGCCGCAGCCGCTGCGGCCCAGCACGGTGACGAAGCCGCCCTCCGCGATCTCCAGGTCGAGGTCGCGCACGGCCACGATGCCGAGGTCGTCCTTGACGAACTGCTTGGCGAGCCCGCTCACCTCGATGACGGCAGGGGCGCTCATGCCGCGCCCGCCAGGCGGCGGGAGTTGTCCACGGCCATGGTGCGCACGTCCTTGTCGGTGAAGCCTTCGGCCAGCAGCCGGTCGGCGAGCAGGGCCAGACCGTCCTCCACCGGCGGGTTGAACGGCTGGCCTAGGTCGCTGGAGAGCACGGAGTGCTCGGGGCCCGCGGCTTCGATGTTCGCGAGCCAGGTCTGCCAGGAGATCTTGCCGCTGTGCGGGGTGGTGAAACAGCGCTCCAGCAGGGCGCCCCTGGCGGCCAGCGCCCGCTGCCTGGCCACGGCGACGCGCTGGGAGGTGAACTCGGGATGGGTGATCACGATGCGCCGCACACCCTCGGCCACGGCCGCGTCCACGACGGTGTCGATCTCGTCGGCGCCGAGGTGGCCGGTGGCGAGCGTCAGGTCGTGCTTGGCGATCAGGCGCAGCACCTGCCGGGTGCGTTCGAGCACGCCGCCGCCGGGCGCCACGACCTCCACCGGGTCTGCGGCCATGCCCGCTTCGCGCAGCTCGCCCTGAAGGCGGGCCCACATGGGCGGGGTGGCCCCTTCGGGGTCGGCGGCGGTGCAGGCCCGCTGGTTCGCGCTGTCCACGGTGGGCAGCCAGACGACCTGCGCGCCGCCGCGGGCGGCGATCTCGACGGCGATCGGGTTCATGCCTCCGACGGAGGCGTTGAGGGTGATGGCGCCGACCGCGCCGAAACCGGGGACCGCCGCGCGGACCACCGCGGCCCGCTCTGCCGTGGGGACGTAGTGGGACTTGAGCACGAAGCCGGCGAGCCCGACCTCGGCGAAGCGGGCCGCGAGCGTCAGGTCGTCGATCCGCCTGCGCATCACGTCGGGCGCCACGTGGATGTGGCAGTCGTAGGCGCCCGCGACCAGGTCACGAGCTCGCGCGGAGGGCTTGGGATGATCGGGCATGCCTGTCTCCCATGTGTTGCCGTACTACCGAAGAGATTGTTAACAATTTCGGCGACAACCGTCAACAATCTTCGCAAGTCGCGTCCAAGCCGGTTCCCAGAAGGAATGCCTAGTTTTCTCTCACACCGGCCACGACAAAGGAGAGACATGCGACTCACCAGCCCGGCTCAGCTCCTCGCCGCAGTCACGCTCGCCACCACCGGATTCGTCAGCGTCCCCGGCCCCGCGTGGGCTGCGGCGGAGCCCATCACCCAGGACTTCCAGACCTCCAGCGGCAGCATCGGCGCGGGGAACCACAAGACCGTGACGCTGAAGTGCCCGTCCACGCTGCCCTACATCGTCAGCTTCGGCGCCAGCACCCAGATCAACTCCGACGGGGACGAGTCGCACACGCACCTCATCGACGCGAAGGCCAACGAGCCCAACCGGTCGGTGTCGGTGAGCTTCACCAACTCGGAGCCGCTGAACACCAACCCGCCGGCCGACGTCTCCATCAAGCTCCACGTGACCTGCTCCAACGTGAAGCCGCCGCACCCGCCCTCGGTGCACTTCACCAAGAACGTGACCCTGCCGCCCCTGGGCACCTTCTCGTCGTTCGTGATCTGCCCGGTGAGCCATCCCAAGCTGGTGGAGACGCACGAGGGCCACGACCCCAACCTGACGCGGACGAAGCTGAACAACTTCCCCGGGAACATCGGCGGCGGCGCCACGTGGGAGAACAACGACGGCTTCGCCCCGCATCCGGCCTGGGTGCGGGTGTACTGCACGTCCTGACCCGCCGGCGCCCTCAGCGGACCGGCCGAATTCTGCGCATGCGGGTCTCGGCGGCGAGAGCCGTTGTGCGCAAGCCGGCGCGCAGGCGCGGCATCGGTCACCCAAACTCGCAGCCGAATGTCCCCGTATGGGTGCTCGGTCGACATATGTGAATCCTCGGGAAAAGCCAACTGGCTTTTTGCCCTGCGTATACTTCGCGGGTAATCTGGCGTGCCATGAAGGATAGCGCGACGGATTTCGATGACATAAAGGACCCCGATGCGGAGAAAAGCCCGAAGGGCGACAAGTCCATGAGCATGTCGTGGATCGGCACGTGGGTACCAGTGATCGCAGTCTGCATCGCCCTCGCGTCGCTGATCCGGGAGGTGTTCCCGGTTTGGCAGCCCTTCCCTCCCGAGATCTCCATCACCCAGCCGGCGGGCCATGTACCCAGGTGTCACGAGTTCAGCGGGTCCACCCCGGTAGGCCACGAAATGACGCTGTGGATCGGGCACCGGCTTATTTCTGAATCCAACGATGAGCCCTGGCATATCAGGAAAGTCAAGGACATCGGTACTGACGGCCGGTGGCGGGCGTGGCAGGAACTCGGCAGAGAGGGAACGACAGGCCGATCTTACGATATCAAGGTGCTCCTTACCGATCCGCAAGAAACCGGCGTTTTCGCGGCATCTCTCGTGCCAGGGAAAGGAACGCTTCACCTGCCTGCGGTAACGCCATCGGAACGAGCCTCGCTCATCGTCACCCGCGATGCCATCAACAGGGCCGCGTGCCCGTTGGGGCATTTGTAAAGGGAATACCGAACGCCGCCGACTCTCCGCGAGCCATGTGTCATGTGCGAGGTGAGAACTCAACTCTGCGCAAGCAGGAGAGCGATGGCGGCGTGGGCCGTCTCGTTGTCCACGCCGTACTCCTCCATCATCTCGGACTCGGACGGCAGCCCCTCATAGGGCGCATGGCCGCCCCTCTCGATGCGCTCGATCACGTCGGCCGCGATCTCCTGAGACGTCCAGGGCCACTTGTCGCGGTGCGCGGCGAACGTCCCGATCGCGGGCACGGTGTACGCCCAGCCCTGCCCGCGGAGCAGAGCCACGGCGGCGCTGACCGTCTTCTTGGCCACCCCGTACTGTTCGATCAGCTCCAACTGCGAGGGCAGCACCTGATCCGGCCCGTAGACACCCCGCTTGACGCCTGCTGCGAGATCGGCGGCGATCTGCTCATGCTGCCGCGGCTCGCGGATCTGGGGAGCGTCACGGGGTCCGACATAGGAGCCATCGGCGCGGATGGTGTAAACGACGCCTTCCTCGCGCAGGACCTCCAGGGCCCGGCGCACCGTCAGCCGCGATGCCTGGTGGATCTCGCCCAGCTCGGCTTCCGTGGGGAGCGCCTGGCCGGGCGCGAGCGTGCCGGCGGCGATGTCCTCCTTGATGGTGTTAATGATCATCTGGTAGATCGGCACCGGCCCCCGTGGCCCTCGCTTCGTCATGGCCGGAATGTACATGTCGAAGACCTCTATGGACATCAAGGGTCTGCTGATCCGTAGGAAGCGCCGAACGAGCAGCGACACTCCAGGCCGTGCGATCAGTCCTCGGCGGCGGGAAGGCGAAGCGGGCTTTTCGGTTCCGGGCGGTCCAACGCCCATCGCATTACCCGGAACGCCCGCTCGCTGATCACCTCGGAGCCGAACAGCGCAGTCCCTAAAATCACCACGACGACGAACACCTCAAGCGCGATCACCACGCCACCCAGCGCAGGATGCACCGACCACGTCAGCACCGGGCCACCAACGCCAACCGATCCTGCACCGATTGTCCGCGACCAGGTCGCCGGCCGCCTCGCACGCCCTCCCACCGGCAAGAGGCACCTCCTCCGCAATGGATTCTTAGTCCATGTGGAGAGGTGCCTCAGCGAAGCACATACCCGTTGAAGTCCGCGGACAATCGCAATTCGCCGGGGCAGATTGGGGTCAGATTCGGGGTAGCCCCCGAAAGGCAGACCCGGGCGCCGCCCCTCCTCCACCGCCCGGCCGCCAAGCTCCGGCAACTCCAAGCCACAGAGGCAGAACAGAGGCGGCTCTCAGCGGACGGGCAGACCCGTGACCGCCCGGCCGATGATCAGCCGCTGGATCTCGCTCGTCCCCTCGAAGATCGTGTAGATCTTGGCATCCCGGTGGAAGCGCTCCACCGGATGCTCCCTGGTGTACCCGGCCCCGCCCAGGATCTGGATCGCCTGCTCGGTCACCCACACCGCCGTCTCCCCCGCCACCAGCTTCGACATCGACCCCTCGGCCTGCTCGAACTGCCTGCCGTTGCGGGCCATCCACGCGGCCCGCCAGGTGAGCAGGCGGGCCACGTCCACCCGCGTGGCCATCTCGGCGAGCAGGAAGGCGATGGCCTGGTTCTCGCCGATCCTGCGGCCGAACTGCTCGCGCTCGCGCGCGTAGTCCCTGGCGTACTCGAAGCCGGCGCGGGCGATGCCCACCGCCATCGCGGCCACCGACGGGCGGGTGGTCTCGAACGTGCGCATCGCCGCCTGCTCGCCCGCCCGCTCCCCCTTCCGTACGCGCGCCAGCCGCGCTTCCAGCTTCTCGGGGCCGCCGAGCAGGCACGAGCCGGGCACCCGCACGTCCTCCAGGACGACCTCGGCCGTGTGCGAGGCGCGGATGCCGTGCTTGCGGAACTTCTGCCCCATCGACAGCCCAGGGGTGCCCGGCGGGATGACGAACGACGCCTGCCCCCGGGTGCCCAGCGACGGGTCGACCGCCGCGACGACCACGTGGACGTTCGCGATGCCGCCGTTGGTGGCCCAGGTCTTGACGCCGTTGAGCACCCAGTCGCCGCCGTCGCGGACGGCACGGGTGCGGATGGCGCCGACGTCGGAGCCGGCGTCGGGCTCGGACGCGCAGAACGCGCCCAGCTTGACGTCGTTCTCCGTGCCGAACATCTGCGGCAGCCACTCCCCCATCTGCTCGGGGGTGCCGTTGGCGGCCAGCGCCGCGGCGGCCAGGCCGGTGCCGGTGATCGACAGGCCGATGCCGGCGTCGCCCCAGAAGATCTCCTCGAACGCCGCCGGCAGCGCCAGCCCGCTCTCCTCGAACCACTGCGTGGCGAAGAAGTCGAGCGAGTACAGCCCGATCTTGGCCGCCTCCTGGATGACCGGCCAGGGGGTTTCTTCGCGCTCGTCCCATTCGGCGCCCGCGGGGCGGATCACGTCGCGGGCGAACGCGTGCACCCAGTCACGCACCTGCACGACGTCGTCGCTCGGCTCCGGGCAGAACCCCGCCATGTGCCCCCCTTAGGTTACCGGTGGTAACACCTTACCGGCCGGTAGCGCGCCACCGGAACGCCTCGCCTCTCATTCCTGAACGGTCTTTCCCCCCGTCCAGGTGGAGACCAGGACGAAGAGGGCGGACAGCGCCATGCCGGCCGCGAGACCGTACATGAGCGGGGTGAAACCGCCGAACGCGGCGGCCACCTGCGGGCCGACGCTGCCGCCGACCGCGAGCGCCGCGGAGAACAGCGCCAGCGCCGTGCCGCGCGCCCGGCCCGCCTCGGCGGAGATCGACTCGTTCATGCTGGGCAGGCCGCCGGTGATGGCGGCGACGTACAGGGCGAGCAGGAGCACCAGGACGGCGGTGCCGGTGAAGCCGATGACGGCCAGCGTGAGCGCGGCGGCAGCCATGAAGACGATCGCCCTGGTGGTCCTGCGGATCCTGGCCAGCCAGGGCATGAGCAGCGGCATCAGCACGATCGACGGGAGGCCGGCGGCGCGCAGGGCGAGGAGTTCGGAGGGGGAGCTGACGCCGTAGATCTGCAGGCCGGTGTAGACGGCGACGAAGCCGACCATGAGCATGATCGTGGCCAGGTAGCGCAGGGTCAGCACGCGGTGGACGAGGAGGCCGGGGAGCGGCCGGTAGGCGGACAGCAGGGATCCGATCGCCCGGCGCGGCGCGCGCCCGGGATCGGCCTCCTCTCCGGGGAGGTCGGGCAGCATGACCGCGCGCACGCCCAGCGCGGCGAGGACGAACCCGGCCGCCGAGAGGCCGAACAGCCCGCGCCACCCGATCACGTCCACCAGCAGCTGGGCGGCGACCTGCAGCACCACGGCGGAGGCGAGGAACGCGCCGGTCACCGCCGCGATGGCGACCACCCGGCGGCGCGGCTCCAGCCGCTCACCCAGGTACGCCATCCCGGCGGGCGGGAACATCGCCACCGCGATCCCCTGCAACGCCCGCAACCCCATCGCCACCTCGGGCGACGGGCTCAACGCGACCAGCGCCGTCGTCAGCGCGGCCAGCGGCAGCCCGATCGTCAACAATCTGCGCCGCCCGTAACGGTCGGACAGCGGCCCGAACACCAGGAACCCGATGCCGTAGCCGATGCCGAACGCGGTCACCAGCCATGTCAGCCCGCCGGGCGAGGTCGCCCAGCCGGTGGCCATGTCGTGCAAGAGGGGGATCACGACGTACAACTGGCCGCTGACCAGGACGGCGGTGAGCGTGAAGGCCGTCATCGTGCTCGCGAAGGGGGCGGTGGCGGGGGTCGGCGGCCGTAGCCGTGGGGTGCGGGAAAGCGTGAGTGTCATGAGGCGGGACGCTAGCCAACCAACCAGTTGGATGTCAACTGTTCAGTTGGTTTGCAACCAACCGGTTGGTGGCTAGGATGTCGTCATGGCACCCAAGGTCTCGACCGCCGCCACCCGCGCCGCCCTGCTGGAGGCCGCGCGAGAGGAGTTCGCCGCGTACGGGGTGGCGGGCGCGCGCGTGGATCGCATCGCGGAGCGCGCCGGCGTCAACAAGGAGCGCATCTACGGGCACTTCGGCAGCAAGGAGAAGCTGTTCGACACGGTCGTCAACGAGGCGCTCGACGACCTGACCACCCAGATCGCCCTGCCAGGCGCCGACCCCGTCGAGTACGTGGCCAAGCTGACCGACTACTACCGCTCGCATCCCGACACGGTGCGGCTGCTGATGTGGGAGGCGCTCAACTACCGGGGGCCGGAGCTGCTGGAAGGCCAGGAGGCGCGGGTGGAGCGCTGCGGCCGCAAGAAGGCCTCGCTGGCGGAGGGGCGAGGCGAGACGGAGCCTTCCGACACGACGGCCCGGCTGTTGTTCATGCTGACGGGGCTGGCTCTGTTCCCGGCGATGATGCCGCAGCTCGGGCGGATCATTCTGGGTGACACGGCCGACGATCACGACGCGATCCGCGATCAGATCGCCGGTTTCGTCACCGCCGCGCTGAAGTAGGGCCTCGCCCCCGTCCGCACGCCACGCGTCCGTGCGCTCGCCCCAATCCGCACGCCACGCGTCCGTGCGCTCGCCCCCGTCCGCACGCCACGCGTCCGTGCGCTCGCCCCCGTCCGCACGCCACGCGTCCGTGCGCGTCTTTCGCCGCCGGCCGCCCTGTTCAGGCGTCGATGGTGAGCATCGGCGGGCGTTCGCCGATCCCGACGTCCCTGATCAGCACGTCGTGCCCGTCCTGCCCCCTGCGGAACTGGGCCAGCCGCACCGCCGGCTCCTCGAACGCCCGGATCTTCCCCTGGCGCTCCAGCCGCGACCAGGCGGCGAGCATGATCTGCCCCGCCATCCCGCCGAGCGCCTCCGTGGACTGCGGCGCGTGCTCGCGCGAGCCCAGGTCCACCTGCGCGAACGCGTCCAGCCCCGCCAGCTCCAGCAGATCGATCAGGAGCCCCAGCTCTACCCCGTACCCGGTCACGAAGGGCACCCGTTCCAGGGCTGAGCGCCGCCCGGCGTACTCCCCCGCCAGCGGTTGCACGAAACCCGCCAGCTTGGGCCAGTGCAGGTTGATCAGTGGCCGGGCGACCAGCTCCGTGACGCGCCCGCCTCCGTTGCCCGCCCCGTTGAGCGGACGGTCATAGCACCCTTTCGTATACACCACGGTCGGGTCGCCCAGCAGCGGCCCGAGCACACCAAGCACCAACGAAGCACGAAATTTCCGGATATCGGCGTCCACGAACACCAGCACGTCCCCCGACGTGACGGCCAGCGACTTCCACAGCGCCTCCCCCTTGCCGTCGAGCGGCTTGAGCTGCGGCAGGATCTCGTCCTGGGCGTGCACCCTGGCCCCCGCCCGAGCCGCCACCAGCGCGGTGTCGTCGGTGGAACGTGAGTCGATGACGACGAGCTCGTCCACGAGCCCGCCCAGCTCCCGCCGGATCACCTTGATGATCTCCCCGACGGTCTCCCGCTCGTCGCGCGCCGGGAGCACCACGCTGACGGTGGTCTCTCCCTTGGCGGCCAGCAGGTCCCGGAGTGGCCAGTCCCCGGCGGACGAAGTACGGCGCCGCAACCAGCCGTGCACTTCAGGCAGCATGCGACACTTCCCCCCGAATCCCCACATTTCAGCATTTGTCCGGTGTCGCTCCCCTCCCCCTTCTTACCCTGCCTGGGGAAGCACCCACCGCCTCACCAATCCAGTTCGTCGCAGCCCCGGTGGTCGGCCGGCTCGACCTGGAGGGTGGCGTGCGCGACGCCGTGCCGACGCCGCAGCACGTCGCGGGCCTGGTCCAGCACGGCATGACTGTCGCCCTGCTCGCCGGTGACGAGATGGGCGGTGGCGACGTTCATGCCGGACGTCAACGTCCACAGATGCAGGTCATGCACGTCCCGCACCCCTTCGATGGCCGCCAGATCCTTCGCCACGGCAGCCGCATCGATCCCTTCAGGCACGTGCTGCCCCAGCACCGCGAAGACCTGCCGCCCGAGCGAGACCGCCCGCACGGCGACGAAGACGCCGATGGCCAGCGCGATGACCGTGTCCCACAGCGCCTGCCCGGTCGCCGCGACGAGCCAACCGGCCGCGATGACACCGACCGACCCGGCGGTGTCGGCCACCACCTCCAGGTACGCGCCCTTGACGTTCAGGCTCTCGCCCGCCCCCGAACGCAGCATCAGCAGCGCGACCAGGTTGACGAGCAGGCCGAGGGCGCCGACGACGAGCATCGGCCCGGACGACACCTCGGCCGGCCCGCCGATCCTGCCGATCGCCTCCAGCACCACGTACACCGCGACGCCCAGCATCAGCACGACGGCCAGCAGCGACGCGAACACCTCGGCCCGGTACGAGCCGTAGCTGCGCCTGCCCGTGGTGTCGGGGCGGGTGGCGATCCGGGTCGCGACCAGCGCCGCGCCGAGCGTGACGACGTCGGCGGCCATGTGCCCGGCGTCCGACAGCAACGACAGCGAGCCGGACAGCAGCCCGAAGACCAGCTCCACCACGAAGAACGCGCCGATCAGGACGAACGAGACCGCCAGCCGCCACCGGTGACGGCCGCCCGCGTGCCCATGACCGTGCCCATGACCGTGCCCGGCCCCCATCAGGCGTCCCCCTCGCGCTCGGGGTGCATGGCCTCGGTGTGCTCGGTGTGGGCGAGCGCCAGATCGAGCAGCATCCGCACGTGCGGGTCCTCAAGCCGGTAGAACGCCATCCGCCCGGAGCGGCGGGCGGCCACGATGCGGTGGGCGCGCAGCAATCGCAGGGCGTGGGAGACCGCCGACTCGCTCTGCCCCGTCACCGCCGCCAGATCGCACACGCACAACTCGCCGTCCAGCAGCGCCACCAGCAGCCGCAACCGGTTCGTGTCGGACAGCAGGCCGAAGATGTCGGCGGTGTCGGCCAGGTCCTCGGCGGGCGGCATGCGCTCGTGCACGGCGGCCACCCTGTCGGCGTCGACCACCCGAGTGGAACAACTGTCCATCGCCAAGACCTTGTTATCTGAAGAGGTATTCATATGAACAACATAGGGCCTGCCGGTCACAAGCTGTCAAGACGGCGCGCCTCTTCGTCAGCCGGCCGAGTGCCCGTCTGAGGGCCGGTCTGAGAGCCGGTCCGAGGGCCGGTCTGAGGGCCGGTCTGAGGGCCGGTCTGGGGGCCGGTTCGGGGGCACGGCCACGACGTGCACGCCCTGCGCCTTGAACGGCTCCACGGCCTCGGCGGTGGCGGTCGCGTCGGTGACGAGTGTCCAGGTCTCAGGCATGCGCGCCCAGGCGTGGAACGGCCTGCGTCCCAGCTTGGCGGCGTGCACGAGCAGGTAGACGTGCCGGGAGCGGGCCATCATCAGCTCCTTCATGCGCGTCTGCTGGAGGCTGGCCTCGCAGATGCCGTCGTCGGCCGTCACCCCGTCGGCGCCCAGAAAGACCCGGTCGAACGTCATCCGGCTCAGCGCCGCCTCCGCGAGCGGCCCCACGAAGCCCTGGCTGACCTGCCTGAGCGTGCCGCCGAGGCACTCCACGTGCACGCCCGTGGCGCCCACCAGCTCCTGGAGGGCGTTGAGGCCGGTGGTGGCGATCGTGAGGTCCGCCGCGTGCCGCAGCTCGTGGGCCAGGGCGCCGGTGGTCGAGCCGGCGTCGAGCAGGATCGTCTCGCCGGGACGGATCTGCGCGGCGGCCCAGGCGGCGATGGCCCGCTTGGCCTCGAACGCCTCCCCGACGCGCTGCCGCAGCGACGCCTCCGGGTGGGTGACGACCGCCATCGCACCGCCGTACGTGCGGGCCAGCAGCCCGGCCGCCTTCAGGTGGGCCAGGTCGCGGCGGATGGTGGAGGCGGTCACCCCGAGCTGGGCCGACAGCTCCTCGACGCTGGCCAGCCCGGTGGTGGTGGCCAGGCGGACGATCTCGTCGCGGCGGTTCTGTGCTGCGCGGCCCATCGGCGAACCCTCTCCCTCACACGCCCTGCGCGGACGACAGCTCGGCCGCCTGCCGGAGGGCCTCGATCATGCTACCGGCGTCGGCCACGCCCTTTCCCGCGATGTCGAACGCGGTGCCGTGGTCGACCGACGTCCTGATCACGGGCAGCCCGACGGTGATGTTGACGCCCGCCTCCAGGCCGAGGATCTTGACGGGGCCGTGCCCCTGGTCGTGGTACATGGCCACGATGAGGTCGTAGTCGCCCCGTCCGGCCAGGAAGAAGGCCGTGTCGGCGGGGAGCGGGCCGTGCACGTCCATGCCCTCGGCGCACAGCCGCTCGACTGCCGGGACGATCTTCTCCGCTTCCTCGCCGTACCCGAACAGGCCGTTCTCGCCCGCGTGCGGGTTGATGCCGCACACGCCGATCTTGGGATGGCCGAGGCCGGAGCCGCGCATGGCGGCGTGCCCGCGCCTGATCGTCCGCTCCACCAGGCCGGGCTCGATGCGGGCCACCGCGTCGATGAGACCGATGTGGGTGGTGACGTGGATGACCTTCACCTTGGCGGTGGAGAGCATCATCGACACCTCCTCCGTACCGGTCAGGTGCGCGAGCAGCTCGGTGTGACCGGGGAAGAGGTGGCCGGCGGCGTGCAGGGCCTCCTTGTTCAGCGGCGCCGTGCAGATGGCCCGCACCTGGCCGGACATCGCCAGCTCGCCGGCCAGCCTGACGTACTCGTAGGCCGCGCCGCCCGCGACCGCCGACACCTCACCCCAGGGCAGGTCGTCGGGCAGCAGGCCGGGGTCGATGACGTTGATCCGGCCCGGCTCGAACACCGCTCCGGCGACGCCGTCCACCGTGACCACCTCCGGCCGTGCGCCGAGGCAGGCGGCGGCCTTGCGCAGGCGTCCCGCGTCACCGATGACGACCGGGCGGCAGAACGCGGCGGTCTCGGGGGCGAGCAGGGCGCCGACGATGACCTCGGGGCCTACGCCGGAGCCGTCCCCCATGGTGAGGGCGATGAGAGGTGTGCTCATGTCAGCCTTTCGGGTGCGAGATGGGCGGCGATGTTGAGGAGGCTGTCGCGGTCGCCGAAACTGCCCGGCCTGGTGACCACCGAGCGGCCCTCGGGGGTGTGGCAGTGGACGGCGCCGTGGTGGATCTGTCCGACGGGGGTGAGTTCGTGCACCTTCAGCGCGTCGAGGACCCGTCTGGCCGTCTCACCGCCGGTCAAGACCAGGTCGGGAGTGTGGTCGCCGGTCAGCGCGGTGGCGACGATCTCGGCCAGGGCGGTGGCGGCGTCCGGCGGGCCCTGGCCGGTGAGCGTCAGCACGACTAACGCGGTGGACGGGCGTAAGGCCGTGCGCAGGCGGTGCGCGATGTGCGCACGGTGGGCGGGGGCGAGGTCTGTGGTGGCGTCGAGGGTGAGGGGGTGGGCGCCGTACGGGAGGAGACGGCGGGCCTGGTCGGCGGCCCCTGGCTCGGCGGTGCCGACGACGATTAGGAGGGGACGGTCCTGGGTGGACGGGCGTGGGGCGATCGGAGGGTGGCCGTCCGAGATGCGGCCGGGAGCGGTGGCCCGGGTGCGGTCGCCGCCGAAGGCCAGGGTGCGGCCGGGAGCGGTGGCCCCGGTGCGGTCGCCGCTGAAGGCCAGGGTGCGGCCGAGGGCGGAGGCCAGGCCGCCCGCGCCGATGAGGTGGGCGCGCGGGTCGGCCGTGAGGGTGGCGGCCACGATCGCGTCCAGGTCGGCGTCCGTTTCCGCGTCGCACACGGCGACCCGTCCCGCCGTCCGCGACAACGCCCGCACCAACGTGGCACGGTCGGCACGGTCGGCGCGGTCGGCGCGGACGGTGGCGAGCGGCACGAGCGCGACCGGCACGCCGCCCAGGGCGTCGGCGATGGACGCCGGTGCGGGGCGGCGCTCCACCTGCCAGGCGCGCGTTTCGCGCAAGGACAGGCCGCCGATGCGCGGGACGCCGCCGACGGTCACCCGCCCGGCGGAGGGCAGCGCGGGCGCGAGCACGACCAGCGCAGGGGCGGCTGCGCGCGAGAACGCCGCTTCCAGGATCGCCGCGTCCAAGGTCGCCGCCGCTGTGGCGCCCACATCCCCCCGTAGCAGCGAGTCGACCTTCACGAAGACCCGCCGCTCCCCCGCGTGCCGCAACGCCTCCCGCACCACCTCCCCCGCCCCCGCCCGATACCGGCAGTCCAGGTCGGCCACCATCACGGGCGCCGATGACGCGTACGGCGGCCCGGAGAGCGCGATCCGCGCAGGACGCCCGGACGACATGAGCACCGCCGCCGTCTCCGCCGCCCCCGACAGATCATCAGCCAGGGCGAACACGGAAGGAGCCCGCAACGCTCACACCTCCACCCCGCCACCAGAATTGCGCAAGACGCGCACCAAGCATTGCACGAAACGCGCACGTTCTGCCACAGTTGACCGCGGACCACCTGCGCCTCCCAGCACCCCGAGAGGAGCCCTGCGATGACCGTCGAGCCCGTGCTCGGAACCATGACCTTCGGCGACACCGTGGCCGCGGACACGGCCGGCCGGATGCTGGACCTGGCGCTGGACGCGGGCGTCACCGGCGTGGACACCGCCAACGGCTACGCGGGCGGCGCGTCCGAGGAGATCCTCGGCGCCCTGCTGCGCGGCCGAAGGGATCGCGTCAAGCTGGCCACCAAGGCAGGCATCCCGCACCCGGACGCCGCCGGGCACGCGCCCCTCTCCCCCGCCGGGCTGCGGCTGTCGCTGGAGGGCAGTCTGCGGCGGCTCGGCACCGATCACGTGGACCTGTTCTATCTGCACCAGCCCGACCGGGCCACGCCCCTGGAGTCCACGCTGGCCACCGTCGCCGCCCTGATGACGGAGGGCAAGATCGGCAGCCTGGGCGTGTCCAACTACGCCGCCTGGCAGATCGCGCGGCTCAGCCCGCGCCCGGTGGTCGCCCAGCAGCTCTACAACCTGCTGGCGCGGCGGGTCGAGGACGAGTACGCCGAGTTCGCCGTCACCTCCGGTCTGCGGACGATGGTCTACAACCCGCTCGGCGGTGGCCTGCTGACCGGCCGGCACCGCTTCGACCAGGCTCCGGGGACGGGCCGGTTCGGCGACTCGCGGCTGGCGGCGATGTACCGGCAGCGGTACTGGGACGCCGAGCTGTTCAAGGCGGTCGAGGCGCTCGGCGCGATCGCGCTGGAGGCCGGCGTCCCGCTGGCGGAGCTGTCGTTGCGCTGGCTGCTCGGCAAGCCGATGGTGAACGCGGTGCTGCTCGGCGCCTCCGGACCCGGCCACCTGCGCGCGAACCTGTCCGCCCTGGCGGCGGGCCCGCTGCCCGCCGAGGTGTCCGCCGCCTGCGACGCCGTGGGCGACGCGCTGCGCGGCCCGATGCCCGCCTACAACCGCTGACAGAAACCCTGAGCCCACGACCGAGGAGACCTGAGCCATGACCGCAGCCGAGTTCGCCGCCAGGATCCGCAACCGCGAGCAGTGCGTCGGCTACTGGGTGGTGCTCGACGCGCCCGTCGCCACAGAACGGCTGGCCAGGCTCGGGTACGACTACGTCGCGCTGGACGCCCAGCACGGCCTGATCGGCAACGCCGGCCTGCTGAGCAACCTCATGGCCATCGACGCGGGCGGCCGGTCGGCCGGGCTGGTCAGGGTGGAGTCGGCCGAGCCGGCGGCCATCGGCAGGGCGCTCGACTTCGGCGCGGGCGGCGTGATCGTGCCGCTGATCGACACCCCCGAGGACGCGACCCGCGCGGTGTCGGCGGCCCGCTACCCGGCCGGGGGCCGCCGCTCGTACGGGCCGATGCGGTCCATGCTGCGCATCGGCCCCACCCCGGCGGAGGCGGACGGGAGTGTGCTGGTCCTGGCCATGATCGAGACGCCTGACGGGCTGGCGAACCTCGACGCCATCTGCGCCGTCCCCGGCCTGGACGGCGTGTACGTCGGCCCCTCCGACCTGTGCCTGGCCGTGGGCGGCAGGTTCCCGAACGACCCCGAGGTGGCGGACGTGTTCGAGGCGGCGCTGGAGCGCGTCAGGATGGCGGCCGGGCGGGCGGGCATCGCGGCCGGCATCCACAACCCGACCGGCGAGCAGGCCGCCCGCCGGCTGGCCGAGGGTTTCACGTTCGCCACGGTCGCCTCCGACCTCGTCCACCTGGAGCAGGCCGCCGCCGCCCACCTGAAGGCGGTCCGCGCGGAGAACCGTTGATCGCGACCTCGACGGCGGGTAGCGTCCTTGCTTGGTGGCGATCACATGTTCGAATCGCCATCAGGAAGCGTTCACCTAGACGGAGAGGATCGCATGAGAAATCGAACGTCCGCCCTCTTAGCCATCCCCCTGCTCACCTCCCTCCTCCTCGCCACCCCGTCCCCGGCCGCCGCCGAGAACGTGGTGACCGCCCCACTGGCCGCCTCCCAGACGGCCGCAGCCGAGGTAGCGACCTTCTGGCTGAGCGACAACGGCGCCAACCTCACAGCCGCCACCCCCTACAACGTCCAGACCGCCGTCGGGGAGATCATCACCAAGGGCAGCGGCGTCACCCCCGACACCAAGCCCGGCTCCATCTCTCCGACGCCGCCTCTCGCGGGCAAGACCGTCGCCCCCGCCACCTCGGGCAAGGTGTTCTTCATCGGAGCCGACGGCCGGCCGCACTGGTGCACGGGAACCTCCGTGCAGTCCCAGTACCGCAACGTCGTGGCGACCGCGGCGCACTGCGCGTTCGACACCGAGACCCCGGGCTCCCCGCTCGGCAAGTGGGTCTTCGTGCCCGGCTACGCTGACGGCGCCGCCTTGTCCGGCCTCTACGTCGGCAAGCAGGTCTTCGGCCACTACGACTTCGACGCCTACCGTGACTACGACCGTGACTACGCCTTCGTCAACGTCTACGGCGGCGTCGTCTCCTCCGCCACCGGCGAGCCGGCCAACTTCGGCAGGCTGGGCGACAACGTCGGCGGCCAGGGCCTGGCCTGGAACCAGCCGCTGGGGTCCGCGGTCGATGTCTTCGGCTATCCGGCCGGCCCGCACCCCGACGGACAGCGGCCGTACGCAGGCGACACCCTTGAGACGTCCAGCGGCCTGCCCGTCACCGCCACCGCCCCTGCGGTGAAGGGTGAGGAGCTGCTCGCCGTGGAGTCCCCGTTCACCGGGGAAGGCTCTCTCGGCTCCTCCTGGTTGCTGCGCTACGACAAGGCCAGCGGCAGGGGCTACCTCAACGGCCTCACCCTCAGCGTCGCCGACACCGACGCCGACCAGCGCTACGACACGAGCCTGTCGCCGTACTTCGACGGCGAGCTGGCCAGTATCTACAAAGCCGCGGCCGCGCTCTGGACGGGTGCGGTCCTTCCCGGGTGAACCATGACTCCAATGAGCCACCGCCGGACCCGGCGGTGGCTCATCTCATTTCCGAACACCTTTTACCCGATCTCCCGGAAATGCTAAATTGAAACCCTCATAAACGCGTCGCTCCAGGGCGCCCGAGAAAGGTGCGTACCATGACTCCGGCGCCCGGCGGCATCCCTTTGTTATGGAGCAACCGCTTGCAACTCTTCACCTTCGGTTGCTCTTTCATCTTCGCCCTCTGCGCCCTCTTCCAGGGCTGGCTGATCATCAACGAAGAGACGGTGAGATTGTCTTTGCATCTGGCCGGAAGGGCGACAAAGGAAACCTCGGGCCTCGTCGCCCAATTGCGTGTGATCACCGCCTACTACGTGCTGGGAAACACGCTCGGCATGTTCGCGCTGCGCGGGTCGGACTGGGCTTTCTGGACGACACTCCTGATCAATCTCACGCAGATAACCGGCCCGCTGGGATTGATCCCCGCCCAGGTTCACCGGGCGGCGCTGGAGCTCCACGGAATGGCCGGTCTGCTACCGACCGCGGTGCTTTGTGGCGGTGCACTGGTGCTCACCGTCACGCTCATCTCGCGCATCATTCCCGCCCGGCAGATCTGGGCCGATCTGAAGGCCGCCAGAATGGTCGGCGACAACTGACCGGAATGGCTCAGGACGCCAGCGGCCGCACCGAGGGGTCGCCGCTCGCCGCCGTGGCGAGAGGCTGCGAGCGGGAACCGGGACGCACCGCGACAGCAGGGACGAGCCAGGCCGCCACCGCCGCCGCCCCGAGGATCGCGACCCCCACCCACAGCGACGCGCGCAGGCCGGAGACGAAGAGCGCCGGCGTGCCGTACCCGCCGGCGGCGGCGAACACCCCGGCGAGCACGGCCACGCCCATCACGATGCCGATCTGCCGCATCGCGTTGTTGACGCCGGCGGCCAGCCCCTCCTCGGCGGGCGCGACGAAGTCGAGCGGCTGCCTGGCCGCCACCGCGTAGAACAGGCCCATGCCTGCCCCGGCCACGACCATGCCGGGCCACAGCAGCGAGTACGGCACGGCGGGCGCCACCACCACGGCGAAGCAGGCCAGCGCCGCCCCTTGCAGGACCGCGCTGGCCACCATGAGCCGCCTGACCCCGAGCCGGTCGCCGAAGACGCCGGCCAGCGGGGCGACGAGGGCGGGCAGCAACGTCCACGGCAGGGTGCGCACGCCCGCGTCGAGCGGCCCGTAGGCGAGGACGAGCTGCAAGAACTGGGTGAGCAGGAACACCGCGCCGAGCATGCCGCCCTGCACCAGCGTGGAGGCGAGGTTGGACAACGTGAACCCGCGGCTGCGGAACAGGCGGGGCGGCAGGACGGGCTCGGCGGCCACCCGCTCCCACCAGGCGAACACGCCCAGGACGGCCACGCCGGCCGCGAGCGGCAGCAGCACCTGGACGTGCGACCAGCCGAGCGTGACGCTGCGGATCAGCCCGAAGACCACCCCGAACAGCCCCGCCATGAGCAGCAGGACGCCCCGCACGTCGAGCCGCCGCCGGGTCCGGCCGCCCTCGGTGAGGAGCAGCGCGGCCAGCGGCACGAGGACCAGCCCGACCGGCACGTTGATCCAGAACACGGCCTGCCACGACCCGAGCTGCACCACGGCGCCGCCGATCCAGGGCCCGAGCGCGATGCCGAGCCCCACCATGCCGCCGAGCCCGGCGATCGCGGCGCCGCGCCGCTCGGGCCGGGTGGCGCTGACCAGGAGCGTCAGCGCCAGCGGGATGATCATGGCGGTGCCGAGCCCCTGGATCGCCCGCGCGAGCACGAGCATGCCGATGGAGCCCGCCATCGCGGCAGCCGCGGAGGAGCCGGTGAACAGCACCAGGCCCAGGACGAACACGCGTTTCCTGCCGAACCTGTCGCCCAGCGCGGCGGCGGCCAGCAGGAAGACGGCGTAGCAGAGGGTGAAGACGTTGACCGTCCACTCCATGCTCTCCAGCGACGCGCCGAACTGCTCCCGGATCGTGGGCAGCGCCGTGGTCACGACGAGGGTGTCGAGTGCCGCCATGAAGCTGGCGACGCCCGCGATCAGGAATGTGCGCACCGCGGCCTCCCTGAGTATGGATAGCTAAGCTTACCACTATCTACACTCGTGCGGCAGACCAGGGATAGGTGGCGGACTCACCGAGGGCCTTGTACTTGTTGACCGCGTCGATCCGCGACACGGCGCCCAGTTTGTGGAAGATGTTGCGCAGATGCCGCTTGACGGTCCCCTCCGTCACCGACAGGTGCGTGGCGATCTGGCGGTTGCTCATGGCCGCCGCCACGAGCGTGATGACCTCCTTCTCGCGCCTGGACAGCGGCCCCGTGTCGGCGTCGAGATTGGCGATCGTGCCGTGCGGCACCGTCAGCGTCACCTGCTCGCCGGCCCCCGCCACGCTTCGCAGTGATGCCACCAGGTCCCGCCGTGTGATGCCCTTGTGCAGGTAACAGCGCACCCCCGCCCTGATCATCTCCTGCACGATCCGGGCGTCGTCGTACATGCTCAGCACCGCCACGACCGAGCGCGGCGAGGCCTCCCGCAGCCGCCGCACCACCCCGCCGGGGCTGCCGTGCGGCTTGTCGATGTCGATCAGTACGATGTCCGGCCTGGTCCTGGCGATCAACGCGACCGACGACTCGAAGTCCGCCGAGTCCGCCACCACGCAGAAGTCGTCCTCGGCCAGCAGCACCTCTCCCAGGACCTCGCGTAGCAGCGTGTGCTCGTCGACGATCACGATCCTGATCCCCGCCGGCCTGGGGAACCCCCCGTTCCATCCATGCGCTAACGATGGAGATTTCGTTCCCATTGCCTGTTCAGCCCACCGTTCTACAATTGGCAATTCAACTAGCGAACGTAAGCCTGTACATAAAGAAGAATAGCCAGAATGTCATCGGCGGGGCAATACTTCGAATGCAATTCTAATATGAAGATTGTTGATATCTTTATGTCCTCGATGTTTCCAATCATGAAAGAGAGCCCGTCCACCTGCGCACAGGTGGACGGGCTCGGGAAAGCCTCAGTTCCGGACGGCCGGATCAGGGACAGGGATGGGTGGCGTCACGGTGACGGCGCTCTGCTCGGGCTCGGGCATGCCGTGCCGCTCCCACCAGCGGGCGAGCGGGCGCGGCGACCACCACGCCCAGCGGCCGAGCAGCTTCATGGACGCCGGGACGAGCAGGCCGCGCACGATGGTCGCGTCGACCACGAGCGCCACGACCACTCCGACGCCGATCATCTTCAGCACGGTCACGTTCGTGATCACGAACGCGCCCACCACCACGCCCAGCAGCAGCGCGGCGGCCGTCACGATGCGGGCGGTGTGCTGCACGCCGATCGCCACGGACTCCACCGGGTCGCCCGAGGCCAGGTAGTGCTCGCGGATCCTGGCCAGCATGAAGACCTCGTAGTCCATGGCCAGGCCGAACGCGATCGCCGCGATCATGACGGGCATGTTCGCGTCGATGAACCCGGGCGCCGTGAACCCGAGCAGCCCCGACAGGAACCCGTCCTGGAAGATCAGCACCATCGCGCCGAACGCGGCCGACAGTGACAGCAGGTTCATCAGCACGGTCTTGATGGGCAGCGTGACCGATCCGAACGCCAGGAACAGCACCACGAACGTGACCACCGAGGTGATGAGCAACATCCACGGCAACCCGTTGCCGATCATGGTGAGCATGTCCACGATGGCCGCCGGCCGGTTGGCGAACAGCGCTGTGGCGCCCGGTGGCGGCGGTTCGGCCCGCAGCTTGATCACCACGTCCCTGATCTCCTGCCCGTACGGGGACAGGGAGTAGCCCAGGGTGATCCGGGCCAGGTCGCCCTCGGTGCCGGTGACCTGGGCGCGGTCGACGCCCTCGATCCGGTCGAGCCGCTGGGCGAAGTCGTCGAGCTGGGCCTTGGCCTCCGGCGTGTCCGCCGGGCCGGGCATGCGCACGACCGTGCTGATCACCTTCGTCGGGTCGTACGGGAACTCCTCGGCGAGCTGCCTGGTCACCACGACACTGTCGGTGTCGGCGGGCAGCGCCCACTCGGCCGGCCGCGTCCAGACCGCGCTCAGCAGCGGCACTCCCAGCGCGCCCAGCGCGAGGGTGATGCCCAGCACGACGGTGACCGGGCGGCGCATGACGCGGTGCGCCGTGCGGTACCACCGGGTGCCCTCGGCCTCGGGGCGGCGCCGTCCGAGCAGCGGGATGCGCAGCGAGTCGATACGGCGGCCGGCCACCGACAGCAGCGCGGGCAGCACGGTGAGCGCGGCGATCACGGCGAACAGCACGACGCTCACGCCGGCGTAGGCCAGCGAGGTGAGGAACCGGGACGGGAAGACGATCAGGCCGCCGAGCGTGACCGCGACCGTGATGCCGGAGACCGCGACGGTGCGGCCGGCCGTGGCGGTCGCCCGTACGACGGCGTCCTCGACCTCGCGCCCGGCGGCGAGCTCTTCTCGGAACCTGTTGACGATGAGCAACGCGTAGTCGGTCGCCAGCCCCAGCCCGAGGATCACCACCACGTTGATGGCGGCGGTGGACAGGTCGACGAGCCCGCCGACGATGCGCAGCACCACGAGCGAGCCGACCGCCACCAGGATGGCGATGGCCAGCGGCAGCGACGCGGCGACGAGGCTGCGGAAGACCACCAGGAGCAGGATGATCAGCAGCGGGAACGACAACAGCTCCGCCCTGGCCAGGTCGCGGTTGCTGATCGCGTTGAACTGCTGGCCCACGGCGGTCAGCCCGCCGAAGCGCTCGGTGAGGTCCGGCGCGTCGAACAGGGGCAGGATCTTGTTGTAGACGACGACCTGCTCCTCCTCGACGGCGCCGGGGAGCTGCAGGGCCACGTAGGTCTTGCGCCGGTCTTCTGAGACGAAGTCGGTGGAGCCGGTGGAGTAGTAGCTCTCCAGCCATTCGTAGGAGTCCTTGGGCAGCTTGGCGACGACCGCCTCGACCTGCTGCTTGAACCCCGGGTCGTCCACGGACATGGTCTGGCTCTCGTACATGACCACGACGTCCGCGACGTGCCGGCCGAGCGTGCCGGCGAGCAGGCTGTTGGCCTGGGAGGACTCGCCATGGGGGTTGTCGAGCCCGGCGCCGCCGCCCAGGACGCCGCCCGCACCCGAACCCCAGACGCCGCCCAGGACGACGAACAGGATCGCGGCCACGAACACCCAACTTCGGCGCCTGACTACGAAGCGGCCGATGGTCGCAAACATCATCTCTCCCTCGACGAGGTGATCCGAATACCGATAGTAGAGCTTTCCACTATCGATACACAAGCGGGCGGGCCGCGAGCATCCCGAGCAGGCCGCCGAGCAGTACGGTCAGCACGACCGTCCCCGCCCACATCTCCGGGGACCAGCGCACCCCCGCCGCGAGATGCAGGCCGACGAGCTGCCCGGCGCACACCAGCCCGGAGTAGAGCGCGCCGGCCACGGGCAGCCGCAGCACCGCCGCCGGTCCGCGTACGGCGTCGAGACGCACCATCAGGGCGTCGGCGAGCAGGGCCGCGGCCACCGCGCCCGCGGCGACGGCGAGATGCGGCTGCGGGAACTCGTTGATCACCATCAGCCTGATCGCCACCCCGAGGATCAGCGCGGTGCCGGCGAACATCGTGGCCCGCCTCCGGTGCATCATGAGCAGCGGGATCGCCACCAGCAGCGTGGTGATCAGGTAGCTGAAGACGCCCTGCACGACGAGGAACTCGTCCGGCGTGTCGATGATCCCGCCGTAGTCGCCGAGCACGGGCTCGTAGGGGCGGGTCGGCGCGATCGTCATGATCGACGCGCCGTAGTTGAGCAGCACCAGCATGCCCATCACCGCGTACGTCATGGCGGCCACGCCCGCCACCGCGCGCAGGCCGCCCTCCCCCGACGCCCACCAGGAGCGCAGCGGGCTGGTGCCCAGGATGATGCCGCCGAGCGTGGCGATGATGTGCGTCGGGCTGAAGGAGGGCAGCAGGCCGATCTCGATGCCGATCGTCTGGTGCCAGATCATGTCGCCGAACCCGCCGGCGAAGAAGACGAGCGCGCCGATCGCGCCCAGCCGGTAACCCTCCGGCCAGCCGTCGCGCCACCACTGCGGGTGGCGGTCGCGCCGCACGTACGCCAGCCGGAACGTCCAGGCGGCGGTGAGGCCGTAACCGAGGTAGAGCACCGCGTGGTAGGGGGTGAAGAACCCCTCCAGGGTGTCGATGACGTTCTTGTGCGCCCAGCCGTCGATGGCCAGGCCGGAGATCATGAGGGTGCCGCACAGGACGGTGACGAGGTCCTCGCGTACGGTCGCCCGTTCTGTCGTGGCGACGGGGGCGGTCGTCGTGGTCATCGTGGCTGCCCTCGGCGCCGGAGGGCGGGATCGAGCAGCTCGGGCGGTTGCCACCCGGTGTCGGCGGCGTTGATCGTCAGCCCTGGGGGCACGATCTCGTCGATGGCGTCCAGCACGTCGGGCGTCAGCGTGACGTCGAGGGCCTGGAGGTGGCTCTCCAGGTGGTCCATGGTGCGCGGGCCGATGATGGCCGCCGTCACGGCGGGGTGCTGCATGACGAATTGCAGCGCGAGCTGGACCAGCGAGATGCCCGTCTGCTCGGCCAGCAGGGCCAGCCGCTCTACGGCGGCGAGCTTGCGCCGGTTCTCCTCCAGCGCCATGTCGTAGCGGGCGGGCAGCAGCGCGGCGCGCCTGCTCTGCGGCAGCTCGGCGCCCTCGCGGTAGCCGCCCGACAGCCAGCCGCCCGCCAGCGGGCTCCACGCCAGCACGCCCATGCCGTACTGCCCGCACACGGGCAGCACGTCGGCCTCGACCGCGCGGGCCAGGATCGAGTACGGGGGCTGCTCGCTGGCGAACCGCTCCCGCTGCCGCCGCTCGCTGACCCAGTGGGACTCCACGACGCGGTGGGCGGGGAAGGTGGAGCAGCCGATGTAGCGCACCTTGCCGGCGCGCACCAGGTCGGTCAGCGCTCCGAGCGTCTCGTCGAGGTCGACGGACGGGTCGGGGCGGTGGATCTGGTAGAGGTCGATCCGGTCCGTACGCAGGCGGCGCAGGCTGTCCTCGACGGCCCGCATGATCCAGGCCCGGCTGTTGCCGCCGCGGTTGGGGCCCTCGCCCATCTGGCCGTGGACCTTGGTGGCCAGCACGACCTCGTCGCGCAGCCCGCTCTCGGCCAGGTACCGGCCGATCAGCTCCTCCGACTCGCCGCCTGCGTAGACGTCGGCCGTGTCGATGAAGTTCACCCCGGCGTCGAGGGCCCGCTGGATCAGTTTTCCGGTCTCTTCGGGGCCGTTCTCGCCCCACCAGCCGAACATCATCCCGCCGAGACAGATCGGACTTACCTTCAAGCCAGTCCGACCAAGTGGTCGGTAGTCCATTACGATCAACTCCCAGGCCGGTCGAAAAATGGATACGAGAACTGTCTACTATCCTTTTCGATGGGTTGGCAAGGGCCAGCTCGTGGGTACGAGTTGGGCGGAAGGGGAGGAACCATGCGCATCGCGGAGCTGAGCCGCAGGGCCGACGTGCCCGTGCCGACGATCAAGTACTACCTGCGCGAAGGCCTCCTGTCCCCCGGCGAGCGCACCAGCTACAACCAGGCGCAATACACCGAGGAGCACGTCCGCAGGCTCCGGCTCGTGCGGGCGCTGCTGGAGGTCGGCGGGCTCAGCGTCGCCGCCACCCGCGACGTCCTGGAGAAGATGGACGCCCCCGGCATGAGCCTCATCGACCAGGCCGGCAAGGCCCAGTTCGCCATGACCGTCAGCCCCAAAGTGGTCAAGGACGAGGCGTGGAAGTCGGCCGAGGAGGAGACGCAGGAGCTGATCGAGCGGCTCGGCTGGAACGTTCGCGCGACCAACCCCGCCCGGCTGACCCTCGCCTCCGCGCTCGCCACCCTGCACCGGCTCGGCAAGACCGACCAGCTCAAGCTGCTGGAGATCTACGCCAGGGCCGCCCGCGAGGTCGCCGAGGCCGAGCTGGGCCAGCTCATCACCGACTCCGAGCCCGAGGCGATCCTGGAGACGGCCGTGGTGTGGACGGCGCTGGGCGACGTCGTCTTCAGCGCGCTGCGCAGGTTCGCCCACGAGGACGTGGCCTACGGCGACGCCCAGCTCGACTGACCTCATCCCCTAGGGGAAGGCCACTCGTGACTGGCCGAGCAGCGCGTCCAGCTCCTCGGCCGCCGCGCCCGCCTCGGCGAACTCGATCGCCTGCCACCCGGCCGCCCTGGCCCCCTCGCAGTTCTTGGCCAGGTCGTCGATCAGCACGCACTGCGCCGCCGGCACACCCGCCCGCCGCGCGGCCAGCTCGAAGATCTCCGGGTCCGGCTTGCGGCAGCCGACCTGCGCCGAGTTGACCACGTCGTCGAAGACGCCCTCCGGCGGGACCATCCGCCGCCAGTGCTCCTCCCACGCCGGCGGCATGTTCGACAACATCCCGACGAACAGCCCGCGCTCGCGCACCCGGTGGAGCTGCGCGAGCCATTCGACGTTGGTGCGCCGGCCGTCGAACCAGGCGTCGGCGAAGCTGATCATGGGGGCCTCGATGCCCTGTGTGGCCAGCTCGGCGGCGATCTGCCGCAGCCACTCGTCCTCGGTGACCAGCGGCGTGTCCAGCGGCAGCATGAAGTCGTCGGTGCCGTAGCGGGCGGTCACGTTCGCGACCGCGATCAGCAGCGGGTCGGGCGGCAGGCCGGTCTTGGCGCAGAACGCGCTGAACGTCTCGCCGACGGGCGGCGTGAGCACCCCGCCGAAATCCGTCCAGACTGCTTTTATGGAAATCGTCACGCTTATACGTTGCCGCATTTCCCTCAGGGCCCCGTCAGGCCCCCATCAAAGCCCGATCACGTCCGGCTCAAGGCCATTCTCATCGTTTCCCGGGCTGGTTACATTACTGCGCATGATTCCCTTTGCAGAGACCCTCGGGGAGTTAGTCGCTTTCCGGGCCCGGGAGAGCGCCTCCAAAATCGTCTACCGCTTTCTCCCGGACGGCGAGCGTGAATCCCACTCGCTCACCTTCGCCCAGCTCGAACTGGAGGTTCGCGCGCTCGCGTCCCGGCTCGCCGAACACGCGGCGCCGGGCGATCGCGCCCTGATCCTGGCACCCGACTCGGCCGATTTCATCCGCGCTTTCCTGGCCTGCCAGTACGCGGGAGTCATCGCCGTCCCCATTTATCCGCCGATGCCGTTCGACGCCCGGCGCGGAACGTCGAACCTGCGGGCCATCGCGCAGGACTGCGCGCCCGCGGTCGTCCTCTTCGCGGGACCCGACGGGTACGAGCGCTACATCCGCGACAACTCACCCGAGATCGCGGCGCTGACGTGGATCGGGGCCGACGAGGTCGACGAGTCGCGGGCCGGCTTCCCGCCGGTGCCCGCGGAGCCGTCCGGCATCTCGTTCCTCCAGTACACCTCGGGATCCACCGCCTCGCCGAAGGGCGTCATGGTCAGCCACCGCGCGCTGCTCGCGCAGGAGCGGCTGCTGCACGAGATCGGCGACTTCAGCCAGGACTCCGTCATCGTGAGCTGGCTGCCGCTCTTCCACGACATGGGCCTCATCGGCAACGTGCTGCTCGCGCTCTACGCGGGCTGCGAGGCCGTGCTCATGCCGCCTCTGACGTTCGTGCAGCAGCCGGTCCGGTGGCTGCGGGCCATCTCCACGTACCGGGCGACCGTGTCCGGCGGGCCCAACTTCGCCTACGAGCTGTGCGTGCGGCGCGTGCCCGTACAGGATCGGCAGGGCCTCGACCTGAGCAGCCTGCGGGTCGCGTTCAACGGCGCCGAGCCGGTGCGGGCCGGCACGCTGGAGGCGTTCACCGCCGCGTACGCGCCGCACGGGCTCGACCCGAGCGCCCTCTACCCCTGCTACGGCCTGGCCGAGGTCACGCTGATGGCGACCGGCTCGCCGGTCGGCGGCGGCCCCGTCACCCTGGACGTGCACCTCGACGCCTTGCAGGAGGGCCGCCTGGTCACCGGCGGCGGCCACCGCGTCGTCGGCTCCGGCCGGCCAGGCCCGCGCCGCCGGCTGGAGATCGTGGACCCGGAGACCTGCCTGCCGGTACGGCCGGGCCACGTGGGCGAGATCTGGCTCGCCGGGCCCGACGTGACGGACGGCTACTGGGGCAGGCCCGAGGAGACCGCGGAGGTCTTCGGCGCCCGCCTGACCGACACCTTCGAGGGCCCGTTCCTGCGCACCGGCGACCTCGGCGTCATGCACGACGGCGAGCTGTTCGTCTCCGGCCGGCTGAAGGACCTGATCATCGTCGGCGGGCGCAACCACTACCCGCAGGACCTGGAGGTGACGGCCGAGTCGGCGCACCCCCTGGTCAGGCGCGGCTGCGTGGTCGCGTTCGGCGACGCGCCGCTCGTCGTGGTGGCCGAGGTCAAGCCCGACTCCACCGCGGAGCAGCTCGCGCAGGTCCGCGCGGCCGTGCGCACGGCGATCGCCGCCGGGCACGGCGTCCAGGTGGACGAGGTCGTGCTGATCGCCCCCGGCACCATGCCGAAGACGTCCAGCGGCAAGCTGCAGCGGCGCGCCTGCCGTGCCGCCTTCGAAGGCGGCACGCTGACGGCCGCCGTGCCCGCACTCCAGCTCGAAGGAGCGTCATGACCACGCACCAGGAGACCGTCGAGTGGCTGCTGCGGCGCACCGCCGAGCTGCTGTCGGCGCCGGTGTCCGACCTGTCGCCCGACACGCCGTTCTCCCAGCTCGGGCTCTCGTCCATGCAGGCGGTCGAGCTGGCGGGCGACCTGGAGCGGTGGAGCGGCCGGTCGCTGTCGCCGACGATCGCCTACGACTACCCGACCGCCGACGCGGTGGCCGCCTACCTCACCTCGTCGCCGGAGCAGCAGGCCGCGCACGGCGGGTCGCGCGAGCGGCGGGACGGACACCCCGAGCCGATCGCGATCGTCGGCATCGGCTGCCGCCTGCCGGGCGCCGACGGGCCGGAGAGCTTCTGGAAGGCGCTGCGCGCGGGCAAGGACGCCATCCGCGAGGTGCCCGCAGACCGGTGGGACGGCGAGGCGCTCTACGACCCCGACCCCGACCGGCCCGGCCGGATGAACACCCGGTGGGGCGGTTTCCTCGACGACGTCGAGAGCTTCGACGCCGACTTCTTCGCCATCTCGGCGCGGGAGGCCGCGCGGATGGACCCGCAGCAGCGCCTGCTGCTGGAGGTCGCATGGGAGGCGCTGGAGGACGCCGGCGTGCCCGCCTCCGGCCTGTCGGGCGCCAGGGCCGGCGTCTTCGTCGGCGCCTCCACCTACGACCACGGCGCCTCCCTGCTCAGCTCCGGCGCCGAGCCCGAGGCCTACGACGGCACCGGCGCGGCGCTCAGCGTCATCGCCAACCGGCTGTCGTACTGCCTGAACCTGCGCGGGCCCAGCATGGCCGTGGACAGCGCCTGCTCCTCCTCGCTCGTCGCCGTGCACCTGGCCTGCCAGGCGCTGCGGGCCGGCGAGGCGGACCTCGCGCTGGCCGGCGGCGTCAACGTCATCACCAGCCCGCGCATCGCGCTCAGCTTCAGCAAGGGGCGGCTGATGGCGCCCGACGGACGGTGCAAGCCGTTCGACCACCGGGCCAACGGCTACGTGCGCAGCGAGGGGGCGGGCGTGGTGCTGCTGCGTCCGCTGTCCGCCGCGCTGGCCGCCGGCGACCGGATCTACGCGGTGATCCACGGCAGCGCCGTCAACCAGGACGGGCGCACCAACGGCCTCGCCGCGCCGAACCGCCCCGCCCAGGAGGACGTGCTGCGCGCCGCCTACGCCGCCGCCCGCATCGACCCGGCCACCGTCGACTACGTCGAGGCGCACGGCACCGGGACGGCGGTCGGCGACCCGATCGAGGTCGCGGCCCTGGCCACGGTCCTCGGGCCGGGCCGGGCGGAGGAGCGTCCGCTCCGGATCGGCTCGGCCAAGTCGAACGTCGGGCACCTGGAGGCGGCCGCGGGCATCGCGGGGCTGATCAAGGCGGCCTTGTCGCTGCACCACGGCGAGCTGCCGCCGACCGTCCACTTCACCAAGCCCAACCCGCTGCTCGGCCTCGACCGCCTGCCCGTCACCGTCCAGGACCGCGCCGAACCGTGGCCGTCCCAGGCGGGTCAGGCCACGGCCGGGGTCAGCTCGTTCGGCTTCGGCGGGACGAACTCCCACGTCGTGCTGTCGTCGGCCCCGCCCCGGCAGCCCCGCGACCAGCAGGCGAAGGACGACGAACTGCACCTGTTCCCGATCTCCGCCCGCTCCCGGGCGGCCCTGCGCCGCCGCGCGGCCGCACTGGCCGATCAGGCGCGCACCAGGGCGGGCGACACCGCCTGGCTGGCCGCGGCGGCAGCGGCGGCGGCCCTGCGCGGCGACCACGACCGCCACCGCGCCGCCGTGGTCGTCTCCTCCCCCGAGGAGCTCGCGGCCGAGATGACCGCCATCGCGCAGGCCGGCGACGCGACGACCGCCCGCAGGCGGCGCACCCAGCGCCCCACCCTCGTCTTCCCCGGCCAGGGGGCCCAGTGGGAGGGCATGGGACGGCAGCTCGCCGACGCCGTGCCCGCCTTCCGCTCGGCGATCCGCCGCTGCGACGCCGCGATCAGCCGCTGGCTCGGCGAGTCGCTGTGGGACGACGAGCACGGCCTGACCCCCCGGGGCACCGCGCACGTCCAGCCCGCGCTGTTCGCCTACCAGGTGGCGCTGGCCGAGACGTGGCGGGCGTGGGGCGTGGAGCCGGCCGCGGTGATCGGGCACAGCATGGGCGAGATCGCCGCCGCGCACATCTCCGGCGCGCTGTCGCTGGAGGACGCCGCCCGCGTCGTCTGCGAGCGCAGCAGGCTGCTCACCCGGCTCACGGGCCAGGGCGGGCTCGCGCTGGTCGAGCTGGACGCCGAGGAGGCGGACCGCACGCTGGCGGGCCGCCGCGACCGGCTGTCGGTCGCGGCCGTCAACGGGCCGCGCGCCACGGTGCTGTCCGGCGAGCCGGCGGCGCTGGACGAGGTGATCGCCGAGCTGGAGGCGCGCGGGGTGTTCGCCCGGCGCGTCGCCGTCGACTTCGCCGCGCACAGCCCCCAGGTCGAGCCGCTGCAGGACGAGCTGTCCGCGGCGCTCGACGGGCTCGCCCCCCGCCCCGCGACGACCCCGCTGTACTCGACGGTCACCGCCGAACCCGCGGCCGGGTCCGAGCTGGGCCCCGCCTACTGGCGGCGCAACGTCCGCGAGCCGGTGCTCTTCTCGCCCGCGCTGGAGCAGCTCATCGCCGCCGGGCACGAGCTGTTCGTGGAGGTGGCGCCGCACCCGGTGCTGACCCGCTCGGTGGCCGAGCTGGCCGCCCACCTCGACCGGCCCGCCGAGGTCATCTCCTCGGTACGCCGTGACGAGCACGAGGCCCGCGCCCTCCTCGGCGCCCTCGGCGACCTCTACACCGGCGGCGCCACCGTCGCCTGGGACGCCCTGTACGCCGACGCCGTCCACGTCGCCCTGCCGCCCCACGGGTGGGACCGGCAGCGCTTCCCCCTGCTGCGCGCCACACCCGGCGCGGCCGTCGTCCCGCAGGGGCACGGGGGTGCGCTGCTGGGCGCCCGGCTCAAGGTGGGCGCCGACCCCGGGCTGCGGCTGTGGCCGCTGTCGCTCGGCGGCGCGCCCGAGCTCGCCGACCACGTCGCCGACGGCGTGCCGCTGGTGCCCGGCGCCTACTGGCTGGCCACGGCCGCCCAGGCCGCCGGGCCCGGCCCGGTGGTGCTGGAGGACGTCGTCTTCGAGCATCCCTGCCCGGCCGACGGCGATCCGGGGCTTCAGCTCGCCATGCGGCCGTCCGAGCAGGGGCGGCTCTCCTTCGTCATCACCTCCGACCGTGGCGGCGGCCCCGTCGTCCACGCGCGCGGCACCGTCGCCGCGGACGCCGCCCCGCCCACGCCTCCCGCCGTCCCCGCCGATCTGGCCGGTGACGTGCAGGTCGGGGAGCTGTACGAGCGGCTGGCGGCGACCGGCCTGGACTACGGTCCGCGCTTCCGCGGGCTCACCGAGCTGCGCACCGGCGGTCGGGAGGCGGTCGGGACCGGGCTGCGCACCGGCGGTCGGGAGGCGGTCGGGACTGGGCTGGGCACCGGCGGGCGGGAGGCGGTCGGGACGTTCCGGCTTCCCGGCGGGCTCGGCGCGGACCTACCGCCCCTGCATCCCGCCCTGCTCGACGCCTGCTTCCACACGGTCGCGGCGGCGGCCGGCGGGGCGCTTCCCACCGGAGTCCTGCCCCTGCCCGCCGGGGCCGCGCGCGTGTGGTCGCGCGGCGGCGGCGAGGCCGCGCGGGAGGGCACGGCCCACGCCGTCATCCGCGACCTGAGCCCGAACGAGCTGATCGCCGACGTCACCGTGCGATCGGGGACGGATCCGGCGGACGAGGTGATCTGGGCCGTAACCGGTCTGCGCGTCCGCCTCATCGGGCGCCGCCCCGCCGAGGCCGGTCGCCTCTACACGGTGCGCTGGCAGCCCCTGACCCCGGGCCCCGCCGTCACGGGCCGTGGCGGCTGGCTGGTGCTCGCCGACCCCGTCCCCGGCAGCGGCCCCGCCTCGGTGGGCGAGCGGCTGGCGGAACGGCTGGCCGCGGCGGGCGAGCCCTACCTCCTCGCCAACGGCGAACGTCCCCTCGACGACCTGCTCGACGAGGCGATGACCCGCTACGGCGGCCTGCGCGGCATCCTGGACGCGCGCGCCACCACCGGCATCCCGCAGTCCTACGCCACCACCGGCGCCGGCCCGCACGAGGGGCCGCCGGCGAGCGGGGTCGAGTCGCTGCACGCGCCCGCCTCGAAGGCGCTCGGTCTGGCACGCGACCTGATCCGCCGCACCTGGCTGGGCCGGCCGCCACGACTGTGGCTGCTGACCGCGGGCCCGGCGGCCTCCGTCGTGTGGGGCCTGGCCAGGGTGCTCGCCAACGAACACCCCGAGCTGACCCCCGGCGTCGCGGACCTGCCCGGCTCCCCCACGCGGGCCGACCTCGACGCCCTGGTGACGGCCCTGCGCGCCCAGGACACCCCAGGCCAGGTACGCGTCCGCGACGGCGCCCTGCTGGAGCCGAAGCTCGCACCGGCCCCGGCGGGTTCGGGCGGCCCGGCGCCGATCAGGCCCGACCGCCCGTACCTGATCACCGGCGGGCTCGGCGCCCTCGGCCTGCACGTCGCCCGCAGGCTGGTGGACAAGGGCGCCCGCAAGCTGGTCCTGACCGGCCGCGGCACCCCGGGCCCGAAGGCGAGGGCCGTCCTGGAGGAGCTGCGCGAGGCGGGCGCCAAGGTCAGGGTCGAGCTCGCCGACCTGGCCGACCCCGGCCAGCTCGCCAGGATGCTGCCCGCGGACCTGGCCGGCGTGTTTCACCTGGCGGGCGTCCTGGAGGACGCGCTGATCTCCACGATCGACGACGACCTCCTGCGCCGCGCGCTGGCGGGCAAGGCGGCCGGCGCGTGGAACCTGCACACACTGACCGCGGACCTCCCCGTGGAGCACTTCGTCCTGTTCTCCTCGCTGGCCGGGCTGTTCGGCTCTCCCGGCCAGGGCGCGTACGCGGCGGCGAACACGTTCCTCGACGGCCTGGCCGAGCACCGTGCCGCGCTCGGCCTGCCCGCGCAGAGCATCGACTGGGGCACCTGGTCGGGCACCGGCCTGGCCGTGGAGGCGGGCGGCGTCGAGCGGCTCGCCGCGCGCGGCCTGCCGCCGCTGTCCCCCGAGGTCGCGCTGGACCTGCTGGAGGAGGCGCTCGGCAGCGACCGCGGCCATCTGGTGGCGGCGGCGTTCGACTGGGCGGCGTTCGGCAGGGCCGGGCTCGGCCCCGACCTGGCCCGCATGCTGGAGGGGCAGGTCAGCGCCGACCGGCCGGTCGCGGGCGCGGAACGCGGCGCGATCAAGGCGGCGGCCCTGGCCGCCACCGGCGCCGCCGCCCGGCTGGACGTGCTGCGCCGCTTCCTGCTGGAGCAGGTGGGCTCGGTGCTCGGCCGGGCCCCCGAGAGCCTGGACACCACCTCCCCGCTGCAGGAGCTGGGCTTCGACTCGCTGATGGCCATGGAGCTGCGCACCCGCCTGGAAACGGGGCTGGACCTGCGGCTGTCGGCCACCGTCGTCTACACCTACCCGACGGTGGAGGCGCTGGCGGACGGCCTGGCCCAGCGCATCGGCGACGAGCGGCTCCCCGTACAGGAGACGAACCAGACGACGGACGGCTCACCGGACACGCCCGGCGAGCTGGCGGAGCTCGGCGAGGACGAGCTGGCCGCGCTGCTGGCCGAGGAGCTCGACCTGAAGGGCGGGACGGCATGACCGACCAGCGCAAACTCCTGGAGCGCGCCCTGGTGCAACTGCGCGAGACGCGCGCCAGGCTGGCCGAGGCGGAACGCGGCAGGCACGAGCCGATCTCGGTGCTCGGCGCGGGCGTGCGCCTGCCGGGCGACGTGGCGGACCTGGAATCGTTCTGGAGCCTGCTGCGTGACGGCGTGGACGCCGTCACGCCGTCGGTCGACACGCTCGACGGCCACCGCCCCAAACCCGCCGACCGCGTCGAGAACGGCCGCTGGGCCGGGCTGCTGACGGACGTGGACGGCTTCGACGCCGGCTTCTTCGGCATCTCGCCCGGCGAGGCCGCCAAGATGGACCCGCAGCAGCGGCTCGTCCTGGAGGTCGCCTGGGAGGCGATGGAGGACGCGGGGCTGCCGCTGGAGACGCTGCAACGCGCCGGCACCGGCGTGTTCCTGGGCGTCTACAACAGCGACTACCTCACACTCCAGTACGGCGAGCCGTCCTCGATCAACACCTACACGGCCCCGGGCGGCGCCCACAGCGTGCTGGCCAACCGCCTGTCCTACCTGCTGGACCTGCGCGGCCCCAGCATGGCCGTGGACACCGCCTGCTCCTCCTCGCTGATGGCCGTCCACCTCGCGGTGCGGGCGCTGCGGCAGGGCGAGTGCGACATCGCGCTGGCCGGCGGCGTCAACATCATCCTCAACCCCATCTCCACGCTGGTCACCGAGAAGGTGCTGCCGCTCGCGCCGAGCGGCCGGTGCCGGACGTTCGACGCCTCGGCCGACGGGATCATCCGGGCCGAGGGGTGCGGCGTCCTCGTGCTCACCCGCGAGTCGCTCGCCGAGGGCCGGCGGGTGCGGGCGGTGATCCGCGGCACGGCCGCCAACCACGACGGCCGCACCAACGGCCTCACCGCGCCCAACCCGCGCGCCCAGGCGGACCTGCTGCGCCGTGCCCTCGCCGACGCGCGGGTGCGGCCCGATCAGGTCAGCTACATCGAGGCGCACGGCACGGGCACGCCGCTGGGCGACCCGATCGAGGTGGAGGCGCTGCGGGAGGTGTACGGGGACGGGGCCTCGCCGTGCGCGCTCGGATCTGTGAAGACGAACTTCGGCCACCAGGAGGCGGCTGCGGGCGTCACCGGGCTGATCAAGGCCATGCTGGTGCTGGAGCACGAGCAGGTGCCGCCCAACGTGCATCTGCGACGGCTCAACCCGGAGATCGACCTGACCGGCAGCAGGCTGTCCGCGCCGGCCACGCTCACCGGGCTGGCGCTCGGCGAGCACGCGCCGCTGGCGGCGGTCAGCTCGTTCGGGTTCGGCGGCGCGAACGCCCACGCCATCCTGCAAGCACCACCGGCCCGCACCGGCACGAGCACGCCGGGCGCCGGGGGCGGGACGCTCGGCAAGCTGGTGCTGCCGCTGTCGGCCCGTGACTCCGCCGCACTCGTCCCCCTGGCCAGGGCGTACGCCGAGCGGCTGGCCGGAGCGGACGCGGCGCGGGCGGCGGCCGTGTGCGCGGCGGCGGGAACGCGGCGCACCCACCTGGCGCACCGCCTGTGCCTGACCGCCGAAGACCCGGCCGAGCTGCTGGCCCGCCTGAACGAGGTGGAGGGCGGCGGCGCGGCCGTCCCGCCCCGCCCGCCGAGGGTGGCGTTCGTCTTCAGCGGCCAGGGCTCGCAGTGGGCCGGCATGGGCACGGAGCTGCTGCGGCGCGAGCCGGTGGTCGCGGCGGAGGTGGCGGAGTGCGACGCCGTCGTGCGGGAGCTGGCCGGTTGGTCCGTCCTGGAGCAGCTCGCCGACGGCGGCCGGCTGCACGAGACGGAGGTCGCGCAGGTGGCGATCGGCGCGCTGCAGCTCGGGCTGGCCGCGCTGTGGCGGTCCTGGGGCGTCGAGCCGTCGGCGGTCACCGGGCACAGCATGGGCGAGGTCACTGCGGCGTACGCGGCCGGGGCGCTGGACCGGGCCGAGGCGTTCGACGTGCTGCTGTCGCGGGCGCGCAGGGCGGAGGAGGGCGCGGCGGGCGGCGCGATGGCGAGCATCGCGCTGCCGCCCGAACGGGTCCGCGCCCTGATCGGCTCCGACCGCGTCGGCATCGGCGCGATCAACGGCCCCCGCTCCACGGTGGTGTCGGGCGATCGGCAGGCCGTGGCGGCCGTCTGCGCCGCCGCGGAGCGGCTCGGCGCGAGCGTGCGCAGGCTGCCCAGCCGGTACGGCTTCCACAGCCCGATGCTGGACGGCCAGGACGAGCTGCTGGCCGCCGACCTGGCGCACCTGCGGCCGGGCCCGTGCACGGTGCCGATGTACTCGACCGTCACCGGCGCGCTGGCAGGGCCGGGGCAGCTCGGCGCGGCGCACTGGGGGCACAACCTGCGCGACGCGGTGCGCTTCTCGCCCGCCGTGTCCGCGATCGCGGCCACGGGGGTGACCGTGTTCGTGGAGCTCGGCCCGCACCCGGTGCTGCTGCGCGACCTCGGCGAGACGCTGGAGGAGGCCGGCGTCCGCTATCGGGCCGTGGGCAGCCTGCGGCGCGACCAGCCGGTGTCCGCCACGCTCGACCGTTCGCTGGGCGACCTCTACCGCGCCGGGCTGGAGCTGGACTGGGAGGCGGTGCTCGGCTCCGCGCCCGCCGACGTCCCGCTGCCCGCCTATCCGTGGCAGCGGCGCCGCCACTGGCTGGGTGAGGCGCCGCAGCGGGCCGACCTCGTCACGACGGTGCCGCTCGCCGAACGCACCGGGACGATCGCCCTGTTCGTACGGCGGCGCATCGCCGACGCCCTCGGCTTCGACGACGTCGAGCAGGTGCCGGAGGACCGGCCGCTGGCGGACTTCGCCCTCGACTCCCTGGTGATCGTCGAGCTGAAGGGCCAGGCGGAGAGCGAGCTGGGCGTCACCGTGCCGCTGCAGGCGCTGCTGCGCGTCCTGCAAGGCGGTACGGCGCTCGACCTGGCCGCCATGATCGCGAAGGAGAGCTGAGCCCATGACGTCACTGTCCTGCGAAGGAGAGCAGCGCCCATGACCGCACTGACCTGCCTGGGCGAGAACCCGGCCGCCGCGTTGCGCCTGGTGTGCTTCCCGCACTCCGGCGGGCAGCCCGGGATGTTCCGCCGCTGGGTCGCCGGCCTGGCCCCGGACGTCGAGGTGTGGGGCGCGACGCTGCCCGGCCGCGCCACCCGGGTGAGCGAGCCGTTCGCCCGTCAGTGGAGCCCCCTCGTCACCGAGATCACCGACGCCGTGCTCGACCAGGTGCCGGGGCCCGTGGCGCTGTTCGGGCACAGCCTCGGCGCGCTGCTGGCCTTCGAGGTGGGGCGGGCGCTGACGCTGGCCGGGCGGGCGCCCGAGCACCTCGTCGTCTCCGCCCGCGCCACGCCCGCCACCCCGTACCCCCTGACGCTGCCCGACGGCGACGAGGAACTGATCGAGGCCGTCGACCGCGTCTACCAGGGCATCCCCGCCGCACTGCGGGACTCGCCCGAACTGCTGCGGCTGTTCGCGCCCGTCCTGCGCGCCGATCTGGAGCTGGCCGTCTCGTACGTCTTCCGGCCAGGACCTCCCCTGTCGTGCCCGATCACGGCGCTCGGCGGCACGGACGACCCGACCGTCTCCGAGGCTGAGCTGTCCGCCTGGAACCGCCACACCAGCGGCGCGTTCACCTTCGCCCGCTTCCCCGGCGGCCACTTCTACCTCGACGCCGCCGAACGCCAGGTGCTGGACACCCTCTGGCGCCGGCTGGCCTCCCGCCACGCTCTGACGAGGAGTTCGTCGTGACCTCTGACCTGCACACAACCGACGTGCACACGAACGACCCGTACACGAACGACCCGCACGCGAAGCTGACCTTCGACCAGACGGTGCCGCGTTCCCTGGCCCACAGGCAGGCCGTGGGCGAGGTGTTCGTCACCGACTCCGCCCCCGGCCCCGACGGCGACTTCCTGGTGGCCGTGCAGGTCCCGCGTGCGCACAGCCTCTGGTTCGACCGGCTCGCCGCCTACCACGACCCGTTCTCCACCGCCGAGGCCGCCCGGCAGGGGTCGTTCGTCGTGCTGCACCGGTACTTCGGCGTCCCCGTCGGGCTGCCGTTCAGCCTGCTGCGCTGGCAGTTCCGCGTCCACGACCTGGCCGCCTACCGCGACGACGAGCGGTCCCCGCTGCAAGGGGTGCTGCGTTACCGGGTGAACAACAAGTCCAAGAGCGGCGACCTGGGCGACATGACGCTGGCCGGGGAGCTGACGATCGGCACGTCCACCGCCATGAGCTTCACCGGGGACGTGGTCTTCTTCGGCAAGGAGGACTACGCGGCGCTGCGCAAATACCAGCAGGCGAGCAAGCCGCCGCCGGACCCGGCCGCCGCCGCCGTCGTCCCGCTCGACCCGGCTTTCGTGGGGCGGCGGGACCGGCGCAACGTGGTCATCGGCGACGGCGAGCGGTTCCCTTATGTGATCGACACCTCGCACCCGTCGTACTTCGACCACGCCTACGACCACGTGCCGGGGCCGTTCATCGTGGAGGGGTTCCGGCAGGCGGCGGTGGTCGCGGCGGTCAGGGCCGGGGAGCTGGCCTCGCCGGTGTCCGCGGTGCTCGGCTGCACGACCACCTTCGGGTCCTTCGGTGAGTTCGGGGCGCTGCTGGAGTGCTCGGCCGAGGTCACGGGGGCCGCCGACGGGCGGGTCACCGTGGGGCTGGAGCTGCACCAGTACGGGAAGCGGCTGGCCACGGCCGGTATCGAGCTCGGGCCGTACCCGGCATGAACCGGCTACGCGTCCCCTTCACGAGCCGGTCACCCGCCTCCCAGCCGGGCACGCGCCCACTGCGTGCTTCCCGCATGAGCCGCCTGCGGTCGCCTGTCGTGGCCGCGGGGTTGATCGCCTTCGCCCTGACGCTCAACCTGAGCGCCGGGAACGTCATCCTGCCCGCCGTCGAACGGGACCTCGGCATCACCCCGGCGGTCAGCCGCTGGGTCGTGCTCGGCTACGCGCTGGCCACCGTCGCGTTCATCCCGGTGGCGGGGCGGGCCGGGCGGCGGGTGGGGGTTCGGCGGGCGATGGTGTGGGGGGCGGGCGGGTTCGGGGTGGTCTCGGTGGTGTGCGCGGTGGCGCCCGAGGTCGTCACGCTGCTGGCGGGGCGGCTGGTGCTGGCCGCCTTCGCCGCCCTCCTCACGATCCTGACCGCCGTCCTGGCGGTGTCCGGCTCGGACGGGAAGGCGACGACGGACTCGGGCGAGCAGGCAGAGGCCAGCTCGGCCGGGAAGGCGGTGGCCGACTCGGCCGAGAAGGCAGGGGCCGGTGCGAGTCGCGGCGGACGCGTCGGCGGGCTGGCGGTCGCGGCCGTCTGCGCCACGCTCGGCGGGTTCGCGGGCGCGGCGGCGGGCGGCGGGCTGGTGAGCCCGCTCGGCTGGCGCGCCCTGCTCCTCCTGCCGGTCCCGCTCTGCCTCCTCTCCCTCACCGCCCGCCTCCCCGACACCCGGGCGATCCCTCCCGCCATCCCGACCACGTCCCCGACAGCCGCCCTCACCAACGCCACTGCCACTACCACCGCCGCCACCACCACCACCGCCACCGCCACCGCCAATGTCACTACCACCGCCGACACTGATGCCACACCCCCCGCCCCGCCCGCCCCCGCTCTGACCCTCCCGACCCCTCCCCCTCCCCCGCCCCTCGCCGCCCTCGCGACTCCCCCGCGCTCTTCCC
>NZ_VSEY01000064.1 GCF_008086045.1 Nonomuraea sp. PA05 | reverse complement strand
GGCACGCCGACGGCCGCACCGTCCTGCTCATCACCCACCGCCTGGCCAGCGTCCGCTACGCCGACCGCATCTACGTCCTGGACCACGGGCGGGTCGTCGAGCAGGGCGATCACGACACGCTGCTCACCTCGGGCGGGCTGTACGCCGACCTCTACACCCTTCAGGCCAGCGCCTACCGGTGAGCCAGCCTCAGGCGGGAGCCGTGCCAGCGGTCGCGCAGCCAGCGGTCGTGGCTGGCGATCACCACGGCTCCTGGGCCGCCTCCTGCTCCCAGTGCCTCCTCCAGCTCGTCGGCGAGGCGCGGGGAGAGGTGGTTGGTGGGCTCGTCGAGCAGGAGCAGCTCGGGCGGGTCGGCCACCAGGAGGGCCAGGGCCAGCCGGCGGCGCTGGCCCACCGACAACTCGCCGACCCGCAGGTTCAGGTCGCGCGGGGCGATCAGGCCGAGGGAGCGGAGCGGGACGGTCTCGGCTCGTTCGGGGCCGAGGGCTGCCTCGTAGGTCTCCCTGACCGTGCGGTCCGGCTCGGTGAAGACGGTGTCCTGGGTCAGGAGGCCGGTGGTCAGGCCGGGACGCCGGTGCACCTCGCCGCCGGGTTGCAGTCGTCCGGCCAGGACGGACAGGAGGGTGGACTTGCCTGCGCCGTTCGGGCCGGTGACCAGGAGGCGGGTTCCGGGTGCGAGGTCCAGGCGGGCGATCGAGAGCCGTCCCGGGATCCGCACGTCCCGCAAGCTGAGCAGCGGCTCGCCGCCTTCTCCGGTGGTGGCGGTCAGGGAGCGCGGGTCGCCGTCGTCTCCCCCGGTGGCGGTCAGCGGGCGGGGGTGGAAGCGGAGCGGGGGCGGCGGGGCAGGGACCTGCTCGCGTTCCAGCTCGGCGAGCCGCCGCGCCGCGTTCCGCACCCGCCGGGAGATCTGCTGCTGCACCCGCCCGGCGCGATGCCCGTACCCCATCTTCTCGTTGTCGCGCCGCAGCCCGTCCAGCGCCACGTTCCGCGCCGTCACCGCGACGGACCGGCGCAGCTCGTCCAGCTCCTCCTGCTCCTCGGCGTGGCGCCGCTCCCACCGCTCCCGCTCGGCCCGCTTCTCGGCCAGGTAGGCGCCGTACGCTCCCCCGTACCGGACGGGCCCGTCCAGCGCCGGGTCGAGGTCGATCAGGTCCGTGCAGACCGCATCCAGGAACGCCCGGTCGTGGCTGGCCACGACGACCAGTCCCGTCATGCCGCGCAGTTGCTCCTCCACGAACGTGGCGGCGTCGTCGTCCAGGTGGTTGGTGGGCTCGTCGAGCAGCAGCGCGGCGGGCCGCCTGATGAGCAGCGCCGCCAGGGCGAGCCGCCCGCGCTGCCCGCCCGACAGCGACGCGACGGCCCGCGCGTGCGGCACGTCGCCCAGGCCGAGCCGGTCGAGGACGATCCCGGCTCGCCGGTCGGCGTCCCAGGAGTCGTGCAGTTGCGCCTGGTCGAGCCGGGCCCCGTACGCTTCGAGCAGCGCGGCGTCGGAGGGGTTCGCGGCCAGCTCGCCGCTGAGCCGGTCGAGCTCGGCCAGGTCCGTACGGGCCTCGCGCAGGGCGTCGTCGAGCACGGCGGCGATCGTGGCGTCGGCGGCGTACGGCAGCTCCTGGTGCAGGAAGCCCAGGTCGGCGGGCCGGACGACGGTGCCGGAGTCGGGTTCGTCCGTTCCGGCGAGCAGCCGCAGCAGGGTGGACTTGCCGGCGCCGTTCTCGCCGATCAGGCCGATGCGCTGGCCGGGGGCGGCGGTGAGGGAGACGCCGTCGAGCACGCGCCGCGTGCCCAGCGTCCGTACGAGCTCGCGCGCGAGCAGGGTGTCGGTGACCATGAGAGGACCTCGGGAGAGACCCGGGCGCGCCGAGGCCGCCCGGTGAAGGGGACAGGTTTTCGGGAACGACGACCAGGGCCCGCGTCGGCGGCGGCATGCACGCGCGCCCGCCGGGGCCGGTCAGGCTCCGGTCTCACCCGGAGATGTCGTCGTCACCTGCCATGCCTGGTCTCCTGTCTCATGATCTTCCTTAGGGAGGATATCAGCGCAGCCCGGCCTCTCGTCTGCGTGCCCGGTACGCCGCCGCCTTGATCTTGTTGCCGCACGAGTCCATGCCGCACCACTCCCGCCGCCCGCCGCGCGACCGGTCGATGAAGATCTTGGTGCACTCGGCGTCCGCGCACTCCTTCAGCAGCGGCGCGTCCGGCCCGGTGAGCAGCTCGATGGCGTGCCGGGCCAGGGTGGACAGCACCTGCGCAGGCGTCGCCTCCACCCACCGGCCGCCCTTGGCCGTGAGCTTCGGCATGACCGGGGCCTTGCGTGCGGTCTCGTTCACCAGGGCGAGCGCGCGGTCGTCGTAGCGCTCGCCGCCGAGCCGGGCGCTGACCAGGCGGTAGACGGCCTCGCGCAGCGCCACCGCCTGGTTCAGGTCGGCCGTCTCGGCGGGGGTGACGACGTCGGCGAGGCCGGACTGCAGGAACCAGGCGTCGAGCCGGTCGGGGGCGTCGAGCGTCTCGACCCGCTCCGTACGCCGGGCGCGCAGCGTGCAGGTGAGGTCGAGCGCCGGGTCGCCGCAGATGAACACGTGCGCGGGCCGGGCCGTCACTGCTCGTCGGCCCATCGGGGATGGTGCCTCCCGGCCCACGCCCGCGTGACCGTCCCCGTGCGCATGCCGAGCCGGGCCATCGGGTCCCGGTAGGCGAGCCGGACGTGCCCGGCCACGATGACGGCGATCGCCAGCGCCGTCAGGTCGTGCACGAAGATGGCGCTCGTCCGGGAGATCCCCGGCAGCAGCCCGCCGAACCACATCAGCAGCCCGGTGAACATCATCACCGGCACTGCTCCGGCGATCCAGCCCGCCCAGATCTTCTGCCCGGCGTTGAACTTGCCCGCCGGGCGCGGGCCCGTCGTGCCCCGGCGTACCGCGCGCAGCCATTCCCGGTCGTACGGCGCGAACCGGTTGAGCCTGCGCAGGTCGGCGCGGAACGAGCGGGCGGCGAGCCCGAGCAGGAACGGCGCCGGCAGCAGCAGCCCCGACCACTCGTGGATCAGGACGACCAGGTGCCTGCGGCCGACGAGCTGGGCGAGCGGCTCGAAGTAGAGGAACGCCGCCGCTCCCGCGCACACCAGCATGAGCGTGGCGGTGGCGCGGTGGACGAGCCGCTCGGCGCGGGTGAAGCGCCGCAGCCGCTCAGGCGGCCTGGTCGAGCCAGCCGTCGACGTCATAGCCGTACTCCTCCCAATATCCGGGGACGACCTGGTCGGTGACGGAGATGCCGGACAGCCACTTGGCGGATTTGTAGAAGTACATGGGGGCGACGTAGAGCCGTACGGGGCCGCCGCGCTCGTGGGTGAGCGGCTTGTCCTGCATGTCGAGGGCCACCACCACGTCGGAGCGGCGGGCCTGGTCGAGCGTGAGGCTCTCGGTGTAGACGCCGTCGAAGCAGGTGAAGCGGACCGCCTTGCCCTCGGGCCGCACGCCCGCGAGGTCGAGCAGGTGCGCCAGGGAGACCCCGCCGAAGGGGGTGCCGGGCACCCGCCAGCCGTCGGTGCACTCGACGTCGCCGACCACCCGGGTCTGCGGCAGGGCGCGCAGCTCGTCCAGCGTGAACGTCATGGGCCGCTCGACGAGGCCGCCGAGCTCCAGCCGGTAGTCGGCCGAGGTCTTGCGCGGCACCGAGCCCGCCACGCTGAAGTAGCGGAAACCATCCGTGCTGGGCAGCAGCCCGGTCAGGCCGGTGGGGTCGTTCTCGCTCACGGCCCCGAGCGCCCGGTCCCAGCCGCTCCGGAGGAACGGCGCGGCGGCCAGGCCCAGGGCGCCCGCCGCGAGCGTCGAGAGCATCACGCGGCGCGCGATGGGCGCACCTTCTCCCGCAGGACGTCGCTGGTCGACCATCACATCACTCCCGAGGCAGTCACCGGTTCAACTAGTGACGATCATCGCAGACGACCCGTCACCTGTCAAACCAGTGACAGCCTCAGTCCATCGGCCCCCAGGCGGGACGCGTCCCCGAAGCCGCCTTGCGGCCCAGCCTCCCCGCTCTGACCTGCACGGCCAGGCTGTCGAGGATCACCCGGGCACTGAGCAGGGCCGTCTGCTCAGCCCAGTCGTACGGCGGCGAGCACTCCACCACCTCGATCCCGGCCAGCCCCGGCTCCGACACCAGCCGCACCAGGTTGAGCGCCTCCCTCGGCAGCAGCCCGCCCGGCTCAGGCCAGCCGGTGCCCGGGACGAACCCGGCGTCGATGACGTCGATGTCGAACGACAGATACACGGCCTCGGCGTTCTGCCAGGCGAGCTCCAGAGCGGTCTCCGCGACCCGCTCCACGCCGACCCGCTCCACGTCCCCCACCGTGATCACGGTGGTGCCGCGCTCGCGGCCGACCTTCACCCCGGCCCTGGGCGCCTGCCAGCCGCCGATGCCGACCTGCACGAGGTTGGTGGCGGGGGCGTTCCTGATGTTGGTGGCGTGGAACCAGGGCGTCGTGTGCATGCGCTCGTCGAGGTCGGTCTCCTGAGTGTCGACGTGCCGGTCGAAATGGATGATCCCGACGTTCCCCTCGTGGTGCGCGGCCAGCCCGCGGATCGTCGGGAAGCCGATCGAGTGGTCCCCGCCCAGCACCACCGGCACCACGCCCCGCTGGACGACGTGGCTCATCGCCTGGCTGATCTGGTCGAACGACTTCTCCAGGTTGCCGGGGATGGTGAACACGTCCCCGATGTCCACCAGGTTGAGCTGCTCGCGCAGGTCCACGCCGAGCTCGTAGCTGTAGGTGCCGAACAGGTTCGTGCTGCGCCGGATGCCCTGCGGCCCGAAACGGGTGCCCGGCCGGTACGTCGCCCCCGCGTCCAGCGGCACCCCGAAGACCGCCACCTCGGCGTCGCCGACGTCGTGCACGTCCTCCACGAAGGGGCACTTCAGGAACGTGCCGCGCTCACCCGCGAAGTGCGGCAGCTCTCCCCGCGAGAACGTGGGGATCGTGCGATCCGTCAGCGTGGGCGCGCCCGCCAGCCCGTGGGCCAACGCCCGCTCGATCTCCTCCTCGTGCCGGGCCGTCGGAATTTCCGCCTCCGCCCGCTGGGCCCAGGCGCCTTCTTGATTTACGTTGGCCATGATTCGGAGTGTTCGCTCGCAACGATCGGCTGTCCAGCAATGATCATTCTGGGTGTCACGCTCGCCATCGTCTCCATGGTCGTCGTCGGGCTGCTGGTGGCTCGCCGCGTAGCGGGAGACAGCAGGAACTTCCTGGTCGCCGGCCGTACCCTGGCTTTGCCTGTGGTCGCCGCCACCCTCATGGGCCAGGCCGTCGACACCAACGCCACCCTCGGCGCCACCGACCTGGCCGCCGGACTCGGCTTCTGGGCGGGCGCGGGGCTGCCCCTCGGCCTGGCCCTGTGCCTGCTGCTCACCGGCCTGTTCTTCGCCCGGCCGATGAACCGCATGGGGCTGACCACCCTGCCCGACTACTTCAGGCTCCGGTTCGGCCGGGCCGTCGAGTTCGCCGCCGCGCTGCTGATGATCACCGCGTTCATGATCCTGGTCGCGGGCAACCTGGTGGCGGGCGGCTTCCTGTTCGAACGCTTCCTGGGCACCTCGTACACCGGCGGGATCCTCATCATCGTCGCCGTCGTGCTGATCTACACCCTCGCCGGAGGGCTGCTCAGCGACGCCTACACCTCGATCGTGCAGATGCTCATCACCGGCATCGCCGCGTTCGGCCTGCTGTTCTGGGTGGCCGCCACCTTCGGGCTGAGCGCCCCGCCCGGCATGGGGCCGCTCGACCTGGGGCAACTGTCCGACCCCGCGCAGGGCGCGGTCGTCAACTGGGCCACGCTCGTCGCGCTCGGCATCGGCGACATCGTCGCCATCGACTTCATGCAGCGCATCTTCGCCGCCCGCTCCCCCGGCGTCGCCCGCCGCGCCTGCTTCATCGCCGCCGCCGGCACCACCGTGATCGGCGTGCCGTTCGCGCTGGTCGCCGTCTCCACCGGCCAGGGCCTGCTGGCCTTGTTGGACGAGTCCGCGCCCGCCGCGCTGAGCGTGCTCGTGCTGGCGGGCATCGTCAGCGCGTCGCTGTCCACGGCCGACGGCGCCATCCTCGGCACCGCCGCCGTCGCCGTCCGCAACGTGGGCTCCACCCGCCGCGTCCACCAGCCCGGACGAGCCGACCCGCTGCTGCGCGCCACCCGCTGGGCGATGCTGCCCGTGGTCGGCGGCGCGGTGCTGCTCGCGCTGCGGGTGCCGCAGACGGGCGTGCTGCTCACGCTGGCCTTCGACCTCATGCTGGCCTGCCTCGCCGTGCCGTTCGTGCTCGGCTTCTACTGGCGGCGCGGCTCCTCCCCCGCCGCCATGGCCGCCCTGACGGTCGGCCTGGTCGTGCGGCTCGTGCTGTTCGCGATCACCCCCACCATGTACGGCGCGCCCAACACCCTCCTCTACCTCCCGAACACGCTGGCCGGCGCGAGCTTCGACGGCTGGCCCACGTTCATCGCGCTGGGCGCGTCCCTCGTCGTCTACGTGGTCGTGGCGCTCGTCACCGCGCCGGCCGCCGCGCCGGGCAGGGAGCTGCGCATGCCCGCCGAGGAGGGCGCGGTCAGGGCCGGATGACGATCTCCAGGTACTCGAGGGGCATGAGCAGGGTGTCGCCGTCGGCGTTCAGCTCGTGGACCAGGGCGGTCAGGTCGGCGACGAGAGCGCGCCTGCCCGCCTCGTCCAGGGAGCCGAGCGTCACCACCGTGGGGCCGTAGGTCGCGCACCAGGCCCGCACGTGCTCGTCGGGGCTGGGGAAGCGCCACCACAGGTCCCGCGTCGCCGCCTCGATCGCCACACCTGACCCGAACAGCTCGCGCAGCCCACGCATCGTGCCCCAGCGGCTCTCCGGCTGGGCGCCGGACGCGGGCGGGACGTGCGCGGTGTTCAACGCCAGCATCCGGCCCATGTAACCGGACGGCGTCCAGCACGCCAGCGCGATCCGGCCGCCCGGCCGCGTCACCCGTACCAGCTCGGCCGCCGCCCGCTCCTGGTCGCGCGCGAACATCACCCCGAACGTCGAGGTCACCAGGTCGTAGGCGTGATCCGGCACCGGCAGCGCCTGCGCGTCACCCTGCCGGAAGTCCACCGTCAGTCCCTCCGCCTCGGCCCGCCGCGCGGCGTGCGCCAGCAGCTCGGGCTCCAGGTCGACGGCGGTGACGCGGGCCGAACGGCGGGCGCCGGCCAGGGCCACGTTCCCGGTGCCGGTCGCGACGTCCAGATGGGCCTCGCCTGCCCGTAACTGCGCCGTCTCGCACAGCAGCTCGGCGGCCAGGAGGAAGCGGGCGCCGATGGATCGGTAGTCGCCGGTGGCCCACGTTCGCGGGTGTGCGTCGTTCAGGTCCGGCATCTTGGTCCCTCTCCGGTCGGCGGGCGTTCGCTGCCAGTCTGCGGGAGGGGTGGACGGCTGGCTAGGTGTCCCGCGCACTCAGGTGACGGGCCAGAGGCGGATCGTGCCGTCGGAGCCGGCCGCGGCGAGGATCCCGCCGTCCTGGCTGAACGCGAGGAGCAGCGGGCCGGTGTGTCCGGTGAGGACGGTCTCCACCTGCCCGCTGAGCACCTCGCGGACCAGGACGCCGCCGTCGCCCGTACCCGGGCTGACGCCGGCGGCGAGCACCCGGCCGTCCGGGGCGAACCCCAGCGCCGTGTACGTCTCCCCGGGTTTGGTGAGCGTGCCGAGCTCCTTACCGGTGGCCACGTCCCACACCTGCACCCGGTTGCCGGGATCGTCGCCCCGGATGGTGGCCAGGCGCGCGCCGTCAGGGCTGAAGGCCGAGCCGCGGACGATGCCGCCGGTCTGCTCGGCGAGGGCGCGCGTGCCGCGGCCCTCGGCCACGTCCCACAGCCGCGTGGTGTCGGTGGCGTAGCCGCTGCTGGCCAGGAGGGTGCCGTCGGGGCTGAACGTGAGGACGCCCACCCCGTTGGTGTGGCCCTTCATCGAATCGGTGACCTCGCGGGCGTCCACGTCCACCAGGTGCACGCGGTTGGTGTAATCGTCGACGCCCGCCAGGCCGCCGGCGACGGCGAGCGTCTCGCCGCCTGGGTTCAGCGCCGTCCGGCAGCTTCCCTGGACGTCGGTGACGGTGAGCGTGACCGGGGGGCGGCTCTCGTCGGTGTCCCACAGGCGTACCGTGCACCTGTTCTGGTCGGCCACTCCCGCCGTGGCCAGCATCCCGCCGTCGGGGCTGAACGCGTAGGCGTTGGTCGGGCCCTTGAGGGTGAAGGTGCCTGCGTTCTTGCCGGTGGTGGCGTCCCAGCGGCGGACCTTCTTGTCGTGGCCGACCGTGATCAGGGTCTTGCCGCCCTGGGTGAAGGTCATCGCGTCGATGGGGCCGGTCAGGCCGGTGATGAGGGTGGTGGGCTGGAGGGGGCCGCCGCTGGCTTCGGAGGCGTGGTCGCCGCCGGAGGATGTGGTGATCAGGTACGTGATCACGGTGGCGGCCAGCAGGGCCAGTGCGGTGGCGATGGCGGCGAAGGCCTTGGGGTTGCGGGTGGGGGGCCAGAAGCGTGACTCGCCCTCCGGTGCGGCAGGGGGCGTCGCGGTGGGCTCGGGGGGCGCCGCCGGGCGCGTGGGCCTCGTCTCCGTAGCCTGGGCGCCGGCCGCGGGCGGCGCGGCGGCTTCCGGCGCTTGCGGAGGCGTGGCCACGACCGCCGGATCCGGTTCGGCCGCGGGCGGTGGGGCTGGGGGTGGGGGTGGCGGGGCTGGGGGCGGGGGTGGGTGGACGGACCGTAACCACGCCTCCGCCGCCCCCGACACGACCTTGCTGTCATCGTCCACCAGCCGCCGGATCTCCTCCAGCACCTGCCCCCGCACCCACCCGTTCCCCACCCGATGCAGGTGCGCGAGCCCGTCCAGCGCGGCACGCCGATCGGTGGCGATAGGGCTCCCCATCGCGTTACGCAGGTACGCGGGCAACGTCCAGTTCACGTTCCGCGCGATGACCGTGCGCCCCTCGACGTCGGACTGCTTCTTGGGCCGCTGCTGCGGCATCTCCTCCACGACCCGCTCATGGACGTACCCGTACAGCTCGTCCAGCGTGATGTCACCGTCCCCGTCGAGGTCGGCGCTGCCGTCCCGCAGCCCTTCCACCAGGTACCGGGTGAACACCGACTGCGGCGCCCGCCCCTCCTGCCGGTCGCCCTCGAAGGAGTACTGCGTGGCGTCGGACGCGGTCAGCACGGTCCGGCCGCGCCCCTGGAAGCGTTCGAGGGTGTGCACGGCGGTGTCGGCCTTGGCGATCGATCCGGTCGGGTAGGCGCCGCTGTAGCAGCAGTCGAGCACCAGCACCTTCTGCCGGGACGCGCAGCCCTCCATCGCCTGGTCGATGTGCTCGGCCGACAGCGCGGTGAACAGCAGGCTGTCGCGCCGCGTGTTGGACATCGCCAGGTACAGCCGGCCGTGGTCGTCCTTGAGGCCGTGGCCGGTGAAGTAGAGCAGGGTCAGGTCGTCGCGGCGGCGGTCGCGGTAGAAGTCGCCGATCGCCTCGCCCACCCGGTGGTGCGGCTCGTTGATGAGCGTGGTCACCTCGAACCCGGCGATCTCCGGGTCGCGCAGGACGGCGGCGAACGCCTCGGCGTCGTGCGCCGGGGCGGTCAGGCCGCGCAGCCCGGCGTCCGCGTACTCGTAGGTGGCGACCAGCAGCGCCAGCCGGCGGCTCATCGCTCAGCCGTCCGTGTGGCGGCGGATGTAGGCGTCGAGAAGGGCGCGTTGCTGTTCGGCGGTGGCCCGGTCCAGCTCGATGGTGTCGCCGTCGATGGTGATCGAGATGCGGTGCCGTCTCGACTGCCGGTCGAGCCAGTCGCTCAGCGTGCCGATCACCGTGGTGAGGACGCCGCCCGACGCGCTGAGCGCCACGATGATGGCGCCGACGGTGACGGGGTCGGCGCCCTTGGCCCCGGCGGGCGGCGGCGTGCCGTCGATCGCGAGGGTGGCGCGCTCGACGTCGAGCTCGTCCAGCTCGACGCGTAGCCGCCGGACCAGCCGGTCGGCGTGCTCGGGATCGAGCTCCTGATCGGCGTGCAGTTCGAGCCGCATGCTCAGCACGCCGTCGCCGTCGTTCACCATCGGCTGCCCACCCCTGGCTTCTTGAACGCGAACCCCGCCCCCCGACGTTTCCCGCATCGTTCCATCGCCAGGTCTGGTGCGTAAGCCCTCCATCCTTTAGATTACTTATAGTAGTTCTTTAACTACAATGAGTGATAAGGATCGATCATGAGTGAGCTGCGGCGGTTGTCCTGGCAGGATCGGGTCTCGATCGCGATCCTGAGCTTCTTCATGCTCATGGCCTGGACCATCGAGCTCTACTTCATCCTCCACCACCACGACATCAGGCAGCGGGCCGATCTGTTCGCGCTGGCGTACAAGCTGTACGGCAGGGGCGACGAGGCCTACTACGGCAGCGGCTTCACCGCCCTGCCCCTCGCGCTGGAGACCTTCAACGTCTTCGTCACCCAGGTCTTCAACGGGCTGCTCGTCTGGGCCATCGTCCGGCGGCGCTTCTACCGGTACCCGCTCCAGCTCGGGCTCTCCGCCTACTCCGCCGCCCTCGTGCTCCTCTACTTCTGGACGGCGCACGTGTCCGGCTACGCGGGGATGGCGGACAAGAGCTTCTGGAACTTCGTCATCTTCGTCGCCCCGAACCTGCCGTGGCTGCTCGGCGATCTGTTCCTGCTGCATCAGGCGGTCATCCCGGTCCTGCGGAGGTTCGCCGGCCCCGTGCAGCCCCGGATGGAGGCGGACACGCGGCTGCCTGCCGCCTGAACGCGAGCCCGGCCAGCCGGCGGAGCCAGGCGAGGAGGCCACGGAGCACCCCCAGCGGGTGGCGCGGCCGCCGGCCGGTGAGCACGTCCCGGGCGAGCCGGCCCGCCGCCACGCGGGCGACGCGCAGGAAGGCGGCGGCGAACGGGCCGGGGCGGGTCTCGTCCGTGGACAGCAGCCGCATGGTGCGCTCCCGTTCTGCGCGGTCGCGGCGCCACAGCGCGTAGACGGCCCGGCGCAGCGCCACCTCGGCCGGGGCGTCGGAGGTGAACACCGTGTAGAGCGCGTCGGCCAGCATCTCCGGCACCCGGCTGCGGGCCGCCCGCTCCCGCGCGTAGTCCGCGATCGTGCCGGACGCCGCCACGCGCTCGCCGTCCAGGACGGCCAGGGTGAGCCCCGCCGCCGTCAGGGGGTGGAAGTGCCCGACCGCGTCGCCCACCAGGGCGTGCGGCTCCCGCCCGTAGAGCCGCCGGGGCTGGAAGCGGTTGACCGACCACTGCGTCTCGCCCCGGCACAGCGCCGCGACCATGGCCGCGTGGAGGGGCGCGCGCAGCACCTGCTCGTACCGCTGGGCGAGGTAGCGGGTCAGGTCGGCGGGACGGACGGTGAGGGGGACGTCGACGCACAGCCGCACGGTGGAGGCGTTCAGCCGGTAGGCGAGGATGGGGCCGGGGCCGCCGAGGAAGACGTGGCCGTAGCCCTCGGCGGGCAGCCAGACGTCCCGCAGCAGGACTCCGGCCAGGCGGGACAGCCGCTTCGCGCCCGGGGCGTCCGCGGCGGCCGGCGCGGCCGGGCGCAGGAGGGAGGTGCGGCCGTCCGCGCCGATGATCCGGCTCGCCGTGACGTGCCTGTCCGTGCCGTCGAGGCCGGCGGTGTAGGTGACGTGGCCGCCGCTGATGCCGGTGACGCGGCTGCCGGTGCTGAGGACGATCCGCGGGTGTGCGGCGACGGCCGAGCGCATGCTCCGCACGAGCGCGGAGTGGGGGAAGCTGAGCCCGGTGCGGCCCCGCGCGTACGGCAGGGTGATGGCGGGGCCGCCGTCGTCGGGGAACACCACGAAGCCCGCGCCGGCGACGAAGCGGGAGGCGGGGAGTTCGACGCCCAGCCTGCGCAGGGCGGCCACGCCTGGCGGGTGCAGCCATTCGCCCGCGAAACGCCGTACCGGGCGGGCCTCCGCTTCCAGGAGGAGCACCCGCGCCCCTCGCCCGGCGAGCGCCAGCGCGGCGGCGCACCCGGACGGGCCCGCCCCGACGACCACGACGTCCGCCCCCGCGGCTGCCGTCATGTGCTCTCCGACGGCGGGAGGTGGGTGCCGGTGAGCCCGGAGCCGACCACCCGGGTGGCGAGCCTGCGCAGCCTGGGGTCACCGAAGATCATGGCGGCCGCGTCCAGGAGCCCGCCGCGCACCGCCGCCCGCACCGCGAGCCCGCCCACGAGCCCGGACGTGAACCGCTTGCGGCAGGCGGCGCGGTAACGCCGCCACGCCTCCTCCTCCCCGCGCACCCCCTGCACGACGTCGGCGGCGGCGTGACCCGCGTAGATCCCGCTCTGCACGGCCTGGAAGATGCCCTCACCCGTCGCGCTGTTGGTCAGCCGGGCGGCCTCGCCGACGTAGAGCGCGCCCGGCGCGGTGAGGTTGCGCACGATCGGCGTGTACGCGATGGGATGCCCCCGCAACCCGCCCACCTGCCTGGCGTTCCTGAGCCGTTCGCGGAAGCGGGCGTGCAGGAACCCGGCGAACACGTCGCGGACGTTGCCGCCGCAGCGGCGCAGCCGTTCGCGATCGATGCAGATGCCGATGTTCACCCGGTCGGCGGTCTCGGGGAACATCCAGCCGTAGAGGGGCGAGAGCCGCCGATCGAAGATCATCTCCAGGGTGTGCGGCTCGAAGGGGAACTCCTCCCACCAGCCCATCACGGTGACGATCGTCGGCTTGGGCCGCGGGTCGGCCGAGAAGACGGAGTGGCCGCCGTCCGCGCAGAGCACCACGTCCGCCGCGACCTCCACCGGCCGCCCCTGGTGCACGCCGCGCACGCCGCGCACGCGGGGGCCGTGGCGGATCAACTCGGTGGCGCGGAACGACCCGGTGAAGCCGACGCCACGGGAGGTGGCCCGGCGGACGAGCAGTTCGTCGAAGTGCCGCCGCAGCAGGATGATCGCGCCCTGGTCGGTGTGCAGGTGCAGCGAGCGGCCGGCGGGCGTGGTGAGGAGCAGGGAACGGGCCGGATATCCCAGCCGCTCGACCTCGTCGCGCAGCCCGAGCCCGCGCAGGACGCCGAGCGTCGCGGGCGACAGCGCGCTCCCGCAGGTCTTGTCGCGGGGCAGCTCGCCGCGGTCCAGGAGGAGGACGTCGCTGATGCCGCGCTGCGCGAGGGCAGCCGCGGCGGCGCCGCCCGCCGGCCCGGCTCCGACGATCGCGATCTTCGTGACCAGCTTGTGAGACACCGGAGCCCCTATCGTCAGACACTCTCCGTAGTCATATACTCGCCTATAGTAACAGTGTGTAGTCGCTTGACCTCGTCCACACGAAGGAGCTGAGTGCCATCGGGCTGCCGGACGCCGCGACCATCAGGGACAAGGCCCACCACGAGAACTTCCCCGTCGCCCTCCGCCTGCTGCCGGCGTCCACCCGCCGCCACCTCATCGCCTTCTACTGCTTCGCCCGCCTCGTCGACGACGCCGGCGACGAGTACGCCGGGGACCGCCTAGCCGCCCTGGACGAGCTGGACCGCGACGTCACCCGCGTCTTCACCGCCGGCCCCCGGCACCCGGTGTTGCAGACGCTCCAGCGCTCGGTGCGCGAGCTCGGCCTGCCACAGCGACCGCTGCGGGACCTGATCGAAGCCAACCGGCGTGACCAGCGGGTGACCAGGTACGCCACGTTCGACGAGCTGCTCGGCTACTGCGCGCTGTCGGCGAACCCCGTCGGCAGGCTCGTCCTGCACGCGTTCGGCGCCGCGACCCCCGCCAGGGCACGGTTGTCCGACCTGATCTGCAGTGCTCTTCAGCTCATCGAGCATGTGCAGGACGTCGCCGAGGACCACGCGCGAGGGCGGATCTATCTGCCGGGTGCGGATCTGACCAGGTTCGGGTGCACCGAGGAGGACCTGGCCGCGCCGTCCGCTCGCGGGAACCTGCGGGCGCTGGTCGCCTTCGAGTGCGAACGCGCCGAACGGCTGCTGGACCTGGGCGTCCCGCTGATCAGGACCCTGCCGTGGCGGCAGGCGCTCGCGGTCGCCGCGTACGTGGCGGGCGGGCGCGCGGCGCTGGCGGCGATCCGGCGGGCCGGGTATGACGTTCTGGCGCATCGGCCCGTTCCCGGCCGGGCCGGGTTCGCGCGTGCGCTGCTCGCCACCTGGCGGCGACGGTGACCCCGGACGGGCGCGCCACCGCCGCCGTGGACGCCGCGTATGCCTGGTGCGAGCGTACGACGTGGCGGGAGGCTCGCAACTTCGCGTACGGCATCTGGCTGCTGCCCGCGCGGCAGCGCCGGGCGATGTGCGCCGTCTACGCGCTGGCCCGGCGCATCGACGACATCGGGGACGGCACGCTGCCGCCGCACCGCAAGCTCGCTCACCTCCAGCGCGTCCGTGAGCAGATCGGCCACCTGGACGAGGAGGGCGGGCGAGGAGCGGAGGACGGGCGTGTCCTGGCCGCGGTGGCCGATGCCACGCGCAGGTTCGGGCTGCCGTTGCGGGCGTTCGCCGACCTCGTCGACGGCGTCGAGATGGACGTGCGCGGCACGCGCTACGCCACCTGGCCCGACCTCGCGCTCTACTGCCATCGGGTGGCCGGCACGATCGGCAGGCTGTCGGTCGCGGTGTTCCAGGCCGCCGACCGGGAACGCGCCGACACGCTCGCCGACTCCCTCGGCACCGGCCTGCAAGTCACCAACATCCTGCGCGACCTCCGCGAGGACCTGGCGTGCGGCCGCCACTACCTGCCCGCCGAGGACGTGGCCCGCTTCGGCTGCACGGGCACGCCCGCGCCCACCCCCGCCTTCGCCGAGCTGGTGCGCTTCCAGGCGGCCAGGGCGGACGGCCTCATGCGGGACGGGCTGCGGCTGCTGCCACTGATCGGCCGCAGGCAGGCGGCGTGCGTGGCCGCCATGAGCGGCGTCTACCGCGCGGTGCTGCGGCGCATCGCCCGCGACCCGCTCCAGGTGCTGGAGCGCCGGGTGACGGTGCCCGGCCTGGCCAAAACCGGCGTGGCGGCGCGGGCACTGCTGCTGCCCGACGGTACCGGAGTGAAGGAGATCTGGTGAGACGGGTGCTGGTGGTGGGCGGCGGGCTGGCGGGCACGGCGGCGGCGCTGGAGCTGGCCGACGCGGGCGTGACCGTCGAGCTGGCGGAGACGCGGCCACGGCTGGGCGGGGCCGCCTGCTCCTACCGCCGGGGCGAGCTGACCGTGGACAACGGCCAGCATGTCTTCCTGCGCTGCTGCGAGGCGTACCGGTGGTTCCTGGAGCGGGTGCGGGCCGCCGACAGGGTCGAGATTCAGCCGCGCCTGTCGATCCCGGTGCTCGGCCCGCGCGGTGTGCGGGGGCGGCTGTACCGGGACCGGCTGCCGGCGCCGCTGCACCTGGCGCGTGCCCTGTCGGTGTACCCGCACGTCCCGGCGGGGCAGCGGCTGGCCGCCGCGCGGGCGGTGCTGGCCATGCGGCGGCTGGACCCGTCCGACCCGGAGGTGGATCGGCGCAGCTTCGGCGAGTGGCTCGAAGCGCGCGGCCAGTCCGTGGCCGCGTTCGAAGGGCTGTGGGAGCTGATCGGCAGGGCCACGCTGAACGCCTCCGCGGCGCAGGCGTCGCTCGCGCTGGCCGCTCAGGTGTTCCGCACCGGGCTGCTGTCGGCCGCCGGCGCGTCCGACCTCGGGTACGCCCGCGTCCCGCTGGGCGACATCCACGATCGGGCGGCGGGCGAGGCGCTGCGCGAGGCCGGGGTGCGGGTGCTGCCGCGCACCCGGGTGCGCGCCGTCGCGCTGGACGGGGAGGGGGTCGAAGCGTTCTACGCGGGGGGCTCGCTGCGGGCCGACGCCGTGGTGCTGGCGGTGCCGCACGACGTGGCCGCCCGGCTGGTGCCCGCCGCGGCCGACGCGGACGCGTCCCGCTTCGCGCGGCTCGGCGCCTCGCCGATCGTCAACGTGCACCTGCGGTACGACCGTCGCGTCACCGACCTGCCCTTCGCCGCCGGGGTCGGCACCCCCGTCGAGTGGGTCTTCGATCGGACCGCGGCGGCCGGGTGCGGCGGTCAGTATCTCGCCGTGTCGCTGTCGGCTGCCACCCGGGTGGTGGACTGGCCCGTGGAGGAGTTCCGTCGGGTGTTCCCCAGCGCCGTGGCGGAGTTGTTCCCGGCGGCGCGGCGGGCCTGGCTGGTGGAGTTCTTCGTGACGCGGGAGCGTTCCGCCACCTTCCTGGGCGCGCCGGGGACCGCCGCGCTCCGGCCCGGGCCCCGGACGGGGTCGCCGCGGGTGTTCCTGGCCGGCGCGTGGACGGCCACCGGGTGGCCCGCCACCATGGAGGGCGCGGTACGCAGCGGCAGGGCCGCCGCCGAGGCGCTGCTCAGCGGGCCGCCCGCGTAAGCCGCCCGCCGCCTCGTCATTCAGCTGCTCGGGCACGCAGGTAGGCGCCGAGTGCCCAGGCCGGGAAGTAGGCGGCGTAGAGCCGGTAGTGCAGCATCGCGGTGCCGAAGAACACCCCGGTGACAGCCTCCTGGGTCCAGGAGCCGTCCGCGTTCTGATGCCGGCGCAACCACTCCACCCCACCCGCGGTCACCTCATCGTCCACGGCCCCGCAGAACAGCAGCGCCAGCACGGCCCACGCGGTCATCACGGGCTGGCTGCGAGGATGGGCCACGTGCCGCCGTTCCAGGCATCCCGAGTAGTGCTCCCCCCAGCCGCCATCGGGCCGCCGCGCGCCGCGCACCCAGGCCGCCGCCCGGCCGAGTTCGGGAGCGTCGGGCCTGAGCCCGGCGGCGCGCAGGCCGCGTACCGCCATGAAGGTGCCGTAGGTGTGGTGCACGCCCCAGACGGCGGGAAAGGCCCCGGTGGGGAGTTGCTGGCGGAGGAGGAAGCGGGTGCCGCGCCGGATGCCGTCGCGGGCGCGGGCGCGCACCCCTCCCCCCAGGTACGGCATGGCGCGGGCCAGCCCCGTCAGTGCCGAGCCCGTGCATTCGGCGTACGAGCCCTCGACCATGCAGCGGGCGTACATCTCCGACGGGTTGAGAGCCTCCAGCAGCCGCGGCCCGCGGCGGGCCTCGTAGGTGCCGAAGCCGCCGTCGCGGTTCTGGCGGTCGAGGATGAACGCGGCGGCGGCGGCCATCCTGGCGGGCGGGAGCGGCACGCCGGGGGCGGCGGCGAGGGCGGCGAGCGCTTCGGCGGTGCAGTCGCTGACGGGCCAGCGGTGGCCGCCTTCGGAGAAGCACCAGCCGCCCGTGATCGGGGCGCGGCCCTCGGGGGCCGGGGCGGGCAGCGGTTCGGTGAGCTGCGCGCCGCTCAGGAACGCGGCGCCGGCGCGCACGGCATGGACGACGCGGGCCCCTCCGTCGCCCGCCGTGAGTGCTTCCAGGGCGAACGCGGTGTCCCATGAGTGCGACCGCGCCCCGCAGTACCGGATGCCCTCCTGCGGATCGCGCCACCGCCAGTACTCGAGCCCCGCCAAGCTCGGCCCGAGCTCGGGGTGACGGGGATCGGCGGCGAACAGCACCAGGCAGTTGAGCAGCCCGTTGACCGGCGACAACGCCAGGTGCCCGGTGGCGCGCTGCTCCTCGACGACCCGCCGCAGGCACCGGCTCAGCGCCCGCTGCCGCACCCCGTCCGGGATCGCCCGCTCGCAGCCGAGCAGCAGACGGTGCAGCAGGCGCAGCGGCGCGGACGGCGCGACGTGGGTGTCGGCGGGGCTGAGCGCGTCGCGGCAGGCGGCGAAGGCGTCCGGGGTCTTGGCCCGCTCCCCGTGCAGCTCGGTGCGGAGCTGGGCGGTGAGGGCGCCCGGGTCGGCGTGGAAGCGGCGGCCGTAGAGGTAGGCGAGGGCCTGGTAGATGGCGCGCGTGTGGCAGTAGAGCCGGTCCGGGTGCGCGGGCAGCGCGCGGGGCAGCAGGAACAGCTCGGGCGGGAACGGGTTGACGCCGTCGTAGTGGTAGAGGCCGAGCAGCGACAGCCACAGCTTGCCCCACGTCGGGATCGCCTGGACGCCGCCGGGCTGCCGGTGCAGCCACGCGCGGGCCTGGGCGGCGAGCGGGTCACCGGGGGGCACGCCGAGCAGGCGCAGCGCGACGTAGGCGAGGGTGGTGAAGAAGACGTAGGGGCCGGATTCCGGATGCATGCCCCAGCCGCCCTCGCCGGTGCGGGTCAGGCGGTAGTGGAGCAGGATGTCCTCGCGTTCCGCCTGGTCGGTCACGGGGCGGCCGACGACGTGGCGGACGATCACGTACTGGGAGAGGATCATGGTGTTCCACACCATCTCGCCCTCCCAGGAGCCGTCGTCCCGCTGGAGGCCGGTGAGGTGGCGCAGGGCGAGCCGGTGTGCCTGCTCGGCGGTCATGCGCGCCCCCGGCCGGCACGGTCGAGATAGTCCTGCCACTTGCGGACGGTCAGGTCCTGGAACAGGTGCACCGCCGGGTTGAGCTCGACGATGGGCGAGGCGTGGTTGCGTTCGTAGCCGGCCTGCTCGGCCTCGACGGCGGCGCCGTCCTCCAGGAGCAGTGGCCGGACGGAGAGCGCGCCACCCAGCTTCAGCAGCGGTCTCATGGCCCACCGGGGGAAGCGGAACGGGGTGAACGGGATCCGGAAGGCGTCGAAGTAGAAGATGAAGAACACGCGGGTGGTGGTCCTGTCGATGGGCAGCACGAAGCACCAGTGCTTGATGATGCCGCCGGTGTCGGAGCGCTGGTAGGGGTAGTCGAAGCAGAGGTCGATCCTGGTGGTGTCGCCCCTGCGCCGGTCGACGAGCAGCCCGGAGATCCGGCCGCCGCCGATCAGCGTGTCGTAGCTGAGGAACACCCGGTCGCCGCGCAGCTCGTGGCCGGTGAGCCGGGCGTCCCAGAAGGGGCGGTACTTGCGGTGCAGGTAGGCGTGGGTGAAGTCGCTGACGTTGTCGATGATCATCGAGTGGTGGGCGCGCCAGGTGAAGTCGGCCTCCACGCGGGCCCAGGGGCGGGGGCCCTCGATCTCGGGGATGTCGGGGATGTCGCGTTCGGCGGCCATCGCGGGGTCGCCGGGGAAGAGCCAGATGAGGCCGTGGCGGACGCGTACCGGATAGCTGCGCACCCGGACCTCGGGCTGGGCGCGGCCGAACAGGTCGTGCGCGTAGTGGACGACGTTGCCCTCGCCGTCGTACGTCCAGCCGTGGTAGGTGCAGGTCAGGTGGCAGCCGTCGACCTCGCCCCTGGACAGCTTGAGCTGACGGTGGGCGCAGCGGTTCTCCAGGGCCCGCACCTGACCGTCGGAGCCTCGGTAGAGGGCGATGGACCGGTTCCAGAACCGCGCCTCGACGACCTGGCCTGGAGCCACGGCCCTGTCGTACTCGACGGCGTACCAGTAGTCGGGGTCCAGTCCGGCGGCGCGGACCCGCTGCCGCTTGTTGCGGGCCTCGGCGAAGGAGGGCGGCGGGCCCGGCTCGCGGGCGAAGTGGTCGGCTCTCATCGTTCTCCCTGAGAGGCGCTCTGGCGGCTGCGGTAGCGGACCAGGCAGGGGGCGCGCGGTCCTGGGACGAAGGTGGAGTAGTCAGGAGGGTTGGGGCTCCGCACGAGCTCCAGCTCGAAGCGGCGCAGCAGCACCGCCCAGATGACCTTGACCTGCTGGTAGGCGAAGGCGAGGCCGACGCACCGGTGCTTGCCGCCGCCGAAGCCGATGAGGCTGTACGCGGCCTTGCCCTCCTCCCGGCCCTGGGCGTGGCGGCCGGGGTCGTAGCGGTCGGGGTCGCGGAAGAGGTGCGGCAGGCGGTGGGAGACGCCCGGGGAGAGCATCACGAGCGTGCCCGGTTCGACGCGGTGGCCGTCGATGTCGATCGGCCGCAGGGCCTTGCGCAGGAGCACGACCAGCGGGGGGCGGAGGCGTTCCGCCTCGCGTACGCAGTGGTCCAGCCGTTGCAGGCGCAGGAGGGTGCGCAGGTCGAGGGCGGAACCGGCGTCCGGGGCGGCGGCGGTGGCAGTGTCGGCGGCGGCGGTGGCGGTGTCGGCGGCGGTGGCGAAGGCCGCGTCCAGCTCGGCGAGGAGCGGCGGCAGGTGCTCGGGGTGTTCGAGGAGCAGGACGCCGGTCCAGGTGGCCAGGACGGCGCTGGTGTGCTGGCCGGCGAAGATCAGCGCGAGGAGGAGCCCCGCGACGGTCTCCTCCGTCAGGGGGCTGCCGTCGGCGTACGACGAGGCCATCAGCACCGACAGCAGGTCGGGGCGGTCAGGAGCGGGGGTGCGGCGCCGCTCCCTGACGATCTCGCCGATGGCGGCGGCGATGCGGCGGCGGGCCCGGTCGCGGCGGCGGAAGGCGGGCAGCGGCAGGTACGGGTTGAGCAGCCCCGCCAGCCGGATGCCGGACTCCAGGTCGTGGTAGAGCCCCGGCAGCTCGCCGCTCAGCCGCTGCTGGAACTCCTCCCCCACCAGGCACCGGCCGGCGATGGCGACGGTCAGCTCGTTCAGCGACACCGCCAGGTCGGCCGTGCCCTCGCGGCCCCAGCGCGAGAAGTACTCCTCCGCCTCCCCCACCATCAGGTCCAGGTAGGTCTGCAGCCGGGCGGAGGTCAACGCCGGGCGGACGAAGCCGAGCTGCTCGTCCATCACCGCGGGCTCGGCGTCGTAGGCGATGCCCGCGCCGAACACCGGCGACATGAACCGGTAGGCCTCGCGCGGGCTGAGCACGGACTCGTCCGCGTGGAAGACCGTCTCGTGGGCCGGCGGGCCGCACGCGAAGACCACCTCCTGGCCGAGCAGGTGGAAGGAGTAGACGTCGCCGGCCGCTTCGCGGCCCCGGCGCAGGAAGGACACGGGGTCACGGCCGAACGCGCGGGCGTGCCCGAGCCAGGGCAGCCCGCCGGGCAGCCGGGGAGGACGGGGCATGGTCACCTCAGCAATCCGCGGCGGCGGAAGCACGCGTACGCCTCCGCCACCGCCTCGGCGATGGACGTCGGCCGGTAGCCCAGCTCGCGGCGGGCCTTGCCGGTGTCGGCCCGGCGCTGCGAGCGCAGGAACCGGACGGCGGCCGGGGTGAAGCGTTGCGGGGCGCCGGGCCGCAGGCGGCGCACGAGCGGGTCGGTGACGGCGGCGGCGGCCGACATCAGCGGCCCCGGCACCCGCACCGGCAACACCGATCGCCCCAGTGCGCTCGCGCAGAGGCCGAGCAGTTGCTCCACGGTCAGGAACTGGGTCGAAAAGATGTAGCGGTGGCCGGTCGTGCCGCGCTCCATGGCCAGCAGGTGCCCCCGCGCGAGGTCGGCGGCGTTGACGAACTCGAAGCCGCCGGGCACGTAGGCGCGCAGCCGGCCTCGGGCGAAGTCGAGCAGCGTCCGGCCCAGCCGGGACGGGCCGTGGTCGTGCGGCCCGACGATCGCCGTCGAGACGGCGATCACCACGTCCAGCCCCGCGACGACGGCTTTGAGGCATTCGTGCTCGACCAGGGCCTTGGTGTGCGAGTACGGCAGCACCTGGCCGAAGGGGTAGAACGGCATCGTCTCGTCGCTGGGCCGCCCGGGCTCGTGGCCGACCGCGCTGAGCGAGCCGGTGACGACGACCCTGCGCACGTCCGCCCGCCGGGCCGCGGCCAGGAGGTTGCCGGTGCCCGCCACGTTGCAGTCGAAGAGCTCCCGCTCGCGTCCCGCCCTGGTAGAGATCCTGGCGGCGCAGTGGTAGACGCGTTCGCAGCCCGACACCGCGCGGGCCAGGGCGTCCTCGTCGCGCAGGTCGCCCTCGACGCGTTCGACGGGCAGGCCGTCGAGCGCCTCGCCGCGGCTGCCCGGCCGTACGAGCACGCGGACGGCCGCCTGGTCGGCGAGCAGGCGTCTGACGAGGTTCGCACCGAGGTGTCCGGTTCCGCCGGTGACCAGGATCACGAGGCACGTCCCGGTACGGCGGAAGGCAGGCGGCGGAGTCGCGCCGGCGCCCACCAGTTGGCCTCGCCGGCCAGGCGCATGAACGCGGGCAGCAGCAGGCCGCGGATCAGGGTCGCGTCGACGAGCACGGCCAGGGCCAGCCCGAGGCCGGTCAGCTTCAGCGCGGTGATGCCGGAGGTCACCAGCGCCAGCAGCACGCAGACCAGCACCGCGCCGGCCGAGGTGACGAGCGTGGCCGTGCCCCGTACGCCCTCGGCCACCGCGCGGGCGTTGTCCCCGGTGGCGTCGTGCAGCTCCTTGATCTTGGACAGGATGAAGAACTCGTAGTCCAGGGACAGGCCGAAGGCCACGAATCCGACGATCAGCGGGGCGTTGATGTCGATCGTGCCGGTGACGGTGAAGTCGCCGACGAGCCAGCGCAGGTTGCCGTCCTGGAAGATGTGGACGATCAGGCCGAAGCCGGCGGTGAGGCTCAGCGCGCTGAGCGCGACCGCCTTGACGGGCACCAGGACGCTGCCCGTGAAGGCGAACAGCAGCGCCATCACGATGCCCGCGATCAGTGCCAGGGCCCATGGGAGGCGTTCCGCGAGTGCCTGCCGGGTGTCGAGGAGCACCGCCGCCCGGCCGCCGACCAGCGCGGGGGCCGGGGAGGGCAGGGCTCTCAGCCGGGACACCAGCTCCACGTTCCGCTCCGGTGCCGGCGACACGGGGACGACCCGCACCCACGCCCCCGCCGCACCCGCGTAGGCGGCCGTCGCCCCACCGGCCGTCGCCCCACCGGCCATCGCCCCACCGGCCATCGCCCCACCGGCCATCGCCCCACCGGCCGTCGCCCCACCGGCCGTCGCCCCACCGGCCGGACCGTCCTGCCGCCCGCCCACATCACCCCCGGTCTGCCGCCCATCCGCGTAGCCGCCGGTCGCCGTCTCCACCCGCCGCACCCCCTCCTGCCGCGACAGCGCCGCGGCGTACGCGTCGAGCCGCCCGTCCGCGGCCGCACCGGGCAGGACCACCGCGATCGCGGCGGAGGCATCCTCGGGAAACCGGGTACGCAGATCCTCCGCGGCCTGATGCGCCGTCGAGGACGCAGGCAGCACCCGGTCATCGGGCAGCCCGAACGACGCCCTGGTGAACGGCACCGCGCACAGAACGAGCGCGAGCGTGACGGTGACGAGCACGGGCCAGGGACGGCGCATGGTCACCCCGACCAGCACCCCCCACGGGTCCCTGCCCGGCCCGTGACGCCGCCGCCACGGGATCCGGCCGCGGTCGATCCACCGTCCGAACAGCTTGAGCAGAGCCGGCAGCAGGGCCAGGCTCATGACGGCGGACAGCAGGACGACCGACAGCCCGGCGACGGCGAGCGAGCGCACGAACGGCGTGGGGAAGACCAGCAGGGCCGCGAGGGAGAGCCCGACGGCGACGGCGGAGAAGACCACGGTGCGGCCCGCCGTCGCCATCATGGCGCGGACGGCGCAGTCGCCGCAGCGCCCCCGGCCGCGTTCCTCGCGGTAGCGGGTGAGCAGGATCAGGCTGTAGTCGACGGCCAGGCCGAGCCCGAGCATGGACGACATGTTGAGCGCGAAGTGCGAGATGTCGAGCAGTCCGGCCAGCAGCCCGAGCAGGGCGACGGTCCCAGCGACCGCGCACAGGCCGACGGCCAGCGGGAACGACGCGCTCACGACGCCGCCGAAGACGGCGATGAGGATCAGCGCGGTGAGGGGCACGGCGACGGCCTCGGCGCGCAGCATGTCGGTCCTCGACTGGTCCTCCACCTCGTTGGCGATGTGCGCCGCCCCGGTCGCCATGAGGGTCAGCGGAGGGTAGGCGGGGCCGAGTGTCCCGGTGAGCCGCCGTGCCGTGGCCCGCCTGGCGTCGCCGTCCCCTCGCAGGCGGACGAGGAGCTGAGCGGCGCGCCCGTCACGCGACCGGAGCGCCGAACCGCCGGACGCCGTCCAGTGCGAGGTGACGGCGGCGACCCCGGGATCGGCCGCGATCGCCCGCGTGAGCCCGACGCCCGCGGCCCGCTCCGCGGGCAGATCCACGGACCGCCCGGCGCGGGCGACGACCACCAGATCCGGCTCCCCGGCCGCGAACCCGTCGGCGAGCAGCCGCGCGGCACGATCGGCCTCGCCACCGGCCACCGAGAACCCGACGTCCCGCAGCCCGCCCGACAGCGCCCCGCCCGCGAGCGCCGTGACGAGCAGCGTGAGGAGCGCGGCCGCGACGACGAGCCGCGGCATCCGCAGCACGAGCGTCCCGGCCCTGGCGAGAAGCCCGCGCGCCTCCGGCTGGTGCCCGCCGAGGCACCCTGACTCCATGGCCAATGCCACTCCCCGACCTTGTGTTATCACTCTCAGTAGTAATATAACTACAAAGAGTAATCATCAAGGGGGTCAGGTGAATCTTGTTCCGGCGGCCTGCGTCTACCTCGGGTTCGTGGCGGCCCTGTTCGCCGGTTCCCTGGTCCTGCCCGGCCGCCGCCTGCGGGGCGCTCCCCTGCCGGACGGCACGCGACGCCTCTACCGCGTCAACGGGCCGGCCCTGCTGGGGGTGGTGGGGCTCGGGGCGGGCGTGCTGGCGGTCGTCCTGCCGGAGGCGCTCGGCTTCCCGTACCGGAACGCCGTGGCGCTCTTCGTGGTGGCCAACCTGTTCGCGGTCGCGGCCACGCTCGTGCTGTACGCGCGCGCCCCCGGCCCCAAACGCCCGCGCGACCTGTTCTCCGGCGTCGAGCTGAACCCCACCCTGGCGGGCGTCGACCTGAAGCTGTTCTCCTACCGGCCGTCGCTGATGGGCCTGCTCCTGATCAACGTCTCCTTCGCCGCCGCACAGTTGGAGCGGCACGGCGAGCTGACCGGCCGCATGCTGCTCTACCAGGCGTTCTGCGCCCTGTACACGATCAACTACTTCCAGTTCGAGCACGGGATGCTGCACACCTGGGACATCATCGCCGAACGCTTCGGCGGCATGCTGATCTGGGGCGACTACGTCCTGGTCCCGTTCTTCTACAGCCTGCCCGGCTGGTTCCTGGTGGACACGCTCACGCCGCTGCCCGCGTGGGCGGGCGTGACCGCCTGCCTCGCCTTCGCCTTCGGGTTCTGGCTGTTCCGGGGCGCGAACGGCCAGAAGCACCGGGCCAGGACCGATCCGGAGGCCCGCATCTGGGGGCGGCCCGCGCGCTTCCTGGACGGCAAGCTGCTCGTCTCCGGCTTCTGGGGCGTCGGCCGCAAGCTCAACTACACCGGCGAGCTGCTGATGTACGCGAGCTGGACGGCGCTGTGCGGCCTGGCCTCACCCGTCCCCTACCTGCTGCCCGCCTGGCTCGCGGTGCTACTGATCCACCGCGCCTGGCGCGACGACCGGCGCTGCCGGGAGAAGTACGGCCCCCTGTGGGACGCCTACTGCCGCCACGCCCGGTTCCGCATGATCCCCTTCGTCTACTGAGAGGCACCATGGCGCGACGTGTCTGCATCATCGGCGGCGGCATCTCCGGCCTCGGCGCCGCCTGGGCCCTGGCCCGCCATCAGGAAACCTTCGACTGCCATTTGTACGAGAAGGCGGACCGGCTCGGCGGCAACGCGGTCACCGTGGACTTCCCCGCCGCCTCCGGCGGGACGGTGCCAGCGGACATCTCCGTCACCGCGTTCATCCCGTCGGTCTATCCGAACTACATCGAGCTCATGGCCGCCTGCGGCGTGACCCCCGTGGACACCCGTTTCAGCCTCGCCGTCCAGTACGGCGGCGACGAGTACGCCCACGACACCGCCTCTCCGCTGCGGCACCGCCTGCGCGGCGACTTCCGGCGCTTCAGGCTGCTGATGGCCCTGCTGTCGCGCGTCAACGAGCTCAACAGGAGACCCTCGATCCCGGCCGCCCTGGCCAACCCGTTCAACTACGTCAGCATGCGCCGCATGCTCGACCTCTACCGGATCTCCGACGAGTTCCGCTACAAGGTGCTCAAGCCGCTGTTCGTCAACCTCGTCCTCGCCTCCGGCGTGTTCGACCTGCCCGCCTCGCTCTTCTCCCGCTTCCTCGACTTCTTCGACGTCGAGCACGCCACCCCGATGGTCACCTGGCAGGGCGGCACCCGCGCCATCTACGACCGGATGGCCGAGACCCTCGGCGGGCGCGTGCACCTGGGCCGGGCGGCGGTGCGGGTGCGCCGGGACCGGCGCGGCGTCACGGTGATCGACGACGCGGGCCGGGCCGAGCGGTTCGACGACGTGGTGCTCGCCTGCCACGCCGACCAGGCCCTGGCGCTGCTGGCGGGCCCGTCCGTGCGGGAGCGGCTGGTCCTGGGCGCGATGCGCTACGACGACAGCATGTACGGGCGGGGCGTCGCGCACACCGACGGGTCCGTGCTGCCGGAGGACGCTCAGGACCGCAGCACGTTCGTCCGGCACCGCGACGGCGGCCTCCCGGACGACTACGAGATCACCTACGCGATGCACAACCAGCAGGCGTGGGCGCGCGAGGCGGGGGTGCCGTGCCTGGTCACCTACAACCCCCGCCATCCCATCGACGAGTCCAAGGTGGTGCGGCAGGTGGGGTTCCGGCACGTCGTGCACGACGTCTTCCACACCACGGCGCTGCTGGGGGCGCTGCCGCTGCTGCAGGGCAGGCGGCACACCTGGTTCTGCGGCGCGCACACCACCGTCAACAGCCAGGAGCACGCCTTCCTGTCGGGGCTGGCGGTCGCGCGGCGGCTGGGCGCCGACTACCCGTTCCCGCACAACGCCGAGGCGCTCGCCTGGTTCAACTTCCACGGCACCCTCATGCACGGCCGCCGCTTCCCGCGCGCCGTCCCGGTGACGGCCGCATGACCGCGCCACGGCCGAGGGCCGCATCTCGGGCGCGAGCCGCATCTCGGGCGCGAGCCGCATCTCGGGCGCGAGCCGCATCTCGGGCGCGATCTCGGGCGCGAGCCGCATCTTGGGCGGGGGACGTATCTCGGGCGGGGGCCGTCAACGCGCGCGCCGTCCCGGTGGTGGTCGCGTGACCGGATCGCCGTCGTGGCCCGTGTGGGGTGGCCGCACCGCTGGTGACGTGCCGGAGGTCGCGACGTGGGTGCGGGCCGTCAACACGGTCGCGAGTGCCGCCGGGCTGGGCCGCCCGCGCGCCGGGCACGGCTCCCTGGTCCCGCTGGAGCGGGCCGCCCGCCGCCGCACCGGCATCGACCTGCCCGTCGAGGACGGCTTCCGCGCCGGAATGGCCCGGCTGCTGCGCTCGTACATGGCCGTCCCCGAGCTGACCCCGGTCGGAAGGATGGCGGTGCGCGACGACATCACCCGCCGCCTGACCAACTGGCTGCGCGTCCACGACGGCCCGGCTCCCGGCCCGGCCCCCGCCGACCCGGTCTTCGTGGTGGGCCTGCCCCGCAGCGGCACCACGTTGCTGCACCGCCTGCTCGCCGCCGCCCCCGGCATGCGCTGCCTGCCGTTCTGGGAGCTGCTCACCCCCGACCCCCGGCTGGCCACCGCCCGCCGCATCCGCACCGCCCGGATGACGGTCACCCTGATGAACGTGATGGCCCCCGCCGCGCAGGCCGTGCACCCCCTGCACGCGCGGGAGGCGGAGGAGTGCGTCTTCCTGACCCCGCACACCCCGTTCCACCACACGCGCGCCCGGATCCCCGGCTACCACCGCTGGTACGTGACCCAGCACGACAAGCGCGAGGACTACCGCCACCTCGCCCTGCACCTGCGTCGGCTGAACGGGCGGCACAGGTGGGTGCTGAAGTCGCCGTTCCACCTCTGGGCGCTGGACGACCTGCTCGCCGTCTTCCCCGGCGCCACTCTCGTGTGGATCCACCGGCGGCCGTCGGCGGCCATCGCGTCGTGGTGCAGGTGGATGGAGGTCACCCTGTCGCTCCACAACCGGGCCGTCGACCGCCACCAGATCGGCGCCGACTGGCTGGGGATGTGGCGGGAGGCCATGACGGCGGCGCTGCGGGCCCGCGCGCGGTCGGAGGCTCCCGGCCGGTTCATCGACGTGTCCTATCAGGCGCTCGCCGCCGACCCGCGCGCGACGGCCCGGCAGGTCCTGGCCCTGCTGGGCCAGGGGCCGCTCCCCCTGGATCTCGGCCGGTCCGTGACGCGCCGTGGCGGCCCGGCGCGTCCGCCCGAGCGGTACGGGCTCACCGGCCCCGCCATCGACCGGCTCTTCGCCGACTACGTCTCGACGTTCGCCGACCGGCTCGACGCGGAGGACGCCCCCCGATGACCCCGCCATCCGGCCCGCCCGAAGCGGAGGGCACCCCGCGATGACGCCCCGAGATCACCCGGCGCTGGGCCGTCCCGGCCTGGCCACCATGCACGGTGACGCCGGATCCACCGACGTCACGCCCTTCCCCGGCCCCGGCGACGGCCCGGTCCGCGTCCGGCGCGGCCTCGCCTTCGCCGCCTGCTCGACGCTGCTGATCGGCCGCGACGGGCACCTGCTCGTCCTGTGCACCAGGATCCGCGACAGGCGGCCGGCCGTCCTGGTGGCCGACCCCGTCACGCTGCGCCCCCTCGCCGCGCTCCCGTTGGCCAGGGGCGCCCTGCTCGGCGGCTGTTACGGTTTCCTGGACGCGGATGACCGGGTGGTGCTGGCCGACGGCAACGGCGACCTGCTACGCGTCGCGCACCGGCGACGGCGCGACGGGCGCAGGTTCCTGGAGGTGGCGGAACGCACGCCGCTCCGGCCGTTCTTCACAGAGAAGGAGCACGTCGTCGCCGTCCTGCCCGACTGGCACGGCCGGGTGTGGTTCGCCACCGACGCGGGCCTCGTCGGCGTCGCCGATCCCGCCACCGGCCGGGTGTCGGCGATCCCGCTGCCCGACGGCGAGCGCGTGCACAAGGGCATCTCCCTGGCGCCGCCCGGGACGGCCGCGGTCGTCACCGACCACGCCCTCTACCTGCTCACGGCCCCTCCGGGCGGCGGCCCGGCGATCCGCTGGCGGCATCCTTACGACCGGGGCCACGCCCGTAAGCCCGGCCGGCTCTCGCGTGGGTCGGGCACCACACCGACGTTCTTCGGCCCCGCCTCGGGCGCCGAGTACGTGGCCGTGATCGACAACGCCCGCCCGAGCGAGCGCCTGCTCGTCCTCGACACCGCCACCGGCCGCCCGCTCTGCTCGGCGCCCCTGTTCGAGCCCGGCGCAGGAGCCACCGAATGCTCGCCCATCGCCGTCGGGACCAGCCTGTACGCGATCAACACGCACGGCTACCGCTACCCGGCGCTTCCCGCCGGGGCCGGACCGTCCCGGCCGCGCCGGGCGCCGTTCCGCGGCGGCATGACGCGCGTCGACCTGGCGCCGGAGTCCGGCGAGCACGAGGTCAGGTGGACGTCGCCGCTGCGGGTCACCTCCACGCCGCAGTACTCGGAGCCGGACGGGCTCATCTACGCCACCACGCGCGGGCCGGGCGTCGTGCCGGTCACCCGCTACTCCGTCATCGATCCCGCCACGGGGCGGGAGGTCTCCGGCAGGAACGCCGGGCCCGCCTTCCCGCACGCTCCGCTGCACATGGCGCCCGTGCTGTCCCCTGACGGGGTGCTGTACCAGGGCACGCTGGTGGGGCTGATCAGCGTCGCACCCACCAGCGCCGGCGGTCCCGCGGTCAGTCGACCTTGGCCTCCCGGCCGTGGACGATGAGCGCGTACAGCACCAGGACGTCCACCGCGATGACGGCGAGCGACCACCAGGGGTTCACGGCGATCCAGGTGAGCTGGGTCAGCGCGTTCAGCATGACCAGGACGACGCCGACCATCCTGGCCCAGGTCTGGCCGACGCTGACGGCGATGCCCGTGGCCAGGAGCAGGACGCCGAGGGCGAGATGCAGCCAGCCCCAGGTGGTGACGTCGAAGAGCAGGAGCCGGTTGGGCGTCTGTACGTAGACCCGGTTGGCGAAGACGGCGGCGAGACCGGTGATGATGTTGAACAGCCCGGCCAGGACCATCATCATGCCGCCGAACCAGATCCAGCCGACCCAGCCGGTCACCTGGCGCGCATGGTGGTAGGTCATCGGAACCCTCCCCCGTTAGATCTCTGGCTTCGGTGTGGTGCTTCCCCACCCAGTCGGACCAAATACGACAATCGGGTTTAAATAGGGCAAGGTATGCCCAGTCTTGAGGCCGGGCTTGCCTTCTCCCGAGACGGCCGGGGGAACCACCGTCCCATGGCAGACCTTCCCTTTCACGACCGCGCGGACTTCGACGACGCCGAGCGCGGCTTCGTCGCCGCGCTGAGCCCCGCGGTGATCGAGGCGGCCGACGGCAAGGTCGTCTGGGACAACGACGCGTACGCCTTCCTCGACGGCGAGTGCCCGCAGACCGCGCACCCCAGCCTCTGGCGGCAGGCGCAGCTCTGCGCCAAGCAGGGCCTGTTCGAGGTGACCGACGGCATCTACCAGGTACGCGGCCTCGACCTGTCCAACATGACCCTCGTCGAGGGCGAGCGCGGCGTCATCGTCATCGACCCGCTCGTCTCCACCGAGTGCGCCGCGGCGGCCCTGCGCCTCTACCGCGACCACCGCGGCGACCGGCCCGTCACCGCCCTGATCTACACCCACTCCCACGCCGACCACTTCGGCGGCGCCCGCGGGGTCACCGACGGTGAGAACATCCCCGTCATCGCGCCCGCCGGCTTCCTGGAGCACGCCGTCTCCGAGAACGTCTACGCCGGCACCGCCATGAACCGCCGGGCCATGTACATGTACGGCCAGCGTCTGCCCCGCTCCCCCGAGGGCCAGCTCGGCTGCGGCCTCGGTATGGGCACCTCGTCCGGCACCGTCTCGCTCCTGCCGCCCACCCTGGACGTCACCCGCACCGGGCAGGAGGAGAGCGTGGACGGCGTCCGCATCGTCTTCCAGCTCACCCCCGGCACCGAGGCGCCGGCGGAGATGAACTTCTTCTTCCCCGACCGGCGCGCCCTGTGCATGGCCGAGAACGCCACCCACAACCTGCACAACGTGCTGACGCTGCGCGGCGCGCTGGTCCGCGACACCCGCGTCTGGTCCCGCTACCTGACCGAGGCCATCGCCCTGTTCGCCGGCCGCGCCGACGTGGCCTTCGCCTCCCACCACTGGCCCACGTGGGGCAGGCAGGCGATCGTCACCTTCCTGGCCCAGCAGCGCGACCTGTACGCGTACCTGCACGACCAGACCCTGCGCATGCTGAACCGCGGCATGACCGGCCCCGAGATCGCCGAGGCCATGCAGCTTCCGCCCGCCCTGGAGCAGGCCTGGCACACCCACGGCTACTACGGCTCGGTCAGCCACAACGTCAAGGCGATCTACCAGCGTTACCTGGGCTGGTTCGACGGCAACCCGGCCCACCTGTGGGAGCATCCGCCCGTCGAGCAGGCGCGCCGCTACGTCGAATGCCTGGGCGGCACCTCCGCCGTGGTCGCGCTGGCCGAACGCTACCTCGGGGAAGGCGACCTGCGTTTCGCCGCCACCCTGCTCAATCACGCGATCTTCGCCGACGAGCAGGACTCCAGGGCCCGCCGCGTCCTGGCCGAGGTCTACACCCGGCTGGGCCACGGCGCGGAGAACGCCACCTGGCGCAACTTCTTCCTGACCGGCGCCGGCGAGCTGGCCGGCGGCGCGTCGGCGGGCGCCACCGACACCGCCCCGCCGGACATGCTCGCCGCGCTCACCACCGAGCAGCTCTTCGACTCCCTCGCCATCCGCGTGAACGGCCCCGAAGCGTGGAACGAGCGTCTGGTCATCGACTGGCGCCTCACCGATCCGGACGAGCACCATCGCACCACGCTGGGCAACGGCGTGCTGATCCACGAGGCGTCGCCCGCGGGCGACGGCGCGGACCTCACCCTCCGGCTCACCAAGCAACGCCTGCTGGGCCTGCTCACCGGTGGCGGCGGCGCCGACGGCCTCGACCATGACGGCGACCTGTCGGTCCTGGGGCGGCTGACCTCCGTCCTGGAGGAGCCCGTCCCGGACTTCGCCATCGTCACGCCCTGACAGGCCAAGATTGTCCAGCCGTGGGCCATAGGTGCTGCAACATCCGGCGCGTCCGTCGAGATACCGCACCCGTCTCGCCCATGCTCGACTCAAGGCGGGCTCGTCCGCCCGTACAGACTGATGGGAAAGCAGGGTCATGGCCGAGCAGGGACGCGTGCGGTGGAAGCGCTTCGCCTGGATTTTCGCGCCCGTCGCGGCGATGACCTCGCTGCTGGTCGGGGCCACGGCGCAGGGGGTCATCGGCGCCACGTTCGTGGTGTCGGGCCGGAGCTTCAAGCTCTTCGCGGGCGAGCTGCGCGGCCAGGGCTTCGCCCTGTCCAGTGACGTGGTGCGGACGCGGAAGGACCGGCGGATCCCGGTCATCACCACCGGCGTGCGGCGGGCCGTGGTCACCGGCCTGTGCCAGAGCGCCCTGGTGAAGACCCCGCTCGGCACGGTGACGATCGTGCTCACCGGCGGCCGGGGCGGCAACGTGGTGACCATCGACGACCTGGTGATCGACGTGGCGGTGGGCCAGACCGCCGCCACTCTGCGCGACCTGGAGCTGAACCGGGACGCCGGCACCCTGGACGAGGTGCCCGACGCCAGGGGCCCGGCCGGCACGTTCGGCGGCCAGGCCTCGGCGGTCACCCTCCGCAACGTCAGGCTGGACGCGTGGGCCGCCACGGCGGCCACGTTCAGCCTGCCCGACCTCGGAATGAAGGTGCTGCGTGGCGAGCACGAGTGCTTCTGAGACACGTTCTTCAGCGATGGCGAGCGGGCGGGCCCGCGTGCGGGCCTGGCGGCGATCACGGCCGTTCTGGGGCGGGCTGCTCGTCGTGGCGGCGGGCCTGGAGCTGCTGTCCATCCCGCTCGCCGTCAACGCGCTGCCCGTGGCGATCATGTTCGGCCGGGTCGGCGCCGGGTTCCTGATCGCCGTGATCCTGGTGATCGCGGGCGTCCTGGTGTGGGTGCAGCCGGGGCAACGGGCGTTCCTCGGCCTGGTGTCGGTGGTGCTGTCCCTGGCGTCGTTCGTCTACTCCAATCTGGGCGGCTTCCTGATCGGCATGCTGCTGGGGCTGCTGGGCGGCATGCTGACGCTGGCCTGGACCCCGGTCAGCCGGCCCGCCAACCGCTTCGACAGCGTCACCGTGCGCGGCGCCCTGGCCGGGGCCAGGGCGGCGGCGAGGAGGAAGCGCGAGGTGAAGGACCTCACTTGCCGTCCCTGAACACCTTCGCCTCGGTCCACACCTTCTTGTGCTCGTCCCGCCGCGTGTTGAGGACCAGGGACCTGCCCTGGTCGCCGAGCTTGTTCCGGGCGGCGCTCTGCGTGTTCCCCAGGCCGTCGGCCAGGTCCGTCAACCGGGTGCGCGTGGCCTCGACGGCCGCGGCGAGGACCGGGTTGAAGTCCCATTGCGCCGACTGCTGCCTGAGCAGGTCGTCCTCGTCCCGCAGTGACGCGATGACGTCGAGGCCGGCGTTCTTCAGCTCCTCCTTGACGCGGTTGCCGGCCTGCTCGATGGCGGCCTTGTCGTAGGTCTCGTCCAGGGTGCCGTCCTTGCGCTCGCGCTTGCCGCTGCGGTCGCCCTCGTCGACGGTCGCGTACGGCAGGAGGTTGCGGAACGACAGGTACGCGGTGGCGGCCTGGGACGCGCTCTCGGCCTTCAGCACGGCGGCGGCCTGGTCGAACAGGGAGGTGAGCTGCCGCCCTCTGATCTGGTCGATCGGCAGCAGGTGCGCGAGCCCGATGGGCTTGGCGTTGAGGTCGCGGGTCACGGCGGCCTGCAGCTTCGCGATGATCTCCTTGTCGGTGCGCGCCTCGCGGACGAGGTAGTTGACGTGCTGCGTCTCCATCACCCAGGCGGTGGTGTGGCAACCCATGCCCGCGACGCCGGGCGGGGCCGGCGCGCGACCGTTGATCTTGAGCTTCTCCTTCTCCTTCGCCTTGACCGTCACCACCAGGTCGGCCCGCTGCGCCGCGCTGGCCCACGTCGTGATCTCGGGCTTAACGGCGATCGTGGGCATGGCCGCGAGCTGGGCGGTGATCTGCTTGAGCAGCGGCTGGAGCCGTGACGGCTCCGTGGCGTCCGCGAAGTAGTCGGGGTAGTGCTTTCTCAGACCTTCCTCCACCATGCCGGCGAGCTGTTCCGCGGCCTTCGCGCCGAGCTTTCCGCTCGGGGGCAGGCCGAGCTTGAGCGCGGCGACCGAGTGCGGATAGGTGGCGGCCATCGTGCGCACGTGCTTGTGGAGCAGGTTGGCGAGCACGTCGATGGCGAGCGAGGCCGCCTGGTTCCCGTCGCCGAGCTTCGTGACGTCGCCGGCCACCCGCTTGGCCTTGTCCAGGTGGCCCTGGGTGGCGGGAGAGGTCTGCAGCTTGAGCGCCTGCTTCGCGCGGTCGAGCTGGTACGGCTCGGACAGCCGCTCCCGGACGTCCGTCACCTTTGCCTTGAGATGCCCCGCGGCCAGGAGAACGTCCCGGTAGACGCCCTCCGTCGCGATGATCGCGTCGAGCTCCGCGAGCGCCTCCTCCATGACGTCCTGCTGCGCGGGCTTGCCGGCGTTGTTCACCACGGCCTTCAGCGCCTGATTGATCTTGGCGTTGATGGCCACGAGCTGGCCGTGCTGCTTGGCGACCTGCATGGCGGCGGCCGGATTCAGCGCGTAGTCGATCTGCGCCTCGCGCAGCACCGCGTCGAAGGCGAACATGCCCCACACCGCCGCCGTGGCACCCTCCGCCAGCGCCGCGACCGGCTTCTTCTTCGCCTTCAACGCCTCGGCGGCGGCGATCTCGTAGGTGAGGAGCGCGGCGTGATGGGTGCCCTCGCCCGAGCCGGTCGAGCCGCGATCCGAGGCGGCGGGAACCGTGCTGAACGGCAGGTAGTTGAGGAAGGCGAGATGGTGGGCGATGGCCTTGGACAGCGCGGCCGCCGCGTCGGACTCGTTCTTCGCCTTCGTCGCCTGATCGCACGCCTCGGCGACCGTCTGGGCGGCGTCCTGCATGCGCGGGAGCCGGTCGGTCGCGCTTTCCGCGTCAATCTGCTCCATCCACGTGAACAGCAGCCTGTTGCTCCCGTCGGACGCCTTCAGCGACGTCTCCGCCGCTGCCTGCATGGCCAGGATGGCGGCGGCCGCTTCCTTGATCGGCTTCTCGTGCACCGCGGCCTTGACGGAGTCCACGACGGCCTGCCAGGCGGTGGTGTGGTCACCCATCCTGTTGCGGAACGGCGAAGGCGTGCGTTGCAGCCCGCTGACGAGCAGCGTCTTGATCCATCGCGAGCCGGGAGTGCCCTCCATCTCCGGCTCGGGGGCGAGCGACACCTTGGCGCCGGCGGGCAGCGGCTGATGGCCGGCGACAAATTTGATCTTGCTCCAGTTCCCGGCTTTCGGCAGCACCTTGGTGATCTTGGGGTCGGCCTCGATCAGCGATTTGTTCGGCTTGGGCTTCGGCTTCTTGGTCGCGACGAGCGACGAGCCCGGCTCGTACCGGATCGGCTCGGATTTGGCGCGCTTGCTCCTGCGCAACGGCGCCCTGGTCCCGCTCAATCGTCGCTTCATGATCTCCCCGCCCTTGTCCTGGAGGCCCCCGCCGTCTGACGCCCGATCGTCCACCTTCGGACAGAGCGTGAACAGGTGTCTTTATCGCCATATTCATGACGCCGCTTCTCGGCTTGTATCTGGAAAGGCGCGGACCGCTCTGGGGGAATCGGTCCTGATTTCTGGGCTTTCCACGGCTTCCTGAGGGGGACGCATGGCCGGTAACGAGATGCTCCCGAGTTACGAGGATCTGTTCGACGACACCGAGCTCGACCCCCGTCAGGAGGACGAGGCCAGGACGGTCTACTCGCCGGGGGCCTATCTCGCGGATCTGCTGGGGCTCCTGGAGACCGTGCTGGAGCAGCCGTCGCTGCTCGGCGACGACCGGCGCGCCGACCTGAAGCGCATCCTGCTGGACGCCGAGAACACCTTCGGCCAGACGCCCTACCTCGACATCGTCATCGAACTGCTGGAGAGGCTCGCCGGGGACGCCCCGTACGCGGAGATGCTGCGGCTGGAGCACCCGTTCGGCATGCCGTTCTCGCTGGAGGAGGAGCGGTTCAAGAGCTACCTGCGCCACCTCAGGGTCGGGCCCGACGAGCTCTACCGGATCTTCGCCCCGGTGGCCGACGCCGACACGGTGGCCCGGCTGTTCCTGGGCCTGCCGGCCGAGGCCGCCGGGCATCTGACGTCGCCGGCGGACGAGGCGCGGATCAAGGCGTTCTACGGGCTCGAGCCTGGCGACCCGATGGGCCCGCTGGCGCGGGTGGAGACGTTCACCCGGGTGACGGGCCTGTCCGTGCTGCAGCTACGGGAGCTGCTCGGCGACCCGGACGACCCCGCGCGGCCGGCCAAGGACTCCTACGCCAACCGGGGCGGCTCCCCGGTCACCCTGTCGCCGGACGGGACTGAGCTGCTGGGCACCTCCCCGGGCTGGTACGACCGGGTCAGCAGGATCGCCCGGCTGTCCAGGTGGACCGGGCTCGGCCTGGCCGACCTCGACCGGGTGCTGACCACGTGCTGCGGCGGCACGCTCGACGCGGCGGCGCTGCGGGCTCTCGCCCTCGTCGTGCACCTCCAGCGCGGCTACGACCTCACCATCGACGCGGTGTGCGGGCTGGTGGCGGCGGTCGAGCCGGTGCCGGAGGACCTGCCCGCCATGTCGGGCGACCTGCTCGGCCCGCACAACAAGGACTACCGGCGCAGGCTGGCCATCGGCATCGAGACGTCGGAGAGCGGCATCGTCGAGACCGTGCGGCGCTACCGCGACCGCTACAGCGCGCTGGAGCCGAGCCCCTTCGACCGCGGCCCGATCGGGTCGTCGCAGATCGCGCTGCTGCGGCGGGCCGGCAGGCTGACCGCGGCGCTCGGCCTGTCCGCCGGCGAGCTGTTCGACCTGCTGGGGGTGCTGGAGAGCGACCCGTCGTTGTGGCGGTACTCCACGTTCTCGCTGCTGGGAGGTGTCGAGCCGGGGACGCGTGACTGCTACCGCGTCCTGGAGGGCGGCGACCCCGCCGCCGCGCTGTGGCTGGCCCAGACGCTGCTCGGGGTCGCCCGCTGGATGCAGGACGGCGGCTTCGGCGCCGGGGAGCTGGCCGAGATCCTCGGCGGCCGGCCCGGCGAGGACGACAGGCTCGCGGTGCTCGACAGCCTCAGGCAGCGCTTCGACGAGGTGGCCATGGGGCCGGCCGCGTTCGAGGGCGAGCGCTTCGGGCCGCGCGCCGCCCAGGTGGTGCACGACCTGCTCACCTCCACCGCCGAAGGGGTGGTGTCGGGCCGCGATCCCCGGCTGCTGCGCCCCGACCCGGACAAGGTGGCCGCCGCCGCGTACGAGGCGGTCACCACCCTGGGCGTCGTCGTGGACGACGACCTGCTCGGGCTGGGGCTCGGCGAGCGCCTGGCCGGCAAGATCCACAACCAGCTCATGCTGTCCGGACGGCTGCGCGCCGACGGCACGCTCGTCACCGACGGGCTGCCCGTGACCGACTACGCGCTGAATCTGGAACGCGACTTCGTGCCGTTCAAGGAGGCGCTGTTCAAGCTGATCAACAGCGTCGGCAACGGCACCTCCACCTTCCACCCCTCCGACCTGGCCACCCTCGGCGACCTCTCGGAGGGGCAGCTCGACGAGCTGTACGACAACCTGATCTTCCACGGGTACGTGGACGAGGAGGGCGCCGTCCAGGACCCGGCGTTCTTCGCCGACGAGGAGAACCTCGGCGCGTTCCGCGTCAACGCGGGCCTGTCCGACGTCGCGCCCGAGGTGCTCGCCGTGCTGCGCGGGCGGGTGGACGCCTTCCGCGCCGAGCCGCTCGTCCTCGACCGGGAGCTGCTGGCGGGGCTGCGGCTCGGCGAGGCGCGCCTGTCCAGGCTGGTGGACGGGCTGCACTTCAACGGCTACCTCGACGAGCAGGACCGCTACCTGGACAAGCAGGCGCTGGCCGGGCTCGGGCCCGCCGGTCTCGCGCTGCCGGCCGAGTTCCACCCGCACCGGCACGCCGTGCTCGACGCGATGCGCCGGCAGGTCGGCGAGCTGGAGGCCGAGCTGTTAACCTTCACCCCTGAGGACTTCGCCGAGGTCGCGGACCTGGCGATGGCGCAGCGGGCGATGGCCGCGATGGAGGGCGTGTACCTGAGCGACGGCTGGCCGGTCGCCGAGGTGGAGTCGCTCGGCGACGGGTTCACCGAGGCCGAGAGCGGCCTCGTCGCCCAGCGGGTGGCCGAGTGCGCGCAGGACGAGCGGCCGTACCGGATCGACCTGGAGGCGCTGGAGGGGCTCGGCCTGGACGAGGACCAGCAGGGCCTGCTGGTCGAGAAGCTGGTCGCGGAGGGCCACCTCACCGACGCGCTGTCCGTGCCGCGCGAGGCCGTGCCGTTCTTCGCCAACCCGGCCGGCGTCATCGGCTTCTCGCTGCGGGGAGTGGAGGACTTCGAGCGGGACGTGTTCTTCCTGCTGAACCCCGTCGCCGTCGAGCTGGCGGCGGCGGTCGAGGAGGTGACGGCCGCCGTGGAGCGGCGCGCCGGGGAGCAGCGGCAGGCGCTCGTCTCCGTGCTGGCCGACGGGTTCGGCGTGCCCGAGGAGAGCGTCGCGGCGATCTGCGCGGGCGTCACCGGCGGGCTGCCCGAGGCGATGGAGCTCCTCGTCCCGCCGGTCATCGCGGACCCGTGGCGGCCGGACGACCCGCACCTGCTGGCCGCCTACCAGCGCATCCGCCGCTTCGCGCTGCTGGCGGGCCGGATCGGCATGGACGAGACCGAGGTCGCCGTCGTCTTCCACGACCAGGACCTGGCGGGCAAGTTCCCCGAGCCGCTGGCGCTGCCGCCGGGCGTCGGCTCCGTGGACGCGCTGCTGCGCGGCTCCGACGGCCGCATCCTGCTCTTCGCCGGCGACGTCTTCTGGGCCTACTCCGCCGACACCTACACGCTGCTCGACCAGAAGCCGAAGGCGCTGACCGAGCTGTCGCCCTGGTTCACCGGCCTGAGCCGCGTGGATGCCGCCTTCGCCTACCCCGACGGCACGGAGTGGCTCGTCGGCCGCGCCTTCCAGCGGGCCGAGGGCGAGCAGCCCGGCCGTGAGGTGTCGCGGCTGTTCGTCAAGGAGCGGGGCAGCATCCGCTGGGCGCCCCGCGACCAGCTCTGGGGCCGGATCAGGAACAACTTCGCCGCGCCGCGCAGGATCGACAGCGCGTACGTGGACGAGAACGGCAGGACCTACCTGTTCTGCGGCGACCAGTACATCCGCTACTCCGGCCCCGGCTTCGCCACGGTGGACGAGGGCTACCCGCGCGCCGTCACCGAGTGGTGGCAGGCGGAGGGGCACGACACGCCGCTGCCGGAGGCGTTCACGGGAGCGCTCGACGCGGCGTTCACCGACGTGGACGGGCACACCCACCTGTTCGCGGGCGGCCGTTACCTGGAGCTCGGCGAGCAGGAGCAGCCGATCTCCGCCCGCTGGGGCCGCATCCGCAACGCCTTCGAGGAAGGGCGGGGCCTCGACGGCGCCTTCACAGGCCCGGACGGCAAGGCGTACCTGTTCCGCGGCGACCAGATGGCCCGCTACAGCGACAGCGTGGAGAACGGCGGCGTGCGGGTGGACGACGGCTACCCGAGGCGCGTCGAGACGGAGTTCGCCCGGCTGCCCGGCGAGTTCGGGACCGGCGTGGACGCGGCCTTCGCCGAGCCCGTCACGGGGCTGACGCACCTGTTCAAGGAGGGCAGGACGGTCGCGCTGTCGTCGTCGGGCGCGGGCGTGCCGCAGCCGACGGCCGAGCGCTGGGGCAGGCTCGCCGGCGTGCTGACCCGCGACCGGGTGGACGCCGCGCTGGTGGGCCTGGACGGCAGGACGTACCTGTTCAGCGGCGAGCGGTACCTGCGCTATTCGGGCGCCGACTACGCCGTCGTGGATCTCGGCTACCCCCGGCGCATCGCTGGCGACTGGGGCGGGCTGCGCGAGGTCGGCGCGGCCTTCGTGATGGACGGCTGCACGTACCTGTTCGGGCGCGGCGGCCACCTGTTCGACGTGCCGCTCGCCCAGGAGCCTGAGCTGAACGAGGGCCGCCTGTCGCCGGCGCTGCGCCGCCGCTTCCTGGAGCACGGCCTGACCCTGGCCCAGGACGCCGCCGTCAGGGCGGGCGAGACCAGCGGCGAGGGCCCGGTGTGGCACGTCACCACGGAGCAGGGCATCGCGCTGACGCTGCGCGGCACCCCGCTGCACGTGCGGGTGCACGCCGACGCCGGCCACTTCCACGTGCGCTACTCCACCAGGGACTACTCCGTGCCCGACGCCGGCTACCCCAAGCCGGTCTCCGACAACTGGTGGAACCTGCCCGCCTCGCTGGCCGCCGACCCGCGCTTCGCGGTGATCGACGCCGTCTTCACCGACGGCGCCGGCCGCACGTACCTGTTCTCCGGCGAGCACTTCGTGATGTCCGACGCCCGGCACCGCTGGTGGTCGGAGCCGCGCACGATCGCCGGGCACTGGGACAGCCTGCTGCCCTTCACCCGGGTGGACGCGGCCTTCGTCGGCAAGGACGGCAGGACGTACGTCTTCTCCGACGACCGGTACACCCGCTTCTCGACCGCCGACCACACCAGGGCCGACGACCGTTATCCGGCCTCGGTGCCGGCGTACTGGGGCAACGTGGTCAACCGGATCGCCAGGACGGGCCGGGTGGACGCCGCGCTGGTCAGGACCGTGCCGGAGGTGGTGGACGGCAGGACGGTGGAGCGCCGCTACACGTACCTGTTCTCGGGCGACCAGTACGTGCGTTACCTGGACGCGGACCTCGACCACGTGCAGGACGGCTATCCGGCCGCGCTGTCGGAGCTGGCGCGCGAGCCGGGGATGGCGGCGCTGGACGTCACGCTCGACGGGGTGGACGCGGCCTTCGCCGACCGCCGCACCGTCTACCTGTTCCGCGGCGACCGGTGCCACGCCGTCTCCGACGGCCTCTACCGCCGCTACGACGACGCCTGGTTCGCCGGGGCGGGCTGCGTGTTCCTGGAGGACGGCAGGATGCTGGCCGAGGAGGGCGGCGTCTGGCGGCACCGTCCGGCCGTGGAGTCGGTGCAGGTCGCGGGGGTGGAGCCGGAGACGGTGACGCCGCGGTCGCTGCGCGGCGTGCCGGAGGAGTTCCGCCGGGGGCTCGACGCCGTGCTGTGCGGCGCCGACGGCACCACGTACCTGTTCAAGGGGCCGCGGTGCGTCAACACGCGGCTGAACAAGGCGTACGCGCTGGCCGAGGAGTGGGGCCGCCCACGTAACACGATTTATCAGGACAACGCGGTGGATGCGGCGTTCGTTGGCCGGGACGGCAGGACGTACCTGTTCAGCGGCGACCAGTTCGTCGTCTACGCGCCCACCGGATCCGGCCCCGGCCTGGTCATCGACGGTGAGCCGCGGATCATCTCCGAGCACTGGGGCGGCCTGACCGACGTCGCGCTGGCGTACGTGCGCGGCGACCGGACCTACCTCTTCGAGTCGCCCGACGAGGAGGGCGGCTTCCGGTACGTCGTCTACTCCGGCGCCGGCTACACCAGGCCAGACGGTGAGCCGCAGACCGCCGACGAGAGCTTCTGGGAGGTGCCCGAGCAGTACCGCGTGCCGGGGCGCCCCGTCCCTGACGCGGTGCTGTTCGCCGGCGGCACCATGCTGCTGCTGCACGGCGAACACTGCGTGCAGTACGACGAGGGCAGCGGCGCCTGGTCCTACCCGCGCCCGATCGAGCGGTTCTGGCCCGGCTTCGAGCGGCTCCTCGAATCGAGCAGGGAGGACGGCGACGCGCTGCGCACGGCGTTCACCGCGCCGGACGGCGCGACGTACTTCTTCCTGTCGGAGCAGTACTCCCGGCACGACGGGCGCGAGTTCGCCCCGCTGGCCGTCATCCGCGACCGGTGGGGCAGGTCGCCCAACCCGTTCGTGCCCGACGACGCGACCGCCCGCATCGACGCCGCCTGCGTCTTCGGCGAGGACACGACGTTCCTGTTCTCCGGCGACCGGTACGTGCGCTACACCGGCCCCGAGTACCGTTACGTCGACCCCGGCTACCCGAAGAAGATCGTCGGCAACCTGCGGCGCGAGGCGGCGTTCGCGAACCTGCCCGAGTCGTTCGACGACGCGGTGACCGGCCGCACGATCGACGCCGCCGTCGCGGGCGAGCGCACCGCCTGCCTGTTCGCGGGCGGCGCCTGCCACACCGTCTCCCGCGCCGCGACCGCCACGTTCGGCCTCGGCGTCCTCGGCCGCGTCAGGAACACGATCGCGGAGCGGGAGAAGGTGGACGCGACGATCGTCACCGGCGCGCACACGTACCTGTTCTCCGGCGACCAGTACGTCCGCTACACCGGCACCGAGTACGCCCACGCCGACGACGGCTATCCCCGCACGATCGTCCCGAACCTGGCCTACGACCTGCGCATGACCGATCAGCCGCCGGCGGAGTTCGCCGACGGGCTCGACGCGGCCTTCCGCGCGCCGGGCGGCGGCGTGCACCTGTTCAAGGGCGCCCTCCACCTGCGGGTCGGCGACCAGGCGGCGCAGCCCGTGAGCGCCGTGTTCGGCAAGGTGCGCAACGCCTTCGCCGACGCCGGGCACGAGCTGATCGACGCCGCCTTCGCCGCGCCCACCGGCGAGCTGTACGCGTTCAGGGGCGACCAGTACGTGCGCTACCCGCGCGGCACGTACGAGCTGGCCGAGGAGGGCCACCCGCGCACCGTGCGGGACGACTGGGGCGACCTGCCCGGCCGCTTCGAGGAGGGCATCGACGGCGCGTTCGTCTTCGAGGGGCGCACGTACCTGTGCAAGGGCGAGGAGTACGTCCGCTACTCGCGCGGCTACCACGAGGTGGACCGCACCTACCCGCAGCGGTTCGCGCACCGCTGGGGCGGCACGGCCGACTACCGGCTGAGCGACGTGCACACGATCACCAGGTTCGTGGACCTGGCCCGGCGGCACCCCGACGGGCTGCCCGCGTTCCTGCTGAACCCGCCGGCGGCCGTCCCGGACCCGTACGCCTACCTCAGCGACCTGTTCGGCTGGGACGCCGACGAGATCAAGTGGGCCAGGCGCAACGCGGCCCTGCTGACCGCGGAGCCGGGGGCCGTCGCCGCCGCGAGGTGGAGCGCGCCGCCCGCGCGGCACGAGGAGGACCGCTTCGAGATCGAGTTCCTGCTGCGGCTGGCCGAGCTGTTCGCGCTCACCGGCCGGATCGGCGACGCGCCGTCCACGCTGCACTCCGAGGTGTGGCGGCACGCCTTCGGCGAGACACCCGCCCTGGCGGCGGCGAACACCGGCCTGCTCGGCATCATGGAGCGGCTGTCCGGCGGGGAGTGGGCGGCGCTGTCGGCCACCGCGCACGACGAGATCAACGTGCTCAGGCGCGACGCCCTCGTCTCCATCCTGCCGGCCACCTCGGGCGAGCTGTACGACCGGCTGCTGGCCGACGTCGAGATGGGCGGGCAGGGCCGCACCTCGCGGGTGCGCGAGGCCATCGCCGCCGTCCAGCTCTACGTGCACCGCTACCTGCTCGACCTGGAGCAGGCGCGCCCGGCAGGCGGGCGGGATCCGGAGGAGACCCGGCAGCGGATCAGGACCTGGTGGGGGTGGCTGAAGAACTACCGCCTGTGGGAGGCCAACAGGAAGGTCTTCCTCTACCCGGAGAACTACCTGCGCCCCGAGCTGCGCGACTCCAGGACACCGGCCTTCCGTGCCCTGGAGGACGACCTGCTGCAGGGCGAGATCACCCAGGAGAAGGTGGAGCGCGCCTACAAGCGCTATCTCGACGAGTACACCGAGGTCTCCCGGCTGTCCATCGCCGGCGGCTACGTCTACACCGAGGACGGCGCGGAGCGGGGGGCGCGGCGGCTGGTGCTGTTCGGCCGGACGCGGACCGAGCCGCGCCGCTACTACTGCCGCGAGGCGGAGTTCAGGGACGACGGCCGCCTGTCGGCCACCTGGGCGCCGTGGCTGAAGGTGGACGCGCAGATCGAGGCGGAGCGGGTCTACCCGGTGCACGCCTTCGGCCGCGTCTTCGTCTTCTGGCCGACGGTCGAGGCGGTCCCGCCGGAGCCGGGCGCCACGACCACGCTCACCGACCAGCAGAGCGGCGACTCCCGCACGCTCACCCCGCCGCCGCCCAAGCACCGCGTGCGGGTCAACTACTCCTTCCGCAACCTCAACGGCGAGTGGGGGGCCGCGCAGGTCCTGCCGCTGGAGGACGTGCAGGACGCGCCGGTGACGGGCGTGCGCCTGTACGTCCAGGCGTCCGCGACCGCCCCGGACGGCGACGCGCACGACACCATCCTGATCACCTGCACGTACACGGTGCTGTCGCCGCTCGGCCCGCTGCCGGTGCGCTCGGCGTTCGCGCTGACGCCCGAGCTGTACGCGATCCGCGCCGAGGGCGTGCCGGAGCCGGTGCGGCCGGCCCGGCTGGAGCGGGTCTTCGCCGAGCCGGTCGATCCGTCAGGGGTCGTGCAGCTCGCCATGCCGGCCGAGGCCGAGAGCGGCGCGTGGGTGAGCGTCGACCACAAGGGCGGCAGCTTCCTGTGCCGTCCCGTCTCGCCGCCGCTGGGCGAGGAGACGGCGCTCCCGTTGAGCGGCAACCAGGCCAGGCTGCCCGTGTGGTCCCCGATCCACGCGGCGGTCGAGTTGCCCGTCGGCGTCAGGTACTTCTTCAACAACACCGGCGAGGACGGCTCGGGCCCGTTCTACGTGGAGCTGCCCAAGGACCGGCCGACCGCCCTGCGGCTGTCCAAGCCGCCGACGTCGGGCCGCTGGGGGCACGTCCCCACCGCCCTGTACGACGACCAGGCCAAGGTGGACGCCGTCATCGTCAAGAACGGCTACCGCTACCTGTTCTCCGGCGAGAACTACTACCGCTACTCAGGCGACCCGTTCGGCATGATCGACCCCGGTTACCCGAAGCCGATCGCCGGCAACGGCGAGGGCTTCCCCCAGTGGGAGAAGGTGGACGTCGCCGTCGTGGACGCCGACGGCGTGGAGTACTACCACACCGCCGGCAAGGCGTGGCTGCGCAGAACCGTTCCCGGCGGCCCGCTGGAGACCTTCCAGCCGCCGTGGGCGTCCGGCACCGCGCGGGTGGACGCGGTCCTGTTCCGCGACGGCCAGGTGTTCGTCATGAGCGGCGACTCCTACCGGCGCATCGAGGGCCGCGACGAGGACGCCCGCGGGCTGAAGGGCAACGGCGACGGCCTGCCGCAGTCCGGCCCCGTCAGCGCCGCCTTCCGGCACGGCGACCGCGGCTACTTCTTCGACAACACCGCCCGCACGTACCTGTCCATCACCAGGGACTCCGGCAGGGGCCGCCCGGAGTGGGTGCAGAGCGACCCGTCCGCCATCAAGCCGCTGGGCGTGGCCAGGACGGCCATCACCGACGAGGGCGTGGACGCCGCCTACGTCGCCGACGGCATGCTGTACCTGGCCAGGAACCTGGAGTACGTCGGCTACTCGCTGGCCGGCGACCTCCCCGGCGCCCTGGCGGAACCCGGCTATCCCAAGCCGCTGACCAGCCGCGTCCGGGCCGTCTTCCGGCGCTCGGGCCTGCGCTACGTGCTCAGCGGCGAGGACTACGCGGTGCTGGAGCCGAAGCAGGAGCTGGCGTCCGTGACGGCGTACTCCCCCGTCGAGGGCAACTGGGGCGGCCTGCCGGCAGGCTGGGCGGACAGGCTGGACGGCGTGCTCGACAGCACCGACCTGCACCTGTTCCTCGGCGCCGAGTACGTCGCCTACTCCTCGGCGCCGAAGACGCAGCGGCCCTACGAGATCGCCGCGCTGCCGCACGAGGTCGTCCGGCTCACCTCCAGCACGGCGTACAAGCTGAACAAGGCGCTGCTGGAGGGCGGCGTGCCCGCGCTGCTCGCGCCGCGCGTGCAGGAGCTCGACGAGCTGCCCGCCTTCAGCACGCGGACGTCCGACGCCACCACCATCATGGTCACCGAGCAGACCGCGGAACAGGGCGTGCCGACCAGCTCGCACCTGGACTTCAACAGCGGCAACGGCATCTACTACTGGGAGGTCTTCTTCCACGCCCCCACCCTCATCGCGCAGGCGCTCAACGCCGCCCAGCGCTTCGACGACGCCCGCACCTGGTACGAGTACGTCTTCGACCCGACCAGGCCGCGCTACTGGCGGTTCCTGCCCTTCCTGGCCGTGGACGTCGAGGCGCTCGTCCAGAGCTGCCGCGACGACCTGGCGCGGATCGACGCGGGCGAGGCCGGCGACGACCTGGCGGACATCCTGCGCGACGTGGAGCCGATGGCGCCCGCCTTCCAGCACCGGCGCGAGCTGACCGACGGCGAGAAGGACTACCTGGCCGGGCTCCCGGGCGGCAAGCTGCCGCCGATCGAGGAGGCGATCGAGGCGCTGACGGTGCCGCCCGAGGCGGAGCCCGCGCGCGCCGGGCTGCTGGAGCGCGTCGCCATGCTCGGCCGGCTGCGCCGCCAGTACGACCTCATGGGCGACCGGGTGGCGCTGCTGAAGGCGTACCTGGAGGATCCCTTCGACCCGCACGCGATCGCCGAGCTGCGGCCGTCGGCCTACCGGCGCGCGGTCGTGATGGCCTACGTCGACAACCTGCTCGACTGGGGTGACCTGCTCTTCCGCCAGTACACCGCGGAGAGCGTGGACGAGGCCAGGATGCTCTACGTCTTCGCCTACGACCTGCTCGGGAAGCGTCCGCCGGAGAACCTCGGGCCGCGTGAACTGGGGGCGGCGCTCACGTACGAGCAGATCCGGCGGGCGCCGCAGAACGGCGGGGTTCCCGAGCTGACGGCGGGCGGCGCGATGCTCCAGGGGGCGGGCCAGGTGCACGCCAGCGTCGAGGGACCGTACTTCCACGTCCCGGCCAACAGCGTCTACCTGGAGTACTGGGACCGCGTCGAGGACCGGCTGCGCAAGATCAGGGCCTCGCTCGACATCATGGGCGTCAGCCGGCCGCTGCCGCTGTTCGAGCCGCCCGCGGACGTGATGGCGCTGGTGCGCGGCGTGGCGGCGGGAGCGTCGCTCGACCGGCTCGCCGCCGCCGCGGCCGTGCCGGTGCCGCACCACCGCTTCCCCGTCGTGCTGCGCAAGGCGCAGGAACTGGTGGACAAGCTGCGCCAGTTCGGCGTGGACCTGCTCAACGTGCTGGAACGGCGCGACGCCGAGGAGCTGGCGCTGCTCAACAACCGGCACGAGGGCACGATCCTGACCCTCACCCGCGCGGTGCGCGAGCTGGAGGTCGAGATCGCCGCCGAGGGCCTGCGCGAGGCGCGGGCCGGCGAGCGGGGCGCGCAGGAGCGGGCCGGCCACTACGAGGGGCTGATCGCCACCGGGCTCACCCCGCTGGAGCAGGCGCAGCTCGGCATGATGTCCGCGGCCGTGGTCGCGCACGCCGTCGCCGCCGCCTTCCAGACCGGCGGCGCCATCGCCTCCGGCCTGCCGGACGTGCTGGTCGGCCTGTTCATCATGGGCACCAAGCAGGGCGGCCAGCAGGTGACGGAGGCGCTGGAGCACGGCGGCGAGGCCGCCTCGGCCACCGCCGAGGGGCTGAACGTCATCGGTGAGCTGCTCGGCATCCGCGCCGACCAGGAGCGGATGGCGCACGACTGGGCCTTCCAGCTCGCCCTGGCCCGCAACGACGTGGAGCAGCTCGGCCACCAGGTGCGGGCCGCGGAGCTGCGGCTCAGCGCCGCCCAGCGGGAGCTGGACGTCCTCGGCCAGCAGATCGCGAACCTGGAGGCCGTCGGCGCGTTCATGACGGGCAAGTTCACCAGCCTCCAGCTCTACCAGTGGATGTCGGGGCGGCTGGCGGGGCTGTACTTCCAGGCGTACGCGATGGCGTACGAGACGGCGCGCGCCGCGCAACGCTCCTTCCAGTACGAGCGGGGCGTCCCTGAAGGGCAGGCCGACTACATCCAGCCGATGTACTGGGAGAGCCGGCGCAACGGCCTGCTCGCCGCCGAGAGCCTCGGCCTGGACCTGGAGCGGATGAGCAGGGCGTGGGCCGAGACCGACCGGCGCGGCCTGGAGATCATCAAGAAGGTGTCGCTGCTCGCGCTCGACCCGCTGGCCGCGCTCGGCCTGCGCACCACGGGCCGCTGCGAGTTCGCGCTGACCGAGGCGCTGTTCGACCGCGACTTCCCCGGCCACTACCGGCGGCGGATCAAGACGGTGTCGGTCACCTTCACCGGCCCCGACGGCCCGATCGGCCTCAACGGGGTGCTGACCCAGCTCGACAGCAGGACGGTGCTCGCGGCCGACCCCAAGGCCGTGAAGTACCTGCTCGACGCCAAGGGCCCGCTGCCGGCGAACGTGCGCGCCGACTGGCGGGGCGGCCAGCAGATCGCCCTGTCGGACCTGGAGGAGTACAAGGACAACAACGGCCTGTTCGAGCTGCGCTACGACGACGAGCGCTACCTGCCCTTCGAGGGCACGGGCGCCGTCTCCCGGTGGCGGCTGGAGCTGCCCGCCGGCGGCGCGTCCCAGCTCATGGACGTGACCGTCACCGTGAAGTACTCCGCCGAGCAGGGCGGCGAGCCGTTCGCGGGCGCGGTCAAGGGCATGCTCAAGCCCTACTCCGCGGCCCGCTACTGCGACGTGCCCGCGGAGTTCCCCGATGAGTGGGCGGCGTTCACCGACGGCACCGACGGCACGCTGACCCTGCCGCTCACGCCGGAGATGTTCCCCGGCATGACCGGCAGGGCCGTCACCGGCGTGTACGCCCTGTACGCACCGGCGGGCGCCGGCCGGTTCCTGCTCAACGGCGACCCCGGCCTGCCCCTCGACGAGGGCAGGCTCCTGCCCACCCCCGGGTTCAGCGCCGGGACGTGGCGGCTGGTGCTGGAAGGCGACAAGTCAGGGCTGGCGGGGCTGGGGCTGATCCTCACCTATCGTGCCCGCTAGCGGGCCTCCCGCGTGCCCCGGCCGGGCTCCGGCCGGGGCGCCAGGTCCGCGGCCGGCTCGGCAGCGGGCCGGGGCGCGCCGCTCAGCGGACGCTCCCTGTTCTTGAGGTACTCGGTGTCGTCCTGCCATTGGATACGAGGGCGTCGGGGTGTGTCAGGCATGGCAGCCACGCTAGTGACGTGATCGGCAAGGCCGCGTAACGAGAGTCCCCGCTTTGCGCCGGGTCCCGCGTCCTGCCCGCCAGGCTAGGCTTCCGCGCATGCAGCGTCCCCTCGCCCTCCACCTTGCCGTCGCCCTGCTCGCCCTCCTCTGGGCCGGCCTCATCGGCGGCGTCGTGCTCGTCTGGGAGGGCACGACCGCCCCCTTCGAGATCTTCGCGGGGGTGTTCTGGAGCGCGGTCTGGTGCTTCTGGCTTTCCCGGGTCTGGCTGGGCGGCCCCATGGCGATCGGGCTGATGCGCAAGGCCCTGTTCGGCATCTGCCCGCTCCTGATCCTCGGCTCCGGCCTGGCCATCGGGATGATTGACGGCCAGGTGTACCCGTCGCAGCTGTCCGGGATCGCCGCCGCGACGTGCGGCATCGCGGGCGGGCTGCTGCTCTGCCGGGGGGACGTCAGGCGGTGGAGCTCGTCCGCCGTCGCGCCGAGGGTGCTCCACCAGCCGGCCGACGGGACCGCGTTCGATCTGCGGGGCGTCGCGCTCAGGCAGCAGCGGGGACTGTTCGGGTGCCTGATGATGGTCGTCGCCGTGGTCGTCCTGATCGTGGTGGGGCTCATCGGCGCGGCGTTGCCCGACGACCGGGGGGCGGACGCTCCCGACTACGTCGCCTTCATGGTGGGCGTGGTGCTGGTGGTGATCATCGCCATCGCCGGATATATCCGGATAAATCTCCAGGCCAAGGCCTTGGGGGTGCTGGTCGTCTCCTCGCGGGGCGTCAACGACCATCCGTGGTCGAGGCTGCGGTCGGTCGCGCTGACGTACGCGGGGGAGGCCGCGGTCGTGGACGGGGTCCGCCGGTATCCGCAGGCACGGCTCGACCTGTCGCTCTACGACGAGCCGGACGAGCAGCGCCTCGCCCTGCCCAACGACGCCCACCTGCACGGGTCGATCGCGGCGGCGCTGGCGGCGCGCTCGCCTGAGGGGGTTTTCCTCGGCTGGGTCCAGCGGGCCGACCGCCCGCGTTCGATCCGGTAGCCCGCCACCCGGATCGGCCGATGGCTCACCGCCCGGATCAGCCACGACCTCGGCCGATGGCTCGCCGCCCGGATCAGGCGTGGCCCGGCCAGGCGAAGTCGTCGACCGCCAGGAACGGCTCGTCGGCCACCGTCCCGGGTGTCACCCCGGCGAACGCCATCACCTCCCGATGCAGGTGGGACTGGTCGGCGTAACCGGCGTCGGCCGCCACCCTGGCCGCGCCCTCACCCGCGACCAGCCGGTGAGCGGCGTGATCGAAGCGGATCAGCGTCACGGCACGCTTCGGCCGCAGCCCGAGCTGGGAGCGGAACCGCGACCACAGGCGCTTGCGGCTCCAGCCGACCTCCTCCGCGAGCCCGTCCACCCGGACCAGGCCACGACCGGCGACGATCCGATCCCACGCCCAGGCCACCTCCGGGTCCACCGGCTCCCGCTCCTCGTGGCGGCGGGCGAGCAGCGCGTCCGCCATCGCGAAACGCTCCCCCCAGGTGCCGGCCTCGGCCAGCCGCTCACGGATCTCCGACACCTTTCCGCGCCCCCACAAGTCTTCGAGGGGCACCACGACGCCGTCGAGCTCCGCCGGGGACACGCCGAGGACGGCGCGGGCGATCAACGGGGACAGGCGCACCTGCAAGCACTCGACGTTCTGGCCCCGCACCCAGACCGCCCCGCCGGCCCCGAACCCCGGCCCGCCGACGAGACTGCCGCTCTGCGTCCGCCCCGCCCCGCCGTCCATGACGGGCGAGCCCGCGCCGAACTCCAGGAGCAGTGTCACGGCCGGATGCGGGACCATGCGGAGCGCGTCCAGGTCACGGACCTGGAAACCCGCCATGGTCACCCCGGACACCAAGCTGGGCCGCCGCGGGGACGCGACGCCCCACACAGCCTCACCGTGCACGAACGTCTGCACGGATCCCATGCTACGTGCCGCCCACGATCTCCTCCAGGCAGTCGCGGAACAGATCGCCCACGGTGCGCCCCGGCTGGAAGTATTCGCTCACCCCGGCGATCACGGTGGGGAACGCCGCGGCGAAGGCGTCCCCGTCGAGCCCCTCCACGTCCGGCCGTGGCGCCTGCTCGACGCGGGGACCATGGGCGAGGTGTACGGGCAGGTCGTGGCCTGGACGCGGGCCGGCGAGCTGGTCTTCGGGGTGGAACGGGTGCCGGCCGTGCCTTCCGTCCTCAGCGTGACAGGCTCGGCTGGCCGGCGCCCCAGGAGGCGAGGATGCGCAGCGCGTCGTACGACGGGGTGCCGGGCTCGGCGGTCAGCACCATGAGCCGCTGCCCCGAGCCGTCGGGGCTGCTCCACGTGTCGCAGTCGAGCGTGAGGTCGCCGACCAGCCGGTGCCTGTACCGCTTCGTCCCGTAGGCGGCGTTGTTGACGCGGTGCTCGGCCCACCAGGTGCGGAAGTCGGCGTCCCGCACGGACAGCTCGCCGACGAGCCGGGCGAGCTCGGGGTCGTCGGGACCGGCAGCGGATTCCATGCGCAGCGCGGCGACGGCGTCGCGCGCGTCGTGCTCCCACTCCAGGTGCATGTCCCGGATGACCGGGTCGGTGAACAGCAGGTACAGGTAGTTACGGCGGTCCGCGGGGAGCCGCGCGAAGTCGGTGTAGAGTGCGGCGGCGCCGGCGTTCCACTCCAGGACGTCCAGCCGCCTGCCTAGGACGATGGCGGGGGTCGCGGTGAGCTGGTCGAGCAGGCGCCGCATAGCGGGCCGGACGCGCTGCGCGGGCCGGCGCCTGCGCGGCCGGGCGTCGGTCTTGCCGGCCAGCTCGTACAGGTAGCGCTGCTGGTCCTCGTCCAGGCGCAGCGCGCGGGCCAGCGTGGCGAGCACCCCCGCGGACGCCCGGACGCGGCCCTGCTCCAGCCGCGTGTAGTAGTCGACGCTGATGGCGGCGAGCTGGGCGACCTCCTCACGGCGCAGCCCGGCGACCTTGCGGCGACTGCCCTGCTCGGGCATGCCGAGGTCCTGCGGGGCCAGCTGGGCCCGGCGGGCCTTGAGGAAGGCGCCGAGTTCACCGGGGCCGGATGTGGGGCTCATGTCTCCATTGTCGCGCCTGACCGAACGCGCAAGCGGCCCCCCCCGTGACGGGCGGCCGCTTGCGCGGAGACTTCCGGGAGGCTTACTTGATCAGGCGCTTGCTGAGAAGCTCCTTGCCCTGCTCGGCACCCTTACGGCTCTCGGCCTGGGCGCGGCGGAAGAAGCTCGCCAGCTCCTGGTCGCCCGTGCGCTCCGCGTCGGCGATGTAGTTCTCCAGCCGCAGCACGTTGCTCAGGCACTGCTCGACGAACCAGATCAGGTTGTAGTCCTTGTCCTGAGTGCCCGTGACCTTGCCGGTCTCCTGGGTCGACGGATCCATGTGTCTCCTCCTAGCCCTTCGGCGGTCAGATCCATCCCCCTGCCTCCGTCCTCCTGCCCGTCAGTTCCGAGGTATGCGCGGTGGCGCGCATCGGCTGGGCGCAATCTCAGGGCGCGCACTTCTACGGGTACGGAAATGCGCGACCCGCCACGGGCGTTGCCCGGACATGGGAAACCGTTTCGCGGACGAGAACGTCATCCGGCGCCTCCTCGCCGAGGCTCACACGTGGGCGTTCGTCGGCCTGGCCGACAACCCGGGCCGTACGGCGTACGACCAGGCGGGGCTGCTCAAGTCGCGCGGCCGGCGGATCATTCCCGTCCATCCGGCCGCCGAGAGCGTGCTGGGCGAGCCCGGCTACGCGTCGCTGGCCGAGGTGCCGGGCAAGGTGGACGTGGTGGCGGTGTACCGCCGGTCCGAGCACGCCGGTGAGGCGATCGACGAGGCCATCGCCATCGGGGCCGGCGCGGTCTGGCTGCCCCTGGGCGTGGTCGACGAGGCTGCGGCGGGGCGGGCGCAGGAGGCCGGGCTGGACGTGGTGATGGACCGGTGTCCCGGCGTCGAGTGGGCCCTGCGCCGCACCGCCTGACCTACGGACGGCGCCACGTCCCAGGCGGGTGGGGCGCCGTTCGCGTGCCGGCAGCGGCGGATGCGCCGCTGCCCTGTCAGGTGACCTGCCCGCGCCGGATGACCTTGGTGAGCTGCTGCCCCTCCCCCACCGCCTCCGCCGCCGCCACCGGTGTCCTGGACACCAGCACGTCGGGCGGGTCCTGCCGGTAGAAGATGTCGATGTCGACCTCCTCCCCGCCCATGACCAGCGTGTCCCACGCCCCGCTGATCAGCAGCGTCCGTAACGTCTCCGCCTTCATCCCCCGCAGATGCCCCCGGAGCCGGGCGTCGTCCGGCATCCCGGGGATGCGCGTGGCCAGGCGGTCCCGGATCTGCCGCAGCCGGTCCATGAGCGCGTCCAGGTCGGCGTCCTTGCCGGCGTCGGGATCCGGGCTCGCGGCGGCCTCCTCGATCCCCTGCGCGATCTCGTCCTTGATCGCCCGCGTGACGCCGTGCCCGTCGGTGGTGACCATCGCCTTCCAGGCGCGGCTCTTGTGCCGGTACTGCAGCATCGACATGGCCGCCTCGTGCCGGATGAAGTCGGCGTCCCTGAACGGCCGGCCCTGCCAGCTCTGGCTGAGCGTCCTGGCCAGCGAGATGGCCGAGCCCAGCCCGCTGTTGAGCCCGCGGCCCGGCCAGAAGTGGATGGCGTTGGCGGCGTCCCCGAGCAGGAACCCGTACGTGCCGGGGGTGGCGGAGGTGGGCGGGTAGAGCTGCGCGGTGAAGCGGGGCCGCTGCACCATGTCGAGCCGGAACGCGGTGACCGCGCTCAGGTTCTCCTCCGGCACGCCGAAGAACCGCAGCCCCTCCATCACCCGCGCCCACAGCTTCGACCCCTTGACCAGCGCGGGCAGGAACAGCGTGCTGTGGGTGGAGCAGCGGAACTCGCCGTGCTCGGTGCGGTCCATGAGGCACGGGCTGGAGGCCACGCACTCCTCGAAGACGTGCCTGACCGGGTCGATGCCGATGACCTCCCCGGCTTCGGCGTCGGTCAGCCGCATGTTGAGGAAGCCCTCGCCGCGCAGGGCGTTCAGCAGGAAGCGGTTCTGCGCGACGGTGAGCAGAACGGTCATCGGGTCGGGCAGGTCGGACTTGACCCGCAGGCCGAGGACGACGTCGCGCAGGTGATGACCGTCGAGCGAGTAGATGGAGGTGTCGGCCGTGCCGAACTTGGCGGCGAAGTGCTCCCTGGTGCGCGACCGGCCGCCCTCGCAGATGGCGAGCACGTGGTCGCGGGCCGCGGCCTCCTGGTGCTCGGCAGGGTCGAAGCGTTCGGGGACGAGCCGGATCCGGCCAGGCCGTTCGCCGGCCATCGCCAGCAGGGTGTCCTCGATGTAGGAGATGCGCAGGTTGCGCGGGCTGCGGCCACGGATCGAGTCGGGGCCGGCGGGCCACATCTCGGTGTACGCGTCCGGGCTGAACAGCCGCGCCTGCACCTTCTCCGGCAGGTTCAGGTACTGGCGGCTCTGCACCGTCACGACCTGCTGCCGCCGGATGTTGCCCTGTTCCGCACCCTTCCACACGACCCGGTCGCCGTCGAGCATCCAGCGGCCGTCGTACACGGTGACCGCCACCCGTTCGCCCATGAGGTGGTCGAGGAGCAGGGCGAACCCGAGCCCGACGGGGCCGCCGCCGCTGATCGTCACGCGCAGGACCTGGGCGGGATCGACCGGGCGCGCCGCCCGCCGGCCGATCTCCCGCATGAGTGCCGGGTCCATAATGGTCTCGACGTCGTCGGACGCCTCGAAGCGGAACACCTCGTCGCCGATGGCGATCACGTCGCCGGGCTGGAGGTCGTGCCGGGTCACCAGGACGCCGTTGACCAGGGTGCCGTTGCGGCTGCCCAGGTCGTACAGGACGTACCGGCCCGATTCGTGGCGCACTTCGGCGTGCGCGCGCGAGGCGCGCCCGCTGGCGATCACGATGCGGCTGTCGTTCCTGCGGCCGAACGTCATCGGCCGGTCGTCGATCGGAAAACGCTGTCCGGACAGCGGGCCGTCACGCCCGACGATCACCGGCGGCATAGGTCACTCCCATTTCCTAGCCCATGGACTGAAGGTGCCGTCCTCCAGCGTGAGCGAGTTTCCGGAGTTTGACCGCTGAAAAATACGCACGCGGCGCACATCACCCGTGAAGTCGTGACGGGGGTGAAAGGTGAGGCGACGCGCTCAGTGGTGGTAGGCGTGGACCACGGCGTGACCCTTGCCCCTGCCGATGATCCACTTGTTGATGGGCCAGGTGACGAGGAAGGCGACGAGCAGCGAGACCGCCAGCGCGCCCCAGAACAGCAGGGACACGAGCCCCGCGTCCATCGCGCCGGGGATGACCAGCATGATGCCGTTGTCGACGATCTCCATGACGAGGATCGACAGCGTGTCGGCGGCCAGCGCCAGCCGCAGCGCCGCGCGCCACTTGAGCCCCGCGCGGAACAGGCCGCGCAGGGTGAGCGCGTAGCCGAAGACGAACGCCAGGACGACGGCCAGCGCGATGCTGGGCAGGTCGTGCCAGCCCAGGGCGGTGGCGATCACCATGCCGAGCACCTCGCCGATGGCGCACCCGGTAAGACAGTGCAGCGTCGCCGACGCCGCCACTCCCCAGGTCGCCTTCATCGGTTCGTGGTGGGCGTGACCTGACTCCTCATGCCCACCGTGATGCGTTGATTCTGACATTGCCAACCTTCCAGTATTGAGGCAACGGCCCCTTCTCCCCGGCTAGGAGAAGCGGCGCAGT
>NZ_VSEY01000063.1 GCF_008086045.1 Nonomuraea sp. PA05 | reverse complement strand
CCCCCCCCCCCCCCCCCCCCCCCCCCCCCCCCCCCCCCCCCCCCCCCCCCCCCCCCCCCCCCCATTGCCCCCCCCCCCCCCCACACTGATGCCACACCCCCCGCCCCGCCCGCCCCGGCACTCACTCTCCTCACCATCACCCTCCTGTCCACGATCGACGCCCTGATGATCGTCCTGAGCCCGTTCTTCCTCTTCCAGGGCCAGGTGATGCAGGCCCCCCTCCCCCTGGTGGGCCTGACGGTGATCGCCCTGCCCGCCGGCCTCATCGCGGGCGCCACCCTGGCCACCCGCCTGACCGCCCGCATCGGCCCCCGCCCCGTCACCGTGACCGGCGCTGTCCTGACCGCCCTGGGCCTGGCGCTCCTGCTGCCCATCTCCCCCACGTGGCCGGCCGCCGAGGTGGCGCTGCGCCTCGCGGTGGTCGGCGCCGGGATGGGCCTGTCCGCCGCCCCGGCCCACTCCATGATCATGACCGGCGCCGCCCCCGGCCGCCCGGCGGCCCATCTCCAGTTCGCCCGCAACCTCGGCTATGTCCTGGGCGCCACCCTGGCCGCCACCCTGTGGGCGGCCGAGGGCTTCGCGAGAGCCGGGGTGGCCACCGCGCTCCTGCCGGCTCTCGCCGCCGCCGCCGTGGCGGCTCTCTCCCTGATCCCCTACCGCTCCATGACCACCCGACGACCTTCACTCCAACGACCGGGAGCACCATGGACACCCACGCGATCAAGAGTCTGATGACCGAGGCCGTCACCCAGCTCACGGCCCCCGCCGCCCGGCCGATCGAGGTGCGGCACACCCCCAGGCGGCACGTCTACCACCGCCAGGTGCGCTTCTCCGACATCGACGCGCACGGCCACGTCAACAACGTGCGCTTCCTGGAGTACCTGGAGGACGCCAGGATCGCCCTCTTCCTCGACTACGCGGGCACGCCGCCGGAGGACCGCAGCGGCCTGCCCGCCGTGGGGGTCGCGATCGTGCGGCACGAGGTCGACTACCGCAAGCCGCTCAGGTTCCGGCACGGCTCGGTGCGGATCGAGTCGTGGGTGACGAAGGTCGGCCGGGTGAGTTGCGAGCTGGCCGCGGAGATCTGCTCGGACGAGGGGGTGTTCGCCGAGGCCCGTTCGACGATCATGGCCTTCGACCCGCACACCGCCAAGCCGCGGCGCTTCACCATGCCCGAGCGCGCCTTCCTCAAGCGCTACCTGCCCTGATGCGAAACCGGCTCCTCCCGGTGCGGGTCCTGCTCTTCCTGCTGCTGCTCCTGCTCGTCCTGTGGCCGGCGCCGGCGGGCGCGCACGTGGTGGCGCCCGGGGCCGATCTGCGGATCGCCCAGACGATCGCGGGCGCCGAGCTGACGATGACGGTGCGGGGCGTGAGCAGGACGCCCGCGCCCGCCGTCGTGGAGATCGAGGCGTTCCACCCGGTCCCCGACCTGCGGGTGGAGCTGACGCTGCGCTCCTCGGAGAACGGGCGGGCGAGCCGCGCGGCGGTGCGGCTGGCGGCGGGCCGGGCGGGGCCGTACCGGGTGAGCATGCAGGTGTTCCGGGCAGGGCCGCACGAGCTGGAGGTGCGCACGCCCGCCGAACGTTCCGTGCTGCCGGTCCGCGTTCTGGTCCCGGCCACGTCGCCGTGGGAGCTGGTGATCCACGGCGGCTTCTACGTGGCCGGGATCCTGGTGGTCGGCGGGCTGCTGACGGGCGGGACGTCGAGGCGCGGCCCGGCCTTGGCGGTTCGTGCGGGGGCGCTGGCCGGGGTGGTGGCGCTGACCGTCGCGGTGGTGTCGCCGCAGCTTCCCGAGCCCGTCCCGGACGGCGCCGCCCCGGTGGCCGATCCCAGCGGGTCGGGAGCCGGCCGCCCGTACGCGAGCGGGACCGGCCGCCCGTACGTGATGGCGGCCTTCAGCACGCAACCGGCGCGACCGGCGGCGGGAGCGGAGTTCACGCTGGTCGCCGATCTGGTGGACGGGTCCACGGGACGGCCGGTGGACGATCTCACACTCCATCACGAGGCGCTCGCCCACCTGGTGGTGACCAGCGCCGACGGTGCGTACTTCCGTCACCTCCACCCCGTCAGGCTCGGCCCCGGCCGGCTCGCGGTGCGGCTGCGCGCCGACCGGCCCGGCCGCTACCTGGCCCACGCCGAGCTGGAACGGACGGACTCCGGCGGCCAGCTCATCACCGGCACGTTCGACGTCACCGGCACAGCCACGGCGGGCCCGCAGGAGGCCGGGACCGGCCCCGCCCCCGTGCTCGCGCCCGCGCGTCCCGTGGCGGGCCGCCCCACGACCATGCGGCTCCGTACGGCGGGCTCCCTCCAGCCGTGGCTCGGCATGCCCGGCCACCTGATCGTCCGCGACCGGGACGGCGGCTTCCTGGGCCACGTGCACGCCACCCCCACCCGCACCCCGGAGCTGACCTTCACCTTCAGCTTCCCCGCCCCCGGCACGTACTTCGCCTGGATCCAGTACGCCAGGAACTCCACCATCGAGACCGTGCCCTTCACCGTCACGGTAGGAACGGAGAGCGACACGTGATGAGACGCCTGCTGGCCGGGGCCTGCCTGGCGGCGGCGGCCATGACGGTCGCCGCCGGCTGCCTGTCGCGGCCCGGTCCGGTGACGGTGGAGGGCGCGGGCACGCGTTACGCCGTCACGCTGACGGTCGTCGGCGACGACACGGCGGACATCGTGGTGGAGCGGGGCGAGGCGGAGTCGGTGGTCGTGGTGGCCACGATGCCGCAGATGGGGCACGTCACCCCGGAGACGGCGGCGCTGCGTTCGGGGCCCGGCCGGTTCCGGGCGGACGGTGGGCTGTTCACGATGGACGGGGTGTGGGAGGTGTCCGTGCGCCTGTCAGGGGCGGCGGGCGAGGAGGTCATCCCGCTCACCGTCCTGGTCACGTCCTGACGGCGAAGCACGTCCTGACACGGCGGAGGGCGAGGGGTCCGAGAACCCCTCGCCCTCCGAGCGTTTCGTCACACGAGTCCGTCACACGAGTCCCTCACACGAGGGCCAGCGCCCTGACGGGCGCGCCGAACCCGCCGCGCAGCTTCGCCGCCCCCACGACGAGTTGCGCGCCGCGCTCGGGCACCGTGTCGAGCGCGGCCAGGTTCTCCAGGCCGTACCGGCCCGTCGTCAGCAGCATGCGGTGGACGAGCGGTTCCCGCCGCGTCCCCACGTCGAGGCTGCTGGTGTCGGTGCCGAACCCCACGATGGACCGCTGGTTGATCAGGAAGTCCGCGGCCTCAGGGCTGACCCCGGGGAAGCGCATCACCTGCGCGAGAGCGTCGAACTGCAGGTAGGCCGAGGGATTGCCGACCCGCTTGTACCAGCCGCTGTCGAGCGCCACGAAGGCGCGCTCGGGCAGCGGGCCGTTCCTGCGTTCCCATTCGCGCAGGTCCTTCACGGTCAGCTCGGTGATGTTGTCCCGGGCGGCCCGTTCGGCGATCCGCACGACGCACAGGGGCGCGACGAGGTCCTCGGGCCGCACCTGGTCGGCGGTGGGCAGGCCCTTCCTGGAGTGCGCGGGCACGTCCATGTGGGTCCCGGTGTGCTCGTTGAACGTCCATTCCGCGGTGTTGAAGCCGATCACGTCCTCGAACATGACCTGGCGGCGGGCGGGTTTGCGCACGTACATCTCGAAGACGGGGAAGTCGGGGCTGAGCGGGTGCGTGAGGTCCAGGACGCGGGAGGCGCGCACCCCGCTCGCGGCCTCCGCGCGGCGGGGCAGGACGGCGAGCGCGCCGGCGCCGAGCAGGCCGGCGAGGGCGCCGCGCAGCACCTGCCGCCTGCTGCCCCGAGCGGCGGGCTCGCCCTCCGAACGAGCGAACCGCCCCTCCAAGGAGGCCGACTCGCCCTCCGGACGAGCGAACCGCCCCTCCGAAGAGGCCGGCTCAGCCTCCAGACAGGCGGACGGGCCCTCCGAACAGGCGGAGGGCTCGCCTTCCAGGGCGGCCATGATGGTCTCAGGCGCGCACACGGGGCGACCTCCCCCGGCTGGCCAGCGGCGCGAGAAGGGCGGCGGCGTCCTCGCCGTTGGTGGCGTCGGCGACGTAGCCGTCAGGCCGGACGAGGATGAGCTTCGCGCCACGCAGCGGCCCCTGCGCCGCGAAGCCGCCCGGCACCCGGTACGGCTCCCCGTACGCGCTGCCCTTGGACACCAGCACGCGCGGCACGACCCGGTCGGCCAGCGGCTCCATGTCGGGCAGCACCTTGAGCGGGTCGGCGCCCGGCATGACGAGCAGGGTGTGCCGGGGGTCGGCGAGCAGGGCGCCGAGCCGGACGGGGTCGCCGTCGCCGCGCAGCGGGGTCACGGTGACGTCGGGCAGGCCGCGGGCGCCGATGGCGCGCCGCCCGCCGCGCGGGCCGACGACCGGGCTCTTGCGGTAGTCGAGGTCGTCCTGCGCCAGGTTGGGGATGAAGCGGCGCTCCAGCGCCCCGGTGGCGCCGAGCAGGCGCAGCAGCGTGTCGCGCAGGAAGCGGCCGATCGGCGCGCGGACGGTCCACAGCCGGGTCTGCTGGTGGGCGCCGCGCAGCACCTGGGCGGCGATGGGCGAGCGCTCGGCCTGGTAGCTGTCCAGCAGCCGTTCCGCGTCGCCGTACCCGTTGAGGATGAGGGCGAGCTTCCAGCCGAGGTTGGCGGCGTCCTGGATGCCGGTGTTGAGTCCCTGGCCGCCCGCCGGGCTGTGCACGTGGGCGGCGTCGCCGGCCAGCAGGCAGCGGCCCGCCCGGTAGGCGGCGGCCTGCCGCATGTGCACGGGGAAGCGGGTGCTCCACCGCAGGTCCTTGATCCGCAGCGGGTAGGGGGCGCGGTCGTCGGCGAGGCGTTGCAGCTCCTCGACGGTGGGCGCGGAGTCGAGCCTGCCGGCGGTGCTGGCGTCGGCGAAGACGCGCAGTTCGCCGCCGGGCAGCGAGACGAGGACGAGCACGCCGTCGGGGTGCAGGTGGTAGTGCGCCTCGCCGCGCGGGACGGGGCCGGTGACGGCGCCGTCGCCGAGGATGAAGCTCTGCGTGTAGGTGGTGCCCGCGAAGGGGATGCCGGCCAGCTCGCGTACGGTGCTGTGCGCGCCGTCGCAGCCGGCCACGTAGGCGGCGGTGAGCTCCTCGACCCCGCCGGGCCCGTCGAGCCGGACGGTGACGCTGTCGCCGTGGTCGGTGAGCCCGACGAGCTCCGTGCGCCACTCCACCGCCACTCCGAGCTCGCGCAGCTTGGCGGCCATGACGCCTTCGACGGCGGGCTGGGTGATGCCGAGCATGGTGGGGCCGCCGTTGTGCCAGTCGCCGAGCTTGGCGGTGGCCACGTTCCTGGCGCCGGACCAGTAGCGGGCGGCGTTCATCCGCAGCCCGGCGGCGATCACGTCGTCGGCGGTGCCGTGCCGGGCCAGGACGTCGAGCGCGCCCGGCCACATCGCCACGGCTCTGGCCTGGTGGGCGGGCCTGTCGAGGGAACGGTCGATGATCCGGCAGGTGATTCCCTGCCTGCGGAGCTCTGTCGCGAGAGCCAGTCCGGTGGGTCCGGCTCCGACGACCAGGACGGGCAGGGTGATCTTCTCGGTGTCCACCGCGCCACCGTAGGCCGGGGGTGGCCTGCGGCGATTCCAGCGAAGGGTGACAGCGGCTGGAACTAAGGAGTCAGCCCATGTGTCGAAGGAGACATACGCCTTCCGCTTTGGGAAAGGCTGCACCGCTGTGCGGCGGGATCGTCAGGGATGACCGTCGTACCATCCGACAGAACGGCTCTCTTTCGAGAGTACGCAACTGACGGGGAATAGAGCACTTGATGATCAGATTCAATGTTCTCGGTCCACTGGAAGTAGCCACCGAAGCCGACGCGTCACTGCCCAAGGGCCGCAAGGCACGCCAGGTCCTGGCCCTGCTCCTGCTGCGAGCCAACGAGGTGGTGGATGTGGAGACCATCGCCGAGGAGCTGTGGGAGGGTCGCGGCGGGGGGGTCGGCGCGATCCGCACCCACGTCTACAACCTGCGCACGGCGCTGGCCGCCCAGCCGGCCACCAGGGCGGTGGCGGACATGCTGGTGACCGAGCCGACCGGCTACCTGCTGCGGGTGGAGCCGGGTCAGCTCGACGCGGAGGTGTTCGCCGACTCGGTCGCGGAGGGCAGGCAGCTCATGAGCTCGGGCGCCGCCGAGAAGGCGGCGCGGCGGCTGCGTGACGGGCTGAGCCTGTGGCGGGGTCGCGCGCTGGCCAACGTCACGCCGGGGCCGGTGGTGGCCAGGCATCTCACCTACCTGGAGGAGATCCGCAACCGCGCCGTGGAGCTGCGGCTGGAGGCGGACCTGCGGCTCGGCCACCATCGGGAGCTGGTGGCGGAGCTGCGCACGCTGATCGCCAGGAACCCGCTCAACGAGTGGTACCACCTGCGGCTCATCGAGTGCCTGTGCAGGTCGGGGCGGCGCGGCGAGGCGCTGCTCGCCTACCACGATCTGCGCAGGATCCTGGACGAGGAGCTGGGGCTGGAGCCGTCGGCGGAGGCCAGGCGGCTCCAGCACGGGATCCTCTCGGACGTCGAGCACGCGCCGGCCGATCAGCAGTCGAACCGCTCGGTGTACAACTGGTCCCTGCGCGCGCCGCTCGCCCGCAGGCCGGCGGCCGTCGCCTCGACGAACCGGGGGCTGCCGCAGATGAAGTAACGGGCCCGCGGCGTGACCGGGATGGCGGGCCGGTCGGGCCGTACCACTTCCTGGTAGCGCTCGCCGAGGCGGCGGCGCAGCTCCGCGCCGAAGACCGCCTCCTGCGGCGAGGCCACCACGTGGACGAGTGACAGGGGCAGATCGTCGTTCCTGCGCACCAGCTCCACGAAGGGGGTCACGCCGATGCCGCCCGCGATCAGCACCGCCGGCCTGCGTGGCCCGGCCTGCGCGGCGCGGGTGAAGGTTCCGTAGGGGCCGTCGAGGTGGACGACCGCACCCGGCTCGAGAGCGCGCAGCCGCTCGGTGAACGAGCCGGCGTCCTTGACGGCGAAGGTCAGCTCCTTGCCGCCGCCGCGTACGACGCTGAACGGGTGGGCGCGGCTCCGCAGGCTGGTCCGCAGGTAGCAGAACTGCCCCGGCTGCGGGTCCAGCGCGCGGCCCAGCGCCCTGAAGGTGTAGGCGGACACGGTCGGCGACAGCCGCTCGACCCCGGCCAGCCGGTACGGCACCGCCCACCGCGACACCGACAGCCGCCAGCACACCACCCCGGCGAAGGTCACGGCCAGCCCCAGCCAGTACGCCAGCAGCCACGGCGTCTCGGTCAGGTAGCCGCCCAGCCCCCAGGAGTGCACGAACACCAGGGCCAGCAGCGGGTACGACAGGTAGTGCGCGTACCGCCAGACCCGGTGCCCGATCAGGTAGCGGGCCAGCGTGCTGGTCAGCCAGAGCGCCAGGAACATGAGGAACGCCAGCCGCCCCAGCGACGCGTACGCCGACTCGGCCCAGGTGAAGTCGGGCACCAGCACGTACGCCCAGTCCTGCCGGTCGACGACGGTCTCCAGCAGCGGGTGGAGCAGCACGAGGAACGCGCCGCACCCGCCGAGCCACCGGTGCAGCGACACGGCGGCGAGCCGGTCGTCGCCCAGCCGGTGGGAGATCTGCCGCACGCCGAGCAGCACCTGCCACCACATGACGATCGCGCCGGCCAGGCCGAGCAGGTTGGCCACGTCGCCGAGGTCGGACGCTCCCAGGGCCAGGGGGAGCAGCGGCAGGAACGAGACGGCCATCGCGATCGCGACGCGGGTCAGGCCGGAGGGCGCGTCCGGCCGTACGCGGCTCATGTCAGCGCCACCGAGGAACGCACCCGGCCGTCGCGGTCCACGGTGACCCAGTGCGCGCCGGGGTCGTGCCCGGCGAGCCATCGCGGCCCTTCGCGGGTGCCGAGCAGGAGGAGGCAGGTGGCGTACACCTCGGCGGCGGCCAGGTCGGCGGTCATGACGGTGGCCTGCGCGCAGTCGGAACGGGCCGGCTCGCCGGTGCGGGGGTCGATGATGTGGTGCAGCCCGGTGCCGGCCCGGTCGTGCCAGCTTCGCCGTACGACGCTGCTGGTGGCCACCGCGGTGGTGGCGGCGGGCAGTTCCAGCACGCCGGCCGGCCGCTCGCGCAGCGGGTGCTCGACGCCGATCCGCCAGGGGGTGCCGTTCTCGGGCCGCCAGGCGACCAGGTCGCCGCCCGCGTCGATCATCCCGTACGGCACGCGGCTCGCCTCGGCGGCCCGCTGCACGCTCCAGCCCTTGACGAACCCGCCGAGGTCGACGGCGAGGCCCGGCGAGAGCGTCACGGCGCGGCGTTCGTGGTCGAGGTGCACGGCGGGCGCACGGGCGGGGACGGGCGACGCGGCCACCTCCGGTGTCCCGACCAGCGCGAAGTCGGTGTCGTAGCCGAGCCGGGCCAGCTCGGCGCCGAGGAAGGGGTTGAACAGCCCGCCGGTCGCGTCGAAGTAGCCGCAGGCCTCGTCGAGCGCCGTCAGGAACAGCTCGGAGACGACGACGGGCCCGCCGGCGTTGACGCGGCTGGTGTCGCTGGCGGGGTCGAACCGGCTGAAGACGCGCTCCGCGGCGCGCAGCCACTCCAGCACCGCGGCCTGTTCCTGCGGGGGCAGGACGAGCAGGAGGTCGGTGCCCATCACCTGGTCGCGCAGGACCCGCACGCTCATGACCCCCTCGTGAACGTCGTGACGGCCCCGGCGGGCAGCCGCTCGCCCGGGTTGAAGCTGGCCCGGATGTCGGCGACGAGCGCGGGTTCCTGCCCGGTGTCGGCCGGCAGGAACTCGACCCGGGGCTGGGAGGCGTGCGGCGTCTCCCCCACCTCGACGGTGCCGGTGAACAGCACGCGCTTCTCCCACACCACGTTGCCCTCCACCCGATAGGTGTACGAACCGGGCGGGACCGGCTGGCCGCTGCGGTCGGTGGTGTCCCAGTAGACGCTCTGCCTGCCGCTCTCCTGCGCGGGGCGGCTGGCGGCCTTGACCTCGGTGTCGGTGGCCGACTCCCAGCCGGAGGCGCGCCGCCACTGGGGCAGCGACATGGGCCGGCGCTCGAAGCCGCCGTTGGCGGTGAAGCTGGTGGCGAACAGGGTGCGCACGTAGCGTCCCCGCGCGTCCTCGATCCAGATGGCGAGCTGGTTGCTGGCCAGGCGGGGTAACCGGTTGAGCTGGTAGTCGATGCGCACCACTCCCAGGCTGGCGGTGACGGGCACCGACCACGTCAGGCCCGCGGGTGAGGCGGGCGGCGGCTCGGGGCGATAGGCGAGGTAGGCGGCGGTCGCGGTCGTGGCCACTCCGGTGATCACGACCATCGGCACGATCAGTCGGCTCGTCCGCTCCGACATGGTCACCCTTTCCGTAAGGATAGTGTGCATCAACACTATCCACTTTTTGGCACCATGACGATCTCGCCACAGGGATATCCGCGCCCGCTCGGGGTAGCGGCGTTCCCATGTCCCCCATCGTGGCCGTGGTGGCCCACCGCAAGAAGACTCTGGGCGCGGGACTGGACGCGCTCCGCGTGCTCATCAGCGAGCAGGACGTCGGCGAGCTGATCTGGCACGAGGTGTCGAAGAGCAAGAAGGCCGGCAAGAAGGTGCGCAAGGCGCTCGACGAGGGCGCCGAGCTGGTGTTCGTCTGGGGCGGCGACGGCATGGTGCAACGCTGCGCCGACGCCCTGGCGGGCTCGGGCGTGCCGATGGCCATCCTCCCCGCCGGCACCGCGAACCTGTTCGCCGCCAACCTCGGCATCCCCGCCGACCTGGACGAGGCCGTGCGCATCGGCTTCCACGGGCGGCAGGAGAAACTCGACCTGGGCGTGGTCAACGGCGAGCACTTCGCGGTGATGGCCGGCGCCGGCTTCGAGGCCGAGATGATCGCCGACGTGGACGGCCAGGCCAAGCGGCGCTTCGGCAAGCTCAGCTACTTCAGGGCGGCCGTGCGGCACGTCGGCGGCCCCCGGGTGCCGATGAAGATCAAGCTGGACGGGGCGACCTGGTTCGAGGGCAAGGCGAGCTGCCTGCTGCTGGGCAACGTGAGCACGATCGCCGCCGGTGTCGAGGCCTTCGACGACGCCCGCCCCGACGACGGCTGGATCGAGGTGGGCATCACCACCGCCAAGGGCCCGGTGCAGTGGACGCGGGTGCTGACCAGGATGGCCACGAGCCGCTCCGACGGCTCGCCCCTGGTGCGGGTCTCCCGGGCCAGGAAGATCACGGCCCGCTTCGGCCGCCCGTTACGTTACGAGCTGGACGGCGGAGAGCGCGGCTACACCACCAAGATCAAGGCCGAGGTCGTCGCGGGCGGGCTGACCGTCTGTCTCCCCGCGGACGGCTGAGGCCCGCTCACGTGGCGGCCGCGTGCCGTTCCAGGAAGGTGTAGACGTCGGCCTCGTCCACGCCGGGGAACGAGCCGGGCGGCAGCGCGGCCAGCACGTGCGAGTTGGCGCGGGCCGACGGCCAGGCGTACCCCTCCCAGCGCTCGGCCAGCTCGGTCGGCGGGCGGCGGCAGCAGTCGCCGTTCGGGCAGCTCGACTTGGTGCGGTGGGTCGTCTCGCGCCCCCTGAACCAGCGTGACTCCTTGTACGGCACCCCGAGCGTGATCGCGAAGTCCCGCTCGCGCGACGGATCGACGTGCGCGACGCAGAAGTACGTGCCGGTCGGCGAGTCGGAGTACTGGTAGTACACCGAGAACCGGTCGGGCGAGGCGAACACCTGCCGCCCCGACCACTGCAGGCACATCCGCTGCCCCTCGATCGCGCCCTGCTCGTCGGCGGGGAAGACGATGCCGTCGTTCTCGTAGGCCTTGTAGATGGTGCCGCCCGCGTCGTTGCGGACGAAGTGGCAGACCAGCCCGAGGTGGTGGGTGGCCAGATTGGTGAAGCGGTGCGCGGCCATCTCGTAGGAGACGGCGAACACGTCGCGCAGGTCCTCCACCGACAGCGCCCTGTCGGACTTGGCCTCCTGGAGGTAGAGCGCGGCGGCCTTCTCGGGGACGAGGACGGCGGCGGCGAAGTAGTTGGCCTCGGTGCGCTGGCGCAGGAAGTCGGCGAAGTCGCGGGGCTTGTCGTGGCCGAGCGCGAGATGCCCGAGCGTCTGGAGCAGGATCGTGCGGGGGGTGTGCATGCCGAGCTGCTCATGCTTGACGTAGATGCGGCGGTTGCGCAGGTCGGTGATGGAGCGTACGGAGCGGGGCAGGTCCTGCGCGGTGTGCACGGTGTAGCCGAAGTGCGTGACCAGGCTCTGGATCGTGCTCTGCGACAGGGCGCCCGTGCGGTAGCCGACCGCCTCCAGAGCCTGGGCGGCGGCCTTCTCGATGTCGGGGAAGTAGTTGCCCACCTCCCGCTGCCTGCGCCGCAGCTCGGCGTTGGCGACCCTGGCCTCTTCCGGCGTGGCGGTGCCGCGGGCCTGGCGGGCGCGCAGCTCGCCGTACAGGCCGAGCAGGTGCTCCAGCACGTCGTTCGGCACGCGGGCGGAGACCTTCAGCCGGGGCAGGCCGAGCCCGGCGTAGACGGGGTCGCGCTGCGCCTCCTCCAGCGCGATCTCCAGTTGCGCGCGGCGGTTGGGCGGCTGGCGGCGCAGCAGTTCCTCGACCGGGACGGCCAGCGCGGTCGCCAGCGACTTGAGCAGGGAGAGCTTGGGCTCGCGCTTGCCGTTCTCCAGCAGGGAGAGCTGGCTGGGGGCCCTGCCCACGCGCGAGCCGAGGTCGGACAGCGTCAGGCCGCGCTGTTTGCGCAGGTGGCGCAGGCGCTGGCCAAACGCGATCAGATCGAGCTCTTGCGTCAAAGACAGCGGTTCTTCGCCCAGCAAGGAGGCCATGCCGGAATCTTAGACAGAAATTCGGCTCATTTTCTAGCCTCTGCGCGGCCTCGGTTCCGCGTACCGGCGCGCCCGTTCTCGCGGCAGGATTGGTCTAGGCCAACGGTAAAACTTGCGATTTCTTCACTGCTGAATACCCCCTAGTAATGCACGAGAGTAGAAGAATTACGATTCTTCTGTGACCTTCGTACTGTTTGCCCCTGCGCGCCAGGGCAGAGACTCGGCGTGAGCCCCAGGGGACGACGAAGGAGTGAACGATGAACGATCGCCTCAAGGGAGCTGCCGAGCAGCTACAGGACGAATGGGACAACGACCCTCGCTGGGAGGGCATCGAACGCACGTACAGCGCCGAAGACGTGATCAGGTTGCGCGGCAGCGTCCAGGAGGAGCACACGCTGGCCCGGCTCGGCGCCGAGCGGCTGTGGCAACTGCTGCACACCGAGGACTACGTCAACTCCCTCGGCGCGCTCACCGGCAACCAGGCGGTGCAGCAGGTGAGGGCCGGCCTGAAGGCCATCTACCTGTCCGGCTGGCAGGTGGCGGCGGATGCGAACCTGGGCGGGCAGACCTACCCGGACCAGAGCCTCTACCCGGCCAACTCCGTGCCGGCCGTCGTGCGCCGCATCAACAACGCGCTGCTGCGCGCCGACCAGATCACCTGGTCGGAGGGCGACGGTGACGCGCCGCACTGGCTGGCGCCCATCGTGGCGGACGCGGAGGCCGGCTTCGGCGGCGTGCTCAACGCGTTCGAACTGATGAAGGGCATGATCGCGGCCGGCGCCGCGGGCGTGCACTGGGAGGACCAGCTCGCCTCCGAGAAGAAGTGCGGCCACCTCGGCGGCAAGGTGCTGATCCCGACCGGCCAGCACGTCAAGACCCTGAACGCCGCCCGCCTCGCCGCGGACGTCGCCGGAGTCCCCTCGCTGATCGTCGCGCGGACCGACGCCCAGGCCGCGACGCTCCTGACCAGCGACGTGGACCCGCGCGACCAGGCGTTCACCACCGGCGACCGCACCGCCGAGGGCTTCTACCGGGTCAGGAACGGGCTGGAGGCGTGCGTGGCGCGCGGGCTGGCGTACGCGCCGTACTCCGACCTGCTGTGGATGGAGACCGGCACGCCCGACCTGGACGTGGCCCGCGCGTTCGCCGAGGCGATCAAGGCCGAGTACCCCGACCAGATGCTCGCCTACAACTGCTCGCCGTCGTTCAACTGGAAGAAGCACCTGGACGACTCCACCATCGCCAAGTTCCAGCGCGAGCTGGGGCACATGGGGTACAAGTTCCAGTTCATCACCCTGGCCGGGTTCCACTCGCTGAACTACGGCATGTTCGACCTGGCCCAGGGGTACGCGTCGGACGGCATGACCGCGTACGTGGAACTGCAGGAGGCCGAGTTCGCGGCCGAGTCGCGCGGCTACACCGCCACCCGGCACCAGCGTGAGGTCGGCACCGGGTACTTCGACCTGGTCAGCACCGCCGTCGCGCCCGACTCCTCGACCACCGCGCTGCGCGGCTCCACCGAAGAGGAGCAGTTCGGCCACTAGGTTCTCTCCGATCTCGCCGGCCACCTCCAGGGCATGGGAAGGTTCCCCCGGCGAACGCGGGCCGCGCCAGTCCCCCCAGCATTGGCGCGGCCCGCCCTTTTCTTTGCCTGGAAGTGTCACCGGGGGCACAGCCTGCGGCGATGCCCGCTCAGCACACTGGCACCAGCACCATCGCCCGTGTCAGGAGGCACCTTGCAGCACCTCTCTCGGCACCCCGCCCACCACCTCTACCGACTCCTCCTCACCCGCACCGCCGCCCCGCCGGCCGCCGCGCCCCTCCGCGCCCGCGCCGCCACCCTGCCGCCGGCCGCCGGGCCACCGCGGGTGGGCGCCGGTGGCTCCTTAGGCCTCGGCTGACGGCGCGCTGAGGGGCCTGGCGCCGCCCCCTCCACAAGCGGCGCCAGAGTCCCTCGAGGCGCGGCCATGCCTCAGGGCGTGGCCGTGCCGGTCGTCGCCGGCGTGTCCGACGGCGACCCGGACGGGTCCGGCGACTCCCCCGGCCCGTCCTGCGGAATGGTGCTGATCGACCCCGTCGGCCGCGGGCAGTCCCGCCCGGCCACCGCGTCGCCCCCGCGCCTGCGCCCCGCCGGCGTCACGCACGCCTCCCCGCCGCCCCCGCCCTGATCACCTGGCCCGCTGCTCTGGGTCCCGCGGAACGTGCCACGCCGCTCGCCCGACGGGGTCAGCACCACGACGGGCTTCTTCGTCCGGGTCTGCGTGACGAACACCGTGGGCGTCGTCTCCGGCTCTCTGGTGGCGAGCCGCACCGGAGGCGGGTTCACGCCGGTCACCACCGTGGGCCGGACGGTGGACTCCGCGCTGCCGGAGGCGTGCACGGCGGGCGCCTTGCCCGGCATCAGCGAGGAGCCGCCGACGCTCAGCCCGTCCCCGCCGGCGGCGGCGATGACCGTGACGGCCGCGATCGAGACCGTGGCCAGGGCCGCGAAGCTGGCGTGCGAGAGCTGTGCCCGCGATCTCGCCCGCGACCTGGCACGGCCGCGCCGCCTGCCCCGCTTCCCGGAACGCTCCACATCGCCGGAACGCACGAGGCGCACCAGGCCGCCGCCCGCCGGATAGGGGACGGGCGTCCAGATCCGTGCCAGCGCCTCCTCCACCGCCTGCCGCAGCTCCCACGGATCGCCCACGCCACCGGCGGCCAGCAGCGCCCGCAGCAGGTCGGCGGCCTTGGGCCGGTCGGCGGGCTCCTTGGCCAGGGCGGCGGTGACGGCGGGTCTGAGCAGGTGGGGCACGCCCTCGACGCGCGGCGGGTCGAACAGGATGCGCCGGGTCAGCACGTCCGGCTCGCCGCCGCCGAAAGGGTGGTGCCCGGTGGCGGCGAAGGCGACCAGGCAGCCCCAGGCGAAGACGTCGGAGGCGGGCATGGCCGCCCCGCCGGTCAGCCGTTCGGGCGCCACCCATCCCGGGCTGCCCATGACCTGCCCCGCCTGGGTGTGCGCGGCGAGCGTGTCCACGTCGCGGGCGATGCCGAAGTCGATGACGCGCGGCCCCTTCGTGGACAGCAGCACGTTGCCCGGCTTGAGGTCCCGGTGCACCAGCCCGGCCTCGTGCACGGCCACCAGCGCCGCGGCGACGCCGAGCGCCACGCCGTAGGCGAGGTCGGGCGTGAGTGGGCCGCCGGCCTTGACGACCTGGGAGAGGGCGGGGCCGGGGATGTACTCGGTGACGAGGTAGGGGCGGTCCCTGTCGGTGCCGTCCTCGACGACCGCCGCCGTGCAGAAGGGGACCAATCTTCGCGAGAAAGCCACTTCCTCAGCGAAGCGCGCCCGTAACGTGGCATCGTTGAGATGCACCGCATGCGGCGTCTTGAGCGCCACGAGGCCACCCTGAGGGTGCTCCGCCAGATACACCACTCCCATCCCGCCCGTTCCCAGGCGGCCAAGGAGCAGGTATCGGCCGATGATGACCGGGTCCCCCACCGTAAGCGGTCGCACGCCAGGAGGCAGCTCGCTCGCACCACGCGCCATCCGGTTTCGCCTCTCCTGATCAGTGTCATGGCAAGGCACACTGTGGCGGGTACCGGGGCGGGCTTTCCCCATGTCTTACACAAGGGGTATCGGAGGGAAGGCGATCATTCCTCGAAGGTAAGTAAGAGGTGTGAAAACAGGCCATTCCTGGGTCAGGAGGCGATGGCGTCCTGCTCCTCGGCCTCGACGCGGCGGTTCCACTCGCCCTTGACCTGACGCCACGCCTCGTCGTCCACGCCGAGCCGCCAGTAGCCGGAGATGGACAGCCGCTCCAGGGGGACGCCCCGCTCCAGCCGCAGGTGGCGGCGGAGCTCCTTGACGAATCCGGCCTCGCCGTGCACGAAGGCGTGCACGTCACCGCCGGGGAAGTCCAGCGCGCGCACGGCGGCCACCAGCCGCTCGCCGACGGGGCGGTCACCCCGGTAGACCCAGGTGATGTGGGCGTGCGCGGCCGTGCCCAGCTTCAGCTCGTCCTCCGGCGCGTCCACCTCGATGACGACGTGGGCGCGCGCCGTGTCGGGGAGCGCCTCCAGCGAGGCGGCGATGGCGGGCAGCGCGCTCTCGTCCCCCACGAGCAGGTGCCAGTCCGCCTCCGGGTCGGGCGCGTAGCCGCCGCCGGGGCCGAGGATGAGCAGCTCGTCGCCCGGTCGCGCGCGGTCGGCCCACGGGCCCGCCAGTCCCTCGTCGCCGTGCACGACGAAGTCGAGGGTGAGCTCGCGCGAGTACGGGTCCCAGGCGCGCACGGTGTAGGTGCGCAGCTTGGGCCAGACCTCGCGCGGCAGGGTCTCGCGGCAGGCCTTCACGCTGAACGGCTCCGGGTACTCGACGCCCTCGCAGGGGAAGACCAGTTTCACGTAGTGATCGGTCAGTCCTCTGGTGGCGAACTCCGCCAGCCCGTCCCCGCCCACGATCACGCGGACCATGTTGCGCGAGATGCGCTCCGTCCGCTGGACGACCCCCCGGTGGTGATCCGTACGCTTGTCAGCCATGCGACAGCCCCCTGAGTTAGGTATACCTAACCTTATACTGCCCGTCGCTATGGCTATAGACCAATGACCACAAAGAGGTCCGGGTAAAAATCAGGCGGCCGCCGAATCCTCCATCGGCTCCGGCAACTGCGCCACCGCCTTGAGGAACTGCGCCATGTGCCGGAAGGCCAGCCGCGCCTCGGGCAGCACGTCGGCCAGGATCGGGAAGACGTGCGGCATCCTGGGCCACTCCTCGTACCGGACCGGCACGCCCGCCAGCCGCGCCCGCTGCGCCACCCGCCTGGCCTCGTCCCGCAGCACCTCCGTCGAGCCGGTGACGATCATCAGGGGCGGCAGCCCGGTGAAGTCGCCGTGCACCGGCGAGACGAGGGGGTCCCAGGGGTCCAATCCCGAGGTCCAGCGGCGGGCCAGCCAGCGCACCCTGCTCGCCGGGAGCATCGGGTCCTGCCAGCGGTTGGCCCGGCGCGGGAAGTCCGTGAGGTCGGCCCACGGCGACAGGCAGATCCCCGCCGCCGGGAGCGGCAGGCGCCTGTCGCGCAGCGCGAGCAGGGTCGCCAGCGTGAGGTGCCCGCCGGCGGAGTCGCCCGCCAGGATCACGTCCTCGGGCGCGTGCCCGCGCCGCAGCAGGCAGTCGTAGGCGTCCAGCGCGTCGGCCAGCGAGTCGGCCAGCCTGTGCACCGGGCCCTGCCGGTAGTCCAGCGCCAGCACGGGCCGCCTGGCCACCGCCGACAGCCGCCACGTGATGGACCGGTGGGTGCGCGGCGAGCACGAGAAGTACCCGCCGCCGTGGAAGTAGAGCACCACCTTGCGCTCGTCGAGCCCCTGCCCGCCGCGCACCCACTCGCCGCCGCACGCGGAGAAGGCCGCCGGCACGACCGCCACGTGCCCGGGGTGCGGCACGTGCACCATCCGCGTCAGATCGCCGAGGCGGGCGGCCCCTGACAGGGCCAGCGGATGGCGCATCAGCAGGCTGGAGGCCGGTTTCACGGTGCCGCGCAGGAGCCCGGTGAGCGCCCGGGCCTGCCAGCTCAGCGGATACTCCGGCACCACGTCCCTGTCGACTCGCATACCGCCCCCTTTCAGGGACTTTGTTCCCCCTCTCGCGAATTTCCTACCGGCCAGTAAGTAACTCATCTCTTACATGGATATTTCCGCGAGGTGACATCGCCGCGTTTATCGCGTTGCGATCCGCCGGCCCGCCAGCGGATAATTCCGTGTTTCCCACCGGCCAGACCCGTGCGCGGGTCCAGGCACGCTCCGTGAGTGCGCCATCACCCCCTGGAGGTGCAAAACCTTTCCGCTCTACGCCCGGCTCGTCCGGTACGGTTTCCGCAAGCACGCCACCTACGTCTGGGGCGCGCTCGCCGGAGCGTTCACCAACAGCGTCTTCGGCATCCTGCGCGCGTACGCGCTGATCGCGCTGTGGCAGGCCCGCCCCGGCCTCGCCGGCTACGACATCAGCGACGCCATCACCTACTGCTTCGTCACCCAGGCCTTCATCGGCCCGATGCAGCTCTTCGGCGGCGGGCTGACCGTCACCGAGCGCATCCGCAGCGGCGACATCGCGCTCGACCTGGTCCGCCCCGCGTCGCTGCAGCTCTGGACGCTCGCCGAGGACGTCGGCAGGGCCGCCTACCTGATCCTGGTGCGCGGCGTCCCGCCCATGCTCCTCGGCGCCGCGATCTTCGGCATCAAGGTCCCGGACACGCCCGGCCAGTGGCTGGCGTTCCTGGCCGGCTTCGCGATCGCCGTCGTCGTCAGCTTCGGCTGGCGCTACCTGATCGCGCTGTCGGTCTGCTGGCTGCTCGACGACCGCGGCATCAGCGTCCTGTCGCTGGTCCTGAGCACGTTCTTCAGCGGCATGATGGTGCCGCTGCACCTGTTCCCCGGCTGGTTCGGCGACCTGGCCATGGCGCTGCCCTGGGCCGCCATGGTGCAACTGCCCACCGACCTCTACCTCGGCACCGCCCCGGTGCTGGATACGCTGGCCGTCCAGGCGCTCTGGGCCGTCCTGCTGCTCGGCCTGGGAGCGCTCGCCACCAGGGCGATCCGCCACAAGGTGGTGATCCAGGGTGGTTAAGACGTACTTCCTGCTGCTGTGGACGTGGACCCGCGCCGCGGCGGCCTACCCCGTCTCGTTCGTGATGATGGTCGTGCTCGGCTTCGTCATCGCCGCGATCGACGTCGGCGTCATCCTGATCATCTTCGCCAACACCACCAGCCTGGCCGGGTTCTCCCGCGAGGAGGTGCTGTTCCTGTACGGGGCGGCCAACCTGGCCTTCACCATCTGCGACACGTTCGTCAGCAACCTCGACCGGGTCAGCGGGCACATCAAGGCCGGCACCCTGGACACGTTCCTGATCAGGCCGGTCGGCGCGTGGATCCAGCTCGCCACCGACCGGTTCATGGCCACCCGGATCGGGCGGATCATCCAGGCCGCACTGGTGCTCGGCTACGCCGTCGCCGCTCTCGGCCTCGGCTGGGAGCGGGCCTGGATGATCCCCGTCATGGTGGTGACGGGCGTCGTCATCTTCGCCTCGCTGTGGACGATCGCCGGCGCGCTGCAGTTCGTGCTGACCGACGCCCCTGAGGTGGTCAACTCCCTGACCTACGGCAGCAGCCAGCTCACCCAGTACCCGTTCAGCGTCTACGCCCGCGACCTGGTCAGGGGCGTGACGTACGTGCTGCCGCTGGCGTTCGTCAACTGGCAGCCCGGCCTGTACGTGCTGGGCAGGGACGACCCCTTCGGCACACCCGCGTTCATGCGCTTCCTCGGACCGGCCGCCGCGCTGGTCCTGGCCCTGGTCGCCGCGCTGATCTGGCGGCAGGGCATCCGGCACTACCGATCAACGGGGAGTTGAGTGATGATCGAGCTCGATCGGGCGGGCCGCTCGTTCAAGGTGCGCAGGAACGTCGTGCACGCCGTACGGGATCTGTCGTTCACCGTGTCGGCGGGCGAGTTCGTCGGCTACCTCGGCCCGAACGGCGCGGGCAAGTCCACCACCATCAAGATGTTGTGCGGCATCCTGACCCCGACCTCGGGCAAGGTCAGGGTGGCGGGGCTCGACCCGTCGCGCCGCCGCACCACGCTGGCGCGGCGCATCGGCGTGGTGTTCGGGCAGCGCACGACGCTCTGGTGGGACCTGCCGCTGCGCGACAGCTTCGAGCTGATCCGGCACCTCTACCGGATCGACCGCGCCGGCTTCCGCGCCCGGCTCGACGAACTGACGCAGACGCTGGACCTGGGCGAGTTCCTGCGCACCCCGGTGCGGCAGCTCAGCCTCGGCCAGCGCATGCGCGGCGACCTGGCGGCGGCGCTGCTGCACGCGCCCGAGGTGCTGGTGCTCGACGAGCCGACGATCGGGCTGGACGTGGTCAGCAAGGCCAGCATCCGCGACTTCCTGCTGCGGCTGAACGCCGAGCGCGGCACGACCGTGCTGCTGACCACGCACGACCTCGGTGACATCGAACGCCTGTGCCGCCGGGTCATGCTGATCGACCACGGGCGGCTGGCGTTCGACGGCACGCTCGACGACCTGATGGCCACGGCTCCCGGCCAGTCGTCGATCGAGGAGGTGGTGACCCGCCTCTACACGGGCACCGCCCGCTGACCCGGCTCCCGGGCCACCGCCTGGCCACACCGGGCCACCGCCGGGTCAGCCCCGCTCGCCGGGGCGGTCCACGATGACCGAGGTCAGCTGGGCGGTGGTCCACACCGCGCCCTTGCGGAAGCTGGGCTCCTTGTTGCCGAAGAGGTACTCGTCGCGCATCCAGATCGTCCGCTCGCCCAGGTATCGGTAGGTCTGCGGGTCCAGGATGCGGTACCTGCGGTAGGCGAGGTCGCCCCTCCCGGTGTCGCGCCAGACGCCCAGGCCGCTGCGGCCGGCCGCGTCGGTGACGCCCTGTTCGACCCGGACGCCGGGGATCAGCGCCAGCGCCTCGAACAGGGCCGACTCCAGCTCGGGCGGCATGACGCCGGACCGGCTGAGGTAGAGCATGATCACGCCGAAGGCGCGGTCCGCGTCGGGCGCGACGACGTGCGGGACGCCCTCCTCCCTGGGGAAGTCGATCCAGTGCCGGTCCTTGGTCACCTTGGCCAGCAGCCGCTTCGGGTCGGTGGGCAGCTCGCGCAGCTTCTGGTCGTACTGCTGCGGCGACAGGTCGTCGTCACCGGGGTCCGGCGGGACGTCCCCGACGGCCAGGCGGCCGTCCTCGCCGAAGCCGGCGGTCTGCTTGCCGTCGTAGCGGATCCAGGACTCCCTGGTCCTGACCGTGTCGCCGTTCGGCTGCTTGTCCAGGCTCTTGGTGTACTGCCACTGCGTCGGCAGCGGCACCTCGGCGGCCCGGCGCCTGCCGACCGTGTCGGCCGCCCGCGCCAGGACGGTGTCCGGGTCGAGCTGGACGGTGCGCGGCCGGCTCGACGGGACCGGCTGGGCGGGCTCCTGCGGCCGGACCACGACCAGGGCGAGCGCCGCGGCCGTCGCCAGCGCGCCGCCGAGCAGGAGGGCGCGGCCGAAGGAGCGCCTGCGCGGCCGCATCCGGCGCAGCAGCCGGCGGCGTTCCCGAGTCATCCACTCCTCGTCCGGCTCCGGCACCGCGGCACGCAGCTCGCGCAGGGATCGCAGGTCATCCATCGATGGGCTCCTCTCGTGCCGTGGTGGGGTCGCTGCCGCCGAGCGCCCTGCGGGTTCTGGCCCTGGCGCGGTGCAGGCGTGAGCGGACCGTTCCGATGGGGATGTCCAGCGCGCGGGCCACGTCGTCGTACGACATGCCGGCCCAGGCCACGAGTAACAGCACCTCGCGGTCGGCGGCCGGCAACGCGGCCAGCGCGGCGGCCAGGCCCGCCTGCTCCGCCGCGACGCGGTCGTCCACTCTGTCGGCGTACGGTTCGGCGATCTCGTCCACGCCGGTACGGGCCAGCGCCCGGTACAGCCTGACCTCCACCCTGCGGTGCCGCTGGATGAGCCTGGCGGCGATGCCGTACAGCCAGGGGCGGGCGTCGGGATGGGCCGCGTCGTAGTGGCGGCGGCGGCGGAACGCGGTCAGGAACGTGTCGGAGACGACGTCGTCGGCCAGCGAGTCTCCCAGCCGCCTGGCGACGTAGCGGCGCAGGGCCGCCGCGTGCCGGTCGAAGAGCTCGGCGAACAGCTCCGGGACCTGCTCGGACCGCCGGATCAGCTCTGAGTCCAGTTCAGGGTCCAGCTCGGAGTCGGCGAGCCTGCCGGTCGCTTCGTCGATCACATGTCGCTCCGTCCTCACGAATGGTTCCCTGGCTTTCGCCCGGACGGCCGGGAGGAGTTCGCGCTTCAGCGTGTGACCCGCGTCACAAAAGCCGCGGCCGTCTCCACGCAGGAGACGGCCGCGGCGGAAGTGCGCGTGAGGGTCAGTAGTAGCTGCCCTCGGGGGTGCTCTCGTAGTCCTCGTCGAGCTCGTCGTCGCGGCGCGACCACCGCGAGGGCATCAGGACGGGGATGAACAGGGCCACGCCGAGCAGCGCGAGCACGCCGGTCGTGAGGAGGATTCTGACGCCGAATCCGGCGTCGCGGAGGATCTGGTTGACCGAGGGCTCGGCCGGGATGAAGGAGAGCGCCCGGTTCGTGTCGAGCGCGTAGACGACCGTCCAGGCCAGCAGCACAAGGGACGGGACGAAGGTCGCCAGCGGGGAGATCCGGCCGGCCATAACCAGGCCCACGACGAGCCCTATCGCGGCCATCGCGCCGAGCGCGATCCACATCCGCAGGCTGTCGGGTGGGGGCACCTCAGCGTTCCCGACGGCCTGCTGCACCGCCCATCCGCCGCCTAACAGCACGGCCGCCGTCACCACCAGGCCGATCAGCAAACCACCTAAGTGCCGCAACGTTCTCACCTCTATGTCAGCGCGATCGGCACGACCCTAGCGACAAATGCCATTTTCGGACCAGGCATTGACCAGCTTGGGACTCGAGGTCTCATCCTCCCCTGCCCCGTGAGAGCATGGGGCACACCCATGCGTGCGCGACTTCCCCTCCGGCTGGCGCGGACGGCCGCCTTCGCCGCCGTCTGCGTGACGCTGGCCGCGCTCGCCCACGTCCTCGGCGGCGGCGCCGCTCCCGCCCCGCAGGCAGCCGCGCTCGGGCTCGCGGGCGTCTCCGCGCTCGGGCTGGCGCTGTGCGGCAGGGAACGATCGGCGGGCACGATCAACCTGGCCCTGGTCGGGGCACAGGTCGGGCTGCACGAGCTGTTCGCGGGCGAGGGCGCCTCCTACGTCTCGGTGCACGCGCACGCGCAGGGCGGGCTGGCCGTCAACGCCGGCATGCTGCTCACGCACCTCACCGCCACGGTCATCACCGGCCTGTGGCTGTCACGCGGCGAGGCCGCGCTCTGGTCGCTGCTGCGCCGCGTCGGCCGCCGTCTCCTCGTCCTGCTCCCCCCGGCCGCCGCGCCCGTGTCGCGGCCCGGCGCGCCGGTCGTCCGCACCAGGGTGGTGCCTCCGCAGCCGGGTTTCCGGCACAGCGTGGCCAGGCGTGGTCCTCCACTTCCCGCCTGACCTTCTGACACCCCTTCTTCATCCCCCCATCACCCAAGTGGAGCTTCGAGATGTCCTTCTTCCGCCGTGCCGCGACCGTGCTCGCCGCCACCACCGCGCTCACCGCCGGGCTCACCGCCGGGCTCGCCCTGCCCGCGCTCGCCCACGTCACCATCCAGCCCGGCACCGCCGAGCAGGGCGGGTTCACCAAGGTCGCGTTCCGGGTGCCGAACGAGCGTGACAACGCCTCGACCACCAAGATCGAGGTCTCCTTCCCCACCGACCACCCGCTGGCCTTCGTGTCCGTCAAGCCCGTGCCCGGGTGGAAGGTCAAGGTCACCGAGAGCAAGCTGCCCGCGCCGGTCAAGACCGAGTACGGCGACCTCGAGGAGGCCGTCACCAAGGTCGTCTGGGAGGGCGGGAAGATCAACCCGGGCGAGTTCCAGGAGTTCGAGGTGTCCATGGGGCAACTGCCCGAGGACGTGGACTCGCTGATGTTCCCGACCAAGCAGACCTACTCCGGGGGCGAGGTCGTCGACTGGTCCGAGGCGCCCAAGGCCGACGGCACGGAGGCCGAGCACCCGGCGCCGCTGCTCAAGCTGGTGCCCGCCGCCGAGGACGGCAACGGCCACGCCACCGCGCCGGCCACCTCCTCCGCCGAGAGCACCCTGGCGGCCACCGCCTCGCCGTCCGTCAGCCCGGTGGCGGCCGCGTCCTCCTCGTCGGACGGCACGGCCCGGCTGCTGGGCGCGGCCGGGCTGGTGGTCGGCGTCATCGGCGTCGTGATCGGCGTGCTCGGCCTGCGCCGCCGCCCGTCCGCCTGACGGCTCTTACCCGCGCCTCCCGCCGGCCGTGCCCCCATCCCCCGGGCATGGACGGCGGGGGTCAGGACGTGATGTCCTTGCCGGAGAACCGGGCCCACGCGATCGACCCGAACAGCACGATGTAAGCCCCGAACGTCAGCAGCCCGTCCCTGAGCGCCGCCACGTCGATCGGGCTGCGCAGCACCGCGTCGAAGTTGGTGAACCTGGTCGGCAGCAGGTACGGCGCGATCGAGCTCAGCTCGGGGATGGCCCGCAGCACCTGGCAGACGATGACCAGCACCATGGTGCCCGCGATGGCCCCGATCGGCACCTCGGTGAACACCGACAGCGCCAGCGCGACCGCGGCCAGCGCCGCCATGCCCGCGCCGACGTACCCGACGGAGATGGCGATCCGCAGCAGCCCGTCGGCCAGCGGGACCGTGTTGCCCGACAGCAGCGTCACGTCGCCAGCGGGGAACAGCACCAGGCCCGTGACCAGCGCGGACAGCGCCACGACCGCCGTCACCGCGTAGGCGTAGACGGCCGCGTTGAGGTACTTGACCGCCAGCAGCCTGGTGCGGCCGGCCGGCGCGGCCAGCAGGTAGCGCAGCGTGCCGCCCCCGGCCTCCCCCGCGATCGAGTCGCCCGCCACCACGGCCACGGCCACCGGCATCAGCAGCAGCACCAGGAACGAGAACGAGACGAACGTCAGCATGACGCTGTTGCCCGCCACGTCCTGGACGAGCCCGCTCATGTCGTCGTCCGCCGAGCCGAACATGCGCAGCGCGACGCCGACGACGACCGGCACGACGGCCAGCACGGCGAGCATGGCCAGGTTGCGCGGGCGGCGGAAGGTCAGGCCCAGCTCGGAGCCGAGCAGCCGCCAGAACGCCCACGCCGGCCGCGCCGCCGGCACGGGCGGGGCGGTGGGCCCCGGCTCCGGTTCGTAACGTTCCGTGGTGCGCAAGGTCTCCGTCACCGGCACGAGCCCGGGCGTGCGCCGCGGCCCGGACGCGGTCGTCAGCGGGGTCGTCAGCGTGCTCGTGCTCGCGCCGCTCGCCCCCGGGTTCTCACCCGTCGACATCGAAGCCCTCCCCAGTCAGTCCCACGAACACGTCCTCCAGGCTCGGCCGCACCACGGCCAGCCCCCGCACGGCCACGCCCTCGCCCACGAGCGCGGCGTTGACCTGCTCGGGGGCGTGCCCGCCCAGCTCGGCGGTGACGGCGCGGCCCTCGGCGCGCACGTCGGCCAGGCCGAGCCCGGCCAGCACCCGCGCGGCGTCGTCCGGGCCGGGCGTCTCCACCCTGATGCGGGTGACCAGGCCGCCGCTGAGCGAGGCGATGGTGCCCTGCGCGACGAGCTTGCCGGTCCGCATGATCGCGGCGTGCGTGCACATCTGCTCGACCTCGGCCAGCAGGTGCGAGGAGACGAAGACGGTGGTGCCCTCGGCCGCGATCTCCTTGACGAGCGTACGGACCTCACGGGTGCCCTGCGGGTCGAGCCCGTTGGTCGGCTCGTCCAGCACGAGCAGCTCGCGCGGCCCGAGCAGCGCGGCCGCGATGGCCAGGCGCTGGCGCATGCCGAGCGAGTAGTTGCGGTACCGCTTGCCGGCGGCGGCCGACAGGCCGACCCGCTCCAGCGCGTCGGCGATGCGCCGCTTGGCGGTGCCGCCGTGCGCGGTCGGGTCGGCGGCGTCGAAGCGCGCCAGGTTGGCCGTGCCCGACAGGTACGGGTAGAACGCCGGCCCCTCGACCAGCGCCCCCACCTTGGGCAGGGCCTGCGCCTGCGGCAGCCCGAGCACCGAGTACTCGCCCTGCGTGGGCGCGACCAGGCCGAGCAGCATGCGGATCGTGGTCGTCTTGCCCGAGCCGTTGGGCCCGAGGAAGCCGAACACCGAGCCGCGCGGCACGGTCAGGTCCAGCGTGTCCACGGCGACCTGGCCGCCCTTGAACCGTTTGGTGAGCCCTCGGGTGAGGATCGCCGCGTCCTCGTCCCCGGAGGGCGGGGCCGCCCCGAAGGGCGCCCCCGCTTCCTGCGTGACGGTGGTCACTTGGTGCCCGCCGCCTTGGTGATCGCCTCCGGCGTGACCGCGCCGACCAGGAGCCGGCCGTCGTCGGTGAGCAGGGCGGTGACGAGCTTGGTCCTGATCAGCCTGCCCGAGCCCCACGTGCCGCTCACCGGGGTGGCGCTCTTGAGCACGTTGTCGACCAGCGCGGCCGGGTCGCCGCCGGACCGCCTCTCGCCGTCCCCGGACTGCTGGGCCGCCGTCAGGTCCGACAGCGAGAACGGCATGACCGCGACGGCCGACCAGCCCTCGCCGACGACCTTCAGGTCGCCCGCGACCTCCCTGGCGTGCTCGGCGCGCTCCTCCACCCTGGCTTCGACGTCGCCGTCGGGGCCGAGCGTCTTCTCCTCCACCTTGGCGCCCGCGGGCGGGGTGAAGGTGAAGTTCTCCGCCGCCGGCGGCGTGAACGTCACCTGTGTGAACCCGACCTGGTACGCCGGCTCGGCCGAGCCCTTGGCGTACACCTGGACCTGGAGCGGGACGTACGTCTCGCCGTCGAGGGCGACCCGGATCTCCTGCACCAGGGAGCTCTCCTCCTTGGGCGCCAGCACGAGCTGGTAGACCGGGCGGCCCGCCACCTCCGCCGTGTTGATCACCCGGACGGTGGAGTGCTTGTCGGCGTCCGCCAGCAGCCGCTCGGCGAGCTGCTGCGGCGTCAGCTCGGTCTCCCTCGGCAGCGGCGTGGTGTGCGCCGCCGCCGGGGTGCCCGGCTTGATGGTCAGCTTGGTGGCGGTGTTGGTGGCGCTGTCCCAGTACCAGGCCTGGCCGCCGTTGACGATCAGGTTGGTCTCGTTGAGCTGGGTCGGCATGGCCACGCGGAGCTTGTCGGCCGCCCCGTACCAGACCTTCACCTCGTGCGAGCCGGACAGCAGGCTGAGCGGCGAGGCCGGGCCTCCGGTCTGCGGCAGGGCCGGCAGGCCGAGCGAGGCCGTCTGCTGCACTGTCCCGGACATCGGCGGGACCCCGCCCGCCTTGCCGGTGGCCGCCGCGGCGTCGGCGAGCAACTGCTCGGCCGAACGCTCGGGCAACACGGGGTCGCCGCTCACCGCGGCGATGACGGGGCCGGCGCCGATCGCGGCTCCGATCACGGCAGCCGCCGCGATCGGGACTCCCCACCTCACGAACGTGCCTCTGCGCATTTCACTCCTTAACGGTATGTCGATGCTCAGAGACTGCGTCATGGTTCCTGTGGCAACCCTGAGACAGCCTGAGATGACTCTCAGGCTTCTCAGCGTTGTCTCAGCGCGAGAACGGGAGAATTGCCGTATGAGAGTACTTGTCGTCGAGGACGAGCGGCGGATGGCGGCCGCGCTGCAGCGCGGGCTGCAGGCGGAGGGGTTCGCCGTGGATCTCGCGCACGACGGCGAGGAGGGGCTGCACGCCGCCAGGCAGGGCGACTACGACGTCGTGGTGCTCGACATCATGCTGCCCAGGTTGTCCGGCTACAACGTGTGCAAGCAGTTGCGGGCAGAGGAGAACTGGGTGCCGATCCTGATGCTCTCGGCCAAGGACGGCGAGTACGACATGGCCGACGGGCTCGACCTGGGGGCCGACGACTACCTGACCAAGCCGTTCTCGTACGTGGTGCTGGTGGCCAGGCTGCGGGCGCTGATGCGGCGCGACGCCGGACGGCGGCCGTCGGTGCTGCTGGCGGGCGACCTGTCGCTGGACCCGGCCAGGCGCAGGGTGGAGCGCGGGCAGAGCCAGGTTGAGCTGACGCCCAGGGAGTTCGCGCTGCTGGAGTACCTGATGCGGCGGCGCGATGAGGTGGTGTCGAAGTCGGAGATCCTGGAGCACGTGTGGGACACCTTCGACACGGACCCGAACGTCGTCGAGGTGTACGTCGGCTACCTGCGCCGCAAGATCGACGCCCCGTTCGGCAGGAACGCGCTGCAGACCGTGCGCGGCGCCGGCTACCGGCTGGCGGGCGACGGTGGCTGAGTCGCCGCTGGTCTGGTGGCGGCGGCAGGGCCTGCGCTTCCGGCTCACGGCGGCCGCCGCCGCGGTGCTCGCGGCGGCGCTGGCGCTGTCGGCCGCGGTGCTGGTGACCGTGCTGGAGCGGGCCCTCATGGACACCGTGGACGACTCCACCACGGCGCAGGCCCAGGCGGTGCGGGTGGCCGCCGACGCCGGCACGCTGACCAGCCCGATCTCCACCCACGACGGCACCATCGTGCAGGTCATCGACGCGCGCGGCCGGATCACGCACGTCACCTACGGCGCCGACCGGCTGGTGCCCATGCTGGACGCCAAGGCCAGGGCGCGGGTCCTGGCGAACGGGCAGGCGACGCTTCTGGACGGGCGGCCGTACGCGATCCCGGGCTTCCTGCGGGTCGTGGTGCTCAGCGCGGACCACGGGCAGACGGTCGTGGCGGCCCGGCCCATCAGCGAGATCCAGACGAGCCTCGTCACGGCCGGGCGGGTGCTGCTGATCGGCACGCCTGCGCTGGTCGTGCTGCTGGCGGTGGCGAGCTGGCTGATGATCGGCCGTACCCTGCACCCGATCGCGGCGCTGCGCAAGGGCGCGGCCGACATCACCCACACCGCCAGGTCCCGCCGCCTGCCCGTGCCGCAGTCGCGCGACGAGGTGCACTCCCTGGCCACCACCCTCAACGGCATGCTGGCCCGGCTGGAGGAGGCCGAGCAGCGCCAGCGCGCCCTCGTCTCCGACGCCGCGCACGAGCTGCGCAGCCCGCTGGCCAGCATCCGGCTGCAGCTCGAAGTGGCGCTCGGGCACCCCGACGGGCAGGACTGGCAGGAGACCGCGGAAGGCGTCCTGGAGGACACCATGCGGCTGTCCAGGCTGGCCGAGGACCTGCTCGCGCTGGCCCGGCTGGACGAGCGCGGCGGCGTGCCGGCGCGGCGCGAGCCCGTCGAACTGGACGAGGTGGTGCGGCAGGTCGTCGACCGGTACGCCGAGGCGCGGCTGACGGTGTGCGACCCGGTCGTGGTGCGGGGCGACGCGCTCGACCTGAGCCGGGTGCTGACGAACCTCATGGACAACGCGGTGCGGCACACGGCGTCCAAGGTCGAGGTGGCGCTGACGGCCGACGCCGTGCTGACCGTCACCGATGACGGGCCCGGGATCCCCGCGCAGGATCGGGAGCGGGTGTTCAACCGGTTCACCCGGCTGGACTCCGGGCGGAGCCGGGACGAGGGGGGTGCGGGGCTGGGGCTGGCCATCGTCCGGGAGACCGTGCGGGCGCACGGGGGGACCGTGGTGCTGGAGGACGCCGAGCCGGGCCTGCGGGCCGTCGTCCGCCTTCCGGTGGCCGGCTGAGGCGCGCGCTCGCGTCACCTTCCGGTGGCCGGCTGAGGCGCGCTCACGTCATCTTCCGGCGGCCGGTTGAGGCCGGGCGCGCTCGCGTCACCTTCCGGACGGCCCGCCTGACCCCGGCCCGCAGCCGTCCGCCTCCGATGCGTGGCCGGGTCACGCGTCCCCAGACCATTCCTGTCACCTTGGGGACAGGACCCTGGTCACCGGGCGCCCGCCGTGTTACGCACGGGGCATGCGTGCAGCACGCGGGCGGCCCTCGCGCCGCGTCATCCCGGCCGCCGCCCTCGCGGCGAGCCTCGCGTCCGCCGTGGCCGCCACGCCTTCGCCCACCCTGGCGGCAAGCCTCACGGCCGCTCAGACCCGGACCCCGTCCATGACGGTGATCGCCTCAGGCCTGGACAACCCCCGGGGGCTGAACTTCGGCCCCGACGGCGTCCTCTACGTGGCCGAGGCGGGCAGAGGCGGCCCCGGCCCGTGCATCGTCGGCGCCCAGAACCAGACGTTCTGCCTCGGCCCCACAGGCGCCGTGACGGCCGTCTCGAAGGGCGGCCAGCGCCGGGTGGTGACCGGCCTGCCGTCGCTCGGCACGCCGAACCTCAGCGAGGTGCTCGGGGCCCACGACGTGGCCGCGACGCACGGCGGGCTCCTCATCCCGGTCGGGCTGGGCACCGACCCGGCCAGGCGCGCGCAGCTCGGCCGGGATGGGGCGGCCATCGCCACGCTGGTCAAGGCGTCCGGCAAGCGGTGGAGGAGCGTCGCCGACCTCGGCGCGTACGAGGCCGCGAACGACCCCGACCAGGGCCAGCCGGGCACCGGCCCGGACAGTCAGCCGTACGCGGTGCTGCCGCACGGCTCAGGCGCGCTGGTCGTGGACGCGGGCGCCAACGACCTGCTGCGGGTGGGCCCGGGAGGCCGGATCTCGACGGTCGCCGTGTTCGACGTCCGTCTCGTGCCCGGCCCCGGCGGCGGCGAGGTCCCGATGCACCCGGTGCCCACGAGCGTGGCCCGCGGCCCCGACGGGGCCCTGTACGCAGGCCAGCTCACCGGCTTCCCCTTCCCCGTGGGAGGAGCCGGCGTGTGGCGCCTGGCGCCGGGTGAGCCGCCTGCGGTGTACGCCTCCGGCTTCACCAACATCGTGGACATCACCTTCGACCGGCGCGGCCGGCTGCTGGTGCTGGAGATCGCCGCCAACGGGCTGCTGTCGGGCGACCCGGCGGGGGCGCTGCACCGCGTCGAGCGCGACGGCACCAGGACGCTCATCGCCGGGGATGGCCTGTTCACGCCCACGGGTGTGGCGGCCGGGCCGGACGGCGCGTACTACGTGTCCAACAAGGGGACGCTGGCGGGGTCCGGGGAGGTGCTGCGCATCTCGGGTCAGTGGTGATCGGACGGTTGTCCGGCGGCCATCAGGGGCGCGGCGCCGATGCCGGGCCCCACGTGGCTGCTGCTGTCCGCGTGCTCCGTCAGGTGGCGCGAGACAGGAAATGGATCGTTCCCAAAGGATTCAGGCGGCGGTTCCCTTCTCCGCGGTGGCCAGGAAGTCCTGGGCGATCAGCGGCAGCCGGCGGCGGGCGTGCACGACGGCGATGACGCGACGCACCGCGGGTTCGAGCGAGCGCACCACCAGGCCCGCGCGTCCGGCCTGTTCGGCCATGCCGCGGTACCACAGCAGCGACGCCTGCCCGGCGCGGACGGCGTTGAGCCAGCCGTTGCGTTCGTCGGTCTCGAGCACGACCACCGGGGTGACCGCGTACTTGCCGAACATCGCGTCGAGCTCCCTGCGCCGCATGCTGCCGCGGGCGGGAAGCGCCAGGCGCATGCCGTGCAGCTTGCCCATCGGCACCGGGTTGGGCAGTTCGAGCCCTGGCGGGGAGATCAGCACGATCTCCTGCCGTTCGAGGGGGTGGGTGATGAGATCGGTGGGCACGGGCAGGTCCGTGAGGCCGAGGTCGGCCCGCTGGTCCCTGATGGCGCTGACGACGCCGTCTCTGCCGTCACAGCGCACGATGTGCACACGGACGCCTGGATGCTCGGCCGCGTAGGCGGGCAGCAGCCGCCCTGCGAGGCCTGGCTCGAGGCTGGGGGTGGACGCGATGCGGAGCTCCGCGTCGGTGGGAGCGGTCTGGTTGGCCAGGCCCTCGATCTCGTGTACGGCGTCGAGTGCCTCCCTCGCCAGCTTGACCACCCGGCGTCCCTGCGTGGTGACGACCACCCCGCGTCCGGAACGCGCGAACAGTGTCATGCCGAGCTCGCGCTCGAGGTCGCGGATCGCGCGCGAGAGCGCAGGTTGCGCGATGTAGAGCGACCTGGCCGCGTCGGTCATGGTGCGGTGCTCCGCAGTCGCGACCACATAGCGGAGCTGCTGGAGATTCATGCAAATGAAGCTAGGACAACGCCCCCCGCCCGGACCCGGAGATAGCGGAGATCACCTCGAATGATTTCGGACTGTAACCGAGCACTGCTACATCCGTGACGGGTGATAAATCAGTATGCTTTTGCCCCAAATTTGGCAAGGGTCCGACTAGTCGTACGGCAAATGCCTGCATTTCGGACGACGGGGTGAACGGGGAGACACGGTGACAGGGAACGGGCAGTATCCACCCCCGCCACAGGGGCCAGGGCAGCCCCAGCGGCCCCCCTCGTTGCCCTGGCCGCCGCCCGGGCACCGGCAGCCGCAACCCCCGCCGGGACACCGGCAGCCGCAGCCGCAGGGCGGGGCGTACCCGCCGCCGCCCCCGCCGCCCGCGCCGCCGCAGAGGAACCCGTACCAGCAGCAGCCGACCCACCCGCAGGGGCAGCCGTACCCGCAGCCCCCGTACCCTCAGCCCCCGTACCCTCAGCCCCCGTACCCTCAGCCTCCCTACGGGCAGCCCCAGCACGGGCAGCCCCAGCACGGGCAGCCCCAGCACGGGCAGCCCCAGCACGGGCAGCAGCCTTACGGGCAGCCTCCGCAGGGTCAGCCGCCCTACGGTCAGCAACCGTATCGGCAGCCCGCGCCCCCTCCCCCGCCGCCGCCACCCCCGCCCATGCCGCCGCAGCAGTGGCACCGGCCGCCACAGCCCAGGAAGTCGGGGATGGGCGCGCTCGGCGTGCTCGGCGCCGTGTTCGGGTCGCTGGCGGCGCTGTTCGTGCTGATCGTCATCGGCGCGGTGATGATCTCCGCCTCGTCCACTTCCGAGACCTCCACGCCGGTCGCGGTCCCGACCTACGACCCGTCCGACGAGCCGTCCTACGACCCGTCGGCCCGGCCCAGCGACGATGACGACGAGCCCGCTCCGACGCGCAGCCAGGAGCCGCAGCCGACGCCGTCCGAGGACGACGACGAGCCGTCGACCACCGTCACGCCGCCCGCGCAGGTGACGGTCAACACGAGCCTGAAGAACAACAGCGTCTACCGGGCGGGCACGCTGCCGAGGCTGAACTGCCGGGCCGGCAACGCCAGCATCTTCAGCCACAGCCAGCTCAAGTCGCTGATCATCAAGACCGGCGCGTGCATGGACCGGGCCTGGAAGCCGGTGCTGGAGAAGCAGGGCTTCAAGTTCAGCCCGCCCAGGTACGCCATCGCGGCCCAGGGCGGCCGTGGCGCCTGCGGCGACTACCCGTCGGCGGGCAGCACCGTGCCGTACTACTGCCCGCAGAACAACACCATCTACGCCTCCACCTCGGCCATGGCCAGGGGTCGCGGCAACGCCGCCGGCTACGGCCAGATCATCTCCTGGCACGGCGGCATCATCGGCATGATGGCCCACGAGTACGGTCACCACGTCCAGAACCTCACGGGGCTGATGAACTCCTGGTGGTCGGCGACGCTCGACTCCAGCAGCCAGAGCGGCAAGCTCGCGCTCAGCCGGCGACTGGAGCTGCAGGCCAACTGCTTCGGGGCCATGTGGATGCGGTCGGTCGCCTCGTCGTACCCGGTGAACACGGCCAACCGCAGCCGGCTGTTCTGGTTCTTCAGTCAGGTGGGCGACCATCCGGGATATCCGCGCGACCACGGCAAGCCGGTGAACAGCGGGCGGTGGTTCCGGCAGGGGTGGGAGAGAGACAAGGCATACCAGTGCAATACGTGGATGGCGCCGTCTTCTACGGTCTCCTGATGGACCAGTGGCGTTCATCTCAGGTTGGGCACATGTCTCTGATGTCCAGGTATGGGGACTAGAATCCTGGCAATCTTGTGCCGATCGGGGGGCAAAACGAGGGTTTTGCCTGGTAGGCGTGTAAGGAGCCAGGTGTGAGTAATCGCGATGGGGTAGATCCCGCGCCGGAAGGCAGGAAACGGCGCCCCACGCGACGATCGCGGACGAATTCCGGCGCGAGCGCCCAGCCCGCCCCGGGCCCTGGCGCCCCGGGCCCTGGCGCCCCGGGCCCTGGCGCCCCGTCCCGGGCTCCGGGTCCTGACGCTCCCGGTTCCGGCGCGTCCGGGCCCCGCGCGGCCGGCGCTCCGGCCTCCCGCGCGAGCGGAGCATCGGCGTCCGAGGTCCCTGCCCCCGGGAAGCTCGTCGCCGGTCGCCCTGCCGACGCCCCGGGCGACGCACCGAACGCCTCAGGCGCGCCCGGCGAGTCCCCCCGCTCCAGCGACAACAGCGGCACCCGCGACTCCCGACGCCCCGGCAACTCCGGCGGCCCCCGCGACTCCGGCCGACCCGGCAACTCCGGCGGTTCCGGTGGGCCAGGCCGCCCCGGCAACTCCGGCGGTTCCGGTGGACCAGGCAAGCCCGGCAAACCCGGCAAAGGCCGCCCCGGTTCGAAAGCCCCGCGTTTCGCCAAGCCGCTGACCCCCGGCGCCGTCCTCGGCTGGACGGCCCTGTCCGCCGTCGTGCCCGGCGCCGCGCATCTGCGGGCCGGGCACCGCCGTACCGGCCTGGTGCTGATCAGCGTGTACGCGGTGCTCCTGCTGGTCGCCCTGGCCCTGGGCCTGAGCGTGGCGGGGAACCTGGCGAACGCGTCCTGGCTGGCCAACAGCAGCAACATGATGCTGGTGGTGGTGATCGCCTCGGTGCTGGCGCTGGCGTGGTTCGCGGTCCTGACGACCTCGTACGTGGCGCTGGGCCCGAACAAGCTGAACCAGCAGGGCCAGATCTTCACCGGCATCGTGGTCGGCGTGCTGTGCGTGGCGGTCATGTCGCCGTTCGCGTTGACCGCCAACTACGTCGTGACCGCCCGCGACGCGATCAAGTCGATCTTCCCCTCGGCGCCCGACCCCGAGGACCCCCAGGTGACGCACAACCCCGAGGACCCCTGGAACGGGAAGGACCGCGTCAACTTCCTCCTGATCGGCGGCGACGCGGCCGGCAACAGGACCGGCGTCCGCACCGACAGCATGAACGTGGCCAGCGTGGACCTCAAGACCGGCACCACGGTCCTGTTCAGCCTGCCGCGCAACCTGCAGCACGTGCGCTTCCCGTCCTCCTCACCGCTGCACAAGCAGTTCCCGAACGGGTTCATGGCCGAGCTGCCGAACGGCGGCCTGCTGAACGAGGTCTGGCAGTACGCCAACGACAACCCTCAGCTCATGGGCGGCAGGAACAAGGGCCCGCGCGCGCTGATGGACGCCATCGGCTACACGCTCGGCCTGCACATCGACTACTACATGCTGATGAACATGTACGGCTTCGCCGACCTGGTGGACGCCATCGGCGGCCTCAAGATCAAGGTGGAGCAGGACGTCAAGTGGGGCGGCCTCTACGGCACCGCCGGCACCATCAAGGCGGGCTACCGGAAGCTGACGGGCGAGCAGGCCCTGTGGTACGGCCGTTCGCGCGTCGGCAGCGACGACTTCTCCCGGATGTCCCGCCAGCGCTGCGTCATCGGCGCGTTCGCCCAGCAGGCGACCCCGACGGTGATCCTGAGCAGGTTCGAGAGGATCGCGGGCGCGGCCAAGCGGCTGGCGCAGACGAACATCCCGGAGAGCCTGCTGCAGCCGCTGGTGGAGCTGGCGGTCAAGGTCAAGGACGCCAAGATCACCAGCCTCCAGTTCGTGCCGCCGGAGTTCTACTCGGGCCGCCCCGACTGGGCCAAGATCCGTACGGCCACGAAGAAGGCCGTCAACGACTCGCTCAGGCCCGCCCGCCGCGCCCAGACGGCCAACGTGAGCGCCTCGCCCAGCGTGACCGCCTCCACGCCCGCCAAGCCCCGCACGGCCACCCCCACGCAGACGCCGACCCGCAACAGCCAGAAGTCCGGCGCCCAGTCCCTCGACGAGCTCTGCGGCCTCTGACCCGCCCTGCCCGGCGCGACGCCTGCCGCCGCACGCCCTGCCCGGCGCGACGCCTGCCGCCGCACGCCCTGCCCGGCGCGACGCCTGCCGCCGCACCTCCTGACCGGCTCCCCTGGCCCGCCCCGCCGGCCAGAGCCAGCCCGAACTACCGGCGCCGGCCGAGGCAGGCGGTGCTAGTGGTGCCGGCCGAACGTCACGGGCAGTTCGAGCGGCCCCCGCACCGTGAGGCTGGCGCGCCACCGCAACCGCTCAACGGGCACGGCCGGCGCCAGCCCAGGCAGCCGGACGACCTCCGCCAGCGCCGCCCGCCCGACGAGGCGGGCCAGCAGCGCCCCCAGGCAGTAGTGCGGCCCGTGCCCGAAGCTGAGGTGCCCGTTGTCCTGCCGGGTGAGGTCGGGCACGTCGGGCCGGGGAAAGCGGTCCGGGTCCCGGTTGGCGGCGGCGAGCGCCACCAGGACGGGCTCCCCGGCGGGCAACCACTCCCCGCCGATCTCCACAGGCTCCAGGGTGAAGCGCCAGGTGGCCAGCTCCACGGGGCTGTCGTGCCGCAGGAGCTCCTCCACGGCGGGCTCGATGAGCCCGGGCTGGGCGCGCAGCAGTGCCAGCGCCTCCGGGTGGCGCAGCAGCGTGTACGTGCCCAGCCCGACGAGCCCGACGGTGGTCTCGTACCCGGCCACGAGCAGCAGGAAGATCATCGCGAGCAGCTCGTCCTCGCCGAGCCGGTCGCCGTCCTCGGCCGCCGCGGTCATGGCGCTGATCACGTCGTCCCCGGGGGCCCGCCGTTTGCCCTCGACCAGCCCGCGCACGTACGCGCCCAGCTCCCGCAGCGCGGCGGGCCTGGCGTCGGGGGCGTCGGGCTGCGACGACACCACGGCGGCCGTCCACCGCTGGAAGTCCCCGCGATCGGCCGGCGGCACCCCGAGCACGTCGCAGATCACCCCGGACTGCAGCGGCGAGGCGAAGTCGCGTACCAGGTCGGCGCCGGACCGCAGCCCGGCGGCGAGCGCGCGGGCGGACGCCTCGATGCCGGGCCGCAGCAGCGCCAGCCGGCGCGGCGTGAAGAACCCGGACACCACGCGGCGCAGCCGGGTGTGCTCGGGCGGGTCGGTGGTGAGCAGGTGGGTGCCCAGCCCCGACCGGTCCTCCAGCGGACGCCCGCGCCCCGCCGCCCGCCAGTCGGCGGGCGCGTGGCGCGGGTCTTTGCTCAGCCGTGGGTCGGCGAGCGCGGCGCGGGCGTCGTCGTAGCGGGTGACGAGCCGGCCGTACAGGCCGTTGCGCATGGTCACCCGCCGGAGAGCGCCGGACGCCCGCAGGTCGGCGTAGGCCGGGTAGGGGTCGGACAGCAGCCCTTCGTATTCCGGCAGCATCTCGTTCAGCATGGACGCTCCGGGGAGGACGGGCGGCGGGCGGCCGGGACCCGCCGCGTCGCCGCTACTTGCCGAGCTGTCCCAGGATCCAGTCGGCGAGGACGCCGGTCACCTGGCCGTGCTCGGAGTTGTGCGAGTCGCAGTGGTAGTCGTCGAGCTGGCTCTGCTCGGGCGACAGGGACGTGATGTCGGTGTAGAGGTCGATCGGCCAGTCGAGCGGGTCGTACTGGAGGGCGACGGCGCTCACCGAGGGGACGAAGCAGGCCGATCTGTACCGGCCGGCGATGGGCGCGCCCAGTTTGTCGGCGAGCGTGCCGTACAGGGGCAGCGTGCCGCCGGGCACGCCGTCGAACGGCGGGACGTCGCTGGTGTAGCTCTTGCCCGCCCACATCGGCACCGCGCGCATGCCGCCGACGTGCCTGTTGAGGCCGCGCTCCGGCTGGGTGCGGACGGTGGCGCCGACGAGGCCGCCCAGCTCGCTCCACTCGAAGACGAGGTGGTCGGGTGGCACGTTCCTGCCGGTGCCGTCGGCGGCCCCGTTGGCCACGCCGAGCTTGCGCGGCCGGACCGGGAACCAGCCGACGCGCCGCAGGTCCTCCAGGAACTCGGTGCGCAGCGGGCTGGAGGTGGCGACGGGCCCCGAGTAGCGGGCGCTGCCGACCCACGCCCACAGGAGCTGCTGGGCGGCGGGGCTGGCGATCAGGGCCGCCTGTCCGGGTTCCGCCGGGGAGAAGGCCTGGGCGAAGTGGGCGAGCTGCTGGAGTATCAGGGGGATCCACGCGCCGTTGTGCGGCGTGTCGTAGGACAGGTAGGTCGCGGTCTGGTGGTCCTCGCGGCGGTTCTCCATCTCGGCCAGCGCGTAGCGGGTGACGAGCCCGCCCATGCCGAGGCCGCCGACGATCAGCGGGGCGTTGCCTGACCGCTCGCTGATGGCGCGGCGGATGCAGGTGGCCGCCACGCCCGCGTTGGCCTGGATGTGCGTGTGCCGGGCGCCGAAGCCGAGCAGGACGACGTCGATGCCCTGGGAGAGGAGCTGGTCCAGGAGGCGCTGCTGGTGGGGCGGGTAGGGCGTGTTGAGGTGGTGCCACAGGCCAGGCACGTCGCTGGGCCCGTAGCCGAAGCCGTCGGCGAGGATCATCGGCCGGATGAGGCGGTCGTGGCCTGCCGCGTAGTGGACGGCGGCGCTGCCGGTGGCGGTGCGGCCCTGGTAGGGCCACGCGGAGGTGAGGAGCCACTCCGCCTGCGGCACCCGTGCCTGCCCGGCGGGCGGCTGCGCCGGCGGCGCGAACAGCACCCCTTTCGGGAGCACCGCGGCGATCTGCTCGGCACGACCGGCGGGCACCGGGTCGGACTCCTGCCGCAGGGCGAGCTCGACATCTATCCTTGCTGCCCCTTGTGTCGCCATGATTACACCTTTGCTCGTGGGTTTACCGGACGTCACCCCCGATCCCTTACCTCCCTTTCGAGAAGATGAATTATCGCTTTTCACAGACAAACGATCATCGCGATCAAGGCATGGCTGGTATCTCTAGCTCACCTCGCGGTCACCGACAAATCAAGCCGTGAAGGAAACCGTTCACCTGACCATCGGTCAAGGAAATACGAAGACCATTCCGGAAATGCCCGGCGGCATTTCCGGAGGGGTCACACCAGGGCGGAGTTCTTCCTGGGCAGCAGGGCCAGGGCGCCGACGTACAGCAGGGCCGCCACCACGAGCAGGCCCTTGTAGCCGATCACCAGGGCGACGTACTCCAGGCAGCCGCCCACCATGGCGCCCAGCAGGTTCGCGCCGAAAGAGGTGGTGGCGTCGGCCGTGTCGGCGAAACGTTTGGCGAAGACCACGTTCGCGGCGAAGATCGGCAGGAACGCCACCGTCACCGCGGCCACCGCGCGCAACGGGAGCGGGAGCGACAGCAGCCATTCATTGGGCACCAGCCAGGCCAGCAGGAGGCCCGCGAAAAGCACGCCGTACATGATCGGCAGCGGCGGGGTGCGGAAGCGGCGGGTCACCTCGACGGCGGCGAGCACCGCGACGAGCACGCCCGCGAAGACGATCGCGTTGACCACCCACGTGGTGCCGAACAGCAGCGCGAACCCGGTCACGCTCTTGGTCTCCAGCAGCATGAAGCCCACGCCGAGCAGGAACAGGTCCGCGTACGGGCGCATCCGCCGGTAGGGGCCCGCCACGACGCGCACGGCCAGCAGGCTGACGATGAGGATCAGGCCGAGCGTGATGACGTAGATCGGCGGGATGGTGCCTTCCTTCAGGTAGAGGAAGGGCCGGTCGTCGCCGGCGGGCTCGGGCGTGCCCGGGGCGGCGCCCGGCCACTCGGCGGCGCAGCGCTGGTCGGCGGCGGCCAGGCCGGCGGTGATCACGGCCTGCTGACCGGCGGTGCTGACGACGTCCACGCAGGGCTTGTGCCCGAAGGCGCGCTGCATGGTGGAGGCCAGGCGGTCGACCAGCCAGCTCTCGCGGTAGTAGTTGTACATCGAGAACGTGCCGCCCGGCTTGAGGTGGGCGCGCGCCGCCCGCATGGCCTCCTCGGTGAACAGGTAGCTCTCCAGGCGCAGCGAGCTGGCGCCGGAGACGAGGGTGAGCGAGTCGGGCAGGGCGAAGAGGATCAGGTCGTACTTGTCGCCGGTGCGCTCCAGGAAGGCGCGGCCGTCGGTGACGTGGGTGGTGACGCGCGGGTCGGCGTAGGGCTTGTCGGGGTGCGCCGAGCCGCCCAGCTCGCGCAGCTTGGGGTCGATCTCGACGGCGTCCACGCGGGTGGCGCCCTTGGACAGCGCGATCGCCACGTCGGTGCCGCTGCCCGCGCCGACGATGAGCACGTCCCTGGGCTGCCTGCTCGCGCGCTCGTACGGCAGGCCGTACTGGGCCTCCCACTGCAGGCGGGCGTAGGCGGGCACGGCCTGCTGGTGCGGGATGCCGTTGACGGCGATGTCGGTGACGGGCACGCCGAGCTGCACGAGCTGCTTGGTGGTGACCTTGTAGTACGGCGACCAGATCGCCCCGGCGGTGAGCGTCTCGGCCAGCAGCAGCCCGACCACGACCAGGGAGGGCACGGTCACGAGCCCCACGTAGAGCACGCGCGGGCTGGGCATGAGCAGCAGGCCGTAGCAGATGGCCGCGATGAGGCCCCAGAACACGGGCGGCGCGCTGAGGAACGACAGCGCGGTGAACGCGGCGATGCCGGTCAGGCTGCCGATCAGGTCGTAGCGGTAGGCCTCCAGGCGCGGCAGCTCGGGGAAGCACCGCCCGACCAGCTCGGCGGGGCCCATCAGCACCACGGCGGCGGCGCAGAAGATCACCGGCAGGATCGCCCAGGCGGGCGGCCCGCTGGTGGACAGGCTCGTCCAGTACAGGACGCCCTCGGTGTTGCGGTCGACGGTGACCGGGAAGGTCAGCACGACGATGGTCAGGACGGCCAGCACGATGGGCGAGTAGTACGGCTGCCGTTGCGAGCGCCCCACGCGCAGGAAACCGAGCCCGATGCCGAGGAAGGAGCCGAGCAGCACGAAATTGGTGAAATAACTGAGATGGACGATGTTGGACCCGGTCCACCGGATCAGTGCCAGCTCAAGGAAGAGCATGAAGGCACTGGCGAGGATCAGCCTCGGCCGTACCGCCAACCAGTGAGCCTTTTCTCCGCCATCGACCGGCTTTTGCGCCTGGAGCGTCATAACGCCTCACCGTAGTGAACGGACCGAAAACAAGGAAGTCTGACGTCCCAGAACAAATGTCGTCCGCTTCGCCCCGATTAGGGAGTTTCCGCAGGTCAAAACACCTCAGATCCACTGGACGAGCCGGAGCGGATGAAGGAATGTTGGGAGGTTCGTTTCCCTCCACAAACGTCTCGGTGGTGACACATGCGGATCCTGATCCAGCTCCGTCCCTCCCCCGATCTGGTCGCGGCGGTCACGGACCCCGGCCAGACCGCCACCACGGCCGACGTCGCCGACGGCCTGCCGGGCGTCGAGCTCGATCCCGCGTTCACGCCCGTGGCCGTGCCCAGGCCGCTGCCCGCGGCCGACGGTGACCCGCTCTCGCTCAGCCAGCCGCTGGACTTCTCCCTCGCCCCCGAGGACGCGTCGGTGCTGGTCCGGGGCACGATCTCGGACGACGAGCTGACGGCCAGGGTCGCGCTGCTGCCCGCGCTCAGGCCGGACGTGGTGGGCGTCTTCGCCGACCCGGTCATCGAGTCCACGCCGGTGTGCGGGGGCGACCCGCCGACGGGCGACTGGCACGACGTGGAGCGGCTGCTGAACGTGCCGGGGCTGCACGCGCAGGGGCTCGACGGCGACGGCGTGACGGTCGCCGTGCTGGACACCGGGATCAACGCCGCGCACACCGCCAGGCAGCTCGGCAGGGGCGTCACCGTGGACGCCGAGCGGTGCTGGAGCCCGTCGGGCGTGACGGGCAGGCCGGGCGAGTTCGAGGTCGACCACGGCACCATGTGCGCGTTCGACACGCTCATCACCGCCCCGCAGGCCACGCTGATCGACATCCCCGTGCTGCTGTCCACCCGGCCGGGCGGCTCGGCGCTGGACGGGCTGCTGTCGGACGCGGTCGCGGCCTTCGCGCACCTGCGCAACGTGCTCGACGCCCAGCCCGCCGAGTCGCGCTCGCTGGTGGTGAACAACTCGTGGGGCTCGTTCTCCCCCGAGTGGGACTTTCCCGTCGGGCATCCGGGCAACTACTCCGACAACGCGGCGCACCCGTTCAACCTGATGGTGGCCGCGCTCGACCGTACGGGCGCCGACGTGCTGTTCGCGGCGGGCAACTGCGGGCGGGAGTGCCCGGACGGCCGCTGCGCCTACCCCGGCAGGCCCATCGTGGGCGCCAACTCGCATCCGAAGGTGCTGTCGGTCGGCGGCATCGACGTCAACGGCGAGCGGGTGGGCTACTCCTCGCAGGGGCCCGGGCGGCTGACCGCGCGCAAGCCGGACGTGTGCGCGTACACGCACTTCCTGGGCTCCAGGGCGTTCGGCGCGAGCGAGCCCGACTCCGGCACGTCGGCGGCGGCGCCGGTCGCGGCCGGGCTCGTGGCGGCGGTGCGCACCCGCTGGCCGGCAGGCAAGCTGTCACCCGCCCAGCTCAGGGCCCTGCTGCGCAGGACGGCGGAGGACCGCAGCGAGGTCGGGTTCGACTACGACTACGGCTACGGGACGGTGGACCCGGCCGGCGTCATCGCCGCGCTCCAGAAGCGCTCCAAGCACGCGCGCTGACGCTCACGGCGGCCCTTTTTCAGGACGAGCCCTCCGTGACGGCGCCGATGATGCCGACCGTCACGCCGAGGGCGACGAAGCAGAAGGTGATGATCAGCAGGACGGTGCCGATGATGCCGCAGATGCGACCGGCCTGGACCATCCCGCGGTTCTCGTAGTAGTAGCCGCTCTCGTCGATCTCGCGCAGCGCCTTGTTGCCCATCGACCAGGCGAAGGGGCCGGTCAACATGCAGGCCACCAGGCTCACGATGCCCAGCACGAGGATGACGGTGCCGTTCGGGTGGCTCTGCGGCGGCGGCCCGTAGTTGCCCGGGCCGTAGTTGGGATAGGACATGGCCCCTCACCGTTGACAGCGACAGGTGGGCTTTTATACCACAGTCTCCTACTTGATCATCATGCGTCATCATGGTACGGCCCCAATCCGCCTCCGAGGAGCCTGCCCCCGTGCGTGAACGCACCCGCGTCCTACTCGCTCACCGCCACTTCCAGCGGTTCATCATCGGCGTCATCCTGATCAACGCGGCCACCCTCGGCCTGGAGACCTTCCCCGCCGTCGTCGCCGAGTACGGAGCCGTCCTGACGGTGGTCGACCACGTGGCGCTCTACATCTTCACCGCCGAGCTGATCGCCAAGCTGTACGTCGAGCGGGCGGCCTTCTTCCGCGACCCGTGGAACGTCTTCGACACCGCCATCGTCGCCATCGCCTTCGCCTCCACCAACGGCGGCCTGTCGGTGCTGCGCGCGCTGCGCATCCTGCGCGTGCTGCGGCTGCTGTCGGTGGTGCCGAGCCTGCGCCGCGTCGTCTCGGCGCTGCTGCGCGCGATGCCGGGGATGAGCTCGATCGTGGTGCTGCTGTCGCTGGTCCTGTACGTGGCCGCCGTCATGGCCACCAAGCTGTACGGGCAGACCGCGCCGCACCGCTTCGGCAGCCTGCAGACCTCGCTGTTCACGCTCTACCAGACGATGACGGGCGACGACTGGGGCAACATCGCCAGGGAGGTGATGAGCCGGCACCCGTCGGCGTGGATCTTCTTCACCATCTTCATCCTCGTGTGCACGTTCGTCGTGCTCAACCTCTTCCTGGCGGTCGTGGTGAGCGCGATGGACGAGGAGAGCGCCGAGGAGCGGGCGGCGCTGGAGGACAGCACGTCGCACATCATGGAGGACACCAGGGCGCACACGCAGCAGATCCTCGACGAGCTGACCGAGCTGCGCAAGGAGGTCGCCGAGCTGCGGGCGCTGCGCGAGACGGCGCCCGCGTCCCCGCCCATGAAGAAGGCCCGGGGGAAGCGGTCACGGTCCGCGTGACCGCTTCCCCCGGGCCTTGGCCGGCGGGTCAGCGGGAGTAGAACTCCACCACGAGCTGCTCGTCCACCGGGATCGCGATCTGCTCGCGCTGCGGCCGGCCGACCAGTGTGAAGCGCAGCTCCTGCAGCTCCACCGACAGGTACCCGGCGGGCCGGTCGTCGGCGTAGACGCCCTCGGAGGCGGCCACGAACGGCTGCATCTGGCGCGACCGCTCCCGCACCGAGATGACCTGCCCCGGCTTGACCAGGTAGCTGGGGATGTCCACCTTGCGGCCGTCCACGGCGATGTGCCCGTGGTTGATGTACTGCCGCGCCGCGTAGATCGACGGCGCGAGGCCGGCGCGCAGCACGAGCGAGGCCAGGCGGCTCTCCAGGATCGTGACCAGTTCGGCACCGGAGGCGCCCGACTTGCGCACGGCGAGGTCCCAGTAGCGGCGCAGCTGCCGCTCCGACACGTCGTAGTACCAGCGCAGCTTCTGCTTCTCCATCAGGCGCAGGCCGTAGTCGCCGGTGTTGCGACGGTTCGTCTTGCGGCCGTGCTCGCCCGGCGGGTAGGGGCGCTGTTCGAAGTAGCGCACGGCTTTCCTGGTCAGCGGGACGCCCGCGCGACGCGACAGTCGCACCTTCGGGCCGGTGTAGCGCACGTTCACCTCGATGTGATTAGGTAATCCTTACTTAGGCAAGGCTAACCTATCACTGTTGACGCTCTCAAGGAGGCCGCCATGCTGCCGATTCCCGAACGGGTCCGGACCCTCGCCGCGACGGCCAACGTCGCCAAGCTCTCCGTTGACGGCGCCCCCTCGCCCGCCCGCGGCGGCGTGGACGAGCGCGGCCGCCCCATCCTGCTCGTCCGGCCCGGCGAGACCCTGCACGGGCTGCGCGCGGACGCGGTCGTGGCGGTGAACCTGACGGCGATGCGGCAACTGGGCACGATGACGCACCCGCGCGGGCTGATCGAGGTCCAGGGCTGGGCGGAGGCCGTACCGGAGGAGGAGGCCCGCACCGCCGCCGTGGCGGTGGCCGCGCACACCGCGGACGAGAGCCTGTTCGACGCGCTGGAGCGCTTCGGGCAGCCGGACGCGCCCCGGCTGCTGCGGCTGGACGTGGGCCAGGTGGTCTATCTGACCGGGCAGGAGTCGGGCGTGCTGGACGCCGACGACTACCTGGAGGCGGCGCCCGATCCGCTCACCGAGACGGCGGAGCGGGTGCTCGCCCACGTCAACTCCTCGCACCGGGCCCAGCTCGCCGCCGGCGTGACCCAGCAGCTCGGCGAGCCGGCGGCGGACGTGTGGCTGTGGGAGCTGGACCGGTTCGGGGCCACGGTGCGGGTGGACGAGTCGCTGGTGCGTTTTCCCTGGCCGACGCCCGCGCGTTCGAGCGTGTGCCTGGAGACGGCGCTGCGCGGGCTGCTGTGCACGTGCTGACACCTCGACATCCCATCCAGCGACAACCCGATTTTGTCGGATGAATCGCCACATCGCCCCGAGGAGTGTGCCGCAGTCCCTACGCTTCTGACCCGTGACTGGAGCGCATCGGGCGACCGAGACGGCGGTGTTCGTCGACCAGAGTGGCCGGCGCAGGCGGGTGCTGATGATCGTCGGTGTCCTCGGTGGCACCTTGATGCTGGCCTGCGCGGCGGTCCTGATCGGCGGCGCGTTCAGCGGCACCCGCCTCGACAACTCCGACCGGCTCGGATCGGGCGGCTCCAGCCCCTCCGCCCCCGCCACGGCGCCGGACTCCGAGCGAAGCTCCGGCGAACCCACGGCGACCCGGCCCCCGAGCACCCGTCCCCCCACCCGCGCGGCCACCCCCAGGGCGCGCGGCTCGGCGCCCGCCACGCCGGCGCGGACCACGACCGCGGGCCGGACGCCCGCGAGCGGCGTCAGCCCCTCGGGCGCGAGCCGCCCCACAGCGCCTCCCGCCACCACTCCCGCCACCACTAAGGCGCCTGGCACGACCCCGGCCGAGTCCACCACCCCGCCGACCGATGGCGAGGCCGCGCACACGCCACCAGGCCAGACCAAGGAACCCCAGGGCGCGGGCCAGGACAAGACGCAGGGCCCCAAGAGGTGAGCCGGGCCGACACCCACGTCTGGCCCGTCGAACCCGTCTCCCCCGTCACCCACCGCACCCAGCAGGCCGAGCCGCGCGGCCACTGGTTCCTGGTGGTGGTCGCCGTCCTGCTGATGTCGTTCGCGCTGGTGCCGCACGGGTGGGCCGGCGGGTCGTCCACGAGGAGAAGGCGCTGGCCTGGACCGAGGCGCCGTCGTCACTGCGCCAGCTCTGGCGGCAGCGCTACCGGTGGTGCTACGGCACCCTCCAGGCCATGTGGAAGCATCGCCGGGCGGTGGCGGAACGGGGCACGTTCGGGCGGTGCGGGCCGGGCTACCTGGTCTTGTTCCAGGTGCTGCTGCCCCTCTTGGCGCCGGTGGTGGACATGATGGCCGTCTACAGCGTCCTGATGGGCGACCCGCTGCCGGTGGTGGCGGTCTGGGCCGGCTTCGTGGTCGTGCAGGCCCTGACCGGCTGGTACGCGCTGCGGCTCGACCGCGAACGGGCGAGCGTGCTGTGGGTGCTGCCGTTGCAGCAGTTCGTCTACCGGCAGCTCATGCACCTGGTGGTCATCCAGTCGCTGGCCACGGCGGCGCTCGGCGTACGGCTGCCGTGGCAGACGATCCGCCGCGAGGGCACGTTCTCCACCTGAGCCGGCCCGCTGGGGGCGGCGGGGCCTGCCCTGTCATGCCCGGGAGCGCGCCATCCCCTCCAGGAGGTAGTCGAGCCCCTCGTCGAACGTGGCGTCCCAGTCGTGCTCCAGCCCGTGCTCGGCCAGCGCCGGGTAACGGTCGGCGCGCTCGCGCAGGTACACGCCGGTGTCGGTGCCGCCGCTCCGCTCCCAGGTCACCTGCATGATCACCGACCCCATCACGTAGTTCGACAGGCTGTACGCGGCCGTCTTCGGCACGGCGAACCCGGCGGCCGTCAGCGTCTCGTACAGGAACTCGGTGCGTCGCAGCGCGTGGGGGCCCATGAGCGGGCGGTCGAGCAGCGTCGCCGACCAGGGATGCCGCAACAACGCCGCCCGCCAACGCCGCATCAACCCCCGCACCGGCGCCCGCCAATCGCCCTCCCACCCAGCAGGCCTTGAGCCCGCACCCTCCCACCCAGCAGCCCCTGAGCCCGCACCCTCCCACCCAGCAGCCCCTGAGCCCGCACCCTCCCACCCAGCAGCCCCTGAGCCTGCGCCCTTCCACCCGGCCAGTCCGGCGAGCCCAGCGAGGTCGTCCAGTCGCACCTCGCGGAAGACCTCGTCCATGGCCAGGTCGAGCACGTCGTCCTTGGTCTTGACGTGCCAGTAGAGGGTGGTCGACCCGGTGTCGAGGCGCTCGGCGAGGCGGCGCATGGTCAGCCGCCCCACGCCCTCCTCGTCCAGCAGCGCCACCGCCTCCGCCACGATCCGCTCCAGCGTCAGCGTCTGCCTCGAAGGCTTCTGGTTCCGCGACCACACGTTGTCCACCCGGGGATAATACGTTGTACGAGAACCGGATCAATGGTCTAGTAAGTGGAACGTTGGTCGATAATCCGGATCGTCGTTCCGGTAAGGGGAGGGTTCAGGTGGGGCATGTCGATGTGAGCGGAGTGACGTACCTGCTGCCCGATGGCCGGCCCCTGCTGCTGGAGGTGTCGTTCAAGGTCGGCGACGGCGCCAAGGCGGCCCTGGTCGGGCCGAACGGGGCGGGCAAGACCACGCTGCTGCGGCTGATCGCGGGCGAGGCGGCACCCGACGAGGGGCGGATCGCGGCCACCGGAGGGGTCGGCGTCATGCGGCAGTTCCTCGGCGAGGGCACCGTACGGGATCTGCTGCTGAGCGTGGCACCGCGTCCGATCAGGCAGGCGTGGGTGGCGCTGGAGCGGGCGGAGGCGGCGATCGCGGCGCGCGACGACGAGGAGCGCCAGCTCGGCTACGCCCAGGCCATCGCCGACTACGCCGACGCGGGCGGCTACGAGCTGGAGGTGGTGTGGGACGTGTGCGCCACCGAGGCGCTCGGCCTCCCGTACGAGGAGATCAAGGATCGGAGCGTGGCCACGCTGTCCGGCGGGGAGCAGAAGCGGCTCATGCTGGAGGCGCTGCTGCGCGGGCCCGACGAGGTGCTGCTGCTCGACGAGCCCGACAACTACCTGGACGTGCGGGGCAAGCAGTGGCTGGAGCGGGCGATCAGGAGTTCGGCGAAGACGGTGCTGCTCGTCTCGCACGACCGCCGCCTGCTGTCCGAGGCCGCCGGCCGGATCGTCACCGTGGAGGGGCGGGGCGTGTGGGTGCACGGCGGCGGGTTCGCCGGGTACGCCGAGGCGCGCCGGCGGCGCAGGGAGCGGCTGGAGGAGTTGCGGCAGCGCTGGGAGGAGGAGCGGGCCCGGCTGCGGCGCCTCGTGCACGTGCTGCGGCAGCGCTCGGCCGGCAACGACGCGCTGGCGGGGGCGTACCAGTCGGCGGTGACGCGGCTGGACCGGTTCGAACGCGCGGGGCCGCCGCAGCGTGCCCCCAAGGAGCAGAACGTGCGGATGCTGCTGCGCGGCGGCCGTACCGGCAAGAGGGCGGTCGTGTGCGAGGAGCTGGAGCTGAGCGGGCTGCTGCGGCCGTTCTCGACCGAGATCTGGTACGGCGAGCGCGTCGGCGTGCTCGGCATGAACGGCACGGGCAAGTCCCACTTCCTGCGGTTGCTGGCGGGCGAGCCGATCGCGCACACCGGCGTCGCCCGGCTCGGCGCCCGGGTCTCCCCCGGCCACTTCGCCCAGACCCACCTACGCCCTGACCTGCATGGACGCCCGGCGGCTGAGGTGGTCATGCACGAGCACGCGATGACCCGTAACGAGGCGATGGCGGCGCTGGCCCGGTACGAGCTGGCGCCGGCGGGCGGGCAGCCGTTCGAGACGTTGTCGGGCGGGCAGCAGGCGCGGCTGCAGATCTTGCTGCTGGAGCTGTCAGGGGCGACGTTGCTGCTGCTCGACGAGCCGACCGACAACCTGGATCTGGCCAGTGCGGAGGCCTTGCAGGCGGGGCTCGGAGGGTACGAGGGAACGGTGCTGGCCGTGACCCATGACCGGTGGTTCGCCGATGACCTGGATCGGTACCTGATCTTCGGGGCGGACGGGGTGGTGCGGGAGAGCGACACGCCACGGTGGGACATCTGAGCCCGGCACCGGTCCTGTGAGGCAAGGCGAGCGAGGCGTCTAGCCCGCTTCGGTGACAGGCACCCGCCGCAAGGCCGTGAGCGTCATGCTCTCATCCACGGCCTCAGGCGACAGCACATGATCCAGCACCATCACCGCGCACCCGCTGATCCCCGCCCCCGCCCCCAGCCGGCTCGGCTCGATGCGCAGGCGGCGGGTCGCCAGGGCCGTGGACCGGCGATACACGACCTCGCGGATGCTGGACACGAGCGGCCCGAAGGCCTCAGCCATGTCCCCTCCGAGCACCACCACCGACGGGTTGAGGATGTTGACGGCCCCGGCGAGCACCTCGCCGATCCGCCGCCCCGCCTCACGCACGGTGGCCATGGTCTCGGCGTCACCGGCTCTCACGAGCGCGGTCACGTCAGCGATGGTCCTGACCTCCTTGCCACGCCCCCGGAGCTCCCGCAGCAGCGCGGTGCCGCTGGCGACGGAGTCGACGCAGTCGTGGTTGCCGCACCGGCACAGCACGCCGCCACCGTCGAGCACGGGGATGTGCCCGATCTCGCCGGCGGCGCCGAGGGCGCCGCGCAGGATGCCGCCACCGGCGATGACTCCGGCGCCGATGCGGGTGGAGATCTTGACGAACATGAGGTCGTCGAGGTCGGGGTAGGCGCCGCGGTGCTCGCCGATGGCCAGCACGTTGACGTCGTTGTCGACGAGGACGGGTACGGGGAAGCGCTCGCGGATGATGGGCGGGATCACGACCCCGGTCCAGGACGCCATGACGCGGGCGCTCTCCGTGCGCCCTTCCGCGTACTCGACGGTGGCGGGCACGCCCATCCCGACGCCTTGGATCATGGCGCGCGGCCGGTCGCCGAGCAGGTCGTCCCAGGTGTCCATGAGGAGGGGCAGCACGGTGTCGGGGCCCTGTTCGACGTCCATCGCGAACTCGCGCCCCGCGAGTTCGCGCCCGGCGAGGTCGCAGACGGCGACGCGGGTGCGGGAGGCGCCGAGCGCGGCGACGAGGACGACGCCGCCGGCGGCGTTGAACTCGAGCCGGACGGGGGGCCGCCCGCCGGTGGAGGGGGCGTCGGTGCGTTCGACGACGAGGCCGCGTTCGAGCAGCTCGCCGACGCGTAGCTGCACCGCGGGGCGCGACAGGCCGGTCACCCGGCCGAGGTCGGCCCGCGTCACGGCCTCACCGGTGCGGATGAGGCGGAGCACCTCGCCACTGGTGGCAAGGGCGGCAGCGGTACGTCGGGGCATCGGCTAAGTGAACCACACGCGGTTCTGTAATGAAAAGTCGAGACTTTTTTATCTCGAATGCCAAAACTCCGCTTGTGCACGACCCAAACTCTGGCTAGTGTCCGTTCTGTCCCTGCTTTGGTAGATCATCGGAGCCCCTTACCGTGTCCACCGCCACCGGTCCCCTTCCCCACACCGCCGATCTCGTCGTCTTCGGCGGCACCGGCGACCTGTCCATGCGCAAGCTCATCCCGGCGCTGTTCCACAGCGACATGGAGGGCAGGCTCTCCCCGGAGACCCGCGTCATCGCCATGTCCCGGGGCGGGCTGACCGACGACGACTTCCGCGGCAAGGTGGACGCCGAGGTACGCAGCCACCTCCCGGTGGAGGACGAGGGCCAGTGGCGGCGCTTCCTGACCCGGCTGCACCACGTGTCGGTGGACGTCGGCCGCGAGGACGCCGCGGGCTGGGGCGCGCTGGCCGAGCTGCTGACCGGGTACGAGACGCGCGACCGGGTGTTCTACCTGGCCAGCCCGCCCAGGACGTTCGGCCCGTTCTGCCGGGAGCTGGAGCAGGCCGGCCTGGTGACGCCGCGCTCGCGCGTGGTGCTGGAGAAGCCGCTGGGCCACGACCTCGTCAGCGCGCAGCGGATCAACGACGAGGTCGGCGCCATCTTCGACGAGCGCCAGATCTTCCGCATCGACCACTACCTGGGCAAGGAGACGGTGCAGAACCTGCTGGTCCTGCGCTTCGCCAACGCCTTCCTTGAGCCGATCTGGAACTCCCTGTGGATCGACCACGTCCAGATCACCGCCGCCGAGACGGTCGGCACGCCGGGCAGGCGCGGCTACTACGACCACGCGGGCGCGCTGCGTGACATGGTGCAGAACCACCTGCTGCAGCTCCTGACGCTGACCGCGATGGAGCCGCCGGCCCGCAACGACCGCGAGGCCATCCGCGACGAGAAGGTCAAGGTGCTGCAGGCGCTGCGGCCGATCGTCGGCGGCGAGGTGGAACGTTTCACCGTGCGCGGCCAGTACACCGAGGCCGGCGACATGGTGGGCTACCTCGACGAGCCGGCCTCCACGCCGCCGAACGAGGCCTCGCGCCGGGTGGAGACGTTCACCGCGATCCGCGCCGAGATCAAGAACTGGCGGTGGGCCGGGGTGCCGTTCTACCTGCGCACCGGCAAGCGCATGCCGTACCGGCGCTCGGAGATCGTGGTGCAGTTCAAGGACGTGCCGCACTCCATCTTCCCCGGCGGCGCCCCCAACCGCCTGGTGCTGCGGCTGCAGCCGGAGGAGGGCATCGAGCTGCACATCATGGCCAAGGAGCCGGGCGCGGGCGAGACGACGCTCAAGCCGGTGCCGCTGTCGCTGAGCTTCGGCAAGACGTTCACGGCGCGGGTGCCGGAGGCGTACGAGCGGCTGCTGATGGACGTGCTGGCCGGGAACCCGACGCTGTTCATGCGTCGCGACGAGGTCGAGGCGGCCTGGCGGTGGATCGACCCGATCCTCGAAGCCTGGCAGGCCGACCCGGCGCTGCCCGAGCCCTACCCCGCAGGAACCACCGGCCCCACCGGAGCCCACGAACTGCTCGGCCGCAGCGGTCGTGCCTGGCACGAGGAGGAACTGTGAACAACGTCATCCAGGAGATCACCGACCGGATCGCCGAGCGCAGCGCCGCCAGCCGTACCGCGTACCTGGAGCGGATCCGCCGCGAGGGCGAGGCCGCCAGGGAGAAGGGCCCGGCGCGCGCGCACCTGGGCTGCGCGAACCTCGCGCACGGCTTCGCCGGCGCCCCGGCGGAGGACAAGCCGGCGCTGCGCGGCTCGGCCAAGCCGGGCGTGGCCATCGTGACCAGCTACAACGACATGCTGTCCGCGCACCAGCCGTACGAGACGTACCCGCCGGAGCTGAAGCAGGCCGTCCGCAAGGCGGGCGGCGTGGCACAGGTGGCGGGCGGCGTGCCGGCCATGTGCGACGGCATCACGCAGGGCCGGGCCGGCATGGAGCTGTCGCTCTACAGCCGCGACGTGATCGCGATGTCCACCGCGATCGCGCTGTCGCACGACATGTTCGACTCCACGCTGCTGCTGGGCGTGTGCGACAAGATCGTGCCGGGCCTGTTCATCGGGGCGCTGCACTTCGGGCACCTGCCCGCGATCTTCGTGCCCGCCGGCCCGATGGCCTCGGGCCTGCCGAACAAGGTCAAGGCCCGCACCCGGCAGCTCTTCGCCGAGGGCAAGGTCGGCAGGGACGAGCTGCTCGACGCCGAGGCCAAGTCGTACCACTCCCCCGGCACCTGCACCTTCTACGGCACCGCGAACTCCAACCAGGCGCTGATGGAGGTCATGGGCCTGCACCTGCCGGGCTCGACGTTCGTCAACCCGCACACCGAGCTGCGCCACGCCCTCACGCAGGCCGCCGGCCGCAGGGCGGTGGAGATCACCGCGCACGGCGCCGAGTACACGCCGATCGGTGAGCTGGTCGACGAGAAGTCCCTCGTGAACGCCTGCGTCGCCCTGCTGGCCACCGGCGGCTCCACGAACCACACGCTGCACCTGGTCGCCATGGCCGCCGCCGCGGGCATCGTGCTGACCTGGGACGACCTGGCCTGCCTGTCCGAGGTCGTGCCGTCGCTGACCAAGATCTACCCGAACGGCCAGGCGGACGTGAACCACTTCCGCGACGCCGGCGGCATGCAGGTGCTCATCGGCGACCTGCTGGACGAGGGCCTGCTGCACGCGGACGTCATGACCGTGGCGGGCCCCGGCCTCGACCGCTACCGGGAGGCACCGGAGCTGGTGGACGGCGAGCTGGTCTGGGCGCCGGTCACCGGCGGCAGCAAGGACCTGGACGTGCTGCGCCCGGCCGCGGACCCGTTCTCGGCCGACGGCGGCATCCACATGGTGGAGGGCAACCTGGGCCGCGCCGTCAGCAAGGTCTCGGCGGTCAAGCCGGAGCACCTGGTGATCGAGGCGCCGGCCAAGGTCTTCCACGACCAGCTCGACCTGCTGAAGGCGTTCGAGGCGGGCGAGCTGGACGGGCAGGACTTCGTGGCGGTCATCCGCTACCAGGGCCCGAGCGCGAACGGCATGCCGGAGCTGCACAAGCTGACCTCGCCGCTGGCGGTGCTGCTCGACAGGGGGCAGCGGGTGGCGATCGTCACCGACGGCCGCATGTCGGGCGCGTCGGGCAAGGTCCCGGCGGCCATCCACCTGTCGCCCGAGGCGGCCGACGGCGGCCCGATCGCGCTGGTCCGCGAGGGTGACGTGATCAGGCTGGACTCGGCGGCGGGCACCCTGGAGCTGCTGGTGCCGGCCGAGGAGCTGACCCGCCGCACGCCCGAGGGCCGGCCGCTGAGCGACGCGCAGTGGGTGGGCACGGGACGCGAGCTGTTCGCCGCCTTCCGCCGGATGGCGGGTCACGCCGAGCAGGGCGCGGGCATCTTCGGGGTCAGCGGCGCCGAGTCGCCGCACCACGGCCCCGGCCTGGGCTTTCCCGCCGAGGCGGGCAACTCCCACCTTGAGACGGGCGCGCCGGTCGGCGCGCTGGTGCGGTGACCGGGTATTTGCCGGTACGGTGCTCCATGTCCGTTTGGCGCGCGCTGAACGCTCCTGAGCCCGTACGTCCGCACCACCCCCTCCGGGGGAGCGTGAACGACCGTGGGATCCTTCGGTGCATGGCGAGCGATCTTGACGCCGCCCCGAATGCCGGAGGTATCCGTGAGTGCCTTTGACCTTCCGTGGCTCGTCGCCGACATCGGGGGAACCAACGCCCGTTTCGGCCTGGTCACCTCGTTGGGGGCGCGCCCGTCGAACGTCGCGGTCCTGCCCGGCGCCGACTACGCGACCCTCCCCGAAGCCGTAGCCGCCTATCTCGCGGAGCACGCGGGCGGAGTGCGACCGGGGGCGGCCTGCCTGGCGCTGGCGGGCCCGATCGACGGCGACCACTACCGGCTCACGAACTCCCACTGGTCAGGCTCCATCCGCGACCTCGACGTGCCGTACGCGCGGCTGCTCAACGACTTCGAGGCGCTGGCCGTGTCGCTGCCGCACCTGAACGGCGACGAGCTGGTGTCCCTCGGCGGGCCCGCGCCAGGCCACGGCGTCAAGGCCGTGCTCGGCCCCGGGACCGGCCTCGGCGTGGGCGGCCTGGTGCCCGCCGGCGACGGCTGGACCGCGATCCCCGGCGAGGGCGGGCACGCCACGGTGCCGGTGTTCGAGCCGCGCGAGGTCGAGGTCGTCCGCGCCCTCCAGTCGCACGGCCTGCCGCACGTGGTGGCCGAGCACCTGCTGTCCGGCCCCGGCCTGGTCCGCCTGCACAAGGCGCTGGCCGTGGTGAACGGCGTCAGCGCACCCGACCTGACCGCCTCCGACATCGTGGCCAGGGTGGACGACTCGCTGTGCGCCGAGACGGTCGAGATGTTCTGCGGCATGCTCGGCACCTTCGCCGGCAACGTCGCGCTCACCCTCGGCGCCCGTGGCGGGGTCTACCTGGCCGGCGGGGTGCTGCCCCGCATCGTGGAACGCGTGCGGGCCAGCGCCTTCCGTACGCGCTTCGAGGACAACCCCGACATGGCCGCCTACCTGTCGGAGATCGGCACCGTGCTGATCGTCGCGGCCCAGCCCGGCATGACGGGCGCCGCCGCGTGGCTGAGCCAGCACGCCCGCAGGGAACTGGTGGGCTGACTGAAGCCCGTCTGGTGGGCAGGTGACTCAGTTGTACGAGACAAGCCGACGGCCGTGAGAGGCCGACGAGGAGAGAGAAACCCCATGAGCCTGCTCGATCTCGCTCCAGTGATCCCCGTCGTGGTGATCGAGGACGCCGGGACCGCCGTCCCGATGGCCCGCGCCCTGGTGGCCGGCGGACTGCCGGTCATCGAGGTGACCCTGCGCACGCCCGCCGCCCGCGAGGCCATCGCCAGGATCGCCGAGGAGGTGCCCGAGGCGACGGTGGGCGCGGGGACGATCCGGACCACCGACGACATCGCGGCGTCCGTGTCGGCGGGCGCGAAGTTCCTCGTCTCGCCCGGCACCACCCTGTCGCTGGTGGAGGCGCTGGACTCCAGCGGGGTGCCTTACCTGCCGGGCGCGGCCACCGTGACGGAGGTCATGGCGCTGGTGGAGCGGGGGATCAAGGAGCTGAAGTTCTTCCCGGCCGAGGCGGCGGGCGGCATCCCGTACCTCAAGTCGCTGTCGGGGCCGCTGCCCGACGTGCGCTTCTGCCCGACCGGCGGCATCAAGCCGGAGACCGCCCGCGACTACCTGGCGCTGCCGAACGTGGGGTGCGTCGGGGGGAGCTGGCTGACCCCCGCCGACGCGCTGGCGTCCGGGGACTGGGCGCGCGTGGAGAAGCTGGCGGCTGAGGCGGCAGCTCTCAGATAGCGCTTCTGCGAGCACGGGGTGGCCAGGCATGGATGATGACAGAATGCAGTCATGCCGCCACCCCGCGCGAAATACTTCAACACCACCGGTCCCTGCGACCCGCGGCGGCACTACATGCTGCCACCGACGCAGCGGCTCCCCGAGGCGCGTGCGCTCGTCGAAATGGACCGCTACTTCGTGCTGCACGCGCCCCGGCAGACCGGCAAGACGACCACGCTGGACACCCTGGCCGCCGAGCTGACCGCCGAGGGCGACACCGCCGCCCTGATGTTCTCCTGCGAACGCGCCAAGGCGGCCGGCGACGACTACGTCGCCGCAGAGTCGCTTCTGCTGGATTCCCTCCGCGAGGCCGCCGATCTGTCGGGATGGCCGAAGAAGCTGCTGCCGCCGCGTTCCTGGCCGCAGGTCACACCGGGCAGCCGTTTCTGTGCGGCGCTCCGGGAGTGGTCCCGACGCTGCCCGCGCCGGGTGGTGCTGTTCATCGACGAGATCGACGCCCTGCAGGGCAACAGCCTGGCCAGCATCCTTGGCCAGCTCCGCGACGGGCACAACAAGCGACACAAGGCTTATCCGTTCCCGGCGTCGATAGTGTTGTGCGGGCTGCGCGACGTGCGTGACTACAAGGTCGCCTCGGGAGGCACCTCCGACGGGATCAACGTGGCCAGCCCGTTCAACATCATCGCCGAGTCGCTGCGCCTGGGCGACTTCACCG
>NZ_VSEY01000062.1 GCF_008086045.1 Nonomuraea sp. PA05 | reverse complement strand
GCCGCGGGCAAGCGGGCGGCGGTCGCGTTCACCTCGCGGCTCAAGCTCACCCGGGCGCTCGGACCGGACCATCAGTGGGCGGTGCTCACCGAGCCGGCGCTGCGCGGCATGCTCGCCGAGCTGGACGTCGCCGGCATCGTCATCGGTTCGGCGGGCACGATGTCCCGCCCGGCCAGGAGGGTGGCCTGATGCGCGCCCTCCTTGAGTGGGATCTCGCCGGACCCTGGTCGGCCACCACCCGCTTCCAGCCGGTCGCCGCCGCCGGAGGAGTGCCGCTCATGCACATCGTGCAGCGCTACGGCACGCCCGCGTACGTGGTGGACGAGGCCGACGTGCGCGAGCGGTGCCGCGCCTTCCGCGCCGCGCTGCCGGAGGCGACCATCCTGTACGCGGCCAAGGCGTTCCTGTGCCGCGCGATGGCCACCTGGATCCGCGAGGAGGGGCTCGGCCTCGACGTCTGCTCGGGCGGCGAGCTGGCCATCGCCCGGTCCGTCGGGTTCCCCGCCGGGCGGATCGTCTTCCACGGCAACGCCAAGACCCCGCACGAGCTGCTGGAGGCGGTGGAGTACGGGGTGGGACGCATCGTCGTGGACAACCTCGCCGAGATCGTCCGGCTGGTGGCGCTGGTCCCGCCGGGAAGCAGGCAGAAGATCCTGCTCCGCGTCGTCCCGGACATCGAGGCGGGGGCCTGCGCGGCCGTCCGCACCGGCGGCGAGGGGCAGAAGTTCGGCCTGTCCATCGCCACCGGCGACCTCGCCGCGGCCGTGGACCGGGTGCTGCGCCGGCCGGAGCTGGAGCTGGCCGGGCTGCACTGCCACCTGGGCTCCCAGATCGGCGCCGCGGAGCCGTACGGGCGGGCGGCGCGCGTCATGGTGGAGCAGCTCGCCCGCGTCCGGGACACGCACGGCGTCGTCCTGCCCGAGCTGGACCTCGGCGGCGGCCAGGGCATCGCCTACCTGCCCGCCGAACACGGTCTGACCCCCGCCGAGTACGCCGCCACGGTGCTCAAGGAGCTGGAGGAGTCGTGCGCGGAGCTGGGCCTGCCCGTGCCCCGGCTGAGCGTCGAGCCCGGCCGGTCGATCAGCGGCCCCGCCGGGCTCACCCTGTACCGGGTCATCGCGGTCAAGCGCACGCTCATGCGCACCTACGTCGCCGTGGACGGCGGCATGAGCGACAACCCGCGCCCGTCCCTGTACGGCGCCGGCTACACCGCCCGCCTGATCGGCCGGGCCACCACGGCGCCGGACCGTGAGGTCACGCTGGTCGGGCACCACTGCGAGGCGGGCGACGTGCTCGCCGAGAACGTGCCGCTGCCCGCCGACCTCAGGGCGGGCGACGTCGTCGCGATCCCCGCCACCGGCGCCTACCACCACTCCATGGCCTCCACCTACAACCTCACCGGCCGCCCGCCCGTCATCGCGGTCGCCGACGGCGCGGCCCGCGTGGTGGTGCGCCGCGAGGAGATCGACGACCTGCTCCGCAGGGACGTGGGGCTGTGATCCGGATCCGTCCAGAGGCCGTCGTGCTGCTGGTGCTCATCGCGGTGGTCGCCGTGCTCACCCTGCTCTGATCGGCTACCTCGCGGGCGGCAGAGCGCATGCTGGATACAGAGGGACGGAGGCGCCGGGGTGCCTCTCGGCTCACTCGGGGAACGTTCTCCTCTGTTCCGGTTCTTGTGCCATGTGACGCTCAGGATGAGCCGTCCCAGCGACGGTCAAGAGCGCGGCGCGCAGAACGCTGCGCTTGGACATGGGTCTCCTCTTTCTGGAACGGCCAGGCTGCGCTCGTACGGCCTGCGCCACCGAATGCGCGAAAGAGGCTGTGACGATATGCCACGCTGCGGCGAGCTTGCACCGTCATCATTCTTCCTTTCCGTGGCCGACCACATTCGACCATGCACGTTGCCGGATTTCAGCGGCAAGTACTGCGACGCGATCCTGGCGCGTCAATAACGCGTCGGGAGCAGTGGTGAAAGCGTAGGAATGCCGTAGAAAAAGTGTCCCATCAGGCCGGCGAGAGATTAGATGAAAGTGGTTTCTCTGACGGAAAGGGCCGGGTCGATGCGTGGAAACAGGCTGGAAGGGCTGATCCCGGCGGGGTTCGTCTTCGTCATCGGACTGTGTGCCGCGGTGGCGCTGGCCTTTCCCGAGAGCACGGCGCGGGTCGTGGTGACGACCCTCGGCGTCGGCGTCTTCGGCGCGTGGGCCGTTCGTCACCTGGCCGCACTCTGTGCAGCGGCGATGGCGTGGTGCTTCACAACGGGATTCCTGGTCAACACCGCAGGAGAGTTGACCTTCCGCCGTGAGGACCTCGTCCGGTTGGGTGTGTTCATCGTCGTGGCGGTCGCCGGCTGCTTCTGCGGACAGGCGTTTCGCGCGCTCGGCTACCGCCGCCGGCTCTCCGAGCCGATACGCGCCGAGCATCGCCAAGCCGCGGTGCTCCCCGGCCAGGCCCGCGAAGATCGTCAAAAACATCTGGTGTGAACCTGCCGCACAACCGCGTGCCCGCGATGCTCCGCGCAGCCCCGTGGGCATCGCGGGTGAGGCCTGTCATGGTGTCCCTCACGGCAAGCGGCAGCGGATCGGGCAAGTACGAGGACGCCGTCGCCGTAGCGACCAGCAACCGACCAGCAACGACGCCGTCCAGAAAACCTGAGGCCGCTGGCGAATGCGGGTAGACATCCCCGGCCCCCTCATCGCTCAGTGTCCATCAGCCGCGGAACAGACCCCGCCGGACGCGCCGGACGGGGTCGTGGTGCGCGGTCAGCCTTCGGAGGTCAGCTTGCGGCCGGCCCGTCGCAGAACGCCGCCTTGACGAGCCCGTCCAGCAGCTTGGGGTAAGCGGCGAGGTCGAATGGGGCGTCGCCGGCGGTCACTGAGGCGGTAAGGGTCTTGCTGCCGTCGGGCGAGCTGTACATCAGCGCCGCGTAGCCCGCCGGAGGGCTGCCGTTGTGGTTGAGAACGGTGCCGCAGGCCGGACCCAGGTCCTTCACGAACAGCCCCAGCCCGTAGCGGCCGTAGAGGGGGTCGCTCTTCGCGTGCGGCTCGCGCATCTCGGCCTGCAGCTTGGCAGGCAGGAGCCTGCCGCGGTTCAGCGCGGAGAAGAACGTCTGGAGATCCTGGGTGGTCGAGATCATGTCACCGGCGCCTGCCAGCAGGGAGGGGTTCTGACGGGAGACGTCGGCCACCTTCCACTGGCCGGCGTCCTGGTGGCGGAAGTAGCCGTGGGCGTACGGGCTGGGCAGCTGCGTCCGGTTGCCCGGCACCACAGTGCCCTTCAACCCGAGCGGCCGTACGATTCGCGCCTTCAGCTCCGCGTCGAACGAGCGGCCGGCGACCTTCTCGATCAGTAGCCTGGCCAGCGTGTAGTTGGTGTTGGAGTAGCTCCAGTCCGTCCCCGGCGCGAACTTCGCCGGCTTGGACAACGCGAACCGCACCAGCTCCTGCGGCCGGTAGGAGTGGAACCGGTTGTCCAGCCACTCCTTGCCGGTCGAGGGAAGACCGGGCACCCATGTCCCCTCGGAGTTGAGGTCGCCGGTGTAGTTGAACAGGCCGCTGGTGTGCTGCAGCAGCATCCGCACCGTGATCCGCCGGTCCAGCCCGAGCTTGGGCAGGTAGCCGGCCACTGGGGCGTCCAGCCCGATCTTGCCCTCGGCCACCAGCTGCAACACCACGGTCGCGACGAAGGTCTTGGTCACGCTGCCCACCCAGAAATGGCCGTTGCCCGGCGGCTTCGCGCTCGCGCCCAGCTTGCGCACCCCGGCGCTGCCGGCCCACTCGCCCCGCTCATCGTGCACGCGCAGCTGTACCCCGAGGAAACCGGCATCGACGAACGCCTGGATGGCCCGCTGCAGCTCCGGGCGATCCTGCCCGGCGGCGGCCTTCGGCACGGCCGTGCTGCTGCCCGCGGAGGCCACCGCGGGTGCGATCGTCCCGGCCAGCAGCCCGGCCGCCAGCGCCGTGACCACCACCGGCCGGAAGACGGTGTGCCGGCGTCTCGGCCCGGCACCGTCACGGCGCATCGGCCCGATCGCTCCGGCGTGCGTCTCGACCGGCCAGGGAACCGGTACGGACTCGACATGCCGTGCCAGTACGACGCGCAGTCTGCGCACCACTGCTTGTCCCATCATGAATGTCCTTATCTGCAGTCTTCGGTCTCGACGCGGCGCTCATGGGCAGCCTTGTCGGTGGCCCCAGGGCGCGCGCGATGGCGTAGCCGCCATCGAAGCCTGGAACTCACGGCCACCGCCGCGACCTCCCTCAGCTACTCGGCGTCACTTACTACCGGTATAAAGTAACACCGACTACCGGTACCTAGCAACACGGAATAGCTGGGCGTGTGACGGCGAGCGGCCCGATCGCCAACGGTCGCCGCGGAAGACTTCCTCTTCAGCGAGTACTGACCAGTCTCCGATTTATACGTTTTCTTGACGCACTAAGCCCGCCACCAGCCCATATGTCCTAGGTAGTGTGCGATGCGTCTTTACGGGGTCTTGGTGAAGGGTGACCGACATGGTGCTGGCGAAACGGCCGGCCCCCACGGAAGGAACGCTGCGTTCCTGGCTGTTGCAGGGACTGCAGACCGACCGCAAACAGATCGAGCACGGTCCCCACGTCAAGCACCCGTGGTGGCGGGTGATGTGCCTGACCGGCGTGGACTACTTCTCCACCCTCGGCTACCAGCCCGGCATCGCCGCGCTGGCCGCCGGGCTGCTGTCGCCGCTGGCCACGCTGTTCCTGGTGGCGCTGACGCTGCTCGGCGCGCTGCCGGTCTACCGGCGGGTGGCCGCCGAGAGCCCGTACGGGCAGGGCTCGATCGCGATGCTGGAGAAGCTGGCCCCGCAGTGGTGGGGCAAGTTCTTCGTGCTGGCGCTGCTCGGCTTCGCGGCCACCGACTTCGTGATCACCATGACGCTGTCGGCGGCCGACGCGACCGCGCACATCCTGGAGAACCCGTTCGTGCCGGACTTCCTGCACGGGCAGCGGGTTCTGGTCACGCTGGTGCTCCTGGCGGCGCTCGGCGGGGTGTTCCTGCTGGGCTTCACCGAGGCGATCGGCATCGCGGTGCTGCTCGTGTTCGTCTATCTCGCGTTGAACGCCGTGGTCGTCGCCACCGCGATCGTGCACGTGATCGAGGCGCCGCAGGTCGTGGTGGACTGGCAGCGGGCGTTGAGCCTGGACTTCTCCAGCCCGCTGGCCATGATCGGGCTGTCGCTGCTGGTGATGCCGAAGCTGGCGCTGGGCATGTCCGGGTTCGAGACCGGCGTGGCGGTGATGCCGGTGGTCAAGGGCGACATCCCCGAACGTGTCAAGGGCACCAAGCGGCTGCTCACCGTCGCCGCGCTGATCATGAGTGTGTTCCTGGTCTTCTCCAGCTTCGTCACCACGGTGTTGATCCCGCACGAGGAGTTCGAGGAGGGCGGCAAGGCGAGCGGGCGGGCGCTCGCCTATCTGGCGCACGGGTATCTGGGGGACTGGTTCGGGACCGCGTACGACGTGTCCACGATCGCGATCCTGTGGTTCGCCGGGGCGTCGGCGATGGCCGGGCTGATCAACCTGGTGCCGCGTTACCTGCCCCGCTACGGCATGGCGCCGGAGTGGACGGGTGCGGTACGGCCGCTGGTGCTGGTGTTCACCGTGATCGCGTTCGCCATCACGATCATCTTCGACGCCGACGTGGAGGCCCAGGGCGGCGCGTACGCCACCGGCGTGCTGGTGCTGATGTTGTCGGCGGCCGTCGCGGTGACCCTGTCGGCCTACCGCAAGCGGCAGCGCGGGGCGACGGCCGGGTTCGCCGCGATCACGGCGGTGCTGACGTACACGCTGGTCGACAACGTGATCGAGCGGCCGGACGGCGTGAAGATCGCCTCGTTCTTCATCGCGGCCATCATCGTCACCTCGCTGATCTCCCGCGCCACCCGCTCCACCGAGCTGCGCGTCACCGAGGTGCGCCTCGACCCGCTCGCCGAGCGGTTCGTCAACGACCTGTGCGGCGACGTGCACGTGATCGCCAACGAGCCGCACACCCGCGACCAGGCCGAGTACACCGACAAGCTGCGCGAGACCTGGCTCAACCACCGGCTGCGCAGCTCCGAGCCCGCCCTGTTCGTCGAGGTGACGGTGCCGGACGCGTCCGAGTTCGAGACCGAGCTGCACGTCAGGGGCGAGGAACGGTACGGCCACAAGATTCTCACCATCGAGAGCTCCGCCGTGCCCAACACCCTGGCCGCACTCCTGCTGCACCTGCGCGACCGCACCGGCTCCGTGCCGCACATCTACTTCCACTGGACCGAGGGCAACCCGGTCGTGGCCATGCTGCGGTACCTGGTCTTCGGCGGCGGCGACGTGCCGCCGCTGACCCGCGAGGTGCTGCGCCAGGCCGAGCCCGACCTGGAACGCCGCCCGCACGTCCACGTCGGATGAGCCGGCGGCTGGACCGGAAGGACAGGACATCATGACGAAGGGAACCCCGCCCGTCGCCGGGTCGTTCAGACGGGCGAGTGCTCGATTTCTGCGAGGCGGGAGATCACTGTGATCTTCATGCGGCTGTCCGATGCCGGCGGGGCGAGCGCGCCCTGCGTCACCACCGTCCTGGCCACCCCGCGAACGCAGCCCGGTGGCGTGCTCTGTGGCGAAGTGCGCCTGAAGGGCGGTGACGCCGACGTCGCGATCGATCGGATCCGCCTCGGCCTGGTCACCTCGCCGTACGTGGCACACGAAGCCGGCGGCCACCACCCGAACGAGGAGTTCTCCCAGGCTCCGGTGTCGGGCGCTGTCGTGCTGCGGCAGGGCGAGGAGAAGGCGATCGCCTTCCGGGCCGCCATTCCCTGGGGGACCCCCATCAGCGAGATCGGCGGCCGGCATCTGGCGGGCATGGCGCTGGGCGTGCGCACCGAAGTCGTGATCGCCACGATCGAAGGCAGGAGCGATCTCGATCTGGTCGCCGTCAGCCCGGCGCCCGCCCAGTCACGGGTGCTGCAGGCGTTCGCGCGGCTCGGCTTTCCCCTCACCTCCGCTGACCTGCGGGCCAGGCGAGAGGACGACCCGCATCACGGACTGCCGTTCCTCCAGAAGATCAAGTTCTATCCGCCGGACCATCATGCCGGAGTAGTGCACGAGGTCGAGGTGACGTTCGTGCCGAGTTCGTCCGAGTTCGTGATGGAGCTGGAGGTGGACCGGCCCAGCGGTCGCCACGTCCATGCCGGGCGCTACCGGATGAGTCATGAGGAAGCACTGCGTACCGACTGGCCCAGTGAGATCGACCGCTGGCTGGTGACACGCCCAGGACGAGCCGGCAGATAGGCACGTCGCCTGGCGCCATGCCGCGTCAGGGCTGTGGCGTCTGCCGGCGGACTGTGGCGTCTGCCGGCGGACGTCGAGTCGGCCGTGCCGCATCCTGCCTGTCGAACGGATGCGCAACGTCTCCGGCGTCTTGCCGCCGACGTCCCTGCTGATCGCCGGCGTGCTGTGCCGCACCGACAGCTCGTCGGCGTCCACCGCCATGCCCGGCGCGAGGACCAGGTCCACGTGGCCGCCGCTCACCCGTAGCTCGATGACCAGCTCAGGCGCCTCATCGAGTGCCACGTAACGCTCGCTCCTCCTGCTCGGCGCCCTCACGGACAAGCCGGCGATCCGCATCGAAGCCGAGGTCACGTGCGGAACGCTCAACCACCCGAGCGGGCGCGCAGCACCAGGTCGTGCAGCTCTGCCTCAACGGTGGCCCGCTCAGGCAGAGCCGACGAGTCGCGGGCCTCCTCCAGGGTTCGCCTCATCCGCTCCACGTCCGCCTCGAACCCCTCAATGGGGGAGAGGCCGTCAGGCACCCGGCCGTGCTCGGCGGTCTGCTTCGCCGCGATGAGTTCGGGCAGGTACGCGGGTCCGTACGCGTACAGCTGCGTCAGATCGGCCTGCACTTTCCCCGTCTGCATGAGATGCGTGCCCGTCGCCAGTACCCGGAAGGTGTAGAGCAGCGGCTTCAGCTGCCCGCTCTTCTGGAACAAGCGCCACTGCGTACGGGCGAACCCCAGGTAGTGGTGGGCATGATGCCGCGTCAGGCAGCCGGGCGCCAGCGCGACGAGCTCCTCGTGCGCCGGCGAGGACGCCACCACCAGCGGCGACAGCAACTGCTCCAGGACGTAGCCGTTGCGGCCGAGCAGCAGCCGGCAGAACTTGGCGACGTCGTGCGTGACGAGGTCCACCTCCACGCCGTGCCGCGTCCACATCCGCGACAGAGTCTCGGGCCCTTGCCGCAGCCCCGCCACCTCCGCGAGCGGCAGTACGTGTACCCCGCGCAGGTCCACATCCGAGTCCACCGACGGGAACCCGTACAGGTGCGCCCCGCTCACCGTCGCGAACTGCAGCGGATATGGTTGCTCACCGGGGATCTCCGCCAGCCACCCGAGCAGTTCCACAACTTCCTCCTTTGCGCGCCGATCAGGTGCATTGTCCGCCAGTTCCGTGAGCTCACCGGACGCTCCTGGCCAAGACGCATGCGCCCGGGACCCGGGTTGCCGCCCGCCGGCCGGAACGGGAAGCGAAGGGCCGCGAGCTGATCGGCGCAAACCTAGAGCCGGGCATGGTGCCGTCGCGAGACGTGAATGTCGAACGGAGGGAACAGGCCCGCGCCTCCGTCATGTGCCGGTGGGTGGGCGGCGCATGAGCTCGATGAGCTCGGCGGCGGCCCGCCGCAGCGGGTTCCTGCGCAGCCAGATGAGCTGCATGGACATGGGAACACCGTTCTCGAGGTTGTCGAACTCCAGGACGCGCAGCGTTCCGGCCGCCACGCGGGGTCGCACGGCGCTCAGCGGGAGGTTGGCCCAGCCCGCGCCGCGCTCGACGAGCCCGATGGCGGCCTCGACGGTGTCCACGTGCCAGCGGGCGTCGGACACCAGCAGGCGCCGCTCGCTGATCCGGTCCCCCGGCCCGGCCACCACGATCTGACGGCTGGCGCTGAGGTCCTCCAGCCGCCGCAGCCCGGTCGGAAGCCCGTAGGTGTCCGCGACGGCCGAGGCCACCGCCACGAACGTCTCCCCGGCCACCGTGGCCAGGGCCTCCTCCCGGTCCATCCGCTCGGAGCAGGTCACCAGGGCCAGGTCGGCGCGGCCGCCGTGGAGCATGGCCCGGACCTCGTCGTGGGGAGCGCTGACGAGGTTCACCCGCAGCAGGGGGTGTCGGTCGCCGACCTCGGCCACGGCGTCCAGCAGGCGGCGGTCGTCCGTTCCGGCGGTGACGGCCACCGTGAGCGCGCTCTCCAGATCCTGCCCCAGTTCCTGGGCGTGGACCTGGAGCAGTCGCAGCCTGCTGGCGATGGACCTGGCGTGCGGTACCAGCGCCAGCGCGCGCGGCGTGGGCACCGCCTCGCGCCGGGAGCGGTCGAACAGGGGATATCCGAGCTCGGCCTCGATGTTGGCGATGCCCATGCTCACGGCTGACGGAACCCGGCGCAGCGCGCGGGCGGCCCCGGAGAAGGACCCGTGGTCGACCACGGCCAGAAAGAGCGCGATCCCGTCACTGGACAGAGCCATCCAGCTGTCAGCCTTCCTGAAGGAATCCAACTTTTATTATCAATATGCCTGAATATAGCGTGACGTCCGTCGCTGGGAGAAACAGGAGCATCACGTGCAGGGCGTCAAGCGCAAGCTGGTCTACGTAGGCGGATACGAAGGTTTCGGGGTGGTCGTCGGGGCCACGGTGATGGCCCTGCTGACGGGCGCCTCGCCCGCCACCACCGGACCGCTGGCCCTCATGATCACCATCGTGGCCACCGTGTGGAACCTCGCCTTCACCTACCTGTTCGAGGCGTGGGAGCGGCGGCGCCGCGACCGCACGCGCACCGTGTTCCGGCGCGTGCTGCACGCGGTCGGTTTCCAGCTGACGCTGGTCTGCGCCCTGATCCCGCTCATCGCATGGTGGCTGAAGATCAGCCTGCTCCAGGCCTTCCTGCTCGATCTGGTCTTCATCGTGTACGTGCCGTTCTACACCTTCGCCTACAACTGGGCCTTCGACCGGATCTTCGGGGTGCCCGACTCCGCGGTGAACGAGCAGCCCTCGGGCGGGACGGTGCCGGCGTCCCCCGCCCCGCTTCGGTGATCAGCCGCTATAGGAGACCCAGCCGTACGGGAACTGGGCCCATGGGTCTCCAGCACGAACCGCAGCTCGACGTCGCGCGCGGCGGCGGCGTCCAGGAACCGTCCGATGTCACGCTGGGGATCGACGAGCACGCCCCGGCCCTCGTGGGCGAGCAGGTAACTCTGGTCTCCCAGGTCGGGCGTCCGGAATGACCCCCGGGGGGATCCGTAGGTGAAGAAGGTGCGGCCACGGACGTCCCGTGACCGCAGGGTGTCAGGCGAGCGCCAGGAACGGCTTCTCCAGCTCCACGGTGCTGGAGCCCGGACCCGAGTTCGAGGTGACGCGGGCGTCGGCGCTGCTGGGCGAGTGGATCCGTTCCGTTCCGAGGCTCAGGCGGCGGCTGGTGCGCGTCCCGTTCGGCTGCGGCCGCCCGGTGTGGGTGGATGATCCGCACTTCGACCTCCGGCTGCACGTACGTGAGCGCGCCTGCCCCCACCCGGGAACGAGCGGGCCCTGCTCGACCTGGCGGCCGCCGTGCTGACCGGACCGCTGCCGCCATCACGGTGGACGGCCGTCTTCGTATGACGGGGCTGAGCGACGGCCCCACCACCACGGCCGCACCGTCAACGACGCCCTCCTGACCGCCATCACGTAGATGGCTGATCGCCCGCGGACGTCCGCTGAAGGTTCTCGATGCTGCGCACGAGGGCCAGGTTCGCCGCTGTCAGCGTGCGTACCTGCTCCTCAAGACTGTCGACCCGCTTTCTCAACGTCAGAAGCTCCGCGTCGACGAGCGGCGCTTCCATGATCACACGTCCACCGATCATGATCGGTTCACCTCCTGATGAGGCCATGGTGACTGCCCGGCCGGCCCTGCGGTACCGGCGAACGCCCTCACCTCGCGGGACCTATGGCACTGGCCGCACCCGCCGCCCCGGATGGACGCTCGTGCTGACAGGAGGGGGCACGATGAGGCCCGGGACCTTCGTCCCGACCATCGGGGACGTTCGCCGCTGACCACGCGGGCCGCCGTACGCGAGCCTGGGACGTAGGAGAAAGAGGTGGAACATCATGTCGATCGAAGTCAAGGACGTCATGGGACACGTGGTCATCGCCGTGCTGGCGGACGCGTCGTTCGCCGACATCGTGGCCGCGATGAAGCGGTACGCGGTGGGCGCGGTCACCGTGATCGACGCCGACCGCCGCCCGATGGGCGTGGTCTCCGAGGACGATCTGCTGCTGAAGGAGATCGACACGGTACGCCACAGCGTGTCGCTGTTCGAGTCCAGCAGGCAGCGGCGCGAGCACGAGAAGGCCGCCGCGGTCTCGGCGTCCCAGCTCATGACGTCCCCGGCGATCACCGTCACCCCGGGCACCAGCGTGCGCGACGCGGCCCGGCTGATGCACGCCGAGCGCATCAAGCAGCTACCCGTGATCGACGTGGTCACCGGCAGGGTCATCGGCACCCTGCACCAGCGGGACGTGCTGCGCGTCTTCACGCGTCCCGCCGGCGAGCTGGAGGCTGACATCCGCGCCCTGCTGCCGGAGCCCGGCCCGTTCACCGTCGAGATCAACGCCGGCATGGTGCGGATCGCCGGGCAGGTGCGTTGGAGGTCGCAGGCCATCGCCCTCGTCGAAGCCGTGCGCAACGCCGAAGGCGTGGTGGACGTCGTGGGCGAGCTGGCCGCCGAGGACGATGACCTCATCGTCGTCCCGCCGCTGATGTAGGAGCGCCGTCGTGGACGCGGCATGGCGCATCGAGGTGCACGGCATCGTGCAGGGCGTGGGCTTCCGGCCGTTCGTGCACCGGCTGGCGACGGCCATCGGGATCCGGGGACAGGTCAGGAACGCCGGCGGGCACGTGGTCATCTCCGCCACCGGCCCGCCGGCCTCGCTGGAGGCGTTCGTCTCCGGCCTGCGCACGCAGCCGCCCAGCGCCGCCCGCGTCCGGGACGTGCTCGTCACCTCGGGGCAGCCGGAGCAACAGGGACCCGGCTTCGAGATCGTGGCGAGCGAGGTCGCACCCGGGACCCACAGCGAGATCCCGCCCGACCTCGCCACCTGCGCCGACTGCCTGCGCGAGCTGTTCGACCCGGCCAACCGGCGCCACCGCTACCCCTTCATCAACTGCACGGCGTGCGGCCCCCGGGCGACCATCATCGAGAGCCTGCCCTACGACCGGGCGCGCACGTCGATGCGCGGCTTCGCGATGTGCCCGGCCTGCGCGGCCGAGTACCACGACCGGGCGGACCGGCGTTTCCACGCCGAGCCGATCGCGTGCGCGTCCTGCGGGCCGCGGCTGCGCTGGCAGAACCTGACGGGTGAGGCCGCGCTGCGAGCCGCCTCGGACGTCATCGCGGCCGGCGGCGTCGTCGCCGTCAAGGGACTGGGCGGCTTCCACCTGGTCTGTGACGCCATCAACGACGAAGCCGTGTCCCGGGTGCGCGAGATCAAGGCCCGTGACGGCAAACCGCTGGCGGTCATGGTGCGCGACACGATCACGGCCGGAGCGCTGGCCGGCCTCACCGGCGATGACCGCGTCCTGCTCGGTGCGCCCTCCGCGCCGGTCGTGCTGGCTCCGCGACGGCACGGCGTCCTGTCGCCCGGCGTCTGCCACGGCATGCCGGACATCGGGCTGTTCCTGCCGTACACACCCTTGCACCACCTGCTCCTGGACGCCCTGCGCCGCCCCCTCGTGGTCACCAGCGCCAACCACGCCGACAGCCCCATGCCGACCACCGAGATCTCCGGCCTGGCCGTGGACGGCGTCCTCACCCACGACCGGCCCATCGTGGCCCGCTACGACGACTCGGTGATCCGCTCGTTCGGCCGGACCTCGATCACGATCAGGCGCGGACGCGGGCTCGCGCCCGCACTGCTGCGCCTGCCCGCCGCCTCACCGCCGCTGGTGGCCGTGGGAGCCCAGCTGAAAAGCACCTTCACCCTCGCCGACGGCGAACGAGCGGTGCTCGGGCCGCACATCGGCGACCTGTCCGACGCCGAGACCCTCGAAGCCTACGACGAGTCGCTCGCCCACCTCAGCCGCCTGCACGGCATCGAGCCGCTGCACGCCGCGCACGACCTGCACCCCGGATACCTGTCCACCCGCCTGGCGCGGCGCTGGCCGGACCGCGTCCCCGTCCAGCACCACCACGCCCACGTCGCCGCCGTCGCCGCCGAGCACCGGCTGCGGCCGCCGTTCCTCGGCGTGGCCTACGACGGGCTCGGCCTGGGCGACGACGGCACGTTCTGGGGCGGTGAGCTGCTGCTGGCCTCCTACCGCGGCTACCGGCGGGTGGGCCGCTTCTCTCGCGCCCCCATGCCCGGCGGCGAGGCGGCCGTACGCATGCCCGCCCGCATGGCCCTGGGCTACCTGCTCGGCGGCGAGCTCAGCACCGGACCGGTTCCCGGTCACCTGCCCGGCCAGGAGGTCATCGCCCGCATGATCGCCCAAGGCGTCAACAGCCCGGCCGCCTCCAGCGCCGGCCGCCTGTTCGACGCCGCCGCCGCGCTGCTGGGCCTGTGCGAGGTGAACGGCTTCGAAGGCGAGGCCGCCACCCGGCTGGAACAGGTGGCAAGCGTCTTCCCCGAAACGGAGCCGCTGGCCTGGCGGCTGGAGCGGCGCGACGGGCTCTGGGTGTACGACGGCGTGGCGACCCTGCGCCACCTGCTGGAGGCCAAGGCGGACCGTGAACCGGCAGGCCGGATCGCCGCCGCCTTCCACGCCACCATCGCGGCCGTCACCGTGCTGCTGTGCGAACGGGCCGCCGACGAGCACGACGTCACCCAGGTATGCCTGTCAGGCGGGGTCTTCCAGAACCGGCTGCTGGCCACCGACGTGCTGGCCAGGCTGACGGCGGCGGGCTTCGAGCCGTACATCGGCGAACGGGTCCCGGTCAACGACGCGGGCATCAGCTACGGGCAGGCGGCCGTGGCGGCGGCGCGGCTGTCACGCGCATGACGTCACTGCTTGCGGTCGGCGCGCAAGCGTGCGGCCAGGGCGGCGGCTTGAATGCGGCGTTGCATGTCCAGCTTGGACAGCAGGCTGGAGACGTAGTTCCTGACCGTCTTGCCGGCCGGGAACGGCGGCCCTGGCGCGAGGGGGCGGCCTGGTCGCGCGGCCACCGCGTCGAACAGGGCGTCGTCGTCGGCGAAGGAGGTCAGCATGAGGCACGCCAGCCCCGGCACGCGCGAGCGCACCTCGCGGCCGTCCTCGGAGTCCAGCAGCGCCGCGACGCCACGGCGGACGACCTCGTGGTCGTCGAGGAGGAACCCACGGATCATGTCTGTGACGCCATCGAAGCGGTGAACAGGCCGAATGGACGAAAGTCCCGCGAGCTGGAGTCGTACGGCGCTGGGCGGGCGGCGATCTCCAGCGTGTCCTGGAAGGGATACGGAGGAGGAAGCATGATCGTTGACTGGCGGCCAGGCGGTGCTCGACCGCCTCGTGGACGGGCTCGCGCCACGCCAGGCGCTGATCGTGCGGCTGAGGTTCGGGCTGGACGGGCACGCCCCGCACACGGCCCGGCAGATCGCCGAGAAATGTGGCTGACCCCGCAGTGGGTCCGCCAGATCGAGAAGGATTCGCTCAGCACGCTGCGCGGCCGTGGCAGACCGTACGGCCTGCGCGCGTGGGCGAGCTGAGAAGGGGAGCACCATGAAACGCGACACGCGCCGTTCCGGGCGCTGGCTCCGGTGGATGTACCGCGGAGGCCGCCCCAACCGCCTGGCACGCGCCATGAACCGGTCCTGGACGGTGGTGCACTCCAGCGGCCTGGTGCCCCACCTGGTCACCTTGGAGGTGCCCGGACGCCGAACGGGACGGATCCATTCCTTCCCCATGGTGATGGCCGACTACGGAGGAGACCGGTACCTGGTCGCGATGCTGGGGCAGCACACCAACTGGGTGCTCAACCTGCGTGCGAACGGTGGCAGGGCGGTGCTGCGGCACGGCCGGCGCAGGAGCGTCCGCCTCGCGGAGGTCGAACCCGCCGGACGCGCGCCCATCCTGCGCCGCTACCTGGCCCTCGCGCCGGGCGCGCGACCGCACATCCCGGTGGATCGGCACGCGCCGCTGGAGGAATTCCAGCGCATCGCCGCCCAGGTCCCCGTGTTCCGCATCACGGCCCAGTAGAACGGCCTTTCGGCCCTGATCGCTCCGGCAGAGGCACACGACGCCGAAACCTGGCTGCGATCATTCCAGAACAGCGTCGGAAGGCCCTGGCGGAGCGGGTGACTCGCCATCGCTCGTGATCCCTAGGTCAGTCGGGAGGGCATGCTTCCGATCGCTCCAGTAGCGGCTCGCACGCTTCTGGCTGAGCGTCGACCGGCAGCCCTTGAGCCTCGCCTCACGTCCGGCTCCGCTCCGCTCGGGAGATTGATCGGCCTGCTCCTGAGCCGCTCGCCTTCAACGCTGCCATCCACGGAGTGGCGGGGAAGCAAGCCACAAGGAGGAAAGGGGCAATTCCGACCACCAGCCACACAAGCATCCGGGCCTGCCCTCCGTCGTTGTCGCTGACGATGGTGCCCCATACCTCGGGACGAATGTCCCCGTCGGCGCCGCGCGGCCCGGCGCGGGAGAGGCAACTGGCCGCAGCGGCCTGCGCAACATCGAGGAGCGGGCGGGACGCGGCTGCTCTGGCAGATCCCTCTGTGAGGTTCGGCCCGGGAGCCTGAGGACCAAGGTCCCTAGGCCGGGCACGCGCTGGTGGTCACCATCGTGACCATGACGATGACGCAGACGATCGACGCGTACTGGCGTGCCGCCAATTACCTGTCGGTGGGACAGATCTACCTGATGGACAACCCGCTGCTCACCGAGCCGCTACGACCGGAGCACGTCAAACCCCGCCTGCTCGGCCACTGGGGCACCACACCCGGGCTGAACTTCTGCTTCGCCCACCTCAACCGCGTCATCGGCGAGCGCGCCCAGAACATGATCTACATCGCAGGGCCCGGCCACGGCGGCCCCGCCGCGGTGGCGCACGCCTGGCTGGAGGGCTCCTACTCGGAGAAGTACCCCGAGGTCTCGCGGGACGCCGACGGCATGCGCAGGCTGTTCCGCCAGTTCTCCTTCCCCGGCGGCATCCCCAGCCACGTGGCGCCCGAGACCCCCGGCTCGATCCACGAGGGCGGCGAGCTCGGCTACGCGCTCGCCCACGCCTACGGCGCCGCGTTCGACAACCCGCGCCTGGTCGTGGCCTGCGTGATCGGCGATGGCGAGGCCGAGACCGGCCCGCTGGCCACGAGCTGGCATTCCAACAAGCTGCTCGACCCGCAACGCGACGGCGTGGTGCTGCCCATCCTGCACCTGAACGGCTACAAGATCGCCAACCCCACGCTGCTGTCGAGGATCCCCGAGACGGAGCTGCTCAAGCTCATGGAGGGGTACGGGTACCGCCCGCACGTCGTCGGCCCCTCGCACGAGGAGATGGCCGCGACGCTGGACGAGGTGTTCGACCAGATCGCCGCCTACAAGGACGGCCTCGCCGGCCGCCTGCCCATGATCATCCTGCGGACGCCGAAGGGCTGGACCGGGCCGCGCGAGGTCGACGGCCTGCCCGTCGAGGGAACCTGGCGAGCCCATCAGGTACCCCTGTCGGGGGTCCGCGACAACCCCGAACACCTGGCGCTGCTGGAGGCGTGGATGCGCTCCTACCGCCCGGAGGAACTGTTCGACGCCGACGGACGCCCGATGCCCGCCGTGCTGCGCGCCGTACCCGAAGGACCGCTGCGGATGAGCGACAGCCCGCACGCCAACGGCGGCGAGTTGCTGGCACCGCTGGCCCTGCCCGACTTCCGCGAGTACGCCGTGCAGGTGAAGGCGCCCGCCGCCCAGTCGAGCGAGCCCACGCGTGTCCTGGGCACGTTCCTGCGTGACGTGATCGCCGCCAACCCACACACCTTCCGGCTGATGGGCCCGGACGAGACCGCCTCCAACCGGCTGCAGGCCGTCTTCGAGACCACCACGCGCGCCTGGAACGCCGCCGTCGAGCAGACCGACGAGCACCTGGCGTCCGGCGGCCGGGTGATGGAGGTGCTGAGTGAGCACCTGTGCCAGGGCTGGCTGGAGGGCTACCTGCTGACCGGCCGCCACGGGCTGTTCAACTGCTACGAGGCGTTCATCCACATCATCGACGCCATGTTCAACCAGCACGCCAAGTGGCTGCAGGCGGCCAAGCGCATCCCCTGGCGGCGGCCCGTCGCCTCGCTCAACTACCTGCTGTCCTCCCACGTGTGGCGGCAGGACCACAACGGCTTCAGCCACCAGGACCCCGGCTTCCTCGACATCGTGGTCAACAAGAAGGCCGAGGTCGTGCGCGTCTACCTGCCGCCGGACGCCAACACGCTGCTGTCCGTCGGCGACCACTGCCTGCGCTCCAGGGACTACGTGAACGTCGTCGTCGCGGGCAAGCAGCCCGTGCTCGACCTGTTCACCATGGACGAGGCGATCGCCCACTGCACCCGCGGGCTCGGCATCCTGCCCTGGGCCTCCACCGACGCCGGCGAGGAGCCCGACGTGGTGCTGGCCTGCGCCGGCGACGTGCCCACCCTGGAGACCCTGGCCGCCGCCGCCATCCTGCGCGAGCACCTGCCGCAGCTCAAGGTCAGAGTGATCAACGTGGTGGACCTCATGCGGCTCCAGCCGCCGTCCGAGCACCCGCACGGCATGCCGGACGCCGAGTTCGACACGCTGTTCACCACCGGCAAGCCGATCATCTTCAACTTCCACGGCTACCCGTGGCTGATCCACCGCCTCACCTACCGCCGCCACGGCAACGCCAACCTGCACGTGCGCGGCTACAAGGAGGAAGGCACCACCACCACGCCGTTCGACATGGCGATGCTCAACGACATCGACCGCTACCACCTCGTCATGGACGTCATCGACCGTGTCCCCGGCCTGGGCGCGACCCAGGCGCACCTACGCCAGCACATGAGCGACGAACGTCTGCGCGCCCGCGCCCACACCCGCGAGCACGGCGAGGACGTCCCCGCGATCAGCGAGTGGACCTGGGCCTGAACAGGAGGAGGCAGCCATGAACGAGGACGAGCTGGGAGTCGTGGTCGGCTACGACGGCTCCCCACCGGCAGGGGCGGCCCTGCGATGGGCCGCCGCCGAGGCCGCAGGCAGAGCACTGCCGCTGACCGTCTGCCACGCCTGGGACTGGCCCCACCACGAGTGGCCCGGCGAGCTGGTGCCGCTCGAACTCGTCCGCCGCCCCGCCCAGCGCCTGGTCAAGGCCGCGGCGGCCTGGGCCGCCCGGCACCATCCAGGCGTGCCGGTCAACACGCTGACCGACCGCGGCTCACCGTCCGCACTGCTGACCGGCCTGTCCGCGGACGCGGCGCTGATCGTGGTCGGCAGCCGCGGGTACGGCGAGGTCAGAGGCCTGGCAGCGGGCTCGGTGAGTAGCCACGTCGCCACCCGCGCCCGCTGCCCGGTGATCGTCATGCGCGGCGATCCGCAGGAGCGCGACGCCCGTGAGGTCCTGGCGGGCTTCGACGGCTCCCCGGAGGCCACGGCCGCGCTCGGCTTCGCCGCCGCTGAGGCGCACCGGCTGGGAGCTCGCCTCCAGGTCCTGATCGCCCAGTGCGTGCGGGGCAGCCGCATGGACACGTTCGAGCTGCGCACCCAGGCGCGCAGCTCGTCCTGGAGCGAACTGATCAGCCGGCAGCGAGCCTTGCCGGGGCTGGAGGCCGGGGTCGAGGTCGTGGACGAGCCCGCGCGCCCGGCGCTGCTCGAAGCGGCGCGCAAGGCCTGCCTGCTGGTGGTCGGCGCACGTGGCCTGGGCGAGGTCCGCGGACTGTTGCTCGGCTCCGTCAGCCAGGCCATGGTGCACCACGCGCCCTGCCCCGTCGCCGTGGTGCACTGACCGGTCGACCGCCCCAGGCGAGGATTTCGCCGTGCCTGCGGGCAGCCTGGTGGCTGAGCGGCCTCGTCGTGGTCCTCACCACCGTCGCCGCCGCGGCCGGGCTGCTCGCCGACGGGCTGTATTCCGGTCCCGTGGCGCTCACCGCCAAGTCAGGAGTGGCGTACGCCGAGCCGCTCGACCGGTGCCAGCCCTCGTCATTCACCCGGGCGAAGGACCAACGGCGCCCTCGATCGGGACTTCGTCCCCGGGCGCCCACGTCCCTCCAGGACGACGCTGGACGTGACAGATCAAAGCGAAGGGATGCGAGATGGCTGGACACATCGTCGTGGCCGTGGACAGATCCGCAGCGGCGAAGGCCGCCGTGGCATGGGCGGCGGACGACGCCCGGCGCAGGAATCTGGGCCTGCGCATCGTGCACGTGCGCGAGCAACGGCCGGGCGAACACCCGAGGGGATGCTGCGCGAGCACGCTGACCTCCGCCGCCGACCTGGCCCGTGGAACGGCGGACGGCCTCCAGGTGACCACGGAGCTGCTGGCGGGCACCGTCGTCGACCGGCTGCTCGAGGAGTCCGGAACCGCCGACACCATGGTCCTGGGCAGCCGTGGCCTGGGCGGGCTCGCGGGAATGCTGGCCGGCTCCGTGAGCCTGGCCATGGCCGGACACGCCAGGGGACCGGTCGTGGTCGTGCGAGGCCCTGACAGCACCCGGCACGGCTGCGTCGTGGTCGGCTACGACAACTCCGAGCACTCCGAAGCCGCCATGCAGTACGCCGTCGAACACGCCCGGGCCCACGGTGCGCGCCTGCACGTGCTGCACGCCTGGCAGACGCCGGTCTTCTCGCCGTACCTGTCCGCCTGGAACAGCGTCCTGGTGGACGTCTACCAGGACGAATCCCGAGCGGTCGCGGAGAGCGTGACACGGTGGTGCGAGAAGAATCCGGACGTCGACATCACCCACGAGACGCTGTCCGGACATCCGGTGGGCATCCTGGCCAGGGCCGGTGAGACGGCCGACCTCGTGGTCGTGGGCTCGCGCGGCCGGGGCGGCTTCGCCTCGGAGATCCTGGGCTCGGTCGGCCACGGCGTCCTGCATCACGTGACCTGCCCGGTCGCGGTGGTACGGCCCCGCAAGGAGAACGCCTGAGCGGCAAGGGGACGTCCGCATCCGGGGGACCACGGGCCGTGAACACCCGGTGTATGGTGCGGCAGATCGGCAGCTCCAGCCCGTGCCGATCGCCCAGCCGCACCGCCACCGGCGTGGTGCGCACCCCCTCCGCCGTCATGATCGTCCCGGCGAGCACGTCGTCGAGCTTGCGGCCCCTGCCGAGCTGCTCGCCGACGTGCCGGTTGCGGCTGTACGGGCTCAGGCAGGTGTTGTCGCCCACGCCCAGCCCTTCGGCCATGCCCGCCGCGATCGCCACGACGTTCTTCAACGCGCCGCCCAGCTCGCAGCCGATCACGTCGCCGCTGGTGTGAACGCGCAGCAGCCCGCGCTGGAACATCTCCTGCAGCAGGGTGGCCCGCTCGACGTCATGCGCCGCCCCACATGGGCAGGTCGGCGATGTCGTCGTGCTTCCAGGAAAGATCGTCGTGCACGGCCACCACCCCATCGATGTTCTCCGCCAGGCGGATGGCGGTGACGGCCTGGCTGCGCTCGGCGTACGTTCCGCTCAGAGTGACGACGGCGTCAGCCACGGCGACCTCGGCCCGGCCGTGCAGGGCCTCGCGCACCTCCCGCTCGATGTCCTTGTCGGGCCGCAGGAACACCTTGATCAGGTCCCGACGGCTGACGATCCCGATGAGGCGGCCCCCGGCGTCCACCACGGGCAGGCGCTTGACGCCGTGGCGGTCCATCAGCCGGGCGGCCGACACGACGGGCGTGTCCGGGGTGATGACGTGAGCGGGACTGGTCATCAGCGCGCCGGCCGTCTCGCCGAGGGACTTACGGAAGCCGCTGCCCTCGCTGCCGGCGCTGTGGCGGATGCGGGCGCGCAGCGGCGGCCGGTAGTCATCACCGTAGTAACGCTCCTTGAACTCCTCCTTGGCCAGCAGATCGGCCTCGGACACGACACCGAGCACGCGGTTGTCGTCGTCCAGTACGGGCACGCCGCTGACGCCCCTGCTGATGAGCAGCTCGGCAACGGTGTGGAAGGACGCCTTCTCGTTGACGGCGGCCACATCGGTGGTCATCACGTTCTCGACGAAGCTGGTCATGGTCCTCTCCTGAGATGCTTGACCCGGACGATGCCGGGCACGGTACGGGCGAGCACGTCGGCGATGTGGCCGGCGTGCGGGTGAGGCGGCCCGCTCAGCTCGGCGACACCGTCGCGCACCAGCATGACTAGCGCGCTTCCCACTTGGAGTCGTCCTGCTTCCAGGTGAGCTTGTCCACGACGTCCGCCACGCCGTTGACCCGGCCGGCCATGCGGACGGCGATGGCCGCCTCGGAGCGGTGCTCCATCCAGCCTGTCAGCGTCACGATGCCCTGGCGCACGTCCACCCGGACGCCGTCGGTGTTCACCCACAGGCTCCTGTCGAGGACGTCCTCGCGCACCACGCGGGCGATCTCCTCGTCGGATCGGAGGAACAGCTTGACCAGGTCACGGCGGCTGACGATGCCCACCAGGCGGCCGTTGTAGTCGACGACCGCGAGCCGCTTGACATCGCGCTCGTCCATGAGACGCGCGGCCTCGACCACGGGCGAGGCAGCCGTGACGGTGACGGCGGGGCTGGTCATCAGCTCGCTCGCCGTGTCGCCCTCGGCCTTCTCCCGCCCCTTGGGGTGACGCAGCCGGGCCCGTAGCGGCGGCCGATAGCCCTCGCGGTAGAACTGCTCGCGGAACTCCTCCTTGCGCAGCAGGTCGGCCTCCGACACCATGCCGAGCACGTGGTTGTCGTCGTCGGTGACCGGCACGGCGCTGATGCCGCCGCTGATGAGCGTCTCGGCGATCTCCTTGAACGGGGTGGCGGCGGACACGGTGACGACCTTCTCCGTCATCACGTCCGCGACGGTCATGCGCATGACAGGCCTCCTTCTCGGTTACCTTCAGCACATCTCGCGGAGGTGGCGGCGCTCAGAGGCGAAGGTCCCTGACGGGGACGGTCGTTGGTCAACACAGGTGCCGCAGGAGCGGCGAGGGCGGCGGCTGGCAGGGCGCGCTCCTGATCCGGGCGTCCACCGTGAGCGCGCCGCCGGGGCCGACGACGACCGGGTTCAGATCGAGCCGGACACCGCCCACGTCGCTCTTGTGCATCGGACCGACGGCCTTGAGCACGACCGGCAGGCCGGCCCGCCTCAGACGACCAGGACCAAGTCCACCTCGGGAGAGGCGGCGACTGATCGGACGGCGGAGCCGACCTCGTCCGCGGTGGCATCGGCGGTCCGGTCCACCGGGTTGCCCAGCGCGGCGGCCGCCCGCGCCTCCAGCAGGCCGGGCGCTTGGCGGTGTCGATCAGCTCGTTGACGCTGGCGAGCCGGATCACCCCTGCCGCGCGGGCCAGCGCGGCCACCGCGACGTCGGGGGTGGCCGCCGTGGCGCTGTGTGAGCGCACAGCCCGGCCCCCGGCACCGCTGCGGCCGCTCCTGACCAGGCGGCCGGCGTCGCGGACGATGACGTACGGTGTGCCGGGCTCCAGCAGCCAGCCCAGCCAGGAGACGAACTGCGGTCGCAGCGGCATCGAGAGCGCACTCCGCGCCGGCGAGGAGTGCGCCGCCGGCCACATCCCGGGTGCCCTCTCCCTTCCGCTGCCCGAGCTGGCCGACCGGCTGGAGGACACACGGCCGCACCGCCGCGCCCCTGGCCGACGGCATGCTCGAAGGGCGGCTGGCCGGGCTCCCCGTCACCGCCGTGCAGGGTTCAGTCCCAGCGCAGCCGCTGCTCCAGCAGCGCCTGCTGGGCCGGGTTGGCAGTCAGCTCCAGCGCCCGCTCGTCACAGCGCCGGGCCTCCTCGCCACGGTCGAGATCGCGAAGCAGCTCCGCCCGCGTGGCGTGAAAGAGCGGATAATCCTCCAGCGCCCGGCCGAGCTCCTTCAGCTCGGCCAGCGCCGCCTCCGCGCCCTGCGTGTAGCGCACCGCGACCGCGCGGTGCAGCCGGCTGACGGGGGAGGGAGCCAGGTGTAGCAACATGTCGTACAGCACGAGGATCTGCGCCCAATCCGTGTCGGCGAACGTCTCGGCCTCGGCGTGACAGGCCACGATCGCCGCCTGCACCTGGTACGGGCCCGGACGGCGATGCGCGCGTGCGGCCCGCATGAGCGCCCCGGTCGCCTCGGTGATGGCCCGCCGATCCCACAAGCTGCGGTCCTGGTCAGCCAGCAGCACCAGCCGGCCGCCGGCGTCGAACCGGGCCGCGCCGCGCGCTCGATGCAGCCGGATCAGCGCCAGCAGCCCGGCCACCTCGGGGTCCTTCGGCAGCAGATTGGCCAGCAGCGCGGCCAGCCATTCGGCGTCGTCGACCAGGTCGCGCGCCTGGGCGCGCTCGGCCGTACTGGACAGGTAGCCCTCGTTGAACAGCAGGTAGATCACCGCCAGCACCTCGCCGACGCGCTGCGGCAGCTCCTGCTCGGCGGGGACGCGGTACGGGATCCCGGCCTCGCCGATCTTCCGCTTGGCGCGGGTGATGCGCTGCGCCACCGTCGATTCCGGCACGACGAACGCGGCGGCGATCTGCGCGGTGGACAGGCCGCACACCACACGGAGGGTGAGCGCGATCTGCGCGGTCCGTGACAGCGCCGGGTGGCAGCAGGTGAAGATCAAGTGCAGGCGTTCGTCGAACGGGGCGGGCGCCGGCCAGGTGAGCTGGGCGAGCTTGGCCCGGTAGGTCGACTCCCGGCGCAGCACATCCAGCCCGCGCCGCCGGGCCACGGTGAACAGCCACGCGTCCGGCCGCTCCGGCACCCCCTCGGCAGGCCAGCGCCGCAACGCGATCTCCACCGCGTCCTGCACCAGATCCTCGGCGGCGGAGAAGTCGCCCAGCAACGACACCAGGGACGCGGCCAGGCGGCCCGCGTGCTCGCGCACCACGCGGGCCAGCACCTCCTGGCTCACCTCGCCGCTCATGAGGCCGGGCGGATCTCCACGATCGGGCAGGCCGGCCACGAGCGGGCGATCTTCAGCGCCTCGTCCAGATCGGCCACCTCCACTTCGGCGAACCCGCTCACCACCTCCTTGCCCTCGACGAACGGCCCGTCGGTGACGATTGGTTCGCCCTGCCCCAGGCGCATCGTGGTGGCCGTGTGCACCGGCGCCAGATGCGTGTGGTGAGTGATCTTGTCCGCGTGGGCGGCGAACCACTGCGTCACCGCCGCGTAGGCGGCCTGCTGCTCCAGCTCGCCCATCGCCTCCAGCTTCTGGGCGAACTCCTCGGTCTCGACGAACATCAGCACGTACTTCATGGCCGGGGTCCTTTCCGCTGGTCAGTGGGTCGGGGCGTACAGGTCGACGCCGTTCCCGTCCGGGTCGGCCACCGTCGCGTACCGCATCCCCCAGAACGCGTCGAACGGCTCGGCGATCCCTCGGTAGCCCGCCTCGGTCAGCTCGGCGTACTTGGCGTCCACTCCGGCCGGGGTCTCGGACTCGAAGCACAGCAGGGTACGCGGCCCGCCGGTCGGCGCGCTCCAGCCGGGCAGGAACGGCGTGCGGAAGGCCTCGGTGTCCAGCATGACGTGCAGCCCGTTCGGCAGGTCGCAGCCGGCGTGCTCGGGGGAGTGCTCGTCGAGCTTGAACGCAAGGCCCAGACGGGCGTAGAAGGCGATCGAGGCGTCCAGGTCGGACACCACGATGTCGATGGTGTTCAGGGTTGGGTACATGATGCGCTCCTTCGGGTCCGGTCGCCGAGGTTCCAAGCCGTGGCGAGCGTCACGCGCCCGCTGTCGGCCTGGCCCTCAACTCATAGACGATCGGCCGAACCCTCGATCCGACATCCATCACCCAACGAATCTCTGTCAGAGCTCTGACCTGCTGAACTGCTGATTCTGGCCGTCATTGCAGGGGTACTGCTTGAACTGAACATCATTCCCCGTCGCCGAGCTGGGCAGATCCAGGCACTTCCCCGAATGCCTGGCCACCACCCGCACATACCCGCCCCCCGCATCCTGCACCGTCCACTGCTGATTACTCCCCGCCCCGCACCCGTACTGCTGCACAGCGGCCCCATCGGCGGTGCTGGCCCCGTTCACGTCAAGGCACTTCCCGGAGTTCCGGGCAACGATCTGCACGTGACCACCGCTGACCGACTGAATGCGCCACTGCTGGTTGGTGCCACCATTGCAGTCGTACTGGATGACGGCCGCGAGGTTGGCCGTGGAGCCGTTGCGCACGTCCACGCATTTGCCCGAGTGCCGCACGGTCAGCCGGTCGTATCCGGTGCCGGTGGTGGTGATGGTTCCAGCGGCCGTGTCGAGGGTGAGGCGGCGGGCGTAGGTGAGGGTCATGGTGGTGTTGCCGGGGAACTGGACGGGAAGCCAGACGTAGCGGGAGTCGTTGACCGGGCCGCCCCACGCGCCGGCCCACCGGTCGCCCAGGTAGAGGTACGAGGTGCCGGACGTGCCCTGGACGGGCAGGACGAACGCCGGCTGGGAGCCGTAGGTGAGGGTGTCGCCGGCGTTCTGCCAGGCGCTCCACGTGCCGGTGATGCTGGTGGCGGTGGCGTACTTGGCCTGGTTGGGCTGCCAGCCGGTGGCGCCCGAGGTGAGCATGAAGTAGACGCCGTTGCGTTTGAACAGGGCGGGCGCTTCGCGGTGGTCGCCGTCCCACATGCGCACCAGGGCGGCCACGTCGGTGAAGTCCGGGGTCAGCCGGTAGACGTGCAGGTCGTAGTTCTCGTCGGCGGCCGAGATCATGTAGCCGGTGCCGTCGGTGTCCACGAACGCGGTGATGTCGCGGGACATGTGCCCGAGCGGGCGGAAGCTGCGCAGGTAGGTGTAGGCGCCGTCCACGGTGCTGGAGACGGCCACGGCCGCGCGGGCCTCGCCGTAGTCGCTGCCGTTCTCCTTGTGCATCCACATGACGAACTGGCCGGTGGCCGGGTTGTGGATCACTTTGGGGCGTTCGATGTTGGCGACCTGCAGTTCGGGGGCGCTGGACTGGGTGAGCACGTGGTTGCGGAACTCCCAGGTGCGCAGGTCGGACGAGCGGTAGGCGGAGACGTAGCGGAAGGTGCCGTCGGGGTTGCGGTTCTCGCCGAACCAGTAGTAGTAGGAGCCGGCCTTCACCACGCCGCCGCCGTGGGCGTGCAGGAGGTTGCCCGAGGTGTCGGTGAACTGGGCGCCGACCGCGACGGTGACGGGGGCCGCCGCGTGAGCGACGGTGGCGGGAACTGCCGCCCGAGCGGGGAGCCCCGGTAAGAGGGCAAGGACGAGGGCGGCGAGCAGGGGGAGGACACGGGACATGAGGGTGCTCCGATCAGCCTTGACCGAAGAGGTCAGCCTTTGATGCCGGTGAGCAGGACGCCTCTGACGATCCACCGCTGCGCGATGAGGAACAGGGCGACCAGGGGCAGGATGGCCACGAGCGCACCGGCGAACAGCGCCGGCAGGTTGACCGCCTGCTGGTTGAGGTTGGTCGACAGCGCCACCTGCACCGTCCAGAACTCCGGGTCCTGGCCGATGACGAGCGGCCACAGGAACGCGTTCCAGTGCTCGATGAAGGACAGGATGCCGAGCGAGGCGAACAGGGCCCCGGAGTTGGGCAGCGCGAGCCGCCCGTACAGGCCGAGGTAGCCCAGGCCGTCCACCCGGCCCGCGTCCTCCAGCTCGCGCGGGAAGCGCAGGTAGAAGCCGCGGAACAGGAGCACCGCGAACGCGCTGAACAGGCCGGGGACGATCAGCCCCCACATCGTGTTGACGCCGCCGAGCGAGCCGACCACCACGAACGTCGGGATGAACGTGGCCGCGCCCGGCACCATCATGGTGGCGATGATGAAGAAGAACGCCGGTTTCGCGGCGGGCACGGGGACGCGGGCCAGCGCGTACCCGGCCATGGAGGCCAGCAGCGTCGACAGCGGCGCGGAGATCGCGGCGATCAGGAACGAGTTCCACAGCGCGTGCGCGAGCGGCACGGCCTCGTTGCCGAACGCGTCCGCGAAGCCCTGGAAGGTGACCGTCTCCGGCCACCAGTGCCAGTCGAGCGAGCCCAGTTCCCGCCTGGTCATCAGCGCGTTGCGGATGAGCAGGTAGAACGGCAGCAGGAACGGCACCGCGAAGACGATCACCGCCGCGTACGAGCCCAGATGCCGTTTCCTCATCAGCCCTCCTCCTCGCTCCTGCCGAACCCGGCGAAGCGGCCCTGCAGCAGCGTGAACACCACGATGAGCATGGTCACCACGAACGCCCCCGCCGACCCGGCGCCGTAGTTCTGCTCGCCGAGCGCCGTCTGGAACAGGTGGATCAGCGGCGTGCGGCCGTCGGCGCGGCCCAGCCCCGACAGGTTGGAGGCCAGGATGTTGTAGAACTCGTCGAACGCCTGGAACGCGTTGATGATCAGCAGCAGCACCACGGCCACGGACGTGTTGCGCAGCATCGGCCAGGTGATGTGCCGGAACAGCCTGCCCTCGGACTCGGCGCCGTCCACCCGGGCCGCCTCGTAGAGCTGGGCGGGCACCTGCTGGATGCCGGCCAGGAACAGGATCATGTAGAAGCCGGTCTGCAGCCACAGCCGCACCGTGACCAGCACGATCCAGTACAGCGGCGGGTCCACGGTCGCCACCCAGCCGATCGAGTCCTGGTAGCCGAGCAGGTAGGCGAGGCTGTTGGCGACGCCCGACGGCGTGCCGCTGAACAGGCTCATCTTCCACACCAGCGCGCCCACCACGTACGAGACGGCCGCCGGGATGAAGAACGTGGTGCGGAACAGCGCCCGGCCCCGCCGCAGCCGGTTCACCAGCACCGCCAGGCCCAGTGACACGGCGAACGTCACCGGCACGATGAACAGCGTGAACAGCAGGATCGTGACCAGCGACCGGGTGAAGGCCGGGTCGCTCAGCAGGCGCCGGTAGTTCTCCAGGCCGTTCCAGTCGCCGAGCGCGATCGTGCCGCGGGCGTCGTTGAAGCTGAGCAGCAGCCCCCAGCCGATGGCCACGTACTTGAACACGAACAGCCCCGCCACCATCGGCAGCGTGAGCAGCAGGAACGCGCGCCAGGCGGGCCAGCGCGCGGCCCGCCGCCCCGGAGCGCGGCGGGACCGCCCGGTGGCGGGGCGGGCCGGAGCCGTCGCCGTCATAGCACCGGAACCTTGTCCAGGATGTCCTGCGACCGCTTGGCCGCCGCCGCCAGCGTCTTGTCCGCGTCGGCGCCCTTGCCGACGATCGCCAGGATCGCGTCCTCGTACGGCGCGCGGACCTCGGGCGTCCACAGCGCCGGCTGCTTGATGCCGCTGGCGGCCACCGCGTCCATGACGGTCTTGGCCGGGCCGGTGTTCAGCTTGTCGGCCTTGGCGGCGGCGCTGTTGCGGGGCGGGATGTGGAAGCCGTAGGCCAGGCTCCAGTCGGTCTGGGCGGCGGTGTTGTCCACCCACAGCCAGCGCACGTACTTCTTGGCGGCCTCCAGGTGGGCGCTCTTGCCGTTGACGACCTGCACCCAGCCGCCCATGTTGACCACGGCCTGCCCGCCCGGCCCGAACGGCGGCAGCGCGAAGGCGTCGAAGTCGTCGCCCAGCGCCTCGGTCAGGCCGGGCACCGCCCACAGGCCGCACCACTGCATGGCCGCCGCCCCGTTGATCAGCGCGCCGGGGTCCCACCAGTCGGTGGAGTAGCCCTGGAGGGTGGCCTTGGCCTCGTAGAGGTCCCTGAGCGCGGTCAGCACCTCGGCCACCTTCGGGTCGTCGTAGGTGATCTCGCGCTCGTTCACCAGGAGGTTGCCGTTCGACCAGGCCCCCACCAGGCCCAGGTCGCCGATGCCGTCGTTGCCGACGAACAGGCCCTTCTGCTTGCCCTGGGTGAGCTTCTTGGCCGCCGCGGAGAACTCCGCGAAGCTCGTCGGGACGCTCACGCCGGCCTTCTGGAGGAGCGACTTGCGGTAGAAGACCAGCATCGGATCGATGATCATGGGCACCGCGTACACCTGGCCGCCCCACGTGTACGGCGCCAGCACCTTGGCGTTGAAATCGGCCTTCTCCGCACCCAGCACGTCGTCCAGCGGGGTGACCTGGCCGGCCTTGACCATGTTCGGGCTGACGTCGTTGACCTCGTAGACGTCGGGGCCTTCCGCGGTGAGCACGGCGGCCGTCCACTTGGTGGCGTAGTCGCCGGGGATCCAGGAGACCTTGACCGCGATGTCGGGGTTGGCCTTGGTGAAGTCGGCGGCGTACTTCATGGCCGCCTGCTGCGTGCCCTCCTCGCCGTACTCGTGGTACCAGTGCGTCAGGGTGATCTGGGCGCCGCTCCCGGCGGGCGCGGCCGTGCCCTTGGCCAGCGGGTCTCCGGTGGAGCACGCGGAGACGGCGGCGCCGGCGACGAAGAGCACGGAGCCTTTCAGAAGTCCGCGCCGGGTGAGTGGTCTGTCCATCGGGGCCACCTCTCGCTGGGGGGAATGAGTCGGGGCCGATGTCAGGTAACCGGTTACTTCAGACGTCGTGAGCCGGACGCTAGACGCGGATCTCCTGTGCCGTCAATGCGCTGTTAACTTTTCGTTACAAACGAGCTGGGGGCGGGCTTGACGGGTCCGGATGGATCTCCTAGCGTCCAGGACACTGCTCAAGTAACCGATTACCTGATCGGCGCTCACCTGGGAGATCGCATGACCACACCCCGACGCGTCACCATCAGGGACGTGGCCAGGAAGGCCGGAGTCTCGGTCGCCACCGTCTCCCGCGTGCTGGGCGGCGAGTACCCGGTGCTGGCGGCCACCCGCAACAAGGTCATGCGTGCCGTGCGCGAGCTCGACTACGTCCCCAACGCGCACGCCCGGGCCCTGTCGGCGGCCCGCCCCGGGGCCATCGCGATCGTCGTCAACACCATCGCGGTGCCGTACTACGCGCTGATCGCCCAGGGGGTGGAGGACCAGGCCGCGCAGGAGGGCAGGCTGTCGCTGATCTGCACCACCGGCGGCGACAACGGCCGCGAGCTGTCCATCGTGCAACTCCTGCGCGAGCAGCGCGCCGAGGCCGTCATCCTGGTCGGCAGCGTGATCGTGGACGAGGAGTACCGCAAGCGCATGACCGAGTACGCCCACGCGCTGGCCGCCGCCGGCTCCCGCCTCGTCCTGTGCGGCCGGCCACCGCTGGGGGAGGGGGCGCCCGCCCTCGTGGTCGGCTTCGACAACACCGGCGGCGCGCGCGCCGTGACCGCCCACCTGCTCTCGGCCGGCCACCGCAGGATCCTCTACCTGGGCGTACGGCCGGGCCACACCACCTCCGACACCCGCGTGGCCGGGTATCGCGGCGCGCTGGCCGAGTACGGCGTGCCCGCCGACCCGTCCCTGGAGGTCGCGGCGGAGTTCGACCGCGACGCCGGATACGCCGCGATGCGCCGCCGCCTGGCCGCGGGGCCGCCCGACTTCACCGCCGTCTTCGCGGGCAACGACCTCGTCGCCGCGGGAGCGATCCAGGCGCTGCACGAGCACGGGCTGCGGGTGCCCGCCGACATGTCCATCGTCGGCTACGACGACGTGCCGCCCGCCCAGGACCTGCACCTGACCACCGTGCACCTGCCGCACGACGAGCTGGGCCGGGCCGCCGTACGCCTCGCGCTCGGCCGGCTGACCACCAGCCCGCTGACGCTCGGCACCCATATCGTGGTCCGCGACTCGGTCAGGCCCCTCGGGCCCCGATGACCGCGCCCACGATGCGGGTCAAGGCCCCCCTGATGGCGTTCGCGATGCAGCCGCCGCTGCTGCCCGAGCTGTTCCCGCTCGACCTGCGCCGCCGCCTGTCGCTGGTCGGGCGCGTGCACGAACGCGTCATCGACGCCTTCGACGGCCCGCTCGACGCCGAGATCCTGATCACCGGGTGGGGCTGCCCGCGCATCGACGCCGACGTCCTGGCCGGCGCGCCCCGGCTGCGGGCCGTCGTCCACGCGGCGGGCAGCGTCAAGGGGCACCTGACGGCGGCGGTGTTCGACCGAGGCATCGCCGTGTCGTCGGCGGCGCAGGCCAACGCCGTGCCGGTGGCCGAGTTCACGCTCGCCATGCTGGTGCTGGCGGCCAAGCAGGCGTTCGCCAGGGCGCGGGCGTACACGGCGGGCGGCTGGTCCGGCGACGCGCTGCCCGGCGTAGCCACCCCGGGGGAGCGCGGCGGGCTGGGCGGCGCGACCGTCGGGGTGATCGGCGCGTCCCGGGTGGGCCGCCTCGTCATCGGCGGGCTGCGGTCGCACGGGGCGCGGGTGCTGCTCAGCGACCCCTACGTGACAGCGGAGGAGGCGGCGCGGCTGGGCGTCTCGATCGTGCCGCTGGACGAGCTGTGCCGCGCGGCCGAGCTGGTCACCGTGCACGCGCCCGAGCTGCCGCAGACACGCGGGCTGCTGGACGGCCGGCGGCTGGCGCTGCTGCGCGACGGGGCCGTGGTGGTCAACACCGCGCGCGGCGCGCTCATCGACACCGCCGCTCTGGTCCGCGAGTGCTCAGGCGGGCGGATCTCGGCCGTGCTCGACGTCACCGATCCCGAGCCGCTGCCCGCCGGGCATCCGCTGCTCGGCCTGCCCAACGTGCTGGTGACGCCGCACATCAGCGGGGCCAGGGGCAGGGAGCTGCGCAGGCTGGGGGAGTTCGCCGTGGCGGAGGTGGAGCGGCTGGTCAGGGGACGGCCGCTGCGCGGCGCCGTCCGCGTGGCCGACCTCAACCGGATCGCCTGACCAGGGGAGGCGCGCCCGGCTGGCGGCGCGGGTCCCGCCGGGCGAGCACCGCTTCGTGTTCACGGTCAGGACTTGACCGCCTCCGGCACGGGCGTCCCGGCCTGCTCGTCGCGGTCGCGGCGGCCGGGCAGGGTCATGGTGACCGCCGCCGCCACCAGGGCCGCGCCGCAGCCGATGAGCAGGCCCGTGCGGAACCCGGTCTCGGACGGCAGCGGGTGCCCGCCGAAGTCGATGGTGAGCTGTGACAGGACGACGCCGATCACGGCGGCGGACACGGTGGTGCCGATCGAGCGCATCAGGGTGTTGAAGCTGTTGGCCGCGCCGGTCTCGGACAGCGGCACCGCGCCCATGATGAGGGCGGGCATCGAGCCGTACGCGAAGCCGACGCCGATCGCGATGACGCAGGTGATCACCAGCATGCCCCAGGTGGAGCCGAGCAGCGCCAGCGACAGGCCGTACCCGAGCGCCATGACGAGGCTGCCGACGAGGAGCGTGGTCTTGGGGCCGCGGGCGGCCGACAGGCGGGCGCCGATCGGCGAAATGATCATCATCATCAGGCCGGACGGCGCCATCCACAGGCCGGCGGCAAGCATCGACTGGCCCAGGCCGTAGCCGGTGGCGGCCGGGAGCTGGAGGATCTGGATGACGATCAGCGACTGCGCGTACATGGAGAAGCCGACCACGATCGAGGCCACGTTCGTCAGCAGCACCTGAGGGCGGGCGGTGACCCGCAGGTCCACCAGCGGGTCGCGGACCCGCAGCTCCCACCAGCCCCACGCGGGCAGCAGCACCACCGCGGCGCCCAGCAGGCCGAGCGTGGTGCCGCTCGACCAGCCCCAGTCGGCGCCCTTGGAGACGCCGAGCAGCAGGCACACCAGGGCCGCGCCGAGGCCGAGCGCGCCGGCCAGGTCGATGCGCCCCCGCGCCTTGGCGGGCGTGGCCGGCACCAGCAGCCAGATCAGCAGGGCCACGACCAGGCTCAGCGCGGCCGAGCCCCAGAACAGCACCCGCCAGCTCGCGTACTCGGCGACCGCGGCCGACAGCGGCAGGCCGAGCGCGCCGCCGATGCCCATGGACGAGCTCATCAGCGCGATCGAGGGCCCCAGCCGGTGCGGCGGCAGCACGTCACGCAGGGCGCTGATCCCCAGCGGGATCATGCCCATGCCCATGCCCTGCAGCCCCCGCCCGATGACCATCGGAGCCAGGGACCCGGCGAACGCGCAGACGACGCAGCCCACGACCAGCGGCACCGAGCAGACGAGCATCATCCGGCGCTTGCCGTACAGGTCGCCTAAGCGGCCCATCACCGGCGTCGTGACGGCTCCCGCCAGCAGCGTGACCGTGATCACCCAGGAAGCGTTCGACGCCGTGGTGCGCAGCAGGGCCGGCAGCACGCCGATCAGCGGCACGACCAGGGTCTGTGACAGTGCGGCGACGATGCCGGCCACGGCCATCACGGTGACGATGCCCTGGGAGCGAGTGTCTTCCACGCGGATCCCCCTCGAAACTCTCGACGTCGGAAGAGATGTGCACACTACACATAGTGTGTTACATGCACATTGTGCGGGAATTCGCCGCCGATAGGCTGACCCGCATCGGATGGACAGAAGGACCGGCATGGACAAGCCCACGCACCTGATCGAGTACGAGACGATGCTGCTCGGCCAGCACCGCCACCTCGACCGCAGCGCGTACATCCTGCTCAGCCGCATCCGCATGGCGGGCCCGATGTCCATCGGGCAGCTCAGCGAGGCCTTCCGGCTCGACGTGTCCACCCTCAACCGGCACACCTCCGCGCTGCTGCGCCAGGGCCTGGCCGAGCGCATCCCCGACCCGCAGGGCGGCATCGCCCGCAAGTTCCGCCTCACCGAGGAGGGCGAGCGTTACCTCGACGCCGAGCGGGCCAGGAACATCAACGGACTGGAGAAGGTGCTGGCCGGGTGGAGCGCCGACGACGTCGCCGCCTTCGCCGCCTATCTCAAGCGCTTCAACACCGACATCGAACGCCTCGGCGGCCGTCCCTGGCCCCGCCCGGACCGCGAGGCAGGCGTGTAGGACCTGGGGCTCCGGGTAGCCGTGAGCAGGTGAGTCACGTAGAGGAATTCGGCTTCGCCTTCGAGGAACGCTACCGTCCGCTGCTCGCCGTCCTCGGCATCCGCCCCTCGACCTGCCGGTTGACACTGAGCGACGAGTTGCTGCGGGTGCGGTTCGGGCCGTGGCTGGTGCTGTCGCCCCGGCACAACGTGACCGGCGCGGAGCCGTCCGGGCCGTTCTCGCCGCTCAAGGCGATCGGGGTGCGCGTGTCGATGGCCGACGGCGGGCTGACGTTCGGCAGCAGCACCACGCAGGGCGTCTGCATCACGTTCCGGCGGTCGGTGTCCGGCAGCGAACCCCTCGGCGTGCTCCGCCATCCCGGCCTGACGGTCACGGTCGAGGACCCGGCCCGCCTGATCGGCCTGATCACCGCGCGCAGCCGCGCCGCCTGACCCGCCACCGCGCCCTGCGGGCCTGCCCTGTGACCAGCATCCATATGCGAGCGGATATCGGCGCGAGGCCGATACCGCTATTAGACAGACCTTGATCGCATCTGCTTGGCTCCTGAGCTCCGGACGAACCAGCGAAGGACTGAGCAGATGCGACACCTGTGCGCCGCGACCGCCCTGACGATCGCCCTCGTGGGCGGCGCCGGAGTGACCACCGGCACCGCCTCGGCCTCGGCAGCGGCGCCGGCGGTGGCCGTCGCCGCCGAGGCCGCGGTCAAGAAGGAGCTGCGGGCGCTGGAGGTGGCCTTCAAAGGACGCATCGGCGCCTACGCCATCGACACCGCCACCGGGAAGACCCTGACCTACCGGGCCGGCGAGCGGTTCCCCATGCTGTCCACGTTCAAGGCGCCCCTGTGCGCCGCCGTCCTGCACCTGGCCCGTACCCGGCAGCCGGGCCTGATGAGCAGGCGCATCACGTGGACGGCCGCCGACATGAAGCCCAACTCGCCCGTCACCGAGAAGCACGTCAAGGACGGGCTCACCGTCTCCGAGCTGTGCGTGGCGGCCGTGACCCAGAGCGACGGAACCGCGTCCAACCTGCTGATGAAGCTCATCGGCGGGCCCAAGGGGATGACCGCGTTCTTCCGCACGCTCAAGGACCCGGTCTCCCGCATGGACCGCTGGCACCCCGAGCTGAACGACTGGACCCCCAAGGACAAGCGCGACACCACCACCCCCGCCGCCATGGCCGCCGACCTGCGCGCCCTCGCCACCGGAACGGCCCTGCACGCCAAGGACCGCGAGCAGCTCGTCGCCTGGCTGCTCGCGAGCAAGGTCGGCGCGGAACGCATCCCCGCCGGCCTGCCCGGCACGTGGACGATCGCCCACAAGACCGGCACCAACTCCGACGGCTTCGGCGGCGGCAACGACATCGCCGTCATCTGGCCGCGCAAGGGCGGCGCTCCGATCATCATGGCCGTCTACACCAACCGGACCCCCGGCCTGCCCACCGACAACCGGACCATCGCCAGGACCGCGACCGTCCTGGCCAAGGGCCTCGGCAGGCTCTAGGAGCCCCACCAGTCGAGCACCCGCGTCCCGTACAGGGTCAGCCACTTCGACGGCTCACCCTCCGGCACGTCCACCTCGAACCACACCTCCCCGGCCAGCGGGCGGCCCTGCGGCCAGGTGCCGTCCGGCTGCCGGGCGGCCCGGATCCGCTCGATCGCCGCGGCCATGCGCGGGTCCGGCGGCACGCCGTCGCCCAGCGCCGACCGGCGGAAGTAGTCGGCCGCGTTGAGCACGCTGTAGAGCCAGCGGAACGGGTAGACGAAGCGGTCCACCCATGGTGCCACCGGCTCGCCCGTGGACAGGCGGCGGAAGAGCCCGCGCCGCAGCAGGTACTCCTCGCCGGCCCGCCGGGCGGCCCGCGTCGCCTCCGTGCCGCCGGTCGCCAGGTCGTAGGCGAGCAGGCCCTTGAGCGAGTTCAGCGTGGAGTGGAACGACGAGCGCGCGGAACCCTCCACCCACTCGCAGTTCCAGCCGCCGTCCGGCAGCCGGTGCGCCACGAACCACTCCACGATGCCGGTGACGTCGGCGCCGAGCCACAGGCCGTTCTCCACCGTCCAGGCGTTGATGCAGCAGTCGACCTCGCCGCCCCAGTACGGCAGGTCCTCGTACTCCCAGCGGCTGTTCTTCGCGAGCAGCTCGGCCGTGCCGCGCAGGGCGGCGGCGTCGAGGCCCCACTCGCGCAGCGTGTTCAGCGTCCACGTCGTCGCCGTCCAGGGCTGGCCGTCCGCGGTGGGGGAGAAGTCGTGACCGGCGGGGAAGAACGCGCCGCCCGCCCACTGGCCGTCCGGGTCCTGGAGGGCCAGCAGGCGGGCGCCGAAACCCTCGGTCGCCACCCTGGCGCGCGTCGCCTCCCAGACCTCGGGCGGTTCGTGCAGCAGGTCCCGTTCGACCTGCCAGCGCAGGGCCGGGTCGGAGTCGAGCAACCACGGGATCAGGGCGTCGGCCACCATGACGCGCAGTCTGGCACGGCGGGCGCGCCCACGGCCACGCCGCTCAGGGGGTGCGGAAGGTGATGCGGTCGGCGGGCTCGGTCACCGGGTCGTCCGCCGGGCCGCGCACTTGCAGGTAGTCGGCCAGTGCCTCGGTGTCGGTGCCGTTGCTCACCCGATTCTGGCCCTCCCGCATGACGGTGAAGTTGTCGCCGCCGGAGGCCACGTAGTCGTTGGCGGTCACTCGATACGTTCTGCCCGGCTCCAGGGCTTTGCCGTCGAGCCTGATGCTGGAGGCGACGACCTGGTCACCGCCTGACTTGGTGGTGTCCACGGTGTAGGTGAAGCCCTCCGACACCTGGAGCACCATGTCCCGCGACTGGTTGATGAACTGCTGGCGCAGCAGCGTGACGATCTGGGCGCCGGTCAGGTCGAGGGTGGTCATGGGCGTGGAGAAGGGCTGCACGGCGAAGACGCGGGCGTAGGTGACCGCGCCGCCGTTCTCGTACACCAGGTCCGATCTGATCGCGCCGGGCGTGACGAACGCGACCCGCGCCCCCTGCGACTTGCCGGCGGCGAGCTGGGCGTCGGCGATGACCTTGCCGAGCGGCTTCTCCAGTGCCTCGGAGCCGCGTCCGCGCAGCTCCTTGGCGATGTAGCCGACCACCTTGTTCGCGACCGGCGCGATCAGCTTCTCCCAGCGGGCGATGAGCGCGGCCTGGTCGGGGTCCTCGGGCACGTCGCGGGTGACGATCACGTTGCGGGCGCGGATCCCGGACCGGACGAAGTCGCCCGCCTGGCGGTCGTAGGGCAGCGTGATGTCGGTGAACATCTTGGTGAACGAGGAGGTGCTGGTCACCAGGCGGCGCGCGCCGCCGGGGTCGGGGATGGTGCACACGTGCGACTGGTTGGTGTGCCCGGCGACGATGAGGTCGATCTCCGGGTCGAGCTGCTCGGCCAGCCCGACGATGGGCCCCGACAGGCCGGAGCCCGGGCCGCCGGCGTCGCAGTCGTAGTCGTAGATCTGGCTGGCCGCCTTGCCGCCCTGGTGCAGCAGCAGCACGATCGCCTCGACGCCCTCGCGGCGCAGCTCGGGGACGTACTTGCGCGCGGTGCTGACCTCGTCCAGGAAGCGCAGGCCCGCGGCGGCCGCCGGCTCCAGGTCGGCGGGCGTGTCCTTCAGCGTCATGCCGAGGAAGCCGATCTTGACGCCGGGGGCGGCGGTCCTCACCACGTACGGCGGGAAGATCGGCTTGCCGGTGGCCGTCTCGATGACGTTCGCGGCCAGGTAGGGGAAGGACGCGCCGCGGAACGGGCGCCCGGCCTGGGCGCAGCCGTCCTGCGGGTGGCAGCCGCCCTCCTGCATGCGCTTCAGCTCCACCAGGCCCTCGTCGAACTCGTGGTTGCCCACGGTCGAGACCCGCAGCCCCATCAGGCCGAGCGACTCGATGGTCGGCTCGTCGTGGTAGGCCGCCGACAGCAGCGGGCTGGCCCCGATGTTGTCGCCCGCCGAGACGGTGAGGCTGTGCTGCTTCCGCGCCCGCTTCAGGTGGGTGGCCAGGTACGCCGCCCCGCCCGCCGGCACCTCCACCGGCTTGCCGCCCGCCCCCTGGGTGGTCACCATGCCGGTGCCGCCGGCGGGCGGCTCCAGGTTGCCGTGGAAGTCGTTGATCGCCAAGAGCTGGATCGGTACGGGAGGCTCGGCCGCCCGCGCCACCGCTGAGGGGAGCAGCACCGCCGTGACGGCGGCGACGGCGGCCACGACCCTGCGCCGCCCTGTCGGAATCTTCATGCGCGACAAGGTAACGCAGAGAGTAACTCTTTGTATACATAGAGTAATTGTCTCAGGTGAGCAGCCTGGCCATGATGCGGTCGAGGTCGGCCAGGTCGCCGGGGCCGAGCGCGAGCAGGGAGCGCGGCGGGCGGGCCAGGATGCGCTCGGCCTCCTCGGCGACGGCCGTCCCCGCCGGGGTGAGGGTGACGATCTTGCTGCGGCGGTCGTCGGGGGAGACGCTCCGGGTGACGTAGCCGCGCTGCTCCAGGTCGTCCACCATCAGGGTGGTGTACGGCTTGTCGGTGGACAGCTCGGCGGTCAGCTCCCGCATCGTCATCGGCCCCGCGAGCAGCCGGCGCAGCGCCTTGACCCGGAAGAAGCTGATGCCGAGCGTCTCGGCGACCTCCTTGCGGCGGTCCTCCTGGCGCAGGACGAGGTCGTACATGGCGGCCCAGACGCGGGCCACCGCCTCCTGGTCCGGGGGGTCGATCATGAGGTGTCCGCCGTTCTGTCGGAAGCCTGCGCGAGCCGTTCGGCGGTACGGGCGGCGCTGTGGCGGGCCCAGCCGGTCGTGGTCAGGATACCGAGCAGCACGATCGCCAGGCCGCATCCCGCGATGACCCACCAGGCGACGTGGCTGGCCGCGGGGAACCCGGTGGCGAACGGTCCCACGACGGCCGAGGTGACCAGCGCGCCGAGGACCGCCACGCCCAGCGACTGGCCGATCTGCCTGCTGGTGGAGGCCACGGCCGCGGCCACCCCGGCCTGGGCGCGCGGCATGCCGGAGACGGCCGTGTTGGTGATCGGTGCGTTCACCATGCCGAAGCCCAGCCCGAACAGCACGTACGCGGCCATGAGCTGCCAGATCGGCGTGTCCGCCGACAGCCCCGTCATGATCAGGCCGCTGCCCGTCATGGTGACCCCGGCCAGGAGCAGCGGCACGCGGGGGCCGGCGTTGCCGACGATCCGGCCGGACAGGGGAGCGCACACCACGGTCAGCGCGGCCATGGGCAGCGTGTAGAGGCCGGCGTGCAGGGCGGACAGGCCCAGCACGTCCTGGAGGTAGAGGGTGTTGAGGAACAGGAAGCCGCCCAGCGCGGCGAACGCGCACACGGCGATGACGGTGGCGCCGGCGAACGGCACGCTGCGGAAGAAGCGCAGGTCGATCAGGGGTTCGGCGCGGCGCAGCTCGTACGGTGCCAGGCAGGCCAGCGCCAGCGCGGCCACGGCGAAGCAGCCCAGCGTGCGCGGCGAGCCCCAGCCGGCGGCGGGCGCCTCGATGAAGGCGTACGTCAGGGTGGCCAGCAGCACGATCACCAGCAGTTGCCCGACCGGGTCCGCGCGGCGCGGGCGCGGCGAGCGCGACTCGGGAACGAACAGCGCGCACAGCACGAACGCGGCCACCCCCACCGGGATGTTGATCCAGAAGATCGACTGCCAGCCGACGGAGCCGACGAGCGTGCCGCCGACCAGCGGGCCGAGCGCCATGCTGACGCCGACCACGGCGCCCCACACGCCGATGGCCCGCGCGCGCTCGCGGGGCTCGGTGAAGGTGTTCGTGATGATCGACATGGCGACGGGGTTGAGCATGGAGCCGCCGACCGCCTGCAGCGCCCGCGCCGCGATCAGCCAGCCCAGGCTGGGCGCGAGGGAGCACATGAGCGAGCCGAGCGTGAACAGCGTCAGGCCCGTCTGGAACGTGCGGCGGCGGCCGACCCGGTCGCCGGTCGAGCCGGCCAGCATGAGCAGGCTCGCCAGGACGACCGTGTAGGCGTCGATGATCCACTGCAGGCCGGAGACGGAGGCGTTGAGGTCGCGGCGGATGGCGGGCAGCGCGATGTTCACGATCGTGTTGTCCAGGCCGACGATGAACAGGCTCATGCAGCAGATGGCCAGGACGAGCATCCGCCGGCGGGGGCTGAGGGCCGGGGCGGTCGCGGCCGGAGCGGTCGCCGATCTGGTTATAGGCATATAACGATTATATTCGCACAACTAATGGTTTGTACCGCCTCGCCGGCTATGTATAGTTGGTCCTGCCAACGTTGGTTCAACCAATGAAAGAGGATGTCATGACCACGTCGCTGACCGACCGTTTCGAGATCGCCGACCTGTTCACCCGTTTCGCCGGCCTGCTCGACGAAGGGAACTGGGAAGGCGCGGCCACCGTCTTCGCCGAGGACGTGGCGGTGCACTCGCCGCGCGGAGGCGAGCTGCGCGGCCTCGACAAGGTCGTCGCCTTCATGCGCGGATCCGAGGTCGAGGGGCAGCACACCCAGCACACGACCACGGACCTGCTGGTGGAGCTCGACGGCGACCAGGCGACCGCCACCGCCAACTCGCTCGTGTACTACTACCGCGCCGGCCAGGCGCCGCACTTCACGGGCGGCCTGCGGATGAGGTCCACCGTGGTGCGGACGGCGGCGGGCTGGCGGATGAGCGAGGTGCGCATCACGCCCGCCTGGACGCGCGAGAACTGATCACCGCCCGGATCCCTGCCGCCCACCCACACCACGTCGATGGGCGCAGGTCGACGTTCGCGGCGGGCAGCCCGGCCGCGCAGCCGGGAGGCCCGACGGGCTTCGGCCGGGCCTGCGACGGACAGGCTCGTGCCGTAGCCGATGGCGGGGCAGATCTCGCCGAGGTGGAGATCGTCTCCCAGGACGCGCCCCTTCGCGGCCTCGCTCCGGCGCAGCCCCGCGTCCACGTCGCGCGTGGCGTCGACCTGGGTGGTGAGCTTCCTGACCCGCACCTGGCCCTGCGGCGGCGGGGTCCGGTAGGGGAGGGGGATCTCGCACATCGCCACCGGGACGGCCCCATCGGCGGGCGCCAGGTTCCCGGGCCGGTCGCCGTCCTCCCACGCCCCGGCGGCCGAGGCGGGGCAGCCTGGCACGAACGTACGCGGTGACCGGCCCGCGCGGCGGGCTGCTTGAGCTGGCGAGGCTCCTGCCGCAGCCGGGATCAGCCGCCCTGGCCCCTGGCAGGCTCCTGCGGAGGACCGATCGTTCCCGGCACCTGCGGGCACTGCTGGGGATCGACCTCCTCCCCATGACCCACCACGGTGATCCGGGCACGATCCTCCGGCACCGCGGCGGCCAGCGTGCACACGATCTGCTCGACCGCCAGGGGGGACAGCTCACCGCCCGGCGTGGCCGGGTTCACCATCAGGTGGCCGCCGGAGGCGTCGCTGACCGAGAAGGGCGCGGCGTCGGCCGGCACCTCGGTGGTGAACCCCTGTGACCGTTCGCTGGCGGTGGGCCCCTCTGCCAGCAGGGTGAGCGCGTTCGCCTGGGTCGCCCGGCGATCGGGCCGCGTCACCGCGCTGAGCCGGTCGTCCTTGACCAGGAAGATGGTGACCCGCGCACTCGGGGCGACGAGCCCGCTGGGCGGGTCGCCGCCGGGGATGACGCCGGTGGGCCGCACACCGCAGCCCGCCAGGGCCACCACTACCACCAGCGAGAGTGCCATTCTCATGCGGGTTCTCCATCCGGTTCGGGAGCCGGGCGCGGCAGGCGCAAAGTGAACACCGCGCCCCCGTCTGGGCCGGCGTTGGCGACGGTGAGGTCGCCCCCGTGCAGCAGCGCGTTCTCCCGGGCGATGGCGAGGCCGAGCCCGCTGCCCTCCGACCTGGCCCGGGCCGCGCTGGCCTTGTAGAACCGGTCGAACACGTGCGGCAGCACCGCCTCGTCCAGCCCCGGCCCGTGGTCGCGCACCTCCAGGACGATCCAGCCGGGCTCGGCGCGCAGCCGTACCGACACGGGGGGCTCGCCGTGCCGCAGGGCGTTGCCGACGAGGTTCGCCAGGACGACGTCCACGCGGCGCGGGTCCAGCCGCGCCGTGACGCCGGCCGGCAGGTCGGCGTCCACCGTGCCGGACCAGCCCCGGACGCGCAGGGTCGCCCGCACCAGCTCGCCCACGTCCACCTCGTTCAGCGCGAGGACGGCGACGCCTGAGTCGAACCTGCTGATCTCGATGAGGTCGTTCACCAGCCCGGTCAGGTTGAGCGTCTCCTGGCTGACGAGCTTGGCGGCGCGTCCCGCCGGCTCCGGCAGGCGGGCCGCCTCCTCGTCCAGGACGTCGGCGACGGCGGCGAGCGCGGCCAGCGGGGTGCGCAGCTCGTGGGACACGTCGGCCACGAACCGGCGGGCGTCGGCCTCCATCCCGCGCAACTGCTCGACGTGCCGTTCCAGCTCCGCGGCGGTGTCGTTGAACGTGTGCGCCACGTCGGCCAGCTCGTCGGAGCCGCGCACCTCGATCCTGGCGCGCAGCTCGCCCTGGCCCAGCAGGCGGGCCGCCCGGCCCAGCTCGCGCACCGGGCGCAGCACCCCCCGGGTGGCCAGCCAGGCGAGGGCGACCGCGAACGCCAAAGCGGCGCCGCCGGCGAGCCAGGCGGCCATGGCCAGCTCGTCGATGCTGTCCTGCTCGGGCTGCAGGCTGCGGACGACGTACACCTCGATGCCGGACGTCCGCGTCGCGCGGCCCGGCTCGACGATCAGCATCGGCGCGCCGATGACCAGGTAGGGGCGGCCCTGCCACAGGACGCGCTGCCACCCGATGTCGCCGCCGGCCACCAGGTCCCGCAGCCCGCCGGGGATCAGCTCGACGTCGAGGCCGGAGGGGGAGCGCGCCTGCCCGTAGAGGGCGACCGCGGCGAGGTTGCCGTCCTTGACGGTGCCGGCGATCTCGCCGAGCTCGGCCGGGCCCGGCTCCAGGTCACGCAGCGGGTAGAGCGTCTCCAGGCGGTCCGTCATCGCGTACGCCGCGGCGTCCTGCGTCCGTTCCAGGATGGCGGTGCGGGCCTGCACGTAGATCCCGCCGGCCACCGCGGCCGCGGTGACGACGCACAGCAGGGCGAACGCGGCCATCAGCCGCGCGCGCAGCCCCAGGCCGGGACGGGGTGTCACCGGGCGGCTCACACCGGCCCGAACCGGTATCCGAACCCGCGTACCGTCTGCACGTAGACGGGCGCCGCCGAGTCGTCCTCGATCTTGGCGCGCAGCCGCTGCACGCACGCGTCCACGAGCCGCGAGTCGCCGAAGTAGCCGTGCTCCCACACCGACTCCAGCAACTGCTGGCGGCTGTGCACGCGGCCCGGCGTGCCGGAGAGCTCCAGCAGCAGGCGCAGCTCGGTGGGGGCGAGGCTGACGGGCTCGCCGCGCAGGGAGACCACCAGCCCGGCCCGGTCGATGGTCAGGTCGCCGTGCCGCTCCAGCTCCGCCTGGTCCCGGCCGATCCGCCTGAGCACCGCGCGGATGCGCGCGTCCAGCACCCTGGGCTGCACCGGCTTGACGACGTAGTCGTCCGCGCCCGCCTCCAGCCCGGCCACCACGTCCATGTCGTCGCCGCGCGCGGTCAGCATGATGATCGGCACCTCGCCGGCGGCGCGGATGCGCCGGCAGACCTCGAAGCCGTCCATGCCGGGCAGCATCAGGTCGAGCACGACGACGTCGGGCAGGTCGGCGCGCAGCCGTTCCAGCCCCTGCTCGCCGGACTCCACGGCGCGCACCGAGTGCCCGTGCCGCGGCAGGGCCAGCTCCAGCCCCTCCCGGACGGCCGGATCGTCCTCGATCAACAACACTCGTGACACGCTGCCAAGCTTCACGGCACGCTCCGTAACTCGCCCCCGCCGGTCGGACCCCATCCACTATCGACCGGCTGTGTCCTCGCCTCGTCCGCGCCATGTCATGGTTGTGTCACGGCACGCCGACGGTTGCAGCCGTCGACGAACGGTGACATGCGGCGGACGACGCACGCACATTCGTCGCCAATCGTAATCGGCATGAACGAACCACGCACCCTGCCGCCTCGGCCCCGGGACCACCTGTTCGCCGTGGTCACGCTGGTGCTCGCCGTGCTGCTGCTGCCCGCGGCGTTCGTCCGCCGTCCCGGCCGCGCCCGCGAGCTGGCCTGCACGTGGGCCTTACGGCTCCGCTTCCCCGCCGAGGACCTCACCGGGCTCACCGACGGGGCCCTGGCGGCGTTCACCGCGGCCCGCACCGAGGCGCTCTGGCGGCACGGCCAGCTCATCGGCCTCACCTCGGGCTACCGCGACCCCGTCGTCCAGCAGCGGATGTTCGACGAGCAGGTGCGCCGCTGCGGCTCCCCGGCCCTGGCCCGCATGCTCGTCCTGCCGCCGGCGGAGTCCCCGCACGTCAGAGGGGTCGCGCTGGACGTGCGCCCGCACGAGGGCGCGCGCTGGCTGGAGGAGCACGGCGCCCGCTACGACCTCTACCGCATCTACGACAACGAGTGGTGGCACTTCGAGCACCGGCCGGGCAGCGGCGGCACGCCGCCGCCGCGACGGCCCAACCCGGCGTGGGCGCCGTGACGGAGGCGGCGCCGCGGCGTGCTCCGAACTGACCGGATCGGGCATGGATTGTCGGGTACGGCAGCATGGTCCGTCTCTACGGTGATGAGGCAAGAACGAAACGGAAGGGCGAAAGCGTGCTGGACGGGCTCAACGCGGCCTTGGAGTACATCGAGCGCAACCTCGACCGTCAGATCGAGGGCGTCGAGCTGGCGCGGATCGCGGTCACGTCGGAGTACCACTTCCGGCGGCTGTTCTCCGCGCTGGCCGGCATGCCGCTCTCGGAGTACGTCCGCCGCCGGCGGCTCACCGTCGCGGGCGCCGAGGTCGTCGGCGGCTCGGAGCCGCTGCTCGACATCGCGATCCGGCACGGATACGCCTCCGGCGAGGCGTTCGCGCGGGCGTTCCGCGCCGTGCACGGGGTGGGGCCGGGCGAGGCCCGGCGCACCGGCGCGGCGCTGCGCTCCCAGCCACGCATGTCCTTCCGCCTCATTGTCGAAGGGAACAGCACCATGCGATATCGGATCGTGGAGAAGCAGGCGTTCACCCTGGCGGGACGCAAGGCGCGCGTGCAGTTGGTGCACGAGGGGATGAACCCCGCCATCGTGGCGTTCGTCCGCGGTGTCGGCCAGGAGGCGCTCGACCGCATCGAGCGGCTTTCGGACCAGGAGCCGCGCGGCATCGTCAACGTGAGCGACAACCTGCCGGGCACCCGCGAGGAAGGGGTGGAGCTCGACTACTGGGTCGGCGTGGTGACGGGCGGGCAGGTGCCCGGCGACCTGGACACGCTGGCCGTCCCGGCGGGGGCGTGGGCGGTGTTCGAGAGCTCGGGGCCGTTCCCGCAGGCGTTGCAGCACCTGTGGCGGGACGTCTACACGCAGTGGTTCCCGGCCAACCCGTACCGCAGCCGGCCCGGGCCTGAGATGTCCGTGACGCGGGTGTCGGAGGACGGAAGTCAGGCGGACGCGGAGCTGTGGATCCCGGTGGAGCGGGTAACGGCCTGAGGGCGGCCGGTCCGGCTGATCTCTACAATCCAGGCATGTTCGAGATACCGCTGTTCACTCCGGTGGAGATCCAGGCCAAGGCGCACGACCTCATCGAGGCCGGGCGGTTCGACGAGGCGGTCAAGGTCCTGGAGGAGGAGGCGCAGGTCTCCGGCCGGGAGGCGCTGGACGCGGCCCGCACCCTGCGCCGGGGCGAACTCCTGCCTGACTTCCCCGGCCGGTGGCCGGAGGATCTGACGGGCCCGGTCACCGAGTTCCTGGCCGAGGGGCAGCGGAAGGCGGCCGTCTTCCTGGTACGCGACCGCAGGCGCCTCGGCCCCGCCGAGGCCGAGGCGTTCGTCGACGCGCTGGCCAGGGGCGAGGCCGGGTAGCGCTACGACCGCCGGAGGACCGCCAGCAGTTTCCCGGCCGCCTCCGGCGGCAACCCGTCGGTCACGAACGCCGCGTCCATGAACAGGTCCCGCTGACCGCCTTGGAGGTCGAACTCCAGGGTGTCGATCGTGGACAGCGCCTCCTCGCGCTCACTGGCGTCCGCCCACGTCTCGATCTCCCGCACCGCCGCCTTCAGGACGGCTGCCGCGTCACGCACGACGAGGTAGTCGTCCCCTTCGGGGAGCCGTTGCAGGCCGAGGTCGATCCCGCCGCGGAAGTCGACGTCCCGCAGGCGCGCCGCGCTGAAGTCGTTGCCCTCGTACCTGTTGACCGTGCGCCCCAGCTCGGCGTCGCGCGCCCAGGGGTCAGCGGAGAAGGTCACCGACTCCAGGGTCCCGGAGAAGACGCAGTCCACGAACTCGGCGTCCATGAAGGTGAGGTGCGACAGCCGCACGTCCAGGAACGAGCAGGAGACGAAGGTGGCGCGGCCGGGGTCGAGGCCGTCGCCCTTGAGGGTGCCGCCGTCGAACACGCAGCCGGTGAAGACGCTGGGCCGTTTGCCGGCGCCGAGGCAGCCTTTCGTGGCGTGAATGCCGCGGAAATCGCAGTCGGTGAGGTGGCTGCCGTTCGCGATGGAAATGACCGAGAAACGCTTGCCGGAATAGTCGGCGCCGTTCTGCTGGGCGGCGTTCAGATTCAATTCGTTTTTCGCTGCCACGGCTGCTCCTTTATGACGTGGCCAAAGGATACGCTCCCGGACGTCTCCGGGAGCGTATCCGATGTCAATGGCTATCTTCTGAAGGAGGGCAAGGGGCCTATGCTGTAAAGCACGTACGGCACCTTACTGTACACGTTGGTAGTGGTCCGGGCGAGGTGCCGGGCGTGGTCCTTGACCGTGGTGAATTCCACCCAGTTCATGATCCGCCGGTCGTAGAGGTCGACGCCCCAGCTCGATTTGTACACCCACCGGCCGGGTTCGGTGGCGTTGAGTTCACGCTCCAGTGCCCGGTGGAATGCCGTCCCGAAGTAACGCCGCGCCTGACCGAAGTCCTTCATCCGGATCAGCCGCTGATAATCCTTGAACTCCTTCCTGGTGAGATACCGCAGCATGTCCTGCGGGTTCTGGGCGAGCCGGAGCGCGGCGGCCTCGACCGCTTCTGCGGAGGCCAGGTAACGCGCCCGGAGTCCCGGGGGCAGATTCTTGGCGAGTTCCTTACTGATCTTGACGCCGCAGGTCGCCGGTGTCGGGCGGGCGGCGTTGTGGGTCAGTACGGCGGCGGAGCCCGCCAGGACGTGGTAGGTGTGCAGGCCGGCGACGGTCAGGTTGTGGACCCGCTGCTGCGCCGTCCGCTTCTTGACCGCCTTGATCTGGACGTGCGTCCCGGAGGAGGTGCGCAGCCACATCCCCGGCTGGAGGTCCTCGGCCTGGACCCACTTGTTCAGGTCGCGCACCCAGAACGGATGGCTGTCCGTCGAGGTGACCTTGCCGGTCTTGTCCCCCTTCTCGCCGTCGGTGTCGACCTTGATGTCGACCAGTTCCTTGTCGCCCTCGCCCGTGATCACGTCGGTGACGGGCTTGGCCTCGGTCTTGCCGGTCTCGGGGTCGGCGGCCAGCACCTCATCGCCCACCTCGACCTTCTCGATCGGCTTGGTGGTGCCGTTGGCCAGCATGACCATCGTTCCCGGCACGAAGCTGTTGCCCGGCCCGCAGCCGACGCTGCCCGCTCCCCGGAAGAGCCTGCCGAGACCGAAGGCGGCGCCGCCGAGCGCGGCGCCGGTGACGGTCTCCAGGGCGAAGTCGCCGGCGTCGAAGGTCCTGGCCGGGTCCATGGCGACGTCCACGGTGTAGCTCGTCGCGGAGGCCGCCGCTCCGGAGGCCAGCGCCACCGCCAGCCCGCAGGTCAGACCGCCGGTCTCGGGGCACAGCGCGCCCAGCGCGCCGACGCCCAGCCCGACCAGCAGCCCGGCGCCGAAGGACGTGAGCGCTCGCTTCCAGTCCATCGGCTCGGTGTAGTGCAGGTTCGCGATGGACAGGCCCGCCGCGAAGCCGTAGCGGTTGCTCGTCGCCGGGTTGAGCCCGAGGCCCAGGTCGGCCCCGGCGTCCTGACGGGAGTTCGGGGTGAGGTACTGGTGACTGCCCGGCAGGTAGTTGCGCGACCCCATCTGGTAGGTGGAGGAGAGCTGGTCGAAGCGCCTGGCCCCGAACCAGTACGGGTTGTACGGCTCCTTGTACGGGTTGGCCGAGTCGGGGGTGTCCACCCCGCTGACCGACCCCGGCACCAGCGAGCCGAACACGCTGTAGCCGTAGGTGCCCCGCGTGTCGCCGGCGTCCGTGGTGATGATCTCCACGTTGCCCTGCGGGTCGTACCCGTAGACGCTGCGCTCGGCGGCTCCGCCGCTGAACTTCGCCATGGACAGCCGCTCGTCCCACGCCGAGTACTCGAAGGAGCGCGTGATCGAGCCGCCGACCTCCTCGTCCAGCACCTCACCCGACATGCCGAGGTAGGAGTAGGTGGTCTTCTCGCCGTCGTTGTCGGTCATGGAGGACGTGCGGCCCAGCGGGTCGTAGGTGTAGTCGGTGGCCCGCTCGACCCCGTCCACCCCGACCTGCTCGGTGCGGGTGATCTGGTCGAAGGCGTTGTAGTAGTACAGACCGGTCTGCGTCTGCTCCTCGCCGGAGGTCACCGAGAACAGGCGGCCCGAGGGGTCGTAGTTGTACTCGGAGTAGCCGGCCAGGTCGCCGCTCTTGACCAGCCGGTTCCAGTCGTACTGGAAGTTGGTCGACTCGCCGGCGACGCTCTGGATGACGACGTTGGAGTTGGCGTCGTACTGGTACTCCTCGCTGCGCGCCTGGCCCAGGTACTCCACCTTGGTGACCCGGTTGCGCGGGTCGTGGGTGTACTGCTTCTCCACGTCGGGGAACAGGCACCTGAACTCGACGCACTGGACTTTGGTGTGGTCCTTGGAGACCCGCAGGTCGGCCTGGTAGGTCAGGGTGTGCTCCGACTGCACGGCCCCGTCGGCCTTCTTCTCCGCCGAGTGCCGCAGCAGCCCGTCGAGGTAGTACTCGTAGGTCGCGACGTTGCCGTTGGACTTGGTCTCGCGCTTCCGCTCGCCGCGCGGGGTGTACTCGTACCGGGTCAGCCTGGGGCTGGGGTCGGTGGCGCTGCTGACGTTGCGCACGGTCTCGAGCAGGTCGCGCGCGTCGTAGGTGTAGTCGGCGATCGTCTTGTCGTGGGCGCGGCGGACCAGGCCGCCGATCTCGTTGTAGCCGTAGGTCGTGGTGTTCTTGAGCGCGCCGTCCAGGCGCTCGGTGACCTTCGCCATCTGGTTGAGGTCGTCGTACTCGAGGTCCCACTGGTCGATCGTGGCGTTCGAGGAGCTGTCGGTGACCTGCTTGAGGTTGCCGTTCGGGTCGTACAGGTAGTCGAACGACTTGACGCTCGGGTACGGCGGCATGGACGAGCCGCCCTGGTCGGCGTGGTGCTTGAGCTTGCCGTCGGGGTGGTAGCCCCACTCCAGAGCCCGCTGCAGGGCGCCGTCGGCCGCGTTGACCTTGCGCTCGCTCTGCTGGCCCAGCTCGTTGTAGTCGTAGCTGACCGAGATGCCGAACGGGTCGATCGACTTCCTGATCCAGCCGTTGTCCCAGTACTCGGTCTTGCTGACGATCCGGCCCCGGTGGTCCTCGTTCGGGGTGTGATCGGGGTCGGGCGGCGGCAGGGCCACCTCGGTCAGGCGCGACGCCGAGTCGTACTTGTACGTCACGCTCTGCGGCGTGCGGTACGGGTAGTCCGGCGCGCCCTGGTTGTCGTCCTTGTCGTAGGGGTAGACCTGCTCGATCGCCCGGTTCAGCTTGTCGTAGCGGATCTCGGTGAGGAAGTCGTCCGGGTCGTCGGTGGTGGCGACGCCCCGCGGGTTGATCGTCCTGGTCCGGTTGCCGACCTGGTCGTAGGCGAACCGGGTGGTCGTCTCCTTGACGTTCCCGTCCACCGTCTCGTGCGGCACCCGGGTCTCGACGACCTTGCCGCGGGCGTCGTACACCGTGGTGGAGACGCTGCCGTTCTGGTCGGTCGTGGTGGTCCGCAACCCGTCGCGGTCGTAGCCCGCGCGGGTGGTGTAGCCGCCCGCGTCGGTCTCCAGCGTCACCCGGCGGTTGCGGTCGTAGTCGAACTTGACCGTGTAGTCCAGCGGGTCAGGGGTGGCGTTCTTGCGCGGGTCGATGACCCAGGTGACGTTGCCGACGCCGTCGTAGAGGTATCTGGTGGTGTAGCCCTTGGCGTCGGTGATGCCGGTGAGCTGGTAGATCTCGTCGAAGGACTTGGTGGTGGTGAAGTCGCCGGCCGTGGCGGTCAGGTTGCCGTTCGGCTCGGTGACCGTCAGCCGGTTGCCGACCTTGTCGTAGGTGAACGAGGTCTTGCGCTCCGGCGCGCCGTCCTGGTCGTCCTTGGGTTCGAGGGTGAAGGCGAGCCGGTCGCCGGCGTCGAACTCGGAGGTCGTGACGGCGCCGTTGGGCGCGGTGACCTTGGTGATGTTGTCGTTGGCGTCGTAGACGGGCGCCGGTGTGACGATGTTCTCTCCGCTGGCGCGGTCCTTGGGCACCGTGCTGGTCAGCGGGCGGCCGAACAGGTCGTACGTGCGCGTGCTCGCCGTCCCCAGCGGGTTGGTCACCGACAGCGTCAGGCCCCGCCGGTCGTAGCCGAGGCGGGTGGAGTCGCCGTACGCGTCCGTGATGATCCGCGGCTGGCCGGTCGGGTCGTGGTCGGCGAACGTGGTGGGGTTGCCGTTCGCGTCGGTCGCGTGGATGACCTGCCCGAGGATGTCGTAGCCGTACCTGGTGGTGTAGTCGCCCGCGGTCTCCGTGGTGTTGCCGACCGGGTCGGTGACCGAGGCGAGGTTGCCCCACGGGTCGTAGGTGAAGGTGACCCGCCGCCCCTCGGGGCTGGTCTCGGCGGTCAGGTCGGCGATGTGCCCGTTCAGGCCCTTCTGGTAGGTGTACGTGGTCGCCGGCGTGCCGTTGAGGTTCGCCTCCGCGTCCCGGATCCACAACCGGTCCCCGGTCAGCGGGTCGTAGGCCGAGGTGGTGACGGCGCCGTTGTTCTCCTCCTCGCGGATCACGTTGTGGTCGGCGTCCCAGCCCAGCTTGGTGACCTGGCTCTTGGCGTTCGTGATCTGGACGGGCCGCCCGAACTCGTCCAGGTGGTAGGCGGTGGCGTGGCTCTCCGCGTCGGTGACCGTCGTGTCGAGGGTCGAGCCCTGCGGCCCGTCGGGGTCCACGTACACGAACGACGTCGTGCCGCCGAGCCGGTCGGTCAGGGTCTGCGCCGACCAGTGGAACTTCGGGTCGTCGCCCTCGCGCGGGTAGTAGTAGGCCACGCCGGTGCCGTGTCCGCGCGGGTCCACGACCCTGACCAGCTTGGCGTTCTTGACGCCCTGCGTCATGTCGTAGTCGAAGCGGAACGACTTGGCGCCCGCAGTCCCGTCACCGTCCACCATCTTGGCCATCAGGCCCCAGCTGGTGTACATGAAGGTGATCTTGCGACCCTCGATGTCGGTGAGGGACTTGACCCGGTCGATGATGTTGGGGTTGACCAGGTTGGCCCAGTAGACCTCCTCACCCGCGTCGTTGATCCAGGTGTAGTTCTCGCCCTTCTTGTAGTACTCGACGGTCAGCGTCTGACGGCCGGCCGGATCGGTGACGTACTGCAGGAACTTGGTCGGCATGTTGTTCGACCGGCGCGCGGCGTAGGTGAACGACGCGGTGTTGACCAGGCCGTTGCCGTCCTGCGTCGCCGACATGTAGCCGTCGCAGTCGAAGAAGTACTGCGTGCGGTCCGGCGCGGTCATCACCCAGGCGCGCGACTCCTCGGTCTTGTTGTCGCACGTCACCAGCCGCTGCAGGTACAGGTGCACGCCCTTCGGGCTGATCCACTGCTGCGCGGCGTCGTCCCAGGTGAAGGTGTGGCCGGTGCCGTCCCCGTCGGTCATGGTCACCGTGGTCGGGGTCTTGTTCGGATGGAAGTCCAGCGGCGTGCCCAGCCGGACCGGCATGGAGGCGTGCAGCGACCAGCCGAAGCCCATCGAGCTGTTGGAGGTGTCCTTGGAGTTGTAGGACAGGTTGACGACGGTCGCGAAGTCGCCGCGTGAGGGGTGCGCCCACGGGCTGTAGGACCAGACGGCGTTGCCCGCGTACAGGTTGTTCTGCAGGAAGCCGCCCGCGCCGGTCTCGACGCCCGCGTACTCGTAGAACGACTCCACCCCGAGCTGGTCGGAGGTGGGCTTGTCCACCGCCACCGCCTGGGTCAGCGCCGGGATCGCGTCGCTGGCCGACAACCACGCGTTGGTCGTCCTGTTGTACAGGTCCGACTGGAGCAGGTAGCTGCTGCGCTTGCTGCTGTCGTCGGCCGTCGCCGGCGCCCTGACCTGCGCCTGGACCGTGATCGCCTCACCCGGCGCCAGGTCCTTGGGCAGCGCCGTCTTCACCTGGTTCGCCGCCGTGGTCACGTCGGTGCCGTCCGGCTGCGCCCAGCGGTACGACAGCACGTAGTCCGACGCCTTCCACGTCGCCGCGGTCGTGTTGGTGAGCGTCACCGGCGTGCTGGTCTGGCCGCCCTCGACCATCCGCAGCGCCGTGTCGGGTGCGTAGTAGGTGTTCTCGGTGGTCTTCTCCAGGTACGTCACCCGGAGCTGGGGCCGCAGCTGCGGCTCCGCCGCCTCGTCCGACAGGAACAGGGTCCGCTCGGCGGGGGACGTCTCGTTCGCGAGCTTCAGCATCACGCCGTTGTTGGCGGAGGGCGTCGAGACCCAGCTCTGCGCGAGCGGCGTGGCGCTGAAGGAACGCCTGTACGGGTCGTTGGTGAGCCCGGCGTAGCTGCTGGTGACCGTGCTCGCGTGGTCGCCGCCCGCCGTCGTCCACGCCTGGGAGGCGGTGGCCTTGTTCCAGGTGGCGCTCTTCTCGTCGAAGCCGGTGTTCACGCCGCGCAGCTCGTACGTGGCCGCGGCCGACCCGATCATCGTCACTTCCCACAGGTCCACCGACGCGTCCAGCACCCGGGCTGTCGGGGGGATGGCGGAGACGCCGGGGAACTTGAGCACGGCCCGGGTGGTGCCGTACGTGCCGGAGTTGTTGCCGACCATCAGCCACGGCGCGCCCGCCAGCACGTCCTGGTTGACGTCGGGCTGCTTGCTGGACAGCGTCGTGTCCGCCGTCCCGCCCTGGAAGACCTTGACGGTCCTGCCCGCCTTCGGCAGCGCGGCGATCTCCGTCGGCCCGGGCACGAGCTGCCCGTCCCTGGTCTTCACCGCGACCATGTAGTAGTAGACCTGGCCGAACGGGTCGGTCGAGTCGGCCGGGGTGGGCGTGGCCGTCGTGTCGGTGAACTGCGTGGTGCCCGCCGCCACGGGCGAGACCAGCGTGGCCGCCGACGGGGTGAACGTCTGGTAGACGCTGCGGTGCACCTGGTACTCCGCGAGGTCGTCCGACCCGGCGTCCGACGGGTCCCGGTAGGCGGGCCAGGACAGCTCCGCGCCCGCGGCGTGGATCGTGGCCGGCGGATCGACGGTGACGCCCTGGCGGCCGTACGTCAGCACCAGGCGCGGGTAGGTCGCGGTCTCGCCGCCGTAGGAGTAGAGGCTGCCCTCGTAGCGCACCCCGCCCTTGTCGAGGGTCTCGTCGGCCGCCTTCAGCACGAAGCCGTGGTTCGTGCTGGCGCCGTCGAGCCACGACTGGACGATGTTGCGCACCGAGAACGAGTGCCACTGGCTGCCGTTGGCCGAGGCAGGTTTCACCTGCACCGCGTCCTTGGTCAGCCGCACCGCGTCGGCGATCACGCCGACGGAGGCGGACGCGGGGCCGTCGCCCAGCACGACCTTGCCGTTGGTGCCGGCGGTGAACGGGTGGGTGCCCAGCGTCTTCCACACGCCGTTCGTGGTGGAGGCCGCGTTCTGGTTCACCGCGTACGTCTTGCTGCCGCCGTTGTAGGTGACCGTGTACGGCGCCGCCGTGGCCCGGTCGGCCGCCTCCACGTAGTGCACGTCGACCCGGTAGTCGCCGTCCTCGGTCACGCGCGGCACCCATGTGTGGCGGTCGCCCGCGACGGCGTCCTTGTTGTACAGGTAGTCGCCGCCGACGGCGTTGGCCGCCAGCGGGCTGGTGGAGACCGGCCACGAACCGGTGGCCGCGGTCTTGCCGGGGTCGCCGTCGTCCACGACCTCGGTGTTGCCGCCCAGCTCGCCGGTGAGGTTCTTGGCCGAGTTCCAGGTGGCGGTCGTCTCGTCCCAGGCGGCGGTCGCGCGGTGCGCCTCCAGGGTGACGTTGTTGCTCACCCCGGTGCTGGTCTGGATGTCCTGGTCGTAGTAGACCTGGAGCTGAGCCGAGTCGATCTTCGTGCCGGACGGCACCCCCGTCAGCGGGAACTTCAGCAGCGCCCGCGACACGCCCACCGACGACGTGCCGGTGGACAGGCGCCAGCTCCCGTCGAAGTTGGTGCCGGGGGAGTCGGAGACGATCATCGTGTCCTGCGAGACCGACGGCGTCGGCGCGATCTTGATCGTCGGGTCGATGACCACCGGGTACCGGCGCGCCGGATCGGCCAGCCACGCCTGGTCCGCCGTCACGGTGATCCGCAGCAGCCCCGCCGCCGCGTCCCACACCATGGCCTGCCGGACCTTGTCGCTGTACGTCTTGCCGTACGGCGAGGAGGCGTCGTCGCGAGCGTCCGTCATGTACGGCCGGGGGATCTCCATCACCGGCGTGCCGTCGAAGTCGGCGCGGCAGAACGCGATCGACCCGTCCGGCCGCTGCCAGGCCCGCAGCCCGTCCGGCTTCAGGGTGAAGGTGTAGGAGGGCGCCTGCTCGGGCGCGGCGTCCAGGACGATCTGCTCCTTGGCGCCCTCCGGCGTCACCTCGTACGCCAGCCGCGCCCCGCCGCCCTCGTAGGCGTAGGTGGCGGTGTCGTCCTTCACCTTCGGCTTGCCGGGCTTGACCCCGTCGGCGCCGAGCGTGAGCGCCACGTCGTCCAGCTCCACCCGCAGCAGCGAGGCGGGCTCTGTGCCGAAGAAGCTGCTGAAGGCGTTGCGCTGGTTGCCGTACGCGAACCCCTTCCGGTCCGTCGGCGAGATCTCCGTCGAGATCGGCTGCCACTCACCGGACTCGTCACGGTAGTTCAGCGGCGCCGCCGACACCTCGACCTGCTGCCGGCCGTCCTCCAGCACGAACGTCCGCTCGTGCTTGGAACGCTTGCCCGCCAGCTCCTTGACCCGCTTGACCGGCGGGATCCTCCGCGCCGCCGGCTCCACGTCGTTCCGGGGGACCGCGTTCACCCCCAGATCCCTGGCCTCCGGCGCCTGCTCGCCGCCGCCCCCGGTAAACCAGTCCTGCAGATCGTCCAGCCAGTCGCGCTCGCTGTCCGGCTTCCATCCGTTACGCGCGTCGCCCGGCGGCGGGCTCGGTGTGGCCGCCCTGGCGGGGACCACGTTGCCGCTCAGGGCGAGGGTGAGCACCAGGAAGGCGCCCAGTAATCGACGGGATTTGCGCATGATCGTGCCTGCCTCCTTGAAAAGGGCATGGTGGAATTGGGCCAGGGCATGCCGAAGGGCGCCGTGGCGTCAGCCGATGATCATTGAACTGAGTTTTTCGCCGGGCGCGAATCCGCTGGCTCCGGCGTTGTGAAAGTCATCCCCGGTTTGTCTATTTGCGGGGATCATGAACCTCGTCACGAACCCTTGTCAACCCTGGGTGGATTTGGGTTAGGGCGCTTACCTTGCTCGCCCGGGGGCTTCGGATGGTCGGCTCGAGCTGGGGGTGCTGAGAATTCGGCAAGGTCACGTGCGCGGGGAGTGAGCGAGGCCGGGGAAGGTAACGTTTTGAAAACGGTGGCTCGGGGCGGGTCTTTTCCCTGGCAGTGGTGTGTTTCCCGGGAGGCGAATTTATTGCCAGCTTATTCCCGGCTGGCCGTGACCATTTCGAGATAGTCATACGCCGTTTTGATGAGCCACAAAGAGCCTGCCGATGCCTCAGCGGAGAACCGGGCTGGTGCCTGATGCGGTAGCCTCGCCCGCACATGATCACTTGCGCTCGGCGAAAGGCCGCCTGATGTTCCGCCTCCTGGCCGTGTCGGCAGCCGTGACACCGGCCGTTCTTTCGGTGCTGATCCCCGGCGAGAGCTGCGGATATTTCGCTTATACGCCGCTTTCTGAGGCGTTACCCAGGCCGAGTGCGCTGGCGACGGTCGTGTGGACACTCGGCGGGTGGAGCGCGGAGCTCCTTCCGGTGGCGCTCGCGCTACTCGCGCTGTGGCTGCCGCGCCGGTTCGCGGTACTCGGCGCCTCGGCGTCGGCCGCCGTGCTGGTGCTGGGCGCGCTGACCATCGTCATCCCGTACACCACGCTCTGCGGGTCACAGCGCGGTGAGTGGCCGGTGCTGCTCTGCTACGCGGCCGCCCTGACCGCCTGCCTCCTGGACCGCGCGGACCGGCGGCCGCGCCGTCCGGCGAGGCGGGCGAACGCCGCCGCCTGGACGGCGGTCCTGTTCATCGCCGCCGGTCGTGACCTCGCCGCCACCATGCCCCTCTCCTCCACCGAGGTGCTCGGCTGCCACGCGCCTCTGGAAGACACCTGGGCGCTGGTCCAGATGCACCTCTTCACCGCCGAAGCCGTCGGCGTGTGGGTCGGCGTGGCCGCCATCGGCGCCGTGCTCGCGCCCGGTCCGGCCGCACTGTCCGCCGCCGTCGTGCTCCTCGTCCCCGCCCTGTACGAACCGGTCGCCCAGCTCGCCTCATCGGCGCCGCACGACTGTTCCGGCAGCTTGGAACTGATCGGCTGGTCCTACGTGGGCGCCGCGGCGCTGGGAGCGGTGGGCTCTCTCGCGCCTCGGAGCCGTGCGGCCGCATGACCGGTCGTCCGTGCCCCTGTCCGCAAACACCCGGCCGGCCGAGCTGCCGGGTGATCACCGGGTCGGTGATCGCCGTGTCGCCGGCCAGGAGGAACGCCTTCGAAAGGATCACCGGCAGTGTTCCCCCGTCGTCTTCGAACGGCAGGAACACCGATCCGGCCGCACCCCACTGAATCTTGTACGTCCGCAGATCACCCCGGATGAGAAGGAATCGGCCGGTCAGCTCCACCAGGGAAGCGATCTTCGGCTTCTGCAGCAGCCGCGCGTGACTTCTCTGTTGATCTGTCGAGTGCCGGCATGCTCATGATGCTCCGTTCCGGGCGGCGGGTCGTAGTAGCCCCGGCTCGCGATCAGGACGCTCTCGAAACACGTGTAGCGGTCGACGGTCTCCTGATCCGCCCCCGGATACGGGACCCCCGATCGGGACAACTCCGGCACCACCAAGCCGCAGTCGCCCTGGTCGACCTCGACGTCGAAACGGGCTCGCAGTTCCGCGATCACCTGCTCGGCAGGCGTCGAGAACAGATCCACACCAAGCAGGAACACGTGCGCCCGCAGCTCCACGTCGAGATCTCGGTAGATCTCGACCGTCTGCACCACTCCTGCGGACCCGCAGAACGCGTGCACGTCAACTCCCGATCCCAGCAGCCGCCAATCCAGCGGCTCCGCACCCGGATACGGCGCGCCCCACGCCGCCAGCACCCGCCCTGTTTCCTCGAACGAAGCCCCCAGCAGCACCGGGCCGGCAGCCAGGTCTGTTGACATGCCTCGTGCCGTTATGCCATCTGCAAGCGCATCAGACAACACCGTGTCTGGAAGCAATGAAGATGGCAGTAAGAGCTGCTCCTGACCTGGGCGCTGTCAATGAGGCATGCGTCGAAGTACCGGTGTGTGCGTCATCTGAGTCGACAGTAGCCAGCCGAAGATCGACTGTTCGTCAGCGAGTCGGGCCGCTCGCCGCCCATCGGCCGCCGCATCCGCGCCTGCGCGTTTGCCTGGCCGTCGGCGGCACCGAGGAACTGTGTACGCACCGCGTCGGCGTGCCTAGGTCGAGGCCCTCTCTGGAGGGCTGCTGTGATACATGGGACGCATGACCTCGGCACCTGCCCGTCACGGCCAGGTAGCGTCCCGCACGCCGGCAACCCGCACGACCTGGCTGGATGATCACTCGGCACCTGCATGGGCCGTGAGTGCGCCGAGGGTGTCGGTGAGCTCGGTGAGCGCGCCGGGGTGTACTGAGTAGCAGATCTGGGTGCCGCGCCGGCGTGTGGTGACCAGACCGGCTTCGCGGAGCACCTTGAGGTGCTGGCTGATGGTGGGCTGCTTCAGTCCGAACACGTCGCTGAAGTCGCACGCGCAGGTCTCGGGCGCGGCCGCCAGCCGACGCATGATGCCCAATCTCACCGGGTGCCCCAATGCCTTCAGCATCTCGGCCCATCGGGCCTCCGTCTCCTCCACATTGACACATTAATCGCCATGTGACTATATAGGCAAATGCCTAACATGCTCTCTACGGCCGCCACGCGGCTTCCGATCTGCCGTACCTGCGGGGTGCAGTACGGGGAGCCACGCGCTGATTGCCCGATCTGCCTGGACAAGCGGCAGTACGTTGGCTGGGAGGGCCAGCAGTGGACCTCGCTGGCCGAGTTGCGTGCTGGTGGCCATCGCGGCCGGGTCGAAGAGGAAGGGCCCGGAGTGGTCGGAGTCGGGGCGACGCCGTCGGTGGCTGTCGGCCAGCGTGCGCTGTTGATCCGCTCACCGTCGGGCAACGTGCTGTGGGATTGCGTGGGCTACCTCGATGACGATCTTGCCGCCGAGGTTGAGAAACTAGGCGGGATCAGCGCGATCGCCGTCAGCCATCCGCACTTCTACGGTGTGATGACCGAGTGGAGCCGGGCCTTCGACGCCCCGCTGTACGTTCACGCCGCAGATCGCGACTGGGTCGGACGGCCTGATCCGCTGATCGAGTACTGGACGAGCGACACCCATCAGCTCGCGCCAGGCATGACGCTGATCAACGCGGGCACGCATTTCGCCGGCGGCACCGTACTGCACTGGAGTGACGACCCTGACGGACACGGCGCGCTGTTCAGCGGAGACATCTTCATGGTGGTGATGGACCGGGAGTGGGTCAGCTTCATGTACAGCATCCCCAACTTCATCCCGGAGCGACCGCGCACCATCCGCCGCGCACTCGCGCTGGTCGAACCGTTCGCCTTCGAACGCATCTACGGCGCGTTCTGGGGACGGGTGGTCACTAGCAACGGGGCGGACACCGTGCGCCGTTCTGCGGAACGATACATGCGCTTCGCGCTCGACGACGACGCCTAG
>NZ_VSEY01000061.1 GCF_008086045.1 Nonomuraea sp. PA05 | reverse complement strand
CGCGGGGGGGCGGGGGGGCGGGGGGGGGGGGGGGGGGGGCTGGGGGGGCGCGGGGGGGGGGGGGGGGGGGGGGGGGGGGCGGGGGGGGGGGGGGGGGGGGGGGGGGGGGGGGGGGGGGGGGGGGGGGGGGGGGGGGGTGGGGGGGGGGGGGGGGGGGGGGGGTGGGGGGGGGGGGGGGGGGGGGGGGGGGGGGGGGGGGGGGGGGGGGGGGGGTGGGGGGGGGGGGGGGGGGGGTGGGGGGCGGGGGTGCGGTGGCGCGGCGGTGACAGGTGGCGGTCAGGCGGTCCGCTGGTGTGGCGGTCCGGTGATGTGGCGGGTGCGGTGAGACGTTCGGGCGGTTCTGCTGACATTCGGGCGGGTCGGGGTTGTGAGGTGGGGTGCGGTGGTCGGTGCGTGAGGCCCTGATGGGGTTCAGGGGGGTGCGTAGAAGCGAAGGTCGATGGCGGAGGCGGCACGTTCGGTCATGCGCTTGATGAGGCTCTTGCCCGGCAGGTACGGCAACAGCCGCATCATCTGGTTGCGCCGCCAGATCTGTGGAGTTTGAGAGGTTGTTCGCCTCGGGGGCCTATCCGACGCTGGGCAAGGTGGTGGGGCAGCCGGGGCTTGACATGGACCTCGATTCGATCTTCGAGTTCGGAGTGCGGCGGCAGCTCGATGGGCTTGCTGTTCTGGTTCTCAGGGCGCGGGAGGGGCGGCGCGATTAGGTGAATGGGGTCGGATGGCTATATGCTCTCGGAGCGCCGTAACGGGTGGACTCGGAGCGGTGACCAGGGGCTATAGCGCAGTTGGTAGCGCGCCTCCATGGCATGGAGGAGGTCTGGGGTTCGAATCCCCATAGCTCCACAGGCAAGCTCGTCTCATTACGCCTCGATCCTGATACAGGGTCGGGGCGTTTTGCGTTTTTTGCGTTCTGCTGTTGTGCCGGGGGCGTGAGGGTGCCGGGCTCGGGGTGCGGCCGCAGACAGGGTAATGGGGCGCGTGGGCTCGGGTCGCTGCGGCGAGGGGCGGTGTGCGGCTTGGTGAGGGCGTGTCGGTAGGGCTTCTGCAGTGTGCGGCTTGGTTGGGGCGTGTCGGTAGGGCTTGTGCGGTGCGTGGCTTGGTTGGGGCGTGTCGGTAGGGCTTGTGCGGTGCGTGGCTTGGTTGGGGGCGTGGCGGTAGGGCTTCTGCGGTGCGCGGTTGAGCCCGGTGCGTTGCTATGGGTGGTTGTTCAGTGGGTGGGGGTGTTGCCAGAGTTGTTCGCCGTCGTTGAACTGGTCGGTGGGGAGGAGGCCGGCGCGGCGGGCGACGGTGGCGGAGGCTGTGTGGGCCGGGTGGATGTGGGCTTGGATGGTGGGGACGCCGGTGGTGAGGAGCCAGGTGATCAGGGTGCGGGCGGCTTCGGAGGCGTAGCCGTGGCCCTGCCAGGGGGTGCCGATGACCCAGGCGACCTCTGCGCGGTGGCCGTTGTCCGTGATTGTGGCTTGGACGTAGCCGACTGCTTGGGCGTCTGGTTTCTTGCGGAGGATCCAGTTGTGCCAGGTCTGGGTGCCGTCAGGGGAGTGGCCGGTGGATTGGCGGGTGTAGCGGGCGCGTAGTTCGTGCAGGGTGGGGGCGGTGCCTCCTGTGAAGGTGTAGAGGGAAGCTGCGCTGAGGACGTGGACCATCTCGTCGGCGTCGGCTACCGACAGAGGGGTGTAGAGGAGTCGGGTGCTTGCCATCTCGGGGGTGGGCATCGTGTTGTCGCCTGTCTGCGCGTGGTGGTGCGGTTGGGCGCGTTGATGCTATGAGGTGGCTTGTGGGTGGGGATAGGGGGCGGGGGAGGGGAGGGGGAAGGCGGGACATCGCTGGATGGAGTGATGTGTGCTGGTGTCCCGCCTTGGTGGGGATTAGGAGAAGACGGCTGACTTGAGGAGGAGGCGGCTGCTGGCGCGGCCGCCCGGGGGCAGGGAGTAGTAATCGCCCGTGCAGTCGATGCCGGTGAACATCGTGACGGTGGAGTCGGTGTGGTTGATGGGGGAGTGGGCGCTGTCTTCGATGGCGTAGACCTCGGGGATGTTGACGCAGGAGCCGCTCCTGGGGTCCGTCAGGTCAGCGGTGCTCGTGCCGTTGGGGGTCGGGTACGTGTAGATGAACGTGCCGGTGGCTGCGTGGGCGGGGGTGGAGAGCGAGGCCGCCAGGGTCAGGGCCAGGGCCAGGGCTGAGATGGGGGTGGCGGTCCTGCTGCGAGCGGTCATGTTGGAGCACGTCCCTTCCGGGTTGGGTTGGGGTTATCGGGTCATCGGCAACACATCCTATGACTACTTAGAGTGACTGGATAGATGCTTAGAGTTGCTAGTCAGCGGCCCTTTTCGTAGATCACCAGGCCTTGGGAGAGGTGGAGGGGGACCAGGATCAGCTCCACCAGGAGGGCCTTCCAGGCGTAGTAGAGGTTGACGGCCTTGTTCAGGTAGACGAAGGGGAGGTTGAGGAGCACCTGGGTGACGGGGAGGCGGCGGCGTCTGGCTGCGTAGAGGAGGGCGGGGATGGTCAGGAGGAGCTCGCCGGCCGTCCACCAGGCCAGTGTGTGCGGGATCGGCTCGTGGAAGGTCGTTGTGAGGAGTAGGGGGGTTGCCCACCAGAGTGGGGCCACCAGGATCTCCAGGAGGGCGACGATGATCCAGGTGGCGAGCATGGGCTTGCGGGTGAGCAGGCGGGGGAGGTGGAGGCGGACGTTCTGCATGAAGCCCGCCATCCAGCGCCATACCTGCTTGCGGAGGTACGTGAGGGTCTCGGGGTCGGCGGCCCAGGCGACGGCGTCGGAGACGTAGACCGCTCGGCGGCCTGCGAGTTGCTGGCTCCAGGTGAAGTCCATGTCCTCGACGATGGTGCGTTCGGGGAAGCCACCGGATTCGGTGAGGGCTGTGCGTCTGAACATGGAGCAGCAGCCGGAGCAGACCATGGGGCTGTTGGTCAGTTGCTGGATCGGGCGGTGCCAGTGGAAGCCGAAGAGGTACTCGGTTGATCTGCCGCGTTCCCAAGGGGTGCGGGTGAAGCGGGTCTGGACGTTGCCGGAGGCCACCTGGACGGTCGGGTCTTCGAAGGCGGGTTTGAGGTGCTCGATGTAGTCGGGGGCGAGGACTGTGTCGGCGTCCACCGCGAGGATCAGGTCTGTGTCGCAGTGAGGGAGGGCGTGGTTCTGGGCTTTGGCCTTGCTGCCCAGGTTGTGGGGTGGGCGGAGGACTGTGACGCCGTAGGAGGTGGCTATGGCGCCGGTGTGGTCGGTTGAGGCGTCGTCTATGACGATGATCTTGTCTGGGGGGATGGATTGGGACTTTATGGAGCGGAGGGTGGCGGGGAGGCCGAGCTCCTCGTTGTGGGCCGGGATGATCACGGTGACGGTGAGGTGTGTTGATGGTGACGGTGTGGGTGGCTGGTGCGGCATCGGGGGCATCGGTGGAGGTAGGGGCGCGGGGGCCGGGGCGGGCAGGGACGTGGCCGATGCGGGTGCCGGTAGGAAGGCAGCAACTGGTGTGGGGCTGGGCCGTGTGGGCGGCAGAGTGAGCGGCGGCGTAGCGGATGGCATGAGGGTCGGCGTGGCGGATGGCGCGGGAGATGGCATGAGGGTCGAGGTGACGGATGGCGCGGGAGATGGCGTGAAGGTCGGGGTGACGGAGGGCACGGGAGATGGCGTGGCGGATGGCGCGGGGGATGGCGTGAGGGGCGGGGGGACGGGGGGCGGGGGGGGGGGGGTGGGCAGGGGGGTCATCGGCGTCGCCTCTTGAGCTTGACGGCGATCAGGGTCACCAGGCCGACCGTGGCGTAAACGATCAGGCTGAAACCGAGTGTGGGCGGGCCTCCGGGCATCCTCTGACTCCTTCAGGGTGGTGGCGGTGTGATGTGGGTTTGAGGATGCTCTGCGGGGGTGGGGTGGCGAGGCGCCGAATGGGGTTCTGTGGATAGGGGCGGGGCTGCCTGGGCTGTCCTGTGGACGGAGGGCTGGGGCGCGTCGCAAAAGGGGCCGAGGGGGCACAGATGCCCTCTCGGCCCTCGTTGATTCAGGTGGTCAGCGCAGGCCGTACGCCCGGTCGATGGTCTGGGTGGTCGATCCGCCGGCCCCGTCCCAGGCGGTGACCCGCAGCGACACGTACCCGCTGGTCTGCGCGAGCGCCGGATGGCTCATGTCCACCCGGAACCGGCCGTCGCCACGCTTCACCACGCGGGAGGCCGCGTGCCAGGCGCCTCCGTCGTTGACCGAGTACTCCACCCGCACCCGCTTCACGTCAGAAGCCCGCCGCACCTCCGAGTGGGGTCCGGCCTGGAGCTCGAAGGTGAAGGGGCGGCCGGCCGCCGCCCGGTTGAGGAGGTCGAGCGGGAGGTCGTACGTGATCTGGATGGCCGGCTGGAACGCGCAGGTCGTCCCGAACGTGCAGGTGTAGCCGCGAGGCAGGGTCCGGGACGGCGGTGTGGAGGTGAAGGAGGCGGTCGTGGTCACCTTGGGCGAGAGGGGGCGGCCGCTGACGTCGACCGTCTCCAGCCGGTACGGTGCCGTCCCGTCCGGAACCACGAACGAACGGGGGTAGCGGCCCTTGACGGGCAGCTCCTGGTCGGCGACGAACAGGCGCGGGGTGGATCTGCCCACGCCCAGGTCGCTGTAGTGGCGCGGGTCGGAGTCGCGCCAGCCTTCAGCCGGTACGAAGCGGTCCCCGTCCCGGCACAGGGTGCACGGCAGGTCCACCGGATGACCGGACGGCACGTCGGCGGCGCCCGGCACCAGCGGGGCCTTGAACCACTCCTCGGAGACCCGCCGGTCGCGGCGGGTGAAGCGGTCGGCGGAGTGCAGGTCCAGGCCGTTGTTCGAGATCGTGCGGGACCACAGCACGTCGTCGGAGGCCGGGCCGTAGTACTCGGTGCGGGTGGCGGGCATGGTGACCGGGCCGCCGTAGGTGAGGCGGCCGGGCTCCTCGCCGGTGGTGCTTTCGCCGTATTCCCAGCCGCTCTGGGCGGCGGTGTCCGCGTGGTAGGCGGCGTTGACCCGGACGAGGTCCTTCAGGTCCACCCGGGTGGGGCGGGAAGGGACCTTGCCGCGGGTGTCGAAGCGCAGGTGGTAGACCACCTCGGGCCCCGTGTACGGCTCCAGGCGGATGGAGAGCGGCCCCCGGGCGAGGGCGGCGCTGAGGGCGCGGCCCTCGGCGGCGGTCAGGCCGAGGCGGTGGGAGCCGCCGGCGGGCACGCGGGCCAGGCCGCCGTCCACGTCGAAGTAGGAGACGATGCCCGCGGCGCCGCCCAGGTACGCGTGCAGCGCCGCGTCGTCCATGGCGACGGCGGCCGTCACGTACGGCCGGTCGGCGCCCTCGACCGGGATCCCGGCCAGGACGAGCTTGCCCTTGACGTCTGCGTTCTGGAAGTCCTCCGCCCGCCCCCGGCCCACCGACACGAGGGGCAGCGTGGTGGTCTCGGTGAGCTTCCGCATGGACTCCATGTCGTACGCAGGACGCAGCCGCAGGTCACCGGCCGTGACGGACGACAGGACCGGAGGCTCCAGGTTCCACTGCTGGGACAGGCGGACCTTGCCCGCCTTCACGGAGGAGACCGGTGTGACATACACGTCGTGTCCGCCGCCGACCGCGCCTCCGTAGATCGAGACCGGCTGCGTGCGATCGTCGAACGTGCGCACGTAGTAGGCACTCCCGCCGCCGTCCGCCGGCACGGGGAGGCCGGGTCTGAGCCGGACGGTGTCGCGGGCGTCCAGGGTGACCGTCTCGTCCCCGCCCAGGGTGACGGTCTTGATGACCCAGCTGTTGCGGTTGGCCAGGCGGTTCTCCGGGAGGATGCCGATGACCTCGTAGTCGCCGGCGGGCAGGAGGAACTCGCCGGTGCCCGCCCAGTCGGTGCGCAGGTAGTAGTAGCCGTACGGGTTGAACGGGTCCTCGGGGCTGTTGCCGCGCTTGAGCGGGATCGCGTACACGATGGGCTCGGACTGGTAGCCGGGGAAGAACTCCTTGGTCCCGTACGAGTTGACCAGCTGCACGCCGAGCCGGTGCGCGGCCGGACCGGTGTAGTAGCTGAACGGCGTCACCACGCGGGTCTCGCCGGCGGTGGCCGTCACCCAGCCGCCGTACGCGCCCACCGCCCCGGCCGACGGATCCACGGTGAGGTCCACGGTGGCGGTGCCGTTCGCGGGGACGGTGACGGTTCGCGTCCCGAGCTCGATCGCGTCGGAGGGGGCGGGGCTGCCGCTCCAGCCGCGCGTGGTGAGGGAGACGTCCAGGGTGACGGGGGCTGCGCCGGTGTTGCGGTAGGTGACCTGGCGGGTCGCCGGGTCCTCGGCCAGCACGCGGAAGTCGACGGAGGAGGTGGCGAAGAGCGTCTGGGTGACCGCGCGGGCCACGTCCACGCGCCCGCTGCCCTGCTCGAACCAGGTGTGCGCGTCGTTGCGGACGGCGGTCGAGGTGAGCGCGTCACGCAGCTCGGACGCCCGCCACTCCGGATGCTGCTGCGCCAGGATCGCCGCGGCCCCCGCCACGTGCGGCGTCGCCATCGATGTGCCGCTGAACGTCGTGTGCAGGTCGTCGCCGGGGACGCCGGGCAGCGACGACTCGGCCGAGCGGGCGGCCACGATGTCGACGCCGGGGGCGACGAGGTTCGGCTTGACGGCGGCGTCGTCCAGGCGCGGGCCGCGGCTGGAGAAGCCGGCCAGTTCCGTGCCCGTCACCTTGTCCACGGCGCCGACGGCCAGCGCCTCGTCCGCCGCCGCGGGGACGCTGACGGTGAGCGGGTCGTACTCGTTGCCCGCCGCGGTCACGAACAGCGTCCCGTGCTTCCTGGTCAGCTCGTTCAGCGCCTGGCTCATCGGGTCGGTGCCGTTGCCGCAGCAGGTGCCGAGGCTCATGTTCACCACGTCGGCGCCCTGCTCGGCGGCCCACTCCATGCCCGCGATGGCCCAGGACCAGTCGCCGTTGCCGCTGTCGTCGAGCACCTTGCCGACCAGCAGTGACGCCGCCGGGGCGACGCCCTTGTAGGTGCCGCCCGCGCCGGCGAGCGTGGCGGCGACGTGCGTGCCGTGCCCCTTCTTGTCGGCGATGCCGGCGGCGGTGGTGAAGTTCTGGGTGGCGAGGATGCGGCCGGTGAAGTCGGGGTGGTTGACGTCGATGCCGGTGTCGAGCACGGCGACCTTGACGCCCTTACCGTCGAACCCGCGCTCCCAGCCGGTGGGCGCGCCGATGAGCGGCACGCTCTGGTCAAGGGACACGCGCGTCTTGCGGTCCAGCCAGATCTTGCCGGTGCCGCTCGCCGACCGGCTGTTCATGCTCTCGTCGGTACGCAGCCCCGCCCAGAACGTTCCCGCCTGACCCGCGGGAACGGTCATCGCGGCGCCGTTGACGCTGGGGAGCGCGCGCACGTTCTCGGCGGCGGGCAGCGGCTTGGCCGCCCTGGCCGCTCCCGAGCCGGTGACGAGGAGGGGGATGGCGGTGGTGCGCTGGTCGCGGGCCAGGGTTTCGACGTCGAAGAGCTCCTCGTCGAGCGTGCCCGCCGCGACCAGGCCGGCGGCGTCGGACGGCATGACCAGGTAGCCGCCGTCCTGGCTGGGCAGCGTGGCGAACGTGACCTCGGCCCCGTCCGGCCTGGGTGCCGGTTTCACGGCGATGGAGGGGATTTCGCCGTTCTTCTTGCTGGGGGTGTACTCGACGATGTCGCCCGTGATGAGGGTGAGGGCGGTGGCCTGCGGCTGGGTCTCGGCCGCCGGTTCCGGGGGTGGGGCCGCCTGCGTCGGTGGCGGGGTGACGGCGGTGGCCGTGAGGACGAGCGTCAGGCCGGATAAGGCCGTGGCCAGCCGTGAGGGTAAAGAGGTCACCAGGGGCCCTTTCGGTCGGGAGGAACGCCTATTTCGGGAGCGCTCCCAATTCTTCCGAATGGGCTTATTTCCGGAACATGATCAAGCTAATCGCCGGAGCCGGGTTGATCGCTGATCAGGGGGGAAGCGGGTACGGGGTGCGATCGGCGATCGGAGGGGTGATGACCGGAGTGATTCCCGACAGCGCGTTCGGTGAGCGGGTGCGTGAGCGGCTGGTGGAGGAGCGGGTGATCTGGCTGACCACCGTCGGCGCCGACGGCACGCCGCAGCCCAACCCCGTGTGGTTCCTGTGGGAGGGCGGGGACAGTCTGCTGATCTACAACCGGGCCAACGCGCGGCGGCTCGCCCATCTGCGCCGGGGGCCGCAGGTGTCGCTGCACTTCAACACCGATGGGGGTGGTGGGGACGTGGTGGTGTTCAAGGGGGAGGCGGAGATTCTCGAAGGGCATCTGCTGGCGGGTGGGGTGCCTGGGTATATCGGGAAATATCGGGATCGGATCGCGGGCTGGGGTGTGGAGAACTTCGAGCAGGACTATCCGATCGCGATGCGGGTGCGGCTCGTGTCTCTGCGGGGGTTCTGAGCTCAGGAACTGCGCGCCGCACTTGGCTCCGGGGGTGCCTATGGCTTTGCGAGGGGCGCGCCTATTCGCGGGGCTCTCTGCTTCGGGACGGGCGCGTGGGTGGCTCGTCCTTCTGTGAGGGTGAGGGCCTGGCGAACGCCTCCGTCAGGGACTGCCACCACCGTTCCCGGTGCGTGGCCCGGAGCAGGCGGTTGTGCAGCGCGTGCAGCGCCTTCGTGTTGTGCGTGTTCACGTGCAACTCCTCCGCCTCCGCCAGGTGTCGCAGCGGACGTCCGTGGCAGGTGGAGCAGCCGCACGTCCCCTCCCGCAGCCGCTCGACCGGCACGAACTCCAGCCGCTCCACCACGAACGCGCTGCGCGCCCCACCGCGCCGCCACCCGCCCCGCACCTCGTGCGGCTCGGGATAGAGGTGCCGCAGCACCTCGCGTACGCCGATCGCGGCCCACGAGGCCCCGTACGCCAGCGCCCCCAGCGCGGCGACCCCGGCCGACAGCAGCGGCAGCGGGATCGGCGGGTACGGCGGCCCGTCCTCGACGACCAGCGCCACCGGTGAGCCGTAGTCGGCGACCGTGCGGAGCAGCGTGCCGCGATCGCCGATCACCCAGCGCGCGTGCACGGGCAGGACGGCGACGGCGCCATCCCATTGGAGGGCCTGTTCGAGGATGGTGTGCAGGGCTTCGTGGTCCCCTTCGCCGATATATCCGGAATCGGTGAGCGGGGCCGTCGCGCCCGCCTCCACCTGATCCGCGATCCAGTCGGCCGACAGCCGCGCCGTGCCGCGCACCCGGGCGGACCCGGCGTAGCGGCGGCGGTCGGCGAGCAGCGGCCCGTCGTAGCCGGCGCGGCGGACCATGCGGACCGCGTCGTGGCCGGCCTGGCCGGTGAAGACCAGGCCGGAGCCGGGGTGCCCGGCCAGCGTCGCCGCGTCGTAGACGTCTCGGACGCTGACCTGGACCAGCAGGCGCTCGTGGAGGTCCATGGCGCGCGCATCCTGGGGGCGAGGGGAGTCTTATCCCGAAATATCCCCATAAATCGTGGGTGGTCCCGCCTGGGAGCGGCGGTCCAGGTCGTCGGTCTGGTGAGAGTGGCGGTCCAGGTCATCGGCTCGGGGAGGATCGGAGTCCACGTCGTCCGCGCGGTGGGAAGGGGGGTTCAGGTCGTCCGCGCGGTGGGAAGGGGGGTTCAGGTCGTCCGCGCGGTGGTGGGAAGGGCGGTCCGGGTCGTTCGCGCGGCGGTAGCGGCGGGCCAGTTCGTCCGCCGTCTCCGCCAGCCGCTCGCGCAGCGCGGCGGGCGCCAGCACCTCCGCGTCCGTGCCCAGCCTGAGGAACTCCCCGACGGCGTGCTCGATCGACTCGATCGGCACCGTGACCCGCGTCCACCCCCCCTCGTCGGGCGGCTGCGCGCTCTGCCTGGCCGCCGCCACCACCCCGGGCGTCATGAGGTCGGCCAGCCGCTCCACGCCGCGCGGCGACAGCCGCACCACGGCCTCGCCCCATCGCAGCCTGGCCTCGAACTCCGCCAGGTGCCCCGCCCAGTAGCCCCCCAGGTCGAAGCCCTCCGGCCGGACGAACCTCTCCGCGAGCGGCTGCAGGTCGAGGATCTGCGAGACGCGGTACGTGCGCACGTCGCGCCCAGCCCCGGCCACGAGGTACCACCGCCCCGCCTTGACGACCAGCCCGTACGGCTCCAGCCGCCGCTCCACCTCCTGCGGCTCCTTCCACCGCCGGTACCTGATCTGGATGCGCCGCTCGTTCCACACGGCGTCGGCCACGGCGGCCAGGTAGGTCGTCGGATCGGGATCGCGGTACCAGGTGGGCGCGTCGAGCAGGAACCGTTCCTGGATGCGGCCCGCGCGGTCGCGCAGCTCGACCGGGAGGGCGGCCATCAGCTTGAGCTGCGCCGCCGCCACCACGGTGCCCAGCCCCAGCTCGGCCGCCGGGCCGGGCAGGCCCGCCAGGAACAGGGACTCCGCCTCGTCCGCCGTCAGCCCGGTCAGCCGGGTGCGGTAGCCGTCGAGGAGCTGGTAGCCGCCCTTCGGGCCCGCGTCGCCGTAGAGCGGGATGCCGGCGCCGTGCAGGGACTCGACGTCGCGGTAGATCGTGCGTACCGAGACTTCCAGCCGCTCCGCGAGCTCCTGCGCGGTCATCCGGCCGCGCGTCTGCAGCAGCAGGAGGATGGAGACGAGACGGGAAGCGCGCACAACACTGACACTACCTGTCAGTGACCCTGCCCTACGTTTGGCCGCATGAACGACTTCGACTTCCTCGCCGGCCACTGGAACGTGGTCAACCGCCGCCTCGTCAAGCCGCTGTCCGGCAGCGACGAATGGGACGAGTTCCCCGGCCGGACCGTCGCCACCCGGCACTTCGGAGGCGCGGCCAGTTTCGACGAGATCGAGTTCCCCACCAAAGGGTCCAACGGGCTGACGCTGCGCATGTACGACCCGGAGACGCGGCAGTGGTCCATCTACTGGGCCAGCAGCGCCAGCGGGCGGCTCGACACCAGGCCGATGGTGGGCGCGTTCGAGGGCGATAGGGGCGTCTTCTACGGCGAGGAGACGCATGAGGGCAGGCCGGTGCGCTGCCGGTTCCTCTGGACGAGAGCCGGCGCCGGCGCCGCGCGCTGGGAGCAGGCGTTCTCCGCGGACGACGGGCGGACCTGGGAGACGAACTGGACGATGGACTTCAGCCGAGCGTGACCGCCGTGACGGGAGCGCCGAGGGTGGACTTCAGCCGCCCTGACGGGAGCGCTGACGGTGGACTTCAGCCGAGCGTGACCGTCGAGGTGGGAAGCGCCCGGGCCTCCGTGCCGGAGCGCAGCCAGAAGACCGCCGCCACGGCCACGGCCGCGATGAGCAGCACCAGGCCACCGACCACGATCACCCACCACCAGCCGGACCGCACCGGCTTGGCCTCGTAGAGCTGCACGTCGGGCAGCATGTCGGGGGTGTACTCAAGCCGCCGCGTGCTGGGCGCGTCGGGCGGCCCCTGCTCGTCGGGCTGCGCGGGGTGGGGGTAGCGGTGCCGGATCGTCTGGTTGGGGTCGGGATCCTGCGGGCCGGGCTGCTCTCGCGTCATGGTCCCCTCGGACACGCTGCGGATTATCGGGATACGCCAACATTGTCACACTTACCCGGGCTGTCCCGTCCAGCTTCCATGACAGCAGTACTTGTTACGGGCGGCAGCGGGCGCCTCGGCCGCGCCGTCGTGGAGAAGCTGGTCGAGGCCGGTTACGACGTGCGCGCGACCAGCCGTAAGGCACGGGCCGCGAGCGGCGGCGTGCGGTGGGCGGTCGCGGACCTGACCACCGGGAGCGGCGTGGCGGAGGCCGTGTCGGGGGTGGACGTCGTCCTGCACCTCGCCTCGGCGCCCTACCAGGGCCGCTACACGCGCAAGGTGGAGCTGGACGGCACGTCGGCGCTGCTAGCGGCCGCCCGGAAGGCTGGAGTGCGGCATCTGGTCTACGTCTCGATCGTCGGCGTGGACCGGGTGCCGTGGGGCTACTTCCGTACGAAGCTGCGGGCCGAGAGCCTGGTCCGGGACGGCGGGGTGCCGTGGACGATCGTCCGGGCCACGCAGTTCCACGAGTTCGTGGAGCTGGGGCTGCGGAGCATGGCCAAGCTCGGCGTCGTGGTCGCCGACCCGGGCGTCACCATGCAGACGGTGGACGTGCGGGACCTGGCCGTGTATCTGGTGGCGGTCGCCGGGCGCGGGCCGTCGGGGGAGGTGGAGGAGTACGGCGGGCCTGGCGTGCTGGCGATGGACGAGGCGGCGCGGAGCTGGCTGCGGGCCAGGGGGCTGCGCAGGCCGGTGCTGCGCCTGCGCCTGCCCGGCGGGTTCGGCCGGGCCGCCCGCGCCGGTCATCTCACCACGAAGGCCCAGCCCGCTGGGAAGATCACCTGGGACGCGTATCTGAGCCGGTCTCAGCCCTGACCGGGCCCCTGACCGTGCCCCTGGCCCTGACCGTAGGGCGGCTGCGGCTGCCAACCGGGCGGCTGCTGCTGCGGACCAGGACCAGGACCAGGAGCAGGAGCAGGGCCAGGGCCAGGGGCAGGGCCAGGGCCAGGGCCAGGCTGCCCCGGCTGACCAGGCTGCCCCGGCTGGGGGCCGGGATGCCACTCGGGCTGGCCGGGCTGTCCGGGTTGCCAGCCAGGCTGGCCGGGCTGGGGTCCGGGCTGCCACTCGGGCTGCCCCTGCCACGCCCCCTGCCCGACCGGCTGCTGCGGCTTCCTGGGCATGACCACCGCCCACACGAGCAACGCGGTCCCGACCGCCTGCAGGATCATCGCGAACGCGTTGACGACGGTGAAGACCGGCTGAGCGTTCAACGGCCCGAGCGTCTCGAACAGGGTCTGCGCGAAGAGGGAGAGCCCGGCGACGGCCAGCCCCGCCAGCAGGAGCAAGACGCACCCCACCATGCCCACCACCGAGGCGCGGCCGTGCTCCTTCCTGCGTGCCGCCATGAGCGCGACACCGCCCAGCAGGACGACGAACGTCACGATCAAATCGAGGACGTTGAGGACGACGGAAAGCATCAATCAGCTCCATGGGCTCGGGCGAGCGACTCGACGACGCTACGCGGACTCGCGGATTTCTTCCACCGCGCGAGTGATCGAATCGAGATCGTGGCCACCCTCGTACCGCACGCCGTTCAGGAACAGCGACGGCGTGCCGCGCACGCCGCTGTCGCGGGCGGACGCCTCGTCCACGCCGATCCTGGCGACGTGGCGGGCGACGTCCGACCAGGGGTCGACGTCGAGTTCGGCGGCGTAGTGCTCCAGGTCGGCGTCGGTGAGGAAGCGCTGGTTGTCGTAGAGGATGTCGTGCATCTCCCAGAACCTGCCCCGGTCGGCGGCGGCCTCGGCGACGGTCGCGGCGGCGGCGGCGCGCGGGTGCAGGGTGCGCAGCGGGTAGTGGCGGAAGACCAGCCGCACGTCGGGGTTCTTCCTGAGGATCTCCTCCAGGATCGGGTGCAGCCGCCCGCAGTAGGGGCACTCGAAGTCGCCGTACTCGACGATCGTGATGCGGGCGTCTGCCGGGCCGCGCACGTGGTCGCCGGGGCCGACGGGGACGGCCAGCGTGGTGGGCAGGTCCTCGGCGGGCTCGGCCTCGGGCGGCGCGCAGACCCCGCCCCGGTCCCACGCCATGCGGAAGATCAGCCAGCCCAGCGCGGCGGACAGCAGCGAGCCCGCCAGGATGCCGATCTTGGCCTGGTCGTGCAGGGCGGGGTCCTCGAAGGCCAGCTCCACGATGAACAGCGCCACCGTGAACCCGATGCCCGACACGGCGGCCCCGCCCAGCAACTGCCCCCACACCAGGTTGCCCGGCAGGACTCCCCAGCCCAGCCGCAGCGGCAGCCAGGTGCCCAGCGAGATCCCGATGAACTTGCCGAGCAGCAGCCCCAGCGCCACGCCGATGGCGACCGGTGAGGTGGCGGCGGCCCGCAGGGTCTCCCCGTCGAGCCGGACACCGGCGTTGGCCAGGGCGAAGACGGGCACGATGACGTAGCTGCTCCACGGGTGCAGCCGCAGTTGCAGACGCTCGTTCACGGAGACGGCCCGCTGGACGCGCAGCGCGGCCTGCCGGGCGGCGCGGGCGCTGGGCTCGCTGGTGAACTCCTGCACGGCCTCCCCGGCGAGCAGCAGCTTGTGGTCGGTGGGCGCGTACACGAAGACGAGGATCCCGAGCGCGATGCCGACCAGCGTCGGGTGGATGCCGCTCTCCAGCGTGGCCACCCACAGCGCGAACCCCAGCACGATGTACGCGGGCGCCCGCCAGATCTTCAGCCACCGCAGCGTCATGATGGCTGCCAGCAGCAGCGCGGCGGTGATCAGGGCGGTCACGGACAGGTTCTCGGTGTAGAAGAGCGCGATGATGATGATCGCGAGGACGTCGTCCACGATGGCCAGCGTCAGCAGGAACGCGCGCAGCGGGTCGGGGCAGCGCGCGCCCACGACGGCGAGCAGGCCCAGCACGAAGGCGGTGTCGGTGGCGATCGGCACACCCCAGCCGCCCGCGCCGGCGCCCCCGTAGTTGAGCAGCAGGTAGACGCCGGCCGGCACGAGCATGCCGCCGAACGCGGCGACGGCGGGCACGGCGATCAGCCGGCGGTCCCTGAGCTGCCCGAGCCGCACCTCGTAGGAGACCTCAAGGCCGATGAGGAAGAAGAAGACGGTCATCAGCCCGTCGTTGACCCAGTGGCGCAGGTCCAGCGAGAACTGGGCGTCACCGAAGGAGATGCCCATCGAGGTGTGCCAGAACGCCTCGTAGGTGTCACCCCACGGCGAGTTCGCCCAGATCAGGGCCAGCGCGGTGGCGGCGAGCAGCACGCTGGTGCCGCCTGCCTCTGTCCTCAGGAATGCGCGCAACATCGTAGATCTCCCCCCGGAGATCTGATCCTAGAGGCGTCGCGAGAGTGCGTTCCCGCCGCACCCGGCTAGAGGAACAGGCGCGCGGCCGCGTCCCTGGCCAGCAGGAACCCGACGATCGCCATCCCCCAGCTCAGCATCGACGACGAGTGCTTGACCAGCCAGACCCGCAGCCGCTCCAGCTTGGGCTCCAGCCGTGCGCCGGCCGCCGCGCGCACGGCCATGAGCGCCAGCGTCGGCAGGATCATGATCAGCACGTACGCCGCCAGCAGCGGCACCCACTGGCCCGCCGCCAGCCCGGAGGTCGTCATCATGCCGATCGCGGCCAGGTACGGCACCATGGTGGCCACCTCGAGCGCCCCGGCGGTCAGCCCGACCATCATCATCGTGCGCGGCCCGCCCATTCGGGGCTCGAAGGTGCGCTCGGGCAGGTTCCGCTTGGCGCGCCACTTGGGGTCGAAGCGCCAGCTCAGCGCGAACAGCCCCACGCCGAGGACGAGTTGCACGATGTACGCGGGCCGGCTGTTGAGCGCGTCGCCGAAGGTGTTCATGGCCGTGGAGAGCCCGAACATCAGCGCCACGCCCACCAGGAAGTAGAAGACCGTCACGGTGGCGAGATAGACGAACAGCCGGGAGGTCCGCGACCGGTCCAGGCTGAGCATCAGATACACGGGGATGCCGAGGGTGCCGAAGCTCGTGCTGTCGAGCACCGCCAGCCCCGCAAGGGCGAGCAGCAACGCGATGGTCATGAGCCCAGGATGCTATCGCCGGCCGATTCTTACCTCCTCCGGCGGGTCGAACCGGATGTACATCCTTCTGCCCACTCAGAGGCTCCGTGCAGGCGGCGCGAGGCCGAGGGAGCGGCTCATCGCCGGCCCCTCGGCCTCGCGGGCTGTCACAGGTTGCGCAGGTAGGCCAGGGACGGCGCGAAGAAGTACTCGCCGCCCTTCATGGTGACCGTCTGGGCGACCTGGGCCTGCGGGTCGGACTTCCCGGGCTTCCCCCACGCCTTGGGGAAGGTCACCTTGAGGTCGCGCTCGCCCTGCCCGATGACCGGGTCGTGCCCGGTCGCCTCGACCTCGAAGTCCGCGTTGTTCGCCCAGCTCTGCTGGGTGAACTCGAACTGGTCGAGCAGGCTGCCGTTGAACGCCATGAACAGCAGCCCGACCTCACCGCTCGGCCGGTTCTCCGGCGGCGAGTCGTCCCACGGCTCGTCGGTGCGCTCGCCGTAGGTCTGGCCGCGCCTGGCCATGAGCACGTTGCGCCCGAACGAGCGCGGGTTGGTCTTCCTGACGTGCCCGGAGAACGGGCACCTGGAGCCGTCGTCGCCGTCGAAGGTGAAGTCGTTGGCCACCGGCCCGCCGCCGGCCTTCGGCTTGAGCGTCAGGGGAGTGCCGTCCTTGAAGCGGCCGACGAGCATCGCGCCCGCCCGCTCCCGGTCCACCCCGCTCAGGCCCAGGCTGTCGGCCAGGTCCCGCTCGATCTCCTTGAACGCCCGCACGTTCTGCTCCAGCTTCCTGAACACCAGGTAGCTGCCGTGGTGGCGGAGGGGGTTCGGCGCGAACGGGTCGGGCACCAGGACGTTGCCCAGCGGGAACGCCGGGTCCCAGAGCTTCCTCGGCTCCCTGTCCACCTCGTCCTTCAGGAACAGCGGCTGGCTGCGGCCGTCCACGTAGCCGAAGTGCTCGATGCCGTCGCCGGCCGGGTTGCGCATGCCCTGCCCCCGCTCCTCGCCGAGCAGCCGGGCGCTCTGCGGCAGCTCGCCCACGATCTCCTCGCGCAGGCGCTCCACCGGCTCCGCCTCCGCGTCGCCGATGAGGATGACGGCGTGGATCTCGCGCTGGTAGACGCGCTCCCACTCCTCCACCGCGGGGTCGTTCACCTCGGCGATCCGCCGCTTCATGCCGTCGCGGAAGACCGGGTCGGCGAACTTGCGCACGTCCTCCACCGAGTGGCCGAGGTCGCGGTAGCCGGCCTTGCTGATGCCGATGCCGACGTACGGGGTGCCGCCGTGGCGGCCGGCGGCGAAGTCCCGCACCTCCTGCAGATGCTTGCGTGCCGACTTCATCTTCGTGGTCGCGACCCAGCGCAGGAACCGCCTGCCCTCGGCCACGTCGTTGAACCGGACGAACAGCACGGACAGGTGCTCACGGACGTGCGCCCGCAGGATGTTCGGCTGCAGGTTGTCGAGCATGCCCTTGGTGTCCGCGTCGAGCGTGGCCGAGTCCCAGGCCAGAGGTAGTTCGTTGTTCAGGTCGACAGGCATTGCCGTGTCCCTTCCCCGTTTCCGATGAAATCGGGCCCCCTGAGCGCGCCACGGCGACCTCGCCCCCCGGCGATCCCCCGTCTTCCGACGCGTCCCATGGGTAGGACTCGCGAGTACGCGAGAAAGTTTCCAGGAAAGGGACAGGCTGTATTTCCCGATCAGCCGACGGTGAGCGAGGTCCTGGCGAGATTCCCGTTCTTGCAGCGCACGGTCACGGCGTAGGTGCCCGCCTTGGCCGCCTTGAGGCTCGGCGACCACGCGACCGTGGGCGTGCCGGGCGCGTTGCGGGCCGGGCTGAAGGCGCCGGAGGTGACGTCGCGCACCTGGGAGCCGCCGCAGACCGCCGTCACCTTCACCGCCGCGCCCGCCGCGGTGGTGGCGGGGGAGACGCCGACGCCCGCGTTGATCGCGGCCAGGGTGGCGGTTCCGTCGGACGGCGGCTTGGTGGCCGTGGTGGTGGGCTTGGGCGTGCTCGTCGTCGGAGTGGGCTTCGGGGTCGCCGTCGGCGTGCCGGTCGGGGTCGGGGCGGGGGACGGGTTGCTCTGCCCGAAGACCACGTCCGAGCAGGAGTAGAACGCCTCAGGGCTGTCGCCGCGCTGCCAGATCGCGTAGATCAGGTGGCGGCCCTGACGGGACGGGAGCTTGGCGGTCATCGTGTAGTAGCCGTCGGCCACCGTCGGGTTCGTCACCGTGTGGAAGGGCGTGGACTCCAGGTCCGACCACTTCAGCGGCTTGGCCGGGTCGTAGCTCTCCTTGGTGATGTACAGCTCGAAGGCGCCCTTGTGCGGGGCGGTCGCCCGGTACTTGAAGGTGTGCGTGGCGCCGCTCGTCATGGTCGTCGCCGGCCAGTCGGCGCGGGCCTGGTCGAAGCCGCGGTACTTGTCGCGGCCCGCGCTGCACAGCTTGCCGTCGGGGATGATCTCGCGGTGCCGGCCCGCGGCGTCGGCGATGTTGACCTCGTTCCAGTCGTACAGGGGCTGGGTGCCGCCGGTCGCCACCGCCTGCTTGCACGCGGCCGACTTGGGGCTCTCCGGGCCCTCGCTGTAGCAGACCATCGTGCGGCTGGGCGGGTTGCTCATGGTGCCGTGGGCGGAGGCGGTGCCGGGGGCGACGGCGAGCACGAGCAGCGTGGGGGCGGCCAGGGTGGTGGCGATGAGGGCCTTGCGGTTGATCTGCATGCGCACCACCTTGGAGCACCGGAAACGCCGAAATATGGCGGTTAAGTGTCCTTTAAGGCTGGCTTAGACACCTTTTCAAGCCGCAACCACACCTGCACCTGAGCCCCGCCCAGCGACGAGCGATCCAACCGCAGCGACCCGCCGGTCGACTCGGCCAGCCGCCGCGCGATGTCCAGCCCGAGCCCCGTGGACCCGCTCCCGCTGGCGCCCCGCTCCAGCGCCGCCTCAGGGTCCGGGATGCCCGGCCCCGCGTCGGCGATCAGGATGCCGACCACGTCGCGGCCCTCGTGCAGCGTGACGCTGAACGCCGTCCCCTCCGCCGTGTGCCGGAACACGTTGCCGAGCAGCGCGTCCACCACCGCCGTCAGCTCACCGGCCGGGACGGGCGCCCGCACCGGCAGCGTGGCCCCGATGAGCTGCCACGGCCGCCCCTGGTCCTCCGCCAGCGCCGACCAGAACGCCAGCCGCTCGCGCAGCACCTGCGCCGCGTCGCACGAGCGGGCCGCCCGCGCCGGGCGCCGGGCCGCCGAGATGATCGTGGTCACCTCGCCCTCCAGCCGGGCCAGCGCCTGCCTGCTGGGCTCCGCCTGCGGGCCGAGCTGGTCGAGGCTGAGCCGCAGCGCGGTCAGCGGCGTGCGCAGCCGGTGCGAGAGGTCGGCGGCCAGCTCCCGCTCCGCCGCCAGGAGATGGGTGACGCGGTTGGCCATCGTGTTGAACGCGTTGGCCGCCGCCTTGAGCTCGGGCGGGCCGTCGGGGTGGATGCGCTCGCTCAGGTCGCCGGAGCCGAGCGCGGTGGCGGCCGTGCCGAGGCGGCGCGCCGCCCGTACGACCCGGGCCCCGAGCCGGTCGCCGACCAGCACCGAGCCGAGCACCAGCACCACGGCCACGCCCGTCAGCACCGCCCAGGAGGACGGCACGCCCCGGTTGAGGTCGGCGGCGGGCACGAACACCTCGATCACCGCGCCCCGGTCGCCGTCCAGCGCCACGGGGCGCAGCAGCACGTACCCGCCGTCCAGCTCGACCGTGCTCGCCCTGGTCTGCGCGGCGGCCCCGGCCACCTGCGCGGCCGGCGCGCGCGACGTGCCGACCGTCGCGCCGCCCTTGACGTGCACGGCCAGCAGGCCGCGCCGCCCCGCCTCGGTACGCGCCATCGCGAGCCCGAGATCGTCGCTCGCCGTGGTCAGGGCGAGCACCGGCACCAGCGCCGCCGCCTGCCGCTCGGCGCCCGCGACCGCCCTGCTCTGCGCGGTCTCCCTGACGATCAGCGCCAGCGGCACCAGGAAGGCCAGCGCCACCATCGAGGTGACGGCGACCATGAGCACCGCGAGGGTCCTCCTCATCGATCCCTGCTCATCTGGGCGCTGACAACATGAACCCGACGCCGCGGACGGTGTGCAGGTAGCGGGGCCTGGAGGCGCTCTCGCCGAGCTTGCGGCGCAGCCACGACAGGTGCACGTCGATCGTCTGGTCATCGCCGTAGGCGAGCTGCCAGACCTCGGCCAGCAGCTCCTTGCGGGTGACCACCCGGTCGGCGCGGGCGGCGAGGTAGGCGAGCAGGTCGAACTCGCGCCTGGTCAGTGCGAGCGGCCCGCCGTCGAGCGCGGCCTCGCGCCGGTCCACGTCCACGAACAGGCCGCCGACCTCGATGCTGCGCGGCGCGGGCGCGGACCTGGCCCGGCGCAGCACCGCGTCCAGGCGGGCGCTGAGATGGTCGCCGGAGAACGGCTTGACCAGGTAGTCGTCGGCGCCCGCCCGCAGCAGCCTGACGATCTCGGCCTCGTCGTCGCGGGCGGTGGCCACGATGACCGGCACGTCGGAGATGCCGCGCACCATGCGCAGCGCCTCGGATCCGTCCAGGTCGGGCAGGCCGAGGTCGAGGATGACGGCGTCGGGAGGGGATTGCGAGATCTCCCTGAGCGCGTCCAGGGCGCATCCGGCGCTGCGGACGGCGTGCCGGCGCCGGCCCAGCTCGTGGATGATCGCCGATCTGACGAATTCGTCGTCTTCGACTACGAGAACCGTCGCCATGGGGCACCACCGTACATAATGCGTCTCATGCGTCGAGCCCTGAGATATGCGGCGATCTGGTGCGGTGCCACCGTGGTCGCGGTGTCGGTCTCGTGGTTCGGCGTACGGGGGGTGCTGCGCAACGAGTTCGTGGACGACGTGGACGTGGAGCCGTTCCTCGCGCAGACGATCGCGGCCGACGAGCGGCCTGCCACACGCCCGCCTGCCACACGCCCGCCCGCCACACGGCCGGATGCCACGGGCCCACATGCGACGCCGACCGCCTCTGCCACGCGCGAGGTGCCGAAGCGGAGCCGCACCCCGGCGCCCGCCACGGAGCGGCAGGCCACCCCCTCGCTCAAGGTGGTGAAGGTGAAGGGCGGCGAGGTGGCGTTCACGCTCGGCCCGGCGGGCTGCCGCCTGGTCTCGGCCACCCCCGTCAGCGGCTACACCGCCAAGATTGCCCGCGCCGACGGCTGGATCCGGGTGGACCTGGCGAAGGGCGAGCACGGCACCGCCGTGTTCTGCATCGGTCACGAGCAGCGAACCGACACGTGGGAGTACTGATGAGGGCCCGAGGCTGGAGCCGGTCGAGCGGCACCCGCGACACGCTGCTGAGCGCGGCCCGCGACGTCTTCCTGGCCAAGGGGTACGCCGACGCCACGGTGGCCGACATCGTGGAGACGTCCGGGATCAGCGTCGGCAGCCTGTACCACCACTTCGGCGGCAAGCCCGGCCTGTTCCTGGCGTTGTGGGAGCAGTTCATGCGAGGGCAGGAGGAGCGCACCTCACGGGCGGCCAAGGCGGTCAAGGGCGCGGCGGGGTCGGAGAAGTTCCTGGCCGGAGCGCGGGCGTACCTGGAGGGCTCGTGGGAGCAGCGCGAGGTGGCCAGGTTGTTCCTGGAGAGCGACGGGCCGGTGGAGTTCACCACGCTGCGCAGGCAGCGGGGCTGGAACTGGATCGGCGGCAACAAGCGCCTGCTCGGCCTGGACGACTCGCGGGAGAGCCAGGTGCTGGTGGTGCTGCTCACCACCATGATGGGCGAGGCGGGCCGCGAGGTGGCCGCGTGCGAGTCCGGCCGCGACGCCACGGTCACCATCGACGAGACCATCCGGCTGGTGAGGCGGCTGCTGCCTACGCCCGAAGGCGTAGCGGAGCCGACTCCCTGAAGACGATTCCGGTTGCGCCGTGACGTGGCAGCGTGGGCGCATGGACGCACTCCGGAGGTTGCTGGGCTGGCTGTCGCTGCTCTACGCGCTGGTCTTCGCCACGTTCGCGCTGCTGCACACCGGAGTCGAGCTGGGGCCGGTGTGGCAGCCGGTGATCGTGCCGGCCGCGATCGTGGAGACCCTGTGCTGCGTCGTGCTGATCGGCGGCGGCTGTGGCGCGCTGGCCCGGCGGCCCTGGGCCTGGGACGGGCTGATTTACACGCACGCGGCCGCGCTCGGCGGCGTGCTGCTCGGGATGCTGGCGCTGGCCTTCGGCGCGGAGGCGGCGCCCGACGAGGGGAACGCGCTGCTCACCGCGTATCACGGCGTCATGGCGATCGCGCTGGCCGCCGGGCTGAGCGGCGCCTTCTACGTCTCCAGGGTGCGCAGATAACCGGCGGCCTCGGCCAGCCGCTCCTCGCTGAACACCCGGATCCCGTTCCGCTCCAGCAGCGCCGTCGTCACGCCCTGCCCCGGCGTCCTGCGCCCTTGGAAGCTGCCGTCGTAGATCGCGAGGGCCCCGCACGAGGGGCTGCCCTCCTTCAGCACCGCCATCCGGATGCCGTGCGACCGCGCCACGGCCAGCGCCTCGCGCGCGCCCGCCAGGAACTCGGCCGTCACGTCCGACCCGTCCGTCGCCACCACGCGGGCGGCCCCGGCCAGGACGGCCGCCCCGCCCGCGCCGCCCTCGATCTCGGCGGCGAGCCTCGGCACCGGCAGCCCGCCCTCCACCTCGGGGCAGAACGGCACCAGCCGCCCCTCCTCGCGCCACCCGGCGAGCCAGGCGGCCGAGCTGGTCTTGGCGCCGCCGTCGTAGCGCACCTTGCGGCCCATCAGGCAGGCGCTGACGAGGATCTTCTCCACGTCCCCGATCCTATGAGCGCGATCGGCAGCAGCGAGACCCCGGCCAGCCCGGCCGCCGCCCAGAACGCGGGCGTGAACGGCTCCGCCGCGCCCGCCCTGGTGAACACCTGCAGCAGCACGGTCAGCAGCGCCACCCCGAACGGCGCGGCGAGCCGCAGCACGATCGTGCTCAGCGTCGTCGCCGCCGGGATGGCGGACGGCTCCAGCGTCCTGTACGCGGCCGCCATCACCGACGTCGCCACCAGCCCGTGGCCGAGCCCGAGCGTGAACATCGGCACGTGACCGCCGCCGGTCAGCAGGAACGCCACGATGCTCGCCACCACCAGCACCACTCCCGCCGCCGCGACGCCGCGCGGCCCCCTGCTGTCGGTGAGCCTGCCGGCCAGCGGCATCGTGAGGGCGGCGCCGATCCCCAGCGGGGCCAGCAGCAGGCCCGCGTCCAGCGCGCTGCCGCCCTCGGCGAGCTGGCTGTAGAGCGGGACGAGCACGGTGAAGCCGAGCATCGCGGCCGAGTAGCACGCCAGGGCGAGCACCGCCGAGGCGAACGTGCGGTCGCGGAACAGCCGCAGGTCCACCAGGGACGTGACGCGCAGCGACCGCAGGGCGAAGACGGCCACCAGGGCCGCGCCGATCCAGGATGCCGGGTGCAGGAGCGAGGCGCCGTTCCCCTCCTCGGTCAGCCCGTAGATCAGGGCGACCAGGCCGGGGGACAGCAGGGCCAGGCCGAGCACGTCCAGGCGCTGCCCGGTGCTGTCGTTCCGCTCGCCGCGCGGCAGCAGCAGGAGCGCGGCCAGCAGCGCCACCGCGCAGACCGGCACGTTCACCAGGAACAGCCACCGCCAGCCGGGACCCTGCACGATCAGCCCGCCGAGCGGCGGCCCGAGCACGGGCACCAGCATGGCGGGCACCGAGATGAGGCTCATCGCCCGGCCCAGCCGCTCCTTGCCCGCCGCCTGGGCCAGCATCACCTGCCCGACCGGCTGGAGCAGGCCGCCGCCCAGCCCCTGCACAGCGCGGAAGACGACCAGGCTGCCCAGCGACCAGGCGGCGGCGCAGAGGGCGGAGCCGGCGATGAAGAGCACGAGCGAGACGAGCCAGACGGCCCGCACCCCGAACCGGCCGACGGCCCAGCCGGTGACCGGGACCGTCATGGACATCGCCAGCAGGTACGAGGTGGCCGCCCACTGGACGTCGGCGAGCGAGGTGTGGAACTCGGCGGCCAGGGTGCCGAGCGCGACGTTGACGATCGTGGTGTCGAGCATCGTCATGACGACGCCGAGCAGGACCACGAGTCCGGTGGACCGGAGGGAGCTTCGTACGGCGTAGCGCATGTCGTACACTGTAACACTTTCGTACGCTGTCTAGAATCGGTGCCGTGACATCGATCTGGTCGAGACCCACCCCGCCCCGCCGCCCCGTGCTGAGCAGGGAGGCGATCGTGGCCGCGGCCATCGCCGTGGCCGACGCCGAAGGGCTGGACGCCGTCTCGATCAGGCGTGTGGCCACCGAGCTGGACGCCCGCGCGATGACGCTGTACTCCTACATCGAGCGCAAGGAGGACCTGCTCGCGCTGATGGCCGACGAGATCGCCGCCGAGGCGGTGGCCGAGGAGCCGCTGCCCGCCGACTGGCGCGAGGCGCTGACGCTGCTCGCCCGGCGCGAGCTGGAGCTGGTGCGGCGGCACCCGTGGCGGGTGGACCTGATCTCGCACCGGGTGGCCGTCGGGCCCAACGGGCTGCGGCACGTGGAGCAGAAGCTGTCCGCCTTCGACGGCCTCGGCGTCGACCGGCTGACGGCGTGGCGGTTCCTGGCGGTGTTCAACGACTACATGACCGGGTTCGTGGTCAGGCAGGCCGTGGAGCGCCGCGCGCCCAGGGAGCGGGGGATCGGCGACGCCGAGCGGGCCGCGCTGGCGGAGCCGTACATCAAGGAGCTGATCGACGGCGGCGAGTTCCCCCGGCTGGCGCCGATGATCGAGCAGGGCGTGCAGGGGGCCGACGACAACTTCGAGCGCGGGCTCACCTGGGTGCTCGACGGGATGGAGGGCTCCATCGGGGGCGGCGATACCGGGCGATAGCCTTACCCCCGATGAACACCGTCGTCTCCACCGTCGTCATCTCCGGCTCCCTGCTGCTGATGCTGATGAGCCTGATCACCGCGATCCGCGACCGGCCGATGGGCATGGTGCTGCTGGTCGGGTTCGCCCTGCTGGAGGTGGCCGTGCTGGTGCAGGCGGGCTTCGTCATAGCGGCGGTGGCCGGTGGCGAGGGGCCCGCCGACAAGGTGACGCTGTTCGGCTACCTCGGCGGCGAGGTGCTGATCCCGCCCGCGGGCGTGTTCCTGGCGCTGGCCGAGCGCAGCAGGTGGGGGCCGGGGATCCTCGCCGTGGCCGGGTTCGCGATCGCGGTGATGACGGCCAGGCTGCTGCAGATCTGGCAGGGCACGGCGTGACCACCGCCATCGGCACCGGGCCCGGCCGGGCGCTGATCGCCGTCTACGGATTGTTCTCGCTGGCCGCCGGGGCACGGGCGGCCGTGCAGATCGCCACCAGGTTCGGCGAGGCGCCGCTGGCGTACTCGCTGTCGGCGTTCGCGGCGGCGGTCTACGTCCTGCTCACGGTCGCGCTCTGGCGCGGCGCGCGCCGCCTCGCGCTGGTCGCGCTCGGCATCGAGCTGGCCGGCGTGCTGATCATCGGCACGCTCAGCCTGCTCGACCAGGCCGCCTTCCCCGACGAGACGGTGTGGTCCGCGTACGGCAAGGGCTACCTGTTCATCCCGCTCGTGCTGCCCCTCGTGGGCCTGTTCTGGCTGCGGCGCAGGCGTTAACGCCCCGCGTGCCTGGGCAGTGACAGACCCCATGAGCACGATCGAACATTCCGAAGACGTCAGGGTCCCCGTGCGGGTGGCCTACAACCAATGGACACAGTTCGAAAGCTTCCCCGAGTTCATGGAGGGCGTGGAGTCGGTCAAGCAGCTCAGTGACACGCGGACGGCCTGGGTGGCGGAGATCGCCGGTGTCAGGCGCGAGTTCGAGGCGGAGATCACCGAGCAGCACCCCGACGAGCGCATCGCCTGGCGCAGCGTGGACAAGCCGCACCAGGCCGGGGTGGTGACCTTCCACCGGATCGACGAGGACACGACCAGGGTCACGCTCCAGATGGAGTACGACCCCCAGGGCTTCCTCGAGATCGCGGGTGACAAGCTGCAGATCGTCCGCATGCGCGTGGTCGGCGACGTCAAGCGCTTCAAGTCCTTCATCGAGTCGCGTGGCGGCGAGACCGGCGGCTGGCGCGGCGACGTGCCGGGGCCGCACCAGCGCGAGCACGAGCAGGGCTCCACGTACGGCGGCGCCGGGACCGTTCCGCCGGGCACGGTGGGCGGCGACTACCCGCCCGCCGGCGGCGGTGGCCAGTCGCCGGGCGGGACGCTGCCGCCTCCTGGGCCGGTGCCTCCCGGCTCGCCGGGCTCCCCGGGGCAGCCGCCTCCTCCTGTCCTCTGAGTACTGCCTGCGAAACCCTCGGAGACCGTCTCCGGGGGTTTCGTCATGTCTGCACCATGCCGCCAGGAATAAATGCATATTTCGGTCCTGTTAAGGTGTCATTCGTCCCATGATTTGATGAGTGGAGGACACTTCCCGCCATGAGCGTGCTCGCCCAAGAGTCCCGAGGCAGAACCACCCCGCTGGCCTGGCTCCTCGTGCTGGGAATCGTCCTCGCCGCACTGAACCTGCGCACCGGCGTCACCAGCGTCGGCCCCTTGCTCGACCAGCTCGCCGCCGGGCTCGGCATGTCGAGCGTCGGCACCGGGCTGCTGACCACCCTGCCCGTCCTCGCCTTCGCCAGCGTCGGCGCGATCACCCCGACGCTGGCCAGGCGTATCGGCGAGCACCGGCTGCTGCTGCTCGCCCTCGTCACCCTCGGCGTCGGGCTGCTGGTCAGGTCGCTGGTCGGGTCGGCCCCGGTGTTCCTGCTGAGCAGCGCGGTCGCGCTGTCCGGCGGCGCCGTCGGCAACGTGCTCATCCCGACGCTGATCAAGCGCCACTTCCCGGCCCGAACCGGGCTCATGACCACCGTCTACACCACGGCCCTGGCCGCGGGCACCATGCTGGCCGCCGCCGCGACCGTGCCGATCGAGCGCGCCTCGGGGGACTGGCACATCGCGCTCGGCGTGTGGGCGGCCCTGGCCGCTGTCGCCGCCATTCCGTGGCTTGCGCTGCTGCGCAGTGAGCCGGAGCGGGACACCGGCGGACGGGACGTGGGCCTGCGCGGCATGGTGAAGAGCAAGCTCGCCTGGATGATCGCGGTCTACTTCGGCACCCAGTCGATGATCGCGTACATCATGTTCGGCTGGCTCGCCACGATCCTCACCGACAGCGGCTACAGCACCTCGGAGGCCGGGCTGATCCTCGGCGTGTTCACCGCCCTGAACATCCCCGTCTCCATCGCCGTGCCCATGATCGCCTCGCGGTTCCGCGACCAGCGCCCCACCGTGGTCGGGCTCGTCGTGTTCTACGTGATCGGCTTCCTCGGGCTGTGGTTCGCGCCGCCGTCCACCGCGATGGTCTGGGTCGTGTTCATCGCCGTGGGGATGGGGTCGTTCCCGCTGGCGCTGATGATGCTGGCGCTGCGCACGCGCACGCCGGAGACCACGGCCGCGCTGTCGGCCTTCGGGCAGAGCGCCGGCTACCTCATCTCGGGCGCGGGCCCGCTGCTGGTCGGCGTGCTGCGCGAGGCCACCGGCGGGTGGTCGGTGCCGTACACGCTGATCTTCGTGGTGCTCGCCGCCCAGCTCCTGACCGGCCTGTACGCGGGCCGCAACCGTTACCTGGAGGACGAGAGAATGGCGGGGTGAACTCCACTCTCGTCACCTTCCCCAGCGGCCGCACCCGTGGCCGCTCCACGATCGTCGAGGCCGTGCCGTCGGGGGAGCGGCACGGCCTCGTCGTCTCCGAGACGCCGTTCCACCCCCTCGACCACACCTGGCCCGACCAGCCCGCCGACCGTGGCACGATCGGCGGCCTGCCGGTCGTCGACTGCGTGACCGGAGCCCGGTCGGCCACCGGCGAGATCTTCCTCGGCGCGGACATCCCGGTCAGGCGCGGCGCCGAGGGCTGGGACTGGCTGGTCGTGCACGTCACCGAGACGCCGCTGCCCACGGGCGCGGAAGTGGACCTCGAAGTGGACGCGGACCTGCGTGCGGCGCTGTCCGCCGGGCACACCGCCTGCCACCTGGCCGCGCTCGCGCTCAACGCCGCCCTGGCCGGCCGGTGGCGCAAGGAGACGCGGCCCGACTCGCTCGGCAGCCCCGACTTCGACCAGGCCGCCATCACCTCCTCCCGCATCGCCCCGAACGGCAGCGTGGACGTCTACCGCCTGGGCAAGTCGCTGCGCAAGAAGGGCTTCTCCGCCGACGACCTCGACCCGGAGAAGATCGCCCGCGAGGTGAACGACCGGCTCGCCGCCTGGGTGGCGGCCGACGCCCCCGTCCGGGTGGAGGTGCCGGACGCCGGGCTGACGGCCCGCCGCACCTGGCACTGCTCGCTGCCGCACGGCGAGGCGTCCATCCCGTGCGGCGGCACCCACGTGAGCCGCACGGGAGAGCTGGGCGCCGTCGAGGTCGCGCTGTCGCTCGACGACGCCACGCTCACCATGCGCACCGGCTGCGGCGGCTGAGGTCACGACGGCTGGAGGTGGCCGATCTTGTCCGGGTTGGCCAGCACGTAGACCGTCTCGATCCTGCCGTCGCTGATCAGCAGCGAGATGACGCTGATCACCTTCCCGTCCGCCGAGACGACGATCGCGGGCGCGTTGTTCAGCGTCGCCAGCCCCAGTGACATGCCGGGCAGATCCGTCATGCCGATCGAGACCATGAACTTGGCGATGTTCTCCGGGGTGTTGATCGACAGCAGGTAGCGGCCGACGTTCTCCGCGCCGGTGATGACCCGCAGCGCCGCTCTGGCCTTGCCGCCGCCGTCGCTCACCATCGTCACCTGGTCGGAGAACAGCGCGATCAGCGCGTTCAGATCGCCCCCGGTGGAGGCGCCCAGGAACCGCTCGGTGATCCGCTTGCGCTCGTCCCTGTCCACGTCGAAGCGCGGGCGCTTGTCCCGCACGTGCTCCCTGGCGCGCCTGGCGAGCTGCCTGGTGGCCGGCTCGGCCCGCCCGATGATCTCCGCGATCTCCGCGAACGGCAGGTCGAACGCCTCCCGCAACACGAACACCGCCCGCTCCAGCGGCGACAACGTCTCCAGCACCACCAGCATCGCCATCTCCACCGAGTCGGCCAGCTCGGCCTGCTCGGCCGCGTCCGGCGCGGTGCTGATCGGCTCGGGCAGCCACGGCCCCACGTACGACTCGCGCCGCGACTTGGCCCACCGCAGGCGGTCGATGGCCAGCCGCGAGGTCACCGTGACCAGGAACGCCTTGGGGTCGTCCACGGTCGACTCGTCCACCCCCGACCAGCGCAGCCACGCCTCCTGGACGACGTCCTCCGCGTCGGCGACGCTGCCCAGGATGCGGTAGGCGACCGCGATCAACAGGCTTCGGTGATCCTCAAATGTCGGCATAAGACCAAAGACGTATCATGCCGGTTCCGGCGTGACACAAGGGGTTCGGAACTCCGTTACACTTGTTGATCGTAAGGGGCTATGGCGCAGTTGGTAGCGCGCCTCCATGGCATGGAGGAGGTCTGGGGTTCGAATCCCCATAGCTCCACATAGAGTTCCTCGAATGACGATCATCGCGCGAGAGACCTCGTTCGACGAGGCCGAGATCTTCAGGCTGTACGACTCCGTCGGCTGGAACGTGTGGACCCGCGACATCGCCAAGGTCTGCCGGGGTCTGGCCGGCTCGCACCTCGTCCTCACCGCCAGGGACGGCGACGGACGGCTGCAGGGCCTGGCACGCACGGTGTCCGACGATGAGATGGTGTGTTACGTCCAGGAATTGCTGGTCGACCGGGAGTTCCAGGGGCAGGGCATCGGGCGGCGGCTGCTGGAGCGGCTCATGGAGCGCTACGCGCACTGCCGGTACTTCGTGCTGACGACCGACCACGAGTCCACCCCCGACGGGCCCGCCAACCACGCCTTCTACCGGCGGATGGGGCTGGTCGAGCACCACGAGCAGGGGCTGTCGGCATTCGGCCGGCGCGTGACGGGCGAGAACGACTAAGTGCTCATGCGGTGAGCACTTCAAGGCGGACAATGGCCTCATGCGAGCCGATCGACTGGTGGCCGCGCTGCTGCTGATGCAGGCGCGTGGCCGGGTGACCGCCGCCGAGCTGGCCGGGAAGCTGGAGGTGTCCGTGGCCACGGCGCGGCGCGACCTCGAAGCGCTGTCCGCCGCCGGCATCCCCGTATACCCGCAGCCGGGGCGGGGTGGCGGATGGTCGTTGCTGGGCGGGGCCCGTACCGACCTGAGCGGGCTCACCGAGCACGAGGCGCAGGCGCTGTTCCTGCTCGCCGGGCCGGCCGCGCCGGACGCGCCCGAGCTGCGGTCCGCGCTGCGCAAGCTGCTGCGGGCGCTGCCGCAGACGTTCAGGGACGAGGCCGAGGCGGCGGCCGGCGCGGTGGTCGTCGATCCCGCTCGCTGGGGCGAGCCGGAGAAGGAGCGGCCCGAGCTGGTACGCGTTCTGCAGCGGGCGACCGTCCGGCGGCGCCGGGTCAGGCTCGTCTACCAGGGCCGCAGGGGCAGCGAGCCCGCCGGGCGGCTGGTCGATCCGTGGGGGCTGGTGGACAAGGACGACGTCTGGTACCTGCTGGCCGGGACCGAGCGCGGGCAGCGCACGTTCCGGGTCGACCGGATCACGGCGGCGGAGGTCACGGACGAGGAGTTCGAGCGGCCGGACGGCTTCGAGCTGTCGCGGGCCTGGGCGGGCGTCGTCGAGGAGATGGAGCGGCGGCGCTCCACGGTCTCGGCGACCGTGCTCATCTCCGCCAGGCTCCTGCCCATCCTGCGCGACCACTTCGGGCGGCACTTCGAGAGCCTGGGGGAGACGCAGGACGGGCGGGCGCGGGCGCGGGTGGCCGCGCCGATGGCGCTGACGATCGCCGAGCAGCTCGCCGGGTGGGGCGCGCGGGTGGAGGTCGAGGAGCCGCAGGAGGTCAGGGACGAGCTGGCCAGGATCGGCGCCGAGCTGGTCGAGCGCAACTCGTAGGCGTCGGACGTCACCGCATGGTCGAGGACAGGGCCGCGTGCTCCCAGCGGATCTGCTCCCACGCCTGCTCCACGTGCCGCCGCTCCGTCGCCGCCGCCCCGACGGCCAGCCGCAGCAGCACCCGGCCGCCGGCCTTCGTGTGCGTCAAGTAAATGGAGCCGCTCGCGTTGAGCAGCTCCATCAGCCGCAGCGTGGCCCGGTCCGCCTGATCCGCGTCGTCCACGCCGGGCCACAGGGGGCGGAAGCACACCAGCCCGAGCGGATGCGGCTCGTGCAGCTCGAACCCCGGGTCCGCGCCGACCCATCCGGCCAGCTCCGCCGCCAGCCCGACGCCCTTGCGGATGTGCGCCCGCAGCCCCTCCGCCCCGTACCAGCGGATCACCGACCACAGCTTCAGCGCCCTGAACCGGCGGCCCAGCGGCACCTGCCAGTCCCGGTAGTCCACGACGGCGCCGGTCGAGGTGGCGGCGTTCCTGAGGTACTCGGGCAGGATCGACAGCGCGCCGAGGAGCGGGCCCCGGTCGGCGGTCCAGAGCACGCCGCAGTCGAAGTTGGTGAGCAGCCACTTGTGCGGGTTCGTCGCGTACGAGTCCGCGTACTCCGCCACGCCGTCGTTCAGCCACCGGAACTCGGGGCAGATCGCCGCCACCCCGGCGTAGGCGGCGTCCACGTGCAGCCAGACGCCGCGCTCCCGGCACACCTGCCCGATGGCGGGCACCGGATCGACGGCGGTGGTGGAGGTGGTGCCCACGGTCGCGCAGACCATCGCGGGGACGGCGCCCGCGGCCTCGTCGGCGGCCAGCAGCTCGCGCAGCCGGGCCGGGTCCATGGCGAGCGTGCGCGGGTCCACGTCCACCAGCCGCACGCCCGCCGCGCCCAGCCCGGCGATCCGCGCCGCCTTCTCCAGGGACGAGTGCGTCTGGGACGTCACGTACAGCGTGTACCGCCGGTCGATCCCCTCGGCCGCGGCCCGCCCGCCGCTCGCCCTGTGCAGCGCCGCCAGCAGCGCGACCAGGCAGGCGCTCGACGCGGAGTCCTGGATGACACCGCCGCCCGCCGCGTCGGTGCGGAAGCGCTCAGGCAGCCCGATCAGCTCGGCCAGCCAGTCGACCACCACGGTCTCCAGCTCCGTGCACGCCGGGCTGGTGACCCACAGCATGCCCTGCACGCCCAGCCCGCTGGACAGCAGGTCGCCCAGGATGGCCGGGCCGCTGGCGTTGGAGGGGAAGTAGGCGAAGAAGCCGGGATGTTGCCAGTGCGTGATGCCGGGCAGCAGGATCCGCCCCAGATCCGACAGCACGCTCTCGAAGGGCTCCCCCTGTTCGGGCGGCGAGCCGGGCAGGGCGCGCCGGATCTCGCCCGGCTTGACCTGGGACATCACGGGGTTGGACTCGATGCCGGCGAGGTAGTCCGCGATCCAGTCGATGACCTGCTTGCCGTGGCGGCGGAACTCCTCAGGCGTCATGTGAGGGCTCATCCGACCACTCTGGCCGCAGCGGCACGGGTTCGCAAAGGGGACGGGCCGGAGGCTTTCGCCTCCGGCCCGTTCTATCTCAAGCGGTCTGACGACCGCCGAGGGTCAGTAGTGGTAGCGCCGGTGACGCCTGCCACCGAGTGACTTGCTGAGGTGGATGCCGCCCGGCAGGTGCACGGACACGTAACGGCGGCCGTCGGGGGTGGTCGAGACGTTGAAGCGCCGATTGCCGAAGCTGTGACCGACGCCGTGCCGTGACAGGTTGATCCGGAACGGCCCCACTTTGATTGACTTGCGGTAGTGCCAGCCCAATGTCCCTCCTCCGCCATCGTGCGCTCAATGAGAAGAACGGGCGGGACGGCTGCGCGGTTCCCAGCTCTCCAAGGTGCTCGCCAAGGCTTCGAGCGCGCGGGGGTAGTTCCGTTCGGAGGGGGCGGCGTACCCGATGAGCAGGCCGTCACGTCCGGCGCCGTGCCAGAGGGGCGAGGCGGGGCGCAGCGCGATGCCCGCCCGCTCGCACGCGGCCAGCACCTCGGGCTCGGCGGGGCCGCCGGGCGGAAGCAGCAGGAGGGCGCGCAGGCCCGCCGCGACGCCGGGCAGGCTCGCGCCCGGCAGCGCGGCGGACAGGCGGGCGCGCAACCGCTCGCGCCGCCGCCGGTACCGCAGGCGGGCGGCCCTGACGTGGCGGTCGTAGTCGTGCGTCTCGATCAGCCGGGCCAGCACGAGCTGGCCGAGCACCTCGGTGTGGGCGTCGGCGTGCAGCTTGGCCCGCGTGACCGGGCCGATCAGCGCGGGTGGCACCGCCATCCAGCCCAGGCGCATGGCCGGACCGAGCGACTCCGACGTGGTGCCGCAGTACACGACCTGGTCCGGCGCCGTGCCCTGGAAGGCGCCCACCGGCTGGCGGTCGTAGCGGAACTCGCCGTCGTAGTCGTCCTCCACGACCAGCCCGCCCCACTCGCGCAGCGCCAGACGGCGGGACGGGTGCAGCGGGACGCCCGTCGGGTACTGGTGGGCGGGCGTGACGATCGCGGCGGCCACGCCGGGGGTGAGGGTGCCGGTCCGCGCGCCCAGCTCGTCCACCGGCAGGGGTACGATCTCGCGGCCCGTTCCGCGCACCACGTCGCGGTAGAAGTCGTGGCCCGGGTCCTCCATGGCGAACGGGCCGTCGCCGGTGACGACGCTCGTGAGGAGGTTGATGGACTGCACGAAGCCCGTGGTGACGACGATCAGGTCGGGGGTGGTGCGGACGCCGCGGGTTCTGGCGAGGTAGGCGGCGAGTGCCGTGCGCAGTTCGATCCGGCCGCGCGGGTCGCAGGGGCCGAAGACGGTGGCGGGGGCGGTGGCCAGGACGTGGCGGGTGGCGCGCAGCCAGGCGCGGGCGGGGAAGGCCGAGACGTCCGGCTGCCCGGGACGCAGGTCGTGCGGCGGCACGGGGTCAGGAGGAGGCGCATCCCAGGGCGCGGCCGGATCCGGGGGACTGGCGGGGCCGCGGGAAGCGGCCGAGGCCCGGGTGGCGGGGGCGCGGGAGGCGGTCAGGGCGGGGGTGCGGGAGGAGACCGAGGCGGGGGTGGTGGCGACTTCGGCGCCCGGCCGGGCGACCTGGGTGCCGGAGCCGGGGCGCGTGGTCAGGTAGCCCTCGGCGACGAGCTGGTCGTAGGCGGCGCTCACCGTACCCCGTGACAGCCGCAGCTCGGCGGCCAGCGCCCGGGTGGAGGGCAGCCGGGTGCCGGGCGGCAGCCGCCCGTCACCGATCGCCTGCCGCAGCGCCTCCTCCAGCGCCCGCCGCCGCCCGGTCGAGACGGGAAGCTCCAGATGCAGGTCCACCCCCGAACCGGCCCACAGTTTGCGCATGAAAGCGGACCTTACCTCTGGTCCGGTACCCCGGGTTACGGTGGCTGGGCAGCCGGAACCTAGGAAGGACGAGAGCCACATGATCGTGATCGCTCACCTGAGCGACATCCACATCGGCGCCACCCCCGAGAGCGTCGCCCGCACCGCCGCAGTCATGCGCTACCTGGACGCCGTCCCCGGCGACCTCGACGCGGTCCTCGTCACCGGCGACATCGCCGACCACGGCACGCGGGAGGAGTACGAGACGGCCGCCAAGCTGCTCGCCTCACGCCACCCCGTCCTGGTCGGCCCGGGAAACCACGACGTCAGGCGCGAGTTCCGCCGGTCCCTGCTGGGCGAGGAGCCGTCGGACGGCCCGGTCAACCAGGTGCTGCGCACCGGCCGCGCGGTCTACGCGATGTGCGACTCCGTCATCCCCGGCAGGAACGAGGGCCACCTGGACGACGAGACGCTCGCCTGGCTGGAGGGGGTGCTGGACGGCACGGACCTGCCGGTGTTCGTGGCGTTCCACCATCCGCCGGTGAAGCTGCACGGCCCGCCGTGCGACGGGATCAGGATGCACGAGACGGCGCGGCTGGAGGCGCTGCTCGCCGGCCGCCCGAACGTGCCCGCCGTGCTGGTGGGGCACGCGCACACGGCCGCCGCCACCAGCTTCGCGGGCCGGCCGCTGCTGGTGGGCGGCGGTGTGGTGTCCACGCTGACGCTGCCGTGGGAGGGCGGCACGAGCTTCGACAACTGCGTGGACCACGTCCTGCCGCCCCTGATCGCCTTCCACGTCCTCGACGAAGAGGGCAGGATGACGACGCACTACCGCGCCGTCATCCCGTAGCGGCCCGCTACCGTTCGGTGAGCTCGATGAACGTCACCGAGTACGCCGGGAAGTCGTAGGTGAAGGCCCGCGAGAAGCCGCTCACCTGCCGTCGCTCCGGCGCCACCCGATCCGGGTCGGAGATCGAGTTGGTGTCCGACGGCTCGCCGGTCAGGGAGGTGACCGTGGCCGTGGGCCTGAACCGGGCGGAGCCCAGGTCCACGGTGCTGCGCACGGCCGTGTCCTGCGCGTTGACGACCTTCAGCGTCACCGACTTCCCGTCCCTGGACACCACCTGGTAGAGCGGCTCGACGCGGGAGCTGTCCACGAAGTCGTTGATCTGCTGCCCGTCCAGCCAGGTCGTGATCCTGCGCCCGCTGACCTGCACCTTCAGGTGATGGTCGCGGCCGGTCTCGACCGTGGTGGCGGAGGTGGCGATCGAGGACTTGCCGCCGTTGACGGCCTTCTCGACGGCGGACTGGGTGTTGTTCCAGCCGCCGACGTTCCACCAGTAGAAGTTGCCGGTGTCGCGGACGCCGAACATCACCAGGAAGCCCTCGGCCCCGGCGGTCTTGCGGGCGGTGAGCTCGATCGTGTAGTTCGACCAGTCGGCCGAGCCCGCCGTTGACCTGGCGTCCTCGACCTGCGCCGTCTGGGCGTAGGCGCCGTCCTGCACCGCCCAGGTGCCCAGGCCTGGCGTCCAGTCGCCGGCGCCGGCGGAGAAGTCGTCCGACAGCAGCACGGTGCCGTCGGCGGCGGTGACCTTGACGTCGTCGTAGCGGACGGCGGTGTTCCAGGCGCCGACGCCGATCGCGCCCTTGATGTCCTCGACGGGCCTGGCCTCGCCCTCGAACGTGCTGGGCACCACGCGCTGGCCCACGTTGGTGGAGAACAGGCGTTGCACGTGGTAGCTCGGCGACCCGTACGCCTGGTCGTTGTCGAACCAGATCAGGTCCGGCGCCCAGTCCACGTAGTCGACGTTGGCCAGCAGCGGCGCGTACGAGGCCAGCTCCACCACGTCGGAGTTGCGTTCGAGCCCGGTCATGTACGACGCCTCGGACAGCGCGTTGAAGAACGTGTTGCCCCGGGAGGCGTACTCGCCGACGAACACCTTCGGCCCCTCGCGGTCGTAGGAGTCGTAGCGGTGGTTGTTGGCCAGGAACCAGTCGGGGTTGTTGTAGTAGTGCTCGTCCACCAGGTCGGCCCGCTGGTCGCGGGCGAACTGCCACATGCGGTCGAACCAGGCGCCCTGCGACGTCTGCCCCGAGTTACTGATGATCTTGATATCGGGGTGCTTCGCCCGGATCGCGTCGGCGAACTTCGGATAGTTGGTGAAGAACTCCTCGTAGATCTCCTCGTTCCCGAGCCCGATGTACTCCAGCCCGAACGGCCTGGGATGCCCCAGCTCGGCCCGCTTCTTCCCCCAGGTCGAGGTGACGGGCCCGTTGGCGAACTCGATCAGGTCGAGGGTGTCCTGCACCCAGCGGGCCAGCTTGGCCTCGTCGGTCAGCGGCCGGTTCTCGCCGCAGCCGTTCACGCCGACCGACAGCACGGGCAGCGCCTCGGCGCCGAGGTCCTCGGCGAACTGGAAGTACTCGTAGTAGCCGATGCCGTAGCTCTGGTTGTAGCCCCAGAAGTTGAAGTTCGTCGGCCGCTCCTCGACCGGGCCGATCGTCTCCTTCCACTGGTAGATGCGGCGCCGGTCGCCGGTCTCCGCGTACGGGTCGTAGGTGCCGACGTTGGTCACGCAGCCGCCGGGGAAGCGCAGGAACCGCGGCTTCAGATCCGCGATCAGCTCGGCCAGGTCGGTGCGCATGCCGTGGCCCTTGAACGTGTCGCGGGGGAACAGCGAGACCATGTCCAGGTCGGTCCGCCCGGCGGGGGCCTGCACGACGAGGCGTCCGGCGTCGGTGGTGGCGGAGGCGGTGAACGACGCCTTGTACTTCGCCCAGCCGCCCGCCTTGACCTGCACGGTCATCGTGCCCAGCACGGTCGTGCCGTCCTCGGCGGTGATCGCGAGCGGGCCTGCCTCGGCGCGCCTGGCCCACACGGAGAAGTCGTAGCGCTTGCCCTTGACGAGCGGCAGGCCGCGGTTGAACCCGGCGTTCACCACTCCGGCCGTGCCCTCGCCCGTCACGTCGAGCCGCAGGTAGTTGCGGTTGTTGACGTTCAGCGGCTGCTCGCCGGTGACGGCGGGCGTGACGGTGGCGCCGCGCTCGGCCTCGCTCCAGGCGGTCAGGCCCGTGTAGGAGGGCTCGTCCACGGAGTTGAACTCGAATGAGCGGTTCTGCACCAGCTCGGCGTAGAGCCCGCCGTCGGCGGCGTGGTTGATGTCCTCGTAGAAGACGCCGTACAGGTCGGGGCTGACCTTGGTGCCCTTCGCCCTGGTGTCCACGCTGAGCTTGCCCGAGGTGTAGCCCTCGACGCGGAACTTGGTGGCGTCCGTGCCGAGAACGAGCCTGCCGTCGCTGACCGCGACGCTGCGATCGCCGGAGGAGAGCGTGACCTTGCCGCCGCCCGCGTCCTTGAGCTGGAAGGGCGTGGGCTGCGCGCCCAGCCGGACTGGGGTGGTGGCTTGCAGGTACCTGCCGCTCTCGGCGTCCTTGAGCGCGCCGTCCTCGGCGGTCAGGACCAGCCCGGTCATGGGCGCCTTCGCGGCGGCCCGCACGACGCCGGAGCGGTCGGCCGTCAGGTACGGCGCCGCCGCCGCGCGCAGCGTGAACGGCCCTTCCGGCACCACGGCCGCCCCCTCGGCCGCCTTGATCGCGATGTAGTCGAAGTCGGCCCGCATGGAGGTGCCGTTCTGCGCCGACAGCCCGAAGAGCCCGACCTGCCCGATCGCGAGCTTGGCCGTCAGCTTGGAAGCCTGCACCCAGGCCGTGCCGTCCCAGTAGGAGGAGGTGAACTCGTCGCCGGTCCTGGCCAGCTTGACGATCTCGGCCGTGGACCCGGGCCTGGCGGCGAAGGCGGAGGTGAAGGCGGCGCCCACCTCGGTGGCGGTCTCGATCACCGGCCCGCCGGCGAACCCGACGTGGGCCAGGCCGGCGCGCACGTAGTTGTCCCAGTTTTGCCAGGCCAGCAGGCCCGCGCTCTGGTAGTCGAGCGTGACGGGGGCGCTGAGCTTGGTGACCACCTCGAAGTCGCCGTTGGGCACGTCCACGAGGAAGAGGTTCCTGGCGTTGTTGGTGCCCTGGTGGGTGTCGCCGGTCAGGGTGTCGAGGCGCAGGGCGCTGCCGGACAGGCTCCAGCGGGAGTCGTCGGGCGAGAGCACCGTCCAGTCCTCGCCGAGCGTGGTGCCGTCGAACTGGTCGACGACGGCGCCTTCCGGGATGGGATCGGCCAGCGCGGCGGCCGGTGGCGCGGTGAGCAAACCGGCTAAGAGCAGGGCGGATAAGGCGATGCGCAACATGAGTGGGGGGCTCCTCAGGTGTTGTTAGCGTTAACAATCAAGTGAGCGTTAACAACCGCGATCGGCGACAACGTAAGGAGTGCTCAGGGCGGGCGTCAAGACCCATCCGCGTAACCCGACCGTAATGCGGCGGCCTATTGACGACACCGGTTGTTAGCGTTCACAGTCGGGGCCAAGCCAGGAAAGGAGCACGACTGTGGGATCCACCCTGGGGCGCCGCCTGCCGGTCATGGCCGACGTGGCCAAGGAAGCCGGCGTGTCGCATCAGACGGTCTCCCGCGTGCTCAACGACCATCCGAACGTGCGCAGCGAGACCCGTACCCGGGTGCTCGAGGCGATCGACAAGCTCGGCTACCGCCGCAACCTCGTCGCCCGCGCCCTGGTCACCAAGCACTCCAGAACGCTCGGCGTGGTCAGCTTCGACACCACGCTGTACGGGCCGGCCAGCACCGTCTACGGCATCGAGCAGGCGGCCAGGGCGGCCGGCTACTTCGTCAGCATCGTCAGCCTCAAGTCGATCGACAAGGCCGGCGTGCGCGATGCCCTCGACTACCTGGCCGACCAGGGCGTGGACGGCATCGTCGTGGTCGCGCCGCAGCGCTCGGCCGCCCAGGCCCTGGCCGATCTGCCGCTCGGCGTGCCCACGGTCGCCGTCGAGGGTGGCGAGGCGGGGGACGTGTCCGTCGTCTGCGTGGACCAGGTCGCGGGCGGCAGGCTCGCCACCGAGCACCTGCTGTCGCTGGGGCACGAGACGGTCTGGCACGTCAGCGGGCCCTCCGACTGGCTGGAGGCCGAGGGGCGCGTGGCCGGCTGGCGGGCCGCGCTGGAGCAGGCGGGCCGCGAGGCCCCGCGACCGCTGGCCGGTGACTGGAGCCCGCGCTCGGGATACGAGGCGGGGCGCAGCCTGGCGAGCATGAGGAACGTGACCGCGGTCTTCGTCGCCAACGACCAGATGGCGCTGGGCGTGCTGCGGGCGTTCACCGAGCAGGGGGTGAGAGTGCCCGAGCGGGTGAGTGTGGTCGGCTTCGACGACATCCCCGAGTCGGAGTTCTTCTCGCCGCCGCTCACGACCATCAGGCAGGACTTCGACGCGGTGGGCAGGCACAGCATCGAGGTGCTCGTACGGCAGCTCGAAGGCGGTCCGCAGGAGCGGCAGCGGCTCGTGGTGCCGCCCATGTTCGTGCCCAGGCTCAGCACGGCCGGGGCCTAGAGCCGTACGGGAAGGCAGGACGCGCTGGCGCCCGACTCGGGTTGTTAGCGTTCACATCAGAAGGGAACCCCCCACGTGTTCAAGAGGATCTCGGCGTTATTGCTCGCCGGTTTGACCGCGATGTCGGTGGCTTCGTGCGGCGGCGGTGGCGGCACCACCACCGCGGGCACGGGAGGCGGTGACGAGTCGATCACCATGGGCTTCTCCCAGGTCGGCGCGGAGAGCGGCTGGCGGACCGCGAACACCAAGTCCGTGCAGGACTCGGCGAAGAACGCGGGCATCACGCTCAAGTTCTCCGACGCCCAGCAGAAGCAGGAGAACCAGATCAAGGCCATCCGCTCCTACATCCAGCAGAAGGTGGACGTGATCGCCTTCTCGCCGGTGGTGGAGTCGGGCTGGGACACGGTGCTGAAGGAGGCGCAGAACGCGAAGATCCCGGTCATCCTGACCGACCGCGCGGTCGACTCCAAGGACACCTCCCTCTACAAGACCTTCCTCGGCTCCGACTTCGTCGTGGAGGGCAAGAAGGCCGGTCAGTGGCTGGTGCAGGAGTACAAGGACTCCACTGACCCGGTCAACATCGTGGAGCTGCAGGGCACGACGGGCTCGGCCCCGGCCAACGACCGCAAGGCGGGCTTCGCCGAGGTCATCGCACCCGAATCCAAGTTCAAGATCGTCGCCTCGCAGACCGGTGACTTCACCCGGGCCAAGGGCAAGGAGGTCATGGAGGCCTTCCTGAAGTCGCAGCCGGACATCGACGTGCTCTACGCGCACAACGACGACATGGGCCTGGGTGCGATCGAGGCCATCGAGGGCGCGGGCAAGGTGCCCGGCAAGGACATCAAGATCATCACCGTGGACGCCGTCAAGGACGGCATGCAGGCGCTCGCCGACGGGAAGATCAACTTCATCGTCGAGTGCTCGCCGCTGCTCGGCCCGCAGCTCATGGACCTGGCCAAGAAGGTCGTCAAGGGCGAGCAGGTGCCGGCCCGCGTGATCACCGTGGAGACCACGTTCACGCAGGAGCAGGCCAAGCAGGTTCTGTCCACCCGCCAGTACTGAGCCGCCGCTGGACGCGGAGCCAGTACGGGCGTAGGGACGAGGTGAGGCGGCCCGGGACGACGCCGGGCCGCCATCACGGAAGGGAAGGCGGATGGCGGTATCCGCGCCGGTCCTGACGATGAGCGGGATCGGCAAACAGTTTCCGGGGGTGAAGGCCCTGGACGGGGTGGGCCTGCGGCTGCTGCCCGGCGAGGTGCACGCGCTCATGGGAGAGAACGGCGCGGGCAAGTCCACCCTGATCAAGGTGCTGACCGGCGTCTACCCCGCCGACGCGGGCACCGTGGAGCTGAACCAGGAACAGGTCGCGTTCGGCAGCCCCCTGGAGGCGCAGCAGGCCGGGATCAGCACGGTCTACCAGGAGGTCAACCTCTGCACGAACCTGTCGGTGGCCGAGAACATCCTGCTCGGCCGCGAGCCCCGCAAGCGGGGCCGCATCGACTGGAAGCGCATGCGGGCCAGGGCCGTCGAGCTGCTGTCGCGGCTGGAGCTGAGCCTGGACGTCTCGGCGCCGCTGTCGTCGTACTCGCTGGCCATCCAGCAGATGGTGGCCATCGCGCGGGCGATCGACGTGGACGCCAGGGTGCTGATCCTCGACGAGCCGACCTCCAGCCTGGACGCCGACGAGGTGCGGCAGCTCTTCAGGGTGATGCGGCGGCTGAAGGAGGAGGGCATCGCCATCCTCTTCGTCTCCCACTTCCTCGACCAGGTCTACGAGATCTCCGACCGGATGACGATCCTGCGCAACGGCCGGCTCGTCGGCGAGTACCTGACGGAGGAGCTGCCGCAGGTCGAGCTGGTCGCCAAGATGATCGGCAAGGAGCTGGCCGCGCTGGAGCGGCTGCACGGCGAGGCCAAGGTGTTCGACCGGCCGCTGGTCCAGGCGCGCATGCTGGGCAGGGCGGGGGCGATCGAGCCGTTCAGCCTGACCATTCACGAGGGCGAGGTCGTGGGCCTGGCGGGGCTGCTCGGCTCCGGGCGTACGGAGATCGCCAGGCTGCTGTTCGGCGCCGACCACGCGACCGCGGGCGAGCTCACGATCGGCGGGTCGGTGGAGTCGCTGCGCACGCCGCGCGCGGCCATGTCCCACAAGATCGCGTTCTGCTCGGAGAACCGCAAGGCCGACGGGCTCATCCCCGACCTGACCGTGCGCGAGAACATCATCCTGGCCCTCCAGGCCACCAGGGGCTGGACCAGGCCGGTGCCGCGTGAGCAGCAGGACGAGCTGGTCGGCAGGTACGTCAAGGCCCTGAAGATCAGCCCGCCCAACCCCGAGCACCTGGTGCGCAACCTCAGCGGCGGCAACCAGCAGAAGGTGGTGCTGGCCAGGTGGCTGATCCTGGAGCCCAGGCTGCTCATCCTGGACGAGCCCACCCGGGGCATCGACGTCGGCGCCAAGACCGAGATCCAGCGGCTGGTGGCCGAGCTGTCGGACGGCGGGATGGCGGTGCTGTTCATCTCCGCCGAGCTGGAGGAGGTGCTGCGGCTCAGCCACAAGGTGGAGGTGCTGCGGGACCGGCGGCTGGTGGCCGAGCTGCCCAACGACGACAGGCTCACCAGTGACGTGCTGATGGAGACCATCGCGAGCGGAGGGCGGGCCTCATGAGGCGTCTGTTGTGGCCGCTGGTCGTCCTGGCCCTGCTGCTGGCGCTGAACGTGTTCTTCACGCCCAGCTTCTTCTCGATCGAGGTCAAGGACGGCCACCTGTACGGCAGCCTGATCGACATCCTGCGCTTCGGCGCCCCGCTGATCCTGGTCTCGCTGGGCATGACGCTGGTCATCGCGACCGGCGGCATCGACCTGTCGGTCGGCTCGGTGGTGGCGATCTCGGGCGCGCTGGCCTGCCTGCAGATCAGCCAGGACGCGAGCGTGTTCACCGCCGTGGCGCTGGCGCTGGCGCTCTGCCTGGTGCTCGGGCTGTGGAACGGGTTCCTGGTCGCGGTCGTCGGCATCCAGCCGATCATCGCCACGCTCATCCTCATGGTGGCGGGGCGCGGCCTGGCCCAGCTCATCACCGACGGGCAGATCATCACGGTCAACAGCCCGGCGTACAAGGTGATCGGCGGCGGCTACTGGCTGACGGTGCCGTTCGGCATCCTCATCGTGATCGCGGTGCTGGCGATCACCGCGTTCCTGACCAGGCGGCTGGCGCTGGGCATGCTGATCGAGTCGGTCGGCGGCAACGCCGAGGCCAGCAGGCTGGCGGGGATCAGGGCGCGCGGGATCATCGTCATGGTGTACGCGTTCGTCGCCCTGTGCGCGGGCGTGGCCGGGCTGATGATCAGCTCGAACGTGTCCAGCGCCGACGGCAACAACGCCGGCCTGTGGATCGAGCTGGACGCGATCCTGGCCGTGGTGATCGGCGGCACCTCGCTGGCGGGCGGCCGGTTCTCGCTGGGCGGCACCGTGCTGGGCGCGCTCATCATCCAGACGCTGACCACGACGATCTACTCCATCGGCGTGCCGCCGGAGACGACGCTCCTGTTCAAGGCGCTGGTCGTGACCGCGGTCTGCCTCATCCAGTCGCCGTCCTTCCGGGCGAAGGTGTTCGGCGGGCGCGGGCGGTCGGCGCCACCCAGCCCCGCCCCTGAGGAGAAGGTGAGGGTCACCGCGTGACCACGCTGACGGTCGGCAGGGCCTCGATCCCGGCCAAGTACCTGCCCGTCCTGGTGACCGGGTGCCTGCTGGCGGCCATGTTCGTGGCCGGCGGGATCCGCTACGAGGGGTTCGCCAGCGGGCAGGTGCTGCTGAACGTCTTCATCGACAACGCCTTCCTGCTGGTGGTGGCGGTCGGGATGACGTTCGTGATCCTCACCGGCGGCATCGACCTGTCGGTGGGCTCGGTGGTGGCGCTGTCCACGATGATCTCGGCCAGCCTGATGGCGGGGCCGGGGTGGCCGCCGTACCTGGTGGTGCCGCTGGTGCTGCTCATCGGGTCGGGCCTGGGGCTGGTGATGGGCTACATCGTGCACGCCTTCGACATCCAGCCGTTCATCGTGACGCTGGCGGGGATGTTCCTGGCGCGGGGGCTGTGTTACACGATCGGCACGGACTCGATCCCGATCGAGGACCCCACGTTCACGGCGTTCGCGCAGACCAGGATCGACCTGTTCGCGGATCTGTGGATCTCGCCGAGCGTGATCATCGCCGTGGTGGTGGTCATCGTGGGGACGTACGTGCTGCACTACACCCGCTTCGGCCGCTCGGTCTACGCGACGGGCGGCAGCGAGCAGTCGGCGCTGCTGATGGGCCTGCCCGTGGGGCGGACGAAGATCACCGTCTACACGATCAGCGGGTTCTGCTCGGCGCTGGGCGGCGTTCTGCTGTCGTTCTACATGCTCTCCGGTTATGGCCTGCACGCCGTGGGCATGGAGCTGGACGCGATCGCCGCGGTGGTCATCGGCGGGACGCTGCTGACCGGTGGCAGCGGCTTCCTGCTGGGGACCGTGCTCGGGGTGCTCGTGCTGGGGCTGATTCAGACGATCATCAGTTTCGAAGGGACCCTGTCGTCTTGGTGGACCAAGATCTTCATCGGAATGTTGCTCTTCGTCTTCATCCTGCTGCAGCGCCTGTTCTCGGCCCGCACCCGCCGCTGACCTGCGTGAAAGTTACCTGAAAGTTTCTGTGAGGTTATGTCCGAGCGTTGACATAGACTTTGTTAGCGATAACAATCAGCGGAAACGAGTGCGAACTTTGTTCTGATTCGTCACGTTCGGTGATCGAATCCCCCACTTATCATCCGGCAGTCGCCGCGTCCTGCGTCTGCCGCGACCTCGAAAGGGATGCATATGAGGTTGGGACGAATCGGAGGCGTGGTGTCCGCCATCGCGCTCGCCGCGACCATGACGGCCTGTGGTTCGAGCACGAAGACCGTCGACGCCGAGGCCTCGTCCTCGGCCGCCGCCGGCAACGCGGGCGCCCTGATCGGCGTCACCATGCCCACCAAGTCCTCCGAGCGCTGGATCCACGACGGCGACAACGTCAAGAAGCAGCTTGAGCAGCTCGGCTACAAGGTCGACCTCCAGTACGCCGAGAACGACATCCCGACGCAGGCCAACCAGATCGAGAACCAGATCACCAAGGGCGCCAAGCTCCTGATCATCGCCTCGATCGACGGCACGGCGATCACCTCGCAGCTCCAGCAGGCCGCCGACGCGAAGATCCCGGTCATCGCCTACGACCGGCTGATCCGCAACAGCCCGAACGTCGACTACTACGCCACCTTCGACAACTTCAAGGTCGGCGTGCAGCAGGCGACCTCGCTGCTGAAGGGCCTCGGCGTCGAGGACGGCAAGAAGGGCCCCTTCAACGTCGAGCTGTTCGGCGGCTCGCCCGACGACAACAACGCCACGTTCTTCTGGAACGGCGCCATGTCGGTGCTCCAGCCGAAGATCGACGACGGCACCCTGAAGGTCGCCAGCGGCCAGACCGACTTCAAGCAGGCCGCCATCCTCCGGTGGGACCCCGCCACGGCGCAGAAGCGCATGGAGGACATCATCACCAAGACCTACACCGGTAGCACCAAGGTCGACGGTGTCCTGTCCCCCTACGACGGCCTGTCCATCGGCATCCTGTCGGCGCTGAAGAGCTCCGGCTACAGCAAGCCGTACCCGATCGTCACCGGTCAGGACGCCGAGCTGCAGTCGGTCAAGTCGATCGTGGCCGACGAGCAGTACTCCACGATCTTCAAGGACACCCGCAAGCTCGCGGAGCAGACGGTGAAGATGGCCGACGCCGTGCTCAAGGGCGGCCAGCCCGAGGTGAACAACACCAAGGACTACGACAACGGCAACAAGGTCGTGCCCTCGTACCTGCTCGACCCGGTGATCGTCGACAAGACGAACTACAAGGACGTCATCATCGGCGGCAACTACTACACCGAGGACCAGCTCAAGTAGGGGTTCAGCCCCGGGGACGCGGTCCCCGGGGCTTTCCTGAGCGAGGGGATATGACCGAGCACATCTTGCGGATGAGCGGGATCACCAAGACGTTCCCCGGCGTCAAGGCGCTGCAGGACGTCAACCTTTCGGTGAAGAACGGCGAGATCCACGCCATCTGCGGCGAGAACGGCGCCGGCAAGTCGACGCTGATGAAGGTGCTGTCCGGGGTCTACCCGCACGGCGACTACGAGGGCGAGATCTTCTTCGAGGGCAAGCGCTGCGAGTTCGGCGGCATTCGCGACAGCGAGCACGCCGGCATCGTGATCATCCATCAGGAACTGGCGCTGAGCCCTCAGCTGTCGATCGCGGAGAACATCTTCCTCGGCAACGAACGCGCCAAGCGCGGCGTCATCGACTGGAACCGCACCAACTACGAGGCCGGCGAGCTGATGAAGCGAGTCGGCCTGCGCGAGAACCCGACGACGCCCATCTCCGACATCGGCGTGGGCAAGCAGCAGCTCGTCGAGATCGCCAAGGCGCTGTCGAAGGAGGTGAAGCTGCTCATCCTCGACGAGCCCACCGCGGCGCTCAACGACGACGACTCCGCTCACCTGCTCGACCTGCTGCGCGGGCTGCGCGACGAGGGCATCACCTGCGTGATCATCTCGCACAAGCTCAACGAGGTGACCGCGATCGCCGACGCCGTCACGATCATCCGTGACGGCCGCACGATCGAGACGCTGGACATGGTCACCGACCACGTCACCGAGGACCGCATCATCGCCGGCATGGTCGGCCGCGCCCTCGACAACCGCTACCCGCCGCACGAGCCGACGATCGGCGAGGAGGCGCTGCGCATCGAGGACTGGACGGTCTACAGCCCCAGCCAGCCCGACCGCAAGGTTGTGGACGGGGCCGCGCTCAAGCTGCGGCGCGGGGAGATCGTCGGCCTGGCCGGGCTGATGGGCGCCGGGCGTACCGAGCTGGCGATGAGCCTGTTCGGGCGCACGTACGGGGTGCGCATCTCCGGCAAGGTCTTCAAGGACGGCAAGCCGATCGAGATCCGCAACGTCCAGGACGCGATCACCCACGGCATCGCCTACGCCTCCGAGGACCGCAAGCGGTACGGGCTCAACCTCATCCAGGACATCAAGACCAACATCAGCGCGGCGGGGCTGCAGAGCCTGGCCAAGCGCGGCTGGGTGAACGAGAACGAGGAATACAAGGTCGCCGAAGAGTTCCACAAGAGCATGAACATCAAGGCCCCGAGCGTCAACAGCGTCGTGGGCCAGCTCTCGGGCGGCAACCAGCAGAAGGTCGTGCTGTCCAAGTGGATCATGACCGAGCCGGACGTGCTCATCCTCGACGAGCCCACCCGCGGCATCGACGTCGGCGCCAAGTACGAGATCTACACGATCATCAACCGCCTGGCCGACGAGGGCAAGGCCGTGCTGGTGATCTCTTCCGAGTTGCCTGAGCTGCTCGGCCTGTGCGACCGCATCTACACACTCTCTGAAGGTCGCATCACCGGCGAGGTTCCCCGCCAGGAGGCCACCCAGGAAAGCCTCATGCACCTCATGACCAAGGGACAGGAGTAGCTCTGATGAGCAGCATCACGCCCGCCGACGTGAAGGTCGGCACCACGGGCGACGGGGGAGGGCCACGGCAGCCTGGCCGGGTGTCATTCGGCGGAATGTCGCTCAACCTGCGATCCAGCGGCATCTACATCGCCTTCGCGGCGATCATCGTGCTGTTCTCGATCCTGACTGACGGCGCGCTGCTCACGCCGCAGAACATCTCGAACATCATCGTCCAGAACTCCTACGTCCTGATCCTCGCGATCGGGATGATCCTGATCATCATCGCCGGGCACATCGACCTGTCGGTCGGCTCGGTGGTGGCGGTCACGGGAGCGCTGGCGGCGGTGCTCATGGTGAACATGGGCTGGCCGTGGCCGCTGGCCCTGGCGGCCACGCTGGTGGCCGGCGCGCTCATCGGAGCCTGGCAGGGCTACTGGATCGCCTACTTCGGCATCCCGGCCTTCATCGTGACCCTGGCAGGCATGCTGCTGTTCCGGGCGCTGACGATGACCGTCCTGGGCAACCAGGGCATCGGCCCGTTCCCCGACCAGGTCCGTACGCTGGCCAACGGCTTCACCGACGGCTACCTCGGCAACATCGGCCTCGGCCCGCTCGGCGGCGCCGACCTGTTCAGCCTGCTGATCGGCGCGGTCGCGATCGCCGGCATGCTCACCTCGGCGCTGCGCACCAGGAACGCCCGCAGGGGTTACGGCCAGACGGTCGAGCCGATGGCGATGTTCGTGCTGAAGATGGTGGCGGGCGCCGCGATCATCCTGTTCCTGGTGGTGCAGCTCGCCCGGTTCAAGAACCTCCCGTGGGTGCTGGTCCTGCTGGCGGTCCTGGTGCTCGGCTACTCGCTGATGGCCAACCGCACGGTCTTCGGCCGGCAGATCTACGCCATCGGCGGCAACCTCCAGGCGGCCGTCATGTCCGGCGTGAAGGTCAAGTCGGTCGTCTTCTGGATCTTCGTCAACATGGGCGTGCTGTCGGCCATCGCCGGCATCATCTTCGCCGGCCGGCTCAACCAGGCGGGCCCCACCGCGGGCAACAGCTTCGAGCTGGACGCCATCGCGGCGGCCTTCATCGGCGGCGCGGCCGTCCAGGGCGGCGTCGGCAAGGTCGTGGGCGCCATCACCGGCGGTCTGATCATGGCCGTGATCAACAACGGCATGTCCCTGATCGGCTCGCCCAGCGAGCGGGTCATGCTCGTCAAGGGCATCGTGCTCCTGGCGGCGGTCGCGTTCGACGTGTGGACGAAGCGCCGGGCCGGGGCCGCTCGCTAGTAAGATCCCCGGAGCCCAGCGGAAAGGAGAGACCGTGACGACACCGAAGCGCCGCCTGCCGGTCATGGCCGACGTGGCCAAGGAGGCGGGCGTGTCGCACCAGACGGTCTCCCGGGTGCTCAACGACCATCCCAACGTCCGGGCCGACACCCGCGCCCGGGTGGAGGCGGCGATCACCCGGCTGGGCTACCGGCGCAACCTCGTGGCCCGCGCCCTGGTCACCAAGCGTTCGAGGACCCTCGGCGTGGTGAGTTTCGACACCACGCTGTACGGCCCGGCCAGCACCATCTACGGCATCGAGCAGGCGGCCAGGACCGCGGGTTACTTCGTCAGCATCGTCAGCCTGAAGTCGATCGACGCCGACACCGTGCGCGACGCCATCGACTACCTGGCCGAGCAGGGCGTGGACGGCGTCGTGGTGGTCGCCCCGCAACGCTCGGCCGCCCGCGCCCTGGAGACGCTGCCGACCGGCCTGCCCGCGGTGGCGGTCGAGGGCACGCACAGGGCCGACGTCTCGGTGGTGTGCATCGACCAGATGGAAGGCGCCAAGCTGGCCACGCGGCACCTGCTCGACCAGGGCCACGAGACGGTCTGGCACGTCAGCGGCCCGCACGACTGGATGGAGACCGAGGGCAGGCTCGAAGGCTGGCGCGCCGCGCTGGAGGAGGCGGGCCGGCCGGTGCCGGAGCCGCTGGCCGGCGACTGGAGCCCGCGTGCCGGCTACGAGGCCGGCAAGAGCCTGGCCGCGATGGACGGCGTCACGGCCGTCTTCGCCGCCAACGACCAGATGGCGCTGGGGGTGCTGCGCGCCCTGTCGGAGAAGGGGGTGCGGGTGCCCCAGCAGATCAGCGTGGTCGGCTTCGACGACATCCCCGAGTCGGAGTTCTTCTCCCCGCCGCTGACCACGGTCAGGCAGGACTTCGACGTGGTGGGCCGGCACTGCATCGAGGTGCTGCTGCGGCAGATCGACCTCGGCTACGCCGCGTACGAGCGGCTGGTCGTGCGTCCCAGCTTCGTCGTCAGGTCGAGTACGGCCGCCATCCGGTAGATGATGTGCATGCCCCCGACAAATTCCTGGAGAGCAATGTGAGCGCTAACAAATACGTGGTCGGAGTGGACTTCGGCACGCTGTCAGGGCGTGCCGTCGTCGTACGGGTGAGCGACGGCGCCGAGCTGGGCAGCGCCGTCCACGAGTACGAGCACCGCGTCATCGAGCACACACTCCCCGGCACCGACGTCCGCCTGGGCCCCGACTGGGCGCTGCAGTCGCCGCAGGACTGGATCGACGTGATGCGCATCGCCGTCCCGCGGGCGATCGCCGCCGCCGGGGTGCCCGCCGGGGAGATCATCGGCATCGGCACCGACTTCACCGCCTGCACCGTCCTGCCGACCACGGCCGACGGCACGCCGCTGTGCTTCGAGACGCCGGCCGAGCCGCACGCCTGGCCCAAGCTGTGGAAGCACCACGCCGCCCAGCCGCACGCCGACCGGATCAACGAGCTGGCCGCGCGCAGGGGCGAGAGCTGGCTGCCGCGCTACGGCGGCAAGATCTCCTCCGAGTGGGAGTTCGCCAAGGGCCTCCAGGTCCTGGAGGAGGCCCCCGAGGTCTACGCCAGGGCGGAGCGCTGGATCGAGGCCGCCGACTGGATCATCTGGCAGCTCACCGGCGTCGAGAGCCGCAACATCTGCACGGTCGGCTACAAGGGCGTCTTCCAGGACGGGAGCTACCCGTCGGAGGAGTACCTCGCCGAGCTGAACCCGGGCTTCGCCGGGTTCGCCGGCAAGCTCGCCACCGGTGAGGTCGGCGACGACGTGAACGGCTTCACGCTGGCCCCGCTGGGCGGCCTGGCCGGGCGCCTGACCGCGCGGGCCGCGGAGTGGACCGGCATCCCCGAGGGCGCCGCCGTGGCCGTCGGCAACGTGGACGCGCACGTCACCGCCGCCGCCGCGGACGCCGTGCGGCCCGGCCAGATGGTGGCCATCATGGGCACCTCCACCTGCCACATCATGCCCAGCGACCAGCTCGCCGAGGTGCCCGGCATGTGCGGCGTCGTCCGCGACGGCATCGTGCCCGGCCTGTGGGGCTACGAGGCCGGGCAGTCGGCGGTCGGCGACATCTTCGCCTGGTTCGTCGACAACTTCGGCACCGACGGGCACGAGCGCCTGACCGAGCTGGCCGAGAAGCAGGCCGTGGGCCAGCACGGGCTGGTCGCCCTCGACTGGTTCGGCGGCAACCGCTCGGTGCTGGTGGACCACAACCTCTCCGGCGTGATCATCGGCCAGACGCTGGCCACCAAGCCCGAGGACGTCTACCGCGCGCTCATCGAGTCCACCGCTTTCGGCGCCCGCATGATCGTCGAGACGTTCGAGAAGTCGGGCGTGCCGGTCGAGGAGTTCATCGTCGCCGGCGGCCTGCTGAAGAACCGCTTCCTCATGCAGGTCTACTCCGACGTGCTGCGCCGCCCGCTGTCGATCATCGCCTCCGACCAGGGCCCCGCGCTCGGCTCGGCCATCCACGCGGCCGTCGCCGCCGGCGAGTACGCCTCCATCGAGGAGGCCGCCGCGGCCATGGGCAAGCGCACCGAGAACGCGTACGTGCCCGACGAGGCACGCGCCGACGCCTACGACCGGCTCTACGCCGAGTACCGCAGGCTCCACGACTTCTTCGGGGACGGACAGATGTTGCACGCGCTGCGCGCGATCAGGAACGAGGCACAGGCGTAATGGACTTGAGGAAGATCGTCGCGGACCTGCACGCCGAGCTGGTCCGCTACAACCTGGTGGTCTGGACGGCGGGCAACGTCTCCGGCCGCGTACCCGGCGAGGACCTGTTCGTCATCAAGCCCTCCGGGGTCTCCTACGACGAGCTGACGCCGGAGAACATGGTCGTGTGCGACCTCGACGGCAACCTGCTGGAGGGCGAGCACTCGCCGTCCAGCGACACCGCCGCGCACGCCTACGTCTACCGCAACATGCCCGAGGTGGGCGGCGTCGTGCACACCCACTCCACCTACGCCTCCGCCTGGGCCGCCCGCGGCGAGGCCATCCCGTGCGTGCTGACCGCGATGGCCGACGAGTTCGGCGGCGAGATCCCGGTCGGGCCGTTCGCGCTGATCGGCGACGACTCGATCGGGCAGGGCATCGTCGAGACGCTCAAGGGCCACCGCTCCAAGGCCGTCCTCATGCAGAACCACGGCGTGTTCAGCATCGGCAAGGACGCCAAGGCCGCGGTGAAGGCCGCCGTGATGTGCGAGGACGTGGCGCGTACGGTGCACGTGGCCCGCCAGCTCGGCGACCCGCTGCCCATCGCGCAGGACGACATCGACCGCCTGTACGACCGCTATCAGAACGTCTACGGACAGAGGAGCCCGCGTTGAACATCTGGTTTCTGACCGGCAGTCAGGGACTCTACGGCGAGGACACGCTGCGTCAGGTGGCCGAGCAGTCCCAGCGGATCGCCGAGCAGCTCCCCATGCCGGTGGAGTGGAAGCCCGTCCTGACCGACGCGGCCGCCATCCGGCGGATCATGCTGGAGGCCAACGCCGACGACTCCTGCGCCGGCGTGATCGCGTGGATGCACACGTTCTCCCCGGCCAAGATGTGGATCGCCGGGCTCGACGCGCTGCGCAAGCCGCTGCTGCACCTGCACACGCAGGCCAACGTCGAGCTGCCGTGGGCCACCATCGACATGGACTTCATGAACCTGAACCAGGCCGCGCACGGCGACCGCGAGTTCGGGCACATCCAGACCAGGCTCGGCGTGCCGCGCAAGACCGTGGCCGGGCACGTCAGCGACCCGGCCGTGGGCGAGCGCGTCCTGTCCTGGCTGCGCGCCGCCAAGGGGCTGGCCGAGGTGCGCACCCTCAAGCTGGCCCGCTTCGGCGACAACATGCGCGACGTGGCGGTCACCGAGGGCGACAAGGTCGAGGCGCAGCTCCGCTTCGGCGTCTCGGTCAACACCTACGGCGTCAACGACCTGGTCGAGGCCGTGGACGCGGCCTCCGACGCCGACGTGACGGCGCTGGTCAAGGAGTACGCCGAGCAGTACACCGTGGCTCCCGAGCTGCTCGGCGAGCGCAACGAGTCACTGCGCTACGCCGCCAGGATCGAGCTGGGCCTGCGGAGCTTCCTGGAGGCCGGCGGCTTCAAGGCGTTCACCACCAACTTCGAGGACCTCGGCGGGCTGCGCCAGCTCCCCGGCCTGGCCGTGCAGCGGCTCATGGCCGACGGGTACGGCTTCGGCGGCGAGGGCGACTGGAAGACCTCGGTCCTCCTGCGCACCCTCAAGGCCATGACGCCGGGTGGCACGTCCTTCATGGAGGACTACACCTACGACCTGACGCCCGGCAACGAGCTGATCCTCGGCGCGCACATGCTGGAGGTCTGCCCGTCCATCGCCTCCGGCACGCCGTCCTGCGAGATCCACCCGCTGGGCATCGGCGGTCGCGAGGACCCGGTGCGGCTGGTGTTCGACGCCGAGCCTGGCCCTGGCATCGTGATCGGCCTGGCCGACATGGGCGACCGGTTCCGCCTGGTGGCCAACGAGATCGACGTGGTGACCCCGCCGCAGCCGCTGCCCAAGCTGCCGGTGGCCCGCGCCGTGTGGCAGCCGCGGCCGAACCTGCGCACCTCCACCGAGTCGTGGCTCACCGCCGGGGCTCCGCACCACACCGTGCTGTCCAAGGCCGTCGGCCGTGAGGAGCTGGTGGACCTGGCCGAGATGCTCGGGGTGGAGCTGGTGGTCATCGACGCCGACACCACGACCGAGCGGTTCGCCAAGGAGCTGCGCTGGAACCAGGCGTACTACCGGCTGGCCCAGGGCTTCTAGGCCTCCGCCTCAGGGGACTTCCTGGGGGCGTTCCTGCGCTGCTCCTCTGCTCGTTCGCGGCAGCGGCGCAGGAACTCCTCGTCGTCGTCGGGGTTGGTGGCGGCGAAGCGGCCGGGGCGGTCGTACTCGGGGAAAGCGCTCGGCCGCGTCGGCGCAGTGGCCCTCTCCGGGCGGCCCGCCACCAGCCAGGCGATCGACCCGATGAGCGGGAACAGCAGCACGATCAGCACCCAGGCGATCTTCGGCAGGTTCCGGCAGGCCACGTCGGGTGTGGTGAGCACGTCGAACAGGCAGTACAGCCACAGTACGAGCGTGACGAGGCCCACGACCTCGGACAGGACAAGCACGGCGAACCTCCGGTTGGGCGGCACCTGAAACTAGCGGCACCCGGGCGGGCTGACAAGGTGGAGCTGTGGGAAGGTAAGGCCGTGACGCTGACCAATTGGGCTGGAAACACCACATTCCACGCAAAAGATGTGCACCATCCGACCTCTCTCGACGAGCTGCAGCGGCTCGTCGCGGCCAGCGCCCGCGTGCGGGCCCTCGGCAGCGGGCACTCCTTCAACCACGTCGCCGACACCGACGGTGACCTCGTGGTGCTCGACCGGATGCCCGGCCAGGTGGAGATCGACAGCGACGCGGCCACCGTGCGGGTCGGGGCGCGCACGACGTACGCCACGCTCGCGCCCCGGCTGCACCAGGCCGGGTTCGCGCTGGCGAACCTGGCCTCGCTGCCGCACATCTCCGTCGGCGGCTCCGTCGCGACCGGCACGCACGGCTCGGGCGACGCCGTGCGCGGCCTGGCCGCCGCCGTGTCGGGCATCGAGCTCGTCACCGCCGACGGGTCGCTGCTGTCGCTCGCGCGCGGCGACGCCGACTTCCCCGGCGCCGTGGTGTCGGTCGGCGCCCTCGGCGTCGTCACCTCGCTCACGCTCGACCTCGTACCCGCCTTCGAGCTGCGCCAATACGTCCGCGAGGGCCTGAGCCAGGACGCGCTCGAGCACTTCGACGAGATCATGTCCAGCGGCTACAGCGTCAGCCTCTTCACCGACTACCGCGACACCCGCGTCTGGCTGAAGTGCTCGGAGGAGCTGACCGACCCCGACTGGTACGGCACCACCCCCGCCGACGCCCCCCGGCACCCGCTGCCCGCCATGCCCGCCGACAGCTGCACGGGTCAGCTCGGCGTGCCCGGCGCCTGGTACGAGCGGCTGCCGCACTTCCGCGCCGACTACCCGCCCAGCGGCGCCGGCGACGAGCTGCAGTCGGAGCTGCTGCTGCCCCGGCGGCACGCGGTCGAGGCGCTGCGCGCGCTGTTCGCGATCGGCGACCGCATCCGGCCGGTGCTGCAGATCTCGGAGGTGCGCTCGATCGCCGCCGACGACCTGTGGCTGAGCCCCTTCAACGGCCGCGAGAGCATCGGCGTGCACTTCACCTGGGTCAAGGACGTCGCCGCCGTCATGCCGGTGCTGGAGCTGGTGGAGGAGACGCTGGCGCCGTTCGAGCCGATCCCGCACTGGGGCAAGCTGTTCACCCGCTGGCCCGAGTGCCCCGGCGACTTCCGTGAGCTGGCGCGCCGGCTCGACCCGGCCGGCAAGTTCGGCAACGACTTCACCCGCGTACTGCTGGGGGAGTAGCACCCGGACAAGGGCATGCGCCCCCGGATGTAGCGGATCACCGGTCCGGGGGACGATGTCACACACCCGCCCCGTCGGTCATCGTATGGGGCATGACCGATCACCCGTTCAGATTCGGCACGGTAGCCGGGCAGGCCCCCGACGCCGCCGCGTGGACCGGCCTGGCCCGCCGGGCGGAGGGCCTGGGCTACTCGACCCTGCTGGTGCCCGACACGCTCGGCACCTTCTCGCCGTTCACGGCCGCCGCGGTGGCGGCCACGGCCACCACCACGCTGCGCGTCGGCACGTACGTGCTCAGCGTCCCCAACCGCACGCCGCGGGCGGTCGCGTGGGAGAGCGCCACCCTGCACAAGCTCACCGGCGGCCGGTTCGAGCTGGGCCTGGGCGCCGGCCGGCCCGACGCCGAGGGCGACGCGGCGGCGCTCGGCGTGCGCTTCGGCACGCCGGGCCAGCGCATCGAGCGGCTCTCCGACACCATCGACGCCGTCCAGGACGTCAGGATCCTGGTGGCCGCCTCGGGCACCAAGCTGCTGCGGCTGGCCGCGCGCAAGGCCGACACCGTCGCCCTCGGCGTGCCGCCGCACTACACGGAGGAGCAGGTCGCGGCCAAGCTCGACGAGCTGTACGAGCTGGCCGGAGACCGCTTCCACGACCTGGAGCTGGCCATGAACCTGGCCTGCGCAGGGTCCGAGCCGCCCGGCTGGGCGCTGCAGCGCTTCGGCCGCACCGGCACCGGCGTCCTCACCGGGACGGTGACGGAGATGACCGACACGCTGCGCAGGCGCAGGGATCATCTCGGGATCTCGTACGTGTCGGTGAACGCCCAGTTCATGGACGCCTTCGCGCCGGTCGTGGAACGGCTCGCCGGAACCTGACAGGTGCTGACAGGTACGCCCGGCAGGATGAGTGGCATGACCGCAAAGGGCACCTTCGAGACCGCGAACTGGACGCCGCAACCGTCCTACGACGACCGTGACGGCATCACCCTGGGTGTGGTGACGCTGACCAAGACCTTCTCCGGCGACCTGGCCGGCACCAGCCTCGTCACCATGCTGATCGCCACCACCCCGGTGGACGAGTCGCGCTCGTACGTGGCGCTGGAGCGCATCGAGGGCACCCTGGAGGGGCGCTCGGGCAGCTTCGTCGTCCAGCACGACGCCACCAGCGACAACGGGGAGCAGACGCTGCGCATCAGGGTCGTGGCCGACTCCGGGACGGGCGAGCTGCGCGGTATCAGGGGCGAGATGGACATCGTCATCGGCCCCGACGGAGGTCACTCCTACACCTTCGACTACACGCTCTGATCAGCTAACGTACCGACCAGCCGGTACGTCCGCTGTGGGAGGAGCGCGTCGTGTGGGACCCCGAACTCGCAGAGCTGAAGCGCCGCAGGGAGCTGGCCGAGCGCATGGGAGGCGAGGAACGGGTCGCCCGCCAGCACGCCACGGGCCGCCTCACCATCCGCGAGCGGCTCGCCGCCCTCACCGACTCCTGGCAGGAGATCGGCGCGCTCACCGGGCGCGCCGCCGACGGCGGCTTCACCCCGTCGAACGTCATCATCGGCCGCGCCCGCGTGGACGGCCGCCGGATCGTCGTGGCCGGTGACGACTTCACCGTGCGCGGCGGCGCCGCCGACGCCGCCATCCACGACAAGCAGATCCTCGCCGAGCGCATGGCCGGCGAGCTGCGGGTGCCGCTGGTCCGGCTCATCGACGGCACCGGGGGCGGCGGGAGCGTCAGGCAACTGGAGGACCACGGGCGCACGTACGTGCCCTACAACCCCGGCTGGGACCAGGTGGTGGCCAACCTGGGCAGGGTCCCGGTGATCGCGCTGGCCCTCGGCCCCGTCGCCGGGCTCGGCGCCGCCAGGCTCGTCACCTCGCACGTGTCGATCATGGTGAAGGAACTCTCCCAGGTGTTCATCGCGGGGCCCGCCGTGGTGGAGGCCGGGATGGGCGAGAGCGTCACCAAGGAGGAGCTGGGCGGCTGGCGCGCCGTGTCGGCGGCCGGCACGGTGGACCTGGTGGCGGGGTCGGAGGCGGAGGCGTTCGAGCTGGCCAGGAAGGTGCTGGCGTACCTGCCGCAGAGCGCCTGGCGGCCGCCGCCCGTGCTCGCCGACCCGCCCGACGACGCCGGCCGGGCCGCGCCGGAGCTGCGCGAGATCGTCCCCAGGGACCGCCGCCGGCCGTACGACATGCGGCGCGTCCTGGACCTGGTCTTCGACACCGGCTCGGTGCTGGAGCTGGGGCGCAGGTTCGCGCCCTCGATCATCACCGCGCTGGCGCGGCTCGACGGCCGTCCCGTGGCGGTCCTGGCCTCCGACCCGCGCGTGTACGGCGGCGGCATGACGGCGGCCGGAGCGGACAAGACGGCCCGCTTCGTCGACCTGGCCGAGACGTTCCACCTGCCGGTCGTGCACCTGGTCGACCAGCCGGGCTTCGTCATCGGCACGGTCGCCGAGCGGGCGGGCACGATCCGGCGGGGCGCCCGCGCGCTGGCGGCCGTCTACCAGTCGACGGTGCCGTGGGCCTCCGTCCTCGTCCGCCGTGTCTTCGGCGTCGCCGGCGCCGCCCACCGGCCCCACTCCCGCTACAGCCTGCGCGTGGCCTGGCCGTCCGGGGACTGGGGGTCGCTGCCGATCGAGGGCGGGCTGGAGGTGGCGTTCAAGCGCATGCTGGCGGAGGCGGGGGAGGAGGCGGCCGCGCTGAAGGCCGAGATCGCCGAGCGGCTGGAGGCGGTCAGGTCGCCGTTCAGGACGGCGGAGGCGTTCCTGGTGGAGGACATCATCGACCCTGCGGGGACGCGGCCGGTCCTGACGGAGTGGGTCCACGACGCCTACGCGGCCCTGGACCTCGGCCCCAACCCGGCCGCCCGCCCGTAGCCGAGCCGGCCCGCCTCGCCCACCTCGACGCGGAGGCGAGGTCAACCGGCTGATCGAGCGGGCCCTGCGGGAGGGGGTCTCGCGGGTCAGGAGCCCTCGGGATCCGTCATGCCGGTTCCTTTCGCGAAAGATCGCCGTAGCTCGCGGCGAAGAGCGCGGCCAGCAGGCCCGCCACCGCCGCCACGCCGAAGCTCCACCCGGCGCCCCCGCCCGAGAGCACCGCCGCCCCCACCGCGCCCGCCACGCTGCTGCCCACGATCCTGACCAGCGCGTTGATCCCGCCGGCCGCCGCCGTCTTGGCCGGTTCCACGTGCTCGACGGCCATCGTGCCGAGCGCCGCGTACCCGAGGCCGACGCCCAGCCCCAGCACCGTCGCGGCCCCGTACAGGTCGGCCCCCGACGACCTGGACACGGCGAGCCACAGCGTGGCCGCCGCCACCAGCGCCGAGCCGCTCGCGACCAGCGCGGAGGCGGTGAAGCGGCGCATCAGCGGGCCCGCCAGCACGGAGACGACGAGCATCAGCACCGTCGTGGGCAGCAGGTAGAGCCCGACCTGCAGCACCGAGGCCCCGAGCGGGCCCTGCGCCACCGCCGACACCGTGGTGATGGCCGCGAACAGGGCGAACCCGAGCAGGAACGAGGCCACGGTGGCCCCCACCGTCCCCCGGTGCAGGAGCATGGGGATCTCGATCAGCGGCGCGGCGGTGCGGCGCGCGGTGGCCACCCACACCCCGGCCACCACCACGGCCCCGGCGAGCAGCCCGAGCGTCGCCGGCGAGGTCCAGCCCCAGGCCGCGCCCTTGCTGATCGCCAGCAGCAGGCAGACCAGCCACACCGCGACCAGCGCCGCTCCGGCCAGGTCGGGCCGCCCCGAGCCGCGTACGGGCGTCTCCCGGACCACCGCCGCCACCAGCGCGAAGCTCAGCGCGCCGAGCCCGGTCAGCGTCCAGAACACGGCCCGGTGGTCGCCGCCGAGCAGCCCCGCGAGGATCATCCCGCCACCGCTGCCGACCCCGATGGTGGCGCTGAGCAGGCCGATCGCGCTCGGCAGCCGGTGGGCGGGCACGGCCTCCCTGGCCAGGCCCATGGCCAGCGGCAGCAGCGGGGCGGCGGCGCCCTGCAGCACCCGGCCGGCGATCAGCACTGCCAGCGTGCCGGAGGCGGCGGCGAGCGCCGAACCGGCGACGAGGAGGCCTAGGGAGACCAGCGACACGAGGCGCCGGCCGTACATGTCGCCCAGGCGCGACAGCAGCGGGATGGACACCGCGCCCGACAGCAGCCCGGCGGTCAGTGCCCAGGAGGCGGTGGTCGGCGGGACGCCGAGCAGCCGCTGCAGCCCTGGCAGCAGCGGCACCACCACGGTCATCTGCAGGGTCCCGACGGCCACCCCGAAGGCGAGCACCGCGACGGCCCAGAAGTTTTTATACATGTATAAAAAGTAACATGACAGGATGCCGACGCGTACAGGACGACCGCCGAAGATCTCCCGAGCCGAGATCGTGACCGCCGCCAACCGGGTGATCGAGGAGGACGGCGTCGCCGCGCTGACCATGCGCCGGCTGGCCAAGGAGGTCGGCAGCACCGCCATGGCGCTCTACCACCACGTACGCGACAAGGACGAGCTGCTCCTGCTGCTGCTCGACGCCTACGCCGCCACCGCGCCCCGGCCCGAGCTGCCCGAGGAGCCGAGCGAGCGGCTGGTCACCGCCGCCGTCGCCATGCACGACGCGCTGTCGGGCCGCCCGTGGGCCGTGGACGTGCTCAGGGCCGATGACCTGCTCTCCGTGGGCGCGCTGTGGTACCCCGAGCAGATCGTGGACGCCGCCGTGCGCGCGGGGCTGACGACGGAGGAGGCGGTGGACGCGTACCGGATCATCTGGCACTACACGGCCGGTGAGATCTCCGCCGCGGCGGCGGCCCGCGCGCGGCGCGAGGAGGGCGGGACCACCCATCGGGAGCGGGTGTTCGCCGAGCTGGACGCCGCCGAGTTCCCCAGGCTGAGCGAGGTGGGGGCCCGGTGGGCGGAGCTGACCGCGCACGACACCTACGTCAAGGGGGTGCGCGCGCTGGTGCGCGGGCTGCTGCCATGAACGGGGATCTCACCGCAAGCCGGTGAACGGCGAGCCTGAACGGAGGTCTCACCGAAAACCGGTGGCCCGCGGGCGGCGTCCGTGAAACCGTCGGGGGCGATGATCCAGTGGACCGAGGCGGGGCAGGAGCGCACGGCGGCCTGGCGCTCCGCGCTCGGCGCGCCGCCGCCCAGGCGGGTCGTCGTCGCCGACGACCGGATGCCCGCCGCCACCGCCTACCGCCTGGCCTGCGAGGGCACCGCGCTGCTGTGGCGCGGCGACTTCCAGGGCGCCAGGCAGCTCCTGGCCGCCATGGGCAGGCGCTGCAAGCCGGCCGCGCCCGGCAGCGGCTTCCACCGCCACCGCCAGGCGCAGTCCCAGCGCGCCCGCACGCTCGGCATGCTGCTCGTCCCGTACGCGGAGGGGCACGTGGTGCCGCTGCGCAGGGCGCCCGACGTCCGGGAGGCGTGCGCCGAGGTGCACGGCGCCGACGCGCCGCCCGCCGTCGGCCCGCTCCGCGAGCTGCTCGGCCTGATCGGCGCGCACGAGTGGCGCAGGAAGGGCGTGCACGTGCCGGCGCTCGGCGCTCGCGTCCACCCGCACCACGGCGTGTTCTCCCCGATCAGGGGCGAGTACGTCGACCTGGTCGCCGAGGCGCCGCTGCCGGGTGACCGGCTGGCCTTCGACGTCGGCACCGGCACCGGCGTGCTGGCGGCCGTGCTCGCCAGGCGCGGCGTCCGCCGCGTCGTGGCCACCGACCTCGACCGGCGGGCCCGCGCGGGGGCCCGCGGCAACACGGGCCCCCCCCGCCCGGGCGACCCGGGGGGGGGGGGGGGGGGCGGCCCCTTTCCCCCCGGGGGCGCGCCCCCCGGCGC
>NZ_VSEY01000060.1 GCF_008086045.1 Nonomuraea sp. PA05 | reverse complement strand
TGCTCTATTTTGCTATGACGGCCGGGCGATCCCCGAAGAAGCTCACGGGTCGGCGGACTCGCCGTAGCCGAGGATGTAGGCCAGGGCGCAGTTGTTGATGATCACCCCGATGGCGTACGCCACCTCACGCCAGTGCTCGCGCAGCACCACCGCGATCGGCGGCTTCACCGGCTTGCGGCGCTGGATGCGCGCAGGTGGTATGCCAGGACGAATACCTATTGCGCCTCAGATATTGGCGCGAGATGCCCCAAGCTACGACGCGCAAACGGCTCCTGGAACCCGCATCACGGCACCTGGCACGGTAAAGAAGAGATCCCGGCCGGGCCCGATGGCAAGCGCATCTACCTGCGCTTGGGTGGTTTCGCCAGCGAAACCGAGCTGTCCGCCTTCTATGAGAAGGCCGGACGCCTGCTCGACCTTCCGGAACCGGGTCCAGCAGGCCATCAGGCGCGGGTGGAGATCCTCTCCATGATCAAGGCGGCGCATCGAAAGGAGGCGCCCCTGCCCGGCCATGACGAGGTGCAGCGCAGGTTCCGGACCGGGCAGCCACTGCAGTCGATGACCTTCGGCGAGTACTGGAGCACCTGGGTGGAGCGGCGCCGCCGGCTCAAGGACGTTCGCGCATCCACGCTGACCCACTACATCACCCACCATGACGTGCATTTCGGCGAAGTCCTCGACGAGGTCCGGCTGGACCGCATCTTCGTGCCCACCATCGAAGGAGTCTTCGCCCGCATCGACGAGAAGAACGCTCAGATTCTGGCCGCCCGGCGCTCCGGCGATCCCGAGATCCGCAACTCGGCCCGCGGCAAGCGCACGACCGGACCGGCAACCAAACAACGCATCAAGGCCACGATCAGAAGCGTGCTGGCCGACGCCATGCGCGAGCACCTGGTCACCTTCAACGCCGCAGCCTTGATGCACCTGCCCGCGGGCAGGAAACCCAAGGGCCTGGTCTGGACCAGGGCCCGGGTCGAGGCCTTCGACCAGGCCTTCGCCGAACGCCTCAGGGCGGTACGCGCCGACCCCGCACTTTCTCGTCGCGAGAAGATCATCGTGTGGGCTTGCACCGACCTACGCCCCTCTCCCGTCATGGTGTGGACGCCGGCCCAGCTCGGCACGTTCCTCGACCACGCCGTCACCGACCGGCTGTACGCGCTGTTCCACCTGATCGCTTTGCGCGGGCTGCGCCGCGGCGAGGCGTGCGGCGCGCGCTGGACCGACCTCGACACCGACGACGGCACGCTGGCGGTGACCACCCAACTCACGGTCGTCGACAGGCAAGTGGAAGAGGGGGCACCGAAGACCGAGTCCTCCGACAGCCTCGTCGCCCTCGACAAGTCCACCCTCGACGTGCTGCACGTGCATCATGCGCGGCAACGCGCCGACCGGCTGCGGGCGGGCCCCGCCTGGCGCGACAGCGGACGCATCTTCACCAAGCCGGACGGCTCGCCGCTGCACCCCGATGTGATCAGTAAGCTTTTCGCACGGCTCTCCTTCGCCGCCGGGCTGCCCCCGATCCGGCTGCACGATCTGCGTCACGGCGCGGCCACGCTGTCGCTCGCCGCGGGCAACGACATGAAGGTCACCTCGGCGATGCTGCGGCACGCCAGCCTGGCCATGACTTCCGACCTCTATACCGCCGTGCTCCCCGACGTGGCGCACGCCGCGGCGGAGGCCAGCGCTGCCTTGGTGCCCCGGACGGCCGCCTCGCGGGAGCTGTCCGCGACCCGCGGTCTCCCTTCGGTCTCCCCGCTTCCCTTCCCTCCGCACCACCCCGCCCATCGTGGGAGAAACAGGAGGTCAGCGACATGGCCAGCGCCTGGACAGCAGCCTTCGCCCGCAGGATCAGGGGATGCGGAACCCCCGGAAGGTCACGGGTCTGCGCGTCTCGAAGCCGAGCCGCTCGTACAGGGCGATCGCCCCGGTGTTCGCCTCGGCCACGTGGAGGAAGGGCCGTTCGCCACGTGCCGTGATCCGCTCGACGAGCGCGCCGACCAGCCGGGCCGCGTAGCCCCGTCCGCGCGACTCGGGCGCGGTGCAGACGGCGCTGATCTCGGTGTGTCCCTCCGGCCGCAGCCGCTCACCCGCCATCGCCACCAGCCTGCCCTCCTCGCGGACGCCGAGGTAGGTGCCGAGCTCACGGGTACGCGGCCAGAACGGCCCCGGCTTGGCGCGGGCGACGAGGTCGAGCATCTCGGGCACGTCGTCCGCGCCGAGCTCGCTCACGCCGTTCCCTGCCGGGACGCGGGCGGTTCCCGTCCAGACGAGCTGGCGGCCTTCCAGGCTGAAGACCGGCTCCCAGTCCGGCGGCGGCACCGCCGCGGAGCTGAACAGGTCGGCCACCTCGCCGCGGCCGAGCAGCCGGGCGAGGTCGGCCCACTCCTGCGGGTCCGCGCCGGCGCTCACCGCCGAGAACGTCGCCACCCCTGACTGGTACGTGGCGGCCCTGCCGAGGCGGCGGGCGAGGTGGGCGTGGTGGCCGCGCAGGGACGCGCCCACCGGGTCGTCGAGTGCGGTGGCGTCCCGGTTCGCCATGGTGCTGGTGCCTCTCCTGTCGTACGAGGTTGACGCTGGCGCGCCATCCTACGGGCACCGGGCACGCCGGGAAGTACTGGCGCTGCCTCCTTCGCCTGGGCCGGCGTGCATACGCTGGGCGCATGATCTTCGCGCCGAGGTCCGCGAGTTCCTCAGCTCGCGGCGCGCCGCGGCAGGCGGGCGGCCTGCCTTCGGTGGCGACCGCCGGATGAAGGGGTCGCGGTGTGAGGAGGTCGCGATGCTCGCGGGCGTCTCCAACGACTACTGCCTCCGCATGGAGCGGGGGAACCTGCCGGGCGCCTCCGACAGCGTGCTGGGCGCCCTGGCCCGTGCCCTGGACCTGGGACACCGCCGAGATCTACGGCCCGTACGTCAACGGGGAGCTCCTCGGCAAGGCCGCCGCGCCTGGGCACCGGCCACATCGACCTGTACTACCAGCACCGGGTGGGCCCGAGAACGACGCGCGACCAGGAGGAGGTACTACCGCTGCTGCGCGAGCTGGGCATCGGCCTGGCCGCCTGCTCCCCGCCCGGCCACGGCTTCCTGACCGGCGCGATCCGCTCGGAGAGCGACTTCGGCCCGGACGACCCGGGCAACCGGCGAAGCCCGACCGTCTGCCTCCGGCCGCGGGCGGGCATCACGACGAGGCGCAGCTGCGGATGATCGAGCGGTAACAGGGGCTCTCCGGTTGGCGTCGGGCTCCGTCACGGCTAGGCTATGAACAAATGACTGAAGGAGTCATAGCTTGGCAGTCGCGTTCACGTCCGAAGAGAAGGCACGCATCACCGGCGTGCTGCTCGACCTCGGCGAGGAGCTGTTCACCACGCAGGGCCTGAAGAAGACCTCGCTGGACGAGCTGGTGGGCCCGGCGGGCATCGCCAAGGGCAGCTTCTACGCCTTCTTCGACTCCAAGGAGTCGCTCTACCTGGAGGTCATGCTCCGCCGGGCCCCGCGGGTGACCGCCGGCCTCACGGCGGCGCTCGCCGTCCCGCCCGGGGAGGAGAGCCTGGTCGCCGTCATGCACGCCATCACCGGCGTGCTCACCGGCGACCCGCTCTACCGGCGCCTGCTCACCAGGCCGGACGAGCTGGAGGCGGTGACCAGGCGCGTCGGCCCCGAGCAGATCGCCCGCGTGACCCCGCGGCTCGTCACGCCGCTGCTCGACTACCTGGCCGCCGGGCAGCGCGCGGGCGTGCTGGTCGCGGACATCCCGGCGGAGACCCTCGCCGGGGTGATCCGCGCCGCGGGCCTCGTCGTCGTCAACCGCGACCGCTTCGGCCCCGCCTACGAGCAGGTGCTCGACGCCACCATCAGAACTCTGGCAAGGGGGATGCTCGCATGAGCGTTCTGGACAAGTACGCGCGGATGGCCGGCATGAGCGAGGAGGCGTGGAGGCGTCACGCCAACCCGTGGAGCGTCTGGACGCGCTTCGCCGCCATCCCGCTCGCCATCCTGGCGATCTGGAGCCGCGCGTGGATCGGCTGGTGGGCGCTGGTGCCGCTGGCGCTGGTCGTGCTGTGGCTGTGGGCCAACCCGCACGCCTTCCCGCCGATCGACCGGCCGGTCGCCTGGTCGTCGCGGGGCATCTACGGCGAGCGGCTGTGGCTGGAGGACCGCTCGCGGATGCCCGCCGGGTTCGCGGTCGTCCAGCGCTTCTGGACGGCCGGCGCGCTCGCCGGGCTCGCCCTGCTGGTGTGGGGGCTGATCGCGCTGACGGTCTGGCCGACCGTGCTCGGCGCGACCCTCATCGTGTACGGCCAGCTCTGGCGCATCGACCGGCTGGGCATCTTCTACGACCAGGTCACCCTGAAAAGCCGACATGGGTCTCACGAAGTCGGCTTCCGGTAACATATTTCCTGTATTACTCTTCAGGAGAGGACCAGCGGCACCCCATACCCCTCCACGCCCGGGAAGGACTCCACGCACATGCATCTCGTTCACCGGCATGGCGGCAGCCTGGAGCCCGCCACGCCGTCCCTCACCCTGGGCTGCCACCGGCTCGACGGCGGCGTGCTCATCAGCGTGATCGGAGAGGTCGACGCCACCAACGCCGACCGGCTGGAAGCCTATGTCCGCCGGCGGCTGCTGCCCGGCCGGCCGGTGGTGCTCGACCTCGGGCTGCTGACGTTCATGGACAGCCACGGCCTGCGCGTCCTGGAGAGGCTGCACACCGTCCTGCGCGAGCGGGGCGGGGCGCTGCACCTGGCGGGCGTCCAGGACGTCGTGGCCCGGCTGCTGCGGATCACCGGCGCGTGGGCACGCCTGAACATCCACCCCGGCACGGCCCACGCCATCCTCGACGTTGTCGACCACCACCCGGCCGCGCCCCTGCCTCACGAGCCCGCCGCGTCCTGATCACGGGCGTACGTCCGGCCGTCACGCTTGATCGGTCAAGCCGGGGGCAGTTGCGGGTCATGGACGACAAACGCCCTGAGGAGATGCCACCCGCGATCGGCCAGGTGTGCGGAGAGTCGGACACGCTCGCCGCGCGGGCCGGGGTCGAGGTGCGGGACACGCCGCGGCCGATCCCCGCCGAGCCGGTGGAGCCGCCGCCCGACCCGGAGGTGAAGGCGGAGGAGGAGCGGCGCGAGGTGGCCGAGGACGGCGACGAGACGGCCGAGGGCGACGCGGACCCGGGCACCGAGCCCACCGGCTGACCGAACGCGTGGCCGTGACCTGATGAAGCGCGCCTACCCGCTGACCGACCGCGTGGCCGTGACCTGACGAAGGGCGTCTACCGGCCGGCGAAGGCCGCACCGTAGAATGATCACACTTTGCCCCCGTACACGGACATGTCACACGAAGCGCGCGCCCGCCGCCACGCCGGCGTCGCGAGCGCGCTGGCGTCCCGCAGCGACCGGCGGCTCGCCGAGTCGCTGGAGCGGGCGCGCCCGCTGGGCTCGGGGGTCGGCGGCGCCTCGGCCCTGCTGACCGTCGAGGACGTGCCGGTCTTCGCCAAGCGCATCCCCCTGACCGACCTGGAGCGCCGCCCCGGCAACGAGTTGTCCACGGCGAACCTGTTCGGGATCCCGCCGGTCTGCCAGTACGGGATCGCCGCCTTCCCCTCGCCGGGCTTCGGCGCGTGGCGTGAGCTGGCGGCCTGCGAGATGACGACCGGCTGGGTGCTGGCCGGGCGCACGGCGTCCTTCCCGCTGCTGTATCACTGGCGGGTGCTGCCGGGCGCGCCGCCGCCCTTCGGCGAGCACGCCGACGTGGAGGCGGTCGTCCGGTACTGGGACGGGTCGCCGGGGGTGCGCGACCGGCTGCACGCCCTGGCCGGCGCGTCGGCCTCCGTCGTGCTGTTCCAGGAGTTCATCCCCCGCGACCTCGGCGGCTGGCTCGCCACCCGCCGCGCCGCCGGCCCGGACGCCGCCGCCGCGGCGGGCGCCCTGCTGGAGTCGCGCATGCTGGCCGACGTGGCGTTCATGAACGGCCAGGAGCTGACGCACTTCGACGGCCACTTCGGCAACATGCTCACCGACGGCGAGCGCCTCTACATCACGGACTTCGGGCTGGCGACCTCCTCCCGCTTCGACCTGTCGGAGGAGGAGGCCGAGTTCCTGCACCGCAACCGCGCCCACGATCTCGCCTACGCGATGATGCGGCTGGTCAACTGGCTCGTCACCGACGTGTGCGGGGTGGGGGTGCCGGTGGGCGGCCTGCCGATCCGGCGCAACGCGTACGTGCGGGCGTGCGCGGAGGGCGCGGAGCCGGCGGGCGCCCCGCCGGCCGTGGCCTCGGCCATCCGCCGGTACGCGCCCGTGGCCGCGGCCATGAACGACTTCTACTGGCACCTGTACGGCACCAGCCGGACCACCCCGTTCCCCGGCGAACTGATCGAAGAGGCCCTGAGCGTCATGCGCCCGCTCAGCTGACCTCGTCCGGATCAGCGCCCAGCACCACCGCGGCCACCACGACGGGATGCCCTGGGATCTCGGCCCGGGCCTGCTTTGATAGGCGTACCTCCATCGACCGGCAGGGACACCGCAACCCGGGAGGTTGCCATGGACGTGTTCGACCGGGCCGCACTGGGCCCCCTCACGCTGCGCAACCGCGTCATCAAGGCCGCCACCTTCGAGGGCATGGCCACAGGCGCCCTCGTCAGCGACGACCTCATCGCCTTCCACCGCGCCCACGCCGCCGGCGGGGTGGGCATGACCACCGTCGCCTACTGTGCCGTCGCGCCCGAGGGCCGCACCCAGCGCCACCAGCTCTGGATGCGCCCGGACGCCCTGCCGGGGCTGCGCCGCCTCACCGACGCCGTGCACGCCGCGGGCGCCGCCGCCTCCGCCCAGCTCGGCCACGCGGGGCCGGTCGCCAACGCGAGGTCCACCCGGCTGCCCGCGCTGGCCCCGACGGCGTCGTTCAACCCGCAGGCGATGCGGCTGACCCGCCGCGCCACCGTCGCCGACATCGAGCGCATCACCGCCGCCCACGCGAGCGCCGCCAGGCTGGCCGTCGAGGCGGGCTTCGACGCCGTGGAAATTCATCTCGGCCACAACTACTTCGCCAGCTCGTTCCTCTCCCCCAGGCTCAACAAGCGCAGGGACGAGTACGGCGGCTCGCTCGCCAACCGCGCCAAGGTCGCGCTCGGCGCGGCCCGCGCCGTCCGCGGCGCCGTCGGCGACCGCATCGCGATCCTGGCCAAGCTCAACATGGACGACGGCGTGCCCGGCGGCCTGTGGCTGGACGAGAGCCTCCAGGTCGCCCGGTGGCTCGAACGCGACGGCAGCCTCGACGCCCTGGAACTGACCGCCGGCAGCTCCCTGCTGAACCCGATGTACCTGTTCCGCGGCGACGCGCCGGTCGCGGAGTTCGCCGCCACGTTCAAGCAGCCCGTACGGCTGGGCCTCCGGCTGGCCGGCGGCCGGTTCATCCGCGCCTACCCCTACCGGGAGGCGTACCTGCTGGAGTCCGCCCGCCAGTTCCGCGCCGCGCTGAAGCTGCCCCTCGTGCTGCTCGGCGGCATCAGCGAGCGCGCCACCATGGATCTGGCGATGGCCGAGGGCTTCGAGTTCGTCGCCATGGCCCGCGCGCTGCTGCGCGAGCCCGACCTGATCAACCGGCTGCGCGAGCGGCCGGGCACCCGCTCGTTGTGCGTCCACTGCAACAAGTGCATGCCGACGATCTTCACCGGCACCCACTGTGTCCTGGCGCGGGAGGCGAATGAGGAAAAGGACGCAGTTCAGCGCTGAACTCGCCGTGCGCCGCACCCCGTACAAGCTCCCGTGTGCAGCCGCCGATCGGCTGCACGGAAAGGAGCATCACATGTTGCGGCGCATCGCAACCCTTGTCCTGACGTCCCTGGCCTGCCTGGCGTTCCTGGCGCCCGTCTCGGCGCCCGCCTCGGCGGGCACCGCGTCGGACACGGCGTCGGACACCGCGTCGGGCGGCTGGTCGATGAGGGACTTCGCCAACTGGTCGGCGCCCCTCTGGCTGTTCGCCCGGGCTCACAACAACGACCCCTGCTGGCCCCAGCCGGCCTTCGGCTCCGACGGCGCTCCCGCCGCCGGCGCGAAGGTCACCGCGTGGCCCGACAGCGACAGCGGCTGCCCGCGAGTCGGCACGCCGTTCCCGACCTACTACACCGCCAAGCACTGCAACCCGAACGAGATCCGCGTCGTCTACTCGCTCTACCTGGCCAGGAGCTACTTCGCGGGCGGCGGCCACCCGCACGACTTCGAGTACGTGGAGGTCGTCTGGAACAAGGACGCGAACGGGACCTGGGACAGGTCCTGGTTCCTGATGAGCACCCACGGCAAGCATCGCGGCCTGTCCTGGGACCGGGCGGAGAGCATCAGCGGGGACGACCGCACCACGGTCGGCCGGGGGCTGGCGCATCCGCGCGCCTACGTCGGCTGGGGCTCGCACGCCATGTTCAACGGCAAGGGCGGGCTGAGGGACATCGTCTCGCAGCTCTACGGCCAGGAGTACCGTTCCGACACCTACTCCTCCTGGGCCACCGAGAGCGGCGGGCTGGTCGAGGTGGCCGACGGCAGCGCGCTGGCCGCGCGGTTCGACGCCGCCGCCGCCCACTTCGGCAAGGCCGACAGCAACCCGGCCAGGCTGGGCAGGGAGCTCTGCTCGCACAAGATCGACATGAACGCCTGACGGGCGGACGTGACCGGGGGTGGCGCCGGAGGCGTCACCCCCGCAGACTCGTTGACATGGTGAGACTCAGCGGCTGAGGGGTGGTCCGCCGTGACCGAACTGTACTGGGACCCGTTCGACCAGACGATCGACCTCGACCCGTATCCGCTGTGGCGCAGGATGCGCGACGAGCGGCCCGTCTACCACAACGACAAGCTCGGCTTCCACGCCCTGTCCCGCTACGCGGACGTCGAGGCCGCCTGCCGGGACCCGCGCACCTACAGCTCCGCGTACGGCACCGTGCTGGAGCTCATGACGAGCGAGCCGATGGGCGGCGGCATGATGCTCTTCACGGACCCGCCCGCGCACACGACGCTGCGCACGCTCGTCTCCCGTGCCTTCACGCCCCGCCGGATCGCGCTGCTGGAGGAGTACGTCCGCGCGCTCTGCGCCGAGCTGCTCGATCCGCACCTCGGCGGCGACGGGTTCGACTACGTTCAGGACTTCGCCGTCCAGCTCCCGTCGAGGGTCATCTCCGAGCTGATCGGCGTCGACCCGGCGGACCGCGAGGAGGTGCGCGAGGAGATCGACAGGGCCTTCCACATCGAGGAGGGCAGAGGGGTCGTCAACGAGGTCTCCTTCGCCGCCATGATGCGGCTGCACGCGTACTTCTGCGACCAGATCGAGGCCCGCCGCAGGAGCCCGCGCGACGACCTGATGACCGCGCTGGTCGAGGCCGAGGTATCCACCGGGGAAGGCGTCCGGCGGCTCACCACCGGCGAGGCGGCCGACTTCGCCGGCCTGCTGGTCAGCGGCGGCACGGAGACGGTGGCCCGGCTGCTCGGCTGGGCGTGCGCGCTGCTCGCCGCGCATCCCGGTCAGCGTGCCGCGCTGGCCGCCGACCCCTCGCTGCTGCGGAACGCCGTCGAGGAGATCCTGCGGTACGAGTCCCCGTCCCCCGTGCAGGGGCGCACCCTCACCCGCGACGTCCGGCTGCACGGCACGACCATCCCGGCCGGCGCCAAGGTCCTGCTGCTCACCGGGGCGGCCGACCGGGACGAACGCGTCTTCCCGGGCGCCGATCGGTTCGACGTGCGCCGCCGGTTCGACGGGCACCTCGCGTTCGGCCTCGGCATCCACTTCTGTCTCGGCGCGGCCCTGGCCCGCCTCGAAGGGCGGGTCGGCCTGGCGGAGACGCTGCGCCGCTTCCCCGTCTGGGACGTCGATCACGAGCGCGCGGTGCGGCTGCACAGCAGCACCGTACGCGGCTACGACAAACTGCCGGTCGTGCTGTGACCAGGGGCCGCCCGTCCCGGCGGCCCCTGTCCACGGGTCACTCGAAGATCAGCCCCACGCCCGGGACGCACTTGGGCTTGCGCGGCGCCATGACGATCTCCTCGATGGTCACCGGCGTCTGGTAGGGACCGCCCTGCACCTTCACCCCCGCGTAGTACTCGTACCGGACCGGCCGGAAGATGTCGCACGGATCCTTGGGGATGTACTCGGCCGGGATCCCGGGGGACCCTCCCCCGCCACCGCCGCCCGGCGTGCCCTGGTCGGGGCCGCCGGGAACCGGCGGGCCGGGGAACGGTTTAACCCTGTCGGGGTCGAACCACAGGTCCTTCGACAGGACGATGCCGGTGGGCGTGATGGAGCGGCACAGGCTGTCGATGTCGGTGTCCTCGCAGAGCTGCGCCCCGTTGGTGACCGCCCATTCGAGCACCGCCTGGGCGTCGTCCGGCGACGCGGCCAGCGGCTGCGGGTTCATGCTGAGGGCGCTGAAGTCGGGCCCGTTCGGGAAGAGCTCCGGGAGTTTCTCCGCCAGGAAGGTGGCCAGCGCCTTGCCGATGGCGACCGAGCCGGGCTCGTTGGGGTGGAAGCTCTCCTGGTAGGACTGGAACGGCTTGCCGAGGAGCAGGTTGGGGCGGTGCACGAGGCTCTGGAAGTAGGAGTCGGGCTGGCCCAGCTCGTGCCCGGCGACCACGCTGGTGCCGTTCGGCCCGGCGGTGTTCGGGTCGAAGACGTGCACCCTGGTCTGCGGGAAGCTGGCCTGGAACTGCGCCACCCCGTCACGGATGGCCTGGTTCACGCGGACCGCGAAGGGATAGATCATCTCCATCGTGGTGGTGGTCATCTCCGGGATGCGGGTGTTGCCCGACGCCTTCACCCCCAAGGGGTAGAGCGAGACCACGATGTCGGCCACCGGGTGGGTCTCCCGCACGCTCCACAGCCCGTGGGCGACCTTGTCCTTCAGCGTGTCGATCCGCGGGTCCAGCCGGCTCAGCTCCATGGCGACCGACTTCTCCTGGTCCGCCTCCCAGGTCAGCGACCCCATGAGGGCGCCGTTGGGCCGGATCAGGAACGCCGTGGCCGCGGTGCCGACCAGGTCGGCGAACCCGGCGTCGTTGCCGCCGAGCCCGAAGTGCACGACCTTGGCCATGGTCGGGACGTCGTGCGTCTGCGGCGGGTTGCGGACGACCGTCCCGCCCTTCTTCTCCATCTGGTCCTCGTCGAGGTGCTTGAGCCACGCGCCGGACGAGGCCTGGAAGTAGAGGTTGTCGCGCCCGATCGTCCGCTGCATCGTCTCCGAGTTGAGCACCATCCTGCGCAGCGGGTGGCGCCCCATCTCCAGGGCGGCCCAGGCCACGTAGAAGGGCGCCAGGCCTGACCTGTGGCGGAAGTCCTCCGTGCCGTCGGCCTTCGGCACGTACTTGTGGTTGTGGCTGGCGCCCTCGCCGCTGGTGTAGCTGTCGCCGTAGACGACCGCGTCGTACGGCTCGGGTTCCGGCATGTCCAGGCAGGTCGGCGGGCACGGCAGCACGATCGGCGGCGACAGTGTCGGCCGCGGGCCGCCGGGCGGGGGCGTGACCGGCACCGGCGGTGACATCGTGGGCCGCGGCGGCAGCGGCACCTGGTCGGCGACGGCCGTGGTGGCCGGCAGGAGCAACCCCAGGCCGGCGCATAACGCCGTCAGCAGGATGCGTGTCCTGGCCCGCCTTCTGACATGCGAAGGTGACATGACAAACTCCTTCGATGGTCGCGTGGCTCGCCGCAGCAGCATGCTTCAGCGCGGCCTTCGCTAGCATCGGGCGGTTCCCTATCCCACCCCCTACATCGGGCGGGAGCCGCTCAGTCGTCGCCGGCCCGCGCGTCGGCGGCCAGGTGCCGGGTGAGCGTGACGCGCGACTGGACGCCCAGCTTGGCGAAGGTGCGCGACAGGTGCGCCTCCACCGTCTTGGGGCTCAGGTACAGCCGCTCCGCGATCTGCTGGTTCGTCAGCCCGCCCACGGCGAGGTCGGCGATCTGCCGTTCGCGGGCGGTCAGCGCGGACAGCGGCCCTGCCGGTTGCCGCCGTCCGCGTGGCGCCCTGGCGGCCAGGCGGCGTTCGTCGCGGGCCAGCGCGGCCGACAGCCAGGCCGCCCCGGCGGCGGCGTACAGGGACTTGGCCCGGCCGAGCTCGTCGCGGGCCTGCGCGACCGCGCCCAGCCCCGCGTACAGCTCGGCGGCGAGCTGCCGCGTGAGGCCCTCCTCGACCGGCGCGCCGGCCTCGGCGAAGTGGACGGCGCCGCGCGCCGCCTGGACGGCCGCCTCCTTCGGCCGCCCGCGGAGCATGAGCACCTTCGCGTGCGCCCGGCACGCGAACCCGAGCTGGTGGGGCAGGCCCGACCGGGTCGCCCGCGCCAGGGCGTGCTCCGCGAGCGGACCGGCTTCCGGCCCGCCGGCGGCGGTGGCAGTGGCGGCGGTGGCGGTGGCCTGTAACGCCAGGCAGTACGTTTTGGTCAGCTCGTCGGCCGGGTCCTCCATGGCCAGCGCCGCCAGCGCCTGGCCCGGCTGCCCGGCCTCGGCGTGCAGCAGCGCGAGGTCGAGCAGCGCCAGCCCGGACCACCAGCCCGACCTGGGCCGGGTCCCCTCGATCCGGTCGGCCAGCTCCAGTGCGGCCCGCGGCCCGTCCCGCCACAGCAGCGGGCGCAGCAGCAGGATGCTGGACATGGCCAGCGTCTCCCGGCTGTGGATCAGCCGGGACGCCTCGCGGGCCTCCTCCGCGGCGCTCACCGCCTCGGCCAGCCGGCCCTGCCGCTCGTTCAGCGCGGACAACACGATGAGCAGGTACGGCACGCTGTGGCTGCGCCCGGCCCGGTAGGCGATGTCCAGCGCGCGGCGCAGATGCCGCGACGCGTCGTCGTAGCGCCCGAGGTGCAGCTCGACCCAGGCCAGCGGCGCGACCATCTCGAGCTGCGGCGCGAGCACGTCGTCGGTCATGGCGTCGGTCAGCCACACCGCCCTGCCGGTCTCGCTCCTGCTGCGCGCCACGTGGCCCTCGCGTAACCCGGCCAGGGCATGAATGGTGCGGGCGGCCGTTTCGAGCGCCCTGTCGCCCGCGTTCACCAGGGACGGGATCGCGTCCGCCGCCGTGCGCCCGGCCTTGCCCGGTTCGCGCCCCATCAGCTCGACCGCGGCCAGCCCGACCTGGGCCAGGCTGGTGGAGCGGTCGCGGGCGTGCGGCCGGGTCAGCTCGGTGGTGACGAGCGCCTTCGCCTCGTCGAAGTCGCCGAGCAGGCGGTAGACCATCGAGGAGAAGCTCACCGCCGCGATCCGCAGCCGGTCCGGCCCCCGCATCACCTCCTGGAGGATGCGCCGGCTGGCCGCCAGCTCGCCGGTCACCCCCAGCGCGCGGCCCAGCGCCCACTGCAACCGCAGCCGCCAGGAGGCGTGCTCGGCCTCGTCAGGCAGCAACCGCAGCGCGGTCCGTAACAGGCGGACGGCGGTGGACGGGGCGGCGTCCAGCGCCGCCGCTGCCGCCGCCTCCAGCGTGCGCACCGCCTGCGCGTCGCCGTGCCGCGCCGACCGCGCGGTGTGGTGGGCCAGCAGTTGCAGCGGGCCGCCGCCGGTGCGCAGATGCTCCGCCGCCCGGTCGTGCGCGCGCAGCCGCCACGCCGCGCCGGCCATCCAGTACGCCGCCGCCCGCACCAGGGGGTGCCGGAACCGGAAGCAGGCGTCGGCCTCGACCACCAGGCCCACGCCGACCAGGTGGTCCACGGCACGGTCGAGGACGGGCTCGGGCAGCTCGGTGATGGACGCGACGAGGTCCAGCGAGATCGGCTCGCCGGCCACCGCCGCCGCGCACGCCACCTGCCGCACGTCCGCCGTCAGTGCGGTCAGGTCGGTGCTGAGCACGTCCAGCAGTGCCCGCTCCGGGGCGCCGGTCGCCGCGTCCCCGGCCTCCGCGAGGGCGGTCAGCGTCTCCACGCCCGCGCCGGCGAGCACCTGGAGGTAGAGCGGGTTGCCGCCGGTGGTACGGTACAGCAGCCGCCGCCTGGCCCGGTCCGCCCCGGGCAGCAGCGCCGCCACGTCGGCTTCGGCCAGCGGCGCGAGGCTGATGTCGGCGGTCGCGCCGCCGAGCCGGGCGACGGCGTGGGCGATGCCCGCGGGCACCCGGGCCGCGCGGTAGGCGGTGGCGAGCAGCAGCGGCGCCCGTGGCGGGCGGCGCAGCAGATACTCGGTCAGCTCCACCGACGACTGGTCCGCCCAGTGCAGGTCGTCGAGCACGATGGCGACCGGGCCCGCGGCGCCCTGGTCCTCGATGAGCCGGCGCGCGCGCTGGAAGAGCCGGTAGCGGTCGAGCCCGGCGCGCCGCGCCTCGGACGGCCCTGTGGCGTCCAGCAGCAGCTCGGTCAGCGCGTTCTGCGCGTCACCGCCCGGAGCGCCCGGCTGGGGTTCGAACGCGTTGAGGTAGACGCCGAACGGCACGTCACGCTCGAACTCCGTCGCCTGACCCTGGTGGACGGCGAAGCCGCGGGCCCGCGCCAGCGCCGCCAGCTCGGCCAGCAGCCGCGTCTTGCCCATCCCCGGGTCGCCGCGCACCGCCACGGCCCGCAGCGATCCACCGGCCGCGCCCGACACGGCGTCCGCGAGGAGTCCGAGCTCGGCGTCGCGGCCGACCGGCCTGCCGTGTGCCGCTCCGTTGGCCATATCTGCAACATACTCGCCGCGATCACAATGCCGAACGGAGGTGAACGATGTTCCAACTGCCGGGACGCATCGCGGTCGCGGACGGCCGGCCGTTCATCGCCGGCGGGCGGTGGTCATGGCGACGGCGGGCAGGATGGACAGCGACAGCAGTCCTCCGGCCAGCCCGAGAACGGTGAACCCGGCGGCGGTGACGACCAGGCCCGAGGCCAGGCCGCCTGCGGCGCCCGCGACGGCGATGACCACGTCGATCAGCCCCTGGGTCCTGGCGCGGCCGGCCAGGGGCACGGCGTCGGTGATCGCCGCGGTGCCGGAGACGAGCCCGAAGTTCCAGCCCAGGCCCAGCAGGGCGAGCGCGAGGGCGAGCAGCCAGACGGACCCGGCGGGCGCGGCGGCGGCGACGATGCCCGCGGCCAGGAGGGTCAGGCCTGAGGCGGTGGCGATGGCGAGGCGTCCGTAGCGGTCCACCAGCCAGCCGGTCAGGAGGGAGGGCAGGTACATGGCGCCGATGTGGATGGCGATGACCAGGCCGGAGGCGGCGGTGCCGTGGCCGTGCTCGTGCATGTGGACGGGGGTCATCGTCATGATGGCGACCATCACCAGCTGGGTGAGTGTCATGGTCAGCGTGCCCAGCAGCAGACCCGGGCCACGCCTGCCAACCGGCGCCGCATCGGGCCCGCCCGCTGTCGCGCCCGCCGCTCTGTCGGCTCCGGCGGCTCTGTCGGCTTTATCGGCTTCGGCGGCTTCGGCGGCGGCTGTCCGTTGCTGGAGGTCGAGGTCGCGGGCGAGCAGCAGGGGGTCGGGGCGCAGCCAGACGGCCAGGACGAGCGCGGCCAGCGCGTAGGCGGCGCCGGCCAGCAGGAAGGGCCCGGCCAGGTACGGGATGCCGAGGGCGAGGGCGAGGGCGCCGGTGGGGGCGGCGAGGTTGGGGCCGACGACGCCGCCCAGGGTGGTGGCGACCAGCACGGTGGACACGGCGCGGGCTCGGTGCGCGGGGGCGGCCAGGTCGGCTCCGGCGTAGCGGGCTTGCAGGGTGGTGGCGGCGCCGGCGCCGTACACGAAGAGGGAGAGGAAGAGCAGGGCGGGGTTGCCGAGGACGGCGGCGATGATGACGCCGGCGCTGCCGACGGCGCCAGCGAGGTATCCGGCGGCGAGGCCGGGGCGGCGTCCGCGGGCCTGCGAGACGCGTCCGACGGCGACGGCCGCGAGCGCGGAGCCTGCGGTGCCGACGGCGCTGGGCAGGCCCGCGAGGCCGGTGGAGGTGAGCATGTCCTGGGCGAGCAGGGCGCCGACGGTCACGCCTGCCGCCAGCCCGACGCCGCTGAGGATCTGGGCGGCGACCAGGACGATCAGGGAGCGGCGTTGCGCCCGCCGGCGCGGGGCGTCCTTGGTGCGGGTGGGCGTGTCAGTCGTCACGAGAGGGTTCTTCCGATCGGGGCGCCGGTAGCCGCCGAGTCAGCCCTGCTCCCCCAGGTCCAGCCGATCGGCCAGCCCGGCGTCGGCGAAGGCGGCCACCAGTCGCTCCCGCCCCTCCGTGAAGTGCGCCCAGCCGTTGTAATGCACGGGCACCACCCGTCGGGCGCCGAGGATCCTGGCGGCCTGAGCGGCCTGAACGCTGTCGAGAACGATCAGCGCGTTGTCGAACAGCACGGTGAACCGAGGGGCCCCGGCGAAGAGGATCGCGGTGTCCACCGGCCCGAACCGCTCGGCGATCCGCTCGACCGCGTCGAGTGAGGCGTTGTCGCCGCTGACGTAGACCGTGGGCAGCCCCTCCCCCGTCAGGACGAACCCGACGACCTGCCCGGTGATCGGTTCGACCTCCTCGCGCGGGCCGGGCCCGTGGATGGCGGGCACGCCCGTGACCGTGACCGTGCCGCCTCCCGGCCGCTCCAGCTCGACCGGCTCCCAGTCGGCCAGGCCTCGAGCCCCGTCGCCCAGCCGCCGCCCGCCCCCGGGCGTGGTGAGCGTGAGCGGGACGTCGGCGAGCAGCGCCCGGCCGGAGTCGTCGAGGTTGTCGGGGTGTTCGTCGTGGGAGAGCAGGACGACGTCGATGCGGCCGAGGTCGGCGGGCCTGGCGGCGGGCGGGGCCGTCTTGGTGAGGCGGCCGCCCGGTACGGGGTACTCGCGGGGCTCGTCGAAGGTCGGGTCGGTCAGGAAGCGCAGGCCGCCGTACTCGAACAGGGCGGTCGGGCCGCCGAGGACGCGGACGGGGAGTTGCTCGGTGGACGTGCTGAAGCTGGCCATTGAGACACCTCACGGATGAGAGACGGTTTATCCGTGATGAAGGTAACCGTGTCTCACGGACTAGCGCAACCCGTACCATGAGAGTCATGAGCGAGCCGTCGACCGCCGAGTCCATGCCGCCGCCCGCGCCGGGCGCGGCGGACTACCTCGCCCTCGACTTCGTCAACAGCGCCATCGCACTGCCCGGCGGGGTGTTCGTCGACGCACTCGGCACCCCCGCGTCGACGAACCGCTGGCTCAGCGAGCACGGCCTCGCGCCGGCCGACGCCGGGGTGCAGGAGATGTGCGCGACGCAACTGCGCTCGCTGCGCGAGCACGTCAGGGCCCTGTTCGCGGCCCGCGTCGCGGGGCTGCCCGTCCTGCCCGCGGCCCTGTCCGCCGTCAACGACGCGCTGAGCAGGGCACCCACGGCCGACCTGCTGTACTGGGACGACAAGACCGGTCCCTACCGGGCGGCGCCGTGCCCCACCAACGCGATCCTGGACCACGCGCTGGCGACCCTCGCGGCCAGCACGGCCGACCTGCTCACCGGCCCCGACGCCGACCGTCTCACCAACTGCGGGTCCGCCCCGTGCAACCGGTACCTGCTGCGGCACGGCCGGCGCCACTGGTGCTCCACGCGCTGCGGCGACCGCGCCCGCGCCGCCCGCGCCTACGCCCGCCGCACCCAGCCGGAGTCACCCTGATCGGCCACGCGACGCCGAAGCCGGCATCGGCCGTGCCGGACCTCGGAGACTACGTTCTGCGGGCGAGGAGGAGGCGGCAGCGCGGGCTGCCGTCCTCGCGCCGCCCCAGCGCCGTCAGCGGGACCGCCGTCACGCTGAACCCGGCCGCGACCAGATCGTCGCGGACGGCCTGCGGCCAGCTCGTCCCGTAGTACATGACGAACGGCGGGCGCCAGACGGCGTTGCGTACCCGCATGGCCAGGTCGAAGCCCTGCAGCGCCCAGTAGCGGGCGGTGTTGACGGGCGGCGGCGCGCCGATCGGGAAGGCGAAGAGCCCGCCGGGCCGTAAGGCGCGGTGCACGCCGGCGAAGAGCGCGGGCCGCTCGGCGGGCAGGAAGTGCCCGAGCGCCCCGAAGCTGACGGCGAGGTCGAAGGCCGCGTCGAAGGGCAGGGCGCGGACGTCGGCCCGCACCCAGGTGGCGCCCGGGTGCGCGCGGCGCGCCTGCGCGAGCATGCCGGAGCTGAAGTCGACGCCCGTGACCGGCCCCCGGCACAGGGGCCGCAGGACCCCGATGCCCGCGCCGGTGCCGCAGCACACGTCCAGCCCTCGCTCGAACGGCCCGAGCGGGCGCAGCGCGCCGGCGGTCGCGTCGAGGATCGCGCCGGGGGTGCGGAACGGCGTGTGCTCGAACTTGGGGGCGAGCAGGTCGTAGCCGTGCTCGACCGACGACAGCGCCTGGATCGCCAGCTCGCGCAGCGAGGGGCCGTGAGGCGAGAACATCGGCCCAGGCTACCCGCTCCCCCACGGGCTCCACGTGGGGGAGATCTTCCGGATGAAGATACGTCACGACGGCTGGACTTCCCGCCGTTCGGCCCCGGGGCATCTGATCGGCTCGCTGCGTCATCTGGCCGGGCTCGTCATGAGAGGGTGATCGTCTTCGCCCGCGCAGGGGCGAGGGAGCGCTGACCAGCGGAATTCTCAGATCATGACATCAACGGTCACAACCCGACATCGGAGGCGGCGGAGGGTCACTCCGTGAGAAGATCGAGATCATGAACGCACTGCCCTGCTCAGGCCGCCCCGGCGGAGCCCTCCGCGCGCCGGTCACCCACCACACGCCCGTGACGTCCATGGCGCGGCCGGGGCTGGCCGGCCGTGCGGCGGCCGTGAGAGCGGGCACGGTCGAGTGCTGAGCATGCGCAGGACGGACCCCGCCGCGCTGGGCGGCGAGCAGGACGGCACGCGGCAGCGCGAGAACACGCAGGGCGGCACGCGGCAGCGCGAGAACACGGTGCAGGACGGCGTGCGGCGGTACGAGAACGCGACGCAGGACGGGCCGCGCAGGACGCCGGTGGCGGACGAGTGGCGCCTGGCGGCGATGGCGGAGGAGCGAGGTGAGACCGGGGTGGCGCGGGCCGTTCCGGAGGAGGCCGAGACGGACCCTGCGGTGCTCAGCGTGGGGCGGATCGGCGGGCTGCGCCCGCGCCGCCGTCCCGGCGACGGCGGCGAGGCGTCGGGCGCCGACGTGGACCTGGTCGACTCGCTGGCGCCGGCCACCCGCCGCACGGTGGCGGCCTGGCTGCTGGACAAGCAGTCCGCGGCCACCCGGCAGGCGCGGCTGCAGGTGCTGGCCGCGTTCCTGCGCTGGCTGCGCACCCCGGGCGAAGGGCCGGGCGAGGGGGCGGCCGAGGGGATCGAGCTGCTCGCGGTCACCGGCGCGCACCTGGACACCTACTGCGACGCCGCGCGCGCGGGAACGCTGACGATCGGCGTGCGCAACCCCGGCAGGCCGCTGTCGAACGCGACGGTGTCCAGGAAGCGCGCGGTGCTGTCGTCGTTCTACACCTTCGCCTGGCGCAGCGGCGTCATCCGGCACATGCCCGCCACCACCGTGCCGCGCCCGGCGCCCGCCCGCGAGGAGGGCATGCCGCGCCGCGAGGAGCGGCGGCGGCTGCGCGAGGGTGCCGCCAGGCTGGCCGCCGAGGGCAGGTCCGCCGAGGCCGCGGCCGTCGCGCTGCTGGACGCCACGGGGGCGCCCGTGTCGGCGCTGGCCGGGCTGACGGTGCAGGACCTGCGGGCGGTGACGGCCGGGGAGCCGGCCGTGGTGACCATGCACGACGGGCGGGGCGATCTGGTGGCGTTCCCGGTCCCGCCGCTGGCCCGCTCGCTGCTGCGGACGCTGTCGGCCGCGCGGACGGCCGGGGAGCCGCTGATCAGGCGGTCCGACGGCCGTCCGGTGGACGTGCGGTGGCTCAGGGAGGCGCTCGCCGACGCGGCCGTGGCGGGCGGCGTCCCGCGCGAACGGGCGGAGCAGCTCGACCCTCACCTGATGCGCGCCACCACCGTGACGGAGCTGATGCGCGACCGGGCGAGCTGACCCACCTCGCGCCGCTGCCACCGCGGCTGCGGCTGCGGCTGCGGCTGCGGCTGGGTCAGGGCCGCACGCCCGCCGCCCAGCGGCGGGGTCAGGGCTACACGCCTGCCGCCGCCCCGGGAAGGACCAGGCTCATGGTCTTGTTGTCGTGCCTGGTCAGCAGCCGGGCCTTGCCCGTTCCGACGTCGACGGAGTAGATCTCCCAGCCGCTCCCGCCGTCGTACCTGACCACGACCTCCGCCCCGTTACGCCAGATGGTGGGAAAGGCGACGCCACGGGTCCTGGACAGCCCGGTGACGGCGATCTCCCGCACGGCGCGTCCCGTCTTCACGTCGAGCACGGTGATCGTCGGCGTCGCGCGCCTGACGTGCTCGCCGTTGAGCGCGAGCACCGTACGCCCGTCGGGGGCCAGCTCGCTGAACCCGATGAACCTCCCGTCGAACCGCACCGGCTTGCCGCCTCCGGTGACCGGCATGAACCACAGGTCCGTCCGCACGTAACGGACCAGCTCGACCACGCCGTCCTTGACGGCGACCGGCTCGTACTTGCCGTTGATCGTGGTCTGCTTCCCGGTCCGCATGTCGATGAGCCTGCCCGGGTACTTGGTGCCCTCCCTCGGGTCGAAGACCAGGTAACGGCCGTCGTCGGACACCACCAGCATGGAGCCGATCTCGATCTGCTCCTCCGGCAGCCGCGGCCCGGTCACCTCGGCGCCGGTCACCATGTCGCGCACCACGTGCGCCTGCGACTGCCTGCTGTAGTAGGCGAGCTTGCGCCCGTCCCGGCTGAGCGCCACGGGGGTGTCGTGGTCACTCTCGGTGCGGACGAGCGCCTGCGGCATCCGGTACGTCTTCCCTGCGGCGGTGACCACCCGCCACTCCATGTCATCGCAGTCGAGCCCGCCGTCGCCCGCCCTCGTGCACGGCGTCCGGTAGGCGTGGCTGAGCACCCCCACCGCCCCCTCGGGCAGGTCGGGCGGCACGGCCGCCTGCTGCGGCACGGCAGGCAGGGCGGCCGGCTGCCAGGGCAGCGCCGCGACGGCGCCGGTCGCCGCGACCACGGCGGCCGTGGTGGCGGCGGCCAGCGCCACCGTCACGGCCGCCGTGGTCCGCCGCCGGCGCCGGTGCCCGGCGATGGCCGCGTCGAGCAGGTCCGCCTGGGGCGCCTCCGCCGCGATGCCGTCGAGGGCCTCACGCAGCCGGGTCATCGGATCACCTCCGCGAGTTCGGGGTCGTTCAGCAGGTGCGCCAGTTCGGGCGCGATCGCCCGCAGGCGGGCCAGCGCGTGGTGGGTCTGGCTCTTGACGTTGCCGACGGAGCAGCCGAGCACCTCGGCGGTCTGCGCCTCCGTCAGGTCCTCCCAGAACCGCAGCACGATCACGGCGCGCTGCTTGGGGCCCAGCCTGGCGAGCGCCTGCCGCAGCACGATGCGGTCGAGGGCGGCGTCGTCGCTCACGACGCCCCGCTCGGGCACGTCGGCGCTCGGCAGCTCGGGGCTGGGCCTGCGCCGCCAGGAGATGTACTGGTTGACCAGCGCTCTGCGGGTGTAAGCCTCCGGGTTGCCGTCCCTGGACAGCTTGCCCCACTGCCCGGCTATTTTGACCAGGACGCTCTGGAGCAGGTCCTCGGCGAGATGGGCGTCTCCCGTGAGCAGGTACGCCGTCCGCATCAGCGCTTGCTGGCGGGCGAGCACGAACTCGCGGAAGCCGTCGTGACGGTCCAATGTGATCTCCTCTCGCCCGTTCCCAACGCCACCCCGTGGGCGAAAGGTTGCACCGGCCCTGTGACGGATGGCTGTCCCGTTTCGGGACCTTCGCCCCTCAACGCCGGGCAGTTCGCGAGGTGTGATGAGGGCGACAGACCCCCGAGCCAGAGAGAAGAGCTGATCGCGATGCGCCTGACCGTCGCGGACGTCATGACGACCGACGTCGTCACCGTCACCGCCCCCACCCCGTTCAAGGACATCGCCGAGGCGCTCATCGCCGGCGGCATCAGCGCCGTCCCCGTCGTCGACGACGACGGGCACGTGCTGGGCATGGTGTCCGAGGCGGACCTGCTGCGCAAGGAGGAGTTCAGGGAGCAGTTCTACCGCGAGGGCTACCGGCCGCCGCTGCGCGCCCGCATGCGCCACCCCAAGGGGCGGGAGAAGGCGGAGGGCGACACCGCCGGCGAGCTGATGACCAGCCCCGCCGTCCGCGTCTCCCCCCAGGCCGCCACGGTCGAGGCCGCCCGCCTGATGGACGCGCACGACGTCAAGCGCCTGGCGGTCGTGGACGGCGACGGCCGGCTCGTCGGCATCGTCAGCCGCCGCGACCTGGTCAAGCTGTTCCTCCGATCCGACGAGGAGATCGCCCGCGTGGTGCGCGAGGACGTACTCGACCGGAGCCTGTGGGTGGACACCGAGGGCGTCGAGGTGGGCGTTCACCAGGGAATCGTGACGCTGTCCGGGTGGATGGAGCGGCGCACCGAGACCGCCATCGCCGTCCGCATGGCCGGCCGGGTCAACGGCGTGGTGGACGTCGTGGACAAGCTCACCTGGAAGCAGGACGACTCCAAGTGGGAGACGTACTAGTCATGCTGGTGCGCGAGGTCATGAGCAGCCCGGCCATCACGGTCCGGCGCACCGACCCGGTGCGGCGGGCCATCCGGACCCTGTACGACAACGACATCACGGCCGCGCCCGTCGTCGACGACAGCGACCGTCTCGTCGGCGTGGTCAGCGAGGTGGACCTGCTGCGCGGCGAGTTCGAGGCGGACCCGCGCGCCACCATGCTGCCGCCGAGCGCCGCGCCCGAGCCGCCGCCGCGCCGGGTCATGGAGGTCATGACCCGCGAGCCCGTCACCGTCACCGAGACCACCGACGTCACCCACGTCATCGACCTCATGGTGGGCAAGCGGATCAAGAGCCTGCCCGTGGTCCGCGACGAGCGGGTCGTCGGCATGGTCAGCCGCCGCGACCTGATGGCGACGCTGGCCCGTCCGGACGAGGAGCTGCGCCGCGCGGTCGTCGAGGCGCTGCGCGAGCACTACCCGTTCGGCCTGAGCTGGGACGTCACCGTGCGCGACGGCGTGGCCGAGCTGAGCGGGCCGCCGCACGAGCACGCCGACCACATCGCCGACCTGCTGGCCGGCACCGTGCCCGGCATCGTCCGGGTCAAGCATCTCAGGAGAGGACCATGACACGGGTCGTCGGGATCGTCAGCGCGTGCGAGGTGCTGCCCGGCCAGGCCCGGGTCTCCGTGACCGACTCTCCGTGCCCGACGCCGTCGGCACCCTGACCGGCACTTGCGCCGAGCACAGCCAGGCGGTCACCGCCGTCAGCCTGGCCGGGAACGTCGAGGGGGTCGTCGCCGTGCGGGACGAGCTGTCGTGGAAGCACGACGACGCCGCCGCGGGCCCTGCCGCCCGCGGCGGCGCCGTCCGTTGACGCACCGCTCTTCCGGCGGGACGTCAGCCCGCCCCTCGGACCACGGCGACCGTGCAGGGCGCGCGGTGCAGCACGCCCTTGCTGACCGACCCCAGCAGCGCCGCGCTGACGACGCCCCGCCCGTGCGACCCGACGATCAGCAGGTCCGCCTCCTCCGAGGTACGGGTGAGCGCCTCGACCGCGTCGGCGTAGCGCACGTCCTCGACCACGCTCACGTCCGGATACCGCTGGGTGAACGGCCGCAAGCAGGCCCGCACCGTCTCCTCACGCGCGGCCCGCTCCTCCTCCATCTCATGCGGAAGCTCGGTCCCGAACGCCCGCACGGGCCGCCGCCAGGCGTGCACCGCCCGCAGCGTGCTGCCCCGCAACGCCGCCTGCTCGAAGGCATAGGCCAGGGCGGGCCGGCATTCGGGGGTGTCAGCGACGCCCACGACGACCTGCCCGTGCACCGGCCGCGACTTGGCGTGCACGACCACGACGGGCGCCTCGGCGTGACCGGCGACGTGGTCGCTGACCGAGCCGAGCAGGGTGCCGGTGATCCCGCCGAGCCCCCTGGTGCCCACCACCACCTCGGCGGCCGCCTTCGCCTGCTGGCGCAGAACCAGCGCGGGCGCCCCGTCCTCCAGCACGGTGGTGACCTCGACGCTGGGCTGGCGCTCGTGGACCAGGGCCACCGCCTCGTTGAGCGCCCGCTGCCCGGTGCGCCGCAACGAGTCGGGCCGGTCGGGATCGGGGAACTTCGAGATCTGGTACGGCTGCCGGTCCACCGCGTGCACCAGCAGCAGGGGCTGGTGCCTGCGGAAGGCGTCGCCGGCGGCCCAGGCCACCGCGGCACGTGCGGGCAGGGAACCGTCGACCCCCACAACGATCATGGCGTCCTCCTCTGTCATCACAGCCATCAGATCCGATGCGAGGGACGCTGTGCAGGGCCGTAAGTCCCGGCGGTCAGGAGCCGAACGGCCGTCCGGCGCGTGGTGAGGGGTCAGGGCTGGTGGTGGACCACGGCGACCGGGCACGGCGCGTGGTGCACCATGGCCTGGCTGACGGAGCCGAGCACCGGCCCGCGTCCCTCACCCAGGCCCTCGCCCAGGCCGCGCGCGCCGACCACCAGCAGGCACGCCTTGCGCGACGCCTCCAGCAGCGCCCGCCGCGCGGGCTCGTCCACGACGACGACCGCGGCCTCCAGCGGGGGAAAGGCCCGCTGCCTGCTGATGAGTTCGTGCCAGGCGGTGCTCTGGGCCTGGACGCTTCCCCCTCGCGGGCCAGGATCGCGCTCGCGCCGGGCGAGCAGGACCCGCAGCCGGGCGTCCAGCCGGGCCGCCTCCATGGCGGCGAAGCCGAGCGCGGCCCCGGACGCCGGCGAGCCGTCGAAGCCCACCAGCACCTCGCGGGCGGCGCGTTCCTCCGGGCTCCCCCGCATGACGATCACCGGGCAGCGGGCGTGGGCGGCGACGTGACCGCTGACCGAGCCCACCGTGACACCTCTGACCTCGCCGAACCCGCGGGTGCCCAGCACGATCAGCGCGGCCCGCGCGGACAGCTCGGTCAGCAGCGCCGCGGCGGCGCCCCGGTCGGTCAGCGTGTTGACCGGGACGGTGGGATGCTGCCGGACGGCCCAGGCGGCGGCGTCCTTGACCAGCTGCTGGGCGGGGCGGCGGACGAGTTCGAGCGGCACCACCTCGTCCGGCCACTCCGGATGCGGCCGGTCCCACACGTGGCACACGGTGAGGGGGAGCCGTCTGCCGGCGGCCTCGGCGGCACCCCAGCGCAGGGCTTCCCGCGCCGAGGACGAGCCGTCGTAGCCGACCAGCACACCGAGATCGTCCCTGCGCATCGCCGCCTCCGCGTGTCCGGTTCCTCTCACGCTCTCGCGGCGGGGGGCCGCCGCTTAGAGGCCTCTCTCCCCTGTCGGAGGGACTTTGGTCCTCTGGCACGCGACTTTTGCCCCCGACTTTCGGCGCGAACGGCGCGATGGGGCGGGGCGTTCGGCGAAGCGGCCGGCGCGACGCGGCCCCGGGCGGTGGCGGTGGCTCTGGCGGTGGCTCTGGCGGAGGTGGAGGCGGAGCGCGTCGCCCAGCTCGCGGACGGTGCTCTGCTCGTGCTGCCACGGCAACACCAGCACAAGGTACTGCGGGCAGGTCACCCCGAGCGGCTACTCCTTGCGGTCTGGAGGGGGCGGTCCGGTCGGCACGGCGCCTTGAAGCCCGCCGCCATGTCACGTGGGTCAGGCATGGATGTGTGCTTTTCAGTGGTTCCAGCCGCACACGACCAGGTAGCCGTCGACGGTGGTGAGGAGGTCGGAGGCAGGGTCGTCGGGCAGGGCGTGGCCGAGGTCGCGGTTGCGGACCTCGCCGATCCAGCGGTCGTGCTGGTACTCGTGGTTGATGATGGCCATGAGCAGCGTCTGAGCGATGATCTTGAGTTGGGCGGGGGCGCCGACGTCTCCGGCGCCGATGGCGTTCATGCGGGCGTGGACCCGTTCGCCGACAGTGGCGCGGAAGCCGGCCAGTCGCCGGGGGTCGGGCAAGGGCAGCCGGCCGGCTTCGGGGTTGGCGGAGTCCATGAGGTCGTCCAGGTCGGGGGCGGGGCTCGGTTCGGCCGCGGTGAGGTTGCGGATCATGAAGTGGGCCACGTGGGCCTGGTGGCCGAGGTGCCAGCCGATGGGGCTGAAGTTCTGCTCGGGGCGCCAGTGAAGCTCGTCGGTGGTCAGGTCGCGCCACAGTTCGTCGGTGTAGGCGCGGGCGCGGTCGTACTCGGTCAGCAGTTGCGGGATCTCATACATCGAGGTCACATCCGATCGTCGGTGGGCGGGCAGTGGTGTGCCGGACCGGCCGGTACGCGGTTCGGGCGGTGAGGACGGCGTGGGCGGCTCGTTCGCCGGCCAGGAGGGCGCCTTCGACGTGTCCGGCGCAGCCGGTGGCGGTTTCGGTCGATGCCCCGTGCAACCGGCCAGCGCCGGCCGCTGGTAGAAGCGGGTGGCCGAACAGGTCGTAGTCTGTCAGGTGCCGGATCCCGGGCGATGCGGCCCATCGTTGGCTGCTCCGGTCCTGGACGTGCAACGCTTCGGGCTGTGCGGCGTCCTGGCCGGCGGGTGCGATCGCCAGGACGACCTGGCCGGCGTTCAGGCGTCCGGCAGCCGTTCGCACCTCGACCGTGTCCACGTCGCGGCGGATGCCGGTGACCGGGGTGGACAGGCGCAGCGCGTTGTCAGGAAGCTGGGCCGCCAGGCCCGCGGTCAGTGCCGCGGTCAGTGCCGCGGCGCCCGGCCCGTACCGGTAGGCGGGCGCGTCGATGGGGTTGCCGGTGATCCGCTGGACGCCGGCGGGTCGCTGGGCGAGCGCGTCGCCGGTGCTCGCGGGCCGTCCTCCCGTGCGATCGCGGGCCTCCACGCACACCGTGTCGAGCCCGGCCGCGTGCGGGGCCGCCGCGGCCGTGAGGCCGGCCGGGCCGGCACCGACCACGACGACGTCGTGCTGGCAGGTGAATGGCGCCATGTGCGCCTCCCTTCTCGGGCCGAGGTGACGGCGGTGGTCGGCGGGCGGAGTCAGGCGCTCTGGCGGGCGAGGGCACGGCCGGCCATGAGGATGGCGAGTGGAAGGAGCGCGATGAGGGCCAGGACGGCCAGCAGGGAGAAGCTGCTGACGGCCAGCAGCGGTCCGGACGCGAAGGCCGCGGCGGCTCCGCACAGGTTCGACAGCGCGTCGACGCCGCCCTGGGAGGAGGCGCGGGTCTCGGCGGAGACGGCGGCGTTGAACAGCGCGGACCCGGCGACGTTGACGAAGGACCAGCCGATGCCCAGCAGGATCAGCGAGGTGATGATCCAGCCGGTGTCGTCGGGCTTCAGGGCGCCGATCAGGAGCGAGGCGGTCAGGATGGTGAGCCCGGCGCTGATCGCCGGCCGGTGCCCGTAGCGGTCGGCGATCAGTCCGACGAGCGGGGCCGGGGCGTACATGCCGACGATGTGCAGGCTGATCGTGATGCCGACGAGGGTGATCGAGCCGCCGTGGTGGGTGAGGTGGACCGGAGTCATCGTCATGATCGCGACCATCACCCCCTGGGCGGTGAGGATCGCGAGCACCGCCACCCGGGCCCGCTGGTTGCCGCGCAGTTCGGCGAGCACCTGCCGGATGCGGCCCGGCTTCCCGGCGGCAGGGGCCGCCGCCTGTCCGCCGAACAGTAGCGGGTCCGGACGCAGCCACACCCACACGATCAGCCCGGCCAGGGCCAGGCAGAGCGCGGCGATGAGGAAGGCCGCGGCGTACACGGTCAGGCCGGTGGCGGCGCCGATGAGCTCGCCGGGCACGCCGAGGTTCGGGCCGAGCACGGAGCCGAGGGTGCCCACCCAGACGATCAGGGCCAGCGAACGGGCCTTGTGGTGCGGCCGGGCGAGATCGGTGGCGGCGAAGCGTGACTGCAGGCTCACCGCCAGGCCGACACCGATCAGCAGCAGCCCGGCGAACAGCGGCACGACCAGGCTCCACTGCGCCGCGGCGACCCGGCGTCCGCGGCGGGCGGCCAGGGTGCCCAGCGGCAGGCCGAGCAGCGCCGCGTCGAGCGTGCTCGCGGTGCGGGCCAGGCCCGCCCAGGCTTCGTTGTCGGTGACCGCGCCGGCCAGCAGGATCCCGATCGAGGGGGCGACGCCCACCCCTACGGTGCCGACGATCTGTGTGATGACCAGCACGATCATCGTGCGCCGCTGAACGGCCTCGATGGCCGCCCGCGCTGGGACGGAGGTTGTGGGGCCGGTGCCGGCCGTGTTCTCGGGCTCAGACACGAGCGTCCTTGTCTGCGTGACGTGGGGCGGCTGCGGCCCGGACGGGCGCCCCGCGATGTAGATGAGGTGAGATCGGCGCTCAGTCGCTCCGCCCGCCGGAGCACATGCTTTCTGGTCAGGCTGCATGCCTGGCGGGCGGAGGCCCCGCCGTTGGGGGCGGCGGCGTCAGGCGGTCTCGTAGATGCGCACGTCCGGTGCCGCGTTCAGGTAGGGCCGCAGGGCGGTGACGACGTCTCGGGTGAACAGCTCCGTGGAAAGGTACGCCTGCGCGTCGGCGGAGGTGGCGAACCCGTGCAGGACCTGCACGTCCTGCTCTCGAACGAGCAGTTCCTTGCTCTCGGCGCCCGCGACCGTGTCCAGGAACGGCTTCCTGAAGCGCTGGTAGACGCCGGCCGCCGCGGCACGGTCGTCCGCGTTGACGCTCAGGGTGATCTGCAGGTAGGCCATGGGTGTCCTCGTTCCGGCGTCAGGTGTGATGGCCCGCAGCGTGGGCCATGCGCCGAAGCTATGTCCGTTTTGCGTAGTCCGGTAGGCCGGCGATACGAATACGGCTATAGGCGGACGTTATCGCCGAGCGATTCGGCGAGCCGGCTCAGGTCGGCCGCGTAGCGGGACGTGGGATCCCACACCGCCTCGTAAAACAGCTCGACCGGCTGCCCGTCGTCGAGCAGCGGGCGCGCGGGCAGGCCCGCGTCCGACAGCTTGGACTCGGGCAGGATCGCCGCCCCCAGGCCGAGGCCGACCCACTGTTCGAGGACCTGGTATCCGCCGGCCTCGCCCGGGTAGGCGCGCAGCGGCAGGTCGTGCTCGCGGAACAGCTGGGTGGTGAACCGGGTCAGCCCGCACGCGTCCGGGACCAGGATGAACTGCGCGTCAGCGGTGTCGTTCAGCTCCACCGCCGAGGACGCCCGTGCGTGGGCATCGATCACGACGACCGGCTCGGAGTGGATGATGCGGTGCTCGAAGCGGGGCAGCGGGTTCACCGACGGGATCAGGACGATGTCGAGCTCGTCCGCGGCGAGGGCGTCGTGCAGGTCGGCCATGTTCGCCTCCCGCAGCACCAGTTCTCCCGGCACCGGCAGCCTGCGCACCGCGGCGAAGGCCCGGGCGACCAGGTCGGGGCTGATCAGCGGGGACACGCCCAGCCGGATCCGGGGCGCCTGCGGGTCGGCCATCCGGCGCGCCTCGGCGGTGATCGCGTCCAGCGCCGACAGGGCGGTGTCGATGAGCGGGATCAGGCGTGCCGCCTCGGCGGTCAAGGTCACGCCCCGGGTGGACCGCTCGAACAACCGCACCCCGAGGCGCTCCTCCAGCCGGGCGACCGCGTTCGACAACGCCGGTTGCGTGATCCCGTGAGCGCGCGCGGCCGCCGAGAACGAGCGGGCGTGCGCCACCGACCGCGCATACCGCAGCGCCTCCAGGTTCAGCCGCCCGGTCATAGCCGGAGGTTATCACCCGATTCGCACCGCTCACCTACCGCCGCTCACCTGGCCGGCCATACCGTTCGTGCATACGTGTTCGGACGCACGAGGGGAAGCAACGTTGTCGCTCATGTTCCGCCGCATGGCGGTCACCGAACCCGGCGGCCCGCTGCGTCCCGTCGAGGTGGCGATGACCGATCCTGAGCCCGGCTGGGCCCGGGTGCGGGTGGCCGCGAGCGGGGTGTGCGGCGCCGACCTCGGCACCGTGAGTGCCTCCAATCCCGCCGGCGGCTTCCCGATCACGCCGGGACACGAGATCGCCGGCGTGATCGAGGCGACCGGCGCAGCCGAGGCCGGCTGGGAACCGGGCGATCGGGTCGCGGTCGGCTGGTCCGGCGGCAGCTGCGGCCACTGCCAGGCCTGCCGCACCGGCGACCAGGTGCACTGCCGGCAACGCCGCATCCCGGGCCTCGCCTACCCGGGAGGCTGGGCCGAGACGGTGACCGTTCCCGTCGACGCGCTCGCCCGCATCCCCGACGGCTTGAACGCGGCCGACGCGGCGCCGATGGGATGCGCCGGCGTGACCACGTTCACCGCGCTGCGCGAGGCATGCCTGCCGCCCGGCTCCCGCGTCGCCGTCTACGGCCTCGGCGGTCTCGGCCATCTCGCCGTGCAGTTCGCCGCCCGCATGGGACACCAGGTCGTCGCGATCGCCCGCGGCACCGGCCGCGAGCACGACGCCCACCAACTGGGGGCTCGCCACTACATCGACGCCACGACACACGACGCGGGCCCGACGCTGGCGCAGCTCGGCGGCGCCGACCTGATCCTGTGCACGGCGCCCGCCTCCGAGCCGATCAGCGCGTTGCTGAGCGGCCTGCGCCCACGCGGACGGCTCACCCTGATCGGCGTGGACGGCGGCGCCGTCCAGGTATCGGTCGCGCACCTGGTGATGAACGCGCAGAGCATCACCGGACACCTCACCGGCACCCCTGCCGACATCGAGGACACCATGCGCTTCGCCGCCGCCAACGCCGTCCGGCCGCGCCTCGAACACCTGCCGCTGGAGCAGGCAGACCTCGCGGTGCGCCGGCTGCGCGAAGGACGAGCCCGCTACCGGTTCGTACTGCAGCCCTGATCGCGGGTGGAACGCCTGGCTTGAGCTGGTGCCGGTCACGACCACCTCGGGCTGCTCGCGCAACGTGCCGGGCACCAGCCGCCCGGACGCCGCGGCCACCGCCCCGGCGCCCGGCCCCGCACCTGCTGCCGGCGCGGGCGACGCTCCGGACGCTTTGGGGCTCAGGCCCAGCCGTACACCTTCTTGACGGCGGCGGCGATCTCGGTGACCAGGCTCGCGCTGCTGCCGTTGGCCAGGATCGCGAAGCCCGCGCCGAGCTTCGGATAGCCGGTGAACAGGGATTTGAAGCCGTAGTTGGACCCGTCGTGGCTGTAGGAGAAGCCGTCGGTGCCCGTGCCCGCGAGGAACAGGCCGCGCCCCATGCCGGGCTGCGGGCCCTGGGTGAGCAGGGTGCGGGCCGAGGCCCTGGTGAGCGGCCCGGCCAGGTCGGCGGAGGCGGTGTAGGCGCGGTTGAGGTAGGAGATCAGGCGGCACAGGTCCAGCACGTTGGTGTAGAGGCCGGCGGCGGCCGACTCCGGGTAGCGGTTGCGCTCGCCGGGGATCACCGCGCCGGTGGAGGTGTGGCCCGAGGCCAGTTCGAAGGCGGGCGTGAGGGCGTACGAGCTGGTGGTCATGCCGAGCGGGGCGAAGACCTCCTTCTGCATGTACGCGGCCAGCGTCGTCCCGCTCTGCTGCTCCACCATCCGCTGCAGGAGCACGAAACCGGCGCCCGAGTAGTGGTACTCGGCGCCCGGCGCGGTGGTCAGCTCGATCTTGGGGGTGTTGCCCGCGCCGTTCATGACCTGCAGCAGCGTGGGCACGGTGGCGTCCGGGCCGTAGCCGGGGAAGCCGCCGCCGCCCGCCGCGAACCCGGCGCAGGCGTCGGCGGGGCTGGTGGAGCCGCGGCCGATCACGCCGGCCCGGTGGGTCAGCAGCCGGTCGATCGTGGGCGCCGCCGTGGAGGTGACGCAGGAGCGGCGGGGCAGGTCCCAGCCGAGGTGGGGGCGGATGTCGGCGCCGAGCGCGATCTCGCGGGTCTGCAGCAGGCGCAGGACGCCGACCGCGGTGACGGCCTTGCTGATGGAGGCGGCCTGGAACGCGGTCTCCGGATGGGCCGCCGCCGCGCCGCCGGCCTCCAGCCACCCGTAGCCGGTCGACCAGGCGATCTTGTTGCCGGTGACCACCGCGACGGCGACCCCCGGCGTCTTGTGGGCGCTCATGCGCTGCCAGATCGTCGCGCCGCCGACCGCGTTCTCGACCTGGCGCACCTTGTCGGCGGGCAGCGCCGGGGCCTTGCCGCGCGAGGCCAGCGCCCAGCCGCCGGACGGGGAGAAGGCCGCGTTGTGCACCTGCCAGCCGCCGCCGGCCAGGGTGTTCATGCGGTCGAAGCAGGCGTCGGGGATGCCGCGGGCGAAGAACTCGTCCTGGGCCACGACCGTCCAGCCGCCGGCGCGGGGGAAGGCGACGCGGGTGATGCGGCGCCCGCCCTGGGTGAGGTTGCGCATCATCTGGTAGCACTCGTCGTCCACGCCCTTGGCGTAGTAGCCGGCGGAGGCGGTCACCACCCAGCGGTCGCCGCCGGCCGGCGGGAAGGCGACGTCCACGACCTGTTGCCCGGCCGTGTAGAAGGCGTCGATGCGCTGCTTGCAGGCGGTGGGGAGGCCGCGCGCCGTCACGCCCCGGTCGGTCGTGATCACCCAGCGGTCGCCGCCCTCGGGCGGGAAGGCCACGCAGTTGATCTTCCGACCGGCGCCGGAGAGCTTGCCGATCTCGGTGAAGCAGGCGTCCGGGATGCCGCGGGCGAAGTAGCGGCCGTCCTGGGTGACGATCACCCAGCCGCCGGAGGGGGTGAACGCGAGCGCGGTGACGCCGTACGGGGCCAGCTCGGCCAGCTTGGTGTGCATTTCGGCGGGGACGCCACCGTCGTAGCTGGGATGGCTCGCGGCCTGGGCCGGGGTGACGTGTCCTGTCGCGGCACCCAGACCGGCTGCGCCTGCCAGGGCCAGGAAACGTCTGCGATCCATGCGGGGGCTCCTCCTCGTGACGGGTGCCGATGATCATAGACCCCAACGGGCCGTCGTCATCCGGCGGCCCCGAATCCTGGATTCGGCCATCTTGAAAATGAAAACGATTATCTTTCGGCTACGTTGATCTCCTACATCCGGTCAAACCCATGGAGGTCATGACATGTCAGTAAGTGCTGCCCTGTTAACCGGCCTGACGGCCGTCGTCCTGGCCGCGCCCGCCGATTAGGTGGTGCTCGGCGAGGGCCACGTGGACGTCGTCGGCGTCGCCTTCGAGGACGGGGCGCTCGGCGTCCACGTGCATGCCCGCCTACCTCGTGTACGGCAAGCCCCTGGAGGTCGGCTCAGCACAACGGGAGCTGGACAGAACGCTCGAAGCCCAGTGGCAGGCGCCACCCCCGGACGCCCAGCCCGCCGAACAGACGCCGTCCCCTCTCCCGCCCGTCGCCGGTCAGCCCGCTTCCCGGCTGCACACGCCCACGCTCGGACTCAAGTGGGTGGTGCTCGAAGGCGTCTCGGAGAGGGAGCTGCGCAAGGGCCCCGCCCACTACCCGGGCACCGCCCAGCCGGGAGAGACCGGCAACTTCGCCGTCGCGGGTCACCGGCTGCGTGGCGTCTTCTGGGACCTCGACCGGCTCCGCCCCGGAGATCCCGTCGTCGTGGAGACCAGAACCGGCTGGTACGTCTACCGCGTCACCGGCAGCCGCGTGGTGCGTCCCACGCAGAGCGAGGTCCTGTCCCCCGACCCGCACCGGCCGGGCGCCGCGCCCACGGCGGCCGTCATGACCCTCACCACCTGCCATCCCAAGCTCCGCAACGACCGGCGGCTCATCGTGCACGCCACGCTCACCCGCGCCACCGCCAAGCCGGCCGGCCTCACGAGCTGGAGCCGTGAGGCGGAGGCTGCCGGGCCGCCCGGTGCTGTCACCTGATCCAGTCGGGGAAGGCCTCACCGGTGACCGCCTCGAACTCGGCGACGACGCCCTCGGGATCGCCCCGGTAGGCGACCGTCAGATCATGGACGAGGAGCGGAAGGAGCGTCTCGCCGGCCTCCTGGATCTGCTGGCTCACGCCGAACGCCGCCACCAACGGCATGACCGCCTCGCGGTGCAGCCCGGCCGTGACCAGCACCGAGCCGTACGCCCCGAGGCTCTGGGCGTATTCGAAGACGTAGGCGTCGGGGTCGGCCTCCACCAGCGTCTCGTACAGGCGCACGGACTCCTCCGCCGCGGGCCTGGCCTCGTGCGGGCGGCCCGCCCTGGCCAGGTGGACCGAGAGGTTGAACAGGGAGCCCGCCAGATGGAGCGGGTCTGCGCCGGGGTCGAGTCCGGCCGCCTCGCGGTGCAGCCGGACGGCCTCCTCGTCGGCGGACAGCGCCTCGTCGATCCGGCCGGTGTCGGCCAGCCGCCCGCCCTGGTCGTTCAGGGCCATGGCCAGGTCGCGGACGTAGCGGGCACGGTCGCCGGCGGCCAGCGCGCGGTGCAGGCGGATGGACTCCTCGCCCGCGGCGACGGCCTCGGGGAGGTGGCCCGCCTCCGCCAGCGCGTTGGCGTGATTGCCGAGCGAGGTGGCCAGTTCTGGCAGGTACGCGCCGGGGTTCCGCAGGTCCGGGTCCGGCAGGTGCGTGCCGGGGCCGGGCCCGGCCAGCTCGCGGTAGCAGCGTACGACCTCCTCGCTGACCGGCACGACGTCGCCGGGACGCGCCGCGCCCGCCAGGTGCCCCGCCAGGTTGTTCAGCGCGCTCGCCAGCTCGGCCAGGTAGGTGACCCGATCGGGCTCGTCCAGGTCCCGCCTGAGCCGCACGGCCTCCGTGCCCGCCGTGACGGCCTCGTCGAAGCGGCCGAGATCGGCGAGCCGGTTGCCGTGGTTGTTCACCGCGACGGCCAGGTCGGCGAGCCGGTTGCCGTGGTCGTCCGCCGCGACGGCCAGGTCGGCGAGCCGGTTGCCGTGGTCGTCCGCCGCGACGGCCGGATCGGCGGGACCCGGCAGCTCGCGGCAGAGCCGCACCGCCTCCTCGCTCACGGCCAGGGCGTCGGCGGGACGCCCGGCGTCCGCGAGACGGGTCGCGTGGTCGGTCAGCCCGCGGGCCAGATAAGGCAGGTTGGCGGCGCGGTCGAGCTCGGCCAGCTCCCGCAGCCGGTCGATGGCGTCTTCGTGGCGGCCTGCCTCGGTCAGGCGGCTGGCGAGCTTGAGCAGGGCCGTGGACAGCTCCTCCGGCACGGCCCGTTCGCGATGGAGCAGGACGGCCTGCTCGGCTGCGGCGACGGCGTCGGCGGCCCGGCCGATCTTGGAGTAGCCGACGGACAGGTTGCCGTAGGTGAGGGCCAGGTCGTACAGGTTGGCGTCCCGATCCCGTTCCACGAGCTCCTGCCAGAGCCTGACCTCCTCCTCCCCGTCCGCCACGGCCTCGGCGTACCGCCCGTCGGCGGCGAGGGCGACCGTGTGGTTGCCGAGGGCGACGGCGAGGTCCGGCAGGTAGGTCTCGCGGTCGTGCCCGGCCTGCTGCCTGCGGACCCGGACGAGCCTCTCGCTGATCGAGATCCGCTCCTTCGGCCCGGCCACGCCGGTCAGGTCGTGCAGGGAGAAGGCGAGCGCCTGGCCGAGATCGTCGAGGAAGGCGCCGGGGTCCGTCCCTGCGAGCTCCTCGAACAGGCGGATCGCCTCGCCGGCGCAGGCCGCCGCCTCCTCGAGGCGTCCGGCCCTGGCCTCGTTCCTGGCCTGCGTGTCCAGGGAGGCGGCCAGGTCGGCGAGGAACCCGTCCCTGTCGGCGGCGGCCAGCTCACGGTAGTGGCCGACGGCCTCCCGCCCGGCGGGCAGCGCCTCCGCCGCCCGTCCGGCCGCCACCAGCGACTCGGCCCGCGTCATCAACGCCCCCGCCAGGCGGTGCAGGTAGCTCTCCCGGTGGTACTCGACCAGCTCGCGGAACAGGAGGACGACCTCCTCGATCGCGGTCACGGCCTCGTGCGGGCGGCCGGTCTCCGCCAGGCAGATGGCGTGGTTGCTCAGTGCCACGGCCAGCTCGTCGAGGAAGACGGTCCGGTTGAGCTCGGTCAGGTGGCGCAGGTGGCCGATGGCCTCGTCGAGGCCGGCGAAGGCCTCGCCGGGCCGGCCGGCCCTGATGAGGGCCATCGCGTGCCGGTTCAGCGCCCTGGCCAGGCCGGACAGGTAGACGTCCGCGTCGGCGGGAACCAGCTCGCGGTGCATCCGGATGGACTCGGCGCTCGCGGAGCAGGCCTCGTCGGTGCGGCCGATGCCGGTCAAGGTGATCGAGTAGTCGCTGAGCAGTGCGGCCAGCTCGGGCAGGTAGCGGTCGGCGTCGCGCTCGGCCAGCTCGCGCCGCAGCCGGAGCGCCTCCTCGGCCGCGGGCAGCGCTTCGGCGAAGCGGCCGAGCTCGGCGAGATAGGCCGTGTGGTTGTTCAGCGCGAACGTCAGGTCGAACACGTTGGCGTCCTGACCGCCGGCGGCCAGCTCCCGGCGCAGGCGAACCGCCTCCTCGCTGACCGTGAGCGGCTCGGCCCTGCGGCCGTTGTTCGACAGGTGGCTGGCGTGGTTGCCGAGCGCGGTGCTCAGGTCGTGCAGGTGGGCGGCGCGGTCCCGCGCCACCAGCTCGCGGCAGTGCCGGACGGCCTGCTCGCTGACGGCGAGCGCCTGCGCGAACTGGCCGGTGTCGGCGAGCCGTGAGCCGTGGTTGATGAGCGAGCGCGCCATGTCGGGGAGGTAGGTGTCGCGGTCCGCCTCGGCCAGCTCGGTGAAGAGCAGGCTCTGCAGCTCCGCGAGGTAGAGGCCGCCCCACAGCGTGCTCACCGCGCCCGTCGGGAAGACGCCGGCGACCGCCCACAGGCGGCGCTTCAGCTCGGCGGGGTCCTGCGCGCCGAGCCTGGCCAGCCCTTCGAGCAGCGGGTCGGGCCGGTCGACGTACAGCGCTACGAGCTGTGCCTCCTCGGCGTAGGGCGCGGGCACCTCCGCGATCAGTCGCTGGATGCGGGCGTCGGTCGCCGCGAGGAAGAGCGGGCGTTCGGCGGTGCGGGCGAGCACGTGCAGGACGTCCCCCGCGCCGTCGCCGTCCCGGGCGAGTGCGGCGATCCTGGTGAGCAGCGTGTCCTCGGACTCGGCCAGGATCTGGCCGAGCAGCCGTTCGGCCAGGCGGTCGGGCAGGAGCGGCCCGAGCACCAGGCCCTCGCCGCGGTCCTGCTCGGAAGGCGGGTAGAGGGCGGCCAGCCAGCGCACCACCTCCTCCGCGTACGGCTCGCTCGCCAGCGCGGCGACGGACGACGCCCGGCCGGGGTCGCAGCCGGACTGGCCGATCAGGATGAGCCCGGCGACGGCCCGGTCCAGCGCGCGCAGCGACTCGGCCCTGCGCTCGTCGTCGTCGAGCCGGGTGGACAGGATCCCCGGCCGCAGCAGGTTGCGCCGGGCGGCGAGCCGGTAGAGGTAGGCGCGCTCGTGATGGGCCAGCTCGTGCTCGGGGTCGGCGGCGGGTTCCTGCCCTCCGGACGCGCGGAGCAGGGCGTTCATCGCCGCCATGTGCACGGTGAGGGCGTTGCCGAACGCCTCCGCGTCCAGGTCGGGCGGCGGGGCGGCGCGCACCTGGCCGGCCAGGGCCGGCCAGTCGGCCTGCGGCAGGCCGGGCAGGCGCAGGAGCCTGGCCGCGAAGACCTCCACCGCCCGCTCGTACTCGGCCTGCCGCTCCTCCCGGTTCCCGGCCAGGGGTGTCAGCCGCACGGCGGGCGTCAGCGCGTGCGGCGCCTCGCGTTCGAGCCGGGCGCGCAGGTTGTCCCACCAGGCGCCCTCGGTGCGGGCCAGCAGCAGGAGGCGGACGTTCCGCCTGGGCGGGGTGTGGAGCAGCGTGCCGAGCAGCGCGGCGACGCGGTGCGAGGTGGCCTCGGCGTAGTCGGCCACGATGAGGGCCGGATGGTTGCCGCGGGTCAGCACGCGTGCCGCGTCGTCGTCGGCGGAGCCGAGAAAGCCGGTGATCCAGTGCTCGGGGGTGCGGCGGAGCAGCTCTCCGGCGAGCCTGGTCTTGCCCTGCCCGCCCTCGCCGGTGATCAGTTTGATGGAGAACGGCCGGTCGTCGTCCCGCCAGCGGGCCAGCTCGTCGAGCAGTTCCCCGCGGCCGTGGAACGGCACCGTCTCCTGGCCGGCGGCGAGCAGCGAGCCGGGGGTTCCGGCGCGGGGCTCGATCGGCCGGCCCCGTAACAGGTCGTGCAGCTCGACCGGCTCGATCTCGGGGCGCAGGCCGGTGTCGTCCTCGATCAGCCGCCCGAAGTCCTGGTCGTGCAGGAACGCCGTCACGGGGATCATGTGCAGGCGGCGGTTGGCGAACGCGGTGTCGTCGTAGACGATCACGCCGATGAGCAGCCCGGCGGACGCGCCGAACACCGCGGCCCCGGACACCCCGCTCCACGGGTGCCCGCCGGTGTCGGGGAAGGCGTGCTGATCGACGGGCAGGCCGCCGCCGGCCCCGATCGAGTCGGGGTTGATCATGCCGGAGAGTTGCTCCACCTGACGGTCGCCGGTGCCGTACCCGGCGAACCGCGGAAATCCCCAGCCGGTGTAGCCGACCGGGTCGGAGCCGGTCATCCGGCCCCAGCGCGCCGGAGCGGCCGGCGACACGGGAGCGTCGATGCGCAGCAGCGCCACGTCCGCGCCGTCCGGGGCGTGCCAGTCCAGCAGGGTCGCGTCATGGCGGGTGGGCGGCCGGTCCCTCGGATGGCCGAGCAGCACCACGATCCTCGGCAGCGCGACGCCGTCGGCCACGACGTTGTGCCGCGCGGTCAGGATGAGGCTCGGGCCGATCCGGTAGCCGGAGCCGGAGCGTACGACCTCGTCGAGCGTGCCCGCGCGGACGTCGGCGAGGCAGGCCCGGTCCATCAGCCGCCCCAGCGGCGGGCGGTCTCGTCCGTCACCTCCGCGTTGCGGCCGGTCGCGCCGTCCTTGACGGCGAGCTTCAGGGTGATCCGGTGGGTCGTCTCCTTCGAGAGCTTCCCGTCCGCGCCCAACTCCACCCCGCCGACGGCGACCACCTCGAACTTGATCTTCCCGCCGGGTGTCGCCTCACGCGACACCGCCACCTGGAACTCCACCTCGGCTTCGGCGATCTCGAAGCGCAGGCGCTCGTCCGCGCCCCCCGCCTGCGCTTCGGCCAGCTCCGCCCGTAATTGGCCGAGGGTCTCCGCGAGCCCGATCCGCGACTGCCCCGTCATGCCGCCTCCGTACGCCGCATCCGCACGCCGCATCCGCACGGACACAGGCTAGTCGGGCGGTCACCGGCTGTATATCCCTCAATCCGGCGGGTGGGCTTCGAGGACGACGTACCCGGCGGCCTGAGGGACGCTCATCCGCCGACCACGGGCACGCTGTCGGCCGCCGCCTCCGCCGCCCGTGGCCGCGCCGCCGCCAGCAGTTCCACCAGGTAGGCGGCGATGGCGGAGATGGTGGGCTGCTGCCACAGCAGGGTCGCGGGCAGCCGGCACCCGAAGCGCTTCTCCAGCCGCCGCCGCACCATGACGGTCATCACCGAGTCCAGCCCCTGCTCGACGAGGGGCCGCCGGATCGCCAGGTCCTCGGGCGCCAGCCCCATCACGGCTGCCGTCTCCGCGCGGACGTCGGGCAGGACGCGCTCGTGCAGGGCCTCGGGTGACAGCCCGGCGAACGACTCGGCGGGCTCGTGCAGGTCCTCCCCCACAGGGGTGGGCGCGTCGATCACCGGGTAGCGCAGGCCGGTGAGGTGGCCCAGCACCCGGCCGTGCGGGTCGGCGAGCAGCACGCGTACGGTGTCGTCGGCGGCCGGGTCCACGGCCGCGTCGATGATCACGGTCGCGGGCGGTGTGCCGGTCAGCAGCACCTCGTCGATGTGCACGACCATGCGCAGCACCTGGTCGCCGGGGAAGGCGCAGGGCGCGACGGACATCGCCGCATCCAGCGCCGGCGCCCAGCCGCGCGCGTCCGGCGTGCGCACGGTGGCCCGCAGCGCGCCGTCGCCGCTCAGCAGCGTCTCGATCGTCCAGTCGAAGCCCGTCGAGGGCACGCCGACGCCGGCCAGCCGCTTGAGCACGAAGCCGGGGTCGATGAGGGTGAGCGCGTCGTCGTCCGGCAGCGTGTCGAGCGCCGGCCGGCCGGGGGCGGCCAGGTCCGCGGTGGCGTGCACGAGCCAGGCGGGTTCCGGCTCGCCGGCGGCGCCGGGGGTGCGGGCGGCGATCCGGACCGCCGGGGGTTCGTGCACCACCTGGATCTGGCGGCGTTGCGCGGTCATCAGGGGATGCGTCATCTCCACGCCGGTCAGCATGACGTCCTCGGCCGCGTGCAGGAACGTGTTGACCAGCACGGCGGCGGGCACGATCTCGACGCCGTTGAGGGCGTGGCTGCCCGGGTAGGGCCGGTTGGCGTCCTGGAGGCTGGTCCGCCACATCCTGGCCTGGCTGCCGGCGAGGCTGGTCCTAGCGCCGAGCAGGGTGTGGGAGTGCACGTCGTGGCCGCGGTTGCCGTCCTCGCCTGAGCCGTCCCGCCAGTGGCGGCGGTGCTGCCAGGCGTACGGCGGCAGGTCGGCCAGGCCGCCGGACGGGTGGAGCCGGCGCCAGTCGACCTCGACGCCGTGGCAGTGCGCGGTGCCCACTGCGACGAGGAAGGATGAGTGCTCCGGCTGGTTCCTGCGCAGGGACGTGCCGACGAACACGTCCTCGTACCCGTGCTCCGAGAGGGTCTCGGCGAGGGAGTGCGCGACCACGGGGTGCGGGGAGATCTCCAGGAACACGCGGTGGCCGTCCTGGGCGGCGGCCGTCGTGGCGGCGGCGAGGCGCACCGGGTCGCGCAGGTTGGCCGCCCAGTACGCGCCGTCCAGGACGGGCGTCGCGCGGGGGTCGGGCAGCGCGGTCGAGTACATGGGGATGCGGGGCGCGCCGAACGCGAGGTCGGCGGTGGCGCCGGCCAGCTCGACGGCCAGCGGCCCCATCTGGGGGCTGTGGAAGGCGACGTCCGAGGCCACCCGCCGCACCACGATGCCCTCCGCGGGCCACTCGCTGACCACCTCCTCGACCGCGGCGACGTCGCCGGACAGCACGGTGGAGCCGGGCGCCGACCAGATCGCCGCCACCAGGTCGGCACGGCCGGCCAGCCGCTCCGCGGCCTCCTCGAACGGCAGGTCCACCATCACCATGGCGCCCTTGCCCTCGGCCTGGCGCAGCAGCCGGGAGCGGCGGCAGATGAGGCGGGCGCCGTCGGCGACGGTCATCGCGCCGGCCGTCACCGCCGCCGCGATCTCGCCGACGGAGTGCCCGATGACGGCCTTCAGGCTCACCCCGGCAGCGTTCCAGAGCCTGGCGAGGCCGAGCTGCATCACGAAGATCATGGTCTGGACGCGGTCGATCGTGTCGAGGTCGCCGTCGGCCAGCACCTGGCGGGGCGAGAAGCCGATCTCCTCGGCGAAGATCGGCTCCAGCTCGTCGAGCAGGGACGCGAACTCCGGCACGGCCATCAGCTCGCGGCCCATCCCGCGCCACTGGCAGCCCTGCCCGCCGAACACCCACACCGGCCCCGGGCCGAGGTCGGGCAGCACGTCCCCGGTGAGTACGGTCTCGGCGGGCACGTCGTCGGCGAGCCTGCGCAGGCCGGCCGCCACCTCGCCGGCATCCGACCCGATCACGACGGCGCGGCGGGTCAGGTGGGTGCGCCGCAGGGCCAGCGTGTGACCCACCGAGGCCAGGTCGAGCGCGCCGAGGCGGTCGGCCAGGGTGCCCGCGTACTGCCGCAGCGCCTTCTCCGAGGTGGCGGACAGGGGGAAAAGCCGCTCCCCCGCCGGCTCGCTCGCCGGGGTCTGCGCGGCGGCGGGGGCCTGTTCGAGGACGATGTGCGCGACGGTGCCGCCGTACCCGAAGCTGGAGACGCCCGCCCGGCACGGGTGGTCGCGGCGCGGCCAGGGCGTGCGGCCCGTCACCACGCGCAGGCCCGAGGCGTCCCACGGGATGGCCGGGTTGAGCGTGGTCAGCACGCTCGGCGGGATCTCGCCGCGGTGCAGGGCGAGCACCGCCTTGATGACGCCGGCGATGCCGGCGGCGCCCTCCAGGTGGCCGATGTTGGACTTGACCGAGCCGACGAGGCACGGGTCGCCGGGGGGCCGCCCCGCACCGTACACGGCGGACAGCGCGCCCGCTTCGAGCGGGTCGCCCAGCCGGGTGCCGGTGCCGTGCGCCTCGACGTAGTCGACGGTGGACGGCGCGATGCCCGCCTGCCGGCAGGCGCGGGCCATCACGTGTTCCTGGGCCTGGCCGCACGGCGCCATGATGCCGTTGGTGTGCCCGTCCTGGTTGACGGCGCTGCCGACGACGAGTGCGAGGATCCGGTCGCCGTCGCGCCGCGCGTCGGACAGCCGCTTGAGCACGACCACGCCGCAGCCCTCGCCGCGCCCGTAGCCGTCGGCCGACGCGTCGAACGACTTGGACCGCCCGTCGGGGGCCAGCGCTCCCGCGATGCCGAGCGTGAGCGTCTGGCCGGGGGTGACCAGCAGGTTGACGCCGCCGGCGAGGGCGACGTCGCTCTCGCCCAGCCGCAGGCTCTGCGCGGCCAGGTGCAGCGCGACCAGCGACGCCGAGCAGGCGGTGTCGATCGCCATGCTGGGCCCGCGCAGGTCCAGGGAGTAGGAGATGCGGTTGGCCACGGCGCAGGTCGCGGCGCCGATCCCGGTCCACGCCTCGACCTGGGGCAGGTCCTCCAGCAGGCGGCTGCCGTAGTCGGCGGTGCACACCCCGACGAACACCCCGGCGTCGGTGCCGGCCAGCTCGTGCGGCGGCAGGCCCGCGTGCTCCAGCGCCTCCCACGCGGTCTCCATGAGAACGCGCTGCTGCGGGTCCATCAGCTCGGCCTCGCGCGGCGACACGCCGAAGAACTCCGCGTCGAAGCCCTCGATGTCGTCCAGGAAGCTGCCCTCGCGGACGGCGTCGCGCAGCGCGGCGGCGTCCTCCGGGCTGCGGTTCTCGTAGTGGCGCCAGCGGTCGGCGGGCAGCGGCCGGGTGATGTTCCGGCCTGCGCACAGCAGGTCCCAGAACTCGTCCGGCGAGTGGACGTCGCCGGGCAGCCGGCATCCGATCCCGACCACCGCCACCGGTTCCGCCTGGGCTGCGCGCGGGCTGTCGGCCATCAGCGTTCGTTCCCTTCGGTTCAGGCCCAACGAGGAGTGTCGAGAATCTTGATGACGGCGCCGGAGACGGTCACGCCCGGCCCGGTGCCGAGCATCAGCAGGTGGTCGCCCGGGCCCAGCTCCCCGGCGGCGAGCAGGCGGTCGAGGGAGAGCACCTGGTCGCTGGCGCCGCAGTGGCCGATGGTGCGGCCGTAGTGCCAGGTCGAGCGGGACATGGGCAGGTCGAGCAGGGCCATGCAGCGCTGCTCGACGATCTCCTCCGAGTAGTTCATGAACGCCACCCGGGTGAGGTCGCCCGCCGCGATGCCGCTCTCGTCCAGCACCCGCTCGACGATCTCCATGAGCGCCCGCTGGATGTTGAACAGCGCCGCGGTGGCCTCGCCCCTGGGCATGACCTGCTGCCGGAACTGCTCGTTGCGGGCCGCGAAGCTCATCCGCCGCCCGACCGTGACGCCGGGCGGGAACAGCGGCTCGCTGCCCCGGTGCAGCTCCTCGGCCTCGGCCACCGTCGTGGTGCAGACGGACGTCAGGCGCGCGAAGCCCGGCTCCTTGGTGAGCACGAGCGCGCTGGCGGCGTCGCCGCCGACGTAGCCGGGGCCCATCCGCCACCGGTCCATCAGCGGGGTGCCGTAGTTGTCGGCGGCGACCAGCAGGGCGGCCTGCCGGCTCGGGGCGGCGTCCAGGTAGCCGGCCGCCAGCTCCATGGCGATGAACATGCCGTTGCAGCCCTGCCGGATCTCGGTGGCCAGGACGTCGCCGCCGACGAGGTGCCGTTGCAGGTAGGAGTGCGGGGGCCAGCCGTCGGGGCCTTGGTGCCAGGTGGAGGCGTACAGGAGAAGGTCGATGTCGCCGGGCGCGCGCCCCGCTCGCTTGAGCGCGCTCTGCGCGGCGTGCAGGCCCATCTCGGGGGCCGGTACGTCGCCGGCCACCACCGCCCCGGCCAGGTTGTGCAGCTCGGCCTCCGCCGCCGGGTACCAGCCCTTGGCGACGGCCTTCTCGACGCTGACGACGGTGCGCGGGAGGTAGGCTCCCACACCGCTGATGTACGTGTCCGCGTACCGCATGACTTCTGCCCTCGCCCCGGCTAGACGGATTCGAGCTCTCGGACCATCGCCACGATGGTCACGACGTCCTTGAAGTTGTCGGGGTCGAGCTTGGCGGCGGGGATCGCGACGCCGAGGTCCTTGCGCAGGAAGTTCAGCAGCCGCGCGGTCCGCAGGGAGTCCAGCAGGCCGGACACCAGGAGCGGGGTCGTCTCGTCCACCTGGATGTCGTCGCCGTCGAGGACGAGGTTGTCCTGGATGAAGACGACCAGCCGCCGCGTGAGGTCGCTCACTGGTGCACCCCCTTCGTCACGGGGGTGGGCGAGAGGATCTTGAACGCCGCCGCGGCGACGGACGTGCCGGAGCCGAACCCGACCATGAGCAGGTGGTCGCCGGCGACGAGCCCGCCGGTGGCGAGCAGGTGCTCGAAGGCGATGAACTGGTCCACCGCGCCGCAGTGGCCGACGCGCCGCCCGTAGTCCCAGGTGGTCTGGTCCTCCTCGATGCCGAGCCAGGACATCTGCCCGTCGAGGTCCTCGCGGCGGCCGTGCGGGAAGGCCACCCGGGTGATGTCGGCGAGCCCGATCCCGGCCTCGTCCAGGGTCTGTTCGACCTGCTGCATCATCGTCTTCTGGATCGTCAGGTGGATGCCGGTGCCCTGGGCCTTGAGCAGCCGCTGGCGGAACTCCTCGTGCCGGTCGCCGAAGCTCAGGCCGACACCGACGGTGGCGTCCGGGGGGAACAGGGGGTAGGCGCCGTCGTTGACCGCGTCCGCCTCGGGGATCACCGTGGCGTTCACCGAGAGGAGCTCGGCCATGCCGTACTCCTTGCCGAGGACGAGCGCGGCTGCCGCGTCGCCGATCAGCGCTCCCGGCGTCATCCGCCAGCGGTCCACCAGCGGGGTGCCGTGGTTGTCGGAGGAGACCACCATGGCGGTCTGCCTGCTGTCGTCGGCGCGCAGGTAGCTGGCGGCCAGTTCGAGCGAGCTGATCATGCCGACGCAGCCGCTGCGGATCTCGAACGCCGGCACGTTCCCGCCGAGCAGGTGCATCTGCAGGTAGTGCTGGGGCTGCCAGCCGTTCGGGCCCTGGTGCCAGACCGATGGGTAGAGCAGGAGGTCGAGGTCGCGCGGGGAGGACTCGCCCCAGCGTCCGTAGGCGTCCAGGACCGCCAGCCGCGCCATCTCCGGCGCGGGCATGTCGCCCGCCACGGCGGCGCCGATCTGCTGGAACCGCTCGGCCTCCGCCGCCGGGTACCAGCCTTCGCGGACCGCCTGTTCGACGCTCACGCTCTCGGGCACATGGACGCCGAGGCTCCTGACGAACATGTTGGATGTACGCACACGTCCCCTTAACTCATCGCCGAACGCGGACAACGGCCTTCTGTGACAGTGGGCAGGCGGCTTATCCGATTTATTTCGGGCTGCGGGATATCGCGCGGCTCCCGGCCGGTCGGGGAAAAGGACGTGAAATGAGCCGGCGAGCCGTCACGGGCAAGGATAGGGGCGGCTCGCCGAGTGAGGCAATATGTGCGTGCACAAATCGCGGCGGCGACATTCGGTGATCGGGTCCCGACGGAACGTCATGCATTCCGGAAATACGTCTTTCCGCTTTCGTAGAACATTATTCGATCGGGAAAGGCGCCAGGCCGCCGCCATTCAGGGCGGCCCGGCGCGCCGGGTCAGAGGGTCACTCTCGTGCAGGGCAGGTTGTTCACTTGGAACTGGGCGGGAATGGGGTTCGACCCGGTGGCGGTCGCCGAGAAGCCGAAGCTCTGGCTGGAGCCTGGGCCGATGTAGGAGTTGTGGCCGGCGTCGCGCGCGGTCACCTGGGTGCCGGTCTGGGTGACCGTGGCGTTCCAGGCGCCCGTGATCTGCTGGTTGCCCGACCAGGTCCAGGTCGCGGCCCAGCCGCTGATGGGGGTGGTGCCGGTGTTCCTGATGACCAGGCTGCCGTTGAAGGCGCCGTTCCAGGCGCCGGTGGAGTAGGTGACCTCGCAGGAGGTGCCCATCTTGAGCCCGCTGCGCAGGAAGGTCGCGAAGTTGGCCCAGGTGGGGTTGAGCGTGCCGGTCCGGACGGTCTCGGTGCAGTCGGTGGTGGTGTAGACGGTCTCCGCGCCGAAGTGGGCGGGGTCCATGACCTGGGCTCTCATGTGGTCCGCGCCGGGCACCGAGACGAAGGTGAGGTCACCGCACGTGGCCTTGATCCGGTTGTAGAGCAGGACGCTCTGCCCGTGCGGCACCAGGAAGTCGGCCTGGCCGTGCAGCACCATCAGCGGCGGGTCGTTGCCGTCCACGTAGGTCATCGGGTTGGCCTGCGCCACGGTGGCCGGGCAGGTCTGGATCGGGCAGCCGACCAGGAGCGACTCAGGGGAGGCCGGCGAGTTGTGATCCAGCCCGCCGGTCGGCAGGTTCTGCGCGTTCATCTGCAGGAAGTCGGTCGGGGAGAAGAAGGCCAGGCCGACCTGCACGGCGCTGGAGACGCCGGTGGTGCCGATGGTGCCCTCCAGCGACGCGACGCCGCCGGACAGGGTGGCCATCTCCGTCAGCCAGCCGCCCGAGGAGTCGCCCATCATCGCGAAGCGGTTGGGGTCGAGGCCGTAGGTGGCGGCGTTCGCGCGCAGCCAGCGGATGGCGGCCTTGATGTCGTGCACCTGGGCCGGGAAGATGGCCTGGCTGCTGGGGCGGACGCTGACGCCGGCCACCGCGAAGCCCAGCGGGCCGAAGACCGCCGCGATCTCGTCCGCGGCGGCCTTGCCGTCGTCGCTCGTCCAGGCGGACCCCTTGTGCCAGATCAGCAGCGGGCGGGGCGTGACGCCCGTTGACGGGAGGTACAGGTCCAGCAGATGCCCCCTGCTGCCGGCCGGTTGTGCGGGCGCGTACGAGATGTCGGTGATCACCTGCGCGGCGTGCGCCGGCTGCGGTAAGGCCGCCGACACCCCCACGGCGGCCAGCATGGACATCGCCACGCCGACGATCAGTGCCTTGCGGATTCGAGCTTGCATGGTGCGACTCCGTTGGTCGGATGGTCGCCGCTGGCCATGGCCCCCGTGCCTTGAGCGTCGCGGCTCACATCGATATGGCGGGGAGACGATATGACACGTAAGTGAGGCTGGTCAAAGGTTTCTTGGTAGCGTTCCAAGCCAACCGGAAAAGGGGGATGAAACGTACGTTTCGGGCGCAAAAGTCGCCCCGGAAAAATTGCGGCTCGCGGGAAACGCGGGAGTGAAACTTTCGGACCGCGGAATGGCTTGCGGGAACCGACACGGCCATGACAATCTTCCTGGCGCGGGGTGAGTGATAATGTCCAGCGTCATGAACCCCCCAGCAGCAGGAGGACGAATGCGAAAGGCACGCGCTGTTCTCGTCTCGGCCGTCTTGGCCCTCGGAGTGTCCCTGACGATCGGCGCCACGCCGGCGCACGCCGAGCGGCTGGCCGGCGTGTTCAGGGACTACTCGGAGTGCCAGCGGATCGGCAACCACGGCATCACGCAGGGCTGGTGGGACTCCTTCCACTGCGAGTGGGAGGGCCGCTACCGCTACTACTTCCTCTACGCGTGACCCCCGATCTCCTAACCCCCTGAGACGCATGCGCCTCCGGCCCGGCAGACGGGCCGGGCGGCGCGTGCGCACCGTCCGGCCCGCCCGATCCGTGCGACGATGCGGCACACGCCCGCGTTTCTTCCACCGACGGGCACGGACATGAGCTTCGGTGTGGTGGTGCGCGACTTCTCCGCCACCCCTCCGGCCCCGCCCAGGACCGGAGGCTCGGCGCCATGGAGCTGTTCGCCTCCGAGGTCATCGCGACGGACCCCGGCCGAGCAGCCACCGGGCCGGGACGACCCCACCGCTGCCCACGGGCGCCCCGGGCTTGGCCGCGCCTCGCCGAGTCCGGCCTGGTCGGGTCTCGCGGGGGCGGGATGTTAGTGTCGCCGTGTGCCTCAACCTCCCGAGCTCCTGGCGCAGGAGCTCGCCCAGGCGGAGGAGGCGGTGGACGCGTACCGGCGGCTCGCCGCGGACGATCCCGGCCCGCACCTGCCGGGCCTGGGGACGGCGCTGGACCGCTACGCCCTCCTCCTCGGCCTGTCGGACAGGAGGGCCGACGCCGTCCCGATCGCCGAGGAGGCCGTGGACGTCCTGCGCGCGCTCAGCGCCCGCGCCCCCGACCCGCCCACCATGAGCCTCACCTCCGCGCTGATCAACCTCGGCAACCAGCTCGCCGGGACAGGCCAGCACGACGAGGCCCTCCTGTCGCTCCGCGCGGCCGTCGCCCTGTCCCGCCGGCACGGCTCCGGCCTCCAGCTCGCCTCCGCCCTGGAGCACCTCGGCATCGAGCTGGGCGACACGGGCCGCGCCACCGAGGCGCTCGAAGCGCTCACGGAGGCGATGGAGCTGCGCCGGCCGCTCATCGAGACGGGCACCACGGAGGACGCCGTCGATCACTGGACCGGGCTGGTGGCGCTCATCCACCAGTTGCACCAGATGGGGCGCGGCGACGACGCCCGGCCGTACGAGGAGCTGGCCGCTCAGTACTACCGCCACGTCTGCGAGACCGGGCCCGACTACCTCGCCTTCGTGGACGACCTGCTGCGGGAGCGCGGCTACACCGTGACCGAGACCGGCTTCCGCAGCGTCTCCGAGGGGCAGCCGGACCGGTCGGAGCGCGTCGCGGAGGCGCAGCCGGACCCGCCGGACCACGGCACGGAGGCGCAGCCGGACCCGCCGAGCCGCGCCACGGAGGCGCAGCCGGACCCGCCGGAGCGCGTCGCGGAGCCGCGGGCCGACGAGCGCGATGTCTCCGAGGCGCGCGCCGATGAGCTCAATGAGGAGGGCCTGCGGCTGATGCGGGAAGGGCGGCTGGAGGCCGCCGCCGCCCGGTTCCGGGAAGCCATCGGCGCGGCGCAGGCCATCGTCCCCGCAGAAGGCGAGCCGACGCAGCGCGGGCCCGGCGACGCGGTGACCGCCTCCGCGCTGCACAACCTCGCCCTGGTCCTGTCCCGGCTCGGCAAGTACGGCGAGGCCGTCGAACCCCTCCAGCGCTCGGCGGACCTCCACCGGATCGCGGCGCGAACGGACGACCGCCGCCGCCTCCAGCTCGCCTCCTCGCTCAACAACCTCGGCTGGACGCTACTGGCCCTCCAACGGTTCGACGACGCCGTGGCCTCGCTGGAGGAGGCGATCGGCCTCTACCGCCGGGACACCGGCCCGCCCGCCGCGCTCGCCCGCAGCCTCTACAACCACGGCGTGGCCCTGGGCCACCTGGGCCGCCACGACGAGGCGCTGACCTCGGCGGAGGAGGCCGCCGAGGTGCTCCGCCCGCTGTACGTGCACGAGCCGGACGCCTATCGCGAAGGCTTCCGCGACGCGTTGACGTGGGTCTCCAGGCAGCTCAGGCATCTCGGCCGGGCCCGCGAGGCCCGCGCCGCCGCCCGCGAGGCCAACCGCCTCTGAGACGACCGCGGTGGGGGGCTGCGGGTGTCAGGCTGCGACGTGAGGCGACGTAAGGCGGCGCACTCAGGATGCGGCTTGCTCAGGCGGCGGCGACGTCGGCGTTCTTGGCCCGCATGTCCTTGGCCATGATCCTGCCCATCGCCTTGCCGATGCCCGGAGCGCGCATCAGGCGCAACATCCCGGTCCGCAGGAGCTGCTCCCTGCGGTCGTCCGGGGTGAACAGCCGTCGCATGGACAGGATGTTGTCCTGCTGGTAGCCGATGAACGGCCGCATCTGCGCCTCCCAGGCGCGCAGCGCGGCGGGCAGGTCGGCGCCGTGCCGCTGGAGCATGGTGCCGAGCAGTTCGCCGCCGGCGATGCCGCTGGAGGCGCCCATGCCGGAGTACAGGGTGAGGCACCAAGCGGCGTCGCCCATGAGCACGACCCGGCCCCGGTGCCAGCGCGGCATCCTGACCTGGTGCACCGAGTCGAACAGCACTTCCGGCGCCTGTTCGAAGCGCACCATCAGCTCCTCCAGGAGCGGCCCGGCAGGCTGCGGGCCGAAGGCGGCGCGGATGGACTCGATCGGCGGGCGGCTGAACTCGGCGTCGATGTCGCTCGTCCGGTAGGAGAACAGCAGTCCTGGCGCGTGGTCGGAGAACGGGAACGTCCACACCGAGCGGCCGGGCTCGGCGAGCACCAGCCCCTCGTTCTGCGCGAAGCCCTCGACCGGCCCGTCCAGGACGGTGGCGCCGATCATGTAGTTCAGCGGGTGCAGGAACTCCTCCGGGCCGAAGGCCAGCCTGCGCACCGTGGAGCGCATCCCGTCGGCGCCCACCACCAGGTCGAACCGCTCGGTGACGCTGGTGCCCGCCGCGCTGTCGTGCAGGGTCACCTCGGCCCCGATGGCGTCCTGGGCGAGGTGGGTGGGCACCGTGGAGTAGCGGATCTCCACGTCGTCCGGCAGCGCGGAGAACAACCCGCGCTCGACGTCGCCGCGCAGGAGCTGGCGGGGGGCGCCGGGCAGGTTGGCGGGGCTCATGCCGGGACGGCGGCGGCCGGCCCGGTCGACCTCGTACGACGTCAGGCCGTTGTTGCTGCGGTCGCCGATCGCGTCCAGCACCCCCAGCCGCCTGGCGCTGGCGACGCCGGTGCCGAACAACATGATGAAGTACCCGTTCGAGCGGCGGCCGGCCGCCCGCTCCACCAGCACCGGCTCCCAGCCGATCTGGCGCAGCCGCAGCGCGGTGGCGATGCCCGCGATGCCCAGCCCGACCACCAGCGCCCTGCCGCCCCTGCGCGTGTCTGCCATGACGACTCCCTCTCTAGGTTCACCCGCCAGCCTACGAGACATTCTGACCAAATGGGTCCGATTGGTCAGTTCGAGAGTGCGCTTGACTTCAAGCCGACTTGAAGGAGCAGCATCCCCGGTGTGGACAAGAACCAGACAACGGGCCGTACCAGCGCGGATACGGACGCCCTCATCGCCCTGCTCGACCTCGCGGACAACCTGCCCGGAGCGGGCGAGCTGCGCGCGCGTTCCTACGAGCTGCTCGGCCTCACGCCGGGGGCGGCGGTGGTGGACGTCGGGTGCGGGTCGGGGCGGGCGGCGGCGGAGATGGCCGAACGGGGGGTGCGGGCGTTCGGTATCGACCCCGACGAACGGATGATCGGCGTGGCGGGCGAACGCTGGCCCGGCGCGGACTTCCGGGTGGCGACCGCCGACGCGCTGCCCTTCGCCGGCGGCGAGCTGCTCGGCTACCGGGCCGACAAGGTGTTTCACGTGCTGCAGGACCCCGCGCGGGCGGTCGCGGAGGCGCGGCGGGTGCTCGCGCCCGGCGGACGCATCGTGCTGGCGGGGCAGGACTGGGACACCATCGTCATCGACTCCGGCGACGCCGCGCTGACCCGGGCCATCGTGCACGCCCGGGCTGACCTGGTCGCCTGCCCGCGTGTCGTGCGACGAAGCCGTAACCTGCTTCTCGACGCGGGCTTCGGGGACGTCACCGTCGAGGTGCACACCTGGGTGTCCACGGACGCGACGATGGTGCCCGTGCTGGCCGACCTCGCGGGGAAGGCGCGGGCGGCCGGGGCGATCAGCGACGCGCAGGCCGAAGGGTGGCTCGCCGAGCAGCGGGAGCGTGGGCGGCTCGGGCGGCTGTTCCTGGCGCTGCCGATGTTCGTGACGGCCGCCACCCGCCTTTGAACGGGGATGCCCGCGCATCGGCCAGGCAGCGCGCCACCGCCGGTCGGGCAGCGCGCCACCGCCGCCACGCAGCGCGTCCCCGCCGGTCAGGTGAGCGTGCCGCCGTCGCCACGCAGCGCGTCCCCGCCGGTCAGGTGAGCGCGCCGCCGTCGAAAACGACCTCGCCGCCGATGACCGTGGCCCCCACCGACAGGCTCGCGATGCGGTCGGGCGCGACCGCGAGCAGGTCGTCCGACAGCACGGCGAAGTCGGCCAGCATGCCGCGCGCCAAGGTCCCCTTGCGGTCCTCGGCGTGCTCGGCGTACGCGGAGCCGATCGTGTAGGCCCGCAACGCCTGCTCGGCGGTGAGCGCCTCACCGGGAGCGAGCGGCGCGCCGGAGGCGGTCCGCCGGTTGACCATGTCGTGGATGTTCAGCAACGGGCTCCCGTGCGCCACGGGCGCGTCGCTGCTGCCCGGCATGACCGCTCCGGCGTCCAGCAGGCTCCGCATCCGGTAGCAGCGCGCGGCCCGCTCGGGCCCGAGCGCCGCGATCATCCCGTCACCGATCTCCGTCAGGAACCGCCCCTGCGGGACGGCGACCGCCCCGAGCCCGGCCAGCCGCTCCACCTGGGCGTCACTGGCGACGGCGAAGTGCTCGACGCGATGGCGCGGGTCATCGCGCGGATGGGCGGCCTGCGCGGCGGCGAAGGCGTCGAGCGCGAGGTCGATGGCGGCGTCGCCGATGGCGTGCGCGGCGACCTGCCAACCGCAGCGGTGCGCCTCGACGATCATGTGCCGCAGCTCGTCCGGGTCGAACAGGGGGAAGCCGGAGTTGTCCGGCTCGTCGTGGTAGCCGCTGCACATGTGCGCGGACCGCCCGATGAGGGAGCCGTCGGTGGCGACCTTGGTGGCGCCGACCTTCAGCCGGTCGTCGCCGAACCGGCTGCGCAGCCCCAGGTCGAGCCCGAACCACGTGTTACCGGGCTCGAACACGCCGAGGTCGTGCAGGACGGTCAGGTACGGCATGACCGTGGCCCTGACCTTCAGCAGCCCGCGCTCGACCGCCACCTGGAAGGCGTGCAGGTCCACCGGGCCGTGCCCGATGTCGTTCACGGCGGCGATGCCCGGCTCGGTGAAGCTGGTCAGGCCCTCCGACAGCCCCAGGGCGCCGGCGGCGGCGATCCAGGTGACGATCTCCTCGACGGGCGAGGGCCGGAAGACGCCGGTGACGAGGGGCTGGGCGCGTTCCTGGAGCAGCCCGGTGGCCCGGCCGCCGGCGTCGCGTTCGACGTGGCCGCCGTCCGGGTCGGGCACGCCGAGGCGGCCGGGGTAGCCGGCCAGCTCGAACGCGGCGGTGCTGGCGACGCCCATGTGGCAGGAGACGTGTTCGAGCCAGACCGGCCGCCCACCCGCGACCGCGTCCAGGGCCTCGGCGGCCGGGTGGGCGCCCAGCTTGTTCTGGTCGTAGCCGGCACCGTGGATCCAGGCGCCCGGCTCCAGCTCGGCGGCGCGCTCGGCGACGGCCGCGTAGAGGGCGTCCAGGGTGGGGGCGGCCTCGGCGCGCAGGTCCAGCTCCAGGAGCCGCCTGCCGCGCATGCTGAGGTGCTGGTGTGCGTCGTTGAACCCCGGCACGGCAGGGGCGCCGCCCAGGTCGTGGACCTGCCGCGCGGTGCAGTGCGCGACCTCCTCGTCGAGCGCGGCGACACGGCCGGCGAAGACGCCGATCGTGTGCGCCGTGGGACGGTGCGGGTCGAGGGTGGTGAAGCGGCCGTTGGTGAAGATGGCGTCGAGTTGCACGGATTGCCTCATCGGTTGCGGACGGCGTGGCGGCGTTCTCACGATCATCGTGCGCCGTGCGGCGGGCGAGCGCCAGGACGCACGCCAGTGTGAGCAGCAGCACCACGCTCCGGTGGCTGCCGCCGCCCTGGATCAGCAGCCACTGCGCCACCAGCGGCGTCGAGCCGCCGATGGTCGTGCCGCAGAGCTGGCAGGCGACGGAGATGCCGGTGCAGGACCCGGCCGGTGAGCCCTGCTGCACCCACGTGCCGCCACCGCCCTTGCGCGGCGTAGCCGATCGACTCGTACGTCGGCAGCACGCCGATCAGCGTGGTGGCCGAGCCCATCAGGATCAGCGTCACCGGTCGTGAGCGACATGTCGCGGTGGCTCGAACCGCTCATCCTGGAGAACGGGAACCCCTGAGCCCTCCTCCCGAAGGCGGGCGCACCTCCAGAGTGAGGGGTTCGAAGGCGTGCCTCGCCCACAACCGGCGGGAGCCCTCCTCCGGGTACGCCGCCGTGGCGGGCTCGTCCCCGATGATCCAGGCCCTCCCGTGCCCCGGCTCGTACACCGGCCAGCCGGGATCTCCGGTGGTGGCGAAGGAGGTCCACGCCGCGCGCACCCGGGCCGACAGCTCGGCGGCGCCCGGCGGCGGCTCCTGCCCGATGAGCAGCCCGGCCGCGCCGGCGGTCAGGTTGCCGAACGTCAGCGGCAGGCCCAGCCCGTGGCAGGCGCCGAGGAGCTCGCCGCCCATGCCGGGGGCGGGCCAGGTCAGCTCGTACAGGTAGGCCCTGCCGTGCGCCTCGGCCAGCCGGACGGAAGGCATCCGGAACATCCAGTCGGAGTGGACCAGTTCGTACAGCCCCTCCTCCCCCACCCCGGGGTGGGCGGCCCGGTAGGCGTCCGGGTCGGGGGCCAGCTCGCGCAGCGCGGTGGCCGCCTGTTCGGCGGTGATCTGGCCGAGCTCTCCCTTGATGGCCATGAACAGCCGGTACTCGTCGCGGGTGTGCCCCACGACCAGGTTCACGTCACGCGCGGCCCCGCCGGACAGCGCCTGCCACGGGGTCGCGGGCAACACCTCGCCGTCCACGACCGGCGCGAACGGCGTCTGCACGTACGCGGCCCGTCCCCACTCAGGACGGCCGGCCATCTTGTCCGCCACCGTGTCCCCGGCGTCGAGCAGCAGCTCGGGCGACAGTCCCGCCAGGTCGCCCGCGACCGGGGGCAGCCCCAGCTCGGCGGCCACGGCGGCGCCTATCCCGGCGGCCAGGCCGGCGGAGAAGAACAGCCCTGGCACGCTCTGCGCGATCGCCCCGCGGAACAGCCCCGCCGCCGCGGGCATCGCCATCAGCGCCGCGATGCTGCCCGCGCCCGCGGACTCGCCGAAGACGGTGACCCGGTCCGGGTCGCCGCCGAAGGCCGCGATGTTGTCGCGCACCCAGCGCAGGGCGGCCACCTGGTCCAGCAGCCCGCGATTGGCCGGCGCCCCGTGGAAGTGCCCGAAGCCTTCGGCGGAGACGCGGTAGTTGAAGGTGACGACAACGACGCCGTCCCGGGCGAGGACGCGGCCGTCGAAGAGCGGGTCTCCGGAGCGTCCGTACATGTAGCCGCCGCCCTGGATCCACACCATCACCGGCAGCCGCGCCGCGCCCGGGTCGGGGGACCACACGTTGACGGTCAGCCAGTCGCCGTCGTCGTCGTCCGGGGCGGCGGCGCCCAGCAGCCTGGACTGGGGCGGCGGCGGGCCGAACGCGGCGGCCTCGCGCACCCCGTCCCACGGCTCGGCCGGCGCCGGCGCGGCCAGCCGCAGCGCGCCCACCGGCGGGCGGGCGAACGGCACTCCGCGGAAGACGGCCACGCCGTCCTCCGTCCGCCCGCGCAGTCTTCCCGAGCTCACCCGGACCTCCGGGCCTGCGGATCCGTTGGCGCTCATGGCACGCTCCTCCCCCAGGGGGTGCCGGCTGCCGCAGCCAGGCGCGGCCATCGTCCCCCGGGACACGGACCCGCCGCACCTGGATTTCCGCCATTTAGTAAGTGATAGCGTAATAAGTATGGACCAGGGACCCACTGCGGAGGCGGTCGCGCCGCGGCTGCGCGCCGCGGTGCTGCGGCTCGCCCGCCGCCTGCGCGTGGACCGCGACCGGTCGGCGCTCAGCAACAACAAGATCGCGGTGCTCAGCCACCTCTCCCGCGAAGGCGACAGCACCCCGTCCAGGATCAGCCGGGACGCCCGCCAGCACCCGCAGTCCCTTACCCGCGTCTTCGCCGAACTAGCCAGGGACGGCCTGATCGAGCGGATCGCCGACCCGGACGACGGCCGCCGCAGCCTCCTGCGGCTCACCGCGGCGGGACGGGCCGCGTTCGAGCACGACATGGCGCTGCGCGACCGCTGGCTGGCCGCCGCCCTCCACGACTTCAGCCCGGACGAGCTGCGCCTCCTCTCCGGCACCGCCCCGCTCCTCGACCGGATCGGAGCGGCCGGTGACGCCTGAAACGCGCCGAGCCGGAGTGGAGCAGCCGGTGACGCCTGAAACGCGCCGAGCCGGAGTGGAGTGGCCGGTGACGCCTGAGCCGCGTTGGGCCGGGCACACGATCTGGTGGCGGATCTACCCGCTGGGCTTCGTCGGCGCCTTCCCCGAGCCGCCGGAAGGCCCCGCCCGCCCCGGCGAGCACCGGCTGCTGCGGGTGATCGACTGGCTGGACCACGCCGTGACGCTCGGCGCGTCGGGCGTCGCGCTCGGCCCGATCTTCGCCTCCAGCAGCCACGGGTACGACACCCTCGACCACTTCGCCATCGACCCGCGCCTCGGCGACGACTCCGACTTCGACCGGCTCGCCGACGCGGCCAAGGAGCGGGGGCTGCGGCTCCAGCTCGACGGCGTCTTCAACCACCTCGGCCGCCACCACCCACTCGTCCAGGACGCGCTGCGGCAGGGCCCCGGCGGCGACGGGGCGCGCTGGTTCCGCCAGGTCCCGGACGGGCGGGGGCGGGTCGCGCTCGGCACGTTCGAGGGGCACGACCAGCTCGTCACGCTCGACCACGACGAGCCGGCCGTGCGGGCGTACGTGGTCAAGGTCATGCGGCACTGGCTCGACCGGGGCGCCGACGCGTGGCGTCTGGACGCCGCCTACAGCGTTCCCACCGGATTCTGGGCGGACGTCCTGGCGCAGGTGCGGCGCAGCCATCCGGACGTCTGGTTCGAGGCCGAGGTCATCCACGGCGACTACGCCGCGTTCGTCGCCGAGAGCTCCGCCGACACGGTCACCCAGTACGAGCTGTGGAAGGCCGTCTGGTCGAGCATCGAGGACGGGAACTTCTTCGAGCTGGACTGGGCGCTGCAGCGGCACAACGCCATGCTCGCCACCTTCGCACCCGCCATTTTCGTCGGCAACCACGACGTCACCCGCATCGCCAGCCGCATCACCGACCCCCGTCACCTGCCGCACGCCGTCGCCCTCCTCGCGGTGCTCGGCGGCACGCCCACCGTCTACGCGGGCGACGAGTTCGGGTTCCGCGCCGTCAAGGAGGAGCGGATGGGCGGCGACGACGCCATCCGGCCCGAGTTCCCCCCGCGCCCACCCACCGACCTGCCACATCCACCCTCCGGCACCCCGCACCCACCCACCGACCTGCCACATCCACCCTCCGGCACCCCGCACCCACCCTCCGGTGCGCCGCGTCCGCCGTCCGGCGCGGAGGTTTTCGACCTGTACCGGCGGCTTCTCGGGCTGCGCCGCCGCCACCCGTGGCTGCACCGCGCCCGCAGCCGCGCCCGGGTGTTGCGCAACCGGCAGTACGTCATCACGCTCGAAGCGGACGGCGCCGCGCTCGACCTCGCGCTCAACCTCGACGACGTCGAGCTGCCCGCCGATCCCGCGGCCGTGGTGCTGGACTGCGACGCCTCCTCACGCGCACTCCGCGGCGCCGTCGCCCCGCACGGCTGGTCGATCAGCCTCGCCGAGCCGGGTGCGTCAGGTGACGAAGAGGGCGTCGTGACGTAACGTCGGCTCATGGATGAGCAGCACGAGGCGATAGAGGCAGCGCTGACGCCCGTCAGGGAGGCCTTCGGCGCCCTCGACGACGGCCTGACGCTCGACGAGCTGCGCGTGGCCGTCCGCAAGCTCCACACCGCGACCGAGCAGGCCGACGACGACCTGCGCGAGATCAAGCTGGCCGGTCAGCCGCGCTTCTCACCGCCGGAATGACCCGTGTCGCGCTACTTCGAGGCTCCGGGCGGCCTGCGCATCCAGCCGGTGGACGTCGTCCCTGGCAACCCGCACTGGATCTTCGTCCGCATGATCGCTCCTGACGTGCGGCCGGGCGAGGTGTGGTACCTGGTGACCCGGCGTGGCGCGGCCGTGGGCAGGTTGCCGGGCTACTACCAGTTGCACGAGCTGACGGACCTGCTGGAGACGCTCGGCCTGAGCCTCGCGGACCTGCGCGAGACGGGCGGCGGCGGCGCGGAGACCAGCACCGCCTGACACGCATGACCGCGAGGCCTCGCGAGGCGCACGAGGCCCAGGAGGCGCAGGAGGCGCAGGAGGCGCACGAGGCGCACGAGGCGCAGAAGCCTTACGAGAAGAGCTTCATCGTCTCCTTCGGATCGCCTGACTTGACGCACTGCCCGTGACCGTCCACTTCGCCGAAGTCCACGACGGTCTCCTGGCAGTCCCAGGCGGACCCGCCCACGGCGACGGTGAAGGGCACCTGACCGTCGGCCGGGCCGACCTGCTGGTGCCAGCCGTGCGCCACCTGCGCGGCGGTGGAGCAGGCGGCGGCCTGGTCCTTGGTGCTGGTGGCGACGATGCCCAGCCCTCCGGAGGAGGTGCCGCAGGAGAATTGCCGTGCGGCGGCGGCCGGAGAGGGTGCGGGGTTCGTCGCGGCGAGTGTGCCTGCCAGGAGCAGGGCGGCGAGCGTGACCATCAGAAATCCCCCGATGTTCGGATATGCCCGACGTCTTTAGGATCGCCGCAATGCTTGGGGCGGGGAGTCACGGCGGCACGAAGAGCCCGCCAAGGAGTGTTTGCCCGCTCGGGCGATCGCCCCGCGTAATCGTCGGTGCCCGCCGGTAGGCTGCCGCCCATGATCGTTTCTTTACCCGCGCACCCCCTCCCCACCTGCTCCGACAGCGAGGTGGCGGTCGCGTGAACCCGTGGGACGAGGTCCTCGGCCGCATCACCTCCCGCGACGAGGCAGGCCTGGCCGAGTACCTGACCGGCCTGGACGACGCCGACCGGCGGACCGTGGCCGCGCAGGTGCCCGGCCACCTGACCGCCCGGCTGGACGGCGCCTCCCGGTGGCAGATCAGGGAGCGGCTCGGCGGGCTGGCCACCGGCTACCGGCTCGCCGGAGCGGCGTGCATGAGCGGGGCGGCGCAGGTGGCCGCCTGGTTGAGCAGGCGGGAGCTGCGCGAGGTGCGCGACCCGGCGGCCGATGCCGCGCTGGTCATGTCGGTGCTGCGGCATCGTCCGGAGGCGTGGCGGCGCGACCTGGCCGCGCGGCTCGTGCGGCGGGTGCGGCCGCCGGCGGGCCCGGAGTGGATGCGGTTGCGGGATGCGCCCGGATGGGAGCTGGCCGCCGCCCTGGTGATCGAGACCGGGGTCGAGCCGCCGGAGAGCGACGGGTTCGTGGCCTGCTGGGCGTGGCGGATGGCGGCGCGGCACCGGCTGGATGGGGGCCGGCCCGTGCTCGGTGACGATCCGCTGCTCGATCGGCTGCTGCCCCGGCTGTTCTCGGCCCAGGGCGTGGCCGACGCGCTGATCGCCGACGAGGAGGAGAGCCGACGGCAGCAGCGGGAGGCGACCCGGCTGAGCGGCCGACCGGACGGCTCAGCGCCCGACCGGCTGAGCGGCCGACCGGACGGCTCGGCGCCCGACCACTTGGGCGGCTTGGCGCGCGACCACTCGGGCGGCTTGGCGTCCGGGACGGGCCTGAGCATCATCGGCGAGCTGGTGGCGCTGGCCGGGGCGGGGCGGGTGCCGCGTGAGGCGCTGGTCGGCGGTTGCGCGAGCCGGTTCATGGCCGGTGGCGAGGCGGCCGGGATCATGCCGTTCGTCACGTTGTGGCGGCTCCTGGAGACCTCGGTGGCGGAGATCCCGGTGCTGGACTTCGTGCGCCTGCTGCCGTCAGGGGCCTCGCCGTTCGTGCAGCTCGCCCTGGACGAGCTGCGCCGCGCCGAGGCCGCCGGGGCGCTGGACGACGAGCTGTTCGCGGAGGCGATCGGCGCGCTGGTGTTCCGGCCGGAGAAGAAGTACGTCACGGCGGCCGTGCGGTGGCTCGCGGCGGCGCCCCCGTCCAGAGGCGGAACGGCGGTGGCGGCGCTGGCGCAGGTGCTCGAAGCGGACCTGCCCGCGCTGCGCGACCGCGCGGTGCGGCTGGCGGTCAAGCTGGCCCCGCACGCGGACGAGGCCGCCAGGGACGCCGTCCGCGAGGCGGCCGCCCGCCTGCCGGAGGAGGCCCGCGAACGCCTGGCCACCGCCTACGGCCCGCTGGCGGACGTGGCGCCGCCGGAGCCGCTCGCCGTCGCGGCGCTCACCGCGCCCTCGCTGCCCCGGCTCGCCCAGCCCCTGGCGTCGGCGGCGGAGCTTGCCGCCGAGTTCCTCATGTTGTACTGGCCGGAGGAGCCCGGCCAGTACGAGCGGATCATGGCCGGTCTGGTGGAGCTGAGCCACCGGGAGCGCGAGGCCGTCGTGACGCTGCTGGCGCCGCACTGGCGCGGGTTCTACGGCCACCCCGACAACCCCATGGGCGCCGCCTACGCGAGCAACGACCGCACCACCCGCGACCTGCTGCATCGCTGCGTCCTGGCGCTGGTCTACCCCGACTACAGCCGCCGCCTGACCGCGGCGATCGCCGAGCGCCAGGAGCCCTACGAGCAGCGCGAGGTGTTGCCTCAGGCGATCGTCCTGCGCCGGCTGCGGGAGATCATCCACCTGTTCGAGCGGGAGGAGACGATCCCCGTGCTGCTGGCCACCCCGACCGCCGCCACCGGGCACGTCGATCCCGAGACCCTGCTCGACCGGATGGAACGCCTGGGCGACGCCGAGCCGCTCGACGCCGACTTCTGGCAGGCGCTGCTCCGGTTGCCGCGCGAGGTGGACGAGGCCCTGATCGTACGGGCGGAGAAGCTGCCGACCGACGCCGGGCGGCGGCTGGCGGTCTGGCTGCGCGACGGCGCCCTGCCCGGCCCCGCGGTGCGGAACGAGCCGGGACGGCCCTGCGGCGCCGGCCCCGGTCCGGCGCCCGGCGGCCTGCCCGGCTGGCTGAGCGAGCTGTGCTCGGTACGGTTCGACAACGCGCGCTGTTCCTACCCGGACGAGATCGCGTGGTGGCCGACGATCATGCCGTCCCATCGCGAGGTCGTGGCCAAGTACCTCGTGCAGTGCCTGTCGTGGCTCAGCGAGAGCAGCGGCGCCCGCGCGGAGGCCCTCGTGACCCTGGCCCACGGCGACGGCCCGGTGGGCCGGGCGACCGCGCTCGCCATCGCCGCCTTCCTCGGCCATCCCCGTCCCGCCCAGCGCGCCGCCGCCGCGCAGGCGCTGGCCGTCCTGGCGGTACGCGGCCAGTTCCCGGCCGACGACTTCGGCTGGGCGATCGCGCACCTGATCCAGGACGGGGGCCTGTCGCTCAAGCGCATCGCCGCCTCCCTGGCCGACCTGGTCGACGATGGGGCGCACGCCGAGGTGTGGCGGGCGTTCGCGACGGCCTTGCCGCCGCTCCTGCCCAAGACGGGAGACAGGGCGTGCGCCGGGCTGGGCGAGTTCCTGAGCGTCGCGGTGCGGGCCGCGGTCCTGGCGGGAGCGCGAGGGGAGGTTCCCGGGCTGGCGGAGCTGGCCGGGCGCAAGGGGTCCAGCCGGGTGCTTCAGGAGGCGCGCCGGCTGCACAAGACGATCTGAAAGGCGGGCTCACACGCGGCTCACACGCGGCTCACACGCAGCTCGCACAGGGCTCACACGGGCTCACACGGGGATCTGCCAGCGCAGCCGCGTCCCGCCCTCCTCTGGCGACTCCAGCTCCGTGGTGCCGCCCAGCCGTCCCGCCCGCTCCTCGATGTTGCGCAGGCCGCTGCGGCGGCCTGCCTCTCCCACGCCGACGCCGTCGTCCGTGACGACCAGGGTGAGCTCGCCGCCCGACACCTCGACGGACACCTCCGCGCGCGTCGCGTGGGAGTGGCGGACCACGTTGGACAGCGCCTCCCGCAGCACCGCCACCAGCTGCTCGGCGGCGGGCTCGGTCACCACGGTGTCGATCTGGCCCTCCATCCGCAGCCCCGGCATGAACCCCAGGTGGCTGCCCGCGCCCTCCACCAGGTCCACGATCTGGCCGCGCAGGCTGGCCGGGGCGTCGTCGTGCGAGCCTTGCAGGGCGAAGATGGACGAGCGGATCTGCCTGATCGTGCCGTCCAGCTCGTCGATGGCGTGTTGCAGTCGTTTGCCCGCCTCCGGCCGCTCCACCAGACGCAGCGTGCTCATCAACGTCATGGCGGTCGCGAACAGCCGCTGGATGACCACGTCGTGCAGGTCCCTGGCGATCCGGTCGCGGTCCTCCAGGAGGCCGAGGCGTTCGGCGTCGCGCCGGGCCTCGGCCAGCTCCAGCGCGATGGCCGCCTGACCGGCGAAAGCCTGGAGCATCTGCTGGTGCGCGCCGCTGAACGGCAGCCGTCCGCTGCGTTTGGCCAGCGCCAGCACCCCGCGCACGGCCGGCGCGTTGCCCAGCGGCACGAACAGCCCCGGGCCGTAGCCGAGGCGCCGCAGGGGCGAGCCCGGGTAGGGGGCGCTCTTCATGTCGGGGTTGGACCGCGACTCCGCATGGGTGAACACCTCGCCGGCGAGGGTGGTCGCCAGGTCGAGCGTGGTGCCCAGCATGCTCTCCGCGTCCTCGCCCTCGGCCACCTCCACCACCAGCGCCCGCCCGCTCGCGTCGGGCAGCAGCAGCTGGACCAGGTCGGCGTCGCTCATCTCGCGGGCGCGGGCGGCCACCACCGACAGCACCTCGCGCGGGTCCGCGCCGGACAGCAGGCTCGTGGTCACCTCGGACGAGGCCTGCAACCACGTCTCGCGGCCACGCGACTCCTCGTACAGG